>CAKQUX010000022.1 GCA_934277645.1 uncultured Clostridia bacterium | reverse complement strand
ATCCTACACCAGTTGTAAATGCTACACCTGTAGTACCACAGGCACCTGTACAAGAAGAGGTTAAGAAAGTTATTAATACAGAACCAGTGCAACCTGTATCAATATATGGTGGGGTAAGTCCAACAATTGATATAAAGAAGGAAAATCTACAACCAGAAAAGACTGTAATATATGGTGGTGCAGATCCACTTGAGAATACAGCACCAATTCCTACAGTTGCACATCCTGCATATTCAACAGTTGTTCCTACACCACAACCAGCAACTCCAGGGGTTAATGAAGCTAAATTGGTTGACCCAATTGCAACACCAGAAGTAGTTGGTGGAGCTGCCATTGTTGATACAACTACTAATGATACAATACCTGCAACACCACACGTAACTCAGGATGTAGAAACACTAGAATTATAAGAACAGAAATGTTCTTTTTTTTATTGAAAAAAAAGTCGACAAAAATACAATTTTTGTTAATTAAATGATTTACATTAGACTTTAATGTGTGCTATAATTAATAA
Organism: uncultured Clostridia bacterium; assembly: GCA_934277645.1. Taxonomy (GTDB): domain Bacteria; phylum Bacillota; class Clostridia; order Christensenellales; family CAG-917; genus CAG-917. Next base: position 1,028 of record CAKQUX010000022.1, on the reverse strand, counting down.
GAATAGGATTGGTCACAATCTATTTGAAGCAAGAGACTAGGTCTCATAAAAGAAGGAGGAAAAGTAATGGAAAGCGAAAGAAAGAGTAAAGGTATTATAATTGGTGTATTATGCGCAGTAATAGTATTTATGAGCATAGGTTTCGCTGCATTATCATCTCAATTAACAATTAATGCTAATGCAACAATAAGCGATACATGGAATGTTCAAATTACTAATATCGTTAAAAAAGAAGCTTCTGCTGGAGTAACTGAAACTTCTGCACCAGCATTTACCGCTACTACTGCTAACTTCAATGTTTCATTAAAAGAACCAGGAGACTATGCTGTTTATACTGTAACAGTTAAAAATACTGGTAGCCTTGATGCAGTTCTTACTAAAATAACTGAAACTGAAGGAGAAGGTGGATCAGCTGCTATTAAATATACAGTTACACCAGCTGCAGGAAGCGAACAAGGTTCTGACTTAGCAAAAGAAACTGGTACTCATACTTTTGACGTAAAAGTTGAATACGATGCTAATGCTACTGGAGAAAACGCACCAACTACTGGAGCTTCAAAAAGCTTAACTGTAGTATTAGATTACAATCAAAAAACTGCTTAGTTTAATAATTTAAACTTAGTATAAAATAAGTCTTTGAACTTATTATAATTTGTTAGGAGGACAAGATGCGTAAGGTTAATAGTAAAAGTATTATTGTTATAGCAACAATTATATCTTATTTAATTTTATCTTGTCTTCTCCTAATAAATAAATTTAGTAATACTTACAATAGCATAATAAATCCTATGTTTTGGATTTTGCTTGCTGTAGTATGTTTTATTTTATTTAGGAATGAATATGTTAATAAAAAATTTAGACTTGATATCTTACAGACAGTAATTATAACGGTAGTAGGATATTTTATATTTTATTACATGTTAGGATTTATTGTTGGATTCCAAGATACACCTTATTCTAGTGAAATTAAGGCAATATTTAAAAATATTTGGAATTTTGGAATAATAATAATTTTCCAAGAATATGTA
>CAKQUX010000021.1 GCA_934277645.1 uncultured Clostridia bacterium | reverse complement strand
CCCCCGCCGCTATTTGAGAATAAACAGGTTACCTTTCCCTTGTCCGGACTATCCACGCCCGAAATATCCACTTCGCCTCCTCCGGCGCGAATTCCGTCGGCTTGAAAGTTTTTGCCTTCTTTATTTATCAGTATTTTTTTATTACCCTCGCCTGCCAACGTGATTTTTTCACCTGATGCGTATATCGCGCTCCAAGTAGCCGTAACGTCGAGCGACGCTTTTCCCACTACACTGATGGAACCGGCTTGCGAATAAAGTCCGATTTCCCATCTGCCGTTATCTATGTCTTTGCCTATCGTGATATTACCGCCGTTTATGGTAAGACCTCTATATGTCCAAATACCATAGGGCTGATTGGTTATATCGGTTTTATCAATGTTGATCGCCAAAGAACCACCACCCGTGATAGTGATTGCTTCCATAGAACCAATACCGACATAATAAGAATAACCAAAAGCGTCAAACGTCTTGGAAGTTTTGTCAACCGTTATGGTGTTGTTCCCTTCAACTTTAATTGTCGAACCGCTAAACATAATCTCCTTGCCGTTGTAGCCGTTCAGAGTCAGCGTTTGTGTCGCGCCTTCATAGGAATACCCTGTGCCGATTATATCGCCTGTTCCGCCGATCGTAAGTCCGCCTGTCGTTCCCGTTCCGCCTTCCGCATAGACCGTACTCGTCGGGCTTGCAAACACAATGCCGAGCATAAGCGCAAGGCACATCGTAAGACCGAGTATAAGCGCCAATATCTTTGATTTATTCGCCTTGTTGTTTGTCATAATCGTATCTCCTTTTTTCTAAATTGATTTGTTTCAAACCGCAAATCGAGAATTGCGTTCTAAAACCGTTAATAATTTTCCGTTTTCGTTCGTTAAAGTGCGTCTATTGCGTCGGCAAGATAGTCGGACGGGACGGATTCATAGAAGAATGCGTCGATACTGCCGTCTTCTTTGGCGCATTTGACTTTGTATGCGCTGCTTTCATCCGACACGTTGTCGCAAAGAAGCGCGATTTTGATTTCAGGGTTCTGCCGTTTGGTTTCTTTCACGGTGTCCATTCTCATATCAAACGTGCCGTCGCCCGACCTTGTAACGTCCATTACAAGGATTGTTGCCGCAAGCGCGTTCGTCAGCGTAAGGATACGCTCCGTTTCCTGCGAAGAAGATTTTTCCACAAAGAACCCGGCGCGTTTCAGGGCGTTTGTCACCGCTTCCAAAACGAGTCTGTTCCTGATTGCGAGTACGACTCTTTTCATTTCATATCCTTTCTCCTTTGCGTACACTACGCCTGATTTTACATTCTGCATATATATTTTATCATAGGTGGTATGCGCTTGGGGAGTGCCATTCGGCACCCCTTTGGCAAGTTTTTTGTGTTTTTCAGAAAAAAAGTTTTGCAAAAAAAAGACAGCCGCGGTAAGCGACTGCCTGTTTCTTTATAATATCGGAAGTTTTGTCTGAAAGTACGCGAGAAAAAGCGAGCGTATTTTCAAGCAAAACTGATGTTTTTACATACTTAGAAGCGCGAAGTGTCAACTTTGCAAGCGCGTCAGCGCAAAATTTTGAACTTGTTTCAAAATTTACTTCTTGTAGTTTATATTTAGGTGTGTTGTCGGTCAGATTTCGTCGTCGGTTTTGTCGAGAATCACAAGCCCCGATTCTCTTGCTCTTACGGCAAGTTGCGTGCGG
>CAKQUX010000020.1 GCA_934277645.1 uncultured Clostridia bacterium | reverse complement strand
GAACACATAGGCGTGGTCGGGCTTAACGGCGCGGGCAAATCGACGTTTATAAACATTCTGGCGGGTAAACTTTTGCAGGACGAAGGCGAAGTGAAACGCCTGCCGGGGCTTCGGATAGGTTATCTCGATCAGCACGCAACTCTGCCGAAAGACGAAACCGTAATGGCGTACCTGCGCGACGCGTTTTCTTATCTTGACGAACTCAACTTAAAACTCGAAGAAATCTACAATAAAATGGGCGAAGCCGACGGCGACGAACTCGACAGGCTGATTGAAAAATCGGCTAAACTGCAACAGCGTTTAGACGATTCGGGATATTACGATTTGGATTCCCAAATCAAAAAAGTCGCCAACGGACTCGGCGTAAATAAGTTCGGCTATGACGCGATTATCGGCACTTTATCGGGCGGGGAAAGGGCAAAATTGATGCTTTCTAAACTGCTGCTCGAAGAACACGATTTAACCCTTTTAGACGAACCTACGAACTTTCTCGATATAGAACACGTAGAGTGGCTCGTTAAATATCTTACTTCATACAAAAAAACTTTTCTGGTAATATCGCACGACGTGGCGTTTCTCAACCGCGTGGCAACGACGATAGTCAGCATAGAAAACGGACAAATCCGCAAATTTTCGGGCAACTACGACAAGTATTTAGAGCAGCGCGAAATGCTCAACAAGCAATACGAAGCGGCATACGACCGTCAGCAGGCGGAAATTAAAAAAATGCAGGATTATATTGCCAAAAACGGAGCGAGGGCTTCCACGGCGGGCATGGCTAATTCTCGTAAAAAAATGCTCGACCGCATAGAAGTCATGGCTAAACCAACGGTCGAAAGAGATTGTTCGTTCAGTTTCCCCTATCTCGAACTCAATACGAAAGATATGCTCGTGGTTAAAAGCCTTAAAGTCGGCTACGACCGCCAACTTATACCCGACGTAAGTCTGCATATCAATTCGCGCGACAAGGTGTGGATAAGGGGTACGAACGGCGTAGGTAAAACCACGCTCGTAAAGACTTTACTCCGCAAAATTCCGTCGCTCGGCGGCTCGTTTTTATTCCACCCTGCGGCGAAGATAGGCTATATCGAGCAGGAACTGAAATTCGATAACGGCAATCTCTCGGCGTACGGAGCGTATCTCGACGCGTATCCGAGATCTTCGCAGAAAGAAATCCGCGCCGCGCTCGCAAAAGTGGGGCTTGGCGGCGAACTCGCCACGAAACCCGTTTCAACCCTTTCGGGCGGCGAGATGATGCGACTCAAACTCGCGATTACGGGCAACTACTCGTCGAATATTCTGATTTTAGACGAACCCACGAACCACCTTGACGTAAAAGCGAAAAAGGCGCTTAAAGAGGCGTTGCTCGCCTACGAAGGAGCGTTGCTTCTCGTAACCCACGAGCCGGATTTTGCCGAAGGACTTTGCAATATCGTTTTCGACGCCAAAGCAAGGTAAAACCCGCCCGCAATAAAAGACGGAGCGGCTGTATAGACAAAGTCGTCATGTTGAGCGTAAGCGAAACATCTCCCGGAAGGGTGGTTTCCCGCGGAGTGGCTGTTACGGTAAAATTAAATCCGCTGCATGATTGCATACACCCCACTCGCGAGGACGGTAAACAAGTACGTCATTGCGATGGATATAGAATTACTAAAATTCACTTAAAAATTTTTTCACAATAAAAATCGTTAAACCGCTTGAAAAGTTTTTCGGCGTGTGATATAATCGTTA
>CAKQUX010000019.1 GCA_934277645.1 uncultured Clostridia bacterium | reverse complement strand
TTGTAATTTGTCATTGTTTAACCTCCCGAAAGACGACAAAAAAGCCGCTGATATTTTTTCTATCACCGACTTAAAACGCAAGTATTAAGTTTTTATTTTCGTTACATAAAGCACCTCCGATTTTGTATTTATGGATAAAAAAATCCGTGCGATTTCGGTTGCCTTAAATTGGCTCGTTCTTCGCACGGATTTTAATCCCGATTATTTAATTTTTAGTCGATTTTATCTGAAAAATCGTACCACAACAAAACCCACGCCGAAATCTCTCTTTTTTAACGATTTCAACGCCCGTCGCGGAATTGCTACACCTAACCGCAATTCTATGGTAAACGACGGTAATTATCCTGTCCGAGTCCACAAAAGGGAACGAACAATCGGGCAAAATCTTCACGCCCGACAACGCCTTTTCTTATGGCGCAAAACTTGACCTTACATCAAGCCTATTATAGTATAATATACGAACATTTGTTCGTCAAGTGTTTTAGCGTTTTTTCCTTTTTTGTCTTTATGGTAAAAAGAACAACCAATAAAATTTTCAATAAAAATTTTACTGTCTCACATTATGAATCCTGCTCTGTATAAATGCTTTGGTCGGTTCTTTCGCATTGTAAAGTATGATTCCGCTTGTAGCGTCAATGCGGTAAGTCCATTGTATAGCGTCGTTATTGAACACGAAGTAGAAATACGGGGTTTTTATGCCGCCTCCGACGTACTCTTCTGCGGTGAACGTTATCTTTGCAATTTCCTCATACACACCCGCATCCGTCAAGGCGATTTCCTTTGCTTTTCTTATATCGATATGATAATCGAAAAAGATTATCTCGCCCGTTTTCGCGTCGATTTTGTAACTATATTGATATTCTGCCGTGTAAAACTCCAGAATCCAGCACGGACGACCGGAATTGCGGCTCAATTCTTCTTTGGTAAACACAACTTTCGCTTCGTTCTTATCTTTAATTCCCGCATCTTTCAGAGCAATGTCTTTCGCTTCTTCCAAAGATATGAACAGCGCGACTTCGTTCTTTTCGAGAATATCGCCGGTTGCCGCAGTTACGAGGTAAGTCCATTGTGTGCGCTTGTCGTTGAATACAAGGCGATAATAAGGATATTCAACTCCTTTATCGATAAGCCTTGCCTCGGTAAATTCAACTCTTGCCGCACACCCCGAGTCGTTCGATGCAATTGCTTTCGCTTTGAGTATACCGATATATTCGGAGGTGATAATGGTTGAATTAACGTCTTTTTGCAGTCCGACAAGTTCGTCAAGCGGAAGTTTCACAAGATCTTCTTCGGGTATGTTGCTGTTTTTCTTTGCGTCGGCGATAAGTTCGGCTTTACCCTGCGAAATACCGTATTTCTCCGCAATGGCAACCGTTTTTTCGTCGCCTGCCGGAACAACGTAAACCACGGTATGTACGGATTTGGTTTTTTCAAGAGTCTCTCTCACGACTTCGGAGACAGATTCTTTCAGTTTTTCGTTGCCGCTTAATTTTTTGTCGAACGAAATCAATACGGTATCGTTGCTTTCCATAAGACCTGCTGCCTTATATGCGGCAACGGTAATTGAAAGGGCGGATTTAAGACTTTGTCCTTTCAACTCGATTTCTTCCAACAATCTTTCTGCGTCGTCGTTAAGAAAACGTACCGCCTTTACGCTACCGTTCCGGGCAATAACGTACTCGACTCCGGGATTGATTTCCATCGTCACCGTTCCGACTTCGATGTTTCCGATCGCAAAAGGAGTTATCACGCCGACGAACAACGCCAGAACGACGCATGCCGCCAACGCCGCAATCCGTTG
>CAKQUX010000018.1 GCA_934277645.1 uncultured Clostridia bacterium | reverse complement strand
GCCCGGTGCCGAATGTTGTTCATCCGGGCGACCCATTCCATTTGGTTGTCTGCTTTCAGCCACTCGGTAACACTTTCCTGCTGGGCCAGCTGGGAAATGAGTCGCTGTTCCATTTCCTGCGCCTGACGGTAAATTTCTTCCAGGTGGGGGTTCAGCGTGTTCTCCATAAGCATGATGGTATAAAGTGCCTCACGATGTTTTCATAAATAGTTGAAGCGCAGCATTCCCCAGCGGCCAATCCTGGGGTTTTCCGGTGCAATCAGGTTTGGACGATAATAGTCTCCGACACGGGTGTAAGTAATTTCCATATGTGTCCCTCCTGTTTGGTTTTCAGATGGTACGCATATTGCTCATTTCCCCGCAAAATTAAAACCATAAAATATCCCGGAAGTGAGGAAGAACGACTTTTGAACCCACTTACCAAACAGCAACGGCAAATATATGTGCTGCTGGATATACCGCTGCCGAAGTGTATAGGCTAATTCTAACCGGAATTAAGCTTAGAGATGATAGTTTAGGCAAATTGGCTCCACATAACCATTTGAAAAGGTGAATTGGAGTGCTGTTTTGTCAAAACATGGATTGTCTGCATGGATGATTCTATGATGGTTGGGACAGACAATCATTTGATTGCTTGCATTGTTATTGAGGCTTTTTGTGAAGTAGTCAATATGGTGGGCCTCGCAAACATATGCACCATATTCTTCTCCAACGACTCTCCCACAAATCTGGCAGCGATAGCCATATAGCTGCTTTAGATTTTCTCCAATTTTCTTGTTCAGTTTTCGTATTTTTAAGACACTTCCCGAAATTTGAATGCTTGCAGTTGGATCCTCTGTCTCAAAATTCATTTCATTTTCGATTTGCTGCTCGGAATGCATCTTTGCGTAAGTTGCCACAACAATCATATCTTCTGAAAGAATAGGCTCCAGTACATATGTATCATCATATTCCGTGGTATAAATAGCAAGATAATCCTTTGCATTATCCGGCAGTCTAATAATCCGGCGGTCATCCCTTTCACGGTTTTGCCGAATCGCGTTTAGGTAATTGTAGCTGTTTGAAAAGGCCACTTGGAGTGCATGCGCCAAATCACCATTCTTGGCATACCGAATTTGCAGAATATCAGATTTATGCTTCCACTTTTCCTGAAATTTTACATTTCGAATGGTTGCGCTAAAGGTTTTTCCGCCTAAAATTAATCGGATCGGTTTTGCTTCGCCCTTTTCTAGATAACGGCCCATAATCTGGCCGAAGACTACTTGTTCTTTGATAGGAAGTGTAAGACCTTCAGTTAATAGGGATCAATCCACTTCTTTTTGATAAACGTAACTCTCATCAATATGCATTCTACCACGCTTTCTACCAATCCGGTTTTAACCATAAAGATTTTCTCTCAGAAGAATTTTGAGATTGCTGTATTATTATCAATTTCTTTACATAAAATACCTAAAATCATACGCTTTATCGTAAATTGCCTCGTCCTGTTTCGACATCCGAGCCAACACTTTTGCAAAATCTAAAGTAACAGGGAGCGTTTTATATAGACTGCCCCCACTATTCCAATTCATTTTTGTGAGCATTAGAATCTCCTGGGCTAGAACGTCTCCGCTACATTTACCAGAAAAGCGTTTTACTAGCAGGGGTGAAGGGACGCCGCGTGAACCTTTGTAATAATTGTTCCCGCCGCAGAGGTCCGGATGTAAAATACAGCCATGTGTCCACAAAAGGAAACTGTTCTTGTCCAACTTGACTGTTAATCCGCGCTTGACAGCATACGGATATGCTGTCTGCGATGGATTATCGCCAAATCGAATGCCTCGCCATGGACAGTATTCTTGAACCTGTATTAGAACGTATCTGAAAACAAAGTATTCTTGTATTATTTCAACAAAATCCAAATGGAAGCGAGATGGGCAAAAGCA
>CAKQUX010000017.1 GCA_934277645.1 uncultured Clostridia bacterium | reverse complement strand
GCGGACACTTACGTATCCAAGACCGTAAACGGAACCGGCGACTACAACGAAATACGTACGGATAAGACGAACGGCGTATCCAACAAAGTTATGAAAGCGGGCGACGCGAACGCTTCGGACGATTTCAAGGTCGGTTACGGTAACGCCACTCTTAAACTCGACGGCAAAGACGAAGAAGTAACGAACGCCGTTTACATGGTATTCCCCAAAACGGGTAAAGACGGCAAAGCGGTATTCGGTTCTTCCTACTCCTACACGATCGACTCCGTCGGAACCGACGCCCTTTCGGTAAAAGGCGCCGACTATACGAAAGACGAAAACTCTATTACTTACTACAGACTTTCGTTCCTTGCTAAAGTAAAAACCGCCGCGTCTTCCCAAAGCGGCGCGTCCGTAGTCGTTATGGATAACGGCAAAGAAAGTTCGAGCGGCAAATTCTCTTACTTCACCACCACCGAAGAAGACGGAAAATACAACGACGGTTACGTCAGATACACTATCTATATTTGCACCAAATACGAAAAAGAAGACATGAACTTCTCGGTTAAGTTCAGTTTCGGTCCTACCGACAATACCGACGACCCGAGAACCCTTCCCACCGGTTACGCTATATTCAAAGACTTCACGTTCGATATGCTCGACGGCGACAAAGTCTATAACGAAGCGACTTCGACCAACGTCGTAAAACTTTCTCTTCTCGGCGAACACCTCGAAGATTACACCAAAGACGACGATAAGAAAGAAAAAGACAGTTACAACATAACCGTTTCGGATATCGACGCGAAGACCGTTCTTCCTAAGGCTGCGGTCAACGTATACGATTCCAACGCTTCCGTCAAAATTCTTACGGAACAGGACAGCAATCAGATAGGTATCGTCAACAGCCAATATCGCGCAGACTACCCCGTTTATTATCTCGGCGCGGCAGGTATTCTTAAAGATCTTGAAGAAAAGATTCAGGGCGATAACAAACACGTTCAGGCATTGATGGTTGCCAATAATAAGGGCAACGCCGAAACCGTACTCTATACGACCGAAAAGACGATTACGTCGAACGGCTCTGCGGAATTCGCAATCAAAGTACGCGTTGACGAAGGGCAAACCACGGCAAATATAAGACTCTTCAAAATAGCGACGCTCGAAAGCGGCGAAGACGACGGCAATTTAAGCCTTAATATAAAGAACGGCGAAAGCGCGAAAGACTACGTTGCGTCGGTCAAAGTCACAAATAATAACGCGGCAGGTCTTGACGGCTGGACGACTATCCGTTTCTTCGTTAAAGCCGGCGACGACGCCATGAAACTTCGCCTTGAATTCGGCGTAAGCGGCGGCGCGGCGTTGTTCGACCTCGTAAGCGATTCTAAATCGGTAACCACCGAAGACGAACTTAAAAACGCGTTTGACGATTACAAGTTCGACGGAAAAGGCGTAGAAGCCAGAACGGGTTACTACTACAAAAACGAAGAAGACGTCGGCAAAGAAAACAAACGTCTTAAAGATAAAGACGGAAAAGTCCGCACTATCGAACTCGACGCCGAAACCCTTTACGCTTACGCTCTGCCGAAGACCGTAACCGCCGACGTTACCGACGAAAACGCAACCGTCCGCCTTTACCGTTTCGACGTAAAAGATTACGTTATCGAAACGGCTGACAACAGCAGCGATGACGACGATAGCGACGACAGCACCGACACCACCCCGACGACCAACACCGACAGCGGCAAAGTCGCATGGCTCAATATCGTGTCCATAATAATAGCGGCGGTCATCGTGGTTGTGCTTCTTGCGATAGTAGTCAAGAAATTCGTTGACGACAGAAAACGCAAGAAAGCCAAAACTCAATCGTATTACAGCGGTTACGACCAGACTTCGGCGCACGAAAACGGCAGCAGATACTCCGTAAGAAACGCGAAGAAAGGCTCGAAGACGTCTGACTCCAAAAAGACGACGGTAACTGTTCAGGCTCCCGACGCGGAAGACGAAGCGACCGAATACGATTACGGCGACGGCGAAACCGAAGACAAAAACGACGGCGACGACGAATAATCGCTAAAACTTAAAATTCAGGCGGCGTGGCAAAATTGCCACGCCGCTTTTCATATATAGTTTTATTACGCCCCGCCCGACACCACCCTGACGGAAATATGGCAGACAATATAC
>CAKQUX010000016.1 GCA_934277645.1 uncultured Clostridia bacterium | reverse complement strand
GAAAGGCGGGGGAAGATTTTCCCGCCTTTCGGGATATATAAACGATTAAACGAATATGAAAAAAGATTTTATATGGGGCGTCGCGACGGCGGCGTATCAGATTGAAGGCGCAGAAAACGAGGGCGGCAGAGGCAAAAGCATTTGGGACGGAGAATTTACCAAAGGCAGAGTTTTGGGCGATATGAACGGCAAAACGGCGTGCGACCACTATCATAGGTATAAAGAAGACGTTGCGTTGCTTAAAAATCTGGGTATCAAAAATTACAGGTTTTCGGTCAGTTGGTCTCGGATAATGCCGAACGGTAAAGGCGAAATCAATCCCGAAGGCGTAGCGTTTTACTCGAATCTGGCAGACGAACTCTTAAAGGCGGGCATTACCCCTTGGGTTACGATTTTCCACTGGGATTTGCCGAGGGCTTTATTCGAAGAAGGCGGCTTTCTGAACGATAAAATAAGCGATTATTTTGCCGATTACGCTAAAACGGTAGTCGAAATTTTCGGCGACAGAGTAAAAAATTATTTCATTTTCAACGAACCGCAGGTATTCGTCGAAGACGGACATTTTACGGGCGCGCACGCTCCGTTTTTGCGGCTTTCGAGAAGCGACGTGTTTAAGGTCGCGCATAACGTGCTTTTATCCATAGGTAAAGCGGAAAAGGTTATGAGAAAAACGGCGAAAATCGAACTCGATATCGGTTGTTCGCCTTGTTTTACGCCTATGATACCAAAGCGGAAAGAGGACGCGGAACTTGCGTTAAAATACAATTTTACGCCCAACGGGGAATTTTACGACGGGTGCTTTTTTACGGACGCGCTTATAAAAGGCGAGTTTACCGAAGAGTATAAAAAGTGGTTTGCCGAATACGGGTATAGCCCGTCGAAAGAAGATATGAATATTATCAAAAGCGATTTCGACTTTTTCGGCGTGAACTTTTATCGCGGGTTTTACGTCGAAAACACGGACGACGGCATGAAAAAGATATTCTTTACCCCGAACGATAAAATTACCGCGATGAACTGGCCCGTAACTCCCGAAGGGGTAGAATATTTAGTAAAGTATTACTACGAAAGATACGGGTTGCCGATACTTTTTGCGGAAAACGGAGTGGCGATTACCGAATGGAAAACTCTTGACGGAGTAATCCCCGACGATATGCGTATAGATTATATTCGTCGGCACTTGACGGAGATTAAAAAGGTTGCTGAAAAATATCCCGTAACGGGCTATTTTTACTGGTCGTTTATAGATAATTTCGAATGGACGGCAGGGTATACGAAACGTTTCGGACTCGTTTACGTCGACTACGAAACGCTTGAAAGAACGCCTAAAAAGAGCGCGTACTGGTATAAAAAAGTTATCGAAACCAACGGCGAAGATTTGTCGTCGAACGGCTGAATAACGCCGCGGAAGAAAATAAAACGAAAGGACGATTCGATTATGATATTTACTAAATATAAAGGAAATCCCATATTAAAACCGAACCCCGAAAACGAATGGGAAGAAAGGTGCGTGCTGAATCCTGCCGTAATCTACGACGACGAAAAGCAGGAATTCGTAATGCTTTACCGCGCGGCGGGCAACGACGTTCGCCACCAGATAAAACTCGGACTTGCGACGAGCAAAGACGGAATAAATTTCGTTCGCCGAAGCGATAAGCCCGTTTTCGAAGGGCATCACGACGATCCCGACGGCGGTTGCGTAGAAGATCCGCGGCTTATGAAAATAAACGGCGTATATTATCTCACTTACGCCGCGAGAGCGTACGCTCCCGGCAGATATTGGCTCGAACCGTACGTCGAAGGCGTAACGAAAGCGCCGAGATATCTCGACGAAACGGACTTTTTCTGCGACGGGTTGCCTTCGTTCGCGAACGAAAACATAACCGCGACCTATCTTGCCGCGACGAAAGATTTCAGGACTTTCAAAAAATTCGGCAGAATAACCGAAGCCGCGGTAGACGACCGCGACGCGTACCTGTTTCCCGAAAAAGTCGGCGAAAAATACGTAATGATTTCCCGACCGAAATTTAAGGACTGCGGCGTAACGATGCCATCGATATGGATATCGTTCGGCGAAGATTTAATCGATTTCGGCAAGCCCGAACTTTTAATGACGGGCAAAGAATGGTGGGAACGTCAGCGCATGGGCGGCGGTACGCCACCGATAAAAACGGATAAAGGC
>CAKQUX010000015.1 GCA_934277645.1 uncultured Clostridia bacterium | reverse complement strand
GTTTGATAATACTTTTATCCGCTAAGTTTTGTCAAGGTAGTATGGCTTTGCCATCTCCACCTTGACAAAAAAACGCTACTAAAAGTATTATCAAACCTCGCTATTCTGGTATCGCATTATTGCCTAGGAAGAATCTCTCCTCTGGTTGACGTAATATCAATATAGTGTTATAATATTTTTCGTAAAAATTGCTACATGATACTCTAATAATAATTTATAGGAGGTAAATAAAATGAGTATTTCTGCAAAAAATCTTATAGAAATTCAAAAAAAGCAAAACAGGAAACGGAGATTCAGAACACTACTTTTTACCTTTATTTTTCTTTTCGTAACATATCGTGGTCTTTTTTCAATCTTGCTAATTTCATCAGATATAAAAATCACTGCTCACCGTGGAAGCACTGTACTTTCACCTGAAAACAGCATTCCTTCTGTAATCGAGGCACTTGCCTTAAATGTAGATTACATAGAAGTTGATGCTCAACTAACAAAAGATGGTGAAGTAATTCTCTTACACGATCGTACTTTTAAACGTACTGCTGGTGTAAGACAAAGGCCTAAAGATTTAACTTATGCTGAAATGCAAGATATAAATATTGGGTATTATAAATCTCAAACATTTGAAACTTCTGTACCTTTGCTCGAAGACGTAATGAAACTTTGTCGATACTCGTGTGGCTTAAATATTGAATTAAAAGACTATGGCAACAATGAGGGACTTCCTGCCAAAGTTGTAAAACTAATTGAGGATTACGACTATGTAGACAACTGCTACATCACTTCTACTTCCTCAAGATTTTTAAAGGAAGTTCGTAGCCTGAATCCAGATATAAAAATCGGTCTAATTACCAGTTCTACTATGCTTGCAACATATATAAATAATAATTTTGTCGATTTCTATTCTGTAAATTATATGGCACTTTCTCCTTCAATAACTTTATATGCTCGGTCGAACAATAAAAAACTTCATACTTGGACACCTAGTTCAAAAATAGCAATTGAAACCGCTATAAGAATGGGTGCCAATAATATCATTACAGATGATATCTCTAGTACTAAATTTGTAATAATTTCTATGTCTAGAGAACTCATCGAAAAAGGCAGTAACTAATTAGCTACTGCCTTCTTTTTTTATTCGCAAATCAACTCTTCACGTCCAGCACCAACACCTATAAACTTAATCGGAACATTAACTTGTTCTTCAATAAATTCAAGATATTTTCGTGCATTGTAAGGAAGTTCTACTCTACTTCTGCAAGAACTAATATCTCCAAAGTCTCCCTCAAAATTAGCATACCTAATTCCAAGTCTCGCGACCTCATCTTCATTTGAAGTAAAATCAATTTTCTGACCGCCAAGAGTATATTCCGTGCACACTCTAATCTTCATAAGTTTACCAATCGTATCCAAATGATTAATTGCAAGTGCCGTGATGCCATTAATGTTAATAGCATATCTAAGTGCCGGTAAGTCAAGCCAACCGCAACGTCTCGGTCTTCCAGTCGTACTACCATATTCATGACCATATTCACGAATAAGATTTCCAACTTCATTATTAAGCTCCGTAGGGTACGGTCCAGCACCAACACGAGAAGAATATGCTTTAACTACTCCATAAATCTCATCAATACTCTTAGGACTAATGCCACTACCAGAAATAATGCCGCCAATAGTGGTATTTGACGAAGTAACATAAGGATAACTACCAAAATCGATATCAAGAAGAGTAGCCTGTGCACCTTCACAAACAATCTTCTTACCATCCTTAATACAATTATGAATTAAAGTGACGGTATCAGTAACATAGTTTTGCAACCTTTCCGCATAAGCCATATACATATCGTAGAGTTCATATATTTCATAACGATCACTCTCTTCAAGCTGTTGCATACGTATTTTTTCATATCCGTTGTATTCAGCAAACGGCATATTCTGAAGTCTTTTAACCGTTTCAGAAGCATCAGCTCTCAAAATCATATTCTTTTCTTCAACAACATACCTAAGCTTTTCAAAAAACTTTTCACTATACAAATCTTCAACCCTCAAACCAGAACGTTCATATTTATCACAATACGCAGGTCCAATCCCTCTACAAGTAGTACCAAGCTTATTCTTCTTACGACGTCTTTCGAGCATCTTATCCATCTCGATATGATACGGAAAAACAAGATGTGCCTTCGAACTAACTCTAAGTCCACTCACATCTACTCCGTTAGAAATGAGCCCATCAAGTTCTTCAAACAAAACATTCGGATCTACAACAACACCATTACCAATAATCGCCAGTGTACCAGAATTCAAAATTCCAGACGGAATAAGATGAAACTTATACTCATTACCATCTGCCTTAATCGTATGCCCAGCATTACTGCCACCGTTGGCCCGCAAAGCTACATCAGCATCTTTTGCGAGATAATCAATTATCTTTCCTTTACCCTCATCACCGTAAAATCCTCCGAGAACCACGTCGACTCTACCATTCTTCTCAAAAGCCATAGAAGAAGCCCTCCTTTTTCTCCGAGATGAAAAAACATCCCAGAAATAAGTATTTCCTAAACCAGCAACAGTGTAGCAC
>CAKQUX010000014.1 GCA_934277645.1 uncultured Clostridia bacterium | reverse complement strand
CGCAGGATGCCTATCTCCTTCGTGCGTTCAAGCACCGAAATATAGGTTATTACGCCTATCATTATCGACGAAACGATAAGCGACACCGAAACGAATCCGATAAGAACGTATGACACCGCGTTTATAATGGTGGTAATCGAACTCATCATCATTCCCGTATAGTCGGTATACGAAATTTTATCTTTTTTGCCGTCTTCGCCCTCGGCTTCAACCTTTTTGTTATAACTTGCGATATAACTTTCGATATAATCTTTATTCGCGAACGACGAAGCGTAAATGGCTATCGACGCGGGTTTATCTTCGTCGGCGTAACCGAATTTAAGCATATTGGAATCGTACGATGAACCTGCGGTAAACGCTCCGCCCGTAGTAACGTCTATTTCATTATTCGCCATCTGAGATTTTACTACGGCTTCATCACCGACCATATCTAAAAGAGTCTTCGTAAGAGCGGGACTATACACGATATTACTCGACAGCGCGCCCGAAGAAACGTTCTCTTTCTGACGAATAACGCCTACGACCTTTACCTTTTTACCCGCCGCCACCGCTTTGTCTACGACGCTCTGCGAAATCACCGTAACGTCATCTTTCGGCCAAAGCGCGTATTTATACGACGCATCCCCGGCGTTGTCTTTGTAATAGTACGCGGCGGGGAGAACGAGCGAGAATTCCGTACGGACCAGATCTTCAACCTTTAAGTCTTTATGCTTTACGGCAAATTTGTCCTCGTCGGCGACTTTTTCTAGTCCGTACATCGCCTTATACGCGCTGCCGACAGATTCTGGCAACGCGCTTGCGATATCGTACATCAATTCGTCTTTGTCGGCAAGTCCGAGAGCGGGTAAAATATAATCCGGTATACGGTTGTATTTATCTACGACGATCATGATTTCGCCGACTTCGGGATCGGAATCGAAATCCATCCAATCACCTGCAAGCACGTCGTATTTTGACTTTATGAAATCGGCGTTGTTTATGGCTTCGCTCCATGCTTTACCCGAACTGCCCATCAGGTTGGCGTACATGGAAATATACGAACTTGAAAAGTTCGTGTTCTGCATCGTTTTATCCATCCATTCTACGGTACTCATAACCCGTTCGTAGCCGCTTTCTCTTTTTACGTAGGTATCGAAAGACATATTATAGGTATATTGAACGGCGGTAATTTTTTTCGTATCGTATTGCTTTTTGTCGAGTTCTTTTTTGAACCTTTCAAGATTGTTGGTAACCTGTACGCTGCTGTAAGTATGAATCATCTTATACAGCGAATCGTTTTGCTTGATCGATCCGTTTTTCGGATACGCGCCGGCTTCGTCTTTTTTGTTGAATTCGTCTAAAACGGCGGTCATATCGGTATACGTTTGCTGAATCGTTATCGGATACCTTGCAAGCGTTTCTTCCTGCGTGCGGTTGATATACGACTGAAAGCCGCTTGAAAGCGACAATATAAGCGCGATACCGATAATGCCTATGCTGCCCGCGAAAGAAACGAGAAACGTCCTGCCCTTTTTGGTCATAAGGTTTCTGAAACTCAACGCAAGCGCGGTGAAAAACGACATCGACGTTTTCTTTTTGCCTTTATTGGTGCGTTTTTCTTTTTTCTCTTCCGTCGCTTCGAGCGCCTCTTCTTCCTTTGAAAGCGGTCTGTCGTCGCCGACGAGTTCGCCGTATAAAAGCCTGATTATTCTCGACGAATATTTTTCGGCGAGTTCGGGGTTATGCGTTACCATAACGATAAGACGGTCGTGAGAAATTTCTTTGAGAAGTTCCATTATCTGCACGCTCGTTTTGCTGTCGAGCGCGCCCGTCGGCTCGTCGGCAAGTAAAATTTCGGGGTCGTTGATAAGAGCACGGGCTATCGCCACCCTTTGCATCTGACCGCCCGAAAGTTGGTTGGGGCGAGCGTTGATTTTGTTGCCCAAACCTACTTTTTCAAGCACCGCGACCGCTCTTTCGTGTCGTTCTTTCGCGCCGATACCCGACAAAGTCAACGCGAGTTCGACGTTTTCGGCAACCGTCTGATGAGGTATAAGATTGTAACTCTGAAAGACGAATCCGACAGAGTGATTACGGTACGTATCCCATTCTTTATCCGAAAAGTCCTTCGTGCTTTTGCCGTTGATTATAAGGTCGCCCGACGTGTAGCGGTCGAGCCCGCCGATAATGTTGAGAAGCGTAGTCTTTCCGCAACCCGACGGACCTAAAATCGAAACGAATTCGCTGCTGCGGAATTCCGTACTGACGCCTTTAAGCGCGGTTACCGTTTCGTCGGCGGTCTTGTACTCCTTCACGATATTTTTGAGTTCTAACATAGCCTTTCTCCGTTAAAAAATACTTTCACGCTTATATAATAACATTATTTTAAGCAAAAATCAACCCAAAAGAAAAATTTTACGGCATTTTCTTTACTTACGGGCGAAAATAATATATAATATACTAAAAAACATATATTAAAAATTCGTAAAGGTGAAAAGATGTTCGACGTTTTAGTGGCGGAAGACGATTTCGCGGTGAGAAAACTCACGACTGTTTTACTTAAAAACGCGGGGTTTTCGACGCGAGCGTTCGCGACCGCCGAAGAGGCGTATATTTCGGCGGAAGAAAACCGCCCGTCGCTTGCTTTGGTAGACGTAATGTTGCCGCAGGAAAACGGCTATACGCTGACCAAAAAACTGCGTTCTTTATACCACGATCTGCCGATAATCATAGTTACCGCAAAATCGCTTTCGTCCGACAAACGCGACGGATTCTTAAGCGGAGCGGACGATTATCTCGTAAAACCCGTAGACGAAGAAGAATTGA
>CAKQUX010000013.1 GCA_934277645.1 uncultured Clostridia bacterium | reverse complement strand
GAATAATATAAAAACATATAGGCGCAGCCGATGGATTTTACGTCAGCTGCGCTTGGCTTTTTAGACAAAACAGAAAACCCTGTAAGCGTCTAATCGTCGAAGAATGTTAACCGTATACACCTCTAAAAATAAAATAACTGAAGAAAAGCATATTGTATAAGGAGGTGATTTGTGTGACTTATGGAAAATCAATTGAATTGTTCCTTGTGAACGGTACTGCAGACAGCATTATTACAGCAGAACTCTCTAACTGGAACGGTAAAGCCATTAAAATCCCGCGTATTGAAGTTGCAACCTGTAACCGTGATGACATATCTCAGGCAGGAGTTTACTTTTTTTAAAGAGGACGATGGGACTGATTCCGTTTACATCGGTGAAGCGGAAAATCTCAAAGATCGACTGACTCAACATATACGGGACAGCCAAATGGAGAAAGAAAAATACTATTGGAACACTGCTGTGTTATTTACAGGTCGTGATCTTAATAAGGCGCTTATAAGATACCTTGAAAATCGTTTCGTGGAAATCGCACGTGATAATAAGCGTTATACCGTTCTTACTAAAAATACTTATAGAAATACTGTAATGAAAGAATCGCAAGTTTCCGCGATGGAGGAGTTTATTGATAACGTTAAAATTCTTATTAATGTCCTGGGGTACAAAGTATTAGAGCCTATGGTACAAACTGTCAACGGTGAGCCTGTTGACCGAAATGATGAATATTATTTATCGCAGGGATCAGTAAAGGCAACTGGTGTAGTGACCACCGAAGGATTTGTTCTTCTTAAAGGCTCAGTTCTGAACGAAAAAGTTTCTGTTAAATATTTAAACGCAGGTATCGTCAAACTTCGAGACAAGTGTTCTTCAGATGGCCGTGTACAAGACTTAGTAACAACAGAGGATATCATTTTTTCCAGCTCGTCGGCAGCAGCTGATTTCGTTTTGGGTTATGGTATAAGTGGCCCTAAAGTTTGGAACGCTTCAGATGGAAGAACTTTAAAAGAAGTCGAAGCGAGTAATTCAGGAAGTTAAAAGGATAAATATTTCGCTTTGTCTTTTAACGATTACTCCCAGTGATTTAACGAATACGCTGACAATTTAACGATTACCTCGGTTGTTTAACGATAACAACGGCTCATACCGCTGAAACAACCGTAAAACGCACAAAACCCCGCCGCAGAATTGCCTGCAGCGGGGTTTGCTTATGTGCTGAAACAGCGAAACGCCTGATTCCAAGCGGTTTTCGGGTATAGAAAAAGGCCACCGTAATTATATCAAAATTACGGTGGTCTTATGGCGGAGAGTTAGGGATTCGAACCCTAGGTACATTACGTACACAGCATTTCGAGTGCTGCACCTTCGACCACTCGGACAACTCTCCGTATTAAATTGTATCGGAAAACGCAGCCAAATTGGGCCGCTGTTTTTCAGCCCCATTATTTTAGCAGATAAAAGGCGGTTTGTCAATTGATTTTTTCTGAAATCAAGCAAAAGTGTGAAATTGTTGGCGATAATTCTGTTTCTGATGTAGTATGGCATAAATGGCTTTCGCCTTCTCCTCGAGGAGAAGGTGTCGAGCTTGCGAGACGGATGAGGTGTGCCGCAGACGAATTTTACACACAAGCCGACAACTATCTCCACCTCCTTCTCCAAGGAAGCTGCTATAGCAGATAGCTTTATGCTGCTAATTTTTTTCAAGCGCCTCAATACCAATCGAATATTCGATTTTATGAGCGGCATACTATTCTTTAAATTTTAAACTGCCTTGTCTGTTTTCGTCCTTTTATCGCCTCAAATATCTTCGCAGGCAATCAAGTCTGTTTGCCCTTTCATAAGCCGATTCCAAAAACCGACAAATATCTAAATGAGAATAATCCCAATTCATTGGTTCTAAGGTTGTAGCTCCCCGGTATCCTGTTCGGGCAATTTTCGCCATAACTGTATTCCAGTTAATATCGCCGTCGAATGGCAATTGATGTTGATTATGGTTACCGCCGTTATCATGTAAATGAAGTGCCATAAGCCGATTTCCATACATTCCTAACAAATCTTCATCCGGTGCATAATTCATATGATGGCAACTATCATAACAATAGCCTACATTATTTGAAGTGAATTTATTTAACACTGTTTTCAGATTTTTAATGTTACTTAAATTTTCAAAAGCAATCTGAATATTCTTTCGTTCCGCCTTGTTTATAAGTTCTGCCAGCCGTCTGATCCCTGTTTGATTCAAAGGATTATTATCATTCGGCAAATGTATCACCATAGTTGGTATATTGTATATACAACAATCCTCTACACATTGCAGATAACTTTGAAATACGCTTTCTCCGCTCAAATTATCCAGTGACAGATTATTCTGTTCATGCACAGGCGCATGGATATTTTCTACAAATAAACCTGCATTTCCGGCAAGTTTTACATCCTCTTGATAACCGTCTCCTCGGCCAAACCGATCGCTCCACCATAACATTACGCAATCAAATCCTGCGTTTCTAATTAATTTGTATCTTTCTTCAAAAGAAACATCATATCCCGGACCATAGCCAAAGCAATCATATATCCCTGTCATTTTTTATCTCTCCTCGCCAATACCCAAAGCTACCTGATTTCATTATAGCAAAAGCACTCTCTGACATCAAAGTATTTATGCACAAATTTCAATGACCGTTTTTATTCACAAAATTGCAGCCAAAAATTTGTGCACGTTGTTTATTGAAGCCGATAATCAGCGGATGCTGTCAAAAGCTTTGTCGGCTGCTTTTGAGAATTCGGCGGGAGTCGATGCGCCGCAAATGCCCACGCTTTCGGCGGTGGCGGCGAACAGAAGATACGGTTTGAGCGGCAGGACATTTTTAACTTTCAAATGTGTGCCGTCGCGCAGCAGAAAACCGTCTGCGGCGATTTTTGCCGCATCAAGATAAAGCCTTGCTCCGGGACGGTACGGCGCGTTGATATCCATGTCGATAAAGCCGTGCTGCCTTGAGCTGACGACGATTTCGCCCGTTACACCGCCGCCGAACATGATATAGTCGCTGAATTCTGCGGGGTCGCCGAGCAAGGCTCCGATAGGTTTTTCTTCAACGATGCAGCCTTCGGCGATGAGGCGGTTTCGACTTTTGAGAGCACCGCATTGCTTTATGCGCTGCCAATTTTCGGGTGTAGTGCTGTGAATCAAAACGGCAGGTTCGCTGCTGCGGAGAGTACGTTCGTCGCAGCCGTGACCGCGGTAAATTTTCCGCGCAGTTTCCAATTCGTCGGCAGTGGCAACGACGATTATATTTTTGCCGAGCCTTGAGTTAAAGTCAATGAAATCGCAGAGGGAAAAGGCCCACTCGGCGCATATGCTGCGGTTGGTTTTAATGCTGTACGCACACCCGTTGAAGCTGCCGCATACCTGTTTTTCGCCACGGTCGGTGAGCATGAATACAGCCCACGAATCATCATATTTATCACCTGTTATGGGATTTATCGGGCTTTCCGTGAAGCGGTTAATTCTATACAGCATTTTGATCCTCCGCATACATGATGTTTTCAGTATATCAACGGGCAGTATATAAGTCAAGTTAAGAATTCTTGTAACTTATTGCACAAATCCAGCGTCTTTCTTTTGCACACAAAAACTGTATATTTAATTTGTGCACCATTCACAAGGCGGCGTGCAAGAACGGCTTATTCGTCGGGGGTACGGCTTGATGACATCAGTATAGTATAACAGCCGCAAAAGCTAAGGTGATTCGGCAAAGATTTTTTCACGCGGGATATTTTCGCATTTTCAATTGAAAACGGCGGAT
>CAKQUX010000012.1 GCA_934277645.1 uncultured Clostridia bacterium | reverse complement strand
CCGTAAACCGATGATTCTTACGGAATTCGGCGCGGACACGATAGAAGGCTTCCACTCTATTCAGAGCGAAATGTTCTCGGAAGAATTTCAACGCGACGTGTTAAAGGAAAGTTGCAGAGTTTTAGATACTCTTCCGTATATGATAGGCGAACAAGTGTGGAACTTTGCGGACTTTAAGACCCGCGACGGCGTAATGCGCGCAAGGGGCAACCGCAAGGGCGTGTTCACGAGAGAACGCCAACCTAAAACCGCGGCGTTTTTCCTGAAAGACCGCTGGGCGAATAAAAACGAAAAATAACGAATTTTCAGCGTATAAGAAAGCGGCGACGGGAAAAATCCCGTCACCGCTTTTCGCGTTGAATTACAGATTGTTTTTTAATCGTTAGTTAAAATTATTTGCGGCTATCCGCAAGTAAGGCGAGTTTCGCGGCGGTTTCGTCGGTGAAATATTTTTTCGGGAATCTTACCGTCCAGTTGCCCATAGTAGACGGCTCGTTTATGCGGTACTTATTGCCGAGCGCGTTTACGTCGGCAAAAGACGAAATGACGATTTCGGACTTCAACGAGTAGAGAATTTTCAAAAGCGCGTCCGCGATTTTTTTAGCCGAATCGAGCGACGACGGGGTTACCCCCGCGTAGCCCGCCACGGCTTTTATAAACCGTTTTTTTTCGTCTTTGCCGAGTTTATTTATATATCCGACGGCGGTGTCGTTGTCGTGCGTGCCTATATACGACACGCTTTTTTCGTCTA
This sequence comes from uncultured Clostridia bacterium, assembly GCA_934277645.1. Classification (GTDB taxonomy): domain Bacteria; phylum Bacillota; class Clostridia; order Christensenellales; family CAG-917; genus CAG-917. The sequence continues at coordinate 3,280 of CAKQUX010000012.1, read as the reverse complement.
CGTTTTCGGGCAGATAGGGGTTGTTTTTATCGCCGTTGAAAGCGAACAGCAAAACCTTCATTCCGCGTAAATCCAGGCGTTTCATAAGGTTTATCACGCCGTCGTCTACAACTCCCAAATCTTCGGCTATAAGACGGTTATTCGGTATATTTTTAAGTACGTCGAAGCCGTCGGCTTTTTCCCATTTTCCGTTTACCGCCTTTTCGCCGTTCGGGATAGCCCAATATCGGTCAAGCCCGCGGAAATGGTCGATGCGAAGATAATCGTAGCGGCTTAAAGCGAAACGCAGACGGCTTTTCCACCAGCGGTAGCCGTTACGTTTCATCGCCGCGTAATTATAAACGGGGTTGCCCCAGAGTTGCCCGTCGGCGGAAAAATAATCGGGCGGAACGCCCGCGACCTTTTCGGGGTTAAGATTTTCGTTGAGCAAAAACACGGACGGGTCGCGCCAGACTTCTTCGCCGTCGCCCGCGACGTAAAGCGGCAGATCGCCCAGAATTTTTACGCCCTTTTCTTTCGCGTAAGCGCGGAGTTTTTCGTATTGCTTTTTGAGTATGAACTGAATAAATTCGTAGAATAAAACTTCGTCGTAACGTTCGGCGACGAATTCGTCGACAGCCGATTTTTTGCGGAATTTAAGTTTCTCGGGGAAATTTTCTCTGCTGCCGTAAACGGATTTTAACGTCATGAAAACGGCGTAGTCGTAAAACTCTTTTTTGTTTACGAAAGATAAAAATTCGTCGGTAGGGGTAAACCTCGAATACGCCTTTTTAAGAAGGGCGTACCGGCGATTATATAACGCGGCGTAATCTACTTTCGTAACCTTTCTTTTTTCGCTTGCGAGTTCCTTTTCGGTGATTAAATTCTGCTTGAATAAGTCTTCCAAATCGCAGAAATAGGGGTTTAACGACTTGTCCGAAACCGTCTGATAGGGGCTGTCGCCGAACGAAGTCTGACCGAGCGGCAGAACCTGCCATATATAGTGCTTGCTCTTTACCAGAAAGTCGATAAAGTCGTAACTTTCTTTGCCGAAAGTACCCGTTCCGTAATCGCCCGGAAGAGCGAAAACGGGCATTAAAATTCCGCATTGTTTTTTCATAAGTTTTTCCTTTTCGTTTTATTTATAGCGTCGATCTTACGATTGAACAAACTTAATCTGTCATTCTGAGGCGAAGCCGAAGGGACTTCGCAAGTTTGCTCAGGATGACACGATTGTCTTTGCGAGGGAGCGTGGCGACCGTGGCAAACCCGAGGATTGGAGTGCGAATGATTAAAAACCTTTCATTCGGTCTAAAAATCCGAGCGCGTCCGAACGCGAACAAAACGCAGATAATCGGATATACCCCTCGCCGCCGTCTCCGAATCCGCTGCCGGGCGTGGCGATTATTCCGTAGTCGTATAACAGCCGATCGCAGAAATCTTCCGAAGATTCCCCGATCGGGCACGCCGCGAATACGTACGGCGACGACCTACCGTTATTATACCACAAATTCGCGTTTTTCAAAGCGATTTTTATAATATCCGCGTTCGTTTTATAAAATTCCACGCGTTTTTTTATTTCGTTTTCGATTTCGGGCAGAAAATAGGTTTCCGCGCCGCGTTGCGAGATATACGAAACGCCGTTCGTGCGGATGTTTTGCAGCCGCTTTTTTATCTCGTACAGATTGCCCGTTGCCTTAGGTACGACCGTGTAACCGCATCTTACCCCCGTGAAACCCATAGATTTGGAAAATGAATTTATTTCTATCGCGCATTCTTTTGCGCGCGGAATTTCGTACACGCTTTTAACTTCGCCGTCCGACACGAAATCGGAGTACGCCGCGTCGAAGATTATGATCGCGTTTTCGTCCGTCGCGTAATCTATCCATTTTCGTAAATTTTCGCGGGATATAGTCGCGCCCGTGGGGTTGCACGGCGAACATAAATATATAACGTCGAATTTTTCTTTCTTCGGCGGTAACGGCTGAAAATCGTCTTCTTTGCGGACTTTTATGCATTTTACTTCGTTTCCGAGCGCGATATTCGCTTCCAGAGCCGCAGGGTAACAGGGCGTGGTAAAACCGACTTTTATTCCGCGTTCGAAGAGTTCTGTTACGGAGCCGAGTTCGCCTTTCGCTCCGTCGGTAACGAAAATTTCGTCGGGCGAAATTTCTCCGCCGTAACGCTTTTCGGCTATCTTTTCACGCAAAAACAAGTATCCTTCGGCGGGCGGGTAACCCTTGAAAGTCGCGGCGTTTCCGAGTTCTTCGGCGGCTTTTACCATTGCCGAAACGGTAGGCGAAAACAAGGGTAATTTTACGTCGCCCACGCCCAAATCTATCGGTTTTATCCCGCTCGTTTTTTTGAATTCCGCCGCTTTTTCTCTCACCGCCTTAAAGACGTAATTTTTTGGCAGCGTATACGGATTTTTATTGAATTTCATAGTCGATATTCCCCGTAAAAACTTCGTTTATTTCGCCTTTTAGCGTAGCGATTTTATCCGAAAATTTAACGGACAGATCGCCACCGGGCATTTTAAGCGTAAACTCGGTTCTGCCCGTTATTTTTTTTAGCGCGAACGCCGAGGCGACCGCCCCGCTCCCGCAGGAGAGAGTGTATCCGCTTCCCCTTTCGAAAACCGAAACTTTTATATCGTTACCGCAAAAAGAGATTACTTCCGCGTTCACGCCGCCCGCGAATAAACCCGATCTGAAAGCGGCTTTCGCGTAGATTTCGGCGTTAAACTCTCCGCCGACAGCCACTAAATGATCGTTACCCGCATTTACGGCGAACATTTTATTTTTGTCGGTTTTTATAAACGGCGAAAGGGCTTTGAACAATTTTTCGCCGCCGAAAATCTCGCGCGGCTCGGCAAAATCGGCTTCGGCGGTTGCTCCGTTTTCGTTAAAGAACAGCCGACCGGAATAATCGCCCGCTTTCGCTTTTACCGTGAGTTCGTTCGGGTTTGTACCGAGATATTTTGCGGCGAATAAAGCCGCGCAACGCATGCCGTTGCCGCAAGTCGAGCCTTCGCTGCCGTCCGAATTGAAAATCCGCATACGGATAGCGTTTTCGGCAAGTTTTTTAACGCAGATTACTCCGTCGCCGCCTATACCCTTATGACGGTCGGAAGCAAAACGCGAAAACTCCGCAAGTCGTTCGGTTTCGTAGCCTTGGTCGACGATATAGACGTAATCGTTGCCCGCGGCGTGCATTTTAGAGAAAAACATACCTTATTATATGATTACTCCCCGCCCGTAATGACATAGTCGTTTTACGTCGTTGCGAACGAGTAGTATGC
>CAKQUX010000011.1 GCA_934277645.1 uncultured Clostridia bacterium | reverse complement strand
AGCGGCTTGCTTCCGTTTATAAGGAGAACTGAAACATGTCGAAACTGCTTATAAAAGGCAAATTATACAATCCTATCAAAATCGGCGATCACGGCGACTGGTATGAAAACGATAAAGACGCCTGTTGCGGTGATTGCGGACTTCGTTACGGACAACAGCATTTACCGCAATGCGACGTAGAGCGTTGCCCTGCTTGCGGCGGACAACTTTTGTCCTGTGATTGCGGTCCCGTTTTCGACGTCGAAGACGACGTATCCGAAAAAGAACTCGAAATCTTACGCAAACAACAGGAAAAAGAACGAATCCGCGAACAATCGCTTATTTTCATCGATTTGAGCGGTGAAAACGGGAACGTTTTCTATGTTCTCGGCATCGTAAAAAAAGAATTGCAAAAGAAAGACAGACTTTCCGACTACGAAGAACTCTACGAACGCGTTAAAGCCTGCGACAATTATAAAGAGGCACTCGGCATTATCAACGAATACGTCGTGCTATACGACACGTCGCACAGATACCAACTTGAAATGTAAAGCGAGGTGTTTACGATACGAAAGACTTGTTTAATCATTGCCGTTATCTGTCTTATTTTATCGGTAACGGCTCTTATCTGCAACCTTATAACTCTGTCCGCTATCAACTCCGTAAAAGTCGGAACGTCTACGGAGTGCGAGCACATAGGCAATACTGTCGTCTATACAACAAGCAACGGCAACACGGCAAAAATCACGTTCGGCAAAAGCGCGGTAAAAATAGAAAAATCTTACCGCTTTACAAAAAAAGAACGAATTGAAATTCTTTGTTTTATTCGCCGTCGCCTGTCGATGCAAGGAATAAAGATTTCATTGTCCGATATGTCGGGAGAATGGGCGGCGCATAACGTTGCGTATGCTTTCGGAGTTGAACGGGAACGGACGGCAGACGCCGACCTTGATTATTTCAAAGACAAAAGATTTTACGTTGCCGCTGTTACTGTTGCTTTCGGCTTTATGGGTTTTTAGGAGGACTATGATTTATTCAAACATACCGCAAGAACTGAAAACGCTTAAACAATGGTGCGTTTACCGAAGTTATTACGATAAAAACAAAAATAAGTATCAAAAAATAATCATCAGTCCCGTAACGAGCAAGTTTGCCAAAAGCAACGAGCCGGACACGTGGACAGACTTTGAAACAGCAAAAAGATACTGCGAAAGAAACCGTTACGGCGGTCTTGTTTTTGCTCTCGGCGAAGGCATAACGTTTATCGACCTTGACCACGCCGTTGATAAAGACACGGGCGCTGTTTTGACTACCGACGCGCAGGAATTGCTGCAAATTTTCTCCGACACCTATGCCGAAACGTCATTAAGCGGCACGGGTATCCATATTCTCGTTCGCGGCACTCTGCCAGCCGACGCAATGAAGAAAAACGATAAGCGCGGAGTTGAAATGTATTCGAGATACCGTTTTATGTGTATGACGGGAAATCTATTGTCAGACACGACAAAAATTAAGGATTACTCGGACGTTCTCTTGAAGGTCAACGAAGAATACGTCGGAAAAAAGGCAGAAGCGATTATCGTTCGTTCCGATTGCACGCACACGGATTCCGAGTTGTTGGAAAAAATACGCGACAGCCGAATTGCCGAACGGTTTAACAAACTGTATAACGGAAACTTTGACGGCTCAGTAAGTCATAGTTCGGCGGATTTTGCCCTTTGTTCCATTCTTGCATGGTGGACGCAGGACGCTTCGCAGATAGACCGCATATTTCGTTCTTCGGGGCTGTATCGTTCCAAATGGGACACGAAACGCGGTTCGTCCACTTACGGACAAATGACGATAGAAAACGCCCTAAATGCCCTTAAATCGGCTTATACGTCACGTCAAAGGGTGGTTCGACTAACTACGGGAACGGAAATGTAAAGGAGGATAAAACAAGTGTTGAAAGTCGCCACGGTATGTTCCGGCATAGGCGCGCCCGAAAAGGCTCTTAAAATGCTCGGAATACCATACGAGTTGTCTTTTTTCAGCGAGATAGACATTCCGGCTATAAAAGCCTATTGCGCAATACATAAAGAATCGACGAATAAAAATTTCGGCAATCTCGAAAACATAAACCAAAAACCTATTCCGCAGGATCTTGATTTGCTTGTAGGCGGAACGCCGTGTCAGGATTTTTCCAACGCAGGACTCGGCAAGGGTGGCGAAGAAGGTTCCGGCACACGTTCCAGCCTGATGTGGTATTACATAAAACTCATAGCCCTTTCAAAGCCGAAAATCGTCGTTTGGGAAAACGTTGCCGCCGTTATTTCGATAAAACACATTCATACTTACAGGAAGTTTTGTCATACGCTTTCGGGACTCGGTTACAGACTGAACGCGGATATTCTCAACGCAAAATATTTTAACGTTCCGCAAAACCGTACAAGGCTTATTCTCGTTGCCGTTCGCAAGGATTTGAAAATCGATTTCGAATACCCGCACGGTTACGATTCGGGCGTCCGCATTAAAGATTTACTCGAACACAAGGTAAAGGACAAATATTACACAAAAACGCTCGACGACGTAGAACCGTATAATCGCTATTTTGCGGACACGTTCAGAATTATGCCGCTCGGAAAAATTCAAGGGGCGATATATAAGCAATGCAACGAAGTTTTATGCACCGAAGGAATATTCGATTGCCTTACCACAAAACAAGGCAATTATATTTTGGACGAACATTCTTCGCGTGAAAAAAACATACGGCACCTTACGCCGCTCGAAGCCTTGCGTTTTATGGGCTTTGAAGATAAAGACTATTATAAAAGCAGGTATTTTTATCGTAAAAATGAAAGTACAGGCAAGAAAGAACGTATTGTTTACGTTTCCGAAACGGATATTTACAGTCAGGCGGGAAACAGTATCGTCGTAACGGTACTTATGGCTGTGTTCGGGCAGCTTTACGGCGTGGAATGGGAACATAAGGTATTTGGAAAGCGTTATAAAACGCCGTTTGAACTGCTTTGTGAACTACCCATGTTCGCCGTTTTGCGGGAGGATTGTAAAAATGACGAAACCTAAAAATTTAATCATAGAAGAAGTGCCGAACAAAAAAATGCGGGATTTTTTCGGTTCTTTGCTCGAAAACGACATTCCGCTCTACTATACCCGACACCCAAGAGCCGTGCCGCACGCCGCCAATGTTTTCGATTTCGATACCGTCAAGATTTTCGTCGCGCCGGACAAAAAACAGGAACAGTATATAGATAAGCGAATAATCGACTTATACGATGACTTATCCCCTGATTTGCGTACCGTTGCCGAGCGGCTGTCAACGGAAACGACGGATGACGCCGCGCGTATTTTACGCGATATTCTTACTCAATACGACGCAAAGGAAACCGCCGATTACCTACAATCTTCTCTTAGGGGCGGTACGCTTTGTAACTATTCGGAAGTTGTACCGAAAGAACACTATGAAAGCAGAGACGGACGGATAGAAACCTACGCCTTTTATCTGAAAGGGATTCTTACGTCTTTCGGTATTACCGTAGAACGCGACGAGGGATGCTACTGTTTGCTATATGACGAGGACAGCGATTACAGTCACGCACTATCTTTTTTTGCAGAAAACATACGAAATGAAGACGGCGGACTTTACCGCAGATTCCGCGAAGAACAAAGTCAAATGTAAAGGAGGATTATTTTGACGAGAGGACAAATTGCCATAATAACGCCGGAAGGGAATATTTTAAGTTCGAGAGAATTTAACGGCGATATGTATTTAAGCAACGGCGGATACGGTGAAGAAGTATTCGGAGACCTTGCCCTTGCCGATACCGTCGAAGATTATATTTCGATAGTGGAGCAATTCAACGATAGATATTTCGGATACAAAGAAGAATTGTTTTACAATCCCCCGAAAAGTTTTTTAGATATGAAACACAATTACTTCGACAAGTGGTTTTCCGATTATGTTTACATAAAAAATCTGTCCGAAAGCCCCGTCGTTTTTATTGACAAAAAAGGACGGAATATTCGAATCGACAACGACGCCGTTGCCGTATTTCATTATGGCGAGTTTTATGTTTCAAACGAAGAAGATTTTGAGAAACTGGCTTTTATGGACGATTTAAGCGAGTTTAAGTGCGGTTTGGGTTACGACCACAACGATACGTATAGCAAACTTTGGAACAAGTGTGCCGAATTTGACAATAAGCACGGAACCAGCCTAACGGACACAATAACCGACTACGATTTCGTTACCGAAGATATTTTGGAGTATATCGTTAAAGAAAATGCGACGGATCTCAGTCGGTTAAGGTTTTTTATAGGCGACACGTACGATGCGGATATTTATCGTTTGGATGGATACGGAAATCTTGCCAACGTCGATAAAAGCGATTTTGAGTACGTTATAGACGAACTTATCGAAAATTTACAGGAACAAATATACATACCCTTACAGGAGGGCTTTTGCTTATGAATGAAATGTTTAAGAACTACCCCGACGTTGTGAGCGTCGAGCAGGTTTCGGATATGTTGAGAATAAGCACGTCATTTGCTTATCGCCTTTTACGTAGCGGAGTTTTGCCGGCTAAAAAGGTCGGGAGTAAATATATTATAGCCAAAAAAAGCGTCATCGCTTTCGTTTGTGCGGAGGATAAAAATGACAGGCAGATTAGCGGTTAAAGGCGGCAAGTATTATGTTGTTATCTCTTACAAGGACGAAAACGGCAAATATAAAAACAAGTGGATCGCCACCGGTCTTGACGAACG
>CAKQUX010000010.1 GCA_934277645.1 uncultured Clostridia bacterium | reverse complement strand
ATACTAAAAAAGTTACAAATATGGAAAGTATGTTTGAAAAATGTGCAGGCTTTAATTCTTTACAACTTAGTGATTTAAATACTTCGTCTGTTATTGAAATGGGAAGTATGTTTAGAGATTGTACAGGTATTACAAGTATTAACTTAAATAGCTTTGATACTGCAAGTGTTACTTCTATGGAGCATTTGTTTGATGGTTGTACAAAACTTAATGATATAAAGATTACGATTAATACCGCTAATGTTAGAGATATGAATAATATGTTTAATAATTGTATAAATCTGACATCACTTGATTTAAGCAGTTTTAGTACAAATCTTGTAACAGATGCTAGTTATATGTTTAACGGATGTACTAAACTTGCGAAAATTGACCTAAGTAATTTTAATACATATAATGTATTAACTATGTCAGGAATGTTTAAAGATTGTAACAGTCTAACTGCTCTTGATTTAAGAGGTTTTGATACAACTAATTTGTTTACTATGGATGAGATGTTTGCAAATGATAGTAAGCTTGTATCAATGATTATTGGAAATAACTTTGGAGTGATTAATGGAGATAACACTTTTTTGAATTGTAGTAGTTTAAGGGCAATTATTACTACAAAATCTATTACATCACCAGATGATGCTTTTGAGCTTTTAGATGGAACTACTAATCTTGAAAATCTGACGAATGCCGTTTTGTATGTTCCAAATGTTGAGTCGGAAACAAATTATGAAGCAGCTGCAAATTACAATGTTGTGTTTGGAAATGATAGAATTAAACCTATTTTAGAACTTCTCAGAGAAGAAAAAATATATGTGAAAAATGGTGATCCATATGTAGACGCAGGAGTAACGGTTGCAGGATTTAATAGTAACGAAGCTATTAATTATTTGCAATATGGTTACAAACTTGTAACTACAGGTATGCCTGCAGATACTTTAACTAATGGAACATATACTATCACATATACTTTAAGTGATAAGGATGATAAAGTAGTCATGACACTTAAGAGAATTGTTTATATTTTCGATGGAGCAACTCTTATGGAAAGAGAAGATGTTGAATATGCTATTGGTGCTAAACGTGCTGGTAAGCTTACTTATACGTCGGATAAGGTTAAAAATATTTACATCCTTAACTTGAACGAAAAAGCAGCACCTACAGAATTTGTAGATAGCTGGGATGCTTCTAGTGTTCAAAACGAAAGTGTAATGGTTTATGCAGTAAATAATGATTTGGAGATTGGAAGATATGATTTGTATATTTGTGGCGTAGATAAAGTTATCGCATCTGAAAATTCTAAAGAATTGTTTGCAAATTATATAAATTGTATTAATATTTCTGGATTTGATGCTTTTAGTACAAGTAATGTCCAAAATATGAATGGTATGTTTAAGGACGATTCGTTTATAACTTCTTTAGATTTGAGTAAGTTTGTAACATCAAAAGTTACAGATATGTCAGGAATGTTTAGTGGTATGAAGAAAGTTACAAGCTTAGACTTAAAAACTTTTGATACTTCAAATGTTTTAGATATGTCGTTTATGTTTAATAAAATGGAAGTATTAAAGACTTTAGATATTTCTACATTTACAACAAACAAGGTTACCAATATGACAAGTATGTTTAACGGATTAAAAGTTCTTACTACACTTGATGTAACGAAGTTTGATACTTCTAGTGTTACAAGTTTTGAAAGTATGTTTAGAGATTGTCAGATGATTACAAGTTTAGACGTAAGTAAGTTTGTTACTTCAAATGTTCAAAATTTCTATGCGATGTTTGAAAATTGTAATAAGGTGACAACACTTAATGTTTCAAACTTTGATACAAGTAAGGCGAAGAATTTAGCAAGTATGTTTAGTGGTTGTAGCAGTATTACAAATTTGGATGTAAGTAAGTTTAGGTTTGATTCTTTAGACTTTGCTACTTATTCTGAAACTGCAACTGTTAGTGGTGTAAGTGTTCCACGTAATGGCTTGTATGGAATGTTTATGGGATGCGAAAAACTTGCAAATCTAGATTTAACAGCTTGGGATACTTCTAACGTAACTAATATGGCATATATGCTTGCAGACTGCTCTTCTATTACAAGAATGAATGTAAGTAATTTTGATACTACTAAAGTTACTGAAGCACAACATCTAGCTAGTATGTTTGAAAATGCTAATAAGTTAGAAAGTATTTTACTTGGTACGAAGTTTAATAATTTAAATAGTAGTAATATGTTTGATGGTTGTGATGCTTTGAAGGTAATTATTGTAAGAAGCACAGAGCCAGCACCTTTAGCACTTGATGTTGGTCTTATTACTTTAAATAATGCAATTTTATATGTACCGAATAAAGCTGCTGAAAGTGATTATGAGTCGGATACAAATTATTTACAAGTGTTTGGAGTAGATAGAATTAAACCTATTTTAGCTCTTGTTGGCGATGAAGTTGTCGAAGTGGTTAGAACTGGTACCTATACTGAAGAGGGTGTAAGTGTAGCTGGTTTTGAAGAAGCAAATAAACTTAAGTATTTGTGGTATGGTTATGATGCAGATAATATAACGGTAACAAAAGATGGTGTTACTGTGACTAAAGTAGATACGATGGTAGTAGGCGAGTATGAGATTACATATACACTTAAATATACTGATTTAGTTGGTAATGTAAGTGATATAGATTCTGTTAAGAGAATTGTTAGGGTTACTGAAACTGATATTAATTCTGATAATATTACTGTAAGTATTCCTGATGAAACTAGAATTTATAATGGTAAAGAGCATACTCCTGAAGTAACTGTTGTTGAAAAGGATAAAGAAACTGGTGTAGAAACTACTTTAGTATTAAATAAGGATTATGAAGTTTCTTATGCAAATAATATTGACGCAGGTACAGCTACTATTACTATTAAAGGTATTGGACCTTACTTTGGTAGTAGGACTTTGGATTTTGAAATCTTAAAGAGAGATATAACTATTAAATTAGATGATGTTACTAAAGTTTATGATGGTATGCCTCTTACAAGTGATAAGTTTACTGTAACTGCAGGTACTTTAGTTGAAGGAGATGTTATTTCTATTACAGCTAAAGGTAGTCAAACAGATGCAGGTTCTTCAGATAATATTATTATTAGCTATGTTATAAAGACAGCTACTGATAAGGATGTGACTAAGAATTATAATGTTACTACTGAGAAAGGTACACTAACTGTTACAAAAGCTGAACAAGATATATCTTTTGATATTGATGTTTCTGGCAAGATTGTAATAGTCAAAGGAAATACATATACGTTTAATTATACATATACTGGCACCTCAGATGTAGTAGGAAGTACAAGTGATGAACATATTGCAACTATCACGAAATCCGGTAATGCGTTCACTTTATTGGGCGTAGAGGTTGGCAATTGTAAAGCTATTATTACTGTAAAAGAGAGTAGTAATTTTAAAGAAAAGAAAGTTGAAATTGACGTTGAAGTTATTGATGCTTATTACAGTGTAACTAGCAATTCAAATACTACTTACTATAACAAACTTGAAGATGCTATAAAAGAAAATGCAACTGTTATGGTTTTAAAGGATGTAAATGATTCTTCAACTAATGTTAGCATTGATAAAGATATCTACCTTGATTTGGGTGGATATGAAATTACTATAAATGCACCAATTAAGATTGAAAATAGTGGTAGATTAGTTATAAGTGCAACTTCTGGAAGTGCTATTAAGAGCAGTAGTGAAACGGCTATTACTAATAATGGAACTTTGATTATTGGTGACTCAAGTAAGCAAATAGTAGATGCTCCTAGAATTGAGGGTGGCAAGTATGCTGTTAGTGGTAAGTTTACGTTTAATGATGGTGTTTTAGCGGGCAGTAATGAACCTCCTTATACGGGTGGCACGGTTACTATTGAAAGAGTATATTATGAAATAGTTACTGAAGCAAGAAATGGAATGTATGAGTCAAGATTAAGAGGTGAGACTAACCCACCAGAGATTACTATTATTCCGGATATTACTGAGAAGACTAATAAGAATGTAACTTTGACTGTTATTGTTATAGATTCACAAAGTGGTGTTAAGAAAGTAACTTATACGGTTGATGGAAAGACTTACAATTTAGATATTAATAGTAATGGTGAAGGTTATATTGTCGCTGCTGAGAATAATAAGTATCTTATTACTGCAGAGGATAACTTTGGCAATGTTGCCACAAAAGAATATGTAGTTTCTAATATTGATAGGAATGCAGGTAATGTTACAAATGTCGATATTGATGGTGAGGTGGCTGATAATGTTACTGTAATTCTTAAGAATATTACAGTAGATAAGGATGATATTACTGAGGTGTTGTTTGCTAATACTAATAAGACTGTAACAGAAAATGATGAGAATTGGATTCCTTATTATGAAGATATGGAAGCACCTCATGTTTTAGATGGAAGCACTGGAAATGGTGTTAAGACTATTTATGCATGGGCAAAAGATGAAGCAGGTAATATTAGTTCGAAACCTTATGTTTTAGAGATTACTTTGAAGACTAAGTTGATTGGTGGTACAACTAATATGGCTAAGTTTACGATTGCTGGATTTGATAAGAATTATAAGAGGTCAAATTTAAGTGTGGCTAATATAACGTTTATGGCTTCTGGTGTAAGTATTAATCCTGCAGAGAAGGAGCTAGAAAAGGTTACATCTGGATATGCAAATGGTAGTCTTGTTGGTGACAAGTTTAATTTGATTATGAAGAATGCTAAAGGTGTTGGTAGAATTTCTATTAATATAGCTGCGGATACTTTATATGATAAGGCTGGTAATACTAATGATTTGGCTGCACTTGAGACAGACATATATATTGATACTGCAGCTCCGGTTATTACTATTGAGTCTGGTAGAATTATTGTGAAGGATAATGAAGGTAATTTGATTGGAGTTACTGTAAATGGTAAGCTTGTAAGAAAGTCGGAAGGCGACTGTGGACTTGCAGTTAAAGGGGACGTTATTAGGGCTTATGATAAGGCAGGAAATGTAGCTAAATATATTGTCGAGTAAAAGCTACTTTATATTAACAAAATAAAAAAAGAAACGTTTGATATCAAGCGTTTCTTTTTTTGCTTTTAAATTAGGTTAGTGGTGGGGCTGAAGATATATTAAATTTTTTGAACCCTCAGCCACACCACACCGTTGTTCAAAAAATTTAATATATCTTCAGCCCTAAGTAAGAGAGTGACTGTTTGGGGAATTTTTTCTTTCTTGTTTTTGCTTTATTTTTATCTTCTTTTTTCCTTTTTCTTCTTCTTTCTATTTTTTCCACCTAAATTATTTGTTGTCGGCACTGATTTGTTTTACTTCAACATCACACATAAGTAGGT
>CAKQUX010000009.1 GCA_934277645.1 uncultured Clostridia bacterium | reverse complement strand
ATTCCAAGCATCAAGAACAACAATTGATAGCCATAGTGGAATAAAAGATGTAACAAACATATCCCATTTGAATTTTTTCCACATTAATACTCACCTCTTTTTGAAATTCAATTTCACAGAAACTACGATTATTAAGGGCTAATATACCACTTACTCATTCTCAATTCACGCATATTATTTTTGAAGTTTTACAACATCAGAAGAGTTTTGCTATTGCAATTAATTAACAACAATATTAGTAAGATTGTAGATTTGATCGCATATATTCTCTTTCATAGTTTCTATAGTGGCATATTTCATTGCAAGATCTTGTTGCTTTTTTAAATCATAATCTCCGTTTTCATCAACTGGAATTAGGATTGAATCGTTGTAGTTTATGATATGAGTAGGCTTTAGTGCGGTATATTCGTTTTTTCCATTTATGCCTATTCTTCCACGAGCTCTTCTGCGAAAGATCGGTTCAATCATATACTTAACATAAAGCAAATCTACGTTTTTACATTCTTTTGTAGGTATAAGTATACCCCTGTGACATGTAATAGAGAATTTTCCTGTTAGTTTCATTACGTAGCCTGCCAACCCGTCGATAACCCATGTTAAATATTCACCATCACATTTATAGGTATCTATACTACCGAAAATTTCTTTAGAGGTGCTTCCAGAATAAACTGAATACTCACCGGCATGATCTTTACAATATGGCTTAGATAATTTCATATCACCGCCTTTAGGAGTGAATAATTTTGTTATAGGTACTTTTACATAGTTAGATTGGCTATCAGAATCAATTAAAATCTTGCACTTTTTTAATTCTTCTGCCTTTTCAACTAAAAGTTTCTTTTGGTTATCAATATCTTGATATTTTTTAGCTAGCTCTGTTTGTGCTGCTAAATCATATCTACCATCAGATAATACGGGAACATCTACCTGAATATCTTTTATATTACTAAAATGTAAAGATGGAACATCGCCTCTTTTTACTTTTTTGAAGAAAATAGGTTGCAATAAATATTTAAAATATAGCAAATTCAGATCCGCTACAATTGGTTTGAGTACCGTTCTATGCCCTCCAATACAATATCCTGAATCTGTTATATATTCTATTGTTCCTGCTTTTTCTCCATCTGTTGTAAATGTAAGGTTCGGGGTAGTATAGTCAGCAAAATCGACTTTTGCAAAAATCCCGATTGTTGTACCAGTATATACGACAAATTCGCCTGAATGTTCTTTACAGAATGCTTTAGTATATTTTGCATTCCCGTTTTCGGGCTCAAAAAGTTCATAAATCTTTCTAATTACTGTTTTAGGCATTCTATCGCCTCCTTGTAATTGGTCATATCATTTACAAGCGTATCAATAAAAACTTTAAATTCATCTAAAGTCATAATATCGTCTGCCTCCTTGAATCCAAGGTCAATCTTTTCTTGATCTGTCCAGAAATTATCAATGTTCCAATTTGAATCCGAAGGGAAATTATCCAAAGACAGAAGTTTCATTTTGCCATCATTTGCAAACCAAGATTTAAAAGGTTCTGAAATATTGTTCCTATCGGGCAAATTTTTATAAGAGTTATATTTGTTGACAGCTTCGTGAAGATCATTATCATCTGGTGTATCAAAGCGATATGTATCCAAGGTTTCACCGATGCTTTTACAAATATAACAGAAAATCTTATATTTCTGATTAACTTCATTATCTATTTCTTCTTCAGTTTTCTTTCTCAGTGTGAGAATATATGTCTTTTTAGGAGTGTTGAAGAAACTATTAATGGGTAGTGAAATAATACTTTCTATATAACATTTTTTCAAGATTAATTCTTTTAAATTGGTATTGCCCAAGTTAGTGAAAATACCATCTGGCAAAACGATATTAGCAGTACCACCGTATTTTAAAGAACGAATTATCCACTCTAAGAAAAGAGCTTCAACACCATTGCCCTTAGCAGTATAAAAGCCAGTATCTTGTGCTAATTTGCTAATCGTGGCATCCTGATAGTATGGAGGGTTAGCAAGGATGAGGTCATATTTGTTTTCTTCTAATTTGTCAAGTGTTCCAAGGGCTTTTTTGCTAGAATAAAACACTTTGTTCAAAAGTTCCGTTGCAAGGTACTGAACTTCATCAATATTGTTATTATCCTTGAAAAGTTTTGAGAAATAAATAAGCATATTGGCCTTTGCAAGGATTGTAGTTATATCGTCTTTACCAGACATTTGTTTTTCAAATCCGTATAAATCCACACCTGAAACCAACTGTCCGTTTTTCACTTCAAAAGGAACATTGGATGCTGCTTCTAATAAGAATTTTCCTACACCTGAAGCCGGATCACATATAGACATCCCACTGTTGATTGTAACCATGTTTACCATTTCTCTCACAATTTTAAGCGGTGTAAAGAATTGTCCCATATCGGATTTGTCGTCACTGTTTTTCATGAAAGTTTCAAAAAGTTTTGATTTGAAATCTTTGCTGATATTGATAAACTTACCATTGCTTTTTTCATAATTATGGAACTCATCCATAATGTTTTTAAAGCAAATAGCGTGGGAATCTTCCTCGATATAATGTCCGTCTACGCCTTTTTTTACATGGAAAATCTGTCCATTAACAATAGTAGTGCCATCTCCACCATCAGGAAACAACATTTTCATTTGGGCTCTAGGACCTTCAAGATATGCACCAAGAATATCAGCATTAGTTAATCGTGAAGATTCATCAACTGAATACAAACTATAAATATAACTAAAAGAGTTATTATCTTTCAAAACATTTATATCGCTCAAATATTTAAAAAGAAATACTTCCACAAATGTATATAAAGACATTTTGGATGAAGCGAATGTCATCCTTTTCAATATACGAGCAATTTTCTTCGCTAAATCAGTAGGATCAATATCCTCTAATTTCAATATAGTATCATTTTCGGCAGAAACAGAAAGTGATACTAGATCTATAAACTCTGCTATTTTTTTAGGTTCAGTTTTAGGATCGAGCTTTCTTGTAATTTGATTACCGTTTTCATCAACAATAAGGTTGCCGGTAACAGGATTAAGCCAAATATATTTGTCTCCATCTGTTACAACATATATTTTAGCTCCAATTTCCTTAGCAACACCTATCTCTTGTTTTATTGCTTTATTAATTTTAGCCTGTGTATTCAATTCGTCTGGAGTTTTAAATTCCAAAAACACAATAACTTCCTTGTTTTTGTTGATAATAAGTACATCAGGCTTTTTACTTAAGTTTTTAGATATCTTTACCTGCTTTAATTTTCCGGATTTTATCAAATCACTTATAGTTGTAGCGCCAAGACTAAGACAGGTATATTTATCAAGAATACTTACATCATTAGAAAATAAGCTATTCTGTATAGTTTGTTCAGACATAATTTATCCTCCGTTCACGCCGATTGCGTATATATCAATAATTTATTTCCACTCACTATCTTTTGCAGACCACTTGGCAGTGAATTTTGTGTTTTCTGCAGCTGCTTTGAATGGTTCTGCAAGGAAAAGGTTTATTGTTTCGATTACTTTGCTGAAATCATCAGTTTTCGTATCAATCTTACGGGTAAATGCTTTCCATTTCTTTTGCATTGCATCATTTTCGGCAAAAGCCATAACCTGCTCAAATTGTTCTATCGTAAAGGCGTGTCCACGATTTTCAAAAGTCTTTTTAAGGGCTTTTGTCAGCGTTGCACCGTCAAAATCGAACTTATTGGCAAGATAATAAATATCATAATAATCTTTCATTCGGCTTGAAAATTCCATTAAATCGAGAATTGCATCAAGCTTTTCGGCAATTGTCGTTTCCAACGAATATGTATTTACCGTCGGAGAAGCAAAATTGTCAAGCTGTGTAGGAATTTTTCGCTTTTCCTGTTTAGGCACGATGACATCGCCAACGCCGAAATCAATGCTGAAAGGCGTTCTCGTATTCTTGATGTGCGCAACAAGCGATGCACCAATACCGGCATATTTCTTTGCAACAGCAATGGGAGCAACATCTGTTATCTCAAATGTAACAAATTCATTTTCAGTAGGTGTTGTGATAATTTCTTCAAGCACAACTCGCAGTTGCTCTGGAGTGTTCGGCATTTGTCGAAGCAAAAAATCAACATCGACTGTAACTCTGCTGTCAAATTCGGTGAGGGAATAGATAAACAATCCGCCTTTGAGAACAAAATTTTCTGCGTATTTTGATTTTTCAAGTCTGCGCAAAAATTCTTCCTGACAAAAGAGTTGTAAGCAAAGTTGATAACTTCTTCCACTTGCCTGAGCCTTATTCTTTAATCGTGTAAGCACAGACGCTGCAATATCAGCCATTCAGCAACACCTCCATCAGTTCGGTAACCTTTTTATACACACGCAATTTTTGGGAATAAGCAGAAAGATTATTCAGATTCTTTTTGTCGTCTTTTACATAAGCGTTAATAGCCTTGTTGAAAATTTCGTTATCTAATCTTGAACGATATTTGAAACAATCACATATTGTTCGCTCACGGTCATATACAGGCAGCTCAACCCCG
Source organism: uncultured Clostridia bacterium (assembly GCA_934277645.1). Lineage (GTDB taxonomy): Bacteria > Bacillota > Clostridia > Christensenellales > CAG-917 > CAG-917. The sequence goes on along the minus strand of CAKQUX010000009.1, from coordinate 895 downwards.
TTGAAGTTGTCGGTGATTTTTCCAAGTTCATACAACTCAGGCTGCATATAATAAGGTTGGATAGCAAGAGAATCAACTTTTAGCTTTGTTCTCGACATTGAACGAGGCACAGCTATTGACCATTTTCGTGGTGCAAAGTCGCTGTAACCATAGTGAAACAGCGCAGATTCAACACAAACTATTCCTTTTGGGATGAGTGTTGCAAGCAATTGTTCTTCTGAAGAAACACATTGTTCGGCAAGCTGATAGTATCCGTGTCGTACACGGTTAAGAAAGCCTGCGTTACACAGGTTTACGACATCAACAGCTCTGATTCCGGCAGCAACAAAGTCGGCAGATTTTGCAATGCCATTATTGTCTACAACCACTTCTTTTGCTCGCTCTTGAAGATTCACTCATTCACCCTCTTCCTTAAAAAATTCACGCACAGCGAATACGTAATTGTGTACTGATTTTATTATACCTGAGACAACTAAAAAAATCAATTAAAATTTAAGCACATTTTTTGAAATGTGTGCGTAAAATTAAAATACATCTTGCAAAATAAAAAGAAATCAAGTATAATATAAATGTAAAACCAAACCGGTTGCGATTATTCTTTTCTTGCAACCATCGGTTTAATCGCACCTGATAAGAAAATGATAAATTCTCGTCATACAGGTATGATAATATGGATTATCAAAATACTGCGAAGACTACACGATACGTTTTATAAACAAAATGTGTTAGGTTTAGCCTTTCGGCAACGAGTGGGAATAATACCGCCCGGCTTACAGCCGTATTTGAAAACTGTATAAAATTTAAGGCTTCTGTCCAAAATGGGCAGAAGCCTTTTTACATACATTTATTGATGATATTTGATATATCGTCATTGATACAGATGGATTTATGCCGA
>CAKQUX010000008.1 GCA_934277645.1 uncultured Clostridia bacterium | reverse complement strand
GAATTTACCCCTACTTTTTTATTGCAATGAAACACTATGTGGGCAGAATTATATTACTAAATTAGAGCAAGCGGAGCGGCAAAACTAAACGAGTTTAGTTTTGCATTGCAAAAAGAAAGACGGATGCCCACAAAGCGTTATCGCCAGGAATAATCTAAATATTTAGATTGAAATCAAAGTAGGGGAATTTACCCCTACTTTTTTATTGCAATGAAACACTATGTGGGCAGAATTATATTACTAAATTAGAGCAAGCGGAGCAGCAAAACTAAACGAGTTTAGTTTTGCATTGTTTTAAGTGAAGACGGATGTCCACAAAGCGTAAACGCCAAGAGTAATCTAAATATTTAGATTGAAAACGAAGTAGGGGAGATTCCCCTACTTTTTTATTGCAATGAAACGCTATGTGGGGGCATTTTATAAAATGTGGCTGAAAGTAAGAGCAAGCGGAGTGAAAGCGAAACTTATTTTGCTTTGCATTGTAATAAGGTGAAAACGAAACGGAAGCGGCGAATGGGAAAATGAGTTATTTATTACCATTTTCTTATGTGGGATTTAGCGCAATGCAATCGGCATAAAACTGCTATATCGTGAAATAATAAAATTATGAAGAATAAAAAAGACAAAAAGCAAAATAAAGCAAAACACAATCCGCCGATAAAAGCGCCGAACCTTCGTTCGATTGCCGATCCGAACGTGCAAGCGGAAAGTTTAAGCGACAGAGCGGCAGACGATGCCGAATCGGCGTTTATGCAAGCGGCTCAGGACCCGAACGGTTCGTATACTGGTTATCCTACGATGGGCAGTCAGCCTGTTCAAGACGTAGACGATTTATAGAAATAAGGCAAAAGCCTTATTTTCTTTTTGCGATTCTTGCTGTAAGCCAAACGGAAATTACGCAAAAAAGTTTTTTAAACTGTTGGAAATTTTATCGAATCGTGCTATATTTAAAAAAATAAATTTAAGATAAATGCCGATATCCGAGGTGAATATGGTCAAAGAAAGTTATGAAGAGAAAATTTCAAGAAAACTTGCGAAAAAGCAAAGCGTTATCGAAGCGGCAAGCGGTCGCAAAAAAGCCGATTTAGTTTTGAAAAACGCAACTTTCGTCAACGTTTTTTCGGACGAATTACAAACGGCTGACATTGCGGTTTGCGAGGGCTTAATCGTCGGCATAGGAAAATACGACGGCGAAAAGGAAATGGATATGACGGGCAAAATCGTTTGCCCTGGTTTTATCGACGCGCATATACATTTGGAATCGAGTCTTGCAAAACCTGCCGAATTCGTAAAGGCGGTTTTGCCGCACGGCACAACGGCGGTTGTCACCGACCCGCACGAAATAGCAAACGTAATGGGAACGGACGGAATAGAGTATATGCTCGAAAGTACGGAAGGACTTCCTGTCGACACTTATTTTATGCTTCCGTCTTGCGTACCTGCAACGCCTATGGACGAGTCGGGCGCAAACCTTAGCTATCGCGACATCGACGAATATTTTGAGCATCCGAGAGTTTTGGGCTTGGCAGAAATGATGAATTCTTACGGCGTAATCGCCGGCGACGGCGCAGTCGTATCGAAGATAATCGCATCGCAAGCGCATCACAAAAAAATTGACGGTCACGCGCCGTTTTTGAAAGATAACAACCTTAACGCTTACATTTCGGCAGGCGTTTACTCCGATCATGAATGTTCGGACATAAACGACGCCATGGAAAAACTTCGTCGCGGACAATTTATAATGATAAGAGAAGGTACGGCGGCGAGAAATCTCGAAGCGTTGTATCCGCTTTTAGTTCCGCAATTTGCGTCGAGATGTATGTTTTGCACCGACGATAAGCACCCGAACGATTTGTTAGGTTTAGGACATATAGATTATATCGTCAAAAGGGCAATAAACGAGTTTAACGTCGACCCGATTATAGCCGTAAAAGCGGCAGGACATCAAGCCGCAAAATATTTCCTTTTGAACAACCGCGGAGCAATCGCGCCGGGTTATCTTGCCGACTTTGCCATAATCGACGATTTTAAAAACTTTAACGTGCTTACCGTAATTAAAAAAGGTAAGGTTATGTTTAATAGCGGCAAACTTGAAAAATTTGCCGAACCGACCGTAAACGCCGAACTTGACAGAGCCGCTCACGACACAATGAAGGTGAAGACTCTTTCGGAAGCTGATTTTGAAGAAGAAAGACAACGCGGCTTAATAGGAATGATAAACGGCGAAATCGTCACGACAGACAACGGCTATGCCGACAAAATCGACGTGACAAAAGATATTTTGAAAATCGCCGTCGTCGAAAGACATAAAAACACGGGACATATCGGCATTGGCTATATTCAAGGTTACGGCTTAAAGAGCGGCGCAGTAGCAACGTCCATTTCGCACGATTCGCACAACATTATAGTTGTCGGCGCAAACGAAAAAGATATGGCGTTTGCTGTGAACGAAGTCGCAAAAGCTCACGGCGGAATAGTGGTCGCAAACGGCGAAAAGGTTTTGGCAAAACTTGAACTTCCGATTGCCGGAATAATGAGCGACGAACCGCTTGAAACGATAAACGAAAAACTTGAAACTGCAAAACAAAAAGCCTACGAAATAGGCGTAAACAAAGGCATTGACCCGTTTATGACGCTTAGCTTTATGGCTCTTCCGGTTATTCCTAAATTGCGTCTTACCACAAGGGGCGTTATAGACGTTGAAAAACAAAAATACGTTTAATCGTAAGATAGAAGAATAAAAGCCTGATTTGTCGACAGTTAATAGCGTTATTTATTGATGTCCATTTGTTGGCTATGCGGCAGGGGCGAAGTTGTCAAAACGTTATTTTTGATAATGTTAGTTTACATCGCTTGCGGCGAATAATTATTATTTAGTCTGTTCGTTTTCGCCGGATGTTTGCGGATAGATAATTGCATCGTATTTCGCCGCCCATTTTTTAATGTTTTCGATTTTATAGACAGGCGGAATGAGCATAGCCGTAAGTTTCGCTTGTGCGGCAGTGTTAAGCGCTTTTATCGTTTTGGACAAAAGGTCGCGGCGTTTTAAGGCAATGCCTGCTTTTTGGAAAAAATTCGGATTGCGCTCTTTTATGCCTTTAAGGCTGAACCTTTTCGGCGTTTCTTCTTTTTCGAGCGCTGTAAAGTTTTGCGTTATAAGTCCGCTCGAATATACCCAATTCAAATCTTCGTCGCTAAGCGACATTGCCCAGCGTTTCAAATAGTCGGCGGCAATAGAGTTCGAGCCGACGTGTCTCATAAATTTTACTTCGTAATCCCAAAGTTCCTTTGCACTGAAATCGTAGCAAAACGGCGATAGAATAACGTTCGTAAGATAGTTGCCTGCTTTTAGCGCATTTTCGATTCCCGAACCGGCCATAGGCATTTCCATAAACGCACTGTCACCGCAAAGGACGTAGCCGTCCGCAACGAAAACGGCAAGCGCATATCTGACGGCAAGCGTCGCTCTTTCCGCTCTTAAAAGTTCGTCGCCGAGTATTTCGTTTTTAGCACGAAGCATACTTAAAAAAGTATTTATTTCTTCATCGGTCAGTGTGTTTATTTTTCCGATAAAGACGTCAACTTCGTCGATAGACGGCGCATCCTTGCACCACATAACAGAGTTTCCCGCATCGGGTTTTAAATAAACGTTGCTGACTGTTTTTTTATGAACGGGGTTGCGCCTGTAAAAGGCTCTGTAACCTTGCATGTAATCGTCGGGATTTATATCGCTTTGAATGAAAAACTTTTTCGGAATCTCTTTGCGATACGGACTTTGACAACCGGTGCTGTCGATAACAAGGTCGGCGCAAATCTTTTCGCTGCCTATAACGACGCCCTTAATTTGTTCGTTGTCCACTATAAGCGAATCGGGGGCGGTATCGTAAACGACATTGCAGCAAGATTCGGCAAGGTTTAACATATAGTGCAGAAGCATCTTTCTGTCTACGTCATAACTGTTTTCCGCTTTTTCTTTTTGTCTTACAAAGCTGTCGGACTGCAAACAGAAAAAATTCAAACGTTGCTTTTTAATCAGCGCTTCTTTCGGAACTTGAAGTTTTACGTCCGAAAAGGTGTCCGGTTTTACGGAGTCGTACCAAGGATAGCCGAGATCTGATTTAGGTTTTTTTTCGTAAACCGTAACGTCAAAGCCTGCCTGTCCGAGTCTGTATGCCGCAAGCAGACCGCCGAGTCCTGCGCCCAAAACTATGATTTTTTTGTCTTTCGTCGCTTCCATAAATTTCTCCGTCTATTTTCTTTAATTCGATTATATAAATTTTTCGGCGTTTAATCAAGATAATTAGTAAACGTAAAATTATAAATTTGTGGCAATCTCTTCCTTTAAACTTGACTATGATATATAATCTAAATATAAACGCTGTAAAAACATGTTTTATGCGGCACAAATATTAAACGCCTTGCCTAAATTTGGAATCAACCGCAGGGTGTGTCCGATAAGTTAAGAACGCAAGGAAATGACGAAACAGCGCTTATGAAGAAGGTGAAATATGACAAAAGGCGAAATCGCAAAAGAGTATTTTGAAAAAGGTTACAACTGCGCCCAAGCGGTGGCGCTGGCATTTAAAGACGAAATAGGGCTTGACGAAGAAACGATAGCAAAACTGACGTCGTCGTTCGGGGGCGGACTGGCAAGGCTTAGAGAGGTTTGCGGAACTATAAGCGGCGGCGCATTCGTTTTAGGGATTTTGAAAGGTTATGCCGACCCTTCGGACAACAAGGCAAAATCCGAACACTATGCAAGGGTAAGAGAATTGACTTCGAGATTCTCCGAAAAATGCGGCTCATATATTTGCCGCGAACTGCTTAGCGGAGTCGCACATACGGACGGCGGCGCTCCCGAGAAACGCACGAGTGAGTATTACAAAAAACGACCTTGCTCCGAATTGTGTTTAATATCGGCGGATATCGTACAAGATATTTTAGATGAAGGCATTTAAAACGGCGCATACGGTGCGCTTAGCCTTAGTTTTGCTTGCTAATGCTTGCCAACGGTTTTAAGGTGGTATATAATTAAGCAAACCACGTTTGTGGTTTTGCCGTAGCTAACGGCTAAAACCACTCACGACAAAGTATGAGGAATAATATGAACATTAAATTTTCTCCGCCGGATATATCGCAGGCGGAAATAGACGAAGTAGCGGATACTCTTCGTTCGGGCTGGATAACTACAGGCCCTAAAACAAAATCTTTTGAAAAGCAAATCGCAGAATATTGCGGAACGAAAAAAGCAGTGTGCCTTAATTCGGCAACCGCAGGTTTGGAACTTGTTCTCCGTGTGTTGGGCGTGGGCGCAGGCGACGAAGTTATCACGAGCGCATATACCTACACGGCAAGCGCAAGCGTCATCGAACACGTCGGCGCAAAAATCGTTTTATGCGACGTGGGCGACGGATACGAAATGAACTACGATATGCTCGAAACGCTTATCACCGAAAAGACCAAGGTGATAATTCCCGTCGACATCGGCGGCGTAATTTGCGATTACGACAGATTATACAAAATCGTGAATGCAAAAAAATCGTTGTTCAAACCGTCGAACGATTTGCAAAAGGCTTATGGCAGAATAATCTTGCTTGCCGATGCTGCGCACAGCTTTGGGGCAGAAAAGCAAGGTAAAAAGGCAGGAGCTTTTGCGGACTTTTCGTCGTTTAGTTTTCATGCCGTCAAAAATCTTACTACTGCCGAAGGCGGAGCTGTTACTTGGCTAAGCCTTGGCGAAGAAAAGGACGAAGAGCTTTATAGGCAGTTTATGCTTTGGAGCTTGCACGGTCAAAACAAAGACGCACTTGCAAAAACGAAAATCGGCGCTTGGGAATACGATATTTGTCTGCTCGGTCAAAAATGCAATATGACGGACATTATGGCAAGCATCGGAATCGCTCAGCTTAAACGCTATGGCGGAATGCTTGTTAGAAGAAGGGAAATTTTCGAGCGTTACGAAAGAGAACTTAGTCCTCTCGGCATCGAGTTCATCTCTCAATACGGAAAGGATTATAGCGGTTCGGGGCATTTGTGCCTTACAAGAGTTATCGGCGCGGACGTGGCAAGACGCAACGCAATCATAACGAAAATGGCGGAATTCGGCGTTGCAACAAACGTGCATTACAAGCCGCTTCCTATGCACACGGCATATAAGGCGTTGGGCTTCGATATTAAAAACTATCCTGCAGCTTATGCAAGATACGAAAACGAAATTACGTTGCCGCTTCATACGTTGCTTACGGACGAAGAAGTCGGTTACGTCATCGATTGTTACAAAAAGGCTTTGGAAATTGTAAAATGAGCGAAGAAAAAATCATAACCGAAAATCAATCGGCGAACGAAGCAGAAGCTATAACCGAGCAAACGGATTCGATTTCGGCGTCTGCCAAAACCGAAAACGGCGTCAAGGAAAATACAAACGAAAAAATCGATTATAAGAAAATTGTCAAAAGAAAATGGTTTAAAAGATTTTGCATAAGAGTTTTCGATTTAATCGTCAGTTTTATCGCATTGTTGTTTTTGGCTCTGCCGTTTATGCTTATATCTTTCGCAATCGTTTGCGACTCGAAAGGCGGAGCGTTCTTTAAACAAGTTCGCGTCGGCAAAAACGGCAAGGAATTCAAAATTATGAAATTCCGCACCATGGTGACCAACGCCGAAGCGAAAGGACTTCAAATTTCGACCAGCGGCGACAGCAGAATTACAAAAGTGGGCAAGTTTTTGAGAAAAACGAAAATCGACGAATTGCCGCAACTTTTCAACGTCTTTGTCGGACAAATGAGTTTTGTAGGTCCAAGACCGGAAGTTCCTAAATACGTCGCAATGTACAACGAAGAACAAAGAAACGTTCTTTTGGTTAAACCGGGCATAACCGACGAAGCGTCAATCGTATTCAGAGACGAAAATACCATTTTGGAAAATGCGGAAGACACCGAGACGGCATATATCAACGAAATTATGCCTGTCAAACTTAATCTCAATTTGAAATACATCAGAAAAATGGGATTGTTTTATAACGTCAAAATTATATTCAAAACCGTTTTTGCAGTGTTAAAGAAGTAATTATGCAAACGATATCAGTTGGAATTATAGCTTACAACGAAGCTAAAAATTTGAACGTACTTTTAAATCAGCTTTTAGAACAAGACTATCCGCATAAGTCGATTGAAATAGTTTTAGTCGACGGAAAATCAAGCGATAAAACGCTCGACTTGATGAACTCGTTCAAAAACAAGTACGAGTCGGAGTTTTTCGGCGTTCAAGTGTTGACGAACGAAAAACGCATACAACCGTGCGGTTGGAAAATAGTCGTCGATAATTTTAAATGCGATATGTTGGTCAGACTTGACGCGCATACTCAGATACCTTCCGATTTTGTAAGGAAAAACGTCGAATGCATCGAAAGCGGAGAAAACGTTTGCGGCGGCGTCAGAACAAACATAGGCGATGACGGAGCAAACGAGTTATTGTTGATCGCCGAAAAGTCGATGTTCGGAAGCGGCATTGCGAAATATCGTAACGATGCGGCGAAAAAGGAATATGTAAAAACCGTCGCGCACGCATGCTACAAAAAAGAAGTCTTTGAAAAAGTCGGCAATTTCAACGAAAATATTGCTCGCGCCGAAGACAACGAAATGCATTTCAGAATACGAAAAGCAGGTTATAAAATTTGCATGTCGCCCGACATTCACTCCGAATATTTGACTCGCTCTTCGTTTGGCAAAATGTTGAAACAAAAATACGGAAACGGAAAATGGGTTGGCATAACGTCGCTTGCCGTTTCGCCTAACGTTTTTTCTGTTTATCATTTCGTGCCTATGTTGTTTGTCTTGGCATTGATAGCGTCTATGGCGCTTGCGATAGCGGGAGCATGTTTAGGCTCTATTTGGTGGGCTATTCCGTTTTTCGCCATTTTCGGAAGCTACGTTTTAGTCGACTTGGGACTTTCGTTTTTATGTTGCGTGTCGAACAAAAAGGTTCTTGCTATGTTCGCATTGCCGTTCTTATTTTTCGCATTGCACTTTGCGTACGGAATCGGAACTTGCGTGGGAGTTATAAGCCTTGGCAAAATCGCGAAAGTAAGAAAAAGCAGAAACAAAAATTAGTCACGGAAACAAAGTCTTATAGCAGAAACAAAACTCGGTAACAGAGATAAAGTTCTATTACAGAAACGAAACTCCATTACAGTAATAGAATTCAATATCAGAAACGCATTACAGACATGAAGTTCATTTGCAGAAAGAAGCAACAATATTAATCAATAAAAAGACCGCCTTATCGGCGGCCTTTTTGTATGTAGTTTTATGATAAATGTCAAACGGGCTGTAAATCGATTTGGAAAACTAAGCCGTGCGTTTCCACATATAAACGGCAAGGTATGGCGGCATATTGTTATGCGCCGCGCCGCCTCCGCGAGCAAGGCCTTCCGGATATGCTTCGTTTCCTCCATATATTTTCCAGCCACGTTTTTGTCCTTCTTCGTTTGAAGTCGAATATAAAATGGATTTATGAAGATAGACTCCGCCGCTTCCCTTTGAATAATATTCAGTTTCGGAAGTAGGAAGGTGGTTGCCGTGAGACGGTATTTCGTTTACCGTCAAAGTATGCGTCGTTTCGCCGCCCGTTGCGCCGTTTGAAAATGTTGCGCCGCAAGCAAGCAAAAACGTATCTTTAATTTGCGTCCATTCACCGCCGAACAACGTTTTGGGCGAAGTCGAAGAAACGGACATATAGATAGAGCCGACGGGGTAGACGTCAAGGAGCGACGCCGCACCGATGTTTGTTCTCGCTACCGTTTTTTCTTGCGTCGTGAGCGTTTGAGAAATCTTTTTTACCGAGTTTTGTTCAAGCAAATCGACGGTAGTTTTTGTTGCGTCATAAACGGCTTTGTCCGTTTGATATGACGAAACGGACAGCTTTGTGCTTAATCCGAAAGTCAAATCTTCTTGCGACGGTTTTGAATTTACTATGGCAAGAATCTGTTTCGACAAGTCTTCTGGCAAATCGTTGACTCCCGTTTCCATAGCGTTGAGAGAGCGGTGAACGATAATCTTGCCCGTTATCGGCATTGTTTTGTAAATTTCGCTGTTGTCTTTCTTTTGCAAAACGAGTTGCATATCGATTTCGCCGACGTGCTTAGTTACTGCCGAAGTGAAAGAATATTCGAAGTGTTCGGCGCATCTTGTAAGTTCGGCAAAAAACTTATAGCCGTTCGTCTGATTGAATTCCATATAGCAATGATACAAATCGTCTGGGTCGATGCTCAAAGGAATTTCAAGTTTTGTTACGTTATCTTCGCCTTGCACCAAATGAATAGGTTGCGTTTCAAGTATTTTTTTGTTTTTATAAAAAGTAAAACTCATATTTTGCCTCCACGGCAATAATAAGCCTACGACTTTAAAAATCATAATTTTTATGACATACGAGTCAAATGTCAAATATTTAATGTTTATTTTATAAAATATGTTGTTAAATATCCCAAAAGTATTTAATATAAAAAGAAAAAGCCATTATACAAAGGTTATTATGAAAAAAGAAACTAGGTTTATAATTACTGATACCGATTGGGAGCAATATCTAAGAACTACACCAGATGAGTTTTTAGAAAGGCATAAAGAAGCGCTATTTCGTGGAAAAAAAAGAATTAAACAATTGGATAAGCTATTATATAATTTTGTCTTTGATCCGCAAACCAGGTACGCTGCGCAAAGAATGATTTCCAAAAACACTGTTATGTATAGGGCAAGAATTTTTGAAAAGATAAATGGATTGCCACAAAAAAAAGATGATTCGTTTTTGGGCTATGGGGAAAAAGATAGTTTTGTTCCCCCTAAAAGATTTGCAAATGAAGGACGTATAAATAAGAAAAAAATAGTTTATTTGTATGTGGCATCTAGTATAGATGCGGCTATTGCTGAAATTTCTCCAGCGCCTTCACAAGTTGTCAGTATTGCAGAAATAAAAGCGATAGAAGATTTAATTTTATTTAACATTGCTTGTCTTTGGAGCGGAATAGAAGCCGGAAGTCGTAAAAGAAGTCAATGGATAAATATTTTTATTTTAAGATTGACTGAATGCTTTTATTCTGTTTTAACTAAGGAAAGAAATTATTGCATATGTCAATATGTTGGAAATTTTGCCAAAAAATATGGCTTTGACGGCATACGCTATTTTTCAAGCAAAGATGCAAATAATATGGCCGAAAACGCTGGCGTAAATGGTGCTATTTTCAATTATAAAAAGTGTAAGCCTGTTTCTTCAAAACTAGTTTATATTTGTGAAGTGAAATATGATTATCTTGATATAAAATAACATACTAAAAATGTGATGATGTCGATTTAAACATTAACATTCTAATTAATGGAATAGTTTATAAAGTGGAGAGATAGAACTTTTTAGAATTTATGCGTAAGATTGTAAGTCGCACTATCGTTATCAACGATAAGAACAATATCTTACGAAAATAGAAGTCGTATTTGGTACTCTCGGCGGGAATCGAACCCACAACGGTCCCTTAGGAATTCATTTTATCCTGTCAAACGCCATCAAAAACGCACATTTTTGCACATTTTGTTCGCTAACTTCTGTATTTTACCTGCATTTTATATCCTATTTTACAGCAATGCAAGCAATTTTTATTATCGAAATTATTTTTTATGCCTAAAACTATGCCAAAACTATGCCTTGTGGAAAATAAGGGTTGGAGTTATCCGTCTTTGTAAGTGTCGAGCTTTTAAGCTCTGTAACTATCACAAACTTAGAGAAAAACACCAACTCTATTCATGAATATCAAGAACTCTCAGAATTCTTTTGAAAGTATCTTGTCCATCAAGGCAAGTATCTCTTAGCCAGCCTTTTTCTTGATTCCAGTTTGCGAGCCCGCGATAATAAAAAGCCTTTTTGGAATCTTCTATAATAAAAGGAATTATATTAAACCTAAGGCACTCTTTCAAGGCAATCAATCTGCCGACTCTGCCGTTTCCGTCTTGGAACGGGTGAATATATTCGAAGTCTGCATGAAGCTCGATAATATCGTCGATGGTTATATCACTTTTTGAATTAAAATTTGTAACGAGTTTATCCATGGCTTTGTGAACTTCGCTCGGCTTGCAAGTTTCCCTTCCTCCGACAGTATTTGCTCGTTTTTTATAATCTCCGACGGCAAACCAATCAAGAGAAGAATCTTTAGTTCCTTGTTTTAATAGTAAATGCAAGTGCTTGATAATATCTTCGCTCAAAGGCTCTAATGCTTTATCGATTACATAATCGATTGCGCGAAAGTGATTGCTTGTTTCGATAATATCGTCAACAGGAATACCGTCGCCGACGTCAATCGTTCTTGTTTCGAAAATCAACCTCGTTTGATCTTCCGTAAGCTTAGAACCTTCGATGTGGTTAGAATTATAGGTCATTCTGACCTGCAATTCGTGATAAAGTCCTCCGGAAATCTTCGCTTCTTTTTCCTCACGCAGAATTTGTAAAATGTGATTATCACAAACCACTCTAACCAAATCCTGAGGACTGCAATGTAAAAAATCTGCTATCTTGACAAGAACGTTATTCGCAATCTTCTCACCCTTTGAAATTTTGGCAATAGTTCTGGATGAAATACCGAGTTTAGTAGTTAAATCAGACTTGGTTAATCCGACTTCTTTAAGTTTATTTTCTAACGGCTTATACGAATACATCCTTGCCCCCTGATTCCTTTACTTATTATACCACAGCAAACGCAAAAAGTAAAGATAATAAAGACAAAAAGTAAAGATTTCGTATTTTATTACCTTTTGCCGTGACTTTTGTAACATAAGCCGGCGAGAAAAATAAACTGCATTGAAACATACTACGTAAAACTTGAATATTAAAAAACGGCTTCAAACTCGATAAAAAGTTTCTTTTTCCCAAACAAGTAGAAAGCTCGCGAAAAATGTACGGCTTGTCCTATTTTTTATTTCAGGTTATTTATATCCGAGTTTTGTTCTTTATTCTATAATCAATCTTTTTTTTCGTCGTTATCTTTCTTTGTTTCAAGCGCCGGCTTATCGTTTGCATTAAGTGACGATATTACTTTCCCTCCGATTTCTTCTTCAAATCTTTTACGGGTATCTCCTGCAAATTTGCCTCCGCGTTTTGCCACGGAACGGTTTTCGGCAAACGTTTCCGGTTGCTCTTTCTTTGAAAGCGTTGTCGTCGTAACTTCGGCAAGCATATTCAAAACGAGTTCGATATCCGTCATATTGTCGCGCAGATTTTCTTTTTTCAAACCTTTGAGTTCTTTATACTCTTTAACAGTCATACCGCTCCACGCTTTCGTCATCTCATCAGTCAAAATGGCGTATTC
>CAKQUX010000007.1 GCA_934277645.1 uncultured Clostridia bacterium | reverse complement strand
CGGTGGGCGTACACTTGTACACGCAACTCCGCTTGTCCCCCACCGTCAAACAGCCTAAATGGCTGTTTGGTGCCTCGGCGTGATAGTGAGCGAAGTATGAGTAAGCGGAGCAAGTCCCTTCATCCGCACCAATAAAAAACAGGCACGCAAGTGCTTGTTTTTTTTGTGCCAAACATATATAAGGGACTTGAACAGGCACGGAGCGGTGGGCGTACACTTGTACACGCAACTCCGCTTGTCCCCCACCGTCAAACAGCCTAAATGGCTGTTTGGTGCCTCGTCGTGATAGTGAGCGAAGTATGAGTAAGCGGAGCAAGTCCCTTCATCCGCACCAGCTCTCGAATTGCCATTGAGGGGGCAATTCTTCGTTTGCGGTCTGCACAAATAAAAATAATACTTAAACATTTTGTTGCTCAAATTCTTTTTGAGTTTTGTCTAACAATTTTCTGACGAAATAATCCTTTGTGTCTTGTCTAACAATTTTCTAACGAAATAATCCTTTGTGTTTTGTCTATTTTTATTTTATATAAATTTACTAAGTGTTGAATTCCAAAATTTCTAACAATTTTCTAATGAAATAATCCTTTGAGTTTTGTTTATTTTTATTTTATATAAATTTGCTAAGTGTTGAATTCCAAAATTTCTAACGGATTTCTAACGTAACAAATTGTATTATTTAATTCTATATAGTTTATTCAATATCTTTTAGTGTTGAAAATAAGAACCCACCGGTAAAACCGGTGGATTCTTGTTCATTCATTAAACGTTGCCGTATTGTTAGTTATTCTTATATATTTGAACAAGTATATATTGTTCAAAAGGATCCCAGTTGTCATCGCCAGAATAAGAAATTTTTATATATAAATTATAATAACTATCTGTGCTTCCAACGGTTGTTAAGTCAGTTTCTAAAACAAACTTTTTATACCTTGAATCTTTATCAGCAATTGGTTCAAAACGTCCGGTAATATTGCTTGTAATATCGTTATTGTATTCATCTTTATGAGTTCCAGCAGCCTGTGCTTCCCAAACAAAATTGACGTCTTTATAACTATCATATTCTCCAAATTTTAATTCAACAGTTTTATTATCTGTATTGAATTTAATTTGTCCGCCAACGTTTGCAAGATAAAGACTTTGGTCAGCAGCAATATTTCCTTTAGAAATTGTCCAACTATATTCAATATATCCTTCATTTTCGCTTGTTTTATCGTGTTTTGTGATTGTTATATTTCTATGAGGAGAATCAGTTAAATATTTTTCGTCATAATATAAATTTGGATTAATATAACATTTTATAGAATAACTACCAACAGCTGAAGAACAAACATAAAGGTATTCAAATTCATCTTGTTCAAATTTAGCATCAGTATAAATACAATAAGCTTTATTCGCTTCAAATGCTGTTTTCAAGTGTTGTGCAAGTTCTGGTTGCGTTGCGTCATAAGGAATCAATGCATAATCCGGTACAGATAGCTCGAATTTCATTTTTTCAGGATTACCATTGTTATCGGTTGAATACTTAAAGTCGGTTAACTCGTTTATAACACTTAATGAAGGTGCTAAATATGCAGTTCTGTGAAGGATAATTGTAATTTCAAATTCTTTAGATTCAGCATAAACTTTTTCATACCAATTGTCAACTCCTTTAGGCGCAAACTTAACCTTAGTTGTTATTGTGTTTGTTTCACCTTTAGTGCTATCAAAGTTATATGTTTGAGGATTGACTTCCGCAAGGGTGCCATAAATAGCAATTCTATCGTCAATTTCACCAGTACTAGTGAAATCCCAATCGGAATTTTCAAAATTATGCCATATAAATGTTTCCCTTGTTAATTTGTTATCATTTGCTGAATTGTTATTTTCGTCATCAAGGTCAGAATTGAAAAGTAATGATAGTTTACCATTTATTTTTGAATTACCGAAAGATGAATAACCATCACCACTTGATATGCCATGTAACATTTCATCAAGAGTGACACCTCTACAAAGATATTGGTTAAAGGTGAAATCAATCTTAAAATTCTCTGCAGTTGCAACGATTTGTGATTTTTTGATAACAAGAGTTTGATAATCAGAATATGATTTAAGGTTATTTTCTTGTTCTTTTATTTCAGCAAAAATCAAATATTTGCCCGGGTCAATATCTTCTAGTTGATATGATAATTCAACGGCAATATAATCTTCAGAATAAAGAATTTCGCTTGGTTTTGGTAAAGCCTTGATTTCTTCTTGTGTTAGTGAAGAAATGTCAGAAGATGAACCATCAACTTTATTTAAAATACAAATTTTCTCAATCATACTATCATCTAATTGAGTATTGCCATTAAAAACGCTATAGTTGATACCTGCAACCTTTGTTCCATAGTAAATTTGATTTTCACCAATATTTTCCACTTTACTTGTAACATTTAAAGTGTAGTTGCTAGTGTTGTTTACTTTTGAAACACCGATATAAACTTCGCAAGAATTGTCTTTATACTTTAAAGTTAACTTCCAAGAGCCGGCTGTAAGATTTGAATCCTCACACATTTGAGTGTATTCTTCAAAAGTTTTAGCAACTCTACTTTCCTCCGAACCATCAGCCGAAAAACTTACGGCTATTTGAACATTAGTCAATTCAACATTTTCATTAGAACCGTCTGAATAATATGCTTTTATTTTTATATTATTAAGTCCGGTAGTATTACCAAAATCTCTGGTCTCGTAAATTGACGTTGAATATCCACCATCAGCCAAGGATACTTTAATGTAATTTACCTTTTTATCCTTATCGCATGCACTTAACAAAAATAAGCTAGTAATAATTAAGCTAAAAGCAAAAACAAAACTCAATAATTTCTTTTTCAATTTCTTTCTCTCCTTAAAATTGAATTTCTTTTTTTATTATAGCATATATAATAAGAAATTCAATACAAAATTTTAATTTTTCAAAATTTGTTTTAGTTTCATCAATATTTGTTAATTTAATTTATCATAAATACCTATAATTAACATCTATTAAAAAATAGCGCCGGAAAAACTTTCATGCTACTTAGTTTGTTAATCATTCTTTTTGTAATCTAAAAGTTTTGAGTTTTTTGTGTCGAGTAATTCTTTTACATTCGCATTTAATGGGCTGATGACCGATTGTCCAAGATTTGCTTCCATATCATTTCTTGTATTTCTATCAATATTTCCACTTTTTTTGCAATCGGACTTATGGCACTATCTTACGCTGATTACGTTCTGCTATCGGCGTCTTCGCTATTTGCTAATTTTCGGTCTTACCCCGTTTTTATGCCGATTGCGTTTCAGTTTTGGTTTCTTTATCGCTTCCCTTTTTAAGCGTTTCGGCTTTCTTTACTCTTTCATAAAGTGCAAGCAATCTGAAGCGATTATATCGCTGTATCAAAACGTACGGCAAATCGGCTACAATGGCGGTGACAAATCCCGTAACAAAGAAGACGCACCAAAGCGGTCTTAGTGTCGGAACAAACGCCAAAAAGCAGGTCGCAAAACTGAGAAAGAAATTTGTATGATGCACGATTTCGGCGCAAATATTTCCTCTTAATGCGAATTGCAATTTCTCGGCGCTTTTAATATCGGCAAGAGTCAAAACAAAGCTATCTCTATCCCAAGCAGGCAGTGCGTCTTTCCATTTTTTTATTCCGATTTTTTCAAGGCGCTTTGTTTCCGCGCTTTTTATGCGATAAGTCTTGCTTTCTACGTTCACCTTGTTGCCAAACGCTTTCACTATAAATCCCACAATAGGACGATATGTGAAATGATAGCCGAAATTTATAAACACTATCATAAGCGTATACTGCGGCTCGGCAAAATCGGTCAATGCCGACCATACGCAAAACGCAATGCAAAGCGCATCGCAAATTGCAACTCCGATAGAAACAAACAAAATAGTCTTACTTACTTTTTTCATAACGTATTCTTAAGCGGCTAAAACTCTGCCCTTTTATTATATTTTATCACATTTCAACCACACTGTACATGAAAAAGCAAGTCAATTTGTTTCGGTTCCGAAAATTTTAAAAGGCTCAAAACGACATTCTGAACGGCTCAAACCAAATTGCGCATTTTTCAAAACAATCGGCATTTCAATCGGCAGTTTATTTTAAAACAATTCCTTTATATTTTCTTGACAAATAAAAATAAAACTCCTATAATAATTAAAGTTTTAAGGACGATTAGCTCAGCTGGATAGAGCGTTGCGCTACGGACGCAAAGGTCAGGGGTTCGAATCCCTTATCGTTCGCCAGTTAAAAAACAAGCAGTAATGCTTGTTTTTTTTGTATAAATATAAAAAGGGATTCGAACGGGTGAGAAGTCGCAAAACGACGTATAACTTTTTATAAGATAAGCGTTTTGCGACCAAACAGCCTAAATGGCTGTTTGTCACCCCGGCGTGATAGCAAGGCGAGCCTTGCGGAGCGAATCCCTTATCGTTCGCCAGTTAAAAAACAAGCAGTAATGCTTGTTTTTTTTGTATAAATATAAAAAGGGATTCGAACGGGTGAGAAGTCGCAAAACGACGTATAACTTTTTATAAGATAAGCGTTTTGCGACCAAACAGCCTAAATGGCTGTTTGTCACCCCGGCGTGATAGCAAGGCGAGCCTTGCGGAGCGAATCCCTTATCGCTTACAATTAAAAACAAGCAGCAATGCTTGTTTTTTTGTACAAATATGAAAAGGGATTCGAACGGGTGAGAAGTCGCAAAACGACGTAATACTTTTTATAAGATAAGCGTTTTGCGACCAAACAGCCTAAATGGCTGTTTGTCACCTTGGCGTGATAGCAAGGCTTGCCTTGCGGAGCGAATCCCTTATCGTTCGCCAATTAAAAAACAAGCAGCAATGCTTGTTTTTTTTGTGGAAATATGAAAAGGGATTCGAACGGGTGAGAAGTCGCAAAACGACGTAATACTTTTTATAAGATAAGCGTTTTGCAGCCAAACAGCCTAAATGGCTGTTTGTCACCCCGGCGTGATAGCAAGGCTTGCCTTGCGGAGCGAATCCCTTATCATTCGCAAAAAAAAGCCACTAGCTAACTAGCGGTTTTATTTTATACGTGACTGTTTTGTTGTTTTATCTGTGACTGTTTATTTTCATTTACAACTATTATTTATCTGCGACGATTTTACTTGCAATTTGTTTCGAGCAGAAAGTCTAAGGCGGTGTTTATGTCGGGAAAATTGTATTTTGCTTTCGATTTATCCGAAAGGTTTATGCCGACAGAGTTTTTCACAAGTTCAAACATAGGATAATCGTTGTTGCCGTCACCGATGACAAAGACGCTATCTAAAGTTTCGCCGCAATACCCTGCAAGCAACTTTACGCCGCTCGCCTTGCTCACGCCCTTTGGCGAAAAATCGATAGAATCGCAATGGACGTATTCGTCAATGCCGTCAAGTAGGTTATCGTTCTTTTTTAGTTCTTTGTCAATATTTTCAAACTGCTCAGCGGTCGTCGGAAACGGTGTAACGCAAATTTCGTTCGGCTGAAACCACATATCCGGATACAACTTAGATACGAGCTTTTTGATTTCAGACAAATTATTTTTTGCGATTTTGCTTATCGGCTGCTCCATCCTTACAGGCGGCAAATCCGTTCCGAATTGCAAAACAGCGCCGTTTTCGCCAATCAAAACCGCATCGTAAATTCCTAGTTGCCGCATAAAACCGCATAAATAATAAACGGGCTTTCCCGAACATACTGCGATTTTGCCATTAAGTTGTTTGAGTTTTTCCACCGTCGCATTTTCGGCTTGCTTCCCTACTTGAGCCAAAGTGTCGTCCAAATCAAAAACGTAGATTTTCATAAACTTATTATAGCATCGATTTTAAAAGAAACAAACGGTTTTGCCTGCGTTAAAACTTTAATTTCGCCGTCGCAAAACTGCTTATATCTTCTGCTTAACTGCATTTCAATTATAGTTGCAAATCAAATTAAAAATTGAAAAAGCGGCAATACTTTGCCGCTTTAACTCTGTTGTAAATATTTATAAATTTCATCAATATGCTTACAAAATATCGAAAAGACGTTTCGCAATCTCGAAAACTAATTAAATCTATTCCAAACGGATACAGGCGGAATAAACTCTTGCAACAAGCTGTCTTTCGGCACCATATCGAGAGGTACGGAATGAACGTATTCAAGGCTATCCTTGATTTCTCTTGCCAAGCCTTCGTATTCACTGCCATCGTCCAGCGTAGACAACACTTCGAGCGCAGGCTTTTTCAATACGCCAGCTTCGTATTCGAAATATGTGTTAATTGTTGCGTTTGCGTATCGTGAAAACGGTCTAATGTTTATAAGTTCGCTCGAAACTACGTTGTCCCACATTTCAAACGTGCGATTTGCGTCGCTCGAACGATAATGATAATCGCGAACGAGCCTTCTTAAAATTCTTGTCTTTTCAGGCGAATCACTGTTTTTATACGATTCCAAAAATATTTTAAAAATATATTTAGGTTCGATTAAATCAGCGGTTATAAGCGGATTTAAGGCGTGCAAACCTTCGACAATGCAAATATCGCCGTCTTCTAACTTTATTTCGTTATATTCGTCCGTTCGGCAGTGTAAATTAAAGTCAAACGTCGGTGTTTTTACGGTTTTGCCTTTCACAAGGTCGGAAAAACATTCCTGAATGTACGGCAGGTCCAATGCGTAAATCGATTCAAAATCGGGTTTGCCATCAGGTGTTTTAGGCGATTTTTCAGGTCCTAAATAAAAGTCGTCGAGCGAAATGACGCTTATACCCTTTCCTCGCTTTACAAGATTTGCCTGCAATCTCTTTGACGTGGTGGTTTTCCCCGCGCAACTCGGACCTGAAAGCAACAATAGCTTAGTGTCCGTTTTACTGATAAGTTCCGCCGCATTTATGAGCGAATGATTGTAATTTACTTCGTCGCTAAATATTTTTTCTCTGAGTTCAGCTTCTGTCATAAGCGCCTTCTTTTAATCCCATCTGTTAGAAATTTCGTCGATTTGTTTAGCAAGTTTTTCAAGATAATGATTTGCTTTACCTTGATTTTTAGCCGCAACGTTCTGCAGCCTTTCGAGAGCTTCCAACACTTTATCGTATGCACCCATCTTCCTTGTTGCCACTTTCTTTTCTTTTCTGACTTTTTTGTGACCGTTTTGAATTTTCTCGCCATTAAGCAAATCATAAACTTCACCGTAATATGGAGCGGTCGATTTAAAGCCATAGGTATCGTGAACTTTTTCAGCAAACATCTCACTCACTCTATCGTCGCCGTGCGTAATGAATACGTGATTTGGCGCAGCTTTCAAATGCGATAAAAAGCCGAGCAAATCGCTTCGCCCTGCGTGAGCGGATATGTTTTGAAGTTTTTTAATTTGAGCGTCAACCGCAATAGTTTCCTGAAAAAGCGTAACCTTTCGCGCTCCGGTCAAAATAGAGTGACCGAGCGTTCCCGGCACTTGGAAACCGACAAACAAAATCGTGCTGTTAGGTTTCCACAAGTTATGTTTAAGATGGTGTCTGATTCTGCCTGCCTCGCACATACCCGATGCAGAAATAATAATACAAGGACTTACCTCTTCGTTTATCATTTTTGAATCTTCGCTGGTTATGCTGTAATGCAAGTCCTTTACGCCTATCGGGTTTATGCCCTTGCTAATAAGAGCGTCTGCCTCGTCGTTGTAATATTCCTTGCCCATATCGAGGAAGATATTCGTTGCGTTTATTGCAAGCGGACTGTCAAGAAAAATCTTGTAGCCGTTATGTCCCGTAACTAATTCTTCTTCTTTAATTTGTCTTAAATAATACAAAAGTTCTTGCGTACGACCGACTGCAAAACACGGAATAACGACGTTGCCGCCTTTATCGAACGTTTCTTGAATAATTTTCGCAAAATCTTTTACCGGATCTAAAACTTCTTCGTGGTCACGGTCACCGTAGGTAGATTCCATAACGACGTAGTCCGCGTCTTCAATCGGCGTATAATGGTTCAAAAGCGGAACGCCGACGTTGCCTATATCGCCTGAAAAAACAATCTTTCTTGTTTGGTTGCCCTCTTTAGCAACGATCTCAACGTGAGCCGAGCCGAGCAAGTGCCCTGCGTCCAAAAATCTGACGCTTATGTTTTCGTCAATGACTTCTTCTTTGCCATACTCGAATCCGACAAAATGTTTCATACATTCTTCGGCATCTTCTATGGTATAAAGCGGTTCATACGGTTCATTTTTGGCACGTTGTCCTTTACGGTTTTTCCATTCGGCTTCGGATTCCTGAATGTGCGCCGCATCGCGAAGCATAATGTCGCAAAGATTTTTTGTTGCGGAAGTTGTATAAATTTTACCCTCAAAACCCAACTTAGTAAGCAATGGGAGAAGTCCGCTGTGGTCGATATGGGCGTGGGTCAAAAACACGCAATATACGTCCGACGGAGCCATAGCAAACGCCTGTTGTTCAAAAATTTGTGGACCTTGCTCCATTCCGCAGTCAATAAGGACTTTTTTGCCGCCTACTTCGAGCATATAGCAGCTTCCCGTGACCTGATGAGCAGCTCCGAAAAACGAAAGTTTCATAATAGATTTCCCCCTTATCTATTTTATAAAATTATACCAAAAAATATTTATCGTTTCAATAGGCAATTTGTTATTTATTGGAAATTTACGACATAAAAAAGCAAGGCGTATTGCCCTGCTTTTTAAATGTTTAATTATGCTTATTATATGCGTAAGCGTTTAAGCATTGCCGCTTGCGCCGGCTTTAAGCACCGACAATTTGTCAGTCGTTCACAACGACCGTGCCGTCCGATTTAATTTCGATTGTCATTCCGTCCTTGACGTAATTTAAAAACTCGTCGCCCAAACCGTCAACGGTCGGAATATTGTTCGGAGTCCAGACCGACGCCAAGATTGCGCCTGCCGCGGCAAGCGAATCGATAGGCTTTGAAAAAAGCAATGCGCCCGGATTGCAACCTATAACGGCGGCGTTATACAAAACCATTCCGCCGGTTGTAGAGCCGATAGTTTGCGGAAGACAAAGCGCAACGCCAACGGTTGATTTTCCGTACAAATCCTTATTGTTTTGGTCTGTGCAAATATTTTTACCTTTTTTGCAATTTTTGAACGACGCAAGCGTATTGAAACCTTCGTGCGATACGAGAGCTTTAAGTTTCGCTTCGCCCGGAACTACAGTTCTGCCCTTAAAAATCTTTTCCATTATCTTTTACCTCCCGTAATCTGGTCGAGAATTTCGGCATCGGAATAATAACGCGACGTCGTATAAGTTCTGAGTTTGTTCGAGTTCGTGATGACAGGCATAGTCGCGCAAAGCGGATTGTTCATATACATAAGCGGACAAATGTACGACACCACGACGCCCATACTTTTAAGTTTCTTTGCTCTTTCGGTTTTTTCAAACTCTTTGATGACGGCAGGAGCGGACGTGAAAACCGTCTTTATTGCGACTTTCTTTCTGCCCTTTTCTTTCAATTTTTCTTCAAGTCTATCCGTCCAGTCGTTGAGTTGCGTAAGCGTCATGTGCGGACAACCCATAAAGCAGAGTTTCGGTTTTGCGTCTTTGTTTTTCCAGATGACAGGATACGAGTTTTTGACTCTTTCGAGTTCCGCATCGTCGATGACGTAAACTTTTGCGTCTTTGTTTATAAGGCTTTCGCCTTGTTCGACCGCCTCAGGCGTAAGTTTATCGATGTGATAAAGTCCGACCGAGCCGTTAGATGCGGTAGCCGCGCCGAAATCTTTGAGATAGGACAAAGCCTCGCCGTTAAGTTCGGTGCCAATCCACTTGTCAAGTCCCTTAACGTAAGGAACGTCCTCCAAAACCTTCATTCCTATTGCCGAACCGAGAAGTTGAGCCTCAGGTTTTTTCGTGGTTTTGATTTCGACTATCCAAGACGCCTTTCTGCCTTCGTCGGTCAAAAGTCCGAAGTAAGGAACAAAGCCGACTATCGAACCGAACATTTCGATTATGCCAGAGTTGCGGTTGCATCTTGCGCCTAAAACCGAGTTTGCATAGTTGACCGCGCTCGATTCTGCCCAAGAAAGAACGTCGCCTTTTTTAGGGCGGTTGCCGACTTCGTCGAAATAGCAAGCGCAGGTAAACGTGTCGTCACCGAGCAAGCCGATTTGTTTGAGTTGTTTTTCATATCTCTTTTGCGGTCCGTACATAACTTTAAAGACTATGTCTTGCAAAGCGTTTTTCGGCACGTTCTTATCGCACGGACGAGGGTCGGCAGAAAATTTCTGCTTCGATACGACGCCGGCCGCAAGAAGTTCGTCCATAAGGTCAAAAACGCCCTTTATGACGATAACGCCGAAGCTGGTTACGATGTGACCGTATTTACTCGTGACAGGCACCATTTTGGTTGCGCCGAAAGTTTCGCCATACATCACGAGAGTTTTCATGATTTTTGCCATTACCTCGCCTTGCGAGCCGTCTAAAATCTCTTGTTGTTCCTTTGTGATTTCCATATATAATTACCCCCGATTACAGTTTCATTGCAACGTCCCAAGCGCGCCATACGACCGTTCTCAAATTGCCTACGCCGTTGCAGTCGCCGACCAAATGAACTTTTCCGCTTTCTTTTGCGACAGGCGACGGAATATATCCAACCGACGTGATAACCGAATCGCCGTCGATTTTAAATTGTTTTCCGTCTTTATCACAAACGACAACGCCGTCATCGCAAATTTCGCAAAGTTTGGTATTCAAATGAACTTCTACTTTGTTAAGTTTGAAGAAATCTCTTAAATAAGACGAGTTTGCAAGACATACGCCCTTCATCGCCACAAGGTCGTTTTTCATTTCGACGATAACAGGCGTTTTGCCCTTGTTATAAAGGTCGAGCGCAATTTCACAACCCGACAAACCGCCGCCGATAACGATAACCTTATCACCGACCTCTTTTTGTCCTAAAAGGTATTCGCACGCTTCTATACCCTTGTCGAAGCCCTTAACGTTTACGCGTCTAGGTTTTGCGCCCGTCGCAACGATAATTTCGTCCGCATCGAGACTCTTTAAATCTTTGACTTCGGTATTAAGTTTTATTTCGATACCCTTGTCTGCCATTTCCTTTTCGTACCACTTCAAAAGCTCTCTGTCCTTTTCTTTAAACGACGGAGCGGCAGCGGCAATAAATACACCGCCCAAAACTCCGCTCTTTTCATAAAGCGTAACGGAATGTCCGCGCATTGCGCAAACTCTTGCGACTTCCATACCGCCTACACCGCCGCCGATAACGGCGATTTTCTTTTTCTTCTTGGCAGGTACGATTTTATACTTCTTGCTTTGCATAGTCGTCGGGTTAAGCGCACAACGAGCCATACCTGCATTGTCGCCAAGAGACTGGTCGTTGCCTACGCCGTTGTAGTGCGCCATATTGAAGCAAGCGTTATGACAGCAAATACAAGGATGAATGGACGCAAGGTCGTCGTTCATAAGTTTTGTAACCCACTTAGGGTCGGTAAGGAATTGGCGAGCAACGCCCATACCGTCGATTTTGCCGTCGGCAATGGCCTTTGCCGCCGCTTCAGGAGTCATTTTACCTGCGCAAACAACAGGAATATCGACAAATTTCTTAATGTGTTCGACGTCTGCCAAATTGCAGTTTTGCGGCATATAAGGAGCAGGATGCGCCCAATACCATGCGTCGTAAGTGCCGTTGTCGCAGTTAAGCATATCGTAACCTGCGTCCTGCAAATATTTTGCCGCCTTTTCCGACTCTTGCATATCTCTGCCGACTTCGACGTAATCTTCACCCGGCAATGCGCCTTCGCCAAAGCCCTTCGTCTTCGAAATTACCGAATAACGGAGCGAAACAGGATAATCTTTTCCGCAAACCTTTTTTATCGCTTGCACTATCTCGACAGGGAAACGATAACGGTTTTCAAACGAACCGCCGTATTCGTCCTTTCTGAGATTGGTGTATTTCATAGTAAATTGGTCAAGCAAATAGCCTTCGTGTACTGCGTGAATTTCAACGCCGTCTACGCCTGCGTCCTTGCACAACTTTGCCGTCTTTGCAAACGCATCGATCATCTTATGGATTTCTTTTACCGTAAGCGGACGCGAAATACAACTGTCGTCCCATCTGTTCGGTGTAGCGCTTGCGCTTGCCGTAAGATAGCTTACGTCAAGTATAGGTTTTAAAGCCGCACCCAACGCTTTGTTGTGTATAGCTTTAATCATAATATCGTTTATTGCAAGCGAACGGCCGAATCCTGCCGTAAGCTGTACGAACAATTTACAACCCGTTTTGTGGAACTCGTCCATAAACTCTTTCAATTTTTTAAACTTGCCCTTGCCTTCATAAAGCCATTTGCCGAGAAGTATATCTCTTATCGGCGCAATGCCGGGCAAAATGAGACCGACGTTTTCCTTTGCTCTTTCAAGCAAGAAATTCGCCGCTTCTTTGTCATAATGGTTTGGCTCCATCCAACCGAAAATGGATGTGCCGCCCATAGACGTCATAACTATTCTGTTTTTGATTTCAACGTTGCCGATTTTCCACGGCGTGAATAAAGGTTTAAACTCTTCTTTCATACAATCCCACCTTAACTTTAAGCCTTAGGCTTTTTTCTTAGTTTACACAAATTATATATTAAAATTCTAGGCAATTCAATAGGCTTACAAAAAAAGTCAATATTTTTTTATCGATTTAAACCGCAAAATTTTTCAATCGTTAGACAATATAAATAAGTTGTGTTAAACTCGAATTATGAAATACGAATACCCTGCAATAATAAGCAAAATCGATGACGACGACTTTAAATACGACGTCTATTTCGTAGATTTTTATACGCACACAAACGGCGTAGATTTCGACGACGCTATGTACATGGCAAGCGACTGTTTAAAAGCATTGGTAAATATGTACAACGAAATAAATCAATCATTGCCTACGCCTACAAACCCGACCGAAGTCATCGCCGAAACGCCCGACGCCAAAGTATACGTCATATCGGCAGAAGCGTGAACGAAATAAATTAATCATTGCCGACGCCCACAAACCCGACCGAAGTCATCGCCGAAACGCCCGACGCCAAAGTATACGTCATATCGGCAGAAGCGTGAACGAAATAAATTAATCATTGCCGACGCCCACAAACCCGACCGAAGTCATCGCCGAAACGCCCGACGCCAAAGTATACGTCATATCGGCAGAAGCGTGATTGAGCTAATTTGTAAAGCCAAACCCAAGCGGCAATCCGATTGAGTCAATTTGATTGGGTTTGAATCGATTTGCAGCTTCCCCACTAATGTAACTTCACTTATTTATCCATACGCAAGATATATTTTTGACAATCGCTATACTTCTTTAAATTCAAATTTCTAAAACCGACAATGGTAAACTTACACTTAATCGGTTTTCGCTTTACAAATTAAACTTTTTATTCTTAAAACGTTGGTTGCTTGCCACACTCTTTTAAACTCACCTGTCCAAATATCTACCCACGTCGTCATTGCACGTTTTACCTTTTTAGAGTAATCTTAAATAAAAAAGGAATGTGAACTATGGAAACAATTTTCGTTACTTTGTATCGTACTGAATCTAACGGGGACGGCACCGAAATTTTAGGGTTGGTCAATATTACACCAAGATTGAAAGAATTGGAAGCTCTTTGCAAAAAGAACAATCAATTTTTGATTTTCGATATAAAATATTACAATTCTTATGTTAATCGAAAAGATAGAAAATCTATTGCGAAAATTGAATATACTGGCGAAATGAGCGAAGAAGAGAAAGCAATATTCGAAGAGCATTTGGCAAATATGTGCAAGTGGGTCAACAGATCGTTTTTTGACGGCGATGATTTCAAATCAACTTTAAATCAAGTAATTTATCATAAAATTCCGTCAGAAGAAGTGAGATATCCTTCAATTAAACCCGACCCGTTGCCTTGGCCTGAAAACTAATTAAAATTGAGCAAAAAAACGGAGTTAATTCTCCGTTTTTTTACATATAAAGCAATCCGTCGATATCCCTTAAAGCCATTAAAACTATACTCTATTTAAATTATAATCTAAAAAATCAATTATGCCATAGCTAAATATTTCAAAACATCTTTCCGTCAATAACTCGTCAATCGATTTTCTTTAAACTAACAAGCGTTTCGACGTGCGACGTTTGAGCGAAAAGGTCGAACAAATTTATGTCCACGATTTGATAATTTGTCAAAAGTTTCAAATCTCTGGCAAGCGTTGCGGGATTGCACGAAACGTAAACGATTTTTTCGACGCCCGACTCGTTTATTGCATTTAGCACTTCGCCGTCGCAACCTTTCCTCGGTGGGTCTAAAATCACACTGTCAAAACCGGTCAAAACGCCTTTTTCGGTTTTTGCCTTATCGATGAACTCGCTTGCGTCGGCGCAAATCTCTTCCACCCTATCCGACAAACCCAAATCTGCTATAAGTTTTTTTGCGTCGGCTACCGCACTCTTTTCGATTTCAACCGCCGTGATTCTAAGCTCTTTAAGCCTTGTCAAAATCTGCGCCGTCAAAAGTCCTACGCCCGAATACAATTCAAGAAGACTTTTTTCGCCGTCAAGTCTTTTTGCCACTTCGTCATACAACGTTTGCATTACTGCGGTGTTGACCTGTAAAAATGACAGCGGCGAAATTTTTGCCATAAAGCCGCCAAGCGATTGCTTGACCTCTTCGCCGTTTACAAGTTTTGCGTTGTCGCCCAAAATTACGTTTGTGTTTTCCTTGTTTATCGAAACGTAAATGGCAACCGTTTTAAAAACGCTTTTAAGCCTTTCGTAGAGGTCCTTACATTGCGGAATACTGTTTCCGTTTACGACGATGGTGACGGACAAAGTGTCGAGTTTTCTTGCTACCAAATGTCTCAAAAGTCCTTTGCCGCTTTTTTCGTTATACACGGAAATTTTATTCACGGTCGCCCATTCGGTGACCTCTTTTATGAGCGGTCTTAGCCACTCGCCGTGAAGCGGGCAATCTTTAAGCGGCACAATCTGGTGCGTCTGCTTTTCATAAAAACCGACCACGACCTTATCGCCTTTCATGCCGAAAGGCAAAGCGAGTTTGTTGCGATAATAATACGGCTCGCCGCAAAAAATCCCGCTTATCTCTGTTTGTATGCCTGCGATTTTGCGCAAAGTGTTTGAAACCGCGTTAAGTTTGATTTGCTTTTGCGTTTCGTAATCGACGTGTTGCAAATCGCAACCGCCGCACTTCCCGAAGTGAATACATTTAGGTTTTACGCGATTTTCGGACGGCTTTATTATTTTGACAATTTCTCCGAATGCGAAATCCTTTTTTGCGTGTACTATTTTCACTTCTACCATTTCGCCTTTTATTGCCATAGGAATAAAAACGGGAATTCCGTCCACTTTCGCAACCCCTTCGCCGTTCGCTCCGAAGTCTATTATATCAACCGTCAATACATCGCCTTTTCTCATAATTAAATTTTATAACATCGCAAAAAATAAAACAACCGATTTCAACGCTATTTTAATTTAAACTAAATCGTTTCGCTCCGACATAATTAAGGCAATATAAAACAAACCGCTTTTTATTGCGGTTTGTTCAAGCGATTATTTACTTTTCTTTCTGAGTTCGGCAATTCTCAACGCCGCCTCTTTGTCTATAACGTCTATTCCGTTCTCTTCGGCAATCTGCACTATTTGAAGCAACGCCGCTTTCATAAACGGACGCGGAATTTTCACGTACATTTCACACGCTTCCTTTGTGAATTTTACCTTTGTGTCCAATCTTTCGGCGCAATACATTACGCTTTCAACCGAACCTGCGTTTCTTGTCGCAATCGGTTCGGATATCGGCTTAAAGCCCTTAAACTTTTTGTACCAAAAGTTTTTACTGTCGTGATAGCCGTAATCGACAGGAACGTTCGGAAACGAATTGCTCTTCAAGCCGTTTTTGAGATTGTCCGCAAACTTTTCTTCCATCAAAATTTTGTCTATCTTCAAAATGAAATGACAGCCGAATTTTGAAGTTATTCCGTTGAAATTGTTATACGGCGGTTCAACGCCTTCGAGTTCGCCAATATGTTCTTTTGACTTAAACCCGTCTTCGAGCGTATCGTCCCAAGTACATTCGATAACTTGATAAGCGTCCTTTAAAATGAGCGGCCTTTCGCCGTCTGCCTCGCCCTTTATAAGCTCTAAATTGCAATCTTTCATCTTTTCGGCAGGCGTCTTTCCGGGGAATCCGAGCCTTACGAGTTCTTTAAAATACTTGCGGTCGTCCTTTATAAAATTCAATGCGCACTTTCCGTTTCTGAGCAAATTTTGCGCCGTGTTTGAGGAATTGCGACATTCCAAAATCATCGCGTAATAATCTTTCCCTGCTATATAGTACGGAAAAATTAACGAGTAACTTCCGATTGTCGTTGTTCCGTCTTCGCACAACGTCGAAATCGCAACCGTAGGCATAGGAAAAAACAAATTGTTTTGATAAAAATTGTCTACAACTTTTAAACTTCTGAACTTTGCCATTTTAACTCCTTACCTTTTTGTTCGCAGATTGAATCTGTGTTCTTTATTTCATTTATTATTTACGTTCTTATTACTACACTTGACCTTTTTAAAACACTTGGCATTTTTTATTATTGGCACTCTTTAACTGATTAAACAAAAACTATTTCTATCCGTATAATAGTACTTAACTAATGCAATGTCAATATCCGCCGCAAGGCTAACTGAGCTTTAATTATTCTAATATTACCTTAACGTCTTCTTCTAAAACTGCCGCGTCGATTTCTGTGGTTTGCCAAACACCGTCTGCACCTTGAAAAATTTCTCCGTCAAAGTATACAAGCCAATATCCGTTTCGTTCTTCACCAAGTACTATACCTTTATCACCCTTTTTTAAACCTTGGTCGGTGTATCTTTTTTTATCTACGATAAGTTCAACTCTATTTAATAATTTCATTTTTCATACCTCCATAAGGCGTCGTTAATGCTATCTTTCCGTGAGGATAGACCATCCGACACGTTAGAATCTGACGGTCATTTTTACAAAACTGACCTCAAAGCCGCCATAGACAGCCTTCCGTAAAAATTTTTGCTAACAAATTTGCTAACAAACTGAGCAAAAGCCCACAAAAACAGGCGTTATTCGGCTCCTAAATAGTGTATAAAAAAGCCCTAAAGCCACAATATATAGTGGTTCAGGGCATTTGGCGGAGGAAGAGGGATTCGAACCCCCGTGCCCGTGAAGGCAAACGGTTTTCAAGACCGCCTCGTTATGACCGCTTCGATATTCCTCCAAAATATTAAATTGTTTCTCTTGATTAAATTGTTTTGCTTGTCGTTCTGCTCGCTTACTTTGCTTAGGGAATTTTGATTTGTTTTAACGCCTTTTTATCGCTTCCCTGCACTTGCTTTTGTCGTCTACGCTATCGGCAAAGCCGTTAGCTCTCGTATCAAGCTAAGAAATTATAACAAACGGCAAAATAATTGTCAACAAAATTTGTGCCCATTCATTCACCTAAATTTTACACTACCTAAGCGATTGATGGCGCTAAGGTTTTCCGTATGTTTTATAATTCTAAATAATAATAAAATTCTGTTGTTCAGGCAAAACTGCCTAAGTAAAACTGCATAAGGTTTATAAAATTTTTCTTGCCTAACGCCGTAAAGTGTTATAAAATATATCTGTACGGAAAAACGGAGAAACGATACAAAAACAATTTAATTTCTTTTCCCGAATTAGGGACTTTGTTAGCGTCTCGCCGATTGGCGCGCTAAATTTTTTGCGTGCAAAGCGTTATTCCTACAGCAATTTTGTCTATAAAGGGGCACAAATGAAAACCGTTGCATTGACAGGCGCATCAGGCTCAATGGGAAGCGAAGCGCTGAAACAAATCTTAGAACTTGACGACGTAAGAGTAAAAACTTTATTGCGACCGAAAAAATCAAACAAACGGCTCGCAAAACGACTTTCAAAAAAATACAAGGACAGACTTGACGTCATAATGGGCGATTTATCCGTCTATTCGGATTGCGAAAAACTCATTGACGGCGCCGACTACGTCATTCATTGCGGAGCGATTATTCCGCCTAAATCAGACCACCAACCGAATGCGACCTACGGCTCGAACTTTATCGGCACAAAAAATCTTGTCGACGCCACTTTGAACAGTAATAGAGCAAACGAAATAAAATTCGTCAACATCGGCACGGTTGCTCTTTACGGCAATCGTGATTATCACCACCCTTGGGGAAGAGTCGGCGATCCGCTTATGCCGTCGACTTACGACGTATATGCGGCAACGAAACTGCGCGCAGAGCGTTACGTTTTAGAAGCAGGACTTCCGCATTTCGTTTCGCTTCGTCAAACGGCGGTATTGCACAAAAATATGTTTATGAACAACATAAAAGACGGGCTTATGTTCCACACTTGCTGGAATGCTCCTCTCGACTGGGTGACCGACGTCGACAGCGGACTGCTCTGCAAAAATCTCGTCAAATTCGATATGGACGGCACTTTGGCAAACGATTTCTGGCAAAGAGTCTACAACATCGGCTCGGACGATTCGGGACGTTGCACCGGCTACGATGCATTTGATGACGGCTTCAAACTTATGGGCGGTTCGACAAAAAAGTTTTTCCAACCTAACTGGAACGTCATCAGAAACTTCCACGGAATGTGGTTTTATGACAGCGACGTTTTAAACAACTATCTCGACTATCAAAAAACAAATCTAAACGAATATTGGGCAAATCTCGGCAAACGACTCTGGTATTTCAAGCTCGGAGCAATTATTCCGCCGCAACTCATCTCAAAACTTGTCATTCAACGACTTTTCACAAACTCGAACGCTCCGCTTTATTGGCGTAAAATCAGACATTTAGGCAGAATGGAAGCGTTTTTCGGGCCGAAAGAAAACTTAGAATCGTTACCGAAAAAATGGGACGACTTCCCTCTTTTCAGAGACGGAAAAACACCCGAGGGCGACATAGATTATTCTAAGGTCAAGACTAAGGAATGGGCGAAAGAGCACCTGCTTAGCCACGGCTATGACGAGAGCAAACCCGACAGCGAGCTTGACATAGAAGATATGAAACAAGCCGCCGCTTTCCGCGGAGGCAAATGTCTTTCCGAAACTATGACAAAGGGCGACCTTTACACCAAGCTCGAATGGGAATGTCACGACGGTCATAAGTTTTGGGCAACGCCGTACACCGTTTTAAAGGCGGGACATTGGTGTCCCGAATGTTGTCAACCTTTGCCTTGGCATTGGGGCGAACTTAGTCAGCACATTCCGTTTTTTGCACAGGTATATTGGGATACTCACGACAAGTCCGAAACGGGAACGTATCCGCTTTCAAACAATGAAGACGACTTTCTCAGCGAGGAATAGATGAAAAAAGCCATAATTTACGTTTTTACGGGTTCGGGCAACACCGAACGCCTTGCGAAACGCTTTTCGGAAGAGTTTAAAAATTTTGAAATCGAAACCGATATTTACGTTTGGGAAAAGGATAAAGCGTTTCCTAACCCGAACGATTATGACCTTGTCGGCTTAGGTTTTCCTATACACGGATTCAATCCGCCGAAAGTCTTTATCGAAATGGTAAAAAGTTTCCCTAAAACCGAAAACAAACCTACGTTTATTTTTAAAGTCGGCGGCGAACCTTTATGGCTTAACAACGCTTCGAGTCAAAAGACGTATCGCATTTTAAAACGTAAAGGCTATGATTTTATCACCGACAGACTTTACGTTATGCCGTATAATATGATTTTCCGTCATAACGACCGTATGGCGAAACAAATGTGGATTTACGCTAAAGCGCTTGTCAAGGCAAACGCAATCGACGTAATCGAAAACAAACGCGATAAAGTCAAACTTCCGCTTTTAAAACGAATGCATTCGTTCTTCTTCAGAATCGAATGGGGATTTTATAAATTGAACGGCAGGTTTTTCAAAGTAAACAAAAAGAAATGCCTAAATTGCGGCAAATGCGTGAAAATTTGTCCTGCCAAAAATATCGAACAGAAAGGCGGCAAAATCAAGTTTCACGGAAATTGCATTATGTGCACTCGCTGTTCGTTCAACTGCCCTACAAACGCTATTTCAATCGGCTTGCTGAACGGGTGGAAAGTCAACGGCAGTTACAATTTAGACAAACTCGAAAAGGACGAAAATATAGCGTTCCCGTTTATAACCGACCAAACGAAAGGCGGCTACAAACTGTATAAGCCGTATTACAAAAAAGCAGACGAAATCTTGGCTGAGCATAAAATAGGACTATTCGAAAATGATTAAATATCGTTGCCCGATTTGCGAAAAACAACTTAATCGCATTGAAAAATCTTTTAAATGCGACAACCACTGCTATGACGTAGCGAAAGAGGGCTACGTCAATTTTTTAACGGGCGCAGGTTATAAAGCCGAATCGGGCGACAACAAAGATATGGTTGCGTCCCGCCGAGAGATCATGGAGCGAGGCTATTATGCTCCGCTTATAAACTATTTAAAGGCAGAATACGATTTTAGAGGCAAAACAATTCTCGACGTAGGTTGCGGCGAAGGTTATTTCGTTCGGAACGTATCACAAACAAGCGAAGCGTTCGGAATCGACGTTTCCAAAGAAGCGATAAAGTTTGCCGCCAAAGCAGACAAAACGGGCAACTATTCCGTGGCGTCGATGAACCGTCTGCCGTTTTTCGACAACAGCTTCGATTTCGTTTTCTCGACCTTTGCTCCGTACAGCGATTCGGAAGTAAAACGTGTTCTTAAAAGCGGCGGACTTTTTATCGTCACTGCCCCAAGCGAAGACCACATGCTGTCGTTAAAAAAACTCTTATACGAAAACGTCGTTTTAAATCCGCCCGTCGAGACGGAATTAAGCGGCTTTGCTCCGGCAAAAAGGCATATCGTGAACGGCGAAATAACGCTTAGCGGCAACGACGCCGTAACTTTGCTTAAAATGACGCCGTATTTTTACAGAACCCCAAAAAACGCAATCGAAAACTTGAAAAACGTTGACTCCGTGACCGTAAATCTTTCATTTTGCGTTTCGGTTTTTAAATCATAATTCGATATGAGGCGATATAAAATCGTTTAATGCATTTTAATAACGAACAAATTCAACAAAACGCAATAATAACAAGTTGCAACTTTAACAAATTACATCTTACAAAAAGAAAACGACTTAAAGGAATATAAAAAGCGACTTAAAGTCGCTTTTTTCCCCTAATCGGTTTTTAGATATCCAAACTTTGCCGAAATTCTATAAATTCAAACTACTCAAAAACTTTACCCTTGCTTATTTTTAAATTAGTTTAGTTTAATAATCAGTTATTTAATAAATCGGCTTATTTAATAATTAGTTTAATTCTAAAATTAGCCTATTTAATAATCAGTTTGCCTTTAATGCGTTTTCTATGATTTTGTCTATCTCCGCTTCGCTGAGCTCGCAGGTTTTAAGAGCCGCCTCTTTAACGGTGAGGTCGTTTTCAAAAGCATAATGCACAAGGTTTGCGGCTTTCTCATAGCCGATATACGGTGAAAACGCCGTTGCGAGCATAAGACCCGAATGAAGATATTCGGTCATCTTTTTTTCGTTCGGCTTTATGCCATTTACGCAGTGCTTAGAAAAACTTCCTATTGCCTGAGTCAAAAGTTTTATCGATTCGTTTATCTTGAATGCGATAACGGGCATAAAAACGTTAAGCTCGAAATTGCCCTGACTTGCCGCAAAGGAAATCGTTGCGTCGTTGCCGAGCACTTCGCAAGCCACCATAGTGAGCGCTTCGCACTGCGTAGGATTTACTTTCCCCGGCATAATCGAACTGCCCGGTTCGTTTGCAGGAATGGTTATTTCGCCGATTCCGCATCTCGGGCCGCTTGACAGCCATCTTACGTCGTTTGCTATTTTCATAGCCGAACACGCAAGATTCTTCAAAGCGCCGTGATAAAGCACCAAAGCGTCCTTAAACGCCAATCCGTGATACTTATTGTCGGTTTCAAAAAGACATTCGCCCAAATATTCTCCTAAGTGTTGAACGGCAATATTTGCGTAACCTTCGGGCGTATTAAGTCCAGACCCGACGGCAGTTCCGCCAAGCGGCATAACTCTGACTGCTTCGAGAGCATTTTCTATTGCAAATCTTGCTTCTTCAATCGCTCTTCTCCAAGCCGAAATTTCAGCCGAAAACGAAATCGGCGTTGCGTCCTGAAGATGCGTTCTGCCTGTTTTGACAATTTTATCATATTTCTTTTCAAGCAACTTAAACTCGCCTATAAGTTCGCCGAGTTTACAAATAAGTTCGTCACTCATCATAAGCGTCATAACGTGAATAGCGGTAGGAAATACGTCGTTCGTGCTTTGACTCATATTGCAATCGTCGTTCGGGTGCGTTCCGCTTAAATGCGCAAGCACCTCGTTGACGTTCATATTTGTTTGCGTTCCCGAACCCGTTTGAAAAATCACAAGCGGAAAAGAATCTTCATAACCGCCCTTCAAAATCTTGTCGCACGCAAGCATAATCGCGTCACACTTCTCTTTGGAAAGTTTTCCACATTCTTCGTTTGCCAAGGCGCACGCTCTTTTGACAATGACGATTGCCTTAACAAGTTCGTACGGCATCTTTTCGCCTATGACAAAATTGTGGCGGCTTCTCTCGGTTTGCGCCCCCCACAACTTGTCCGACGGAACTTTAACTTCGCCCAAACTGTCGCGTTCTATTCTAAAATCGTTATTCTGCATAGGTCCTGAAAAACTCCAACATATTATTCGTTACGAATTCCGATTCTTCCCAATGCGGCTGAATTATCGGATAAACGTGTTCGAGCTTATGACTTGTTCCTACAAGGTCGTTAAGCTCGTGTTCTATTCCGCGTTTTGTCAATTCTTTATCGAAACCGATAACTTGTCCGCGCATAAAATCGCCCTTGCCCGTTGCAAGGAATATAGGCGGAAACTTTTCGAGTTTTGCGTTCTTTATCGTAGCGAGCGGCAAAAACTCGTTCTTCTTGTATCCCTTTCCGAAAAACTCTTTAAGCAAAAATCTGACAGGCGAAATATTGATTTTCCTTTTATAAAAATCAACGTCAAAAACACCGCAGGTGTATCCGACCGCTTTGAAATTCAAACACGTCTTCATTTGAAGTTTGTTTTGAAGTTCTTCGTCTGCAATGACAGCGTTCGACATTGCGCAAAGATGCGCACCTGCGCTGTCGCCCGTCAAAAACAGGCGATTAAGGTCAAATTTGTATTCATCGGCGTGTTCCTCAACCCATTTGTATGCGCTGAACAAATCGTTTAAATTGTTAGGAAAGCGGCCGCCCTTAAACAGCAAACGATAACTTATGCTGACAACTTTAAAGCCCTTTGCCGCAATTTCCATTCCGTAATATTTGTTTATGTCTTTTGTGCCGTAAAACCAGCAACCGCCGTGAACGTCGATAATCGTCGGCAAAAGTTCGTTTTCGCTACCCGTCGGATAATAAACGTCGAGTTTGTTGTAAAGCTCGTCGGCATCGGCATAATTCACGTCTAAAACCGTTTCGACGTTTTCCGGCGGATTCTGACTTGCAATTCGCTCGCCGTCGTGAACGGTAAGCCACGCACAGAATTTATCGATAAGTTTTTTCCAAAGTCCCATAATCGCTCCTTATATGCCATAGTATACAAAAAAAACCGTCTTCTGTCAATTTCAGCGTAAGACGCAAAAAACTCTGCCTTAAATAAAGCAGAGTTTTATTTTTATTCGAGTTCGAATGCACCCGTATAAAGCTGATAATATTTGCCCTTCATTGCGATGAGCTGTTCGTGGTTTCCGCGTTCGATGATTTCACCGTGTTCGAGAACCAAAATCATATCCGCATTGCGAACGGTCGAGAGCCTATGCGCTATTATGAAAACGGTTCGGTCTTTCATAAGATTGTTAAGTCCTTGTTCAATGAGTTTTTCCGTTCTCATATCTATTGACGAAGTAGCTTCGTCGAGAATCAAAACAGGCGGATTTGCAATGAGCGCGCGCGCTATCGACAAAAGCTGTCTTTGACCTTGCGAAAGATTGCTTCCGTCGGCGGTCAACATAGTATTGTAACCCTCAGGCAAATGCGATATGAAATAATCGGCGTTTGCAAGTTTTGACGCTTCTATAACTTCTTCGTCTGTCGCGTCGAGCTTACCGTAACGGATATTATCCATAACCGTACCCGTAAACAAGTGCGTGTCCTGCAAAACCATAGAAAGCGAATGACGCAAATCGTCCTTTTTGATTTTGTTGATGTTTATGCCGTC
The DNA here is from genome assembly GCA_934277645.1 of uncultured Clostridia bacterium. Classification (GTDB taxonomy): domain Bacteria; phylum Bacillota; class Clostridia; order Christensenellales; family CAG-917; genus CAG-917. The sequence continues at coordinate 52,671 of CAKQUX010000007.1, read as the reverse complement.
ATATCTGATTTTACCGTCGGGAACGTCATAGAAACGATTGATAAGGTTTGTTATCGTCGTTTTTCCTGCGCCCGTAGAACCGACCAACGCCACTTTTTGTCCGTCGTGCGCAAAAAGGTCGATATCTTTTAAAACGATTTTTTCAGGAACGTATCCGAACGTTACGTCGTCGAATTGAACTTCGCCGTTGAGTTTCGCAAGCGTTGTCGTGCCAAGCTCCTTGTGCGGATGCTTCCAAGCCCATACGCCCGTCCTTTCGGCGCATTCCGTCAACGTTCCGTCGGCGTTTTCGATTACGTTTACAAGCGTAACGTAGCCTTCGTCCTTTTCAACTTCCTGATCTAACAATTCGAATATTCTGCTTGCGCCGGCAAGAGCCATAAGCACCGTGTTTGCCTGTTGCGCCATTTGCGAAATAGGCGTGCCGAATTGTCTCGAATAGAGCAAGAACGCAGTCATTTTTCCGAACGTCATTCCGCCGATGCCTGCGACCGCAAATAATGCGCCGAGAACCGCCGTAAGCGCGAAATTGATATACGTTATATTTCCGAGTATAGGCATAAGAACGTTCGCATAAGTGTTAGCGGCTTCGGAAGCCTTGTAAAGCAAACCGTTTACCTTGTCGAAATCGCTCTTTTCGAATTCTTCGTGATTGAAGACTTTGACAACCTTTTGTCCTTCGATATGCTCTTCGATAAAGCCGTTCGTTACGCCGATTTCCTTTTGTTGCGCCATAAAGAACTTGCCGCTCTTTCCGCCGATTTTTCCGACTATGAACACCATAATCAAAATCATAACGACAATCGTCAAAGTAAGAAGCGGATTAAGCACAAGCATAACGACGAAAATCGTAACGATTGTAAGCGTTGACGAAACAAGTGACGGCAAAGCGTTTGCTAAGAGTTCTCTGAGCGTATCCGTATCGTTGGTGTAGCAACTCATTATATCGCCGTGCGCGTGCGTATCGAAATATCTTATAGGCAGTTTTTGCATATGTTCAAACATATCGTCACGAAGGTTTTGCAAAATCTTTGACGACGCCCATACGCCGATGCGGTTTGCACCGTAAGTCGATAATGCGCCGACAGCATATATTGCCGCCATTACGCAAATCATTTTTATAAAATCCAGATAGACTATGCCTGCCGTATTCGGAACAGAACCTGCAAGCGGAGCTATATAATTGTCGATAACGACGGTAAGCAATGCCGTGCCTGCAACGTTTGCGCCGACGTTTATAATATAAAGAATAAATATGCTTATAAACGCCCATTTATAAGGCACCATAAGTTTCAACACCCTTTTGAAGATGCCGAACATATTCTTTCGTTTTTGGCGTCCCAAATGCTTTTTGCGTTGCTTTTCGGTCATATTTTCGAGCGTAGCAGAATTGTCCGCTCCGTTAGGCTTTCCGTCACCGAGCGGTGCATTCGGCGTTGCGGCTGCCCCGTTATCGATGCCGTCGTCCACGATAAGATTTTTATCTTCCAAAGGTTGGGTAGTAAATTTCTTTTTCATTATTCAGCCACCCCCTGTTTTTGCAATTCGTATACTTCCTGATAAATCTCGCTCGATTTAAGAAGTTCGTCGTGCGTTCCGACGTCCGTGATTTCGCCGTCGCTTAAAACTATAATTCTGTCGGCGTCCGCAACGCTGGTTACACGTTGAGCGATTATAAACACGGTTATATCTTTAAAGCTACTCCGGAGCGCTTCGCGAATTTTCTTGTCGGTTGCGGTATCTACTGCCGACGTGCTGTCGTCCAAAATCATAATTTTAGGATTTTTAAGCAAAGCTCTTGCTATGCAAAGACGTTGTTTCTGACCGCCCGAAACGTTGACGCCGCCCTGACCGAGTTCGGTGTCGTAGCCTTTCGGGAAAGATTCGATAAAATCGTGAGCTTGCGCCGCTTTCGTAGCTTTTATGATTTCTTCGTCGGTAGCTTCGCTGTTGCCCCACTTAAGGTTTTCTTTGATAGTGCCGCTGAAAAGCACGTTTTTTTGCAAAACCATAGCGACGCTGTCACGAAGATTTTCAAGCGTGTATTCTCTTACGTCTCTGCCGCCGACCTTAACCGAACCGCTCGTCACGTCGTAAAGTCTCGGAATAAGCTGAACGAGCGTAGATTTCGACGAACCCGTTCCGCCGATAATGCCTATAACTTCGCCCGATTCTATTTTAAGATTTGTCTTTTTAAGGTTAAGATTCTCAAGGTTTTTGCTGTAACTGAATTCAACGTCGTCGAACTCGACCGAACCGTTTTCGACTTTAAGATTCGGGTCTGCCCCTTCGTCGGTTATATCGATTTTTTCGTCGAATATCTCAACGATACGACTTGCCGAAGCTCTCGACATAACAACCATAATAAGAATAAAGCCTATCATCATAAGCGACATCAAAATTTGAATGATATACGAAATAAACGCCGTAAGGTCACCGTAATACATTTCGCCCCTTATGATTTTATTGCCGCCGAAATAAGTGACCAAAACCATACAAGCATACATTATGACTTGCATAATAGGCATTGCTATAACTATGATTTTTTCCGCCTTATATTGGAGTGCTTGACAAGACGACGAAACTTTTTTGAATTTGTCCGTTTCAAACTTTTCGCGGACAAAGGATTTTACTACTCTTATACCCGTAAGGTTTTCTTGAGTGGTAATGTTGAGTTCGTCGTATTTTTTTAGCATCTTGAAAAATCTCGGGAAGCCGACGACGCCAAGCACTATGAGCGTTACAATCAAAATCGGTAATGCGCCGAGGAATATCAGCGACAATTCAGCGTCGATGCTTATCGACATCAAAATTGCAAGTATAAGCATAACCGGCGCGCGGAAAAACACCCTGATTAACATCATATAGGTTGTTTGCACGTTGGTTACGTCCGTCGTCAATCTCGTGATTAAACTCGCAGTCGTAAACTTATCCATATTGAGGAACGAAAATTCCTGAATTTTGTAAAATTGCCTCTTTCTTAAATTTTTGCCAAATCCCGTTGAAGCCGTTGCCGCAAATTTGCCCGACAACACACCAAAACAAAGCGAGATCAATGCCATTGCCACCATCAATGCGCCGACCGACAAAATAAACGGTATACGCTCGGAGAGAGTAAACAAAGTGAGCGTCGATTTTCCGAATGTTAAGCGCAAAGTGTATTCGCTAAGACCTTCCGCCATTCCTACGTCCATAATCTGAGCCATAAGAAGCGGTATAAAAATCTCAAAAATAACTTCGAGCATTATAAAAATCGGAGACAAAATCGATGGAACTTTATACTCGCCTACGCAAGCGGCAAGCTTCTTTAAAGTATGCGTTTTTTCTCTTTCTTCTTTTTGCATTTTCCACCTATTATTTATCAATATTCTATATAACAAATTATAAAAATTTAGTCAAGCAATAAATAAAATTTGTTAAACGGTAAACATTTTTCACAAAATTATTTTGTAAATCGCAGATAGATTTTTACCATATTTTACTTGCATATTTAGCGAATAATTTTGTGAAAATAATTGACAAAATTATCGCTTTGTGCTAAATTACTTTTAGAAACTTGATAGAGTTTCTTAAAACAGCTAATTTCCCTTCCATTTCTTTAAGAAAAACGACTGACTTCGGTTAGTCGTTTTTCTGTTGTCAAGTTTTGCCTTTTGATTGCCGAATTGCGTTGTCAAGTTTTGCCACTTAACCGTCGACTTGCATTGTTAAGTTTCGCCGCTCGACCATCAACTTGCGTTGTTAAGTTTTGCCATATCGTTTGACATTTTAAAAGCGTTAATTTATATTTTAGCTATGGAAATAATTTTTAACGGCATTACTTATAAATTTGAAAGTTTAAACGACGCGATTGAAAAAGCGGCGTTCGAGCATTATCCGCTAACAGTAGAAATCGGTGGCGTAAAAAAAGTCGTGGCTTCTTTCGACGAAGCGAACGACTATCTTTTGAAATTGTCTGAAAATTCAAAATAATTTAATCGCAAAAAAATTTAACCGTAAAACCCTTTTTTTTAAACTTTTACTTGTTTATGGATTTTTTACGCATTTATAGAATTTTGCATTTTAATGCGATTTTTAAAAACGTTTAACTTTATCCTAAAATAATTTGTAGGTTTAAATAAGTATGTAATTCAAACTTTTACAATTTGCGGCTAAAACGTAAAATAAAAACCTGCGTTGCAGGTTCTTATTTATCGTTATAATTTAGATTGGTAACAGACGTAAAATTCTTCCGCTTACAATAACCATAATCAAGTCGACAATCCACAAAATGAATCCGACACCGATAAGACGGATGATACCTGCAAGAATTTTTCCTTCTGAGAATCTTGTAATCATGCCGAGCAACCAAGCGGTTACAGGAATGATTGCCAAAATGATGCTAACGATTCTTGGTAAACCAAAATAATCTTTTGAACCTTTTGCCATGTTTCATACCTCCATATCCGCATTATACTACACTTATATCGATAAGTAAATACCTTAATTTCTAATTTTTGGCTAAACTTAAAGCACTTTATCGGATAGACGCTTTATATATTTTGTGTGAATATTTTAAAAATACTACTTCGGTTGCCGATTATTCTGCCCTTAATTTTACTTGTGATTAAGTCGCTAAATTTATGACAGCAGATATTAAAGCGTCTGCACGAACTTTAAGTATCTTTCTTCCGAAAGAAGCTCAAGCGGCATAGGTCCGCGAAGTTCGACTTCGCAAATCCAATTCTTTTTGGTGTCCCGGTTGAGAAGTTCAGGTCTTCCGTCGAGTTCGAGGTTGACTTTGGTGATAATTGCATCGGCAGGAGCTAACACTTCGATTTTTCCGCCAACCGCGTCTATTTCGGCAAACGGTTCGCCCTTTTCGATTGTTTCGCCTGCATAAGGAAGAGTTATACTTCTGATTCTTCCTACCTTTTGTTGGGCGTAATCCGAAATGCCGACTTGCAAAGTCTTTCCGCCCCCGATACACATAAAGGTGTGCGCCTTTGAGTAAACGTATCTCATCGTTTTTCCTCACTTAATCTTCTTTATTGCTATCATTCTACCATTAAAAGGCAAATAAATCTACCGTTTTCACGGCTGATTTTGCCATAAAGTGTCAAATGCGGTCGGACAATGATTGCTATAAACGAACTTTACGACGCCTTAAAACTTACGGCATACTAATCGAAACTTCCCCAGCTGTCGCCCCACTCCATATCGACTATAAGCGGAACTTTAAGGCTGACGACGTTTTCCATTTCGTATTTAACTATTTGCTTCACTTGTTCGAGTTCCGATTCGTCCACCTCGAAAATAAGTTCGTCGTGAATTTGAAGCAACATTTTTGAATTGAAATTTTCAAGTTTCTTTTCAAGCGAAATCATAGCGAGTTTGACGATATCCGCCGCACTGCCTTGAAGCGGCGTATTCATTGCGTATCTTTCGCTTTGACTGCGTTCAACGAATTTCGGCGATTTGATTCCGTCGATTCTTCTGCGTCTTTTTAAATACGTCAAGGAATATCCGTTTTCTCTTGCGAATTTAATGCTCTCGTCAAGATATTGCCCCACCTTAGGGAACGTAGCGTAATAATTTTCTATATATTCCTTTGCTCGTTTAACGCTGATGCCGACGTCCCTTGCAAGGCCGAAATCGCTTATTCCGTAAACGACGCCAAAGTTGACGGCTTTCGCTTCTTTTCGCATTGCAGGCGTGACTTCACTTATCGGCACTCCGAAAATTTTCGATGCGGTTTCGCTGTGAATGTCTGCCCCCATGGCGTATGCTTCGATAAGTTTTTCTTCGCCAGAAAAATGAGCAAGCAATCTAAGTTCAATTTGCGAGTAGTCGGCAGAAAGCAAAACTTTTCCTTTGCCTGCCACAAATGCGCTTTTTATTTTCTTCGAGTCTTCGCCGCGAACGGGGATATTCTGCAAATTAGGATTTGTCGACGACAGTCTTCCCGTCGTGGTTATCGTTTGGTTGAAATCCGTATGCACTCTGCCGTTTCTTATTGCCGATTTAAGTCCCGTAACGTAAGTGGACAAAAGTTTCGCGATTTTTCTGTATTGCAAAATTAGTCCGACAATCGGATGCGCGTCTTTAAGTTCTACAAGCGTTTCTTCGTCGACGGAATAACTTCCCGATTTATTCTTCTTTCCGTGCGGTAAATTTAAGGTTTCAAACAAAAGAGTAGCGATTTGCTTCGGACTTGCCACGTTTACGCCGCCACCCGATAAATCGGAAATTTCTTTATCTATGTCGCTTAACTTTTTTGAATATTCGACTTCGAGCCTGTCAAGCACGGTTACGTCGATTCCGACTCCGCGCTTTTGCATATTCGCAAGCACAATGGCAAGTTCAAATTCAACATTAAGAAGTTTTTCTTCATCATTTGCAACGAGTTGTTTTTTTTGTTTTTCGTATATTTCAAAAAGAGCCGCCGCGCCTGCATTCAAATTTTCTTTGTTAAATATTTGCTCACAGTTCTTTATCGGCTCTGAGCCGTAGTAAAGATGACTGCTTATCATAACGTCAAAAAACTCTTTTGCGACAAAGCCTTCTAAATAATACTTTTTAGCGTCGAACATAATTACCTTTTTTGAGCAATCAAAAATCACGTTTAACGCTTCGCTTACGTCTGCGCCGTCCGAAAACAAGTCTTGCTTTATTTCAAGACGATACTCGCTGTCGCAATCCGTCGCAATCGAAATTTCGTCGCCAACGAAAAATGCTATTTCGTTTGCGTTTTCGACAATGCTCTTAAACTTCGCAAAATCGATATTTTCGATTTTAACTTCCTTTTTCTGCGGCGCAAAATCGAGCTTTTTCAAAATAGAAGTAATTTGCAGTTCGGACAAATATTCGGCAAGTTGCGGCGAATAATCGCCGTCAATCTTCATGTCGTCAAGCGTCGTGTCAATCGGAGCGTTCGTGTCGATTGTAGCAAGTTTTTTTGACAGATATGCGCTATCTTTGCCTTCTCTTATCTTTTCGCCGATTTTGCCGCTTATCTCGTTTGCATTTTCAAAAACGCCGTCGAGTGATTTGTACTTAGCCAGCAAATCCATAGCCGTCTTTTCACCTACGCCCTTGATGCCCGGAATGTTATCGGACGAATCGCCGCGAAGAGCCTTATAATCGATAAACTGTTCGGTCGAATCGAAGCCCAAAGTCCGAAGATAGTCTAAATCCACTTTTTCAACGTTAGATACGCCGACTTTCGTCCACATTATCGTCGTCGAATCGTCTACAAGCTGAAAACTGTCGCGGTCGCCCGTCACGATGACGGTAGGCTCGTCGAATTTTCTTGCGAGCGTTCCGACCAAATCGTCCGCCTCGTAGCCTGCAAGTTCAATCGTGTAAACGTTGAGCATTTTGAGAATTTTTTTTATCGGCTCGAACTGCATTTTAAGTTCGGGGTCGGTCGGCTTTCTCGTGCCTTTGTATTCGGCGTACATATCGTGACGGAAAGTTTTTGTCGGCGCGTCGAAAACCGCCGCTATATGCGTCGGCTTTTCTTGTTCGATGAGCTTGAACAAAATATTCAAAAATCCGTAAATTGCGCCCGTATACTGCCCCTTGCCGTTATTCAGCGTCGGCAAGGCGTGATAGGCTCTGTGCATAATGCTGTTAGAATCGATTAAAATGATTTTATTCATCCGTTTCCTCTATATACTTAGCCACCGAAATACAAAGTTTTCTCAGTTTTTGATTTTTAATCTGGTGAAAATCCGTTTGCGGCGAAAGTCTGATTTTCTCTTTTATGCCTTTGAGCAAATCGCCTATCTCAAAAATTTGAAAACGGTCGATTTTGAGCGTCAGAGCGATTAGTTCGACAATAGACAACATACACTCGTCGTCGGAAAGATTTTCATTGAAGTTGCTTTTTATAAATTCTTTAAGTTCGACTATGTCGGAAGTTCTTATAATTCTGGTTTCGTCCAGTTCGTCAAGCATTTCGTCATAAGGCAATCCGACAAAATAGTCGTCGAATAAATTATTGTCAAACGGCTTTATATAATACTTTTTGCCCCAATATCCGTTCAAAAACCTAAGTCCGTCGTAATATCCGATTTTTATGCACCGATTGATATTTTTCGGAACAAACGCAATCATATTGCCAAGTTCCTCGGACGGCACGACGTAGCTGACTTTCGCGTCGTATTTTATTTTGTTTTTTAATGGTTTTGTGCTTGTGCGAATTGCAATTAAATCGGTGTAACCTTTTGACGCAATTAAATTTATCGGCATATTGTCGTAAACGCCGCCGTCGATATATTTATTGCCGTCAAATTCATAAAAGCCGTAAAGCGGATAAGTCGCGCTTGCGATGAAATAATCGACGATGCGCTCTTTCGGCATATCTTCCGCAAAAAGTTCGACAGGCTTACGCTTGTTTACGCAATAGGTCACACAGCCCGTCTTCATTTGCGCGTTAAGCAGTCTGTCGGGGTCAATGCGCTCTTTGACGTATTTCTCCATACGGTCGCCGCTTGTCTGAACAAACTTCAACGGATGTCGCATAAGTCTGAGCGTTTCGATAATATTCTCTCTTGTCGCCCCTTCTTCAACGAACCTTGCGGCAAAAACGTCGTCCACGTCGAATATATTAGAAATTCTGACACTATGCCAGAATTCCTTTAAAACTTCAAGACCGTCCTGAGCGAGTATTGCGGCGTTCAAAGCTCCGATACTCGTGCCGACGACGGCGTCAAAAGAGTACCCTGCTTCATACAGAGCCGTCAATACTCCGACGTGATATGCGCCTTTTGCGCCACCGCCTTCCAAGACCAATCCTTTTTTATTCAATTTACACCTCAAAAAGGCTAAGTTATGCGACTATATCACGATAATCGCGGCTGAGCGTAGGGAACAAAGTGCAGGTGGTTATAATCATAATAACTGCCGAAATTCCCATAAGAACAAGATACGGTCCGTATCCGCCAAGCGACCAATTCGAGTTGCCGACCGTAAACGGAATGACGCTGTAAATCATAGTGAACAAGCCGAATAAAACGGCAATCGCCACGCCGACTAAAATCGTTATTGCAACGTTTTTGTTCGCCGAAACAATATCGCCGTCACCCGAAACGTTAAACGTAGGGTGTTTGACGTCGACTCTTATAGACATACAAGTTAGCGAAACGACAAGCATCTCGGCTATAATGAATATGCAAACGATGTCCACTCCGTCGACGACGTTTTTAAACGCAGGACCGAATGCGATTCCGACCACCAAACAACTTAAAAGCGTCGATGCCGTTGCGACTATCCCGTACATAAACAATTTGACCAAAACTTGATTTCTGTAAGACACAGGAATAATTTTGGTGTGATAGAAACACGCGCCCTCTCTCGAAACCGTCGTTGAGGCAAACGAAACGATAATGGTTATAAACAACGTTATGACCATAAGCGTAAGTCCCGGAACGATTGCTCCGCCGACCGTGTTTTGTCCGTATCCGACGGCAAGATCGTTGCAGTAATAAACCATAACAGGCGCCGCAACAGCCATAGCGAGATATTGGAACGAATAGTTGAACGAACGGAAGATGAGCAAGAACTCACGGCGAAGAAGCGCCGAGAATTGCGAGCGTTCGACAATTTTGCAATTTGTTTTTAAAGCCGCCTTTTCCGTTTCGATTCCGTAAAGAATAGTTTTGTAATAGCATTTTGCGGTTGTAAAATATGCGCAAACGGCAAGCACCGCTTCCATCAATACAACGTATAAAATGTGAAGAAAAACTTGTCCTGCTCCGCCTTTAATTTGTGAATAAGCCAAAATGTCGGCATAAAATCTGAACGGATAGCAGTTTGTGGCAAAGTCCTTTATGCCCTTAGTCACTTGTGGCGAGAAAAGGGTGATATTGTTATTTTGAATAAATTGCAAAATCTCGCTGAGAATTTGCATATACAAAATGAAACCGCCGCAAAGCAACAAAATGAGAAGTATCAAGATAAACACGAACTTGTCTTTAACGTGGTTTACGATTTGCATAACAGGAATTGCTATAAGATTTGCAACTAAAAACGGCACAAGCGAAATGAAGAATATAACTATAATCGAAAGAAAATAGTATAGTGCGTTGTAGTGCATCAAAATTCCGAATATGATATAAAACGGAAAGAGCAATAAAAAGCATATCACCATATTCGATATAAAGCAGTATATCGATTTTGCGATAAGAACTTCCTTTCCGCTTACGGGAAATCTGAGCAAAAGCTCGTTATCGCCCGAAAAGTAAAGATTTTTAACAACGTTACCCGTTCCGATAATCGTAAGACCGATGAGCGCAATAAACGTTACCAAAACCAAAAACTCTTTACCGAGTTGTCCGTTATTTACGAACATATCGGTAAGAAAATAAATCAAGGCAACCAAAACACCGTAAAGTAAAATTGAAAACACGATGTTTAAAAATCTTTTTATATGTTCTTTTGTGCTTAACACGTTGGTAGAGCCGAACCTTGCTTTAAGGTCGAGCTTAAACAGCGTTAAAATTGTATTCCACATAATTTAGTCCTCGTTAGGCTCTTTTGTAATTTCGGCGTCTTTTTCGGCATTTTCGACCGTTTCTGCCTTTGCGGCTTTATCCTTTTTTCTAAACAAATTTTTCAATTTGCTTTCCTTTTTCTTTTCAGGTTCTGCGCAAGGAGCTTCTATGTTTTCGTTTTTGGCGTCCTTATTTTCCGTCACGTCCACACTCTCGCCTACTTTGCTTGCATAATCGATTTCCTGAGTTTTTTCGTCAGGACGAACGTCGGACATTTCTTGCGCGCAATAATCGTCGAAAAGACGCTTTTCGTAAGTTCCCGTAATTTTGAAGAATCTGACTTCGAGGTTTTCTTGGTTTTCGGGATTATCTTTAAGGTCAAACGTATCGATAAGTTTGCCCTGATTGATTATTGCTACTCTGTGGCAAAGTTTCTTAACAAGGTCAAGGTTGTGCGACGAGAAGAAAACAGTGTTTCCTTTTGCGCAATGCTCTCTCATATGAGCGATAATTTCTGCGGTCGATTGCGGGTCAAGGCCCATCATCGGCTCGTCCAAAACCCAAAGTTTAGGTTCGTGAATAAGAGCCGCAATGATACAGATTTTTTGTTTCATACCATGCGAGTACGATTTGATTTGTCTGTTTGCCGCCGCTTCGAGTTTGAATATTTTAAGATACTTTTCAAGACGTTCTTTTCTTATATCTGTCGGAACTCTGTAAAGGTCGGCAACGTAATTTACATATTCGACGCCCGTAAGTTTTTCGTAAACCGAGTGGTTGTCGGGAACGTAACCGATATTATATTTAGCGTTTATAGGGTCTTTGGCAAGGTCATAGCCGCAAACCTCGATTGAACCTTCGTCGAAAGGAAGAATACCCGTAAGGCATTTTATCGTGGTTGATTTTCCTGCGCCGTTTTGTCCTAAAAAGCCGAAAATCTCACCGGGACGAAGTTCGATATTTATATCGTCAACAGCCTTTCTGTCGCTGTGCGGATATCTCTTTACTAAGTGTTTTATTGTAAGCATAAGTACTCCTTAATTTAAAAGTAAACGTTATTCTTATTGATTTTATCACCAATAGCCTTGTTAGTCAATAAAATGACGTGATTTACAGCTATTATGAGCCAATCTCACCTATATAAAACAAAACAAACCGCGTTTTAATTGGGTGCGATTTGTTTTATTTTAATTTTTTATTTTATTTCCAAACGTTAGTCGCTTTTAATTTTGCTTTGGTTTTCTATCGCCTTAATTAAATGCGTCTTAGTTTTAATTTGCAGAGCAATATTTTCAGCAGCTATACTCCGATTTAAATTTAATTTGATTAAAATTGAATTTTGATTTAATTCTTGATTTTTGTTTTGATTTTCCGCCCTTTATGCGACTTCACCGCTTTGAGTCAAATCGGGAGAAACATCGGCTTCGTCTGCCTTATGGTCGACAACAGTTGCCGCAACGACGCTCTCGCCTGCCTTTTGCTTTCCGATTTTTTTGCCGCTTTTTGAAAAAATCTTTTTCAAATCGGGTCTTTTGATTTTAAACTTCTTAAAGCAGAACTTCTTTTCGCTCGCAAAAATCGAAGGCACGATAACGGAAAGAATTGCGAAGATAAACAACACCACAACGCCTGCTCCTAACGTATACACGGCAAAGTCGCTGATTTCGGTAAGTTTGTTTGCGCAACAAGCCAAAAGCACCAACGACATAAGCGACAGCACAAGTTGCGACACGCATAACGGTTTTAAAATTCTGCTTGCCTTTTTCACCTTTTTAAACTTTTCCAGATGCAAAACGCCGAAATGTTCGAGCGTCAAAAACAATGCGTAGCAAAGGAGTATCGCGCCTATAACAAGCATAAACACGCTGATAACGCCGTTAAAAATTCCTGCGCCTGCGCCTTTAACTCCGCTAAAACTCGCCATAAATTTGAATGCGTCGTACTTTAACTGTTGAACGTTTCCGTCCGACAAATTGACGCTGACGATAATGCAAGGACAACATAACGTTACGATTGTAACAAGGCCTAAAATGCACGCCGATATATAACCGATGCCTGTCTTTAACTTTTCCAAAATTTTCCTCCTCGATTCCAACGGAATACGCTATATATAATGCCCGTCAGAAATTTTTTAGAACGAGAACTTTTGTAAAATTTTAGAAAGTTTTACGAAATTTTGATGTGCATATAAAAAACCTTCGCCATAAAAGGCGAAGGTTAATTAAACTTTTAAATAGATTGTTTTAGCAACTATTTAACGATAAGGCTTTTACCCGTCATTTCGCTAGGGATAGGAAGTCCCATCATAGTGAGCATTGTAGGCGCAATGTCGCAAAGTCGTCCGCCGTCGGCAAGAGTACCTTCGCTGTCAACCATAATAAGCGGAACAGGGTTTGTAGTATGCGCCGTAAACGGCTTTCCGTCGTCGGCAATCATCTTGTCGGCGTTTCCGTGGTCTGCCGTGATAAGGCAACAACCGCCGATAGATTGAATGGCTTCGACAACTTTCTTCGTGCATTCGTCGACTGCCTTAACCGCCTTTTCTGCGGCTTCGAGAACACCCGTATGACCGACCATATCGCAGTTTGCGAAGTTCAAAATCATAACGTCATACTCGCCGCTCTTAATTCTCTCAACGGCGTTTTCCGTAACTTCGTATGCGCTCATTTCAGGTTTAAGGTCGTAAGTCGCGACTTTCGGCGAAGGAATAAGAACTCTGTCTTCGCCCTTGTTCGGAGCTTCGACGCCGCCGTTAAAGAAGAACGTAACGTGAGCGTATTTTTCGGTTTCTGCAATTCTGAGTTGCGTTTTGCCGAGTTTTGCAAGATATTCGCCGAGCGTATTGTCAAGATGTCTAGGCCCGAAAGCGACTTTCCAGTTTGTGAAAGTTGCGTCGTAGCAAGTAAAGCCGACGTAAGAAGGATTCAAAAATCCCGTATCTCTCGTAAAGCCGGTGAAATCTTCGTTTATAAACGCGCGAGTGATTTGTCTTGCTCTGTCCGGACGATAGTTAAAGAAGATTATGCTGTCGCCTTTTTCGATTTTCGCAACAGGTTCGCCGTTTTCGTTGATAACCGACGGCAATACGAATTCGTCCGTTACACCCCTGTCATAGCTGTCTTGCATAGCATCGGCTGCCGAGTTAAATTGCAAACCTTCGCCCTTTGTGAGCATATCGTATGCTTTCTTCGTTCTGTCCCAGTTTGTATCACGGTCCATTGCGTAATATCTTCCGCAAACGGTTGCGATTTTACCCGTACCCGTCTTTTTAAGGAATTCTTCGAGTTCCTTGACAAAGCCGAGACCGCTCTTTGGCGGAACGTCACGTCCGTCCATAAAGCAATGAACGTAAGGCATAACGCCCTCACGCTTTGCCATTTCGATAAGAGCGTGAAGATGGTCGATATGGCTGTGAACGCCGCCCGGTCCTAAAAGTCCGTAAATATGGAGCTTTTTGCCGTTTTGTTTTGCGTTGTTCATAGCCCAAAGAAGAGCTTCGTTTTTGAAGAAGCCGCCTTCCGCTATTTCTTTTGAAATGTGCGTAAGGTCTTGATAAACGACTCTGCCTGCGCCTATGTTAAGGTGACCGACTTCACTGTTCCCCATTTGTCCGTCAGGAAGTCCGACGGCAAGGCCGCTTGCTTGAAGTTGAGTGTTCGGATACTTTGCTTTAAGGCTGTCGATATACGGCGTTCCTGCAAGCGCAATAGCGTTGCCCGGTCCGTTAGGAGCGATACCGAAGCCGTCTAAAATTAAAAGTGCGCAAATTTTTTTCATAGTTTTTCCTTTTTATAAAAGCAAGCCCGAAGGCTTGCTTTTAATCGTAAATTTAAAAATTAGAAATTGACGACTTTTGAGAAGTCTTCTGCTTTAAGTGAAGCGCCACCGATAAGTCCGCCGTCGATTTGAGGCATAGCCATAAGTTCTGAAGCGTTCTTAGGATTCATGCTGCCGCCGTATTGAATACGAACTCTTTCTTCAGCGCATTTAGGGCAATAAAGTTTTGCCATTGTGTCACGAACGATTTTGATTGTGTCGTTTGCGTCTTGGCTGGTTGCGGTTTTGCCCGTTCCGATTGCCCAAACAGGTTCGTAAGCAATGACGATGTTGTCAAGCTCTTCTTTGTCGATATCTTTGAATGCTTCGGTGGTTTGACGAACAAGAACTTCTTCAACCTTTCCGCCTTCTCTTTCTTCAAGAGTTTCGCCGATGCAAAGAATAACTTTAAGACCTGCCGCAAGCGCAGCTTTTACTCTTGCGTTTACCGTTTGGTCGGTTTCACCGAAGTATTGTCTTCTTTCGCTGTGACCGATGATAACGTATTCAACGCCGAGTTCTACAAGCATCTTAGCCGAAATTTCGCCCGTGAATGCGCCTTTTTCAGCCCAGTGTACGTTTTCTGCTCCAACGTGAATGTTGCTACCCTTTGTTTCTGCAACTGCGGTTGCAAGGTCGGTGTAAGGCGTGCAGATAACAACGTCGCACTTTGCGTCCTTAACAAGAGGTTTAAGGTCGGTGATAAGTTGTTTCGTCTCAGCGATTGTGTTGTTCATTTTCCAGTTTCCTGCAATGATAGGTTTTCTCATTTTCTTTCTCCTAAAATCTAATATTGACTGCCTTATTTAAGGCTTTTGGGCTAAACGCGATACGTTTAAGCCGCTCTTTAAATTCCGTTAACTAATTAAACGACTTATTTGTCGTTAAGGCAAGCGATACCCGGCAAAACTTTTCCTTCAAGGAATTCAAGCGATGCGCCGCCACCCGTTGAAATGTGGCTCATCTTGTCGGCATATCCGAGTTGAGCAACTGCCGCCGCGCTGTCGCCACCGCCGATAACGGTGATTGCGTCGGTTTCTGCCATTGCTTTTGCAACTGCTTTCGTTCCTGCCGCAAGCGTAGGGTTTTCGAATACGCCCATAGGTCCGTTCCATACAACCGTCTTTGCCGTCTTGATTGCTTCGGCAAAAATAACTTGCGTCTTAGGTCCGATGTCAAGTCCCATTTTGTCGTCAGGGATTGAATCGCTTGCGCAATACTCTACTTCGATTGCTTTGTCGATAGGGTCAGGGAAAACAGGCGAAATTGCGGTGTCGACAGGAAGCAAAATCTTTTTGCCGAGCTTGTCCGCTTTTTCAAGCATGTTCTTGCAGTATTCGATTTTTTCTTCGTCAACCAAACTTGTGCCGACTTTTCCGCCCTTGGCTTTGATGAAGGTATATGCCATACCGCCGCCGATAATAAGCGTATCGCACTTGTTGAGGAGATTGTCGATAACGTTGAGTTTGTCTGCAACTTTTGCGCCGCCCAAAATAGCAACGAAAGGTCTTGTAGGATTTTCGACTGCGTTGCCCAAGAACTTCAATTCTTTTTCGATAAGGAAACCGCTGACAGCAACTTTTGCATAGCCGTATTGTACGATACCTGCGGTCGTTGCGTGAGCGCGGTGAGCCGTTCCGAAAGCGTCGTTGACGTATACGTCGCAGAATTCGCTCAAAGCCTTGCAAAGTTCTTCGCTGTTCTTTTCTTCGCCTGCGTCAAAACGGGTGTTTTCCAAAAGAACCGCTTCGCCGTCCTTTAATGCGGCAACTTTTGCTTTTGCGTCTTCACCGACAAGGTCGGTTGCAAAAGTAACTTTGCCAGGGAAAATTTGGTTCAATCTATCAGCAACAGGTTTAAGCGTAAACTTCTTAGGGTCGTTTTTCAAAGCCTTTTCAAGAGCCGCTGCCTTAGCTGCCGCTTGCTCCGATTCAGGCAATGCTTCGATAGTTTTCTTTTCCTTTTTGGTCAAACCGAAGTTTGGCGTGAAGATGTTGTGCGGCTTTCCCATGTGCGAGCAAAGAATGACCTTTGCACCGTTGTCAAGCAAATACTTGATTGTAGGAAGTGCACCGTTGATACGGTTTTCATCGGTGATAACGCCGTCGACCATAGGAACGTTGAAATCGCAACGAACAAGGCACTTTTTGCCTTTTACGTCAATGTCTCTGATAGTTTTTTTTGCCATAATATCTCCTTTGCGGGTTTCCCCAAAAATATTCTTTTCTTTCGCCGTAAATTATAACACACCCGATATGAGTTTGCAAGAAAATTGACGGCTTAAAATTCATTTCGATAAAAAAATATCAATTTGCAATATCTTTACATTTTGCAATATCTTTACTTTTTTGCAATACCTTTACTTTTTTGCATATTCTTTTTATATTATCTTTATATTATCTTTACAACGCAGTTTATTGCCCACTGTGCCGATGTGTTGAATAATTCCATTTTATTGATTAAAAACAATCAAACGAAATTTAAATCAATCAAATATTCGATTTGCCCGTATTGTTAATGTTAGTGAGCCGAAAACGTCTTAAAGTATCGCAAAACGGCGTTTTTGTGGCTTTCCGAGCGGCTATTTGTTTGGCAATTCGGAAAAAGTATATTATAATATAAGATAAGGCGACGATATGAAAAATCGCCTACGCATCTTACCTGCGTATCTTAGTAACGCAAAAAGTCTTGCCATAAGCCGGCAAAAATCAGGAGATAAATAATGAATAAACCGAAAGTCGTATTTACTTACGTCGAAGCGGGAATGGGACACATTATGCCGATAACGTCCATTTCAAATGCTTTTGAAAAGAAATACGGAAAATACGTAGAAATCGTCCGCTCGAAGTTTTTTAGCGAGACGGGCGACAAACAAATGATTAAATTCGAACGCGGATTCGTAAGCGACGTCAAAGCCGCAAACACCTTTCCGCCTTACGGTTTTTTGGAAACCTTTTTTATGAATGCGATTTCGCATAAATCGTTAGCCTTTCTCTTCTACAACTTTTACAACGTGCCTGTTGTCAAAAAGGCAATCAAACATATGGAAGAGCTTCAAGCGGATATGGTTGTCAGCACCCATTTCTCGCCTACCCTTGTCGCAAACAAGGTTAAAACCAATAAGCCGCTTATCGTCAGCTATAACCCCGACGTTTATCTTCAACCGTTCTACCGCAACGACGGCGATTTGGTTTTAATTTCTACACAGCGCGGTTACGAACGCGCTATGAAACATAAAAAGCGTTTCAACGAAGACAATTTCAAATGCGTGCCGTTTGCGATAAGAGAAAAGGCTTTCGAGCTTTTTGAAAAGAAAGAGCAAACAAAAAAAGAATTGGGGCTTGACGGCAGACTTACGATAATTTTGTTTGAAGGCGGATACGGAATCGGCAAAACGAAAAAGATAGTCGAAATTCTCGCTAAAACCGATATGAAACTGAACGTTATCGCAATTTGCGGAAGCAACGAAAAAGCCTATAAGGCTCTCAAAAAACTTACGCCGAGCGAAAGCATAAATCTCATTGTCGAAGGATTTTCTTCAAACGTTCTGGAATATCTTTCCTGCGCCGACATTTTTATGGGCAAAAGCGGAGCGTCGTCCGTTGCCGAACCTGCGTTTTTCGGCGTTGCGGAAATTATCACAAACTATGCAACGTTTATAGAAAAAGGAAACGCAAAATATTACGTCGAGGACGTTAAAAACGCCGTCGTAATTAAAAACCCTAAAAAGGCTGTCAAAAAAGTAAGAGAGCTTTATGAAAACCCTGCTCTTTTAAACGAAATGAAGTCCAACGCACTTAAAATTCACGATAAGTACGGAAGCGAAGAATCGGCGGACGCTTTGTTTGAACTTCTCTGCAAGAGATTTCCGAACCTTAAAGAAGAGTACGACAAGGACAATGCAAAATAAAGCTACTTTAAACTTGTAAAACCAAAACTGTAAAAATATATAAAAAGGAACTTAATTAAGTTCCTTTTTTTGTTTGTCAATTTTAAATTTTTAGTTTTTATTAAGTTCCGCAATCAAAGTGATGATTTCATAACTAAAGCGGTAATTTTGCAATCATAACAACGATAATGTATTTATATTTTAAAAGACTAATTGATACGGCTTCTGATTATTTATATTGTTTAATTATTATAATTTAATTGCTTTTATTATAGTTTTAATTGCTTATGGTTTTTAACTATTGATATGACTTTCAATCATTATATAGCTTTTAAAATTTAATGGTTTTTGCTAACCACGCTTCACGTTTAAAACTTTGTAAGATGACCTTTTTCGTTAAAACCGACGTAATCGGTTTGACGTAAGGCTTCGTAAACGACTATCGCAACCGAATTGGCAAGGTTTAAAGAGCGAATGTCGCCTATCATCGGAATCCGAAACGCATTGTCGTAGTTTTCGTGAAGAAGCTCTTCTGGCAATCCCTTCGTTTCTTTTCCGAACATAACGAAATCGTCAGGCAAAAACTTCACTTCGTCGTGACGATAACCTGCTTTTGTAGACGCATAAAAGAGCCTTGCGTCTTTGTTAAGTTTAAAAGTTCCGTTTTCGGCGGTATATTGCCCTGCAAAATTTTTGCTCAAAAAGTCTTCGAGATTTTCGTAAACCTTAATGTCGACGTAATGCCAATAATCGAGCCCTGCGCGTTTTACCGATTTTTCCGAAATGTCAAAGCCGAGCGGTTTTATAAGATGCACCACGCTCCCCGTTGCCGCCGCCGTTCTTACGATGTTTCCCGTATTCTGCGGAATTTCAGGCTCTAAAAGTACTATATTCATTTTTACCTTCCTATAATCGGCGATTTTGCCGTTAGCTTTTTTCTGTTTTGACCTGCATTATCGGTCGCAGTCAACCGCATGGCTAATCTATTTTTAAATTTATCGCAAGCTGATAAACGTCGTTTTTGTTCATTCCCCTATCGCGTGCGACAAGTTTTATCGCCGTCTTTTTGTCTTCGCCGAGTCTTATGTAACTTAAAATGTGTTCTTCGACGCTAAGCTCGTTGAGCGGATTTTTCCTCTCGCCGCCGTCTACGATTAAAACGTACTCGCCTTTCGGTTCTTTCACGCTGAAATCCTTTAAAGTCGTAAACTCAACGCCTTCGTGCAATTTCGTGATTTCCTTTACGACGTACGCCTTTCTGTCGCCGAACGCTTCGTACATAGCTTTTGCGTCGTCAAGCAGGTCGTGCGGTGCGCTGTAAATCGCAATCGGAACTTTTACGCCGACGTAGTCCGACAACACCTGAACCTTTTCGGAAAACTTTTGCGGCAAAAAGCCCAAAAACAAGAAACCGCTTGCATTAAGTCCGCAAAGCGCCATTGCGCTCGTTATCGCCGTTGCGGACGGAACCACTTCGACTTCGATTCCTCGCTTATGGCAATACGAAACGAGAATCGCACCGGGGTCGCAAACCGACGGCATTCCCGCATCAGAAATAAGCGCGACGTTTTGCCCCGCCAAAATCATATCGACAATTTTGTCCTTGGTTTCCGTTTCGTTGAATTTGTGATAACTGACAAGTTTTTTCGATATGTTAAAGTGCGTAAGCAGCGGCAGAGAATGTCTTGTGTCTTCGCAAGCAATCACGTCCACAAAGCCGAGAGTTTCGACCGCCCTTGGCGTCATATCTTTAAGATTTCCTATCGGCGTACCGACAATATATAATTTTGCCATTATCTATAAAGCTCCTTAAATTCTTCGGTCGGCTCGCCGTTTTCGTTCATTTCGACAAGAGTTTTCAAAGTAAGCCCTACCTTGCCGCCCTTGACGGCTTTAAGCATAAACGTGTCTGCGCCTTTCGACGGTTTCGGATATATAAGAGTAAGCTCCTTGGCTTCGAGTCCGAATTTATCGGCAAGCGCAATAGTTTGCGCCATACGCTTAATTTTGCCTATAACGTAAAACTCTTTGCCGAACGACAACAGCTTTGACGCAACCGATATAAAGTTTTCAAGCGTACCCAAATTTTCGGTACGGCAATTGTCGATAACGCTGTCGATTCCGTTTGCCGTTTCGTACGGCGGATTGACGACGACCATATCGAAAGATTGCGGTTTTGCCCATTTCTCGAAATCGTTTATGTCTGAATGTACGGTTTCTATTTTGTCTTCCAAAGAATTGAGTTTGACGTTCTTTTTTAAAAGCTCGAACATTTCGGCTTGCTTTTCGACGGCAACGACCTTTGTCGCGCCCCTTTTGCCTGCAAGTAAAATCGAAATGACTCCGCTTCCTGCGCCGAGTTCCGCAATTTTTATTTTGGGCGAAACTTTGCAAAGATTTGCAAGTACGACGCTGTCCGAATTGAAACAATAAAAAGATGGATTTTGGACAAGCCTCAATCCACCTGTTTGCAAATCGTCTATTCTCAGATTATTTGACATCTTTTACGACGTTCACTTTAAGCGTTGCAGGAACGTTTGCATAAACCTTTACGGTTACGTTGTAAAGTCCGTATTCTTTGATATTTTCTTTAAGAGCGATTTTCTTTTTATCGACGTCCAGACCCTGTTCTTTAAGAGCGGCGGCGATTTCCGCACCCGTTGCCGCGCCGAACATCCTTCCGTTTTCGCCGCATCTTACCTTGACGGTTACTTCGGTCTTAGAGATTTTCTCGGCAAGGACTTTCGCCTCGGCAAGCTCGGCGGCAAGTCTTTCGGCTTCCACCTTTTTCTTATGATTTAAAATATTTACGTTTTGCGTAGTTGCTTCTTGCGCCAAACCTTTCTTTAAAAGGAAATTTCTCGCAAATCCGTCGTTTACTTCCAAAATATCGTCTTTTTTACCTGTTCCCTTTACGTCGCTAAGTAGTATAACTTTCATATAAATCTCCTGCATTTGCAAAACGAAAGTCCGCTCCGTTTTGCGTACAATCATATTTGCTAACAGTTTAACACAATATCGTCCGAATTTCAACCTTAACGACATAAAAATCGCAAAGCAAAACGCTCTATGAATACTTGCAAAACAGTATAGAACGCCAATCTTTGCAAATAATAAAATCGGAGGAATATATGAAAAAAATTTTATGTCATACCGCAAATTGTGAACACAATCTCAAAAACACCTGTTTTGCAGGCGTTATATCTATCGGAGAAAGCGCAAAGTGCGACTCGAAAATCAAACGTGACGGCGGAGTTCTTGCGCAAGCGTTTGCAGACGTCGAAGCGTCGGAAGAACTCGATAAACTCTCCGACACCGAAGCCATCGTTCAATGCGACGCCGATTGCATTTATAACCGCGACAACGTTTGCACCTGCGACGAGATCGTCGTTGACGACAAAATGCTTTCAACCAAATGCAAAACCAGAATTAAAAGCAAAAAGTAAAATCGCAGCTTAACGCGAGACTGAAAAAGCTATGGCTTAGCCATAGCTTTTCTACTACTCGATTGTTTTTAGGTTTAGTCGGACTTTGCTCCAACCGACTATCGGCTATCCGTCGACTGCCGACAATAAAATAATATGTGTTAGGTTCAATCTAATAAAGAACTTCCGCTTTTAACGCTTCTTTTTCTTTAAGTTCTTGGAATTTCGCCGACCAACGTTTAGTATCGACTTTTTGGCTCTTGACGAGATAATTTACGTCAATCTTATCCTGATGCTTCCAGAAAAATTCTTCCGAAATGGTTTGATATCTTGCGACGTATTCCCACTTAATTCTGTCTTGATGCTCTTCGATAAATTTCTCCGACAAAACTTGTCCCGCGGTGATGTCCGACCAGTTTACTTTCGTTTCGAAATCGAGAATAAACTTTTCCGAAAGTTTTTGACAAGACGACAAAACCTTCCAGTCGCTCCACTTAAATTTGTCTGCGTATTTTCTCAAAAAGTTTTCCGACAATTTTTGCTTTGTGAGAATCGCCGTCAAATCCAATCTGCCCGTTGCAGGGTCGTTGAATCTATCTATGTTTGCTTCGATAAACGATTCGCTCAGATCTTGTTTTTCTGCAATTATTCTCCAAACGACTTTATCCGCAAACTCTTTGATGAACCCTTCGTCAAGCGACGGGTCTGCGCTTATTGCCGCCCAATCTTCCTTGTGCGATTTAATTATCTTTTTATAGTCCTTATCAATACCCATAATTTTCGCTCCTTTTCCATTGCATTTTATAATTCTATCTTATCATAGCGTTTGTAAAATTTCAATACGCAATTTTAATTTTTTGCAAAAACCGAACGGCTTTAATTTTGCTTCTTGCCATCGGCTAAGCGGTCATTTTGCGCTAAATGGTTTATTTTTTTAAATCCGCAAAATATGACGTATATTCGATTTTATACTTACTGTTCGGAAACAGCATTTCGTGCAAATCAATGAAATAATCGTCCGTCATAGACGCAATAAAATCGCAAACTATCTGGTTTGGTTCGCCGTCCGAATACGGTTTTTCCTTTTTGGCATAACGATAGCAATCGTCGATATTTTCAACGTGGTGTTTGTATATGACCGAATTCGTATCCTTTTTTATAAGCTGGTCAAGCAGTTTGTAATAAACGTCGCGGAACATCGGTTTTATAATTCCGTTGTAGCGAGATTCGAGGTCTTCGTTTTTGTAAATAAACTCGTAGTTTTCTTTCTTTGCGGTTTTTAAAGCAGTAAACGCTTCTTCGCTGAGTAACAGATAGTCCTTTTTGTAGCTATGCTCCAAAATGTCTATAGTAAGGTTGTTTATAATTTCGGAATTAGATTTTCCTATGTACTTGTCGGCGAAATTTATTTCTTTTCTTAAAGCCTTTCTGGCGTCTTGTCTGTCCTTGCCGAGATATGCGATTATGTCGCAAATTCTGACAACGCAGGCTTCGAGCGTCGTAGGCACAAGCTTTCCGCAAGCGTCTTTGTCCGTATAGCAGTTTTCGACCTTTCTGTCGAACTCTTCAAACGTAATTGCGGCTGTCGGACGATATTCTTTCATCTCGAATTCGCCGTTGTGACAAAGTATACCGTCAAGCGTCTGCAAAGAAATATTTCGCAAATACAGCTTGTCCAAGACTCTTACGCTTTGAACGTTGTGATTGAAATACCTTCCCGTATTTTCGTTAAGCAATGCGCTTAAAAATCTTTCGCCCGCATGTCCGAAAGGCGTATGCCCTATGTCGTGTCCGAGCGCGATTGCTTCGATAAGGTCGCAATTTAAACTTAATGCCTGACCTATATCCCTTGCAATTCTCGACACTATCTGAACGTGCAAGCCGCGTCTTGTTATGTCGTCGTTTTTATAAAACGAAAAAACCTGCGTTTTGTCGCCGTAACGATTGTAAAGCGGCAGGTGTAAAATCTTCTCCACGTCCCTGACAAAGGCAGGACGAACGCAGGTCGCAATGTCTTTTTCGGGATTTCGACGCACGATAAGCCTGTCCTCGAAAGCATAAGGATTTACCCAATGATTTTTTTTGTCGATGAAAATCAAACGTTCGAGTTCGTCGCTCGGTTTATTAAAACAACTTTCTTTCACGTTTTTTAAACGTATTTCGTTTTCCATAAGATGATTATAACATATTTTTAGCTTCCTTTCAATATCCACTTGCGAATGTTTCAACTTTAAACTTACATACAATTTAAACTTGCATACAATTCAAATCAAATAATTTAAAACCGAAATTAAAAACCAAAATATAAATTTGAATATTACTTAATGCATTTACTGCTTATAATGCGTTTTACATTTAATATAGTTATAGTATTGCATTTATTAAAGCCCCGACTGTTTTTTAATTTCTTTTAAATAGAAACTTATCGTGCTTTATTTTAAGAAGTTATTTCAAATCCGTTCTTAACCGTTTTTACCTTATTTTAGGCGAATAAACGGTTTTGCGAATTTTGCTGTAAAAAAAATTTACCGTATTTTTAATTATGCCTTTATTTTCGTTGACATATATAGACAAAATGATATAATTTTATCGTCCTTTTGGTTTAGTTTTACTAAACTTAAAATTTAGTTAAACTTTATCGGTTAAACGGTCGGTTTAGAATTACTAAACCGAAAAACTTCGGAGAGTTTTATGGAAATCGGAGCAAAAATCAAAGATTTGCGACTAAAAGGCGGATTGACGCAAGAAGAACTCGGCGACAGATGCGAGCTGACGAAAGGCTACATTTCTCAACTTGAAAACGAACTGACATCGCCGTCGATTGCAACGCTACTAGACATTTTGTCGGCGCTCGGCACTACTCCGTCGGAATTTTTCAGCGACGAAAAAGGCGAACAAGTCGTATTCGGTGAAAACGACTATTGCGAAAAAGTGACGGACGAACAAAAAATCGTATGGCTTGTGCCTAACGCGCAAAAAAACGAAATGGAACCTATCTTAACGGAGATTGCGCCGCACGTCAAAACGCAAAGCGATATGCCGCACGAAGGCGAAGAATTCGGATACGTTCTGCAAGGCGAAGTCGTTCTCACGATAGGCAAACGAGAACATATCGTAAAACAAGGCGAATCGTTCTATTTCGAAAGCAACAAAGTACACTGTTTGGAAAACAAGTCGGATACAACGGCTAAAGTTATATGGGTATCCAGCCCACCTACTTTTTGATTTAAGGAGCTAATATGCAAAAGGAAACCATTATCGAACTTAAAAACGTTTGCAAAGTTTACGACGGAAAAGAAGCTGTCAAAAACGCAAGCCTTATCATAAAAAAAGGCGAATTCGTCACTCTTTTAGGCCCGTCGGGCTGCGGAAAGACCACTACTCTCAGAATGATTGCAGGTTTTGAAATTCCGACAAGCGGACAAGTTTTCTTCAAGGGCGAAGACATAACAACTCTTCCGCCGCATCTTAGAAAGGTAAACACCGTATTCCAAAAATACGCGCTTTTCCCGCACCTTAACGTGTTCAACAATATTGCTTTCGGTCTTAAACTTCAAAAAGTTCCGACCGAGCCGTTTATCGATAAAAAAGGCAATCTGGTCACGAAGTACAGAAAATACAATAAAGAAGAAATAAGAAGAAAAGTTGACGCCGCTCTTAAAATGGTCGACCTCGAAGACTACGGTCACAGAAACGTTTCAAGCCTCTCCGGCGGTCAACAACAAAGGGTCGCAATTGCAAGAGCACTCGTAAACGAACCGGAAGTTTTGCTTTTGGACGAACCGCTCGGCGCGCTTGACCTTAAAATGAGAAAGGATATGCAACTCGAACTTAAAAATATGCACAAGAATCTCGGCATAACCTTTATCTACGTCACGCACGACCAAGAAGAAGCTCTTACTATGAGCGACAAAGTCGTCGTTATGCGTAGCGGCGAAATTCAACAGATAGCGTCGCCTGAAAAAATTTACGACGAGCCTGCAAACGCTTTCGTTGCGGACTTCATCGGTGAATCGAATATTCTTTCGGGCGTTATGCTCGAAGACTACAAAGTCGAGTTCTGCGACACTGTTTTCGAATGTGTTGACCACGGCTTCAAAAAGAAAGAGCCTATCGACGTTATCATTCGTCCCGAAGACATCAAAATTCTTGCTGCCGACGATAAAAAAGCTATTGTCAATGCAACCGTAGACAGTTGCGTGTTCAAAGGCGACCATTATCAAATTACCGTCATAGCAAACGAAAACGAACTCGAAGTTCACGACACACTGTCGCAAGAAAAAGGCGCAGTCGTCGGACTTTATATCAAGCCGTTCGATTTGCACATTATGCACAAATCGAGAATCATCAACGAAATTCAAACGGAAATGGTTTCCGAAAATCTCGTTACGATTTGCGGCGGCAATTTTGAATGTCAAAGCGATTTGCCGTCAGGCACGAAAGTCCTTGTCAAAATCGACTTCGACGACGTTGAAATCACCGACGACGAAGAAGACGGCGTAATTTCAGGCACAGTCGTAAACAGCATCTACAAAGGCAGTTATTATCAATGCATCGTTCGTACCGACGACTTTTACGACTTTTTCGTAGACACAGAATTCGACTGGTTCAAGGGCGACCGAGTCGGTATCAAAATCGCTCCCGAAAAAATAATTATCGAAAAAATCGAAGGCGAAATCGCCACAGAAGAAAAAACCGTCATAGACGAGGTGGACTCAACCGATGAAGAAAATTAAGCCGTTTAAAATAACAAGGAGAGTTTTCGGATATCCGTACGTCTTGTTTATGTTGTTGTTCATAATTTTGCCGTTGGTTCTCATTTTGGTCAACGCCTTCTTGGATCCCGACGGCTATCTCACGCTTGAAAACTTCAAGACTTTCTTCACCGAAAGAAGCAGTCTTATCGTTTTAGGCAACTCGGTGCTTGTCGGCATAATAACTACCCTAATTTGCCTGCTCATCGGCTATCCCGTTGCGTACATACTTTCAAAATACAGCTCGGGCAAAATTCTCGTCATATTGTTTATTCTTCCTATGTGGGTAAACTTTCTTATCAGAACGCTTGCGACAAAAGCAGTATTTCTTGCTATGGGAATCGAACTCGGAATGGGTACGGTTATATTCGGTATGGTGTACAACTATCTTCCGTTTATGATTTTGCCTTTACACACTACAATATCGAGCATTGACAAAAGTTATATCGAAGCGGCGCAAGACCTTGGTGCGGACAAATCGACCGTATTTTTGAAAACGGTTCTTCCGCTTTCGACGAGCGGCATAATTTCGGGCATAACTATGGTTTTTATTCCGACTATCTCGACGTACGCCATAAGTCAGCTCCTTTCAAACGGAACGATATTCTTGTTCGGCGATTCCATTCAAATGAAATTTGAGCAAGGGCTGTACGGAGTAGGTTCGATTATGTCAATCGTTATGCTCATATTCGTGCTTATATCGAACTTCTTAATCAACAAGTTCAGCAACAATACGCAAAGGAGGACCTTGCTGTGAAAAAGTTTTTAGAAAAGGCATACATATTCGTTATACTTGCCCTTTTATACATTCCGATTATTATGATAATCATATATTCTTTCTCAAACAGCTCGAACTTTTCATTTGCGGGCGGAGCAAGTATGGAAGCGTATCGTTCGATATTCACGTCGGGCGGAAAATCCAAAACTCTTTTAGACGCCGTTTTGAACACGCTTTTTATAGCCGTAGTTTCAAGCGTCGTATCGACGATTTTAGGTTCGTTCGCCACAATCGGAATTTATCAATTCGGCAAAAAATTCAAACGCGCCGCGCTTGACGTCAACCAGTTTCCTATCATAAACAGCGAAATCGTCGTTGCGGTATCGTTTATGGTCTTCTTCTCTACTTTCCACTTTCCGGAGGGATATTTAAGGCTTATCATTGCGCATATCACTTTCTGCACGCCATACGTAGTTCTGTCAATTTTGCCAAAGCTGGAAAAAATGGACCCTAACATTTACGAAGCGGCGTTAGACCTCGGCGCAAGCCCTGCGCAAGCGCTTTGGAAAGTCGAAATACCGTACATTGCCCCAGGCATTATAAGCGGCTTTCTTATGGCGTTCACTATTTCGCTTGACGATTTCATCATTACGCAAATCAATAAAGGCGCAAGCACGGGTATAAACACTCTATCGACGTATATATATTCAGACGCAAGAGTTCAAGGTTTAGAACCGTTTTGGTATGCTATTTTCTCGATTTTATTCGTTGCCGTGCTTGCAATCGTCCTTACCGTCAACGTCGTTAAAATCAGAAAAGAAAAGGCGGCGAAAAAAGCCAAAGGAGCAATTTTATGAAAAAGAAGCTATCTTTAATTCTTCTTGTAGTCATACTTGCCTGCCTGCTTTTAAGCGCTTTTGCTGGTTGCAATTCTAACGATGAAAGCGGCGGAAAAAATACCGATAAGCTCGTCATTTATAACTGGGAAGATTATATCGAACCGGAGCTTTTAGATGAATTTAAAGCATACTATAAATCGGTTACGGGCATCAACCTTAAAATCACCTACACCACTTTCGATACGAACGAAACTATGCTCACAAAACTCATTCAAGGCGACGCAACGGTTGACCTTATAGCGCCGAGCGAATATGCAATCGAAAGGCTTATGACAAAGGACTTGCTTTTGTCCTTAACCGACTTAAAGCAAAAATATATAAGCCAAAACGCCAAATACGCAAACTGTTTCGACAATATCGGAAACGGTAAAGACGGCAATTACGGCACTGTCGACAAAAACGTTTTAAACACGATAAATGCGGAATTTGCCGCAATAAAAGTCGGGAATAACAGCCGCGCAATGACGGATTATATGACGCCGTATATGTGGGGCACTCTCGGAATTTTATTCAATCCGTCGTATATAAGCCGAGCGGAAGTCGAAAAATACGGCTATGGCGTTCTTTGGAATAGAGGCAAAAACAAAAATATAAACGGCAAAATTCTCGTCAAGGACTCGGTTCGCGACACTTATTGCGCCGCAGTACTCTATATGTACGAATACGGTCTTTTGCCTGAAAAGTATCAATCTTACAACATTCAGGACCTTATCAACTGCACCGAAAGCGAAATGACGGAAGCCGCCGAAAAAGTGCTTACCGAGCAACGCAAATATATATCGGGATATGAAGTCGACTTCGGCAAGGACGATATGATAAACAAAACCGCATACGTTGACCTTGCTTGGTCGGGCGACGCGCTTTGGGCAATCGAAGAAGCGGAAGCCGTCGGAATGGAACTCGATTACGTCGCTCCGAGCGTCGGCGCAAACTTGTGGTTTGACGGCTGGTGTATTCCAAAATGTTCGCCAAACAATCTTGCGGCGCTCATGTTTATAGACTTTATGAATGCGCCTGAAAACGCAATTAAAAACTCTATGGCAATCGGCTACACTTGCGCCGTCGATAAAGATATTTTGAAAGCGACGCCTGCCGTCACCGAAATTTTGGAAGAAAACGAATATGATGTCGAAGAATACTTTGCCGACGAACGCCGCTACCCTGACTTTTCGGGCGAATTTGCCGTTATGCACGATTTCGGCAACGCCAACGACGCAGTTGTCGCTATGTGGGAACGAGCAAAAGCCGGAAGCGGAATTCCTATGACCTTAATATACGTTTTAATCGGCGTTGTCGGAGTATTCGGAATTCTCATTGCAGGTTACGCTATCAAAGAAAAAGTGAAATTCCGCAAAAAAGTCGAAAAGATATAACTTAAAACCACAATAACGTACGCTCTATTTTATAAAGAGTGCAAAAATTATCTGAACTTAAAGCTAAAAAGCACGAAGATAATCTCCGTGCTTTTTTATATGCTTAACTAAATCGCTAATCTTTTTTACCTAATAAATTACGTTATTTAATTACGTTTGAACGTTATTTTATTACGTTTGGTTTTACCTATTAAAATAAATATAACCTAATCAAATTTAATTTAATCAGATTAGATTTTATTATATTTAACCTAATTAAACGACTATTTTATGTCTTGCCTGTCAAAGTTGCTTGCTGGTTTTGTCACTCGTAGTTTTTAAGCATTTCAACGATGACTTCAAACACTGTTGCCAAAGCGTCTTTTTCGAGTGCGTCTACATTGTCTACTCTCGTATGATAGTAACGCGGAATATTATGATTCATTGCCGTAATCGAAGTCGCTCTGAGTCCTTCTTGGCAGAATGCCGCGCCGTCAGAAGCTCCGATAGGAATTCCGCCGTAAGAGCATTTAACGCCGAGCGTTTTTGCCGCATTCATAAAGTTTTCGCCGAGTTCCTTGTTCGTCTTTACAGTGCTGTTAAGGTCTTTCAAATTGACCGACAAGTGTTCGGTTTCGGTGATTGTATCGAGCGCGTAAATATCGGTCGGAACGTTAAGACATTCGTCGCGGTGCGCTTTTGCCCAAGCCTTAGAACCGCGAAGTCCCGTTTCTTCCGAACCGGTCAGAATTACGCCGATTTTGGTATGTTCAAATTCGATGCCGTTGTCTTGTAGTGCTTTGAGAATTGCCGTTGCCGTAAGGCATCCGCTCAGATTGTCGTTAGCTCCGTCGGCTACTATCGACCTGTGCGAAAGGAAATACATCGAGAAAATCGCAGGCACAAACACAAGCGACGCAAAGCAAAGATAAAGTCTTAATCCCATATCCAAATTGCCGCTAAACATTACGCCGGCTTTCGGCAAAACTATCATGCTGTAAACAGCAATGGCGGTTATGTATACGATAGACAAAAAGCCGATTAAAACTGCCGCCGTCATAACTTTTCCGCCGAATTTGTAGTTTATCGTCCACTCTTTTGCGGCGTCCATATGTCCGCTGAAATATACCGCTCTTTTAACTTCGCCCTTAGGCATCTTCACGGCGGTCACATTGTGCGACTCTTTTTTTGCATAAAACTTGTCAAAAGCCGTGCGATACATTATAAACGTCGTGAGCATCGGTACTAACGCCAATATGACGAATACTATCGACATAAACGGCATAATGAAAAGACATACAATGCCTAACAACAAGAACGAAACGCTCCAAGGCGCCCAGCCGTAAAACGAATCGGGATGAACTTCAAAACTTTCCACTTTCGTTTCGTCGGAATAGTTTTTAAGCTCGTTCTCCAAATAGTAGGCGGCCTTCTTTTCCCCTTCGGAACCTGAAAATCTCGTTCCGCAATCGGAAATAACGCCTTTAATCTTGTCGACCATATAATCGGCGTATTCCCCTTTTCGTGCTTTTATTTTTTCTAAATCCATATTCTCCCCCTTAATGGTTTAGTTTTTTAAATAGTACGTTATATTCGGTTGTAATAAAAAAATGAGTATATTTTGTTGAATTAAACTTCAGATGATGTTTTCGATGCGCACTAAAGCCTAACGAAGAACGCGTCAATCAAAATCGACTAATTCAAGCCAAGATTTCTAAGCACCAATCCGAGCAATGCCTTAAGCACGGTAAATTCCTCTTCGCCGAAATCCTGAAACGCGCGCTTTGTAAACGTATCTTTAACTGACATAATTTTGTTTCTAACCTCCTCGCCCGATTCGGTCAACTTTATAACAAACTCACGTTTATCGATTTCCGAGAGTGTTGCCGTTATATATCCCTTTTGAAGAAGCAATTTTACGCTTCTCGAAACAAGCGCCTTTGAAACGTTTACTTGCTTCGCGATTTCGCTTGACGTGCATTTGGTGTCTAAATTAGACAAAACCTGAATTTCGTTTGGGGTCAAGTTATAATTTTTCATTTCGTTGTGTGAATATGCTTTTAAATACTTCAAAATCTTGTCGAACGAAGTATAGCAAATTTCGATGTCCTTCATAATAACCTCACGTTGCGTTAATTATTTTTGCGACCTTGGCGGCAGATGAAAAAGCCCAACTTAAATTGTAGCCTCCGCAAATACCGTCAACGTCTAATGCTTCCCCAATCGCATATAGACCGCTGATTTTTTTGCTCATTAAATTGTTGTCGAACTCGTCGGTATTAAGACCGCCCGACGCAACCTGCGCCGCCGATATATCGCTTAGACCTTTAAAAGTGAGTTCATAGTTTTTTATAATCTCGGCAAGACTTCCTTTCGTTCTGCTTTTAAGCAGTTCGCAAAGCCTTGTATGAAAGATTCCCTCTATGCCGCCCTTAACAAGCTTAGCTACGTCGTTAAGCGTATAATCGGGCATAAAATCTATCGCAAGATTTTTACATCCGCCGCGCGCAATAATCGCCGACACGTTAAACGCCGCAATTCCGCTTATGGCGTTGTCCTTAAACAAAATCTCGCCGTTCTCGATATGGTCGCCGCATTTCAATGCCGCTTTGACTCTGACGCCCGACAAACCTTTTATATCGCTCCCATCAACCTTAATAGGACACAGCGACGGCTTAAACTCTTTTACGGTATGCCCAAACTTGCTATAAAGATTTAGACTATTCAACCCAAAAGTCGCATTACTGCCGCTTGCCAACACTACGTTTTTACAATCGATTGAAATACCGTTTTCTCCTGCCGCTTTAACGGTAAATCCGAAATCGGTTTTTATCACGTCCATCACCTTATGCGCCGTCAATGCGTTTACGTTCTTTCTAAGCACGTTTAAAACGGTTGCGGCACATTCGCTGTAAGGATAAAGTCTGCCTTCGATGGTTTTTGTGACAAGTCCGAAAGACTTAAAAGTTTTTACGATTTCTTCAAAACCGAATTCACCGATTATCGGACGAACGAAATCGGGAGCGTTGTAAAAACTTGCGTTTAAATTATCGTTTGAAAGATTGCACTTTCCGTTGCCCGTTGCAAGCAATTTCTTGCCGACTCTGTCGTTTGCTTCCACAATTATGCTCTTCTTTTTGAGCAAGTTGTAAAGCATAAGACCGCTTGCGCCTCCGCCGATAATCACCGTTTCGTATCTGTCCATACAGAAATATTACCACATTTGATTTCAATTTGCTATCTTTTTTTTAACAAAGTTAACTATTTTTAGTTTTTTTATATTTGCAATCAAATATTGAATTTTTAATCGGCATTTTCGGCAGAACTTGATATTTTTTTGCCATTTTAAAAAAAACGCACAAAAAATGCTTGCTCTATCTGGCGATTTATAGTATTATATTTAAGCACGGAGGCATAGCCCAGTTGGTTAGAGCGCTACGTTGACATCGTAGAGGTCATAGGTTCGAGTCCTATTGTCTCCACCAAAGCTAAACATCGTTTAGCGCGTGCTTACAAGAGAAGAACCGTTTGAATTGATGATATTCTCTTGCCTACTATCCCACCTTTATGGTGGGGATCACAAATTAGAGCTGGGCAATTTGCTCAGTTTTTTATATTGAATAATCGATTTAATAATTGGAGGCATAGCTCAGTTGGTTAGAGCACTTGCTTCACATGCAAGGGGTCACAGGTTCGAGTCCTGTTGTCTCCACCATACTCAATAATACGAACCCTGAAAACAAATCGGAGTTCGTATTATTTTTTTAAATTATTTTTGAAATGTAGAACACCGAAATGGATATGAAAAACAATTCATTGAGCGTCAGAAGTTCAGACAATCGACAGACAAACAGAGAGATGCAGGCGAAATTCCTATTGAAGAAGTCCGACTTTTTTTAATTCTTTTCTCAATCTGTTCACGGCTATTTTTAAAATGATTTCCGTATGCCTGCCTGAGGATATAAAACAATAGATTTCATGATATACGCCATAAAACGCACACTTTAAGTCGACATTTTTTGAAACAGGATATTTTGCTTTATAGGTGTCATAAAGGTAAAAGAAGTTTCCGGTGAGGTTTCTTAGCTGGAACAGCTCGAATTCCTTATCTGCCCATTTACAATCTAACGGGTCAATGATGGCGGTAATGTTTAAATCGCCGTCGCTCATAACGTTCATTACGTTTAAGTCGCCGTGAATAAGAGAGGCTTGTCGAATAGGCTCACAAAAAATATATTCGAAATTTTTCCACGCAATTTGCATGATTTTTATTGTTTTATCGTTAATTTTTCCGTCCTTATTCATTTGCACGGCGGTGTCGAGAACGTCTTTTGCAAACGGCTTATAATAATCGAGCCAATTATCATATTCGGGGTTATCGAGAGAACCGAATTTTTCATTCGTTATGCTGTGCCAATGAGCCAAGGCTTCAACAATGTTATCGGCAAACTGTTGTTTTTTTTCTTTACTTTTAAATAATTTTCTAAAATCGGTAAAACAATCTGT
Organism: uncultured Clostridia bacterium; assembly: GCA_934277645.1. GTDB lineage: Bacteria > Bacillota > Clostridia > Christensenellales > CAG-917 > CAG-917. The sequence continues at coordinate 18,834 of CAKQUX010000007.1, read as the reverse complement.
ACCCGAAACATATTCCTCAACGATAAAATCCATGGGAATATCATCGTTTGCGTCGACTGTAAAATACACGGTAGGAAGATGTATCCGCGAGTTTTGCCTGAGAACATTCAAAGCAGCGGCTTCATTTTTGTGTATGCCGTCGACGCGGAAAGCTTTAACTATGAGGGTATATGGAAAAACGGAAATCTCAATTTTATAGACGTAACCGAAAGAGCCGCCACCGATGTATTTGTTGTTTAATACGTCGCAAGCATAATGTTCAATTATTATAGCTTTTACAAAATCTTTTGTTTGCTCCTTATTATACGGTCGTACGATTTTTTGTTCCATAAATTTCTCCTGCAATTTTCTTCCAAAATAAACCTTAACATGTTTGAGCAGAAAAAGCAAGCGTCAACCTTTTCGGAACGTGTCCATAGACAAAATGTCGTTAAAAATACGAATGTACGGCTTGCTGTTTTTATCATTTTTATAAATACGAGGTCATAAAAAAGTGTCTTCATCGGTTATGTAATTCGCTCTACGTTTCTTGTTACAGCTTGCAAGAGTTATATTTTCAAATGTTGTATTTTCGCCTTCAAAATATACGTTCCAAAAGTTGTATTTTTTGTTGTAGAAGAAGATACGTTAAATTTGCTAACTCTAATATGGTTTTGTCGGCTTTGCCAAAAGACAAGTTTATTGAAATGCAAAAACCGATTGCTATGCAATCGGCTTTTGCTTTTTTCTTAAAAACGTTTGTCGTTTTTCATAAAACAATTTTGCTTTTTTCCAAACTAACGTTTGTTGTTTTTCATAAAACAATTTTTTTCTAACTAACGTTTGTCGTTTTTCATAAAACAATTTTGCTTTTTGTCCAAAACAGTTTTGCTTTATTTTCTCTTTTTCTTTATGACTATAACTACTGCCGCCGTAACTGCTCCTACTGCCGCTAACACGCCTATCACTATGCCAGCAATCTTGCCGCCGCTTAGCGTGCCGCTGCCGTCCGTTGCCGCATTGTCGTATACGGCGGTAAGGTTAATTTCGGCATTCACGGCAAAAGTGTAATTTTTGTCCGTGCTGACGATTTTTCCGCTTTCATCTTTCCAGCCTTTGAAGACTTTTCCTGCCGACGGTGCGTCGGCGGTGATTGTTATCTTTTCGCCGGCTTTAACAAACTCTTTGCCGCCGCTTACAGTACCGCCCGTGACGGTTACTTTGTGCGTGCCGATTTTGGCAATTCTAAGGTCGGTGATTTCGTTCCCGTCTTTGTCAAAGTATTTTCCGCAAACCGAACACTCATAGTGTCCTTTCGTTCCAAAGTTTTCCGTTGTTGCAGGAATTTCGTCTTTCCACACGCCGTAAGTATGCGGTGTGGTTTTGCCATACGCAGCTTTGCAGATTGCGCAAATTGCCTTTTCGGTACAGGTCGCTGTTCCGCCCAAGCAGTTTGCCGTTTCATTGTGACTGCTGTCCTTCTTGCAAGTGCGAGTGTGCGTATCGTCTCCGTTGCTAATCCACTCGCCCCAATCGTGTATATGAGTGTTAATTTGCTTGGTGTAATAATACGTCACGGTTTGTCCGCTACCGTTTACCGTTCCGCCTTGCCCCTCCGCTCTTGCGAACGTATGGCCCAAAAGCACAGGCGGAGCAGACAGAGTGAGCGCACTTCCGAGCGGTAAAGGTATCACGGCTTTTGGAGCGTTAGGAATTTCGCTGCCGTCTTCAAACTTATATTCGATATTTACGTTTGCATAAGTTTGAGTTTCCGTGTTATCGCTTGCAAGCACGTTTCCGTTTTCGTCTGTCACTTCAAAAGCAACCGTGTCGCCTTCGTTCAAAACCGCATCGGCAGGAATTTGATAAATCATCGAACAATTCACTAATCCGGAACTAAAATCGCTGCCTTTATATTCCAAAGCACCCTTAGCCCAAAACTTGCTCTTTTCGCTCCATACAGGAATGGTGAAAGTCTGTGTTACTTCAAGTTTGTTGCCACTTCTCGTGGTGGCGACACTACCATCAGTCCGCTTTATCCACAATTTCATAGTTACGTAACGCTGTGCAGTGTCTGAAAGATTTTGGACAATCGTCCTAAGCTCTATTTTCTCTCCCGCCATACTCGTGTTGAATTTATTTTTATCAGTGCCGCTAAGCAGCACTCCGCTACGATAGTTTGCGAAATTATAATATCCTGTGTATGTCGTATCCACAAAATCCGAGTACGCGGAATATTGTCCCGTATATTTCTTGACTTCGGGATCGGCAACGTAAAGGCTTTTTCCGCTTACAAGCTGCGACATTCTCTTGTATCCTTGCAACTTGCATACTTCACAAAATTGATAGGCGGTGTCACGCATAAGGCATTCGTAACTTGAGTTGTAGGAGTTGCCATAGCCTAACGCATTACACGTATAAGTCTTCCTAAAACCTAATAACTGTTTCCACTTTACTTGTTCAGGATTGTGTGTGTGCGCCACGTTTAATGACGTAAGATCTGTTTGTTGTGTAGTACTTGACATATACTCATCGCCAAGGCCTAACAAGCCGTGTCCTAACTCGTGCGTGAAAGTCTTTGCGGCACGGTCGCTGTCCGACGGAGTAATGAAATAGTGGAAACCAAACGGAAGGTTTGTATAATTATCGCCGAAGTTTTGGTTAGTGTTGACAAGCAATGCAAACTGGTTAATATAATTATGCACGTAATAAAACGGCGAATACATTTTATCATCGTCCCAAATAAACGTGTCAGGGTCAGTTTTGTTAGGGATATGGGCGTCGTGTATTTGTTCGATAAAGGTAGGGCCTATGCATCTTTCAAAAATATGATTTTTCCATGCATTGCCCTTATTCGTCGATATCGACGCTGAAGGCTTATCGCTTACTACTACGTCGAAAAACGTACTGCCGCCATTCTCGAAACTTGACTCCGACGCCGTGCAAAGCGCATAAACGTTAAAGCGGTCGGCATAGCTACGATATGGCTCGTACTGCATTGCTCCTTGCCAAACTTTTTTTACGTCGTTTATAAACTTTTGTTGCTGGCCCTTGGTGTATCCTTCGCCGCAAATCACAATAACCATATTCTCGGTATCGCTTCTTGTCTTTTGAATGGTATAAACGGGAATTATCGGCTCAGCATATTTGCCGTCGCTTGTGTAATACGGACCAAGGGTAAGCTCGAGTTTTTGCTCGATATTTATATCCCACTCTTGATTAGGGTCGTCCTCGGGTTCGGCGACGGTATAATCGCTCTCCACCTTGTCGGGAGCTGAACCGATATATGGATTTGACGACGTTCCGTTACCTGAAGTTGTCACGTAATAGTCTGTATCGAGATAAAACGCAGGTCTAACTCCGATATAGCTGCGTTGCGGCGACTCCCTGCCAACAGAGCCGTTATTATGAACGTAGCGCATATCGTGGTTGCAATTGCTTACAGGAGTTCTAAGCCAATACGGCCAACCACTGCCTTGCTCGTTTCTTCCTATGTAATAATCGTCGTTAAAATTTCTCCAAACTGCGTTGACTTGTTTAACGTCGAGAAGAAAAACTTTTTCGGTCGAATTTTCGCCGTATGCGCTGTCGAAGTTGCTTGCAACGCTATCGATATAATAATTATATTCCAAGTCAGAGCGACCGTCACCATCGTAAAATCCGTGCTTATATTCAGGGTGTGATACTAGCGAGCGTTGAGTCACTGTCTTCATAGCCGCAATCTCGGCTTTTGTGAAGTCATTCAAAAACCCTGCCTTTTGGTCATAAGCATTTCCGTCTACATAACCGGCTTTTGGCGGATTGCCGCATAACCACTTAACCTTGCCGGCATCTGCCGTAGAATTGAGCCAAGAACGCATATTACTGTCTTTCCAATAGTTAGAGCCATACGTATCACGCTTATAGTTGCGGCTGTGAGATTTTGAACGATTGTTGTCGCTGGTCATAGCGTCATACGGAAGCGTATCGAGTATATAGTCGGCAAGCATAAGATAGCCTTTTTCGTCAATACTCACGCACCTCCAAACAACGCTTTTGCCATTATATTTGCCAAGGCTAATATAAGAGCCAAGCTCGATTTGCGTCGTTTTTGCTTTGCTCGTTGATGAGCTTTCGGCGCTTGCGACCGTTTTATTTTCCGCATTGGCAAAGTTTTGCATCTTTATTGCCTCGCTGCCAACAATAGCAAAAACGAGCGCTATTGCAATTATTATTAAAACAGTGCTTATTCTTTCAAAACATTTTTTCATTGTGATTCACCTCCTTCGGGGTTCGTTTGTAAGTTTTGTGGATAGACTTTAAATTGCTAAACCCAAAACTGTGTTAACGCGTGCCTTTATCCATATAAAAGCAAAAACACACCGCCACATAAGTTTAGCCTATGCGGCGATGCGTTTGTTATGTTCATATAAAGTAGACTTACGGCTTGCTTGCTCGTAAGTGATTGTCTTATGAGTCATCATACAAGTCAACTCCTTTACGTTAAATTTCAATCTTTTGTTTTATCAAAGCCTATACTTGTGTATATTTTATCAAAATTTGCTTTTTAAGTAAAGATAACTTTTTCATTTGTATTACAATTTGTCGTATTGTTATAGGCTCGGCTTTGCCAAAAGATAAGTTTATCGGAATGCAAAAACCGATTGCTATGCAATTGGCTTTTGCTTTTTTTACTAACGTTTGTTGTTTTAATTAAAACAATTTTGCTTTTTATCCAAAATAATTTTGCTTTATTTTCTCTTTTTCTTTATGACTATAACGACTGCCGCCGTGGCCGCTCCTACCGCCGCTAACACGCCCACTGCTATGCCTGCAATCTTGCCGCCGCTTAGCGTGCCACCTTGTTTGTCGTTGCCGTCCGTTTCGATTTCAGGCGCTGCCGCATTGTCATATACGGCGGTAAGGTTAATTTCGCCGTCTACCGTAAAGGTGTAGTTCTTGTTCGTGCTGACGATTTTTCCGCTACCGTCCTTCCAGCATTTGAATACTTTTCCTGCCGACGGCGCATCGGCGGTGATTGTTATCTTTTCGCCGGCTTTAACAAACTCTTTACCGCCGTTTACGGTACCACCCGTGACGGTTACCTTGTGCGTGCCGATTTTGGCAATTCTAAGGTCGGTGATTTCGTTACCATCTTTATCAAAGTATTTTCCGCACACCGAACACTCATAATGTCCCTTCGTTCCGAAGTTTTCCGTCGTTGCAGGAATTTCGTCTTTCCACACGCCGTATGTATGCGGTGTGGTTTTGCCATAAACAGCTTTGCAAACTGCGCAAATTGCCTTTTCGGTACAGGTCGCTGTTCCGCCGAAGCAATTTGCCGTTTCGGTATGACCGCTATCTCTTTTGCAAGTGCGGGTATGTGTTCCGTTACCGTTGCTTGCCCAAGCGTTCCAGTCGTGATTGTCGTTTGTAGGAATGGTAAGGTCGGTGATTTCATTTCCGCTCTCGTCGTAATGCCTGTTGCACCTATTACAATCTTTATGACCTTTTGTTCCCGTTGCTACGCAAGTTGCAGGCACTTCCTCTATCCACGCCCAAAAATCGTGAGCGTTCGGATCTATCGGAATTGTCAATTCCGCTACGGTCTTTTCGGTTTTGCTTTCGTCAAAATACTTATTGCAAACCGAGCATTTATAATGCGCCCTAATACCCGTTTGCATGCAGGTAGGCTCTTGCTTTGGCACTAAATCACCGTATTCGTGCAAGTCGCAAGCGTTATCTGTCTTCAATTTCGTGTAAGCCTTAATTCTTGCTACATAGCCGCCGTTTAATATATACCCATATTCGTCATAAGTCTTTGTATAGGACGATTTTTTGGATTCCGATTGCGCAACGCTTACGTAGGCGTCCCCGTTTGGATTTGAAACTTCGGTGACTATTGAAAAGTATGAGCCTTTTTCTACCTTTATCGGAGTATCCAACTTCACCGTGTTGAAGCCACCGTATTTAAACGTTTGAGTTTTCTCCGCTTGAAGCGTTCCGCTTTCTACCGACGCGGCGCCCGAACTTCTAAGATTGGTATAAACTTTAATTTTAACTTCAACGTCGTTGCCGTAAAATCCGACGTTTACCGCTTCGATATATTCCGCCTTTTCATTAGTTCCCTTTTTTGCCTCATAAACATTGGCATATCGCTTGGATTTTAAAAGCCCGAAATCGTCTTCGCTGTTGTCGTAATAATAGTTGAAATCGTATGCGTCTCTTGGCGCATAAGTAAATGTCCACGCCGTTGTCTTTGCTATTTTGCTTTCATAAGTCAACCAAAAATAGCCATTGTCGTTGTAACTGTTTTTGACAAGCCAGCCACCGTTCCTACCCACGTTTCCGTCAAACTTCGTCTTGTCGATGCTGTCGTCCCACCCGACTAAAGTAATTGCGTGCGGTATACCGTTTTTAACGGACTTATCGTTGTAATACAGTTTCGTTCCGCCGTCATAATAACATGACGCGGTTACGGCGCCGTATTTCGCTATCGCGTTTTTTATTTCGGCAATTCTTTCCTCGCTGTCGTCACTCACTCCGGAAGATATTAAATTTGCATTTTCCAGCCTATATAAAGAATTTTCCCAAACGTCCGCCGACGGCTTGTCACCGCCTATCGGTCCTTGCCACATACTTAAAATTGCGGGCGTTTGCCCTATTTGTCCGGGACGGCTGGTCCACTCGCTTGCAAATTTGTTATAATACCGCGACACATTAAGTAACGGGTCCTCGCTTCTCACGTATTTCCTATAAGCTAAGGCTTTTGGATTGAGCCTGAGCGAGTCCTTTAAACCGATATTGTTTTTCAATATCGACGCCTCGGAAGCGTTTATAGCCGCATATGCCCAGCAAAGATTAGTATCGCCTTGGTCTTTTATCGGCGTCAACTCGTCACGAGGATCAAATTTGATTAAACTTGCAATTTGTTCGGACGAATCAAAAAAGTTTGATCCGAACACTTCCGTTGCCGTCAAATTCTTTTTTTCAAACTCAAAGGTTTCGGTTTGGTCTTTTTGTGCAAGTTCGGCAAGCGACGAATGCGTCGCGCCACAAAAAGCCGTCACAAAAGTCGCCGATATTGCCGATATAAGCATTATCGAAACGATTGCAAGTATGAGTTTTAAATTTTTAAAACTTTTAGTTTTCATACTTTCCTCCTTTTGCCTTAAGTTTTTGCTTTAAGTTGTTTATGCTTGCGTTTTTATTTCGTTAAACCTTTTTTACTTCATGCTTTTACATTTTTTGGCATACTTCAAATTTACTAAACTGCCATACGTTTAATCCTACCAAAATTTGACGCCCGTTCTTTTTAGTTCTTTAAATTCTTCGCTATGCTTTTAATTTCAGCCGTCAAATAGGCGGTTGCCTACGTTTGCCCTCTTAAGGTAGGGTTTAAACTTAAACAAGCCCGACGACAGCACCTTGAAATGCCGAATTCATTTCGACGGCGGCTTGCCTTGTCTTTATTCATTATTGTTTTCCTTAAAATTTTCGCATTTTAATATTATTTTTTTAATTTTTATATTAAAACATTAAATGAAAATTAAATATTTTATTGAATTATTTATTAGGCGGTGCTAAAATATAAAAAATAATACTTGCCAACTTTGTTGACACAAAGGAGAATTTATGAAAAAAACGTTAATTCTGCTCGTTGCCTTGTTATCGGTTGTGTGCGCCATTACGCTTTTTGCTTGCGGCGGCGATGACGGCTCCGACTCGTCATTCCCTACATACAAAATCACGCTTGAAAAATCGTCAGATTACGAGCTTTCGGCAAGCACGTTGACTTCGGAGAGTTATAAAGAAATCATAATCACCGTCACGTTGAAAAATGCGGACAAAAAACTTGTCGGCATCAAGTATGGTGACGAATACGCATACAGATTGTCCGACACAACATATCGCTTGCTTATGCCTGCAAAAAACGTAACCGTCTCGGCAGAACTTGAAGACTATGCCGAAATTCTTAAAAGCGATAACACGTCTGCGCCGTTTGTCAGCTTTTCAAGCGCAAACGCAAAAACCGTTGTCCCGAACACAGGCTATGCATATCTCAATTTGAATTTCAACGCAAATTGGATGACCATTTTAAACAAAGAAGTTAAATCTGCAAACAAAAGCGTTGTTCCTATCGAAGCCATTGCAATCCAAACCGAAGAGGCGTCAAGCAGCAATGCCATCGTGGGCGCTAAAATCAGAATAGACACTTCAAAGGTTTCCAAAGGTTCTTCGTGGCTCACGTTTAACTTTTCAAACGGAAACAGTTCTTCGCAAAAAGGCACTATCGTTTTCAAGCTGACGGTTGCCGACAGCATCGAAGTCGAAACTTGGACGGAAACCGTCGTTTTCGACACTTCTGCGCTTCCTGCGGAATATAGCGGCAAGACTTTCGACGTTAGCTTTACGGACTATAACTTTGTAAGCGGAATGACAAATAAAGAATATCAAAAATTTGCCCAAGCCGCCGTCGACAATAAAGTTAGCGTTGATATAGAATACGCAGTCGGACATAAATATTTCGTGAGTTTTGGTATTGTTGACGAAACAAATCCGTCAAACACAATTTGGTTTACGCTAAACGAATCGGTAGGCCACGGCTCAACCGAAACAGGCTTCAATCAATATAGAGGTTTCTATTTGTCGTTTATCCAAAACGGATATACGCTTACAATCAAGGTCATAAAGAGCTAACCGCTGTTTGGTTTTAATTGAGCGTTTGGCAAATAAAACAGCTAGCGTCGGATAAAGACCAAACAATAACATTATTATTCAAAATAAAAAATAGCGTTTGAAACGCTATTTTTTATTATTGTTTTGCTTTAAATTTTGCTTTTTATAACGCTTTCGCTAAAAAGCAAATCACGAATTATCGCACTTTGATATCCTATTGCTAAACGGTCGAAATCAATTCCAAGCCGCAGGCTTGCCGTTTACATAATGCCAGAAATTGCCGGCGGTCGTCGGTTCTGTTTCCGAATAAAAACTTACGATTGACGAATAATCATCTTTTTGTTTCCACTCTACTTTTGCCCACTCTTCACTGTTGCCGCCGAAATAAATGTTTTCCAAACTATAAATTCTCGTGAACGAATCGCTAGTTAAATCCAGACTAAATGCTTGTGTGCCTATTGTTGTGACGGTTTTAGGAATGAACACCGATTTTAAATTTTTACAGTTTTTAAATGCAACCGTGTCTATAGATTTTAAATTTTTAGGAAGCGTTAAGTCGGTCAATCCGTAACAATTCTTGAATGCTCCACTAATTGACGTGATATTGTCCGAAAATCTTACTTCACGCAAATTCACGCAATCTTGGAATACATACGAACCAAGCCAAACGACGCTGTCAGGCAAAAAGACCGATGTCAGCGCAGAACAATTTTTAAACGCCGAAAGAGATATACTGGTAAGTCCCATAGGTATTGTTATCGAAGCAAGCGACGTGCAATCTTTGAATACGCCGGTGTCGATATCCTTTACGCCATTCGGAATTGAAACCCTTTCCAAACTGCTGCAACCGGCAAATATATGCGCATTTAATTGCGTTAAGTTTTTCGGCAATTTAACCGCGGTAAGTCCCGTACAATCTTCAAAAGCGCTCTCTTCTATTAAGGTTACGCTGTCGGGAATCGAAACGTCAGTCAGGCTTTGACATTCTTTAAACGCTCTATACCCTATTTCCGTCACACTGTCCGGAATTGCTATTTCCTTTAAGCTCGAACAACCTTTAAAAGTTTGATCGTCGATTTTCGATACGCCTTGCGGAATCGTTATTTTTTCTAGTGCCGAACAACCGAAAAACGCTAACTCACCAATCTCTTTAATATTGTCACCGCCGGCTATGTCTTTCAGACTCGTGCATTTGAAAAAAGTGCCTATAGGTAAAGCTGTAAAATCTTCGGGAATGTTTATCGACTCCAAATTTTCGCATTCCGAGAATGCGTAATTGCCAAGTTGAGTTATTCCTTTTCCAAGCGTAACTTTCTGCAAAGTGTTTATAGAGCTAAACGCCGTTGTTCCAATCGTCGCCGCATTTGTGATGACAATTTCCTTTATGCCCGTGCAACCTTTAAATGCATTATAGCCTATTTCCTTAACGCTTTTCGGAATTATAAGTTTTTTATTGTCATAGAAAGTTGAGCCGTAAAGCGCCGAAACTTTCACGATAGGAAGCCCGTTGTAATATTCGGGAATTCCGTCAAGTATGTTTGTATACGTGTCGCTGTCACGAAATTTGTAATTGTACGTCCTGCCGACAATTTCATAGCTTTTGCCGCCTTTGCTCTTTTCAAATTTCAGCATATTAAAGTTTTCATTCCATCCGCAATCCGTACAAATGCTAAACTTGTAATTATGGCGTTTGTAGCCTTTCTGCTCGAACTCGTCGCTGGAAATATCCCAATGTCCGTCTTCATCATAAGCATACTGCTTGCTCTCGCCACTGCCACACGCAACCAGCACCGTCATGGCAATTAAGACTAACAATAAAACCGCAAAAACCTTTTTCATAATACTCCTTAAAAGCATTTATTGATTACGCCGACATTCTTTAACGATTAAATCATCAGCATATAACTTTTCAATTATATCACCTATATTAGGCAACCGAACTGCGCTAATGACATTTACAGTTTATGCCGCCCACGTTCTATGGCGACCATGTAAGCTACACAACATTTATCGATTTTTACGCCCATATTTTTTGACGAGCAAATCTGTAAAGTAACGGCTGTCAATTAAGCCGCTCTCATTCTTTAACAACAAACTTACCAAGTCGCACCATTGATTAAACAAAATCTAGCTTAACCACTATGCCATTAACCAACAACACACATCTTATAATTTATTATAAACCTTTATATTTCCTTTGTCTAACTCTTACAAATCAAAAAAACAAATAATGTAAATTTTTTTAAAAAATTTGTTGATTTTAGACGATTACATAAAAAGCACTCAATATTTGCATATACCTTCGATTTCTCAAACTATGCATGGTAATGACAAAACTTAATTTGCGCCTGATTTCTATCAACAGCAAAAATGTAGTTTAAAATTCAATCTGATACAAAAAGTGCGGATAAACGACAAAGGTCTTTTAGCGTTTTTAATTGACAATTAAAACGCATTGCTTTATTATCAAATAGCAAGAAATCGTTGCGTGCGGCATAATGTTATTCGATTGCGATTAAAAGCACAACGCAAATTCAAATTTCCCTTAACGCCGAATGTTAAATGATTATTTATGCGAGGATGGCGAAATTGGCAAACGCGTAAGATTCAGGTTCTTATGGAAGCAATTCCTTGTGGGTTCAAGTCCCGTTCCTCGCACCAGCTCTCGAATTGCCATTGCAAGCAAGCAATTCTTCGTTTGCGGTCTGCACCAATAAAAACAGGCACTCAAGTGCTTGTTTTTTTGTGCGAAATATATATAAGGGACTTGAACAGGCACGGAGCGGTGGGCGTACACTTGTACACGCAACTCCGCTTGTCCCCCACCGACAAACAGCCTAAATGGCTGTTTGGTGCCTCGTCGTGATAGTGAGCTATTATGAGTAAGCGGAGCAAGTCCCGTTCCTCGCACCAAACAAGAATAAAACGAACCTTGATGAAAATTCAAAGTTCGTTTTGTTTTTTACAAGAGATTATTTCGGACGAAAAATCAAACTACAAATACATCACAACTTTTAACCGAGTGTTCTAAACGCTCGGTTTTTTCGATACGGATAAATCACTAAAATTTGTCCGTCTATTTTTATGCCGTTTTACGCTTTAATTTTATCTTCAAACTCGCAAGGATTTTGCGACAATGGCGATTAGGCGTGTTTTGTATTGATACAAGTGCAAACAATAGCCCGACTTTTCAGTCGAGCTATTGTTTTATATTCGATTTGATTTTACTAAATGCCAGTAATGCTGTCCAATAGTAGTCAATTTACAAGATTTTGATTCCATTGCAGCATAGTACATGTGTTGAGTTCCGTCAGGAACAACTAATCCAACACTTTCCAATTTTTGCAAGTCACTAAATATTTCGACATTTGCTTGATTTGAATATGGCGGTATTACTTCATGTTCAATGTTTTTATCATTTGTTGGTTCAAATGATGGATCAAGCGGTAGTTTTACAGATGGTTCCGAAAAGTAGTTAGTCAACTTACGGACAATAGCTATGTCGATTGGCGGATTTGTTTTTCTTAACGAAATAAAACGTTTTACGTTCGTTTTGAAAATAGGTCTTTGCTCCCATGGACCCAAAGCCCTATCAATATAAGCATAAACGCTCCCTGGAGAAACATTTCCTGTAATATCGGCAGCACCACCTTTTAATGCTTCAAGGAGAAGAGCAGTAAACACACCATGATTATCTACTTCCATAGCGGATTCATCACTTTTACTCGCTGTTAAAATGGTAACACCATCTTTTATTACCGCTGTATCTTGACTTAATGTATTTATTGCCCCAATATATCCAGAATGGCAACAATCTAAAATAATTATTTTGTTCTTGCAATGTGATTGGTTCGCTATTGACAGAATGTCTTGCATAGATATACCCCAATCAGCAGGAGCATAATCTGGCGTGACTATGTAACCTCCTAAAGAATCAATATGTCCATGTCCAGAAAAGTAGAATAATGCAATTTCATCGTCACCGGAAAAACAGTCAATTATCCATTGTTTAAGTGTAGATTTGTTTATAGCATTAGTTTTTGATGTTTTTAGTAAGACATCAAAATTTACGCTTTGATCATCATTTTTCGATAATAAGGCAGCCACATCTGATGCATCACTAACGCATCCTTTCAAAGGCGCCACGGTATAATCATCTATACCAACGACAAGAGCTTTTTTAGTTCCCAATTTAACGTTCTCCATTAATTAGTATCTTCAAATTGTTCCAAGTCCAAGTATATATCTTGTCTAACTTTAATGCATTTCTTGGTTTTTTAACGTATCCATCAGATCGACCACACAACAAAAAGTAGGGCTTTCCTTCTTCTTGAGCAATACTTAGTTCTGCAGAAACACCAACGGCAGAATCAGTATATTTACCACATATGACAATCACCACATCGGCATTTTTAATTTTTTGCCGAGCGTAGAATTTCCAATTATTTTGAATTTCCTGTTTAATTGATACATCCGATATATAGAATGGGGAATCTTCATTTTTAGCTTGAGCGACCAAACACTCTTTTAGCTCTAAATCATGATCATAATCGAAACAAATATAAGCTTTCTTTTTCATTGAGCAAGCCATCCTTATAATTTGTCTATGAATTTTTTTATTGTATCCCAATCCCAATTATGCACTAAACGATTAGATATTTTTTCTTTTGTAGCGTTTCCTGGAATGTAGTCTGATGTTTTTATGCATAATATTGGTAAAAATTCCTCTTCCGCACAATTAATTTCCCATATTTGTCCATCTGCCGAATATGTATTTCTGGTTATAATAGCGATTAATCCTGCACAAGATTTAATTTTATCTCTACAATTTGTTTTCCATGCAGAATCCCAAGGCCTATGAACCGACATATCAATAAAATCAAATGGAGAATTAGTGTTTTTAGATTGCCCGACAAGCAAGTCGCGAAGATTGCTATCTTGTTCTGGAAAACTTATAAATACTCTTTTGTTCATAATAAGAACCTCCCTTTATTTATTAGTTATATCATATCAATAATATATTTTTCAATAGAGATTTGAAAATATTGATGAAGACTTAAAAAATATTTGTCAGTTTTGAAAAAACACCTCGTCTAACAACTTCCAACTGTCGGAAGTTATATCGTCGCTGTAGTTATCCGTGCAAATGCAGAGTTCGTCGCTGTTTTTGTCAAAACGAACAAAACCGCCTTTCAGACCGTATTTTTCAAGATATGCTTTAAGCACCTCAAACTTTTTCGGCGAGAAAATATCAATATCTTCGCTGTTGCCGGCTTTGTCAAATCCGCCTTTGGTTTCTATTATCCACGTTTCGCCGTTCACGGATACGATATAGTCGGGATAAAACAGTTTTTGTCGATTGCCGTTGTCGAGATAAACGATAGATAAATATTCGTCGCCTTTGTCGCCGTTTTTATAAATCCAATTGACGGCAGAGGATTTTTCGCAAAACTTTTCAAATTTTTTCTCGGCAGTCGAACGGGGTTCAGCGGACATCAAGTATCCCTGATATACGTTTTTAACGCTTTCGGTTTGTACTTTACTTGCGCTGTCGTATGTAAACTTGCAAACGCGCGGCAAAATAAATTCTTTTGTGGAAACCATGTCGGGAGAGATAACGCCTTGTAAAAGTTGTGCTGCCATCGCTTCGCGGAAATTGCGGCGCAGCAAATCGACGTTGTTTATGATAAACGCATACAATTCTCTCGTCGAAAGCGCAAGCAACTTGCCCGAATAATCGAATTTATCCCCAAACAACTTGCCGATAATCGTCTGCATGTACTTGTATTCCATGCCGATTTCACGCCCGATAACGCCTATGCAGTGGTGACGGTCACGCCCGAGTTTGTGCGTGTTTACAATTTCTTTTACGGTAATCTTGTTAAAATTATCGCTTTCGCCCAAATCGGAAAGCGTAGCAACACTGCCAGATTGCGTATATGTATTTATCGAATCGGAGAAAACAAAACCCGCCGTTTCAAGCCTTGTTTTATTTTCCTTTTTGTTGCCCGTAAGCCCGAACGTATCTTTGAAGTAACTTGCGATAGAGAATAACGCTTTGCGCGGATCTCTTAAATCCGTAATCATCGTGCGTTGTTCTTTAGTAAGCGTAAACGACTTGTATTCGTTTTTCAGAAAAATATCTTTGCCGTTAAGTGCGCCCTTACTAAGTGCCTGTTTCACGCCCGCCGTGAACTTTTGGTCAAACGTATAAAGATAGCAACAATCCAAAACGTCGTTGTCGTAATGTTTTGCTTCGGGCATACGGCGAATACGTCCTATCGTCTGAATTTCAAACGTTTCGTCCATATTTTCACGCAGTTTTACAAGTATTTGTGCTCGCGGACAATCCCAGCCTGTAGCGACTGCTTGTTTTATAACGACGGCAATTTGTTTTCCGTCACTCACGGATATATTTTCAATATTTTCGTGTCTGCCCGAAAGCCATATCGCAAGAGTATCGTTTTCGATATTGATGCCTTGGGTTGCAAAGTATTCTTCCACGCTGCCGCACAATGTGTCGCTGTTATTAGGAAGTTGAACGACTATAAGCGGATTTACGTCAATACCTTTATTCAAAAATATTGATTTTATCTCACGTTGCTTGTTTAATGCACGCTCCAACAAATACCACGTCTGATTATCGGTTTCGATTGTTTGCGGAAAGTTCTCATTGATGACCAAGAGTTTCTTTATCAGCCCTTCCGCAATAACGTCTTCTTCGGCAATTTCTATAAGTTTTGCCTTTTTGTCCACAATAGGCGTAGCAGAGCAGCGAATAATTTTATCCGTTTTGAAAAGTTGCACGATAGCGTCGGCTTTATCCGTAAAATTCTGATGGCTTTCATCTATTATTATTTTGAAAGTGAGTCCATTGTCGATTGCTTTATCTATCCATTCCAAAAAGTTTGTGCGTTCGCTGTCCTTTAATGCGTTGTTGCCTTTTTTCGTAAGTTTTTCCCAGTTGATAAAGCATGCGTCGTTTTCTTCGAAACCGCAGGTCATAACGTCCGCAAGTAGTTTCGTTTGTGCGTTGTGGATATACTTGTCCATTTTATCCTTGCTTTGCGTTTCAAGGTCGCCTTTGCCCGGTGTAAGCCATACAAACACAGTTTTTGCGTGTTCTTTGGTATATTCGTCCATAAAATGTGTAAGCATTATGGTTTTTCCGCTACCGGTAGGGCTTTTCAAAACGATTTCGCGGACGGAATCGTCTTCCATACATTCAAGCAAACTCTTTATTGCTTTCAACTGAAAATTCATTAAATTCATCTTTTAGCCCTCCAAATCGCGGTAGTAGTATTCCGGTATAACGTTGACTTTGATTTTTCTTTTTGCAAATATCTTTTTTTGTTCCTCGGTCGGCAACACGTCGTGTCCGACGTAAATCGTCTTGCACGTTTCGGGAATGTTTTGAGTAAATTCGTCGAGTTCCGCTTCCGTCAGAACGATTGCAATTTCTGCATTGCCGTTAAAATTAATACCGTTTTCAAGTTCTACGAGTTCGCGGATATGCAAAAGCAGTTCGTCCGCATACTCGTAATATAACTTATCCGAGATGGGCAAATAGTCCACTTTGAAGTATTTAAGGCCTGCACTGTAATTTTCTTGATATATCGCACGTTTTATGCGCTCATAAGTAATTTCTTTACAAATGTTATTTTGATTATTCGTCGTTAATATATAGGCAATATTTTGATTGAAATCTTGATTATACTTCATTACAGCGTGTCCCGTAGTTCCGCTACCTGCGAAAAAATCAAGAACAATAGCATTATTTTTAACAACACCCATAACTAACAAATCATAAACCAACTCAATAGGTTTAGCGTAGTCAAAAATAGACATCATAGTTCCAAACAGTTTTTTTATTGCTTCTCCACCTTTTGCGTTGAGATAATTATCTAAAAATAATGTTGTGAATTGTTTAATTTTTTCTTTTGTAACCCTAATTTTTTCATATACAATATATGTGCCATTATCACGTTTTTCAAATATAACGTCGCCCGAATTTACACGCTCAAACATTTTTTGTCGTCCAAGTCGCCACCGTCCTTCGCTTCCGTCGTTTCTGATAGGATAAACATCTTCGCCGTTTGGTCCTTGTATTGCAAAAAACATTGATGGGGCGTCTTCCCTGCGAGAGCCAGCACCCCATTTATTTAACTCTCTGCCTTTTAAGTAGGGACCTTTTTCATCCATTAAGGTTAATTCTTGGGCTTCCTGTTTATATCCTGAAAATTCAACTTTATCAATATTTTTAGCATAAACAAGTACATAATCGTTAGTGTTTCGTATATGCTTTGATTTACTACCGCCCTTAATCGATTCTCTTGTGATTTTTGCAATATAATTACCTTCCCCAAAAATTTCATTCATAAGTAATGTTAATTGCGAATCTTCGTTATAATCAATACTTATAAAAATTACGCCGTTTTCGGACAATAAATTTTTCGCAATCGCAAGGCGTTTTTCCATAAAAGACAACCATTTACTATGCCTAAAAGTATCGTTACCGTCAACAAACATATCGTCGTAAACAAAATCTTTGTTGCCTGTATTGTATGGCGGATCTATGTAAATAAGGTCAATTTTGCCTTTATGTGTTTTTTCCAAAAGTTTAAGGCTTGCCAAATTGTCGCCTTCAATAAGAAAATTCATTTGACCGCCGTTGTCTATAAACAAGTCGGCATCTTCCGTGAGAACGGGCAAATTATTTTCGAGCAACTCGTCAATGCCTTCGCGATGTTCTTCAAACACAAGACCGTATTTTTTGCCTTTTATATCCTTTTCAATATCGGAAATATATGTGAGTAACTGCGCCGTATTTTCGTCCTGCGCGGCTGACGATATATAAGTTTTTATTGCATTAATTTTTTGAACAAGTCTTTCACGTTTTTCTTTGGAAATATTAGTAGACACGATAACCTTCTCCGTTCATAAAGTTTGACTATCCATGAACAAAGGTAAAGCCATTTATGTTCACCGAATATGCCAATCCATGTACATATTATATCTAACGGATGCACAAAAGTCAATAAACGCCCCTAGTCGACACGAATTTCTTTAGAAATATGATATTTATATGCCATTATAACAATTTTCGATTGTTAATCTTTGCTGTTTTTTCAAAATTTTCCAGCGAATGGCATATTCGGCGAACAAATTACAGCAGTTTTCCAAGGCGGTTCATCATAGCGGCTTTATGCTCTAACATCGAATGAGCATAGCGGTTTAGAGTAACTGTCGGGTTCTTATGACCGAGTATTTCGGACAGCGTTTTTACGTCCATTCCGCACTCTAAGGCGCGAGTTGCAAACGTATGACGCAAAGAATGAAAACCACGGTGAACAATATTCTGTCTCTTAAGCAGTAATTCAAAACTTCGTTGGTAGGAACGCACCGAAACGGCGTTGCCGCCCATAGACACCACGAAGTCCGAATTACTGCTTTTCTTTATGCTTTTTAGTTTCGGCAAAAGTTGTTTAGGAAGTGGTATCACCCTACGTGAAGTAGCGGTTTTCGGCTCGTCAAACACAATTCCGCCGCTTGTATCGTGGCAGGAGCGAGAAACGGTCAGCAAGCCTTTTTGCAGGTCTATATCTTTCCATTGCAGAGCAATCAATTCGCCTATACGCAAGCCCGTATATAGACATAAAACGATACCGAACATTTTTGTCTTTTTGCTATCGAATACCGCCGATTCTATTTTCTTTTGCTCGGCAAGTGTAAAACACTCAATTTTTCGCTCGCTTAGTTTTGGGCGTTTAATCATATTTGCCGTATAGTCTTTGGCATATCCAAGTAAGTGCGCCGTGCGTAACGAATTTTGCAAAACCGATATAATTGCGTTTACCGTATTTGCGGATAAGCCTTTGCCGGTTTTATTGTTTCCGCTTGATAAAAGTTCCGTTACAAACGATTGCAAAACGATAGGCGTAAGGTCGTTTACGTCTTTACTGCCGATTTTCGGAGCAATGTGCGTGCGTATAAGTTGCTCATAACGTATATATGTGCGTTCTTTTGCGCTTGGTTTAATGTAATTGTTTAGCCAAATATTCAGCCATTCTATGTATTTCATTTTTCTATTCTCCTATGATTTTTAATTGATTTTCCAAATTTTCAAACTCGCAAGGTTTTTGCGACGTTGGCAATTAGGCGTGGCTTGTCTTGATACAAGTCGGCTCGCTGCGCTCG
>CAKQUX010000006.1 GCA_934277645.1 uncultured Clostridia bacterium | reverse complement strand
ACAACCTGCATTTTTGCATAAGAAAAGACCTTGAAACCGAACAACAATGGTTCATATTTCAAGGTCTATTCAGATGGTGCCGATGACCGGACTTGAACCGGTACGGTTGTTACACCGAGGGATTTTAAGTCCCTTGCGTCTGCCTATTCCGCCACATCGGCTAATGAAAAAGACGCTTTAGACGTCTTTTTTGGAGGCACCACCCAGATTTGAACTGGGGATGAAGGTTTTGCAGACCTCTGCCTTACCACTTGGCTATGGTGCCACAAACAGCTACTCTAATATATCAAAAATATCAAAAATTGGCAACTGTTTTTATATATTTTTTACTTTTTTCTATCTATGAGCATTTCGGCAAATTCTTTAAGCGCTTCACCTTTTCCGTTACAATATATGCTGCATATTGCACAATTTGTGTATTCTTTTAACAAGTTTTTTGCTTCGTCGTCACTTAAAAACCTTTTTACGTTTTGTTCTTCGGCTTCCGTTTCCAAAAGGTCGTCGGCAATCTGAAAAGCGATTCCGAGATTTTCGGCATATTTTTCCAAATTGCGGATAGTTTCGCTATTTGCTTTCACGATAATTCCACCGCCGATAAATGCGGCTTTGAACAAAGCGGATGTCTTTAGGCTGTATGTTTTAAGCAATTCTTCCATCGATTTCGAAACGCTCAAATCCATCACCTGTCCACCGAGCATTCCGCCCATTCCTGCATATTTGGCAAGATACGGCATAGGATTGTTTTCACCGCCAAACAGCGAATATCCTCTTTCATACGCCAAATTCAAAAGCGCATCGCCTGCCAAAACGGCAACCCATTCGTTAAACTCGCGATGAACGGTTTTTTTGCCGCGACGATAGTCGTCATCGTCCATACACGGAAGGTCGTCGTGAATAAGCGAATACGTATGCACCATTTCAACGGAAATTCCGTATTGGAATACGCTTTCTAACGTTTCTTCGTCAATTTCGCCGCCGCTTGCGTAAAGCGCGCCCAAATAAACGGCGTACGGCCTAAGCCTTTTGCCGCCGCTAAATAGCGCGTATCTCATGGCTTTTTCCGTGATATTTTCGTCGACAACCGCATCGCCGAGATGCTTATCGAATTCCGCAATAAAATCGCAAAGTTTAATCAACGTTCAGTTCCTCGGTAAGTTTTTTCATTTCATCGGTCAAAAGCAAAATTTTACCTTTTTGCTCTTTAAGCTCGTTAATGCAATTCTTCGACAATTCGATTCCTTTTTGAAAAAGAGAAATAGCTTCGTCAAGTTTGACGTCGCTTTCAAGTTTTCTGACTATATCTTCAAGTTCGGACAAGGTTTTTTCAAATTCCATTTTAGTCTCCTTCGTTAAGTGAAATCTTTTCGATTTTGGTTTCGACGCTTCCGTCATATCCGCGAGCCTTCACAACGTCGCCGACGGCAAGCGATTTGACGCCGTTTATTTGCGTATCGCCTTTGCTGATTTTAAAATAACCGCGTTTTAAAGTTTTTAGCGGACTTAAATTGTCAAGCGACGCAAAAGCCGCTTTTGCCTTCTGCTCCGCTTCCGTTTCTTTTTTCTTTATCAAATTGCAAGCGGACACGTCAAGGTCTTTAAGACGAACGACGCATTTGTTCAATGTTTTCTTTGCGCCTGCCACTAAGGCGTTTGAAAGCGACAAAATCTTTTTTTCTTTGCCGCCGTAAAATTCGCTTCCTGCCTTAGAGAACTTTGCGTTTAATACTTCGAGCTTATGGCTTTTTGTTTTGAAAAGTCTGTCAAGACAGCTTATAGCTTCTAAGTCCAACCCTTCGATATACTCTAACGTTTTGTAAAAATCGAATGCTACAAGTTCTGCCGCCGCGGTAGGCGTTGCCGCTCTTTTATCCGCAACGAAATCACATAGCGAGAAATCCGTTTCATGCCCTACGGCGGACACAATCGGCGTTTTTGCGGCATATACGGCTCTTGCAAGCGTTTCGTCGTAAAACGGCGCTAAGTCCTCAAGAGAGCCTCCGCCGCGAGCAATTACGATTACGTCATAGCCTGAATTGTCTACGTTTTTAAGCGCCGCGGCAATTTGCGCCCCTGCGCCCTCGCCTTGCACCCGAACGTCGCGAACGACAATGTTCGTATACGGGTTTTTGTTTCGCACGGTCGTCACAATATCTCGTATAACCGCGCCCGTCTTGCTTGTCAAAACGAGTACGTTTTTGTTATATTTGGGAATAGGTTTTTTGTGACTTTCATCAAACAAGCCTTCCGATTGCAACTGCTTTTTGAGCTGTTCGAATTTTAAAGCGAGCAAGCCGTCGCCGTACGGCTTAATTTCTCTGACGATAATACTGAGCCTGCCGCCTTTGACGTAATAGTCAAGGTCGCCTCGAACGATAACTTGTTCGCCGTCTTTCGGAACGTACGTTTTCCGAAATTGAAAACACGAACATTGTATAGCGGCATTTTCGTCTTTTAACGCAAAATAAGCGTGCGGACCGGACGTTTTAAAACCCGAAATTTCACCTAAAACTTCGACGTTTTTAAACAATCCCGAATCAAAGCACGCTTTAACCGATAAACTTATTTCCGTAACTGAAATTACTGCCATTTATTTCCTTTTATCTGCCGACTTTACCGTATTGCTCATTAGCATTGCAATGGTCATAGGGCCAACGCCGCCCGGCACGGGAGTTATAAAAGACGCTACCTTTTCGACGCTATCAAAATCTACGTCGCCGCATAATCCTTCGTCTGTTCTGTTCATTCCGACGTCAATAACAATCGCGCCGTTTTTTACCATATCGGCTTTTATGAGTTTTGCTTTTCCGACCGCCGCAACCAATATATCCGCCTTAGACGTAAAGTCTTTCAGATTTTCGGTTTTTGAATGACATATCGTCACGGTGGCGTTTTCTTTCAAAAGCATCATAGCCATCGGCTTTCCGACGATATTGCTTCTGCCGACGACAACCGCGTTTTTACCTGCAATTTCGACGCCCGTAGATTTTATAAGTCGCATACAACCTTTTGGAGTACAACTTTCAAATCCGTCTTTGCCTAAAACAAGGTTTCCCACGCTGTTTGAAGAAAAGCCGTCGACGTCTTTCAAATCGGAAATTGCCGAACATACTTTTTCTTCGTCAAGCCCCTTAGGAAGCGGCAGTTGAACAAGGATTCCGTCAACCGTTTTATCGCCATTCAACGTTTCGATAAGTTCGACAAGTTCTTTTTCGCTTACGTCGTCGCCGAAAGTGAATGACAACGATTTAATGCCGACCTCTTCACATGATTTTATTTTGTTGCGGACATAAATTTGACTTGCAGGATTGCTACCTGCCAATATGACGGCAAGACAAGGCATAACTCCCTTAGCTTTAAGCTCGTCAACCTTAATTTTAAGTTCTTGCTTGACTTCCTGAGAAATCTTTTTACCGTCAATAATTGTAGCCATAATTACTCCTTTGTAACCACACCTTTAAGTACGCCGTTGACAAATTTGCCCGATTTTTCTTCGCCATAGCGTTTCGCTAGTTCAACCGCTTCGTTTATGACGACAGCCGTTGGCGTATCGGTAAATTTCAATTCATACACCGCAACTGCCAGAACGGCAAAGTCGGGACGATAAATTCTGTCAACCGTAAAGCCGTTTGCGTTTGCTTCTATAATGCTCTTAATTTCGTCATAATGATTTATTATGCCAGTATAAACCGAATCGATAAATTGCTTATCGTCATCGTCAAGCGAGCTGTCCATAAGCATCAATTCGAGCGTTCCGTCATTTTTAGTTAAATAATAAGTATATTCGAATACTATCTTAAAAACTGTTTCTCTTGCAACTCTTCTACTCATAATGTACCTTTAAAAAAGAATATTTCCGTCTATTGTTCGTTAGGCGGAAATATTACGCTTACTACTGTTACGTTAATCGACGTGACCGTATATCTCGTCGAGGCTTCAACGGTTTTAAGCGCAACCTCTTGCACTTGCGCAACCACGTCGGGTACGCTGTAACCGTGAAAAATATTGGCAAATATATC
Source organism: uncultured Clostridia bacterium (assembly GCA_934277645.1). GTDB lineage: Bacteria > Bacillota > Clostridia > Christensenellales > CAG-917 > CAG-917. The sequence continues at coordinate 99,567 of CAKQUX010000006.1, read as the reverse complement.
TATTGTAACTTTATCGTTAGGCATAATGTAAACGCTTACGCCCTCACCGCGGAAACGTCTGTTTTTCGCGCCTGCTTTTTCGTCGATAACTTCGATACCTTCAACTTTGTTTGCGGCCTCCGTAACCAAAGCCTTGATAACGTCGCTGTAAACTTCAATGTTGTCTACTTGATTTCTTGCCATATCGCCCTCCGCCGATATTATAGCATAGCGATATGGCAAAAATCAATCGTTTTTTGGAAATGAGCCGCGTCAAGTTTTTAGCGCGCTTAAGTCAAATCGAACTGATATTCGTTATCGTCAAAGTTTTAAGAATACGGAATAACGTTGACCGATTTAGCGTTGTAATCGGTTTCGCCGACGACAAGTTCGATAATTTTTGCCGCTTCGTTGAGTTTAAGTTCGTTTGACACTACCACTACGTTCGCGCTGGTATCGCCAAGCGTAACGATTGCGTCTTCAAAGCCCTGACCTTTGATAAGCCCTTCGATGTAAAGCTCTTTGTCCATGCGGCTGACGATTTCGAGTTTCATATCTTCAGCAGCTTTTTTAGCCGCTTCCGACGTATCTGCCGACTTAATTATTGCGTCGAGTTCCGCCAATTCCTCAGAGCGCAAAGCCGTTCTGTCACTGCGATATGCGTTGAAAAACGTTTGCGTAGCAGCTCCTGCCGTAGTATCGTCAGTGCCGCCAAGCACGTCGCGGTTTAATGCCCAGTTTAACACGCCCGTCGCTACGAGCAACACAACCATAAGGCTGAGCACTAAAATTTTCTTTTTGTTTTTCTTCCAAAACTCCATAAAAACCTCCCTTTCATTAAACTTTATTGCTTGCATAAACCGAAACTATGTCCGCATTTACGTTTAACGCCACCTTTGTCGCTTCAAGAAGTTTAAGCCTTATGCTTAAATCTTTTGCACCGCTCGCAACCACGAGAACGCCGCTGATTTTGCCGTCCGTATGCGTAATCATTACGTTTACTTCGCCTGCGCCGTCTATCGCAGAAAGTATTTCCGCAAGTCTCACCTCGTCCGAGCTTTGCGATGCCGAAGTCGTCGAGCTTACGGGGGTATCGGTTTTCGATTGCTTGGTAAGTCCGCTGTAAAGCAACAATGCGATAGCAATGATAAAAAGGCAAAGAATAAATTCGATATTTTTGATCTTTTTCAGTTTGACTACGAACGGCGATTTTCTGATTTTATCGATAAAACTCGTTTTTTTCTTTTCTACGATTTCTACTTCCATTCGCCCTCCCGTTCGTCGAACTTTACGACGATATTGCCTTTTTCGATTCCCGTGACCTTTGACGACGTATCTGTCACTTGCGTTATAAGTATATTCATATCTTTTTCTTCAAGAACTTTTTTCGAAATAATAATTTCGGCTTTTTTTTCGCCGCCGACCTTTTTAATTTCAACGCTACACTCAACGCCGAGATTCTCCAAAACGCTTTTTAAAGTCAGTTCGTCGTATTTCATACTGCCGTTGTCTAAACAAGCCGCCATCAAGCTGTCCGTTTCCACGTTGTTTCCGCTAAGCGAAAAATCGAATTTTCCCTTCGCAAGCGCCGTCAGCGGACTTACCACTACAAACACGACAATAAGCGACGTTATGCCCTTTACGTATTTATTCATTTGCCCGTCAGGCATAACTATGTCCATAAGCACGGTTAAGCATATAACTGCGGTAACCGACAAAATCCAGCCGCTCATAAAGCCCCCATATTGCAAGACGAAATCGCAAGCATAATTAAAATCAAAAACATAAACGCCACTCCCATTGCCGCCGCTATGAGAAGCGACAAATTTTTCGACGTCATCATAAGCATATTAGAAATCCGTTTTTCGCCGAGCGGTTCGATTATCGCCGCCGTAAACTTCATTGCAAGCGACAAAACCGCCATTTTACAAACGGGAAACGCAACCGTTGCAATCAGGATGAACGTTCCCACAAGCCCGATAGAATTTTTAAGCAAAACTATGCCTGCAAACGCAAGGTCATAGCCGTCGGACAAATATCCGCCCAAAATCGGCACGTAGCTCGAAACCATAAACTTCGACGCGTTAAAAGTCACGCCGTCGAAAGCGGAAGTTGCGATTCCTTGCGCGGTTATGAAACTTATGAACAAACTGAATACACCGCCAAGGACGAAAATGCCGAAACTTTTAAACGATTTCGCAAGTTTGTCAAGCCTGACCTCCTTTGACAAATTGCCAACGATTGCAAGCACCGTCGTTGCCATAAATATCGGCACTATAAGCGAATTTATAAGCGTTATAATGCCGCCCGACAGAATCGCCATAAAAGGTTGCAGCGTCGCCGTGGTCGTATGTCCGCCGAGCGCAGATAAAGCCGTTAGTAGCGGCGGAAACAAAAACGAACAAACTTTCTTCAAGTTTGACAAAAGAGTTACGCAAGCCGACGTCGCCGCGCCTACTACCACAAGCAAAATTGTAGCTATTGCGCCGAATGATACGAAACGAACGACTTCCTCTGTCGATTTTTGTTTGAACCCCGACACCGCTTGCGATAATATGGACGTAAAAATCGCAATCAACAAAATTGCGAGAAACGACGGCAAAAATCCGAAAAAGTATTCGCCTATCGCAGTCCCGAAAACAGAAAAAAAGTTTTTGAAAAAATCTTCGGACTTGCCCGACAACAACTTTTCTACAAGTTCTTTGACCGACGTAAAATTTAAGGCTCGTTTTTGGTTTTCGTCAAGCGCCGATATATATTCGTCGAATGCCGAAAAATCGACGTCGTTCGCTCTGTCTGAAAAATCCACTTCGCTTGCCGCTAAGCATACCGTAGGAGCAAGCGAGAAGAACAACAGCAAGACAAACAATGCTAATATCAAAGTCTTTTTTCTGTTTATGCCGCTTCTCCTTTTTGCATTTTTTAAGCGATTGCGACATTTTGTCGTACTTTCGTTTCTTTGAGCCCGCCTAAGTGATTCTATCCGAATTTCAACTGCGTTTTCATAAAATTTCATACGCCACCTATCGAAATGTTTGAAATCACTTCCACAAGCCTTGTGATTATTCCTATGCTCAAACCGAAAATGAGAAGTTTGCCACCCATTTGTACTTTTGTCGCAAAACTGTTACAGCCTGCGTCGTTGCAAATCGACGCCGAGTATTCGGTCAGGTAGCCGATTCCGATAATTTTCAGAACGAGCGAAAACAATCCCGACGGCAAACCGCTCTTGTCTATTAAATTTTCAAAAGCAACGATAACTCCGCTAAGCGAGTTTACAAGCACGATTACGAGAACTATTCCCGTCGCTATCGTCGCAAGAACGGCAAACTCTGGCTTCGACGCTCTGAGTAGACTTACGATGATTATTCCGATAAGCGCGATTCCGACAATTTTTATTATGGTCACAACGTAAATATCGATTTTACGGTATCGAACAAACCGCCGAGCATATCGACAATAAGCACTACAACGATAATTATGCCCGCAAGCGTGGCGAAAGTAGCAATTTCGTCCTTGTCGCTTTTTTTGAGAATTATCGAAACGATTGCCGTCAGTAAGCCGATTCCGGCAATCTTTATCAATATTCCTATATCCATAATCTCCCCCTAAGCCAAAATTAACATTACGGCAAGCCCGACAAGCACAAGCAGTTTGAAATACATCGAGCCAAGTTTTTTTGCATCGTTATCGCTTTTTGCTTTCAGTTCTTCAAAAGCCAAAGAATAACGCTTTATTTCGCTAAGCGTTTCGCCGAGCGGTTTTGTTCCTATCGATTTCAAAAATCTTGCGAACTCCTTTTTTTCGCCGTCTTTAAAGCCCGAAACGTCCGGAACGAAATTTTCTGCCGTGCCGAGCCTTAACGCTTCGGCGTATTGGTTTAACGCGACGGCAACGCTCCCTTTTCTGCCCTTAACAAACTCGCCTATGGCAACGGGGACTGTGGTTTTTAAATATGAAATTTCGCCCGTCAAAAATGCGGCAAAGTCGCATATTGTCGCATAAGCGTCACGTCTTAAATTGAAATGCCGCCTTATTGCCATTCCGATTAAAACACACGCTATCGCAATAAGTCCGCCTGCTACAAGTCTAATCATTTCGCTCCTAAGTCATCTTTAATCTTTATCGGTTTTCAAAACTCTTCAACGTTCCCATTTTCGGTTTATTCGTAAGAGTTGCAAAGCCGTCGAAACAATCGACAAGCGTCGAAAAACCTTTACTCTTTTCAAGGCTCTCCTTGCTGTCGGCGTGAACGGACGCAAAAACTCTTACTCCGCATCGAACGATATCGACAATGCTATCGATTTCGCTTTGTTTAAACACCTCGTCTGTTACGATTAGTTCGGGCGACGCCGCTCTTATACAGTTTTCATAGGCGACCGTTTTAGGAACCGATGCAATGACGTCGCTCTCACCCACGTCGAGCATCGGTTCTCCGTCAAGCAAAGACGCAAGCTCGCCCCTTTCGTCGATTACGAGAGTTTGACATTTTGTCGAAAATATTCTTGCCAAATCTCTGAGCACCGTAGTTTTCCCGCAGTTAGGCGGCGACAAAACAAGAAGATTCCTAACGCCCTGACTTTCGATTTTCCTTGCAATTTCTTCGCCGCACCCGATTATTTCGTGCGGAACTCTTACAATCAGGCTTGAAAAGTTTTTGACGGATATAAGTTTTCCGCCGTCGCAAACACCTTCGCCCGTCGCGCCTATTCTTATTCCGCCGTCATATCGCAAATATCCGCTTACGATTTCATCCATCACGGAATAAACCGAAAAATCGCTTGCCACGCCGACCAATTTATCCATATCGGATTTCTTGACGGCATAAAAATTTCCGCTGTCCGATTTGAGCTTGATAAGTCCGTTTTTCGTTACGACGCTTACAGGTCGATTTAATCTTAGTCTGATTTCATAAACGTCGTTTTCGTCAAAACTTCCGACCATTCTTTTCAATGCGCCCGAAAATAAATCAACCAGCATACCTAAAAATATGAAATTTTCACCGACGAATTTCAAAAGCGACAAAAGACGATAAATTATTGCATTTTTTGTTTTTCAACGAAGCTCAATCGCCCGTCTTAAAATTCAAAACCTGTCAAACCATTAAACTAAAACGACTTTTTTAAATTACTTTAAATAAAATAAATATAAAACAAATATAAATCCTTATATGAATCATAAAGTAATAAATCATAAAGATATAAATCATAAAGAATAACATAAAAAAACTGCCGCGTTGCGATAATATTTACAACGTGACAGTTTTTGTTTCGATAAATTAAATTGTCTGCGATTATACTCTTGACATATATTCGCCCGTTCTTGTGTCGATACGAATGGTGTCACCTTCGTTGACGAACATAGGAACTTGAAGTTCGTATCCCGTTTCGACGGTTGCAGGCTTCGTTGCGTTCGTAGCCGTATTTCCTGCAACGGCAGGTTCGCAAATCGTGATTAAAAGTTCTACAAAGTTTGGCGGTTCAACCGAGAACGGTGCGCCGTTGAAGAACTTCATTTCGACAGGCATATTTTCTTTAACAAAGTTCAAAGCGTCTTCGACTTGACCTTTGTTAAGCGGAATTTGTTCATAAGTTTCGGTATCCATAAAGTAGTAAAGTTCGCCGTCGTTGTAAAGGTATTCCATAGTTCTCTTGTCGATGTGAGCAAGTTCAAACTTTTCGGTTGGGTTAAACGTTTTTTCCAAAACGCTTCCCGTTACAACGTTTTTGATTTTCGTACGAACGAAAGCGGCGCCTTTGCCCGGTTTAACGTGTTGGAAGTCAACGATAACCATAATATTGTTGTCCATTTGGAAAGTTACGCCTTTACGGAAATCTCCTGCTAAAATTTGACCCATAGTTCTTTTGCTTGTTTACCAAGCTCCTCCTGTAAAATTGTTACGCCTAAGCGATTTCTATAAGTTCTATTGTGTGTCGGCTAATCGGTTTATGACTGCCTACAATATACATATTTTCGATTCGGACGCCGCCGAACTTGTCGATATAAATACCGGGTTCGACAGTCACGACCATGTTCGCAGCCAAAACTTCTTGGCTTTTTGTGTTAAGAGTCGGCGCTTCGTGAATTTCAAGTCCGACGCCGTGTCCCGTGCCGTGAATATACTTATCGCCGTATCCTGCCGCCGTTATATAATCTCTTGCGGCTTTATCGACGTCGAAACACTTAACGCCGACGTCCAATGTGTCGACTGCTTTAAGCATTGCGTCCTTTACGGTTTCGTAAATCTCTTTCATTTTTTCGTCGGCACTGCCGCAAACGAAAGTTCTTGTAAAATCACTGCAATACGAAGCGTATTTCGCGCCCATATCGATTGTAACAAATTCGTTTGCTCTCAGCCCTCTGTCGGTCGGAACGTGATGCGGTTCGGCTCCGTTTTCGCCGAAAGCGACGATAGTGTCAAACGAAAGTCCTTCACCGCCAAGTTCGATAACGCTTTTATAAATGAATTCGGCGATTTCGATTTCGGTTTGTCCGACTTTTACACTATTTAAAACCCTGTCAAAAACGTTGTCGATAATTTCCGCGCTTTTAACGATTAAAGAAATTTCTTCTTCGGTTTTAATTTCTCTATTTTGCATATTCTACGCTTCTGACCTCACGAATTACGTTGACCTTAATTTGTCCCGGATAATCGAGTTCCGATTCGAGTTTGTTTGCAATGTCCTTTGCAAGGAAAACCGTAGCTTGGTCATTAACCTTTTCAGGTTTGACGATAACTCTGATTTCACGTCCTGCTTGAATTGCGTAAGACTGTTCAACGCCCTCGAACGAATTTGCAAGGCTTTCGAGTTTTTCGATACGCTTGACGTAGTTTTCGATAGATTCGCGTCTTGCGCCCGGTCTTGCGCCCGAAATTGCGTCTGCCGCCTGAACAAGTACGGCTTCAACCGTTTCGGCTTCGACGTCACCGTGGTGAGCCGCTATGCAGTGAATAACCGCAGGGCTTTCCTTATATTTCTTTGCAATATCAACGCCGATTTGAATGTGCGTTCCTTCGGTTTCGTGGTCGATTGCCTTTCCTATGTCGTGCAAAAGACCTGCTCTTTTTGCGATTTTAACGTCTGCTCCGAGTTCTGCCGCCATAATCGAAGCAAGGAACGAAACTTCAAGCGAATGTTTCAAAACGTTTTGTCCGTAACTTGTGCGATAGCGAAGTCTGCCGAGAAGTTTGACGAGTTCAGGATGAAGTCCGTGAACGCCTGCATCGAATACTGCCTCTTCGCCTGCTTCTTTAATCGATTGTTCGACTTCCTTTTTAACTCTGTCGACCATTTCTTCGATACGCGCAGGATGAATACGTCCGTCGGCAACGAGCTTTTCAAGAGTTATTCTTGCGATTTCTCTTCTTACAGGGTCAAAGCTCGAAAGCGTTACTACGTCAGGCGTGTCGTCGATAATAAGGTCGACGCCCGTTGCGGATTCAAATGCTCTTATGTTACGTCCTACTCTACCGATGATACGACCTTTCATTTCGTCACTCGGGAGCGGAACGACAGATACTGTGCTGTCTGCGGCATGATCTGCCGCGCATCTTTGAATTGCAAGCGAAATTATGTTCTTAGCCTTTTTCTCGGCTTGTTCTTTTGCCTGCGCTTCGATTTCCTTTGCTTCCATAGCGCAATCGCGCTTTACGTCTTGAATGAGAGCGTCTTTAAGTTGAGCCGCGGCTTCTTCTTTCGACAATCCCGAAACCCTTTCGAGTTCTTTTTGCATCTTTTCTTGCGCAAGTCCGAGTTCGTCTTCGATGCCCTTCAAGCGAAGTTTTGTGTTTTCGATTTGTTTTGTAGAGTTTTCGATGTCTTCTTGTTTTTTCTCTAAAAACTCTTCTTTCTTATCAAGAGATTGCTCTCTTTGAATAAGTCTGTTTTCGGTTTTTTGCAAATCGGCTCTGCGTTCGCGAGTTTCCTTATCGAATTCCGAGCGCATCTTGTGCAACTGTTCTTTTGCTTCGATCATGCCGTCTTTGCGAATAGTTTTTGCTTCTAAATTTGCTTCTTCAACAATTCTTGCTGCTTCTCTCTTGGCTAATCCAACCTTGTTTAGGGAATATAATCTATATCCTAATAGTCCGATAAGCAAACCTACAACCAATGCGGCTGCACCGACTATTCCTGCAATAGCACCTGGAGAAAGAGCTGCAAGCAATATACCATAGCTTGTCAAATCTTTGTCCTCCAAAAAAATTCAATATTACCCCTATCGTAATATACTATTATGAGTATACACGATTATTCAATTCAAGTCAACAAAAGGCAAAAAATAACGCCGCCTATTTTGACGATTTTTAAAAATTTTTATCTTTACTCTTTTGAAATTAGTTATTTTTTAAATTTACCCTTTATACATTTAAATAACACATTATTATATCATTGCCATATATTAAAATAACGCAACTTTTTTATTGCAAAATTTATCTTCGATAAAGCTAATTCTTAGTTTTTATTTTTCACCCGACGCGTTTAAAGTTACAAACGAAATTTTGACAAAGCCAACGTTTTGTTTTTGTTTTTCAACTTCAAAAAACTGTTCAAGTTTAAACTTTTATATGTTTATAACATAAAAATCGCTACGCAATAGCGTAGCGACGTTTATGTAACTTAAATAGATTGTTTAACTCGTATTTTTACTGTTCGCATTTAAGTTTAGCGTTAAATTTTTCTTGCCATAGCTTTGCCTTAGATTTGCCTACAAGGCAAATTCAAATTTTGCAGACGGCAAAAGCAAGAACGATTTAGCTATGATTTCAAATTTTTATTCAGCCGTTTCTTCGTCGTTTTTAGGTTTTGCGACGAGTTTTTCTTTGACGGCAGCTTCGAGTTTTGCCGCAATTTCAGGGTTCGATTTCAAAAATTCGATTGCCTTATCTCTGCCCTGACCGATTTTTTCATCGTTATAAGAGAACCAAGAACCGCTCTTTTGAATAAATCCGTTCATAACGGCAAGATCCAAAATGCAGCCCGTGTTTGAAATACCCGTTCCGAACATAACGTCGAATTCCGCAGTCCTGAAAGGCGGAGCAACCTTGTTCTTGACGATTTTCGCTTTGACGTGGTTGCCGATAAAATCGCCGCCGTCTTTAAGCGTTTCGACACGTCTGACGTCGATACGAACGGAAGCATAGAATTTGAGAGCTTTGCCGCCCGTTGTCGTTTCGTTGCTACCGTATACGATTCCGACTTTTTCACGAAGTTGGTTGATAAAGATAATCGTCGCTTTGTTTTTGCCCGTCGTTGCCGTAAGTTTACGGAGAGCTTGCGACATAAGTCTTGCTTGAAGTCCCATGTGCGAATCGCCCATTTCACCGTCGATTTCCGCTTGCGGAGTAAGCGCCGCAACCGAGTCGACTACGATAAGGTCAACCGCTCCGCTTCTTACGAGCGTTTCGACAATGTCGAGAGCTTGTTCGCCGTTGTCAGGCTGAGAAACGTAAAGGTTGTCGATATTTACGCCGAGGTTTTTTGCATAAGCAGGGTCAAGCGCATGTTCTGCATCAATGAATGCCGCAGTTCCGCCGTTCTTTTGCACTTCAGCTACAACGTGAAGTGCAACGGTGGTTTTACCGGAAGATTCAGGTCCGTATATTTCGATAATTCTTCCCTTCGGGATACCGCCGATTCCGAGAGCAAGGTCAAGAGTCAAACAGCCTGTCGATATAGCTTCGACTTCCGCTCTGCCACTTTCGCCCAAACGCATAATTGCGCCTTTTCCAAAGTCTTTTTCAATTTTTGCCAACGCTTCAAGTAAAGCCGCCGGTCTTTCATCAATTTCTTTTGCCATATTATCTCCTTTCTATGGATATAGAATATCACATAAAATGCAAACAACTGTCCAAAAAATTACACAGTTTTGTTTTTTTCTGATTTTTTTAACTAATTTAAATTTTTTCAGTTATTATCTTTTGCAATTACTTTTTTCGATAATTTCTTTTCGATTTTTATGCAATCGCTTTATTAGACGATTACTTTTTAGATAATCACATCGACTTAAGCAACAAAAACTTAAACGTAACGAAACAAATAATTATAGTACTAAGTCATTATGCTTTTGGCTGTACGTTTTAACTCTTACTAATTTTACATTAAATCGAACTGTTTTTCAAGTTTAATTTAAAGTTTAAAGTCAAAGCAACAAAATGTTTCCTTGCAAATAACGTATGAGATAAAAAAGTGCAAGATTTGTTGTCTTTTCTCTGATTTCGTTTCTCGAACCCGAAAGGTGATGCTCGAAGACAGGAATAAAGTTTCCTCTGCCGACTGCAATATAAACAAGCCCCACGTCCTTGCCTTCCGACTTAGAAGGACCTGCCACACCGGTGGTCGAAAGCGCGATGTTCGTTTTCCCGACGGTCAAACCCTGAACCATTTCGACGGCGGTCTCGCGGCTGACTGTCCCGAATTTTTCAATCGTTTTACGGTCTACTCCGCAACGCACGATTTTTGAAAGCGGGTCGTAACACACAATGCCCTCGAAAAAGTTTGCGCTAATTCCGTCGATGGAAATAAGTCTTGACGCAACGAGTCCGCCCGTCAAACTTTCCGCCACCGACAAAATCGCCTTGTTCGTTCTCAAAAGTTGCGCGGCAAGCACTTCGAGCGGCATATCAAATGTCGAATATATATAGTCCTTAAAGTCGTTCGCTATATAACTTGCGGCAATAGCCTGAGCGTTTTCATCGCCGTAAGGATGCGACAATTCGATTTTTGCGTCGAGATTGTTTTCGATAACAGACACCGAAAAGCCCTTTTGAGCATACGAAACAAGTCGTTGTTCGATTTCGTCTTTACTTAGTCCGCAAAGCCTTATAACATTTGCCATCATTCACCTCTTGCGTCGGCGAGTAAATCGTCAAATTGTTTTTGGCTAATATTTACCTTAATTCCGTTTTCGGCAGGCTCTGCAACGTTCATTTCTTCGAGTTTTCCGAAAATATTGTTTACGGTGATACTGCCGATTTTAAATCTTTTTTTAACGGTTTCGCTATCTAAAACGTTGCCGTCCATTCCATAACTTAAGACGTCAAAAAACATAGGCGGATACTTGTCGCCGTCAACGTTAAATTCGCTTTTTTTCATTTCGTCAAGCTCTTCTTTTATTTCCGAAAAAACGTTCCTGTTTTTCAAAATATAATGCAAGCCCGAAACTATCGCCAATATAGCGCCTGCATAAAAAATAATCTGCCCTGCGTAGTTGTAAAAATTGCCAAGCGGCGAAAGTATCATAACGGCGACCGCCACGTCAAGAAAAATCGTTTTGATTTTTCCGAAAACGTCCGCGGCAAGAACTATGCCCTTGTTTGCGGCAAGCGTTCTGAAAATGCCGATGATAAGCTCTCTTGAAACGACAAGCCCTGCAAGAAGTGAAAAAACAAGCGACGCATACGGATATACGTCATCAAAAACGCTGCTCTTCCACATCAACAAAAACAGCATAATAACAACAACGACCTTGTCCGCAAGCGGGTCCAAAAACTTGCCCAAATTCGACACGGTTTTTGTTTTTCTTGCAATCGTACCGTCAACGAAATCGGTTGCGCAAAGCACGCTGAACGTAACGCAACATGCAATGAGCATTGCTTTCATGTATGGCAAGACAAATGCCAATATATAAAGAATAGCGGCAGGAAAAATCAAAAATATTCTTACGACCGTAATCTTAGTTGCTAAATTCATTTAACCCTCCCAAGCAAGTCCATTCCTATTCTGCCCGTAATTTCAACGGAATATATCTCGCCGACGCTAAGCGGTGTTTCGGACGTAAAACGAACGACGTTGTCTATGTCGGGAGCTTGAAATTCCGCTCTACCGACAAACATCTGATTATCGTAATCAATATCTTCGTAAAGCACGTTTATGGTTTTCCCCACATAGCCGTCAGCCGCTTTCATAATTATGCGTTCTTGAAGTTCTCTTAAAGACTCGCATCTTTTTGCCTTTACGTCGTCGTCGACTCTGCCGTCAAGTTTTTCGGCAGGCGTGCCTTCTTCAAGCGAATACTCGAAAAAGCCTGCATAATCTATTTCGTAATCACGGATAAAATCGTAAAGCTCTTCAAATTCTTTTTCGCCCTCAGACGGAAAACCGACAATAAACGAGCTTCTGATTTTTATGCCCTTTGCCTTAATCTTATTTACAAGATTCTTCGTGTACTCTTCATCGGTGTGTCTTCCCATAAGTTTGAGCAGCCTTGAATCGATATGTTGAAAAGGCACGTCCATATATTTTGCTATTTTCTCATTGTTTGCAACGTAATCGATAAGCTCGTCGTCAACCATTTCCGGCTCTAAATACATAAGCCTTATACGACAAAAATCGAGTTTGGAAAGCTCGCCTAAAAGAAGAGTCAAGCTCTTTTTGCCGTAAAGGTCGATGCCGTAACGAGTTACGTCCTGCGCAACCAAAATGAGTTCTTTTACGCCTTCGTCCGAAAGCGATTTTGCTTCGCTGACCAAATCTTCGATTTTCTCCGAGCGATATTTACCCCTTATGGACGGAATGGCGCAATACGTGCAATGATTGTCGCAACCGTCTGCAATTTTCAGATAGGCATAATGATACGGCGTTGTAAGCACACGTTTTGAGCAATATTTATCGAGCGAACAATACAATTTGCTTTCGCTGACAGTCAAACCGTCGAGATAATCGCAAAGCATATCGTAGTCGCCCGTTCCCAAAAACAAATCGACTTCGGGAAGCGCTTCTTTCAAATCGCCTTTATAGCGTTGCGGCAAACAACCCGTAACGACGATTTCCGTTCCGTTTTTCTTTTTATACTCGACTGCCGAAAGTATTTCGTCGATTGATTCCGTTTTTGCGCTGTCGATAAAAGCGCAGGTATTTACAACGATAACGTCCGCATCGTCTTCACGGTCGACAAAAGTATGTCCCCTGCCTAACAGCCTTGCAAGCATCTTTTCGGTGTCTACCCTGTTTTTATCGCAACCTAACGAAATTGTTCCTATTTTCATAACTTACCTTTTGCAGAATAAATATAACATAGTTTTGCAATATCTCAAACAAAATAAGCTAAAATTTAATGCCGATTCAAAAACAATTTAAATCACGACTTAACCGTTAGTTAAACTTAGACAACAAAAAAGTCACTGCAAGCAGTGACTTTAAATTGTTTTTTATCACTCGTTATCGCCTTCGAATTCGGCAACCAAGTCGTCGTATTCTTCTTGCGTAATGGTGACAGGTCTTGCGCCGTTCGGTTTACTTGGAGGACCGAAATAACCCATTCTTTCGATTTGGTCATAAATCTTTCCTGCCTTAGGGAAACCGACTCCGAGTTTTCTTTGAAGCATAGAGATACTGAGCGGAACTCCGTCAAGGCCTATGCGCAAAGCGTCGATAAGCTCTTGCGTAATGGCGCTTTGTTTCTTGCCGCCGTTATCGGTTTGCGGTTCTTCTTTTTCTTCTTCCTTGTAAATTTCGTCCTTAATTTTGCTGTCGTAAATGCAAGTGTTATGCTCTTTAAGGAAATCGACAACCGCTTTGACCTCAGGCGTATCGATAAACGCACCTTGAACACGAACGCTGCTCTTCATCTTAGGATTCATATAAAGCAAGTCGCCGTCGCCGAGCAAGTTTTCCGCTCCGCCGACGCCAAGCACCGTGCGGCTGTCGCCTTGCGTAGGAACTCTGAATGCGATACGGCTCGGAAGGTTGTTTTTAATCGTACCCGAAACAACATCGACCGACGGTCTTTGCGTTGCGCAAATAAGGTGAATTCCGACCGCTCTTGCAAGTCTTGCCAAACGGTCGATGCAGTTTTCAACCGTTTTACTGCCCCTGTCCATAAGCTCGGCAAGTTCGTCGATAATTATGATAATTCTCGGCATTGGAACGAAATCGTCTTGCAACTTGCACGCATTGTATTCTTCGATATCGCGATAACCGTTCTTGTTGAAGAAATCGATACGGCGTTGCATTTCGTCGATACTCCATTGAAGAGCCTTTATAGCTTTATCGGCATCGTAAATAATGTCGTCCAAAAGCAAATGCGGAATGCCCTTGTAAATCGAAAGTTCGGTACGCTTAGGGTCAATCATGATAAATCTTACGTCGTCAGGCGATGCGTGATAAAGCATACTTACGATAAGCGTATTTATGCAGCAGCTCTTACCTGCGCCCGTTTGACCTGCAACCAACATATGAGGAAGATTGCGGACTTCGCAAACGTAGTTTTTGCCGTAAATATCTTCGCCTAACGCAAACGAAACAGGCGATTTTGCGTTTTCAAATTCCTGACTACGCAAAATACTGCTGATTCTGACAAGGCGTCTGTTTTTGTTTGACACTTCAACGCCTACGAAGTTCTCACCCGGGATAGGCGTCAAAACCTTAACGCTTATCTCTGCCATCTTCATAGCAAGGTCGTTTTCAAGAGATTGCAACCAGTTTATTGTCTTGCCTCTCGGCATTTCTTCGATTGTAAGTCTGAAAAGCGAGAATGCAGGTCCGCAAACAACGTCGAAAATTCTTGCTTTGACGTTGAAGTACGCAAGCGTTGTGATAAGCGCTTCTTTCTTTTCTTCGATGTCTTCGCCCGGACCGGTTTTTATTTCGGGCGGAATAAGCAAATCGATAGGCGGAGCAACGTAAGGCGCGCGCGGTTCGGTTTTTTCAATCGATTCTTCGATTGTTATTTGCGCCGTTCTGACTTTCGGGTCTTCAGGCTTATTTCTCTTTCTGTTGCGACGCTCCAAATATTTTGCTCTTTCGGCCTCTATTCTTTCGGCTTCGAGTCTTTCTTCTTCCTCTTCACGAAGGAAATCTTCGTTTACGTTTTTATTGAATTCGTTTTGCGGATTGCTTGCGCTTTCGAAATTATCGGCATAGCCACGATTTTGAACGCTAGTAGCATTAAAATCATGAGACATAGCGTTGCCGCTGTTTTGCGTCTCGCCGAACGACGACGGGTCTCGTCTTAGCGAGTTTCCGCCTCCGAATCCGCCGATTGTGCCTGCAAACGCTCCAAAGCCGCGCTTCGCTTTCTCTTCGGCAGAAATTCCGCTTCCGAGTTCGCCGACCGAACGCCACATGCTTCCGCCGCTTTGCGACTGAGTATTGCCCGAATTCGACACTATTCTGTTGTCCGACGGATTAGGTTTCAAAACTTCTGCGTTTGCTCTTGCTTTTTCTACGGCGTCGTTATATTCGCCGAGATTGAGTTTCTGAGCAACCGCTCCGTGTCCTTGCTCACTGCGAACGCTTTCAGCCGCAGTTTGTTGTTTTTGTTCTTCCGCCGCTCTCTTTGCATTGCGTTCTGCCTGACGGCGTTTAAGCTCTTCCATACGTTTAAGTCGGTCGCGCTTTGCTTCGTCGTCTATGCGGCGCACTTCAGCTTCGGCATTAAGTCTTTTGCCGCGTTCATAATCGGGAGCGAAAGTCTTTTCAGTTCCTGCGGAATTAGGGTTCGAATATACGCCCGTCGTCGGATTGAGCGCAAAACTGCTCGATTGAAGCGGTTTGAGTTCGTCCGTTTTAATTTCCGTTTTAGGCTTTTCCTGAATTGTCTCGGGTTGTCCGACCTGCGTAGGAACGACTTGAATCGGTTGATAAACTACGCTCGGCGAAACAACCGGAACAGGTTGAATAGGAACGTAACCGTTCGGCGTCCAAGTAAAGTTCGTTGCGCCGAAATTGGTCGGTTGCGGATATGGGCTGAACGGTTGAGGCGAAGGAGCAATCGGTTGATAAGGATTTACATTTGCGCCGTAAGCCGAATTGCCGTAGCCGCTATTAAAGCCGCCCTGCATTCCGCCGTTTATTCCGTTATTATTGTTGTAACCGCCGACAGAGCCGTAGCCGTTATTTGCGCTATTATAGCCGCCGTTGTTATAGCCGTTTTGTTGTGGCACATTTCCCCTATCGTATTGATTATGCATAGGGTTGCCGCCCATTTGATTTGACTGATAGTTATTATAGCCGTTTGCATTTCGGTCATTATTCTGACCGCCGTGCGTCATCTCGCTCCACGTTTGTTTTGCGTCGCCGAACAAGTTAGCGGCAGGCTGATTGAGATTGTCCGCAAAGCTGCTGTTTCTTTGAGCATATTGCGACGCAACGCTTTGATAGCCGTTAGGATTGTTGTTTGTAGAATTCAATCCGTAACCGCCGTGACTTTGCGTTTCTTCATAGCCACGGTTTCCGTTTTGACCATAACCGCTATTTATTGTATTTGTTCCGCCGAACGAGCCGTTAAAGTCATTTACAAGATTATTTTGTCCGTTTCTTTGCGCAGACAAATGCTTGTCGTTGAAATTCTTAACGTCGGCAAAACTGTTTTCTGACTTTTCGCCCCTATACGCATTTACGCTGTAATATCCGTTCGGGTTATCAGACTGCGTAAGCGGTTTCGATTCCGCAGTATAAACGTCGTTTTTGTGCGACGGAATAAACGCAAAACCCGACGGTCTCATTTCGCTTTGAACGGTTTTCGGTTGTTCGGTTTGCATAGCCGACACGTTGTTTACGTTTGGTGCGGCAGGTTGCGGCTTTTGCTCAGGTTGTGCATTTCCAAAAGTCGAAGTCGGATTTGTGTTTACGTATCCTTGCGCTTGACCGCCCTGTCCGTTTGTGCGATAGTCGAATTGGGATTGTCTTATCTTCGAGTTTTCTCTAAAAAGCTCTCTCTGTTCTTCTTTGAGCTTTTCAAACTCTATTGTGTTTTTAAGGTCGTTTTTAATTTCATTTGCGTTCGCTTGCGTATTATTGTTTTGCACAGGAAAACGCGAACCGCTTGGATTCTTTGCCGAATTTCTATAAATTTGCGGCGCCATTCCGTTAAGGCCGCTATAATAGTCGTATGCTTGTCTAGGGTTAGGAACTGCGGTTTGCGGTTCGGCAGGCGCGGCAACTTCGCCGACACCCTTTCGCTTTGCTTCGGCATTGTTTATTGCGTCGGTCAAAGATTGCGGCTCAGCCATGGTCGAGCCTTTCGGCTCTCTTGCCATAGTGTTTTTATAGGCGTTTTGCAAAGCGTCGTAATTAGGGTCGTCGATGTTATGTTCGTTTGCTCTTCTGCCGTTTAAATATTCTTTATATTTTTCGTTGTCGATTTCACCGAAAAGCATATCTCTGACAATATTGCCCGAGCCGCTTTTAGCAGGCTTGTCTTCGACTGTTCTGTCGCTTCTGAATAAACCAAAACTTCTGTTTCTTTCTCTGTCGTTCATTTCTTCTCCACCCAAGGCGTATTTCAAGCCTCGTCCGTCGATTTTTTCTTCGTCTTCGATATGTCCGTTTTCGTTAGGGAAAATCGGATTGTATCCTTCTGCGCCGACCGTATTTTTAGGCGGCTCTTCCGCAGCATTTTCCGTCAGTTTGTAGAAAGTCGGCGGCTTTGCGTCGTCAAACGACGTAAGAGTCGGAACTTTCGGAGCCGTAATTTTTTCGCCTCTCGGTTTCTTTCTGAGTTTTAAACCTCTGCTCTTTGTTGACGCACCGCGAATAAACGGGAAAACCGCAAAAAATACGGATATGAAAAACAACACGCAAGTAAACGCCAAAGCTCCCACGTTTGTGAAAAACCTTTGGAACGGATACGATATAATTCCGAACAATGCGCCGCCTGCCGTATTTTGATTTTTATAGCAAGCGTTCAAATAACCGCCGTAGCCGTTCGTCAGCGTGTTTGCGCTCGACGTGTAAACGTGAAGCGCCCAGATGCCGGCTATAAGCAGTAGCGAAAGTCCGAGAATTTTCTTTCCTTCGAGATTTATTCTGAAATTGAAAATAATCGCAACGCCTATTAAAAGCGCACAAATAAAATACGCATAGGACGCATATCCGAACGCCCCGATTAAAAAGGAAGAAACCATTTTTCCGACGCCGCCGAGCGCACCGAACAAACTAAGACAGCAAAAAACCGCAATTAGCACGATAAGCACGCCGATTGCGATTCTGTTTATGCTGTTTTGAGAATTGTAATTCTTCATTCCTTCCTCAATCTTTAAGACGCTAATTTATAATATTAGGCTTACGTATTATTATCGACCGTTTTTAAACGTAAAGAAACCGAAAACTAAATATTTTAATATTTAATTTCATTCTTTATTCCCTTTAACGTCGGTTTTTTATTATATCATAATTAAGCCGCGTTTGCAATAGTTATAAAAAATCAAACGTCTTTTTTAAAGTCTTTAAGGCTGTATCCTTCTTTTAAAGATTTGCCGTATTGACGCTTAAAGTTTTCTTCGTTTTTAGAGATATAAATCTCAAAAAGTTCGTCGGCTGTCATGTCTGCGTTAAGGCACATTCCTACAAAGAAATGCAATATGTCCACAAGCTCTTCTTTTACGTTTGCCGCATTTACTTCCTTAGGATTTTTCCACCATTTCCAGTTTATTTCGCCAAGGAGTTCAGCCATTTCGCTGAGCATTGCAAGCGTTTCCTTTTGAAGCCATTCTTCTTTCGATATGTTTTCAAGTCCTCTGTTTCTTTTTACGTCTTCGTCGAACTTCTTTTGAAGTTCAAAGATTTTATCGAGTTTATCCATTCTTTTTCTCCTTATCGAAATCGCCGACAAGTCCGAGAACCATTCTGTCGAGATTGAAGACTTTTTTGGCGTAATCGTTTATTTCGTCGATGGTTATCGATTCGTAGGTTTTTACTTCCTTGTCGATGTCGTAAACTTCGTCGTCCATAATAGCGCGACGACCCATAGCGCGCATAATCGCTATCGTCATTTCTTGCGCTATAACGAGATTTGCAACAGATTGACGTTTCGATTTCGCAAGTTCGGCTTCCGTCAAACCGTCGCTTGTGAGTTTTCTTATTTCGTCTTTGATTGCGTTTATTGCCTTGTCCACACTGCCCGTGTTGGTGCTCATACAAATGAAGAAACGACCTTTTGTGTGTTTCATAAACGACGGATAGCCGTAAATGGAATAACACAAGCCCATTTTCTCTCTTATCGTCTGGAAGAGTCTTGAAGACATTCCGCCCGCAAATGAGTCGGACAACAGCGAAAGAATATAACTGCCCCTATCGTCCGAATAATCGACGGTTTCAAACGCCATGGTGATATGCACTTGTTCGATTTTTTTTGAAACCTTAACTTCGCCCCCGAAAAACTCGCCGTAAGGAACTTTAACGACGTCCATTTTTTCGTTTACGAATTGCGAAGCAAAATACTTTTTGACAAGAGCTTTCGCGCTTTCAAAGTCAACGTTGCCGACTATCGACAAAACGGTGTTGTCGGCTGTATAAAACCTTGCTTTATAGTCAATCAAGTCCTGACGAGTCATAGCCGTCAGACTTTCTTTCGTCCCGAGAATCGTTCTTGCAAACGGATGAGAACCGAAGCTGTAAGAAGACGTCCTTTCAAAACATACGTCGTCAGGAGTATCTTCGCTTTCGGCAAGCTCTTCTAAAATGACTTTTCTTTCACGCTCGAATTCGTCGTTCGGAAAAATCGAATTAAAATAAATGTCCGACAAAATCTCCAAACACTTTTCGGCATCTTCGTCAAGCGACAAGGTATAATAATAGGTAAACTGTTTGGAAGTCGCGGCGTTGATTTTTGCGCCGAGATTGTCTATTTCGGCGACTATATCGAATGCCGTACGGGTTTTAGTACCCTTAAAATTCATGTGTTCGATAAAATGGCTGACGCCGTTGTTTTTTGCGTCTTCGTATACGCAACCTGCGCCAACGTATACGCCTATCGAAACGGAACGCACACTCGGTACGTTTTCGTAAACCATTCTCAGTCCGTTGGGAAATTTAAAATATTTATTCATATTGAAATTATAACACATTTTATACATTAAGCAAACATATTTTGTTTATATGAGTAAACGACATTTATCAACCATTTTCACAAATTTTGCCATAATTTTGGTACTTGGCATACTTTTTGTCAGTACGATTTACGGAACCACGGAAGTAGCGGCTGTAAAAACAAACGACGCCGTGTATAGCGGAAACAAAGACAGCGACAAATTGTCGCTTATGATAAACGTGTACTGGGGAACGGAATATATCGAAAAAATAATGGATGTCTTTGACGAATACGGCTTTAAAACCACGTTTTTCGTCGGCGGGAAATGGGTGGAACAGAACGGCGAATTGTTGAAAAAGATGTATGACCGTGGATTTGAAATTGCAAATCACGGCTATCTGCACCGTGACGCGTCATCGATAGGCGAAGAACAAAACAGGCAAGAAATTATAATTACGGAAAAACTCATAAAAACGATTATCGACTACGAAACGAAACTGTTTGCGCCACCGTCGGGCGACCTTTCGGACGCTATGTTTAAAGTGGCAAAAGCCGAAGGTTACAAGGTTATAATGTGGACTCGCGACACAATAGATTGGAGAGATAAAAATGCGGACTTGGTTTATGAAAGAGCCATAAAAGACGCAAAAAGCGGCGACTTGGTTTTGATGCACCCTACAGCGCACACTCTTGAAGCATTGCCGAAAATTTTAAACGCGCTAAAAGAAAAAAATTTAAAAGTAGATACAGTATCTAACGTCATCGGCGAACAAGCGACAGACGCCAAAAACGAATAGCGGTATCGGCAAAAATCAGATAAAGCCAAAATCAATAGTGAAATTACAAAACGTTTTGCTATTTGTCCGTTCTGTCGAAATCTTCGCCGCCACAATCACCGACTTCACCGTCGCTATCTTTGACGCTCTCTTCAACACCGTCGCTTGAAGTATCGGCTTGAATTTTATTACGCATTTCGGGATAATCTTTAAGTCCGAATTTGCCGCCCAAAGCGAGCGATAAATAATGGCAAGCAAGTCCCGTAAACAAGCCGCAAAGTCCGCCGAGCAAAAGCATATAAGGAAGATACCCAAAAACACTGTTTCCTATAATCACGCTTGCAATGATAATTTGCGTAAAATTGTGTGCCATAGCGCCCATTGCGCTCGTTGCAGGCACCGAAAACAGCTTTGATTTTATCATAAAAATCATAATGCAATACGCCACGATTCCCGACGGCAAAGACCACAAAAGCGCAACGTAATTTCCGCTGAAAACTGCCGTCAGAACACAACGCAAAATCAAAATAAGTCCGCCCTCACGCCATCCGACAAGCAGAAAGCAGAACAAAAGAACTACGTTTCCAAGCCCTAATTTCGCATAGGGCATAACAGGAACAAGCGGCGGAAGCATATTTTCGACAAGCGAAACGATTAAGGCTACGGCGAGCAATAAGCCTACGTTTGCTATTTTCTTTGCAGTTAAGCTCTTTTTGTCCTTCTTCATCCCGTCACCACGTCAACGTCGCCCTTGCCGACAATTTTTACGACCACTTTGTTAGGCAAACAAACTATCGTCTCTCCCGCCTTAGAGATTTTTCCTGCCATAACACAATCTTGCCCGACGCAATCGCTGAAAGAAACATACGCCTTTTTCCCTGAAACTTTTACCGTCGTATGTTCGTCTATTTTAAATTCAAAATCAACGCTGAGCGCGCCGCTTTTGACAAGCTCGCCGTCTTTGTAAATTTCGACTCTCTCCCCTGTCGGCTTAACCAAAAACCAAATCGACAAAGCCGCCGCAACCAAAAGAACGACGACAACTATTAAGTCAAAAGGTTTAAAAACTTTCATAAGCCCCTAAAAAGTCGAATTTTAATCGACAAATTCAACACATTATTAACAAATGATTTTTACTTCATTGCTTAAATCATAGCGAAATCATAGCATAAATAATTTCGACAATTCATAGCCGAATTTAATTTGCACTTTAAATCAATTTAGCCGATAATTATGCTTTTTGAAAATCCAGATTTCCCAACACTGTTATGTTTAAGTCCTTATCGATAAGAACTCCGCAAAGTCCGAGTCGTTCGATAAGAGCTTTTCCGTCGGTTTTTCCCAAAACCATAACGGCAGTCGCAGTTGCGTCGCAAAGAGTATATTTGTCCGACACCACAGTCACCGATATAAGGTCACTGTCGTCCTTTATTCCCGTAGGATAGCCGCTGAACGGCGAAACGATATGGTGATAATTAACCCCGTCATAAACGTAATGTCTTTCATAGTCGCCGCTTGTGGAAACGCTTTGTCCGCAACTTAAAGTAAACGTTCCGACGTAGCCTTCTCCACGCGGATTTTGAACTCCGACTTTTAAATCACGTCCGACCGCAACTATATTGCCGCCAACGTTTATAATGCCTTTGACGTCCTTTGCAGCAGACAGTCCTTCGCCTGCCGCAAAACCTTTTGCCAAACCGCCAAGGTCAATCATAACCGCATCCGACGATTTCGTCACAAAGCCGCCGTCGAAGTCGATTGTGATTTTATCAAACCCGACGCTATCGAGCGCCGCTTTAATCTCCGCATCGGTCGGCAACGCATTAGGCACGCCGACGTAGGTATCAGCCGAAAACTTCCAAAGTTTCACAAGCGGATAGATTGTAGGGTCGAATGCGCCGCAGGATAATTCATAAATGTTTTTTGCCGTTTCGAGTACCTTTAACGTGTCAGCGCAAACGTACACCTTTTCGCCTGCTTTTGCATGGTTTATTTTGTAAACGTCGCTTGTCCCCTTTTGCACGGACATTTCGTTTTCGATTTCTATAAATCGCTTTTCTATTTGCGAAACTGTCTTGCCTGCCTTTACGCCGCTGAGTTCGATTTCGACAAAAGTGCCGAATATTAAATATTGTCCTGTTTCGTTGCAAGCACAAAACAAGACAATACTGCATAAACATAAAATTATAACTAAAATTTTTAATTTCATTATCGTTATAACCGAAAGGTCAAACCGCTTTATCTGCCCGTCGCAGGGAAAATAATGCCGACAGTACCCGGACCGCAATGCGCTCCGATAACAGGTCCAATAGGTTGACGCCAAATCTTTGCGTCAGGGAATTTTTCGACGACTTTTGCTTCGAGTTCGTCTGCAAGATTTTTTGCGTCTGCGTCGACGATAACAATCGGAGCGTCGTCGTACGGCGAATATTTCTCCGCAACCTGAGCCGCCATATAGCTTAACGCCTTTTTCGTTCCGTTTTGTTTGCAAAGCACGTCGATTTCGCCGCTTTCGCCTACGCCCAAAATCGGTTTCAAATTGAGAAGGTTGCCGATTGCCGCCTTACCTGCCGAAAGTCTGCCGCCTCTTGCGAGGTATTTAAGGTCTTCGACTGCAAAACGTATGCAACAACGATTGACAATGCTGTTTAAGTATTCGACTGTTTTATCGACGTCGCCGCCGTTTGCTTTAAAGAATTTTGCGCCGAGATAGACGATAAGACCCGCCCCCATACAAATACTCAAAGTATCGAACTTCGTAAATCTTGCAGTAGGATATTTTTCGCTAAGCGCTTTGACAGCCTTGTCCATTTGATTGAACGTGCCGCTCATTTTGCTTGAAAACGCGATATATAAAATATCTTCGCCTGCTTTGAAGTACGGCTCGAAATAATCGAGATAATCTTGCTCGTTGAGAGCCGACGTAATTGCGCCTGCGCCCGAACGCATCTTATCGAAGAAACCTTTAAAATCGGTATTCTTTCCGAGATCGTACATATATTCTTTGCCGTCTATCGTATAAGGCATTTCGATGACTTTAATATCCAACTCTTCCGCATAGGTGTACCACAATTCGCAATCGGTATCACAAAATAAAACTGACATAGTTCCTCCTTGATGCTTGCGGCGATTATGCCGCGCTCTCCGAAACGGAAAGCAAAGTTTTAATTTGCGCTTTTAGCGCTTCGGCGTATTTTAAGTTTCGACATAGCCTTAAAGCCAAATCTTAACATAATTTAATAACAATCCGCCTTGATATATTGATAAACTAATATAAGCCCGAAATTTTTCCGTCGCTGTCGATTGTCATCTTGCAAGCGTTAGGAACTTTCGGCAATCCGAACATAAGCAACATGCTGTTGCTGAGCACGACAACAAAGCCTGCTCCTGCGCGATATTCAACGTCGCTGACGTGGAAAGTGAAATCGGTCGGTCTGCCAAGCAACGTAGGGTCGTCGCTGAAAGAATATTGCGTTTTTGCCACACAAATAGGAAGACCTTTTACTAACTTTTCGATTTGATGCAATCTCTTCAATGCTTGTTCGGAAAATTCAACCGAGCCTGCGCCGTAATATTCGACGGCAAGTTTCGTAATTTTGTCTTTAATATCGTCGTTTAAATCGTAAATGAATTTAAGGTCGGCTTTTTCTGTCTCGATAGTTTCTTTAACGACTTTTGCAAGTTCGACAGCGCCTGCGCCGCCTTTTGCATAGCTGTCGCAAACGGCAAACTTAACGCCCATAACTTCCGCCAAATGCGCAATCATATCGATTTCTTTGTCTGTATCCGTCGGGAAACGATTGAGCGAAATGACAATCGGCACTCCGAACTTTTTAAGGTTTTCGACGTGTCCGACAAGGTTTTGACAACCGCCGATTAAACACTCTTCGTTTTCTTCGCCGAGATTGTCTTTATCCATTCCGCCGTTGAGTTTCAAAGCTCTTATAGACGCAACCAGAACAACCGCAGACGGACTAAGCGACGCATTTCTGCATTTAATATCGAAAAACTTTTCTGCGCCAAGGTCCGCGCCGAAACCTGCTTCCGTAACTACGACGTCAGCATAACTAAGTGCGGTATACGTTGCCTGAACACTGTTACAGCCGTGAGCGACGTTTGCAAAAGGTCCGCCGTGAATGAATGCAGGCGTTCCTTCCAAAGTTTGGACAAGATTAGGACTGAAAGCGTCCTTAAGCAAAATTGTCATTGCGTCTTCCGCTTTAAGTTGATGCGCATAAACAGGTCTGCCGTCAAACGTATAAGCAACGAGAATGTTTCCAAGACGCTCTTTAAGATTGTCAAGAGACGTTGCAAGGCAAAAAATTGCCATAACTTCGCAAGCCGCTGTAATTACAAAATTGGCTTTGTGTTCCAAGTTCTTATTGCCGCTGTTTACGGTTATATCTCTAAGCGCTCTGTCGTTTGCGTCAAGGCATCTTTTGAAAACGATATTGTTAGGGTCGATTCCCAAAACGTTGCCTTGGAAAATATGATTGTCAATCATAGAAGCAAGCAAATTGTTTGCCGCCGTGATTGCGTGAATGTCACCGGTAAAATGAAGGTTGATTTCAGCCATAGGATAAACTTGCGAATATCCGCCGCCTGCAGCTCCGCCTTTAACGCCGAATACAGGACCGAGAGAAGGTTCTCTCAATGCGAGAGCCGCTTTTTCTCCCAAAAGGGAAAGCCCGTCGGCAAGACCTATCGCGACGGTCGTTTTTCCTTCGCCTTGCGGAGTCGGGTTTATGGCAGTGACTAAAACGAGTTTACCGTTTTTGTCGCCTCTCGACTTGACTTTTGCCATATATTCGCCATAGCAAAAGAGATTGCTTTCGTCGATTCCCAACTTTTTTGCAACGTCTTTAATTTTTTGAGGAACTATTGCCTCTGCAATTTCGATATCACTTTTCATAGCTTGATTATAACATAAATTTAACAATATTCAATCTTTTTTTGCCTTTAAAATGAACAAATGGCCCGAAATGGAAGTGAAATCCGTAAAATTTTGACGATAATCGAATTTTGCAATAAAATAGACTATATTTTTCGTTTTTTATAATATAATTAAAAAAAGTTTAATATTATTTTAAGACAGCGTGACTAATATTATCTCATCAGAGGTGGCTTATGGATAACTTTTATAATTTTTACGATAACAACGATAACGACAGAGGCAACGGACAAATTCCGCCCGAAAAAACAGAAGCGTACGCAAAACTGAAACGCACCAACACTACTCTTATTGTCATTTCGATTTTGCTTGCTCTTGTAGTTATAGTAAACATAGTCGTTTTAGCGTCGATGAAAAACATCATTGCGGAAAAATACGCAACGACTATTTCGTCAGCCGTCCGTGACCAATATCAACAGGCAATCGAAGACAAACTCTCCGATTCGGATATTGTTGCCGACGTTATCGATTCCGCTTCCAAGAGCGCGTCGTCAAGGCTCGAAACGTCGATTGGCGAATACGTCGCCGACAACTGTATGTCGGCTTGTGCGGTCATTACTTGCGAAAGCAGCTCCACCACCTCGACAGCTACGGGATTTTTGATTAACGACGGCGATACGAGATATATGCTCACAAATCACCACGTAGTGACCTACGAAAAAGAAACGAGAACCGGAATGTTCGTGACTAAAACAACCGTTCAATACGAATCTATCGTTTGTCGTTTTTACGGCGAATCGACCGCTTATCAACTTGAAATCGTTTATCTCGACGAAGACGTAGACCTTGCGCTTCTGACTTTCAAAACCGCTACCCCGTCGTCCACGACTCACCCTGCCGTCAAACTTGCTTCAAGCGATTATGCAAAACTCGGCGAACAAGTCGCAATCATCGGCAACCCTAAGGGCATCGGACTTTCGGTTACGACAGGCTCGATAAGTCACGGCGCAATGAAACTTTCAAACTGGGGCGACGCCTATTACATTATGACGGACGCCGCCGTCAATAACGGAAATTCGGGCGGACCTATGTTCGATAAAAACGGCGTTGTCATCGGCATTATCGAAAGCAAGATTTCAGAAACCGAAGCGGAAAATATGGGATTTGCCGTCGCTATGCAAACGGTTTTAAAGTTCCTATCCGATGTGGAAACCGAAAAATCCATAACTATCGATTACGTCGCGCAAGGCAGAGCTTAAAAGTCAAATAAATATATCGACTAATCATTATAGCTTATATAGATTAAATTTTCATTTATATAGTTTGATTCATAAAGGCTATATGGACTATATTATAATTGACTTATGACTAATCAATTTAAATATTTAGACCAATCTTTTATTTGGCTAATCATTTAAATAGAATCGACTAATCTGTTATTCAAGTTATCATTTATTTTGACTAATTCATTATGTCAAGAAATCTAAAAATCAACTAATCTTTTACAAATTGAAAAGCCGCAACTATGTTGCGGTTTTTTTATCGTTGCGACTTTTAGTCAATACACTTTGCAACTTAGCTTTTGCGTTAATTATAAACAATTTGTAATACACACCTTCATTTATTAAAACACGGTTTTGCTTATTCGCCAAAACACTTCGTCATTTATTAAAACTCGATTTTATTTATCTATAAAACTCAATTTCGTCAATTCATTAAATAATTTCATTTATTAAAAATCTTTAGTTTATTCATTAAAAAACTATAAGGATTTATTTCACCATTATATGGCAAAATTTTTTTTCCCTAACCTTTCTTAAATATCACATTATAAATATAGGAGGAAGAAATGAAAAACAAATTACTCTTGGGCGTGGCGGTCGGCGCAGTAGCGACCGGCTACCTAGTCTATAAAAACGAAATCGCCGCTCGTGGCGAAAAGAAAATTTTAAGAAAAATCGAAAGTTTGTTTAAATAAGCGTCTCGCATTTGCGTCATAGCGTCTAAGCGTTAAACTTTCAAATCTTAATCAATTAAAAAACGAAACAACCATTCTGTTTCGTTTTTTAATTTTTATTAGAGTTATTTTGTTTATAACAATTTTGATTATTATTTTTTTTATAACGATTTTAATTATAACTAATTTTGCTAATACGATTCCGATTACGGCTATATCGCTTATAACGATTTCGATTTAGTTTTTTGGTTATAACGATTCGGATTTAACTTTTTGTCTTTACACCGCAAAACTTAAATGCCGCACTTTGTTTTAAACCGCCTTTTTTAGGCAGCTATCAAACGATAACGAATATCCTGCTTTTAGAGCGGTCGATTTTTACCTCATACTCGGTGCCTGCAAAATACTTTTCGCCGTCAAGACAAATCGGATAATCCTTGTCATAACTGATTTTGACTTTTTCGGCAGCTTTGAAAATCATATTTTTGCTTTTATACTCTTTGTTAAAGCCGATGAAGAACGCTCTGAAAAGCGGAAAGAAAATTTTGAATTTTTTAAACGCTCCTTTCGGTGTCTTGATGGTGAGCAGATGAAACTTTCCGTCGTTGAATTTGTAAAGTCTGTTAAAATTAAAACTGAAACATCTTCTTGAATCGAGGCACATAATGAGCGAATATTCGCCGCTGTCGATAACGCCGTCCGCATCGATTGTAGCTTTCATATTGTAAACCTTATATTCTTTAAGCACACGCAAAACGTATGCGAAAAATTTCAACTTGCGTTTCGATTTGTTTGTGGTCGAATATCCTATCGGCGTAAATGACCCCGTAGCCGCAACGTAAACGAATTGTCTGTCACCTATAAAGCCCGTTTCGTTTACTGCCTCACCGCCGACTTTTGCTATATGTTTTGCAAGCTCGTTAAGAGTGCCGTAAGGAAAATAAAAAACGTCGATGCCAAACTCTCTCGCCTTGTTTAAAGCATTGCTTAAAGTCCCGTCGCCGCCGCAAACGGCAACGGCGTCGCACCCGTCAAGCTCGAACGTGTCGTTTTCGTCGGCAAGATTTATAACCTGCGCGATTTCAAACTTCTCGTCAAATTTTGTTTCCAACTTGGATACGACCTTGTCGAGATATGCCTTTGAGCCGTTTCCGCTCATTCTATTTATAATTACTTTCAGTTTTCTCATAAGCGTCAACTCATTTTAACACGAAAACAGGCAAAGTCCATAAAAATTTGCTCACATTCTATGATATAATATCCAAATTTTAAATTTTTCGTTCTTTATCGGGCAAAAATCAGCATAATTAAGTCGAAACAAAAGCCGTTTTTAAAATGAATATTGAAAATAAAAATAAAAAGATATATAATGTTAAAGATAAAATTGAATAAAAAAGGACGGAACACCCAAAAATCGGAGAGAAAAAAGGTGTTCCGTCAAGGCGTCGCTAAGCGACAAGATTAGGGCAAAAAACTTAACCATAGTTAGATGAGCGTTTTAACCGTGGTCTACGCCAGCCACTATCTATTCTGCCTGCCTACTACCGTTATAATAATTGCAATAGCTTAAAAATACCTTAAATAATCGATAAAAAAATACTTTTTTAAAAATTTTTTTAAATGTTTTTTAAAATTGTTTTTTTAATGAAAGTTTAAGCAAGCGGATTTATCCTAAAACAAAGGAGATATATTATGCGTGTTTTACTTATTGAAGATTCACCGAGCCTATCCGACGCTTTGGTGGCTGTGCTTAAAAAAGAAAAGTACGAGGTCGAAAACGTATACGACGGTAAAAGCGGTTATGAATACGCTCTCAGCGGAATTTTCGACGTTATTTTGCTTGACGTTATGCTTCCGCAAATGAACGGCTTCGAGGTTTTGAAAAAACTTCGTCAAAACGAAATTTCAACACCCGTTATTATGCTTACCGCTCTCACCGACGAGGCAAACAAGGTTCAGGGGCTCGACTACGGCGCGGACGATTATATCGCAAAGCCGTTTTCGATACCCGAGCTTCTTGCAAGAATACGCGCGCTCACCCGTCGCAAATCGGACGCATATTTGGGCGTACTCGACCATAAAGGCGTTAAACTCGACGTCAACACATACGAACTCAGCTATGAAGCAAAAAGCGTAAAACTGTCGCTTAAAGAGTTCGAGATTATGAAATATCTTTACGAACGTGACGGGAAAATCGCCGACAAGGAAAATCTCATCGCAAAAGTATGGGGATTCGACAGCGAGTTTGAATCGAACACGGTCGAAGTGTTCATATCTTTTTTAAGAAAGAAACTCAATTTCTTAAACGCGCCGTTCACTATTTCGGCAATCAGAGGCGTGGGCTATCAATTAGAGGATAAAAAGAGTGAATAACAACGAAAAACCTTCAAACGACAACACCGAACTCTTCGGCGATTTAAAATATAAATTCATGCTTTTATGCTCGGCTATCGGCACGGGCATTTTAGTCGTTATATTCACCGTTGTATTCAGCATAGCATATGCCAATATGACAAGAAACGTAAAAGACAGTTTAAACCGCACAATAAACGACTATCAGATAAGCGGCGGTTTCGGTCGTGAATTTAAAAGTTTCGACGGCATGACAAACTGCATTGTCATTGTCGAGCGCGACGGAGTCGTAGTCGAAAAAAAGCGTCTTGAACCTTACACGGCGACCGAACAAGCGCAAATAATCAACAAAGTTTTAAACACCGAAAAAGAGAAAATCGAAATCGGCTCCCGTCATTTTTGGATTCAAACCGCGCGCACAAACAATCCCGTCAGCAATGAAATTGTATATGCGGTCTGCGA
The DNA here is from genome assembly GCA_934277645.1 of uncultured Clostridia bacterium. Taxonomy (GTDB): domain Bacteria; phylum Bacillota; class Clostridia; order Christensenellales; family CAG-917; genus CAG-917. The sequence continues at coordinate 69,401 of CAKQUX010000006.1, read as the reverse complement.
CTACTCTGCCGACCATAGGGCAATCATAACGCTTGTCGTATCTTTCGCCGCCGTTACGGTTGCGTGCGTATGGCTGTTTGCCTTGCTCGGCTGGCTTTTTGCAAGAAAGGCTGTCAAACCCGTCGAAAACGCTTTCAACAACCAAAAAGAACTCGTCGCAAACGTTTCGCATGAACTTAAAACTCCACTCACCGTCATTGCTACCGATTTAAACTTAATCAGCGATTCGCTAAGCGATAACCCAGATGCGAAAAAATGGCTTACAAGTTCAAATCAACAAATAGAAAAAATGAATCATCTCGTTTTCGAAATGTTAGAGCTTAGTAAATTCCAAAGCATATTTTATAAGCCCGACAAAAAGCTCATCAATCTCAGCGAATATTTAGAATCCACCCTATTGTCATTTGAAGCGACTTGCTTTGAAAAGAACATTACGCTCGAAACAAAAATCGAAAACGACATTTACTATATGGTCGATACGGCAAGCCTTGACAAACTTTTGTCTATACTTTGCGACAACGCCATTAAGTACGTCAACGTCGGCGGAAAAATCAGAGCCGGCTTAGAGCGAAACAAAAAAACAATTCGACTTACGATTTCTAACACCGGAAACGGAATTTCGGAAGAAAATCAAAAACATATTTTCGAACGCTTCTATAAAGTGACGAACGAAGAATCCGAAAAGAAAAGTTTCGGACTGGGCTTGTCCATCGCAAAGTCCATTGTCGATACGATGAACGGAAAAATCGAATGTCAAAGCGAAGAAGGCAAATATACCATGTTTGTAATTTCATTGTTCGGCGAAGCAAAAAAAGAAAAAGAAAAGAAGCCTAAAAAGTTAAAACCCGTAAAATGCAAGCAAACCGATTCAGAACAAGATATATTAGGCTAAAATTCTAAAACGATATGCATAATTTAATAAAATTAAAAATAAAGTAAGTCATTTTGAAATTGTCAAGTTTAAACAAAATGAGTCAAATTGAAATACGATAGTTAAAATTATTATAGTTAAATTGATACAGTAATCAAAATAAAAGTAATAGCCAAAATGAAATACGAAAGCAAGTCAAATTGAAGTGTAATATTAAATTAAAGTTCAATAGCAAATTGAAATGTAATAAGTCAAGCCTATGGCTTGACTTATTTGTTTTATCTTAAATTATATTATCTCGATTATCTCGGCTTGACTTTTTAAAACATAAACTTTTTAAATGTTATGCTATTTAAATTTACTCACTAAGTTAAAACCAAGCATAAAATTAAACCGAATTTTCAGCGACAAAGCCGCAAAAAGCGACGGCATAGAATACCGTAAATTTAGGCAAATGCCTTACTATTTCAGTTTTTGAGCAATTTCAATCACTTCATCGGAATGTCCGAGCGTAACGACGTGGTCGCCTGAGGCAAACACAAAATCGGGAGCAGGAGAAGGAATAAATTCGCTGTCACGTTTAATCGCTATGACGTTTATGTCATAGTTTTTTCTGACGCCGATTTCCAAAATGCTCTTGCCTATCCAATCTTTCATAATAGGAATTTCAACAAGCGAATAATCCTTTGAAAGTTGAATATAATCGAAAACGTTGTTAGTTCCGTATTTAACGGCAAGTCTTTCGGCATTGTCTTTTTCGGGATATACAACTTCGTTTGCCCCAACTTTCATCAAAAATTTCGCTTGCGATTCTCTGGACGCTTTCGCAACGATTTTCTTTGCGCCTATATCAGATAAAAGCGATGTGATTTCAAGCGATGCCTGAAAGTTTTCGTCAATGGTAACAAAACAACAATCGAAGCTAGCTGCGCCGATTGCTCTAAGCACCGTTTCGCTAGTGCAATCGCCTATATGTGCGTCGGTAAAAACAGGCGCAAGCTCCTCGATAACTTTTTCGTCCTGATCGATAATCATAACGTCGTTGCCAAGTTCCAAAAGTTTTAAAGCAAGATACTTACCGTATCGTCCGACACCTATAACAAGCATTGATTTTGAAGCGCGTTTTTTTGCCATAATTTATACCTATCCTATAATAATTTTTTCTTTAGGTCTTTCAAGCGGAACGACCTTGTTTTTGTTTGCGAATATCATAACAAGCGACAACATACCTACTCTGCCGCCAAACATACAAATTATCAAAACCAATTTTCCCCACCAAGCAAGATAAGGCGTTATGCCGAGCGTAAGTCCTGCCGTGCCTAATGCAGAAACCGTTTCAAACACCGCCTGATCCAAAGTTATGCTCGTATCGAGACACAGCACTGCCGCCGCAAAAGCCGCCGCAATGAGATAAAGCGTAACGATTGCGTATGCTTGAGAAGCATTGCTGTTGTCTATTCGCCTTTTGCCTACCGTTATCGTATTCTTTCTTTTTACGTTGGCAATTATGGAAAACAGTAAAATAACAAGCGTTGTCGTCTTTATGCCGCCTGCCGTCGAACCGGGGCTTCCGCCGATGAACATAAGTACTATTGTAAGCAGCTTTGAACTTTCGGAAAGAGCCGCCGTGTCAACCGTAGCATAACCTGCAGTTCTTGCCGAAGTCGATTGGAACAGACAAATTAAAAACGCTTCTCCCGACGTTTTACCTGCCAAATAGTTGTTCATTTCAAAAAGATAGAATAAAACCATTCCTATGACTAAAAGCGAACAAGACGTAACGAGAACGATTTTTGTGTGCAAAGAAAATTTTTTCGGATTGAATTTTTTTGCTATTACGTCGCTCCAAACCAAAAAGCCCAAACCGCCCATAAATATCAAAAACGATATCGTCAAATTTACTATAACGTCGTTTGAAAAAGCAGTAAGCGAGCTGAACTGCCCCGAATAAGCCCCCATAAGGTCAAAGCCGCCGTTACAAAACGCCGACACTGCGTGAAACAGAGCAAAATACAAGCCCTTTCCCGCGCCGAAAATCGCACAAAATCTTATCGATAAAAAAATCGTTCCGATAAGTTCAAAAATTGCGGTTCCCAACACGACGTGCTTAACTACGCTCTTTATCGAGCCGGCTTGACTGCCCGTCGAATAAATAAACAAGCTCCTTTCGGAAAGCGTCAACTGTTTGCGTACAAAAAGCGAAAAGATCGTCATGAGCGTCATAAGTCCCAAACCGCCGATTTGCGTCAAGATTAAAATAACCACTTGTCCGAAAGTCGTCCAATGCGTAAAAGTGTCAAAAGTAGCAAGCCCCGTTACGCACACAGCCGAAGTAGAAGTAAATAGAGCGTCAATATATGGCGTACTTTTTTTTGAGGCAATCGGTAGACTAAGAAGCGCCGAACCCAAAAATATAAGTAAGACGAAAGCTATCGCAACAATTTGATAATTCGTCATTTTGTTTTTAATTTTAAAAATCATTTTCATATCTATTTTTGCCCATTATATACCAAATCACACCTTATATCAAGCGTTTTACAGTTTCACGCGGTTTTTTGTATATTTTAGCAAATTTTGTATATTTATACATATAGATAACGATTTTTATCATATTTATGCGTTTATGCATTATAAATATACAACCTTTTAAGCAGATGAAATGAAATTTAAAATTTTTAAACTTAAAAAGCAATTTTTAATTAGGGCAAAAATAAAAAACGGCTATTAAAGCCGTTTTTTAAATTTTAAAAATTATTTGTCCTCTTCCGTCGGTTCGGTTTCGATTTTACTCGGAACTTCAGGATAGGTACGTTTCCAACCTCTCTTGCTTTTCCCGTCTGCGGTTTTAAATTTTCTTGCTTGACCTTCAAAACGAGAATTTACTTCGTCGAGGTTTTTAAAAGGTGTGTCCGATTGCGCTTCTGCTTTAATAAGTTGTCCGTTATATTCGGCAATAAGCTCGGTCGTGTAAGTATCACCCGTCAACGTAATAGTGTATTTAAGCACTGCGTCGTCGCCCAAATACTTCTTAAACTTTTTGCTCTTCTTTTCAGTTACACTTTTAAGGGAATCGCTGACGTTATAGCCCTTTCCAACGTATTCGATTTTCATAGCCGACCTCCTAAGCCTTTTGATAATTATATTATACACTCAGTCGGTCGCTATTTCAATACCCAATTTAAAAATTTACCGTTTTATGGAAAATTTCATCATTCGTCTAAAAGGTTAAACGTCAATTCGCCGTTTTCAACTGCGGCTTCGACTTTATCGCCCGATTGTATGTCGCCAAGCAAAATTTCTTCCGACAAACTGTCTTCCAAAAGTTTTGCGATTGTGCGTTTAAGCGGTCTTGCGCCGTATTCAGGGTCATATCCCCTTTTAAAAACGTACTCTTTCGCTTCGTCGGTGAACGTAAGCTCTATGCCTTGTCTTGCCATTTTCTTTACAAGCTTATCGAGCATCAACGAGCCGATTTTTTCGACGTCGCCGAGCGTAAGGTTTTTAAACACTATTATTTCGTCGACGCGATTTATAAATTCGGGTTTCATAAAACGCTTCAAGGCATTGATTTGCGCTTCCTTTTTTCTTTCAAACGCTTTTATTTCGTCGTCATCGTCAAATCCGACCTTATTTTTACCGACTTCCGCCGCGCCTGCGTTTGACGTCATTATGATTACGGTATTTTTAAAACTGACAAGTCTGCCCTGACTGTCGGTAAGTCTGCCGTCGTCAAGGATTTGCAAAAGCAGATTATATACGTCGGGATGCGCTTTTTCGATTTCGTCGAACAATACGACGGAATACGGTTTTCTTCTGACCTTTTCGGTAAGCTGTCCGCCCTCGTCGTATCCGACGTATCCCGGGGCTGAGCCTATCATTTTCGATACGTTTTCCTTTTGCATATATTCGGACATATCGATTCGTATCATAAGGTTTTCATCGCCGAAAAGTTCTGCGGCAAGCGCTTTGCTAAGCTCGGTCTTTCCTACGCCCGTAGGTCCGAGAAAAATAAAGCTGCCTATCGGTCTGCCGCTGTCGCCAAGTCCTGCTCTTGCCCTTTTAATGGCTTTTGCCACCGCTTCCACAGCCTCGTTTTGTCCGATTACGCGCTTATGAAGAGCTTCGCCCAAACCGAGCAATTTTTCCGACTCGGTTTCGGTCAATTTTGTCACAGGTACGCCCGTAGACGACGCAACGATTTCCGCAATTTCGTTTTCGGTCACTATGCGGTTTGCGTTTTGCGTTTTAAGTTGCCATTCGGCATCTTTTTGCTTTTTAGTTTCGATAACGCCGCCGAGTTCGGCTTTCAGGTGTTCCGCAACCGACGTCTGTTCGTGCCTTACGGCTTCGGATATTTCAAGTTCGAGTTCGTTGATTTTTCCGTCAAGTTCCCTGATTTCTTTAGGAACGGTAAACGAATATATCTTCTTTTTCGAGCAGGCTTCGTCAAGCAAATCTATTGCCTTGTCGGGCAAAAATCTATCAGTTATATATCTGTCTGCCATGACTGCCGCCGCTTGCAATGCATCTTCGGTTATGGAAACTTTATGATGATTTTCAAACTTTTGTTTAAGCCCCTTCAATATTTCGACGGTTTCCGAAACCGAAGGTTCTTCTACAAGCACAGGTTGGAACCTTCTTTCTAAGGCAGGGTCTTTTTCGATATACTTTCGATATTCCTCTATCGTAGTTGCGCCTATTGTTTGAAGTTCGCCGCGAGCGAGCATAGGCTTTAAAATGTTTGCGGCGTCAAGCGCGCCTTCGCTTCCGCCTGTTTTAATGAGCGTGTGAATTTCGTCTATAAACAAAATTATATTTCCTGCCGACTTTATAGCGTCGAGCGCCGATTTAAAACGCTCTTCGAATTCGCCGCGATATTTCGCTCCCGCAACGATTGACGTAAGGTCAAGCGAAAACACGGTCTTTCCCAAAAGCGCGTCGGGGACGTTTCCGCTAACTATCGCTTGGCTGAGTCCTTCAAGAACCGCAGATTTTCCGACGCCCGGTTCGCCTATAAGCACGGGATTGTTTTTCGTGCGACGACAAAGGACCTGCACCAATCTTTCGATTTCCTTTCCGCGTCCTATAACGGGGTCCAATTTTCCGTCTCTTGCCTTCTTTGTCAGGTCTACGCCGAATTTTTCAAGTCCGACGGGAAGAGTGCTTTTTAAATTTTCAATCGGCTCGAAACCGCTTTTGTTATACGGTTTTAAGCCTTTTCCAAACGAATCCCCCTTTCCCGAAAACTCCGCGTCTTGCTTATCGCCAACTGAATTCTGCTTGTCTTCGCCGTTATAAGTAAGTCCGTTGTTGAGCTTTCCGATAAGGTCGTTAAAATCTGCAACCAACACGTTAGAACGAGTCGGCTGACTATATCTGTCGTCTTTTCTGATTCCGAACGAAGTTTCGAATTCATATTCGAGCGCGCCTACGTTCATTCCTTTTGAAACGAGATATCTATATGCGACGCAATCGGTTTCGAGCAAAAGTGCATACAAAATGTGCTCGGTTGCCGCCGCCGTGCCTTTTATCGCCGCCGTCTCGATTGCTCTTTGTCTTATTCTGTTTGCTCGTTCCGAAAAGATAGCTCCGCCGACCGAATGAAGTTTAAAATTGTTTAAAAGTTCGTCAGCCGAAACGAACTCGGACAAAATCTTTTGAGCGACCGAGCCTTTGACGCTGGCTAAGCCGTAAAGTATATGTTCCGAATATACGTTTCCGCCCGTTTCCGAAGCGAGGCGAGTTGCCGCATAAAAAACGTTTTCAAAATTTCTCGTAACCGTACTCATACTAATCTCCGTTTATCGCATTCTTTACAAAAGCCGCTCTTCTGATATCTCTTTGTTCGGGCGAAAGTTCGCCGACGCCCTGACACAGCATAGCCGCCCCCGAAAGAACGGCAAGGCGGTCAAGTTTTTTTATGTCGTAACTTGGTAATATTCCCAAAATTATTCCGAGTTTTACGTCGGAAAGAAGGCTCATAAGTTCGCTTGAAGACATTATATACGCATTCGATATAAGTCCCCAGCTTCGACATATCTTATCTTTAAGCGGAATAGTCATTTCCGCAAGCAGTTTCCTTCTCGCTTTATCTTCACACTCTGCAAGCTGAATTGCCGTTTTCGTTACTCCGTCCAATATGTCCTTTTCGCTGAGTCCCAACGTATACGAATTTGAAAGCTGATAGACGTTGCCCTCGGCGTCGCTACCCTCGCCGTATGCACCCCTGAACGTATATCCGCCCGAACGCGCAACCTTAACCAACACGTCGTCAAGTAAATGCGTCATTTTTAAAGCCGGCAAAAACATCATAACGGACGCTCTCATTCCTGTTCCTACGTTTGTCGGACACGCCGTCAAAAAGCCGAGCCTGTCGTCAAACGCAATATCGAGTGCGTTTATAAGTGCGTCGTCTACTCTGTCAAGTCGTTTATAAGCCAAGTCGAGGTTCAAACCGTCAGTGATGCATTGCTCTCTTATGTGGTCTTCTTCGCTGAGCATAACGCTTATGTTTTTGTCTGCCGACAACACGACGCTGCCGTATTTGTTTTTAAGCAAGTTAGGACTTACGAGATGCATTTCGACAAGCGACTGTCTGTCTATTTCGCTGAGCGACGACATAACGATAGTTTCACAGTTTTCAACCGTCTTAATTGCCGAACCTGCCTTAAAAGTAAATTCGTAAATCTTGTCCGCTTCGAAAGGCTTGTAATTCTGCGGAAAACTTAAACCTCTGATATTTCTTGCAAGTCTTATTCTCGATGAAATAACCGTGTCGAAAATGCTCATCCCCTGCCCCCCGTAGGACGCTTCCCGACGTGGCGAACGGCAGGTTGAACTCTGCTTATCGCACCCAAAACGGCGTCGGACATATCCTTATAGCAATCGGCGCATCCGAGATAAAAGGTATCTTTAAAATCGTCAACGGAAAAACCGCACGAATTACATTCCGTGCCGTCACGTTCAATCAACTCTTTTACGACTTCAAAAGGGTCAAGTCCCAAGCTGTTCATCTTTTTGTAACATTCGGGACAAAGATGCAAAACGACGCATTGACCGCTCGAAGTTTTACTGTAAGGCAGGACGCCTTCTCTCTTTTTGCAATAATCACACAGTATCATAAAATTCAAAAGCCCCGAAGGGCTTCAATTAAAGGTTTTTCGTTATATCTTTAAGATATGCCTTAAAGCCACCCGCAAGCCTTTCGTCACGCAATGCGTATTCGACGCACGCTTCCAAAAATCCTTGCTTGTCGCCTATATCGTATCTTCTGCCTGCAAATTCATAAGCGTATACGCCGCTTTCTTTCGCTTGCGTGCCGATAGCGTCGGTAAGATAAACTTCGCCGTTCGGCGCAGGAGGCGTACGCTCCAAAATTTCAAAAATATCCGGCGTAAGCAAAAATCTTCCGAGACTCGTAAGGTGCGACGGAATCTCGCCTTGCGGTTTTTCGATAAGCGATTTAAGTTTTGTAAATCTGCCTTCGGTCTTGCCGTCCGGAACGACGACGCCGTATTTTCTGATTTCTTCGCCTTCGATGGTCTGAACGCCGAGAATTGACGTTCCCGTGACGTTGTAAGCGTCGATAAGCTGTTTGGAAACAGGTTGTTGTTCCTTTGTCGTATAGATGACGTCGTCGCCGAACAAAACGACAAACGGTTCGTCGCCCACAAAGTTTTTGGCATAGTGAACTGCCCAGCCGCTTCCTTTCATTTCTTTTTGGCGAACGTATTCGATATTCGCCATCGAACTTATATCCTGACAAAGTTTGAGATAATCGTCTTTGCCCGCGTTTTTAAGATTTGTTTCGAGTTCAAAAGACTTATCGAAATGATTTTCGATTGCCTCTTTTCCTCTTGTCGTGATAATCAAAATATCGGTAATGCCGCTTTCGACAGCTTCTTTAACGACGTATTGAAGCGACGGAGTGTCGACAATCGGAAGCATCTCTTTCGGAATCGCTTTCGTTGCAGGCAGGAATCTCGTTCCGTAACCCGCCGCAGGTATAACCGCTTTTCTGACCGGTTTAATATTGCTCTTTTTTGTCTCAGAAATCATAATCTCTCCCATTATTTGGTTTTGTAGCCGTCGGGGTGAGCGCTGTGCCACTTCCAAGCCGAAGCTACTATTTTTTCAAGGCTGTCAAACTGAGGTTTCCAGCCAAGTTCTCTTCTGATTTTGTCGCTCGAAGCTACCAATATCGCAGGGTCGCCTGCTCTGCGCGGAACAACTTCGTAATTGACGTTTCGTCCCGTAACCTTAGACACGGTCTCGATAACTTGTTTCACGGAAAAGCCGTTGCCGTTTCCGAGATTATAGAAATTTGAATTTGCCCCCGCTCTAAGGCTTTCGAGCGCTTTGATATGAGCGTCGGCAAGGTCGGATATGTGAATATAGTCTCTTATGCAAGTGCCGTCAAAAGTCGGATAATCGTCGCCGAAAATGCCGAGTTTTTCACGTTTTCCGTTTAAGACTTGCATTATTATCGGAATAAGATGACTTTCCGGATTGTGGTCTTCGCCGATATCTCCGTCAGCGTGTGCGCCTGCCGCATTGAAATAACGCAGCGCAACGTACTTCATCCCGTAAGCGCGGTCAAAGTCCGCCATAAGTCGTTCCATCATAAGTTTCGTCATTCCGTAAACGCTTGTAGGGTTTTGCGGCGAATTTTCGGTTATAATATCTTCGCCAGTATCTCCGTAGGTCGCCGCACTTGACGAAAACACGAGATACTTAACGTCGCACGCAGTCATAGCCTCTAATAGGCAAAGCGTTCCCGAAACGTTGTTCTTGTAATATTTAAGCGGATTTATCATCGACTCGCCGACAAGCGAATACGCCGCAAAATGGATGACCGAATCTACGCCGTATTTTTTGAACGTATCTTTCAACAATTCGACGTCAAACAAATCGCCCTTGACGAAAAGCGCGTCGCCGATCGATTCGATATGTCCAGTCGAAAGGTTATCGTAAACGACTACGTCATATCCGCGACTGCGTAATTCTCTGACAGTGTGACTGCCGATGTATCCTGCTCCGCCGGTAACTAAAATCACGATTTTATCTCCGTAAAAATTTTATTGATATTATATAAAGTATACAACAATGTCTATTGTTTTGCAATAGATTTTTTGCTATAATAAGTGTATGGACAAAACGATACTTCATTGCGACTTAAACAATTTTTACGCATCGGTCGAAGCGCTCGCTCACCCCGAACTTAGCGGTTTGCCGATTGTTGTTTGCGGAAATCCCGAATTAAGACACGGGATTGTTTTGGCAAAAAATCAAATTGCGAAAGCCGCAGGCGTACAGACGGGCGAGCCTATCTGGCAATCGAAACAAAAATGCCCCGACGTAGTGTTTTTAAGACCGCACTTCGACAAGTACGTCTATTACAGCAAAATCGTTTTTGACATTTACACAAACTACACCGACCGCGTCGAAAGATTCGGCATTGACGAATGTTGGCTTGACGTGACGGAATCCATACCGCTGTTAGGAAGCGGAGAAAAAATCGCATACGACATTAAAGAACGAGTAAAACGCGAAACGGGACTCACCATCTCCGTCGGGGTATCTTTCACCAAAACGCTTGCAAAACTCGGTTCAGACTTAAAAAAACCCGATGCGGTGACCGTTTTGAATCGCGACAATTTTAAGGACAGAATTTATGATATGTCGCCTGCCGAACTTATTATGATAGGCAAAAAGACCGCCAAAAAGCTCGACGACCTTAACATTAAAACCATAGGCGACTTGGCAAGAGCCGACCGCAAAGCATTGAAGCAACATTTCGGAATTGTCGGCGATAAAATGATAAACGCTGCGCAAGGAATAAGCGACGAAGAAGTAAAGCTCTATTACGATACCTTTGTTCCAAAATCCGTCAGTCACGGCACGACTACCCCTAAGGACATAAAAACTTTGGAAGAGGCAAAAACGGTCATATACGCATTGAGCGAAATGGTTGCCGTAAGACTTCGCCGCTACAATCTTGTTGCCGGCGGAATTTCACTCGGTCTTAAAGGATTGGACCTTAAATGGAACGGCAAACAAAAAGGACTTATAGACGCCACGGCGTCGGCAAAAACCATCGGCGAAAACGCAATCGCAATGCTTAAAGAAATGCACGATTTCAAAGCGCCGTTAAGAGCGATTACCGTCGGGGCAATAAAACTCGACGACGCAAGCAAATATCAGCTTTCGTTCTTCTCCGAAAACGAAGATAAACAATTAAATCTCGAAAAAACTATCGACGGCATACGCAACAAATACGGCTACGATTCCGTTAAACGCGGAATTCTGATTGACAACGAAATTCTCGGCGACCTTCACGAAGACGACGACTTTTTGCCGTTTAAAAGATAGCTTAAAATATAGCAAAATTTAATGCGTAAATTACCACCCGAAAGCAATGGTTGTTTAGCATTTCGCCGTTTTCAGCAATTTAGCAATTTGCTACTTTCCGCCTACATTCCAACCAATAAATTTTAAAGCAATCGTCATCGATGATTTACACAGCTTATGGCTGTGTTTTTTTGTGCCCTATCCTTATCTAAACTTTTCTACATCTTCAAAGTCGCTTCGTTTTTAATTTATACTTATCGTTTTAAGGCGAAGCGAATTAAAAAGGCGGACAAGCGTAATTCAATTGTGAAATTATATTGACAAATATCTCATTTTGAGATATTATTTTGTCATACAAATAAGTAAAGAAAATTTACAAAAAAGGAGAACCGATATATGCCACTTGTCGCAATGGTTTGTCCGCAATGCGGAGCAAACTTGGAATTTGACGAAAATCAGAAAAAAAGATTCTGTTCTTTTTGCGGAACGGAAGTGGTCAACGAACAAATCAATCAAACAATAAACAACACGAACAACTACACAACAAACGTCGTGAAAATCGTAAACGGCAATTTGCAAAGCGACGCCGACGACTATATTAGCAGCGCCGAAAAATATTTGTCCGTGCAGGATTATGAAAACGCTTTCACCCAAAGCAAATTGGCGATTGACAAAGACCCGTACGACGTACGCGGCTACAACGTAGGCTATCAGTGTATTAAAGCAACGCTTCCTAAACAAATCGACCGCGAAAACGACCCCGTACAGGCGAACAAACTTCTCGAACCGCTTAAAAGAATTGCAAAAAGTCTTTCGCTCATAAAAAGTTCGGAAGCGCAAACTCTGAGCGTCGAAGTAAACGATTATTTAGCGGACGCCGTCGAATTTATCGTATATAAAAAGAACACCGTAATAAACGAAGCCCAAAATACCGAAGACGCAAGAATTATTTCAAATCATCGTTTTTCTTTGATGGAAGAAAAGAAAAAATATGCAGGCGGCATTGTCGGAGCGTCGATTTTGGCTTTGATTGCAATCATCTCGCCGATTTTGGCTGCCGTACTCAATTCAAACTTTTTGTACCTTTTGACGATATGTTTTGCAATATCGAGCATAGGTTTAGGCTTTGGACAAGCCTACCCTGTCGGCAAAGTCGTAAACGCCGCCAAACGCGAAGTGAATGAGTGCAAGCGAAACATTGAAAGGCGAAACGCCGAACAAAGAGCGGCATTTGAAAGACTTCAAAAAAACAAACTTTATAAAAAAGTCAACAATCTTTAAAGCGGCTATCGGCGGCAATATACGATAAATCGCTAATCGATTAAATTTAACGGCAAAATTAAATCTAACTTAACAATGCAATCGATTTGCGGCAATAAACTTAAAATCAATAATGCCACCGCAAAAAGCGTAATAAAAATGTAATATGAAATAAAACGTAAAAAGGCGTCGCCAAGCGATGCCTTTTGTTTTTTGTTTACACGTTTTACCGATTTTGTTTGCTATGTTTAACGTGTTTTGTTTGATATTTCAACGTTTTCACACGTTTTTAACGGTTTATTTTACACTTTTTAGCATAGCGTTTAGCCGTGCTACGTTTTTTGGCATATCGATTTTTCTGCAAGTCGATTGTCGTTTGCCGCTTTATCTATGAAATATCGGTTTTGCGTTAAAATCGGTTGTTCCTTTAAAATCAGTTGTTCTTTTTTGTTCTGACTTCTTCGCTCATTCTTGCCATAAGGTCGTCAAGCGTCATAGTTCCGAGGTCGCCTTCCGAACGATAACGAACCGCAACAACGCCTTGCTCTGCTTCCTTGTCGCCGATGATAAGCATATAAGGAACTTTTTCAAGTTGAGCCTCTCTTATCTTCTTGCCGATTTTTTCGCTTCTTGTATCTACTTCGACTCTGAACCCGTTGTAGCGAAGTTTGTCGGCGACGGCTTTTGCATTGTCAATGGTTCTGTCGGTAAGCGACATAACTCTCGCTTGAATAGGAGCAAACCAAAGCGGGAATGCGCCTGCGTACTTTTCGATGAGCATAGCAAGCGTTCTTTCGTAGCAACCGATTGACGAACGGTGAATGATAAGCGGATGCACTTTTTCGCCGTTTTCGTCGACGTACACCATATCGAAACGCTCAGCCAACGCAAAGTCGATTTGAACGGTGAAGAGCGTGTCTTCCTTGCCGTAAACGTTTGTGCCTTGAACGTCGAGTTTCGGACCGTAGAATGCGGCTTCGCCCCACTCTTCCTTATAATCGATGTTAAGGTCGTCCAAAATCTTCTTCATTGTGCTTTCCGTCTTTTCCCACTCTTCCGCGGTGCCGATATACTTGTCGGCATTTTTCGGGTCCCAACGTGAGAAACGGAACGAAATGCTGTCGTCAAGTCCTAAGCAAGTCGCAAGATATTTGATAAGGTCTACCGCGCCTGCAAATTCGTCTTTTAATTGGTCACGGGTACAAACAATGTGTCCGTCAGCCAAAGTGAATTGTCTTATGCGGATAAGTCCGTGCATTTCGCCCGACGCTTCCTTGCGGAATTCTTGCGCCGTTTCTGCATAGCGGATAGGCAAATCACGATAGCTTTTAAGTCCGTTTTTGTAGATAGTAAATTGGAAAGGACAAGTCATAGGTCTAAGGCACAATATGCCGTCGTCCTCGCCTTCTGCGCCCATCCAGAACATTTTGTCTTTATAGTGATCCCAGTGTCCGCTTGTGATGAAAAGATTGTTCTTTGTCATCGACGGAGTCTTTGTCAAAAGATAGCCGCGGCGTTCTTCTTCGTCTTCGACAAAGCGTTGAAGAATTTGAATCATTCTTGCGCCTTTTGGCATAATAAGCGGCAAGCCCTTGCCTACGTTTTCGTCCGTCATAAAAATGCCGAGTTCACGACCGAGTTTGTTGTGGTCGCGGTTTTTGGCTTCTTCGAGCTTTACGAGATAGTCGTCAAGGTCGGACTTTTTGTCAAACGCCGTGCCGTAAATACGGGTAAGCATTTTGTTCTTTTCGTTTCCGCGCCAATATGCGCCGGTGAGCGAAGTAAGTTTGAATGCCTTAATTCTGCCCGTACTGTTAAGGTGCGGTCCGCTGCAAAGGTCGGCAAAATCGCCTTGCGTATAGAACGAAATTTCTTCGCCCTCAGGAATATCGCCCAAAAGTTCAACCTTGTAAGGTTGCTTGATTTGTCTTAAAAACTTTTCCGCTTCCGCTCTCGTCTTTGTGCTTTTGACGATAGGGAAATTCGCCTTGATGATTTTCGTCATTTCGGCTTCTATTTTTGCAAAGTCTTCTTGAGAAATAGGAGTCTTAAACTCAAAATCATAGTAAAAACCGTTTGCGATTGCAGGTCCGATTGCAAACAACGCAGTCGGGAAAACCGTTCTGACGGCTTGCGCCAAAATGTGCGAACAAGTGTGACGATAGGCTTCACGACCGATTTCGTCGGCAAAGGTGAACGCCTCGATTTTGCACTCGCCGCTAAGTTTTTCGTCAAACGGAACGAACTTGTCGTTGACTTTGATAACTAACGTGTTTCTTGCCAATCCCTCGCTGATAAGTTTAACAGCTTCGATTGCGCTGATGTTGTCTTGTGCGGAAATCTTGCTTCCGTCTTTCAAAATAAGTTCCATAAACCCTCCAGTTGGCTATACAAACGCCATAGTATAGAAATTATATTGCTATTTAATTTCGATGTCAAACAAAACGCCAAACTTGTAAAAATAATTATTTGCGAAACAAAGAGTTATTTATAATAAATATAAACTTAAACATTCACATTGTTGTTTATTGCGTTATCATTCAATCAAAAAAGGCCACGCAGAATCCGTGACCTTTTTTGATAAATTAATAATACTCACATTTTAGGATTTACCCAAATGTATTCTACCCAAGCTGATGAAACAACATTTTGCTTACCACCATGTGCGCGAACTTTTATTTTAATGGTTCTATAGTTGCCAAAATCATTAATTGGATTCAAAGCAGCCGCAGATACATGCATAAATGTTTCTGAATAATCGCTATCTCCTTTAGCTAAAAAATAATCATAACCATTTGCTCCACTCACGGTGCCCCACTTTATTACCCCATCAGAATTAACCGAAAAAGTGCTTAATGTAGGCGGAGCAAGCAAGACCATTTTATATCCTTCATTGCCACCGACATATTGCGAATCAATGTAGTAGTTTTCATGACTGTCAAAAATTCCTCCCAATGCCTTAACTCTTATATAGTAAATTCCAACGCTTTCAATGGTTTTTGAACAACTCAATTCAGAACTAACAATACTTTCTCCTGCAATTTCATATTGATAATTCTTTGCGTTATCTGATGCCTTGGTAATCGTAACAAGTATTGCTCCGCTGTTGACAAATTGGTCATCACTATATTTATACGAAATTTCAGGTGCATAAAGTGATTTCACATTTTGATTATATACGAAGTTATTACTATTGATATTTCTATATCCATCACCAACCGCATACAACTTAACAGTATGTGTTCCTATTTTTGTATAAAGCGGATTATAGCTAAACGTCGAACCCGAAACATGAATATCGTTATTAACTCTTTCACCATCGATTTCTAATATATAAGAACTTGCATTTGCTACAGTATTCCACTTATACGCTCCATCCTGTATGTATAGATTAGGCGTAGAAAGTTTATAAACCGTTATATCTTTCGACATTGCGCTATCAAGATATTTGCTATCATTTCCTACAGCTTTAACCTTAAACGTGTATGAATTTCCACCGTCAAAATGCTCAATATTATATTTCGTAGCATTCTGGACTCCGCCGGTTTGCATAACTCCGCTCTCATACACCTCATAAGTAGGTGTGTATTCTTGGGTATTAATATTGCTTGATGCATTCCATAAAAGTTCTTTACTGTTTGCCAAAGCACCATCAGGAAAGATAGGAGCCGCGAGCCTAATAAATTGTTGCGTAAGAGATGCTTCGCTAGACATGTAATATATGGTTTTCGCATCATTATAGTAATTTGCTACGGCAATCATATTCAGAGTTGTTCCTGATTCTTTTATGTATTGATACATATTATCAAACGCATTCTCTGGTAGCGCCGTTTCACTAGCATCGAGAAAAGCTTGATAGCTTTTAGCGTTAGCAATTGCATCATAAGTAAGCACCCCCTCGCCCGAGCCATAAGTAATTTTAATTCCACTTGGTGCCTCAAGTCTCGTAACCGCCATTTCAGCCGTAAAATTTGACGGAAGCGTTGTTCCACCATTACCCTTTGTACAAACACTTACACCATATGTACCTGCTTTTATGGTCGACAAATCGCATACTTCCGCAGTAGTTCCTATCAATGCAGAAGCGTACTTAACAGAATAACCGTTATTTCCTGCAACAGAATTCCAACTCGCATTATATCCAGACATATTTAAATTGGTCGGCATTGCTTGAACAATGATATTAAAAGATAATGCGTTTTCTGTCAAACAAGAGAGTGTAACGTATTTAGTCGACCCAATACTTTTAACGCTTCCGATACTCTTTACCATATAAGTATATTGTTGTTCGGCAGAAACGGAATCATCGGCAACCGCATTATCCGTAAGCGACAATGAGATACCGCTTTTACCGTTAAGCAAAACTCCATCTTTATACAATTGATAGCCACTCGCATTAGATACGGCTTGGTAATTTACTGTGAACCCTCTTTTTAGATTTGATGAATCGCTAACAATAAATCCAGTTGCAACGGCTTTAGGCGCGGCGAGTCTTTCGATTTTGATAACCTCTGAATATTTAGAATCACTATATGTCCCGTCGCCTTCGGCAACTGCCTTTACTCTAATGCAATATAAGCCTACTTTTGTGTACGCATTAGCATAAGAGGCTTGAGCCGCACTAAAAGATTCGTTATTTATATTTCCATCAAAATTGGTTTCAACAGTATAACCCGCAGCCCCATTGACCAAGTTCCAAGTCAAATTATTATTTGCTAATCCGTCCAGTTCTAGATCTGCATTCCAATTTAAAACAGGCGTTTCAAGAATATAAATTGTTTTCGTTTCTGTCCAATTAGAGAAATAATTTTCTCCTGCATACGGCAAAAGTTGAACGTCAAGCGATTTGCCCGTAAGAAGTTTTCCATACCTGTTATCCTCAATTTTTATGTTTTGTATCACACCGTCAATTTTTAACTTGTATTCTGTTGCACCATTCACTTTATCCCAAGTTAAAACTCCGTCAACAATGTTTACGTTCCTAACACTATCAAGATAGTGAAAATCCATAGAAGTTATTTTTGAATCATAGGTATTAGCATAATTGCCTAATGCTTTAATTTCGACATCAAAATCTAGATTGTTTGAGTTATAAACAAAAGACGCTTCGTTTACTTCTGTTTTTTGACCATTTACATTTACTTCATATTTCTGTGCATTTCCCGTCCAAGTGATTTTTTCGCCATCATATTTGACTCTTTGAGGTGCACTATAAATGTACAAATTTATATCGTCGCTCCAAGAAGAGAAATAACTATCGTCACCTTTCACCTTTGCTTTTATAGCTACTCTGTTTGAACCTGCTTCTAATGCGTCATAAGCATTGCTTGTCGACTTATCGGATAATACTTTTCCGTTTATTCTAATTTCATATTCGCTTGCTCCGACAACGGCATCCCAATTTAGCGTACCGTCATTTGCTATAGTAATGTTCTTTACTTTCTCAAGCGGATGAAACGTTTTCTCTATTCCTAGTTCGCCAACCGAATTTACGGCTATTACCTTAACTGTAAATTCCTTATCTTCTGCATTATAAGTAAAGGAATTTGTGTTTACTCTCTGTTTGTCGCCGCCATTTATTGATACACTATAGTAACTTGCAACCGCCACCTTATCCCAAGTGATAACCGCACCGTCATATTGCAAATTTTTCGGCTTTACAAGTCCGCCCAAATCTTCCTTGTTGCAAGCTGTAAATGTTAAAACAGCAATAACCAGCAGCAAACTAATGATTAATAACATTAAGAAAATTCTTTTTTTCATATGTTTCCCTCCTAAATTTTAATATATTTCCGTAGTATCGACATACTCAATATTTATATAAACATCAGAAATACTACATAATTTTTGGTTAAGTCCGTACTCATAAAAATTTGTACCATAATATAAATAAATCTCCGTTGTGTTTAGCTCGAAATCAAATTCATAGTCAAATTCTTTCTTGACTTGGCCAACATTAAAAATGAATTTTTTTATTAAATTTGATGAGCTCACAGTTGCGTCGTTATAAAACTGAAAATAGCACTCTTTATTGTCGGCCCCATGATAAGCAACCAAATGACCGCTAAATTTAACGTTAATCGGTTTTCCATTGTATATTTCTTTCAAATCTATAATATATCTTTTGTCTTCCTCAATTTTAATTGCACAAGACACGTGGGTATTAGATTCACATAAAACTTTTTTCATAGTCGCTATTTTATAATATTTTGCAATAAGAGTTATGCTTTCGCTCGGCATAGATGATTCGATAAATTCGTCGCCGTTTTCAAAATACCAACCTGCAAAAACATAGCCGTTTTTGTTTGTCTTCGGAAGAGTTATTTTTGTACCTGCACTTTGGCATATATCCGCTACGTCTGTGCCGCCGCGTTCGTTAAGAAATATAATTGGATTCCATATGGCGACAAGAGTCATACTTTCATTCGGCATGGTCGAAAAATTTGCGGGACTGCCGCTTTCGGTTTTCCAACCGCCAAATGAATAATTCTTTTTTGTAGAAACAGGAAGCGTTATACTTGCCCCCGATTTAGCAATAATCGAGCTAACTTCCTTTCCTCCATCAACATTGAAGTCCAGCACAGGAGCATATTCCAACGCATATAAAACCATATCCGTCGTTACTTTCCCGACAAACACTTCAGTGCTTCCATTCGTTTTTGTCCAGTTCAAAACTCCTTTTCCATCTATTCTTGTTGTCGATTTGATGTCATTGATGTTTGTTCCGTATTCAACGATTATCTCTTCAGGTGCATTATAATCATTAAAATATAATGTCAAAGTTTTTAACGTGCCCCTGAAACCTGCATAAAGAGTAATCTTATTTCCGTTAGTCGGAATATCGTAAAATTCATTATTGAATTTTTCCGCCTGCGGCAGAACACCATACGCATCAGCTACTTGAATTCCCTCACGATTAGGTTCGGTGTACCAACCCATAAAATCTTTGTTTTCGACATATAAGTTTAGTGGTAAATTCTTCACGTCTCCGTCATAGCAAACGTTAATGCTTCTTCCCCCTGTAACTTCCGCACCTTGATAATCCAAAATCAATGTATATTCCTTTGCAACAAATTGCGGAAATAATACTAAATTCTTCTTGTCGTTGAATGCCGATAAAGCCGAACCTTGATTATCGATATACTTAGTTCCACCGCTTTGAGCATCAAAATATCCTGCAAAAATGTATCCATATTTTTGTGGAATAATATTTGTCGAATATAAATCCCCATCCTTTACCTCAATTTGGTTTATTTCGCCGTTTACGGTAAATTGAATTGTGTATTTTTTATTCGGATCTTCCGTATCCTTATCGCAAGCCGCTAAAATGCCTATGGATAATATTGCGATAAGCAGAATCAAACAAATCATTAAAAACTTGCTCTTTTGCATAATTTCTCTCCTTTTTCCATATTTTTCCTTTTTTTAATTTTATTTTAACACGATTTCGTGTAAAGTCAACAAAAATACACTTATTCGTGTAATATAGCGTTATGCGAATCGGTGAAAACTTAAAAATTCTTAGAAAAATGCAGGGTTTGACGCAACAAGAATTGGCTGAAAAGACGGGAATTAAACAACAGAACCTTTCACGCTGGGAAAAAGGCATACACCTTCCCGATATTGCCGAATGTATAAAACTTGCCGATTTTTACGAAATTACGCTTGACGAACTTGTTGACCGTGACTGCAATTTCAATAAAACAAATATACGCAGTCAATGTCCGCCAAACAACTTGTGATTTTTTCCTTTTTAACTCTAAAACTTCTATTAAAATATTAAAACTTCAATCTAATTCTTTTAAATCATATTAAACAATCTCAAAAAAACTCGTAAGACTATACAAATACTAATTGGTGCAATTGCGCACTCATATTTTTGCTGTTTAGACGCTCTCACAGCACTCTTAACTAAACGTAATAGATTTTATAACACAACATCAACGCAATATTATATAATATGCGATTAAATCAATATGCAATTAAAGCAATATGCAATTAAGGCCTGTTTAAATTTTTACTTAAATTCAAACAAGCTCTTTTGCGCCGTAGATGACGAGTTTGCCGATTGTTATGCAAAGCTCTTCTAAGGTTTCGGATTGTTTGTCGCCGAGCCAACGCATATAGGCGGCAAGCATTCCGCCTGCGATAAATTCAAGCACGTCGCGGACTTTGGTCGGATTGAAATGTTCCTTAGGAAACGTTGCGGCAAGATTGTCGATTACCCTTTCCTTGATTTTTCTTTCAAGGTCGTTCATCGAGCCTGCAAGCATAAGATTGTCAAAAAACGCTCCTTCTTCGCTCAGGGCGTTTGTCAGCCTTTCAAAAAGCGGATAAGGATTGTCGATAAGCTCTTTAACGTTAATATCTTTAAAAATTTCGGTTGCTCTTGTCACCACGTCGTCCTCAATCTCTTCAAGCACGTCAAACACGCCTTCGTAATGCGTGTAAAAGGTTTTGCGGTTTATATCCGCAAGTTCGGCGATTTCCGAAACGGTGATAGAATCATAACTCTTTTCGGCGAGCTTTGCGATAAAGGCATTTTTGATTGCCTTTTTTGTTTTTTTACATCTTTTATCTTCTGCCATACTCTCTCCAACGACATACGCTGCGTATGCCACAAAACACTTCTTGTATGTATTATAATACACATTTGTTTCTTATGTCAATAAGTGTCGTTTCAAATTGTATTTGTTTATATCTGTATTGTTAAATTTAAATTTGCATTGTTAAATTTAAACGTTCATCAAACGTAAAAAAGGCCTTATGGAACTCATAAGGTCTCTTTAACACGTTTTTAGTTATGTCGTTTCAAATTGTATTTGTATTGTTAAATTAAAATCCTAATGACAAACAGATTAAAATCTATAAATTCGCTAATCGTCATAAAAACTTCATGACATAAAAAATCCGCAATCAAGTTGCGGATTTTTTGTTTAATGCTTAAACGTCTTTAACGCCCATAACATATTTGACTAATAGTTTTCTAACAAAACATTTCATCTGACAGTACACGATTTACTGACAAAGCAATCTTTAAGCATATATTGTTTGCCATAACAAACCGATTTTAAAGTGCATAGACTGTTTGCATAACTGCTTAAAGCATAATAGTTTTTATTGCTAACAGTTCAAATTGTCGTCAAATCTATAAAAACTATTAACTATCTGATTGCTTTGCTTACCGAGCTAAGTCCGACAACGTTGCCCGTACTGCTTGGAGCGGTGTATTTCTTTGCCTTGTCGAGATTTGAGTTGACCAAAAGTTGAAGCGTGTTTTTGAGCGTAACGTTTGAATCAACCCACTCGCCGTCCGTCGGGCAATATTTGACGTTTGTTTCTACCGTAATCGATTCGATTTTTCCGTTGCGCATAGTCACGATAAGTTCCGAGCTTTTAATGTTGTAAAACTCGTTGTTGAAATAGTTTTCGGCTTTTATAACGCCCTCGACGTTGTTTGAATTTACCATTTCGAGAATCTTGTCTTGCATTGCGACCGTATACTCGTCTTTAATGCCGATTTGATAGGTAGTTACACCGTCGGCAATCGTTTTTGAAAGACAATCGACTTTGTTTGCGTCGATAATAAACGGCGCTGTAAGATAATCGAAACGCGTATCGACGCTGACGTCCGAAAGCGGAGTTACGGTGTTTTTGCCCTTTCTCGAAACGATATAAACGCTTCCGTCCTCGATATTTCCGATTGTGTACTTATAAGTTTCCTTGCCTTCCGTTTCGGTGTGAGCGACGTATTCGTAGGTATCGTTGAAGTTCACAAAACCGTCTACGGTATTCTTGTAAACTCTCGACAAAAATTTGTCTACGGTTGCGGTCACGTTCCAGCCCGGGTCAAAATCGTTGATAGCCGCAACGTCAAGCGAATATGCGTCATAGTTTTTCAAAGTGGCAAGAGCGTTGTTGATTACGGCAATATCGTCGCTGCAATTCTCGCCGAGCTTGAAACTCTTTATCGACGGTGGCAAAACGTTGCCGCTTCCGAGTTTGTGTTCGTAAGTAATTTTAAAGCTAACGAGCTGCCCTGCGACAGGAACTTTAATTTCCGCACCGAACGTAAATTCTTTAAGCTCGTCGCCGTCCATATTGAAGTAAACGACTATGCCGTTGTTCGGATTCGTAAACGTAACGCCGCTAAGCTCGATATCGGTGTCAAACTTTGCAAGCGCGTCGTAAATGCCTTGAAGCGCAGAAAAATCCGACTCCAACTTCAACGTTGCCTGATACTTAAAGCCGTTTCCGCTGCCGTTAAGTTTGATATCGATAAGGTTTTCCGCTTTGAGCGCGTCAACAAGTTTAACAAACGGAAGGTTGACAAGGCTGAGTCCTTTGTCGTTTGTGCCGACGACGGACACCTTTTTGATTTTTCCCTTTTCGTTTGCAACGATTTTAATTTTTGAGCCGTTTTCGGTGTAAATGTACTCTTGCGAATCGCTGAGCAAAATTCCGCTTGTCTCACGATAAAAGCTCAAATCGTTTGTCGTTTTGTTGTATCTGTACTTTCCTTCATAGTTTGCGTTCGCCGTGCCGTTAAAACCTTGATAGTTCAGCGTTCCGTTGATTTTCAACGAAAAATCGTAATTCTCTTCGTTCAAATCGCAAACCGCTTGTCTTGCTTCGACGACTTGCGCCGCAGTAGGCAACGGATCGTCGTTTTCAATCGTCGAACCGCCCGTTGAACCGCCGCTCTCTCCAGTTCCAGAGCCGCCTGTCGAACCGCCGCTCTCACCTGTTCCCGAACCGCCGGTTTCCGTACCGCCCGTAGGCGTTTTGCCATTATCGCTGTCCGACGTTTCGCCGCAAGCGCAAAGAGCTATGCATAAAATTACGCACATTGCCAAACATAAAAACGTAAATAATTTTTTCTTCACATTTCTTCTCCTGCTTTTTATTTTATGTCGTAATTTTATCTCATTTTGAGATATTTGTCAATATCACGGAATGCGATAATTATAATTTGTTTATGAATTTAAGATTAAAGCAACTTCGCGAAGAATTCGGCTACACGCAATCCTACGTTGCCGACTATCTTCACGTCAAACAAAATACCTATTCGCAATACGAAAACGGAAAGCGCGAACTTCCCTTATCCGCGCTGATTTTGCTTGCAAAACTTTATCAGACGTCAACCGATTATATTTTGGGTTTGCAACCCTATTAAAAAAATTTTGCAAAACCTAAACGTTGTTACGAATTACACGTTAGTAATCGTGTTTAGTATTAAAGATTTTAAATATTAGTAATTGAATTTAGTATTAAATAACGTAAAAAAGGCCTTATGGAACTCATAAGGTCTTTTTTAACACGTTTTTAATTTCGTTAACTTTTTATGCTAATACACTAAGCGGCATATAAAACGTAATACCATTTGACAAGTCGCACTCTTTTTGATAAGTCACGCTATCATTGATAAATTACCTATAATTTAATCGTTAATCGTTATTTAGATAGCAAGTCGTTTGCAAATTAAAAACGAATTAGCGTTTATAGCTCTATCGAATTATTCTTAAACAAGTACGTTTGTGGTGATAAAGTCTACGCCGTTTTTGATAAGGCGTTTAGCGTCGCGCGCATTATCCACCGTCCAGCAGTTGACCTCGACGCCGTTGTCGTGAAGGTATTTAATTCTTTTTTTTGTCAAATCCCTGTAATATACGTCCAAAGCGAAACCGTGTTCGGCAAGGTGTTTTACAAGTTTTTTATCATATCTTGCCGACAAGAATTGAATTTTAAAATCTTTGCCGAGCTTTCTTAGGGTAAGGCAGTTTTCCCAATCAAAGGAAATGAAAACCATATTTTCCAAATAGCCCATACCCTTTATAATATCGAGAATTTCGACGATATACTTCTCATCAAAGTGATTTTTAAGTTCTAAAACCGCAATTTTGCCGCCGTCTTTGCAAACGGAAATATAATCGGTAAGCATTGGAATTGTCGTTCCTTCGTCCGAAGTGTCACCGTTTTTCGGTTTAAGTCTGACCGCTTGAATTTTGTCAAGCGTCGACGTTTCGATAGGTACGTTGACGTTGCTTACTCTGCCCGTAAAGTCGTCGTGAATGATGACGTATTTTCCGTCAGCGGTAAGATGCACGTCGGTTTCGATTCCGAAATAGTTTTCTTTTGCCGCCGCTTTAAAGGACGCAACCGTGTTTTCACGGTTCAATGCGCTAAGACCTCTGTGCGCAATCATCTTGACGCCGTTCTTTTCGCCCAAATCGATAATATGCTTATAGCCGTTTGCCGCACGCTTAAAAAGGCACGCCGCCTCCGCAGGCAAATGCACCGCCCTGATAATACGATAAATCTTTTTCATTAAGTTTTCCACCCTGATTTTTAATTATAAATAAATTATAATATATCATTTTCAATATTTCAATAGGGAAATAAAAATATATACAATCTATATGCAAACTTTAATGCAAAACTAACCGTGCGTAACAAATAGACAGCTAAGTTCAAACCGTACTCTATAATTAGCAAAATGCAAAAGCTAACCGTGCGTAACAAACAGACAGCTAAGTTCAACCGTACTCTATAATTAGCAAAATGCAAAGCTAACCGTGCGTAACAAATAGATAGCTAAATTCAAACCGTACTCTATAATCAGCGAAAATGCAAAAGCTAACCGAGCGTAACAAACAGACAGCCAAGTTCAAACCGTACTCTATAATTAGCAAAATGCAAAACTAACCGTGCGTAACAAATAGACAGCTAAGTTCAAACCGTACTCTATAATCAGCGAAAACGCAAAGCTAACCGAGCGTAACAAACAGACAGCTAAGTTCAACCGTACTCTATAATTAGCAAAATGCAAAAGCTAACCGTGCGTAACGAAAAATAATAAAATTTGAAAAGGTGAGTTTTGGTTTTCTAAAAAAGTTTTTTACAAAACTCACATAAAAAAAACGAACCGACAAAATCGATTCGTCTGGTGCGCCGTCAGGGATTCGAACCCGGGACCCACTGATTAAGAGTCAGTTGCTCTACCAACTGAGCTAACAGCGCATATAAAGCAAAAATGCTTGCATTTCGTCCCTCCCAAATGGGGGGACTAGCAAGTCTTTGTGAAAGCTAATGCCAACACTTTGGAGCGGGAGACGGGATTCGGACCCGCGACTTTCACCTTGGCAAGGTGACACTCTACCACTGAGTCACTCCCGCATAAGCACTAACTTCAACGTGATTTATCATATCAAACTTTTAGCGTTTTGGCAACTGTTTTTCACATTCTTTTGAATTTTTTTTAATTGAACGGATATTCACCTTACAAATAGCGTGATTTTGCCCTTTAAAATACAAGCGAATATGATTTGCAACGCTAACACGATTATGAGTTACCGTGCAAATGATAGTTATATTTGACCTAAGTCAAAGTAATATTTAAACGGCTATACATATAGTTTTGTCGGTTTTGCCGCAAGATAAGTTTATTAGAATGCAAAAACCGATATTTTCGCTTTGCAAAAATTGTATTTGCTTTTCGTGCAAGTAGTACCGTTTTTGCTAACACAAATATAGTTTCGCCCATTTGTCGCAAGATAAGTTTATCGGAAGGCAAAAGCCGATTGCTTTGCAATCGGCTTTTGCTTTTTTACTAACGTTTGTTGTTTTCATAAAACAATTTTGCTTTTTTCTAACTAACGTTTGTTGTTTTTCATAAAACAATTTAGCTTTTTGTACTAACTAACGTTTGTTGTTTTTCATAAAACTACTTAGCTTTTTGTTATAACTAACGTTTGTTGTTTTTCATAAAACAATTTTGCTTTTTGTCTAAAACAATTTTGCTTTATTTTCTCTTTTTCTTTATGACTATAACGACTGCCGCCACAGCTGCTCCTACTGCCGCTAACACGCCCACTACTATGCCTGCGACCTTGCCGCCGCTTATCGTGCCGCCACTCTTTCCGCTGCCGCCCTTGCCGCTGCCGTCCGTTTCGATTTCAGGCGCTGCCGCATTGTCGTATACGGCGGTAAGGTTAATTTCGCCGTCTACCGTAAAGGTATAGTTCTTGTTCGTACTGACGATTTTTCCGCTACCGTCTTTCCAGCATTTGAAGACTTTTCCTGCCGACGGCGCATCAGCGGTAACGGTTACGCTGTCGCCTTGCTTATAAGTTCCTGCGCCTGTTCCGCCGTTGACTTTGATTTCAATAGACGGAGCAGCTTCTATATCTCTGAAATGCGCTTGAATCTTAACGTCGCTTGCAGGCATTACAAAGGTTGTTTGTTTGCTTGTCGCACTTGCAAACTCAATCGTAACCCCTGCCGTTTCGCAAGTCCATTTGTCAAAGACTTT
Source organism: uncultured Clostridia bacterium (assembly GCA_934277645.1). Taxonomy (GTDB): domain Bacteria; phylum Bacillota; class Clostridia; order Christensenellales; family CAG-917; genus CAG-917. Next base: position 42,609 of record CAKQUX010000006.1, on the reverse strand, counting down.
TCCCGAAGGAGCAGGGTTTGCGGTTATGGTCACGGTTTCGCCTGCTTTTGCAGGGGATATATCTTTCGTGCCGTCCACAACGACTATATCATACTTTCTAACAGCCAAGTAAGTTGCCTTAAATGTTACGTTTCCGTCAGGCATATTGAACTTGATTTCCGTTTTGGTTAGGTCCATATCCGTCGTATCAAGTCCCGTAACTTCCCACTTGTCGAAGTTCATATCGGTTGCAGGATCGTTTGCCTTTACGATAACTTCCGTTTGATACGTTGCCTTGTTCAAGGTTGTCGTTCCGTTTGTGACGGTTATGCTATATTCAACGTCCTCGAAAACGGCGACCAAACTAACGTCGCAGTTCGGCATTTCAAACGTTATTGTTTCTTTCGTTACGTCAGGAATGGTAACGCCCCCATAGACCCATCTATTCAACGCCTTGCCCTTAGGCTTGTTGACCGTTATAGTGACGGTATCGCCTGTTCTATATTTTTTAACGACTGTACCGGCGCCGTCTTCCACGGTAACCTTGTAAAGTCTGACTTCCACTTGAAAAGTAGCGCTTGCCTTATAATTGTCCGTTTCCTTAATGCGAACGAAATACACACCCTCAGTAAGTCCTGTGGTTTCACCGTCCGCGCAATCTATTGGATTTGTAAACAACGAATCGACGTCATATTCCATATCCTTAGTCGTTCTCGTTATTTTGCCGTCACTTCCGCCATCGGTTGTAGGACCATAACCTATTAGTATCGGTGCAGATTGTTCTGCCTTTGCAATCACAAAGTCTTTGGTGAAACTTCCTTTATAAGCGCCCTTGCCCGTAACGGTAACAGAGTACTTTCCTGCGCCTACAGGCTTGCCGTCCGAACTAAGTTCACCGTTTGCGGCTATTGCATAGCTAACTTCGTAGTCTGTGCCCAAAGCAAGCGTTCCGCCAAAGGTCGGCTCTTGCGCCGCTCCGCTGTACACTTTTCCGTCAAGGTCACTTATAGGCACAAGAGCTTCGGTTATGTTCGTCGCACCCAAAACTTCATATTCAGCGGTTTCAACGTATATTAATGAATAAGTGTCATATACATCGGGTATTTGATTGTCTGCGCACAACTCGCCGTCGATATAAACGGATACGCCGCCTTTGTTTAGTACGTGAGTCATTCCGTATTCGTCATCGACGCGAAGCTGGTCAAAATACATGTAAGTTCCTTCCGTAAACGTCGCTTCTTCATATCTTTTCCACTCCGTTCCTACTTTCTTATTCCAGTGACCCATGATGCCGGAAAAATGTGCCTGCGTGCCTTCCGTCAAAGTGAACGACGGTTTAACCACGGATTTTCCATAACCGATTTTTTCACCGATGTTTGAAGTTGCCCTGATTACGCTGATTACTGTGCGGTCTGCAGGGAGAACGTACGTATTGCCGACTTTCAGGGTGATTTCCGTTGAGGCGGGATCCGCTGCGCTGTCCGTGACCTTAATCACAAGGTCTGCGTTTTCGCCCACAGCTGTCGGCGTTCCCGAAACCATGCCGTCTGCCGCAACTTCAAGCCACTCGGGGCCTGAAACCTTTGAGAACGTGTAAGGTTTTGTGCCGCCCGACGCGCCGTCTGCCACCGAAAACGCAGTTATCGCTTGGTTTATATAAGCACTGTCGATATCCCAATTATTGTTTTTAAAAAATTCCAACGGCGTGCCTGCCGGAGCAACGACTTCATACTCTTTTGAAAAGACCCAATCGCACGAATACGTATCATCAACGCTGGGGATGGAATTATCTGCCCATTTTACGCCGTTTACCGTGACGGTAATGCCGTTTTTGTCAAGTACGTAAGTTGTACCTTCCGGTTCGTCGATACGAATTTGAGTAACATATTGATAAGTCCCTTCCTTAAACACTGCGCCCGTATAATTTTCCCAGCCTGTCGCGGTCTTAATTTTCCAGTTGCAACTACCACCATAAGCTAAGAAATAAGCCGGCGAACCTTCGGTTATATTAAAAGTAGGTCTTTCTACGCTTTTATCGAAGCCCACAATGTCATCAATATTTGACGTTGCGATAATCGTTTTGATCGGTGTGCGAGGGTCAGTTTCGCCGCCTGCAAACGCAGTTGTAGCGCCGCTTGCCATCGCAATGCCGAGCATAAGCGCAAGGCACATCGCAAGACCGAGTATCAGCATAAATATCTTTGATTTTTTTATATTGCTGTGTGTCATAATATTATCTCCTTTTATTTTTATTTATATTTAAATTGCCTTTGCAAAATAAATCAGCTCTGTTTAAGTTTTGTTTGTCTTTGTTTTTTGTTTATGTTTTTTGTTACCTTTGCTATAGTTTGGTTTTATTACGGTTGTTTTTTGGTGTTGTTTCTTCTTTTAGTCGTTGCGTTTTGCTTGTTCTTGTTTAAGTTTTGTTTGCTTTTGTTTTGCCACCCTTTGCTTTTTGTCTGCTCTTGCTGCCTTTATCTAATAAACTTGCTAAAAAGCAAAAACGCATCGCCACATAGGCTATTGCCTATGCAGCAGTGCGTTTGTTATATTCATATAAAGTAGACTTACGGCTTGCTTGCTTGCTTGCTTGCTTGCTTGCTTGCTTGCTTGCTTGCTTGCTTGCTTGCTTGCTTGCTTGCTTGCTTAAAGTGATTGTCTTATGAGTTATCATACAAGTCAACTCCTTTACGTTAAATTCAATCTTTTGTTTTATCAAAACTTATACCTATGCACATTTTATCAAATATCGCTTTTTAAGTAAAGCAAAATTTTTCATTTCTTTTTGCTTTATTTTTACCTTCGTATTACAATTTATCGTACCAACTTAATACATTTCAATTTATGGCATTGAAATTTTCAGTATTTAAATTTGTATTGCAATTTTGCATTGCAATTTATAGCGTTATATCTGCCGCAACGATTAAGCAATAAATCTAACTAAGAAATCTAACTATATAATAAACTTTAAACTCTACTACTGTTTAAATTTATACTGTTTAAATTTAATTGTTGGCTTTTTGTTTTAAATTTTTAAATACTAAATATAAATTTTCCCTATTGCAAAACTTTTATTTGTTTGTTACAATTATTTTGATTATGAAACAGGGAGAATACTATGGCAAATTATGAAGATATTTTAAAGCAGATGACTCTCGAAGAAAAGGCTTCCCTTTGTTCGGGACTTGATTTTTGGCGTACTAAACCTATTGAAAGGCTTAATATTCCGTCGGTACTTATGACGGACGGACCTCACGGACTCAGAAAAGAAAAAGAATCGCAAGGTACAAACATTATGAAGCTCAGCTACCCTGCCGTTTGTTTTCCGCCTGCGGTCACTCTTGCTTCGAGCTGGGATACCGACCTTGCGGTCGAAATAGGTCAAGCGATTGCCGACGAAGCCAAGGAACAAGGGCAATCCACCGTTTTAGGACCGGGCGTAAACATAAAGCGTTCGCCTCTTTGCGGAAGAAACTTTGAATATTTTTCCGAAGATCCTTATCTTGCAGGTCAAATGGGCGCAAGCTGGGTTCACGGCGTTCAAAGTCAAAATATCGGCGTAAGCCTTAAACACTTTTGCGCAAACAATCAAGAACATATCCGTATGAGTATAGACACCGTTTGCGACGAACGCGCATTGCGTGAAATCTATCTCCCTGCTTTTGAACATACCGTCAAAGCCGAACAACCGACAACCATTATGCCGAGCTACAACAAGGTAAACGGCGAATATATGTGTGAAAACAAAAAACTTCTCACCGATATTCTTCGTGACGAATGGGGCTATAAAGGCATCACCATTTCCGACTGGGGTGCTGTCAACAACCGCGTCGAAGGCATAAAAGCAGGAAACGACCTCGAAATGCCGGGTAACAACGGAATGAACGACTACGAAATTATAAAAGCAGTCAAAGAAGGCAGACTTGAAGAAGCCGACCTTGACAAAGTCGTTTTGCGTCTGATTAAATTTGCTTTTGAATGTAAGACAAAAGAAGTGCCTAACTATAAAACCGATTACGACAAACACCACGAGCTTGCAAGAAAAGCCGCGTCGCAAGGTTCGGTTCTCCTTAAAAACGAAGACAATATTTTACCACTTGACGGAAACGAAAAAATCGCCGTCGTAGGCGCGCTTGCAAAGCATATCCGCTATCAAGGAGCAGGAAGCTCGCGTATCAATCCGACAAAGCTCGTTTCGTTTACGGACGCATTGACAAAAAGCGGAAAGACGTTTGCTTATGCCGACGGCTATACACTTAAAGGCACAGGCTATAAAGCAAGCCTTATAAAGGAAGCTCAAAAAATCGCAAAAGGCGCAGATAAAGTTATTGCGTTTATCGGACTTACCGATGAATACGAGTCGGAAGGTTTTGACCGCTCTCATATGAATATGCCGTCAAGCCACGAAATTTTGATTGAAAAATTAGCAGAGGTCAACCCTAACGTCATCGTCGTTTTGGTGGGCGGCTCGCCTATCTGCATGCGTCAATGGTCAGAATATGCAAAAGGCTTGCTCCTTGCCTATCTTCAAGGTCAAGCGGCAGGCGAAGCCATTATGGACGTACTTTACGGCGATGTCAACCCGTCAGGTAAACTTGCCGAAACATTCCCTGTACGTTTGCACGACAGCGTGACCGCAAACTATTTCCCTATGGGACCGAGAACGGTCGAATATCGCGAAAGCGTTTACGTCGGCTATCGTTTCTACGACAAGGCAAACAAAGAAGTTGCGTATCCTTTCGGCTACGGACTTAGCTATACGAAGTTTGAATATTCAAATCTTAAAATCAACAAGGACAAATTCAAAGAAAATGAAAACGTTGAAGTCAGTTTTACCGTCAAAAACGTCGGCAACGTTGACGGCGCGGAAATTGCACAACTTTACGTCGGCGACGTCGAATCGACAATCTTCCGCCCTGTCAAGGAGTTGAAACGCTTTAAAAAGGTATTCCTTAAAGCGGGCGAAACAGCCGAAATCAAATTCACTTTGGACAGCAGATGTTTTAGCTACTACAACGTAAAAGTTAACGATTGGCACGTCGAAAGCGGCGATTTCGATATTTTGGTCGGTGCGTCGTCAAGAGATATAAAACTTCAAAAACGCATATACGTCGAAAGTTTAAACCCTAATGCCGAAATTCCGAATTATCGTGATGTTGCGCCTTGCTTCTATGACCTTACGACGGAAAACTACGACGTACCTGCCGAACAATTCGAAGCGGTTTTAGGCAGAGCGCTTCCGTCAAACTTGCCGTTCAAAAAGGGTGAATTCACAATGAACAGCACGGTTGACGATATTTCCATAACGGGATTAGGCAAGTTCATTCAAAGAATAATTCAACTCGGAATTAAACTTTTTGCAGGAAACAGCGAAAACTCGCAAATGCTCAAAGCGTCGGCAAAAGATATGCCGCTCAGAAGTTTTATGGGATTTAGCGGCGGCGTTTTGTCCACAACCTCGGTTGAGGGTATTCGTGATATGTTAAACAAAAAACGAGGCGGTTTTAGAAAGTTCCGTAGAGGCTTTGGCGATAAAAAGCGTATCAAGAAAGTGTTAAACGGCGAAACACCTAAAAAATAATCGATATTTTATTTGATTATCAAATTTACGATTAGCTTTAAACGTACGCCCTGAAATGCGATGTAGTAGCTAATCTAAAAGTGTCGATTAAATAAGGTAAGAACACAAATTAAAAACCCGACGTTGTCGGGTTTTTCGTTTGTTATTAAAAAATTTGCTATTCGGCAAAAAACGTTTCCAAAGCCTCGATTGAATCGACGTCGCCCTGTCTTGCGGCTCGACGATACCAATACTTTGCCAAATCGGCGTCTTTCGGCGCGCCGACGCCCGTTCGATAACTTTCGGCAAGATTGTACTGACTCATAGCATCGCCTGCTTTTGCGGCTTTTACAAGCCACTCAAACGCCTCTTCGTCATCTTGTCTGACGCCGAGTCCGTTTTCATAACAAAATGAAATCATACGCATTGCTTCGGGATATTCGCTCGCCCTTTTATAAAGTTCAAATGCCTTTTCGTCGCTATGTTCGACCCCGACTCCGTTCAAATAACACTCCGCAAGGGCAACCGTCGCCTTTAAAATTCCGAATTCAGCCGCAAGTTTATAATGCTTGACGGCAAGTGAGCAGTCGGCTTTTACCCCCAAACCGTTTTCATAGGCTTTTCCCAAATAATAGCTTGCTTTGTCTATTCCGAAATCAGCCGCCTTTTTAAAAAGCTCAAACGCTTTTTCGTCGTTTTGCTCGACGCCTTCGCCTGCCCTGTAGCAAAGCGCAAGATTGAAAACGGCGTCTGCCGAACCGAGCTTTGCCGCCTTGTTATAAAGCGCAACCGCCTTTTCATAGTTTTGCATAATGCTCTGCCCCTTTTGGTACATTGTTCCGAGGGCGTTCAAAGAATCGGCGTTTTCGGGCAATTTCAAAAAACACTCCGCCGCTTTTTCAAAATTGCCGTTCACGCCTATTCCGTTTAAATAACAAATTCCGAGATTGTAATATGCTTCGTCAATCGCTGTGGCGGCTTCGCTGAAAAGTTCAAACGCTTTTTCGTCGTCTTTTTTCACCGCTATGCCGTCGAAATAATATTTGGCGAGTTTAAACTGAGCAAACGGATTGCCTTTTTTTGCGCTGCTTTCAAAATAATACAACGCTTTTATATCGCTTTGCGGCACACCGTCACCCAAGGCATAACAACAGCCGAGCTGACATTCCGCATCGGCAAAGCCCTCGTTTGCCTTTTTTATCAACTTTTCGATAGACTCGTTCATAAAAATATTTTATATCAGGTTTTCAAAATAGTCAATACGCCTTATTGCAAACAAACGAATTTCATACTATAATGTTATAGAAGGGGAAAATTTAGGTTTGGGTGGAATTTTATGTTAGAACTTATAGGCGTTTCAAAAACCTACAAAAACGGCGACGTTTACTCGGCTGCAATTAAAGATGTAAATTTAAAATTTGATAAAACGGGATTTATCTCCATACTCGGCGGCTCGGGTTGCGGCAAATCGACAATGCTGAATATTATCGGCGGACTTATGCCTTGCACGTACGGCGACCTTGTCATAAACGGCATTTCTACAAAAGATTTCAAACAAACGGATTGGGACAGTTATCGTAACAACTATATAGGTTTTGTTTTTCAAAGTTATCACCTTATTCCGCATCTTAATATCGTTGAAAACGTAGAGCTTTCGCTGTCGCTTTCCGGAATAACCGCAAAAGAAAGACGACAAAAGGCTCTTTCCGCGCTCGAAAAGGTCGGGCTTATTGAACACGCAAAAAAAAGGCCCAACCAACTTTCGAACGGTCAAATGCAACGAGTGGCGCTTGCAAGAGCAATCGTTCACGATCCGCAAATCATTTTGGCAGACGAACCGACGGGCGCGCTCGACAGCGTAAACAGCAAACAAGTTATGGATATTTTAAGCGAGTTTTCAGCCGACAAACTCGTCATTATGGTCACGCACAACGAAGAACTTGCCTATGAATATTCAAACCGCATAATAAGAATTGCCGACGGCATAATCGCAGGCGACGACGCAAACGTCCCTACTAAAGCGTTAAAGCAAACGGAAATATCCGAATCGGATTTAAACGACTTGAATACTGACGAAGAAGTCATAAGCTATGAGCTTTCAAGCGGCGATGCGGAAAAATCGCAAATAGTCAAAAAGCCTAAAAAAGTACGGAAAAAGAAAACGCCGTCTATGCCGTTTTTATCATCCGTTATTTTGAGCCTTAAAAACCTTTCGTCCAACATCGGCAGAACGCTTATGACGGTTATTGCAGGCGCGATTGCAATAGTCAGCATTGCGCTCGTTCTCGGTTTTAACAACGGCTTTAACAATTACGTGACAAGCTATGAAAAGCAATCGCTTGCGACCTACCCGATAACCGTGCAAAAGGCGAATTCGACTTTCTCCGACGTATTCAAAAATATAGACAATCTCGACTCGTTCGACCCTAGCCAAATAAATTTAAGTCAGGTTTTAGCGGTGCTTTCGGACGAACATTCTGCCGCGGAAGAATACACCAAGGCAAAAGAAATATACACGAATATGCTTTTGGGCGCATTGCTCAAAAATCGCAGCGATTTCACAAAGGACAACGATACAGCGGCGCTTAAAGCATTTATCGACAAAAATATGAATTCCGATTGGGGCTTTGTCAAATACGACTACGACATAAACCCTAATATCTATACGAAAAACGATGACGACACGTACACTCGCCTTGCTCCGTTTGCCGACAGATTGACAAACGACCTTAAATCGCTCGGCGCGTATATCGATTCAAATATGCACGCTTCTCTGACGTCCAGCCTCAGCGCAATCAAAATTTGGGAGCAGATGCCTAACCTTTCCACCGTTCAAGCGCAATACGATTTAATCGGCGGCAGTTTTCCGTCAAACGGCGTAGACGGCGCAACCGACGTTATGCTTGTAGTTGACAAATACAACCAAGTAAACGATTATGCTCTTTACAGTCTCGGCGTGCTTAGCGTATCCGACTTGTTGAACACTATGCTCTCTGCTTCCGTCGATACGGACAAATTCACTTTCGACTTCAATGAATTTATCGGCAAAGAGTTTCAAGTTATGGTTCCGACCGAATACTATGAATATGACGTAGCAAAAGACCGCTACGTCGAAATTACCGATGAAAGCGAAATAAACGAAAAAATAGCCGCAAAATCACTGACTATAAAAATTTCGGGAATACTGCGCCAAAAGCAAAGCGTTACAAACGGTTGCCTTAAAGGCACTATTTGCTACACGGAGCAGTTTACGCAAAAATATATCGAAACGAATGCGACCACCGAACTCGTTTTAAAACAAATGCAAGAATACAGCGATTATCTCGAAGCCGTAAACAACAACGAGCCTAATCCGATTTTAAGAAGCGTCATCACAAGAAAACCGCTTACGATAGACCCAAAAGACAAATCGGAACTTAACTTTTCGGTTTACCTTAAAAACACTTTGAAACTCAAAGAAATCGATTCGCCTGATTTTATTTACGTTTACGCAAGCAGCGTCGAAGCGAAAAGCAAAATAACTTCGATGATTGACGACTTTAACAAACAAAACGAAAACAACACCGTGACCTATACGGACGAATCTACCGCAATCGTCAACTCGCTTACGGCAACCGTTTCGACAATAACATACGTTCTTATGGCGGTTACTTGCATATCGGTCGTAGTCGCGCTGTTTATGATTGCTCTTTTGATGTATACAATCGTTCAGGACAGAACTCAGGAAATAGGAATTTTGCGTTCGATAGGCGCAAGAAAATTAGACATAATGCGAATATTCAACGTCGAATCACTGCTTTTGGGATTCTTCGCCAGCATAGTCGGCACGGTACTGGCGCATATAATATCGTATCCTGTAAATTTGTTGTTAAAAAGCGTGCTTGCGATTTCCAACCTTATTAGCGTAGCTTGGTGGCACTCGCTTACGCTCGTTGGCTGCTCTATCGTGCTGACGCTGATTTCGGGACTTATTCCTGCAATAATTGCTGCAAACAAAGATCCCGTTGTGGCTTTAAAATCGGAATAAACATAGCACTTAAACTAAACTTCAAACTAAGAAAATATTGCTGCGACAATATTAAAAACATCTTAATAATATTGCATATGTTCAAAAAGCCGTTATAAGATTTCCCTATAACGGCTTTATTTTTTTGTTTTGGTTTAACTGTCAGAATTTCAACGGCTCAAAACCGAAAATAGCCGATAAAATATAAGCTACAACGATACTGATAAAAAGCATAGCAAAAAATATAGCGGCGTTTTCCTTTGCCATTTTTACGTTTTTGAACAGCACTGCAAAGCCAAGTCCTGCGTTCATACAAAGTCCGCCCACGGTTGCGCCGAAGCCCAAACCGCCCATAATATACAAATTTGAAATCACAACGGACGATGCGCAATTCGGAATTGCTCCAACAACGACGGCTAACAACGGCGCAACGTATTTGTTTGCCGCAATAAAATCGATTAAAGCCTTTTCGCCTACACGATAGATTATCAATCCGAAAATGACGTTAATGACAAAGACGTATGCGAAAATTTTAAGCGAATGGACAAGCGGATGAATAAGATATCTTTTTAGTTCGGCTTTGACTTTTTTGCGTTTTTCTTCCTTTTCTATGTTTTCCTTAACGGTTTCACCCAAATCTTCGCCGCAAGTGCCGCTATGCTCATTACCTGCTTCGTGCGCTTCGTTTTCGATTTTTGCATCAGTCTCGCTATCATCGTCTATTTCGTGTCCGCAACATCCGACGTGCACTGTCGGCGTATGATGACATTCGAGATTGTGTTCCTTAACCGCATTGCGGCTTTTTACGCAAATAAGGTCGGCAAGGTATCCGACTATAACGCCGATAACGAATTTCGCAAGCAAAATAGGCAAAACGTGCAACGCTTTATCGGGATTTGCAAGGAATATCGGAATTGCCTCGTCGCTTGTCGCAAGATATACGCCGAGCAATGTGCCGACGGTTATGTGCCTTTTTTGATAAAGGTCGGTTGCGACAACGCTAAAACCGCATTGAGGCAAAAGTCCCAATGCCGTGCCGACCAAAGGCGCAATACTGCCTTTGAGCTTCACTCCTTTTCCTATTTTGTTTTCAACCAATGAGAAAATAATGCTGATTGCAAACAAAACCGCAAAAACTTTTAAACTGTCTAAAAAAGCGTCAAGAAAAACTTCGCCCATAAATACCTCGGATACTTAAAGTATCGTAAGAGCGAACGAATCGGCAAGCCTTAACGATTTACCTTTTCGCCGTTTAAAACAAACATAGCGTCTTTATTTGTTGCTATTTCTTTCTCTTCGACTTCGCTCACCCAGTTTTCCGGTGCGACTTCCTCGATAGAAACAGAAATAGCCGCCTTAGGACAGCCCCAATATTTTTCAAATATTTCGCTGACTTCGTCGGCAATTTTTTCTTTTATCGCCTTATCTTTCGGATAGGCTTTAATTCTTATATAAGGCATATTGTCTCCTTAAAGTTTAATTCTAAACCCGTTTTCAATCTTAAACTCGCCGTTTAAGTCATAAAAATGTTTGACGTTGTCCGAATCCAAAACTCTGACAAACCCATCGCCCATTTCGAAAATATCGTCGGTGTCGGCACTTGCAAAAATGTCTTTGCTGTCATAAAGCCATCTCACGCCGAGATCGAAATCTAAAAACGTATTCGTCGACTCGCCGTGGACGAATATTCCGTCTTCGAACTCATAAGTGTTGAAAGTGAAACTGTTAAGTTTCGTCCTTTTTACTATCTTATCTTCTTTCAAATCGAATTTAACTATATCCTGACTGTTAGTAAAATAAGCGTAGTCGCCCTTGACGATGATATTTTCTGCGCCAAGTCCGTAGTTGTCCGTAAAAACCTTATAAGACTTATCGAAATCGTCGCCAAACGTTACAGTTGCAAAACAAGAAACGTTGTCTTTATTATAAGGCACAAGCATAACTATTCCTTCGGGGTCGAAATCGCCGCTTACCATTTCAACGCCTGTGACTGTTACCGAAATAGGCTTTTTAACGTTTTCATCGTCTTTTTTTCCCGAAAAATACCCTTCTTTATCTTTTTTTGCAATGACGCTGTCAAGTTTCGACGGCGTAGTTTTTAAAGAATCTTTGTCGAGTTTAACGATTTTTTCGACGCGCGCCTTTTTCAACGCTCCGTCGCTTCCGACAGGAACTGCAACAACAGCACCGACTTTCGCCTTAGTATCCGACAAATCGCACAGGTATTCGTTTTGCATATCCGCAAATTTAATCAAACAGTACTTTTCTTTTTTCATAGCCATAGTGTAACACAATTTCGGAATATATACAACAAATCTGCGTAAACTAAAATTCGTGGTATTTGGGCAAAATTTTTCCCTGCTTTAATTTTACAAAGTCAGTATAATTTGGTAAAATATACCTATAAAAGGAGCTTATATGGAATACGAGATTGGAACAAAACTTTTTCAAAAATACGGCTTCGTATCTTTTGAAAAACTGCAAACGGAAAAATTGCCCAAAGGCGCGTCTGTACTCTGCTTTTGTGACAAATTGACCGAAGAAGAAATGAACGTCACTTGCGACCGCATAACAGACAACTTAAAAAAAGACTGCTATCTTCACACCGTAGGACACAAACACAGCGTCATGCACTGCATTTTAGATTTGTTTTTGATAAGTAAAAACGTTGACGAAGTTCAAACGTCCTCGGATTTAAAACTGACTTGCAGAAGTATGGAAAAATGGCTGACCGCAGTCAAAGACAACTCGAAGGCAACGGAAGCCATTATCGTTTACGAAACCGACGTGCAAAAAAACGAAGTAATGCAATATCTGAAAAAACTCAAACTCATAAAAAAAGAAGCTGTTTAAAGCTTCTTTTTTATTTTAATATTGATAAGTTTTAAATTGTTATAATTTATAAAGCACAAAAATTGTGCTCTACTTTCTACCACTTGTTTTCGACGTATTCGCAGAAGGCGTACATATCTTTGATTTCGACTACTTCGCCACTGTCAAGCGTGACCGTTCCGTTCCAAAGTCCGTGGACTTGATGGCTGTGAAGTCTTACGATTTTAAGGACGTTCATATCCGAATGATGGTCGTAATAAGGCGTCATTGTAAGATTGAATCTGCCGTCTTCCGAAACGAATTTCCACGGCTCCATATATTTGCCCTTAGGGAAAGTTTCGACGTCGACAGAGCCGATTTTTTGAGCTTTGCCGTCCCAGAACAAGCAGGTTTCGGTTGCATTGTCTTCGCAACCTATGCCCCAAGTGATTTCAAAGCCGAACATATGTTCTTTGCCGTCCGCGCCCTTAACCATCTTTGCGCCGTTGCCCCAGTACCATACGTTTCTATAAGGCCATACACCGCGTCCCCAGTCGAGAACGCACATCGTGTCTTCTTTTTTGAAAGTATAAAGCGTTTCGTCACCGAGTTTTACGGTTCCGTATGCAGGCATACAGTTTTGTTTCATCGTCATAAAGAAACGAGTCGGCAAAAACTTTCCGCGTTTTTTGAAAGGCGTTACAATCGTAATGCTTTCGTGGTCTTCAAACAAGTCCATATCGATATCGCAAACAAATTTTTTGCCTTTTACAGGACCTTCGAAATAAATCTTTCTGCTTGTAGCTTTCGTATCGAAAATACACTTGAATTTTCCGTTGTTATATTCAAAATAATTCGGTTTGTCTCCGTTTTCAGGAAGAACGTATTTGTTTTTTCCGCCAAGGAAAAGCGACATGCTCGTGATAATTTTGCCTTTGCGGTTGTGCGCCTTGTCAAGTTCGAGCAATACAGCCGAAGCATATCCGCCGATTGAAATGTTTGCAACCGAAATTTGAAGCATATACTTGCCGTCCGAGAGCTGATAGAAATCCCATTCTTTGCCGCGTTTTTGCGGTTGAGCCTTCGTGCGGTCGTATTCAAAAACGTTGTGACGCGCCCATCCGCCTTGAACGAGCACTGTTCCGTCGTCTGCCAAAAGTTTTGTAGGCTCTTTATACTCGACTTGGTTTCTCTTATAGCCGAGTTCTTGCCAACCTACGTAAGTTTTTTTTGCCATAATTCCTCCATATAGCGTTTGCTAATCATAATAAAATAATTATAGCAAATTATCGGCATTTTTTCAATACTAAAATTCAAATAGTTGATTAAAACCGCTGACTTTCAATGCAGCGATTTAGTCCGGCAATCGTTAATTATTCGTCTTTATCGACAGTGCCTTCGATAACGTCATCGGCATCGCTCTTGACGTTTTTCAAAACTCTCTTTACGTTTCTTGTGGCGTTTTGATATTTCGCGCTGAACACAAGCGTTGTTATAATATCGCTTATGCCGTCGATTATGAGCGAAATGCCTGCAAACAACATTACGTCTTCAAACGTTCCGAAAGTCACCGTAATGCCGAGCGCAATAGATGCGGCGGCAACTATAAACAACGACCACGAACCTTTTATCCCGACTTTCACGCCGTCAATTCCGAGTTGCAGCTTCGTTACGCCGTCCGCCACCAAGAATATGCCGAATATGACCGTTATAAAGCCTTTGACGATTTCCGGACAAGCAACGCAAACGATGCCGACCAAAAACAAAATCATACTGATAATAAAGAAGTATGAGCCGAAAAGCAAGCCTGCCGTAAAATATGCGACGAGCATTGCCATGCCGAGAGCGATAAACAATCCGCCACCGACGTAACAAAGCACGTTGCCCGAATTTTCGGGATATGCGATAAACAAAGCACCGATGACGATTGCAAAAATCGCCGCAAGTAGCGCTTCCCATTTGATTCTCTTCATAAAACTTTTAAAGCTATCCATATCTGCATCTGCCTCCTACAACACGCACATTTTAGCAAAATCGTTTTAAGGTGTAAATATCAAAAATCGATTTTACACACAATATAGCAATTTCGTTTACTAATTTTTCCATAAAAATAACGGCTAAAAAATTTTAACCGTTATCATAAAGAATTATTCGATTTTTGCAAATTACAAGCCGCCACAATAATCGTTTTAGCAAAGTAATTAACTTTTACACAAAAAATTACGCAAGCGACGTATCGAACTGGCTGTTATAAAGTTCGTTGTAGTATCCGCCCTTTTTAAGCAATTCGACGTGGCTTCCCTGTTCGATAACGTTGCCGTCTTTCATAACCAAAATCGTGTCTGCACTCTGAATAGTCGACAACCTATGAGCTACGATAAAGCTCGTTTTGCCCTCCATAAGTTTTTCAAACGCACTCGAAATTTTCGCTTCGGTCAAAGCGTCTACCGACGACGTAGCTTCGTCTAAAATTAACATAGGCGGTTTCGTCAACATAACTCTTGCTATACAAAGCAGCTGTCTTTCGCCTTGCGACAGGTTGCCCGACTCTTTCAAAAGCGTGTCGTAACCGTTTTCCATTCGGCTTATAAAGCCGTCTGCGCCGCAAAGTATACACGCCTGCTTTACCTCTTCGAGCGTCGCGTCGGGTTTGCCGAGTTTGACGTTCTCATAAACCGTTCCTTCCATTATATAGCTTTCTTGCAACACCATTCCGAAGTTCTCTCTTAAAGATTCTCTTGTAAGTTTGTCCGTCGGAATTCCGTCAACCATAATTTTGCCGTCACACACGTCGTAAAAACGCATAAGCAAGTTTATCAAGGTCGTTTTTCCGCAACCTGTAGGTCCTACGATAGCAATGCGTTTTCCGTTTTCGACCTTCAAATTGAAATCTTCGATGAGCGGACGCGACGGAACGTACGAAAAATAGACGTGATCTATTTCGATTTGACCTTTTGCTTCGCCAAGCGTTACAGCGTCGACGTCGTCAGGTTTTTCGGACTTTTCGTCAAGCAAATTCGTCACTCTTTCAAGGCAGGCAACCGAATTTTGCAGTTCGGTGATAACCGCCGTAATTTCGTTGAACGGCTTCGTATACTGATTTACGTAGCTTAAAACCGCCGAGAACATACCGATTGAAAGAGTTACGCCGTTTATCATTCCCATACAAACGAAAGCAGAAACCAAAGCGACAGCCGCATAAACCAATGCGTTGACAAATCTTGTCGTAGGGTTTGTCAGCGACGAGAAAAAAGTCGCTTTAAATGACGTTTTTTCATATTCCTTGTTAATCTTTTTAAATCTCTCTATCGAACGCTCTTCATAGCCGTATGCCTGTACGGTTTTGACTGCGCCTATCATTTCGTCGAGCAAACCTGCCTGCTCGTTTCTGACTTTCGATTGCGACTTAAAATAGGTATAAGTGTGCTTCGAGATAAATCTTGCTATAAGAAGCGAAATCGGCGTAAGGCAAAGAACGACCAGCGCCAAAATCCAGTTTACGATAAACAAGATTATAAGCACGCCGATAACCGTCAAAACTCCCGAAATGAGCTGATTAAGTCCCATAAGAAGACCGTCGGACACCTGTTCGACGTCGCCGACAATAATGCCCATAGTCTCGCCCGTTTGGTGAGTATCAAGATAGTTTAGCGGCAGAGTTTGAAGTTTGGTTACAGCTTCGTCACGAAGTTTTTTGCTAAGTCGGCTGACTATTTTTGCGCTTAAAATTTGTTTGAGCCATTCGGAAAAGCACATTCCTCCCGTTAAAGCGATTGCATATATAAGATTTTGTATAAGAGCGTCAAAATCGACTTTCCCTTTGCCTATAAGGCTGTCAACCGCATAACCGAAAAATACGGGAATTACAAGTGACAGTGCCGCTGCGCAAATCGATGCAAAAATCATAACGGAAAAAATCAATCCGTCGCCTTTTAAATACGGCTTTAAATTTTTAAGTGAGATTTTACGCATTTTTCGCACCTCCCACGCCTTGCAATTTGCAAATTTCGCCGTATAGCAGACACGTCTTTAAAAGTTCTTCGTGCGTGCCGACGCCTACCGCTTTGCCGTTATCGAGCACGATGATTTTGTCGGCGTGACGCACCATTCCTATTCGTTGCGAAATGACGAACGTCGTAGGCTTATATGGCAGTTTTCTGAGCGCTTTTCTCAGTTTTGCTTCCGTTGCGTAATCAAGCGCGGACGAACTGTCGTCAAGCACCAAAATTTCGGGTTTTCTGACAAGCGCTCTTGCTATTGCAAGCCTTTGTTTTTGACCGCCCGAAAAGTTTGCACCCTTTTGTTCGACCATATAGTCAAGACCGCCATCTTTTTTATCGATGACTTCTTTTGCTTGCGAGTCTTTCAGCGCCTCGTAAATTTCTTCGTCGGTGGCGTCGGCTTTGCCGTATTGCATATTTTCTCTGACCGTGCCTGCAAACAATTCCGACTTTTGCAAAACGTATCCGAACTTGCCGCGAAGCTCGTCGATTTGATAGCTGTTTACGTTTTTGCCGTCAATTTCAAGAGTCCCTTCCGTGACGTCGTAAAAGCGTGGCATAAGCGAAACGAGAGTGCTTTTTCCGCTACCCGTGCCGCCGATAATTCCGATAGTCTCGCCGCGTCCGACCGACAAACTGAAATCGTTTATCGCATTTTCGCCGCCGCTGTAATATTTCATAGAAACGTGGTCGAATTTAACAGCTGGAACGTTTTCGTTTTTATCTGTTAAATCCGTTTGAGCGCCGCCGTCTTTCGTTTCTGCCGTCAAACCTTCCGAGCCGCTTGAATTGCCAGCGATTTCATAATGCGATTCGTTTTCCAAAATTTCGGACAAGCGTTTTAAACAAGCAACGCTTTTAGGCATCAGAATGATAAGATTTGCAAGTTTAATAAGTTCGACCAAAATTTGCAAAACGTATTGATAAAGCGCGATAACTTCGCCCTGCGACAAACTTCCGCTGTTTACTTTAAGTCCGCCGAAATACAAAATTAAAACTATTGCAAGGTTGACAATAAAATAAGTGAACGGATTGAGCAGCGACGATATTCTCGCTACGACAAGTTGACCCTTATAAAGTTTTTCGGTCTTTTCTTTAAATTCGGACTCAAATCGGTCTTCCGCGCAAAATGCCCTTATTACTCTTACGCCCGACAAATTTTCACGAGTAGATTCCGAAACACCGTCAAGCAAAACCTGATTTTTATGGTACTTAGGAAGTGACGAAAGTGAAATTGCAAGGACTATGACAAACAAAACCGCAATAGCCGCCAAAACTATAAGCGAAAGTTTAAGGTTTATAACTGCCGCCATAGCAAATGCGCCAAAAACGACAAAAGGCGAACGAAGTAAAAGTCGCAACACCATATTGACGCCTGTTTGAACTTGATTGCAATCGCTTGTAAGCCTTGTGATTAAAGTAGGAATTCCTTGCTTGTCTGTTTCAAAAAACGGCAAATTTATAGTCTTTTTGTAAAGCTCGAAACGCAATGACGAGGCATATCCCGTCGCCGCCTTAGCGGAGAACAACTGCCCCGTAAGCGAAAACGCAAGCCCGAGTACGCCAAGCCCTGCCATAAGGAGAATCATTTTTACGATATAACCCGTATCGCCGCTCGGAATTCCCACGTCGATAATCTTTGCGACTATCAAAGGAATTAAAAGTTCGAGCAATGCTTCTATGAGCTTGCAAAGCGGTGACAAAATCGCCGACCCCGTATATCTTTTAAATAAAGAATAAACTTTTTTAACTTTTCTCATATCTCAATGATTTTAGCACACTAATAATTTTTTTACAACAAATTAAATATTAGCTAATCATTTTACAATAATACGCATTTCGGCTCTACCTTTTTCATCGCCATTTATTTTTGGGTTTTAAAGTTTTGTTTTCGATTTGTCCGTTATGCAGTTTTGCTTATCGTTGTTTTTTAGCTTGCTCTTTGCTTTGTTCGCTTTATCTTTTTTGTTCTCGCCGTTATTCGCTTCTGAGTTTCCGCATTTCGTTTCAGCTTGTTATATGTAAATCTGTTTAATAATTCCTATCAACGACGTTCGTTTAGCTTTTGCATTTTTCGCTCGCTTTTTTTAAGTTTCCGCTTCGGCATTACTGCGATTTTGTTAAAAACACCGCCAACCCCTTGGACGAAAAAAATCACGACTAAGCCGTGATTTTTTGTGTTCTTATTTGTATCTACCTATAAGTGCGATAATATCGTTATTGTATGTTTCTCGATACGAATGCTTGCCAATTTGCATCGTTTGACAAATCGAGAGTTACGGAATAATAACGAACTGTGTTTTTGTGGCAAAAGCCAACGCTCGTTTCGGCACTATAAAGAGTTACTATACAAACAATTTTAAAACTGCTAATGCCATATAATGCATTTTGCTTGCCACGGTTATACCTGACGAAATACTTTTTCAACGAAACCGTTCCGTTCGATTCGCTCAATACGACTTTGTCCTCCGGATAGTCTCTGTCGTTTTCGATAACAAATCCTGTATCGGCAAAAGCAAGCGCCTCAAAAACGTTATCTTCCAATTCGCTTTTGGCAAAATCGGTATACAACTTTTTATATTCTTCGACAGTTAGTTTGCACTCCACGCCGATTCCTATTTCGTCATAAATGGCGTTAAACTTCAAATTGTCATAAACGCTGCTGTCTTCATAAATTTCGCCCGACGTATACAAATAGTCTCCATAAGGAAATTCCGACCCTTCATCTATTCCGTCGCCATATCCGTATTTCGTTAGCAATGTTTTTACACCCGACACGCGTCCCAACACCGTACCGTCTGATTCTATGGCGCTAACTCTTATATCAACCGAATCCGAACCGACATTATCTGTCGTCTGCATCGTAAACGCACCGCGAACGTGTACTACGACATCATCGCCTTTGGTAGTGTTAGACACTATATCTCCGACAATGTTCACATAATTATTCTTATTAACCCCGTCTTTTATGACGATACTTGTAAAAGTATCCAAGACTTCGTTTTTACCGACGT
Organism: uncultured Clostridia bacterium; assembly: GCA_934277645.1. Lineage (GTDB taxonomy): Bacteria > Bacillota > Clostridia > Christensenellales > CAG-917 > CAG-917. Next base: position 23,238 of record CAKQUX010000006.1, on the reverse strand, counting down.
AGAAACCGATATCTGTCAGCACGCCGACTTTAAGTTCAAAATCCCAACCTAACCATTCGCCGTTGCCTTTGTACCCGACAGCAACAGGAACTTCGCACAAATCAAAAATGTTTTTGTTGAACGATACGTTTATCAAAATTTGCTTATCGCTTTCAGTTTCGTTTGTCAGCATAACTCTCTGACCGCCCATACAATAACGTCCGCTGTCTATATACTTATTGATTACGGTGTTAGACGAATTATTATAATAAGTCTTTCCGCTCGGAATGGTAAATCTATACCAAACGTTTGGAGTCCCTTCTTCAATATCGACTGTTTCGCCGATTCTAATTTCAGGCGGAGATTGCAAAGTTATGTCAAAGTTTATCGCTTCATTTGAATTGTTTGTAATTAAAAATGTATTTTCACCTTTTTCGTAATAATCAAAACCCGTTGCGAAAGGTTTTGTCGGGTCAACACTAAACTTGTACTTATAAAAAACAGTTTCAGCCGCATGTGTCGATTCATCACCGTATAAATGCGTAACGGTTACAGGTTTGCTTGCGCCGAAATACGCGTGAATACTTGCAGCAACGTTTAAGGTTACAATTTTGGTTTGCTGTGCTTCCAAATGAATACTTTCATTGCCGTTCGCTTTTTCCCAAGGTAATTGATTAAACTTTGCTACAAGCGGTTTGTTGTCGGAAAAATCACAAATTGCGAAAAGTGTAAAATTATTGATTCCCGATTCGCTAAAATTCAAACTTTTTCCGTCGGATGCAATATCAAGTTTATTAAAATCGTCAAAATTAAAGTCTGTTTGGCAAGTAAAATACGCCGCTTTTAATTTTTTTGAAAAACTGCAAGACACGATTTCGTCAGGCTTGTCGTATCGCAACGATATATTCGGAAACACGTATACGTATCCTTGAACGTCCAAACCATTGGAATATACATATTTAAAATAACTTCTTGTTGCCTTATCCCCATAGCCGTCATTTGCATTCAACGTTTTTTTGTCTATAAACTGCGCAACCGCCGACATTTCAAAATCTCTCGCATACGAAATATTGCTAATACGTGTCCCTCTATCATAGATTATCGTCTCACCGTTCTTCACTTCCGAGCAGACCCAATTATATTTTGAATTGTCAATTTCAGTGTCATTTTTTCCGCATGCTGTGAGCATAACAACCGCACTTATGATTAACAAGCAACATAAAACAAATGCCGCCAATTTCCCCGTTTTCTTCATATTCATTTCCTCCGCCATTCTTTTAAAATTCGGTTATTCCAAATTTTATATAAGTATAACATTTTTTTGCATAAAATGCAATACGGAAACTTTGCAACGCCTTTGTAAATACCTTTCACAACGCATCTGCAAAACTTTAATATCACAAAGATATTGCTACAAACATTTAGACCGTTTTTATAATCTACAAAACAAATTGGAATCAAATTAAATAAAGTATTTTTAAAATAAAATTTTTAAATTACACTTGTGACCGCTAATACCTTGGACGAAAAAAATCACGACCGAAGTCGTGATTTCTTTGTGCTCTTTTCTTGTATTTACCTATAAGTGCGATAATATCGTTATTGTATGTTTCTCGATACGAATGCTTGCCAATTTGCATCGTTTGACAAATCGAGAGTCACGGAATAATCAATTCTGCTTTGTAGCAGGAAATTATCAGGGTCACAATATGCAGACGTTTTTAGCTCGAATGAAGTAATTCCGTCGAATGCGGCTCTATGTTTCCCGTTATACTTAAGCAAATATTTTACGATAGTAACTTTTCCGTCCGAAACGGTTTTTTCAATTTTGTATGACAATTCGTCAGCAATATACACGCCGTTGTTCGATATTGCATATCCATCTGCAACGTCACTTTCAAAACTTGATTTGTCTGAGAGCAACTTTGCATATTCTTCTTCAGAAATGCTAAAAGAATAACCAATGCCGACATCATCCGAAAAGCCTTCAAATTTAAACTTTTCGTAAACGCTTACATCGATATCTAAATGAATAATTGACCATCGGCAGGCACCCTCTAACTTGTATTCGAGTGAAGAGCCGGATTCAATTTCGGTCGAAACCCCTTTATCCGCAAACAGCTTTTTTGCCAAATCCAAACCGTTAATTGAAGTGCTTCCATTATTTTCATAAGGAAACAACGTTACATCCGGAATGCGCGAAAAATCGCCACTGCTTTTTGCCGTCAAAGTAAACTCGCCTTTCACGTCAATGGCCACAATAGTTCTTGTAATCTCCGTTTTTATAATATCGCCGGACACATCAAAAAATTTATCGTAATTTGCCGCCTGTTCTTCTTCAAAAAAATCCAAGCGAATTTTTGTGTAGCAATCGTTTATAAGTTCGTTGTCGCAATAAAAACCTATCGTATTCTTTTCGCCGACAAAAATTTTTTCTTGCAACCCCCAAACGCCGTTTATCTTATATCCTAATTGTATCGGAAACTCAACCAAACTAAACGTATTTTTGCAAGATATGCAAATAAACATATCTTTACTTTGCTCGCTATCATTTTCAAATACGCATTCGCTGTTATTTACGAATTTGCCGTCCATAATATAACTTATAACGTATGAATTGTTCAAACCGTCATTAGCCAATTTAGTCTTCGGCGGAATAGTAAAACTGTACCATTCGTGAGACACTTCGCCTACAACGTCTCCGAGGCTAATCGATTTCGGCACCTGAATTTCAAGTGAAAAATCTATTGCGGTTTCGGCTTCATTGTAAACCTTAAAAACATGTTTCCCTTTTTCATATAAATTGAAACCAAAACTCAATTTCCCGGAATTTGCGAAGTTTAACGTCCGTCCGTCTTTCCTTGTTACTGTAACAGGTGCTGTCGAAACGATACTCCCGTAGATATCTTCAGGAACGTCAATCGTAACAAGTTTTGTTTGTTTTGCTTCGAGATGCACCGCCTTGTTATCTTCCGCAATTCCAAAATTTTCTCCGCAATAAGTAGACCATAAACGCAAAGGTTTGTTATCGTCAAAATCGGTCATTACAAAAATGCGATACCACTCTACCAAATCTCTTACTTCGAATTTATCGTTTTTGTTGATTGAACCGGCTATTTTTTCATAACCGTGCGAGCTATGCGCATAGAGCCCCTTTATGTTTTTGGAAAACTCATATGGCCAGCTCCAACCATATCTATTTTCAAACATATAAACATAGCCGCCCGCATCATCGTTTTCGTTTTCATAATACCATTCAAAAAATTCTCTGATATTTCTGTCGCCGTATTCACTTTTGTCTTTATCGGAAAGCGTTGCTTTTGAAATATACTGCGCAGGCATAACCTGTTGCTTATATCTTGTGTCCCAATATAGCACTCCTGTTAAATAATGCTCGCCTGCATCGTCGAATTTTTCTTCGCGAACCGTATTGTCCGTCGCGCAGACCCAATTGTACTTTGCATATTCGTCGTTATACTTATCATCTGCGTCTTTTGCATCGCCGTCACCATTATCGCATGCAGCAAGTATAACTATTGCGCACAAACAAAGCAACATACATAAGACCAGACTTAATGCTTTAAATGATTTTTTCATAACCTAATTCCTCCCGTTTTTTCATAGGAGCTTAGCATAAGCTCCCCCCTCTATTTCAATATACCATTTTCTGGGAAATAAGTCAATTTTTTATCCTAGTCGCTATAATCCGTTGCGCCTGTAGAGTTGATTGAAATAAAGCTACTACTTCTCTCAATGCTGCAGTTAGTCGTGTTGTATCTGTTGTCGATTGCGACACCGCTTGTGTTTTCGTACACTCCGGCTACTTTTCCTATCGCGCCCATTAAAAAGCCGATCGTTCCGGCTACTATATGCGCGCTGTAAATCGTGCTTCCGCTTATTGTTCCCGTTGAGGTATTTCTGCCGGCAATAAAGCCTACCGAGTTATAGCCGAATACATACGTTGCGGCAGTTATTTCCATCGTAAGCGTTTCGTTGTACGTGCATTTTGTTATTTGTCCCTTGTTTATCCCTGCTATACCGCCGATATTGATTTTTCCGTTTATTTTCAGCGTTGCCCAGCAGTTTCTGATTTTACCGCTCGATTCGTTAATGCCGGCAAAACCACCGATTGCGCACCCCGACTCTTTTTGAGCAGTTGCAACTATTTGGTCTGTATTCGTCGCTGTTATCAAAGCCTTACAATCGGCAAGTATTCCTTCGTTGACTGCGACAAGACCACCCACAACTGCTTTTGTTGACGTGCTCTTTAACAAATGTATGAAAACATACGTGTTTTTAATTGTGCCTTGATTGATATCAAACAAACCGCCCAAGTGCTGTCCATTCGTTTCATATTGCACACTGATAAACTTTTTGTTTCCGTTGTACACGCCTTTGAACGTCGTATCTTTCAACGGATTAACCGAATATTCTGCACTCATATTTATCGTCGCGGTTTGCAGATAATATGCGTTTGGATAATTATCCATAAATTTAATGTTTGCTAAACTAGTTGCAGTTCTTATTAAATACGGATTTGAACTTGAACCGTCCCCACCGTCGAACAAATAGTTTTCCGTTTCTACCGTAACGCTAAATTTCGACACTTCATTAAAGTTGGCATCATAATACACAAATGTTTTGTCCTTGCCTGCGCTTTTTATATCTGAAACGACAATTCTATATACAGGAAATTTTGTAGCAAAGTTACTTTTCACTGTATAACTGTTGTTGTTCTTTATCAATACGCTACCTTCGTCTAATACGTCGTCAAAATATGGTACATATTTATATAAAACAACCGTAGCATTGAAATCGACATTTATATTGCCGATTGTTACGCTATAAAAGTTATTATTTGCGCTGTTTATCGTAACACTCGGTAGAGCCGCAACAGTCGGGTAAACGTGAAATTGTTTTATTGAACCAAACAAACTAGAATTATACTGAGTAGGAACCAAAGTAAATATCTCACCCGATAAAAGCACATCGTTTTTAACGTATACCATGTTTGTATTAGGGTTAAAATCAAAATTAGTTAAATTCGGTGGGTTTACATCTTCAAATGTTTCACAAAACACTTCACCATGAATCAACAATTGCAATTTTAAACTGTACCCTTGCTTTAGTAAATATTTATAACCTGTCAACGTGCTAGTTTTCTGAGTCCCATCGGGGGAGTACTCGATGACTCTCCAAGAATAATCCGTATCAAACTGCTTTAGCGAAACCGCATTTTGTGAAAGGGTTCCGTCCCCGTTGTCACGCACACAAATAGTATATTGCGCATTTTGAACCAAACCGTAAACGCACACTAAACCGTTTGCTTTTACATAATAACTTTGCAACGCAAACTGATTGTTGTATATTTTAACCCCACTACTATTAAATTTGGCGTCTTCAAATACAATCGCGCAATTTGCGGCAGGCGCAACAAACTTATAAAATTTCGGCGCGGTTGTGACGTGAACCATAGAATTGTCACTTATTGTCGTAGGGTCGGTGAAACTAATACTTGTGGTCACGGCATTGTCCGCAAAGTTTTTCAATACAGCATAATATGAATTTGAAGTAAATAAATTGCCAAATTCGTTCGTCGCTGTCGTAAACGTAATGTCATCGACCAAAACTTGGTTTAAACTTTTCTTTATCGATAAGAACTTGCAGTTTGAATTTGTCAAAGCGGCATTTTTAATAGTCGCGCCTATTATTCCCAATTTAACTATTTGTTCTTCACCGCTCTCCAACGATATCTGCGAAGTATTGTCCAAAACTTTCGGCGAAACGGAAATATTTCCGTATGAAGTAGCCGATTCGCTTGCCTTTATTTTAATATTATATTGCGTACCCGCAATAAGTTTTAGTTCTGTGCCTTGGGTAACAACCGTATTGTTTAATAGCGTCGTTACGTTTTCGCCGTTACTTAAATTGACGTTGTAGTATCCTGTGTATTGTGGCGTAAAGACAAAGTTTTGTTCTTCTCCTGCCAAAACATAATACTGCTTTTCGATGTCAAAGCCGAGGACTTCGGTTTGTTGTTGTCCGATTCGGTATCTATGTCTGCTGCCCAAAGATTTTTTCACCAACGTGCCGTCACTTCTTTTATAAATATTCAAAGTAATCTGGTTTTCCAAAGCCGTGTACCAATCAGGCTCATTAGGCGAAGTGTTTGAAATTTTAAAGCTGCCTGTTACATAATGGTCAGGCGAATAAAAATATGTTGTATTGTCTTCGTCGTTTCTGCATAAGCAGTATACTGTTTTAATCAAATTATCATAATTCGTTATTTGTTCGTCACGAGTCGCAGGAAAATCGCTGCCGCTCGGCGTATGCCCCACTTGCTCGTGTTTAGGCGTGAAGAAAGACGCAATTTCAACTGCGTCGCCTGTCGTAAATGAGAACAAGTCGCCTACTATCCCTGCTCCCGGTATTGCGTCCAAACACCAGCCGTATAAAACATCGATAAAGAAATCTACGCTCTCTCCCGTGGTCGGTCTTTTGATAATGGCTCCCGAGTAAAAAGCGTCGCCGTTTACGAAAAAAGCTCCTTTATCTTGTTGAGGCTTATATGCAACAACACCGTCTTGTAAATTGAAATTATTGATATTGAACATATTCGACGCAAAACACACGTCACCGATTGAATACATTTCGCTTTCTCTATAAAGTATGCTGGTATTTTCTTTCGTGAAAGTAGGAACTACGTAATTGTTAGAAATATTGTACGACAAAAAAACGCTTTGAGCCGTTCCTGAAGGAGTATACAACGTCAACGAACTATTTCCCGCAAGCGCATAAGTATATCGCCTTTCAAACAACGGCTGCACGGTAAATTGAATATTGCTGTTGTTGTTTAGATAATCTACGTTAGGAGTAATATCAAACAGCAATACAACCGACGTCTTATTGCCATATGTCTCTGCAACGGTATCGACAAAAAAACCGTATTGCTCGCCGATATAGCAATGTTTTCCTACCGTATAGAAATAATTCTTAGGAATTATGTTTACAATAGGGTCATCTCCTGTTATCGTGTATGTATTTGTTACGTAGTTATAATTGTTATTGACTCCGTATAAGCCGATAGTCGAATTCGTCAATGAATTCTTATAATCCTGAATAGTTTTAGTTTCACCGCCAAAACTAAACTCATCTGAGCGCGTATAGCTTTCTGCAAGTTCTTCAAGTGTAGGCTGGGCTTCATCAGCAAAAGCGATCGCTATTTCGCTGAATAAAATGCCGAATAACACCGTCAACAACAAACAGACAACCAATACGCAAATTGTTACAGTTCTGAAATTTACAATTGTGCTTCTCATAATAGTTCTCTCCTTTTTCATTTATTAAAATCAGTCTAACATAAAAATAGTTTTAAGAAACATATCCGACAAAACAAGACAAATTTCGACAAAGTCAGACAATCGCATTATAGCTTTTAACTATTAAATTTTTTATTCGTAACAACTTCAGTTAAAAGATAATGTAAACATAAAATAGGTTTAAATGTCATTTCATACATAAAACAATCTAAAAAATTGGTAAATTCCGATTTAAAATCAATATAATATAAAAAAATCACGACTTAGTCGTGATTTCTTTTAAATTTGTTTAACCGTTTTGCTCAAGCAATCGTTATTTTGCTTCTTTTTCGTAAACGCTCACTTTCTTTGAATCTTTTCCGAAACGTTCGAATCTTACGACGCCGTCAATCAAAGCAAACAAAGTGTCATCGCTTCCGATACCTACGTTGTTGCCTGCGTGGAATTTCGTTCCTCTTTGACGAACTAAGATATTTCCGGCAAGAACAAATTGACCGTCAGCGCGCTTGATACCAAGTCTTTTTGATGCGCTGTCACGACCGTTTCTCGATGAACCGACACCTTTTTTATGAGCAAACAATTGAATCTTAATGAACATTGTTTTTAACCTCCAAATTGATATAGTCCGAAAAGCCTTCATAGAGGTCGGACGCCCCTAAGAGCAGAGTTTTTAAAATGACGTCGCTGTCGTGTTTTTCGACTTCGGTCATCTCCTTAGGAAGTTTGACCAACAAATAGCCGTCTTTTTCGCGGACTTTGTACTCAACGTTTATTTGAGCAATTTGCATAAGTCCCAAGACCGCCGTCTGAACGATAGAACTAAGGGCGGCGCAAACGACGTCATATCCTTCGACGTCATAGCCTGTATGTCCCTCACATTCGACAGCCGTAATAAAATCGTCTTTTTTAAAAAATCTAATCGTAGTCATATTAACCGATAGAAACTATTTTAAGTTCTGTATAAGGTTGACGATGACCTTGACGCTTTCTGATTTGCTTCTTTGACTTGTAGTGACAAACCAAAACTTTTGCTGCTTTGTCTTGCTTGTTTACGGTAGCCGTAACTTTGCCGACTTTCGCTCCGGTCTTGACTTGACCCTTGTCGTCAACAAGCATCAAAGCGTCGAGTTCGACAGTTGCTCCGACTTCAGCGTTGAGTTTTTCAACCTTAACGAGCATATCTTTTTCAACCTTGTATTGCTTGCCGCCTGTTTCAATAATTGCGTACATTTGTTTACCTCCTCTAACCAGTCTCGCCGAGCTTAGGTGATGCCGTGCATACTTAAAAAACCACTCCCGTGCGGCTCGACTATTAGTTTACCATAACGAAAAAAAGGTGTCAAACGTTTGCCGCCTGTTTTCAGGCATAATTTGAGCAAATTTGACACCTTTTTTGTTTGATTTTTTGCCGTTTTGCGACGTCTATTCCGCTAAGCCTTGATTGCGCCGCACGTTTTTCATATCAACGAATAATATTTCATTTAATATCATCTTTAATCGTCATTCAGCCGATTTTAGGCAATTTTTTGAGTGATTCTTCGATTTCGGCATCGGTCGGAATATAATCGCCCATTTGACCGTCATTGAACTTGCCGTAAGCAACCATATCGAAATAACCCGTTCCCGTAAGTCCGAACACGATTGTCTTTTCTTCGCCCGTTTCGCGACATTTGATTGCTTCGTCCATTGCAACTTTGATTGCGTGACTAGATTCCGGCGCAGGAAGAATACCTTCGACTCTTGCAAAGTATTCGGCGGCTTCAAAAACTTCCGTTTGTTTAACCGAACGAGCTTCCATAAGTCCTTCGTCATAAAGCTCGGAAAGCGTCGAACTCATTCCGTGGTAGCGAAGACCGCCTGCGTGGCTCGCTGAAGGAATAAATTGCGAACCCAAAGTATACATTTTTGCGAGCGGACAAACAGCACCCGTATCGCAAAAATCGTATGCATATTTGCCGCGAGTAAAGGACGGACAAGACGCAGGCTCAACTGCAATAAAGCGATAGTCAGCTTCGCCACGGAGTTTTTCGCCCATAAACGGAGAAATAAGTCCGCCAAGGTTGGAACCGCCTCCCGCGCAACCGATGATAATGTCAGGTTTTACGCCGTATTTGTCAAGAGCCGCTTTTGTTTCGAGACCGATTATCGATTGATGAAGCAATACTTGGTTTAAAACGCTTCCCAAAACGTAGCGATAACCGTCAAGTTTTGTTGCAGTTTCGACAGCTTCCGAAATCGCGCAACCGAGGCTTCCGTTTGTGTTTGGATGTTCGGCAAGAATTTTTCTTCCTACTTCAGTTTCGGCTGACGGTGACGGTGTAACCGATGCGCCGTAAGTTCTCATGACTTCACGACGGAACGGTTTTTGTTCATAACTGCACTTTACCATATAGACTTTGCAGTCAAGTCCCAAATATGCGCAAGCCATCGAAAGAGCCGTGCCCCATTGTCCTGCCCCAGTTTCGGTCGTTACGCCTTTCAAGCCTTGCTTTTTGGCGTAATACGCTTGAGCTATCGCACTGTTAAGCTTGTGGCTTCCGGACGTGTTGTTGCCTTCAAATTTATAATAAATCTTGGCAGGCGTTTTAAGTTTTTCTTCAAGACAATACGCTCTGACAAGAGGCGACGGACGATACATTTTGTAAAACGCTCTTATCTCTTCGGGTATTTCGATATATCTGTCGTCGTTGTTAAGTTCTTGCGCTACGAGTTCGTCGCAAAAAACGTGTCCGAGCTCTTCTGCCGTCATAGGTTTGCCGGTTGCCGGATTAAGAAGCGGAGCCGGTTTTGTTTTCATATCGCTACGAACGTTATACCATGCCTTAGGCATCTCGCTTTCTTCAAGATAAATTTTGTAAGGTATTTTTTGTTCTGCCATATTTTTTTTCTCCTTTTAAATTTATTTGCATTTCATTGTCCTTTCCCAACCGTAAATCTCGGTAGACGCAATCGTCGCTAACTTCTTTTGCCGCCGTGACTTAACTTATTTTGCTCGATTGCTTAGCCGTTCTTAACAATTAGTTTAGACAATAAAAAACACCTCTATCCCTATGCCGGGACAGAGGTGTGAAATCTCTGCGGTGCCACCCTGCTTGACGAAAAAATTTCGCCCACTCATTGGATACTATCATATCCCGACGCTGTAACGGTGCGTACCCGTCGCCCCTACCTTTCGGTTCGGTTTGCCCTCAAAAGCCCATTCGCTTAAACTTTCCGTGCCGTATTCTCATCATCGACGGCTCTCTGTATCGGAGCTTTATTTAAGTTACTTCCTCTTTTTCAACGGTTTTCTTATTACACACATACTATCACCGCCCCTTTAAGCTGTCAAGTATTTTTTAAAAATTTAAACTGATTTTTATCGATTTTTTTATCGGGATTAAGAATGCTTATTTAATCATTTTTTTCGTATTGCCGTTTGCTATTCAAACTCTACACATTATTTTTAATACTTAATTTTAGTTAAGTAATGTATTTATTTTTATGCTAATATGCTAATTATGCTAAGTCGTTTATTTTGATTATGCATTTACACTATTATTTCTAATTATTCATAATATTTCACGATAACAGTTTGCATAGCTGACAGCGCGACATAAACCAAAAAATTATTGTCATTGTTTTACTTTTTTTACACCTCGATTTTGCTTGATTTGCAAAAACAAAAGGACTAAAATTTAAATATGACTAAAGAAAAATCGATGAACGTCGACCTTACGGTCGGCAAGCCTGCTTCGGTTTTATGGAAGTTCTGCTTGCCGCTTTTGGGCAGCGTAATATTTCAACAACTTTACAATTTGGCAGACAGCCTTGTAGCGGGGCTTTTCATCGGCGAAAACGCACTTGCGGCAGTCGGAAACAGCTACGAAATCACCCTTATATTCTTGGCATTCGCTTTCGGGTGCAATATAGGATGCTCGGTCATCGTATCGCGACTGTTCGGTGCAAAAAATTACACCGACCTGAAAACCGCCGTCTACACGACGTTGATTTCATCCGCCGTTTTGTGCGTTGTTCTTATGGCCATAGGACTGACCTGTTCAAAACTCATATTGAAAGTCATAAACACCCCCGACGAAATACTTGCCGATTCGGTCTTGTATCTCGACATTTACGTTTGGGGACTTCCTTTCGTATTGCTTTATAACATCGCAACGGGTATTTTCTCCGCTCTCGGCGATTCCAAAACGCCTTTCATATTCCTTGCCGCATCGTCTACCGCAAACATCGGAATGGACGTGCTTTTCGTCACCGTGTTCAAAATGGGCGTGGCGGGCGTTGCTTGGGCAACGTTTATTTGTCAAGGAATAAGCTGCGTTCTCGCTATGGTATTCGTATTCCTGCGTCTGGCGAAAATTAAGGCAGAAGAAAAACCAAAGCCTTTCAGCGGACGCATCTTCAAAGACATTGTCGTTATCGCAATCCCAAGCATCTTGCAACAAAGTTCCATTTCATTTGGCAATATAATCATTCAAAGTATTGTCAACTCGTTCGGCACGGGCGTTATCGCAGGCTACTCTGCCGCGATAAAACTCAACAACATCGCGATTTCGTCGTTTGCGTCTATGAGCAACGGCATTTCGAATTACAGCTCTCAAAACTTGGGGGCGGAAAAAATCGACCGCATCAAACAAGGTTTTTGGGCAGGACTTAAAATGTTCCTTATTATAGCCGTTCCGCTCGTATTGCTTTATTCGATTGCGGGAAAATATCTCGTCGGAATTTTCCTTACGAATCCGAGCGCAGAAGCGTCGTACACGGGCGAAATGTTCCTTAGAATCGTTTCTCCGTTCTATATAATGATAGCCGTAAAACTCGTTTGCGACGGCATTTTAAGAGGCACAAGCCAAATCATAAAGTTTATGATAGGAACTTTTGCCGACCTAATACTGAGAGTTATTTTCGCTTTCGTGTTGTCAAAGTATCTCGGCTCAAACGGAATTTGGAGCGGCTGGCCTATCGGCTGGACGTTGTCAACCGTTATGTCCGTGTTGTTTTACAGATTTTGCTATCTTTTCAAAAACAACGACAAAAACAAAAAAACCGACTCGCTTAGCGACAAAACCGACGACGCACTCAATGACGATGCCTCTATAAACGATGACAGCTCCGTTATAAACAATGACGACACCGCTATAAACGCCGACAGCGATAGTCAGGCCGAAATCGCCAGTGATGACAACACGGTTACATACAGTGACGCCGCCGTTACAAATAATAGCGACACGTTTACAAGCAATGACAGTAATGTTTAGAAAACAGTAAAACAATGAACTAAAATTTAACAATGACAGAACAGTAAACTTTAAATTTTACATTAAATAAGGCAATGAACTTTTTACTTAACAGTAAAATTTTTCAAATAAAAACCCGACCGTTGCGTAAAGTTTTGGCAGTCCGCAAAGTCGGGTTTTAAATTAGTTTTAATCCGAATTGTTTCCGAATTATTATTTCGAGCTTATCATAAAATCAAACGAATGTTTGCCGTGGTTGAGCTTATACTTATGCAACGTGCAGGCAAATGCAGGAACGTCGCCGCCTACGCCGCGTTGACCGCCGTCGATACAAACGTCGAGCGTGTCTTCTTTTTCAAGTTCGTGCAAGTGCTTTGCCTTTTCAAGCTGTTCGATGCTATACGGGCTTGCCGTAAACTCAAACGGTTTTTTAAGCGCCGAAATTTTAAGCGTGTTCTTTCCGTCCGAAAGTTCGAGTTGTCTTACGTCACAGTGATTGCCGTTTTCTTGCGGATAAAGATATCCGTGAATGAAGTCTTCGGCTTTTCCGCTATAACGACCGATAAACTGCGATGTTTTTCTGTCGCAATAGTTTTCCTCTTTTCCGCGTCCGATAAAGTCAACGCCGTCAAAGCTCTTGTCGAGTTTAAATCTGAAACCGAATCTCGGAAGTCCGAAGCCGTGATTCGTTACGTTAAGCGTAAATCTTACGCCGTCATTTGAACCCGAAATCGTGACTTTGAATGCCGATATATGACGCATTGCATATTTAAGCACCAATGCTCCGTCTACAAGTTTTACGCTTTTAAGTTTCATTTTGTTTTGCGCCCTTTTGTAGTAGTATACGCCGATAAAGTTTTTAAGGAAATCACCGATATGCGGCACGTAATCGTTGTCGGTTGGTGCTCTCCAAAAGTTTGGAGCAATAGACGTGTCAATGCCGTTTGCGATAAGTTTTACGCCATCCTTTTTGCTTGCAACGACCTTTACGCCGCCACCCGTAACGCTAAATTCCTTATCTTGTTTTGCAAGATTTTTGTCGAGCTTAAACTCATTCGCCTTAAACGGATTGAGAACGAGTTGTTCTTCGGCAATAACGTGACCTTTTTTCAAAACACCGTCGTCCTTTAAAAGGTAGGCGTAACAGTTGACAAAAACGTCCGCCTCGTCGGCTTTGAAAGGATTTTCGATTTGTCCCGTCTTGAACGGTTCGACAGAAGGCATAGAAACTTCTTTCGTTTCGACTATTTCGCCGTTTTTGACCAAACAAAGTCTGAGTCCGTATTTGTTTGCGTTCGTAAACGAAAATTCGTTTTTAATTTCAATCTTTGAACCGAGCAAAGAAAATTGCAATTTTTGATAGCACTTTTTGACTTCGTAAAGTGACGGATTAGGACTTCTGTCCGCTCTGAATATTCCGTTGAAAGCGAAATTGCCGTCGTTAGGCTTATCGCCGAAATCGCCGCCGTAACGCCATTCTATCGTGCCGTCGGCGCGTTTAACCGCAATCGATTGGTCGGCGAAATCCCAGATATAACCGCCGCAAAGCCTTTCGTACTTTTTGAAATCGTTCCAATAATCGACAAAGTTGCCAAGGCTGTTGCCCATTGCGTGCGCATATTCGCATTGAATGAACGGCTTGTTTTTGTACATATGCGGCATAAGCATATAACCGGTTATGTGCCAAAGTGCTCTTGAGTGGGTATGAAGTTTATTTTGTCCGAGTTCCGCCATTCTGCCTTCGGTCGTGTACATTTCGGACAAAATGTCCGTAACTTTTGCGTGTGCATCGCATTCGTAATGGAACGGACGAGTATTATCGACGCCCTGACCTGCCTTTTTGATTTTCGCAAAAGCGCCGCCGTTGCCCGACTCGTTTCCGAGCGACCAGAAAAGAATTGAAGCGTGATTGCGGTTTGCATAAATCATTTTTTGCATTCTCGCGCAACATTTTCTTGTCCAGAACGCACTGTTTCTCGGAACAAAACGAGCAAGTCCGTGCGTTTCGAGATTGTTTTCGCACATAACCATAATGCCCATTCTGTCGCAAAGTTTATAAAAGTTTCTCGAATTTGGATAGTGACAGGTTCTTACGCTATCGATATTGTTCAACAAGCAAAGTTCGAGGTCTTTCTCGGTAAGTTCCGTCGGAACGGCGTGACCGTAAAAAGGATGAAACTCGTGACGGTTTACGCCGCGGATAAGCAAAGGTTTTCCGTTAAGCAAAATATGCGGGTCATGGTTTTCCGTCTTTTTGACAACTTCGATTTTTCTGAAACCGAAATCGAGAATTCGCTTGTCGACCGTGTTGCCGTCTTTATCGTAAAGGCAAACCGTAAGCGTATAAAGATAAGGATTTTCAGTCGACCACAGATTTACGCTTTCGAGATTGCTCATAAGCGTTTTGAAGGTTGCCCCGCCGTCATCGAGTCTTGTCACGTCGGCAGTATTCTCACAAACGACTTTTCCGTCCCTATCGGTCAATTTATATTCGACCTTGCCGCCGTCAAAAGTCGTTCTGTTTGCCGAAATTTCGCAATCGAACTTAAAGATTGCGCCTTTAAACTCGTTGTCGATTTCGCTTCTGACGTAAATATCTTCGATTTGGGTTTTAGAATTGAATTCAAGCAAAACGTCACGATAGATGCCCGACAATCTCCACATATCTTGGTCTTCTAAATAGCTGCCCACGCTGTATTGAACGACGATAATCTTGATTTCGTTTTCACCGACCGTCAAAAAGTCGGTTATATCGTAGCGTTGATAGTCAAACGTGTCGTCGCTGTAACCGACGTATTTGCCGTTGACGTAAACTTCCGCGCAGCTGTTTGCGGCGAAATTGAGCACTACGTTTTTGTCGAGGCTGTCAATGCTGAATTTTCTATGATAGACGCCGCAAGGATTGAGCTTATCTTTAATTTTAGGCAAAGTAAGCGGATTTGTTCCTATTGCGTACGGATAATGCACGTTGGTGTAAATCGGAACTCCAAATCCTTCTATTTGCCAGTTTGACGGCACTTTGATTTCGCTGTCGTATTTCGTATCTTCGGCGTAGTCGAGAACGGATTCGTAAAACTTAAAGTCCCATATTCCGTTTAAACTTACGATTTTCTCCTGACCTTTTTCGTCAATCGAAAAGCCTGCGCCTTTTTGCAATAATGCGTTTTCACTGCTTATCTTTTTGTTTTTGTAACAGTATTTCATATTACCCCCGTAATTGTTTGCCGAAAGCTATCCGTCGGCATTTTAGAACGCGTGGCGTTCATTTTGCGCTAAAACTTAAAACTAATCTTTTATAAACAAAATTCTTCCGCAATCGGAACACTCAGCCATATCGCCTGCGTTTTTGAGCTTCGACACCACGTCTTGGCTAAGCTCCATTCGGCAACCGCTGCACATTTTGCTTCCCATTTCGTATTCGACAAATGCAGGAAGTTTTTTCGCTTTTTTAAGGGCGATATATTTTTCGAGCATATCGGCAGGAATGTCCTTTTGAATGGCTTTAAGTTCTTTTTCGACTACCGCCCTGTCTGCCTTGGTTTTATTAAAAAGTTCGTCGTATTGCGCTTTTATCGCCTTGATTTTCTTTGTGCAATCTTGACCGACTTTCATCGTTTCCGCCCATTCTTTGTTGACTTCGACCGCTTTCGTCTTGTCTTTGCTAAGTTCCTTTTCAAGGCTTTCAAGCTCTTTTGCAAGGTTCGTAATAAGTTTGACGTAATGCTCGGCTTCGTTCAAGTCTTCTATTTCGTCTACGACCTTGTCAAGTTCCGAAAGTTCGTTTTTAACTTTTTCTATGCGGCTGACGTATGTTTTTTCGCTTTTTGCGACTTCTGCCGCTTCCGTCTTTACCTTATCAAGTTTAACGGCGGCTTGTTTAAGTTTGTTTTGCATACCTACAAAAGTTACGCAAATTTCGTTTTTAAAAAACTCTTGCTCTATCGCCGTAAGTTTTTTGTCGACTTCTTGATATTGTAAAATCTTTTCAAATTTCATTTATGACCTCCAAAGGGTTATTTCGTATTTAATTGCGACTATGAAAGCAAATCGACGATTCATAGTCACTTTTCGTAAACTTCGATATAAGGCGGCACGTCAAAAGCTGCGCTTTTCACGCCGTGTTTATCGAGTATTCTTTTAAGCGCCGCATTGCATATTCTTTCGCTTGCATAATGCGATATTTCAATCAAAGCCAGCTCGCCGCAATCATAGGCAAAATTATGTTTCATTTCGCCCGATATAAACACGTCGGCATTTTCCGACGCAAAACGCAAGGCGTCGCTGTCTCTTCCGCCTGCGCCCGTAATTACGAACGCTTTTTCGATTTTTTTGTTCAAATCACCGACAACTCTGACGGTGGTTTCAAATTTTTCGGCAATCGTCTTCGAGAGTTCTTTAAGCGTTGCCGACGTTTCAAACAATGCGCCGTCGTTTGTGAGATTTACGTTTTTTCCGCCGACGATTTCGGCAAACAATGCGTTAAGTCCGACAGGCGAATTATCAAAGTTTGTGTGATGCGACAAAACGGCAATTCCGTTTTTTATCGCTTCTATCGCAACTTTGCCCGTTCTATTACAAGGCGTTATGCTTTTTACGTCCTTAAAGAACAAAGGATGATGCGTAAGCAAAACGTTATATCCGAGTTTCTCGCATTCCTTAACTGCGTCGACTGTTGCGTCGAGCGTTGTCAAAACGCCCTTGACTTCCGCGTCAGGGTCACCGAGCATAATGCCGGTATTGTCATAGTCTGCGGCAAGAGATGCAGGCGCAACTTCATATATAACGTCGTTTAATTCGCTAAGTTTCATAAATCTTCTCCAAAAGTCCGAATCTCGATTTTGTTTCGTCGCTCAGTTTGTCCTTAAACGGTTTTAAACGTTCATACTCGCTTTCCATAGCCGCCTTAGTCGTTTCGTCGGTCTTATATTCGATGCCGAATTCTATTTCGAACTCGTCACGCGGTTTATAACTTCCGCCGCCGACAATAATAGGATAAAACTTTCCCATATCCGAAATCGTATAATCGCGCTCTATTCCGATTTCGTTTTCAATCAACGCTTGCCTTACGACTTTTGCGTCGGTGTTTGGCGACAATACGTATTTTTTAAAACGCTTTCTATCGCTAAATGCGTCATTCAAAATCTTGGCAATTTCGATTCCGCCGAGTCCCGCGATTATCACGGCTTCGACTTCGCCGCTATGTACTAATCCGAGTCCGTCGCACACAACGGTTTTAACGTCCACGCCGTAGCTTTCTGCCAGCTCTTTCGTCTTTGACAGACTTTGTGCGCTTATATCGGTTGCAACGACCCTTTTGCCGCAAAGAGCGCATTTAACCGCCACCTTGCCGTGGTCCGCTCCGACGTCCGCAACGCTATCGCAATTTTCGACGTGGCAGAAAATCTCGTTCAATCTTTCGCTTAGCTTAATCATTCGAAATCTTTAAGTCTTTTAAGTCTGTTAGGATGACGAAGTTTTCTAAGCGCCTTTGCTTCGATTTGTCTTATTCTTTCACGGGTGACGTTAAATTCCTTTCCGACTTCTTCAAGGGTTCTCGGATGGCTGTCGTCAAGACCGTAACGAAGTCTTAAAACCTTTTCTTCACGCGGAGTCAAAGTATTCAAAACCTGAATAAGTTGTTCTTTAAGCATATTGCTTTCGGCAACGTCCGCAGGAGATTGAGCCGTATTGTCTTCGATAAAGTCGCCAAGATGGCTGTCTTCTTCTTCACCGATAGGAGTTTCGAGCGACACAGGGTCTTGCGCTATCTTTTGAATTTCACGCACTCTCTCAACGCTTGTGCCGAGATATTCCGCAATTTCTTCAGGAAGCGGTTCGCGTCCGAGTTTTTGAAGAAGTTGACGAGTAGCTCTGACTTGTTTGTTGATTGTTTCAACCATGTGTACCGGAATACGAATAGTTCTCGCTTGGTCGGCGATAGCTCTTGTTATCGCTTGTCTTATCCACCACGTCGCGTAGGTAGAAAACTTAAAGCCTTTCGTATAGTCGAACTTTTCGACCGCTTTCATAAGACCGAGATTGCCTTCTTGAATCAAATCCAAAAACTGCATTCCCCTTCCGACGTAACGCTTCGCAATCGAAACGACAAGACGCAAGTTTGCCTCCGACAAAATAGCTTTTGCTTCTTCGTCGCCTTGCTCCATACGCTTTGCAAGTTCGACTTCTCTTTCAGGCGTTAAAAGCGGAACTTTACCAATATCTTTAAGATACATTTTTACGCTGTCGTCCGAACTGCCTTCCATAATCTTGTCGATTTCTTCGTTTTTCGGCATTTCTTTGACGACTACGCCTTGTTCGTTAAGAGCGTTGAAAACGACTTCCATATCTTCGGGAGTAGCTTTTAAGTGTTCGAGTTTCGACATAACCTCGTCTTCGGTTATCGAACCGTTTGCTTTTCCGAGTTTGGCGATTTTTTCAATCTCCATTTGCAATAATTGCTCTCTTTCCATTTGCATATTCTCCTAATACTTGTCCTCTAAATTCTGCGACCTGAGTTTTGTTTGTATTTGCGATATTCTTTTAAGCAGTTCGGTTTTCTTGCCGCTGTCCGTTTCGTCTTCGAACTCTTTGGTGAGTCGTTCGATTTCTTCGCCGTAATAACTGTCGGCGAGTTTTATAAGACAATCGACATAGTACTTCTCTTCAAGCCCCAAGCCGCTTATTTCTTCATAATTATTAATAACTGCGTCGAGTTCCGGCGTTTCGGAAACGTTGCCGTATAACATTCCTGCCGCTACCTTTTCGCCGAGTTCGCTTTTCATTTTGACGTAATCGTAAATTTCGATTTGAGTCGCATCCGGAAGCCAATCTCTTTTAAGGTCCGACAGTTTGGCGTATTTTTTGTTCGTGATTATTGCGTTAAGTGCAAATCTTGCCGCCTTCATCTGAACCTTGTCCGCTTTCAATGCGGAACTCAAAACGGAAATTTGCGGCTTTTCTTCCGGTATTTCCTTTATTTGTTTTTCGATTTCTCCGTGTGCTATTCCCGTTTTTTTCGACACGACGTCTACATAAACGGCGCGCTCGGCAAGGTCGGGAATACTGTTTAACACTTCAACCGCGCTTTGCATAAATTTTGCTTTGCCGTTGTGCGACCGTAAGTCGTTTGCTTCCTCGATTACTTTGAGCTTATAATCGATTGCAGGTATCGCTTCGGCAAGCAGTTTTTGAAATGCGCCTACGCTTTCCTTTCGCATCATATCGTCAGGGTCGTAACCGTCCGGAAGAGACACAACGCTAAGCTCTGCGCCTTGCTTGATAAGAACGTCGATATTTCTCAAAGTGGCTTTTCTGCCTGCCTCGTCGCCGTCGTAGCAAACGTAAATGTTTTTCGACAATCTCGTCAACTCTCTTGCCTGCCCCTCGGTGAGCGCCGTTCCCATTCCCGCAACCGCATTCGGAATTCCGTGCGAACCGAGCGCGATTACGTCCATATATCCTTCAACCAAAATCACGTCGCTTAGCGCATTTTTTTGCTTAAACTCCTTAACGAAATTTGCGCCGTAAATAGTCCTGCCCTTGTCGAATATTTTGGTGTTGGTGCTGTTTTTGTACTTTGCCCTTGCGGCTTCACCGTTATATATTCTTCCGCCGAAAGCGACAACCTTTCCCATAGAATTGAATATAGGGACTATAATTCTTCCGCGAAACGCGTCGATAGGATTGCGTTCGCCCTCAATCAAGCCGCAATCGCGCATTTCGTTTTCGGTGTAACCTTTCTGTTTTAAATATAAAACGACGCCCCTGTCACTGTCGGACAATCCGAAGCCGTATTGCTTCATAAACTCCTCGTTTATGCCGCGGCTAAACAGGTATTCCCTTGCTTTTTGTCCGCGCTCTTTGTGCGTCAAAACGGAATAGTAATATCTCGCCGCCTCTCGCATAAGCGTCGTAAGTCTTGTCTTTTCGTCTTTGTTTTTTTGGTATTCGGCATCGCCCTGAAAATCGGGCAAAATCATTCCCACTCTGTCGGCAAGAATCTTGCAAGCGTCCATAAAATCGACGCTCTCCATCTCTCTGATAAATTTAATAACGTCACCCGAAACGCCGCATCCGAAACAATGATAAAACTGCTCGCCCGAATTTACGCAGAACGAAGCGGTTTTTTCATGGTGAAAAGGACAGCAACCGAAATACTTACTGCCTTTCTTTTGTAACGGTATGTAACGTGATATGACTTCGACTATGTCGTTCTTATATTTCAACTCATCAAGCCAATTTGTATCGAAACCCTTTGCCATAACGTTTCCTAAGTAGATTCTTCCGTTTAATATTACGATATGAAAATTTATTTTTCCTAAAAAATAGTAACAATTTTTAAATTTAATTTCGTTTTTAACATATATTATTATTTATATTATATTAACACGTTATATTAAGCACGGCAAATTGTATTAAGTTTTATATCAAGCTCAAATAGATAAGGCGCAAAAAACCGAATACTTCTAAAAAATTTGTCATAATCTTGTATATGGCAAATTCCGTATTTCTTTTCTTTTGCGGCGTCGGTACGTTTATTATCGGGTTAAAGCTGCTTAGCGGCGGCATAGGCGACCTTATGACCGACAAGCTCGACAAACTGTTCAAAAATCCGAAATGCGGAAAATTCGGTTGCCTCGCAATAGGAACGGCGGCGGCGGCGATTTGCCAAAGTAGCGGCGCGGTAACCGCAATAAGCGTGTGCCTTGTAGACAGCGGTATTTTAAGCCTTGTACAATCGGGGGCGATAGTTATGGGCGCGAACGTCGGCACGACGGTTACGGCGCAAATAATAGCGCTAAGCACTTTATCGGGCGGCGGAATAAACTTTGAAATCGTTTTCGGCAGTATAAGTCTTATAGGTGCAGGGGTAACCGTATGCGCCAAAAAAGACAAGACAAAAAAAATCGGCTTTTTGACAGCAGGCTTCGGACTTATTTTCGTAGGGTTGTTTTTAATAAGCGACGCAATGGGCAGTTTTTCTCAAAACGAAAAAATCGTCGGCTTTTTGTCAAACCTGACAAACGACTACTTACTTATTGCGGTCGGGGCGGCTTTGACTGCGGTTATGCAAAGTTCGAGCGGCTTGACGGGAATAATTATCGCCGCGCTGCCTATGGGCGTTATAAACCTTAATCAAGCCATTATGTTGACGTTCGGCAGCAATATAGGAAGTTCGTCGGTTGCCTTGATTGCAGGCGCAGGAACAAGCGAAAATGCAAAAGTCAGCAGTCGATTTAACCTTATTTTCAATTTAATCGGCGTAATAATTTTTATGATAGCGTCAAACGTGCTTAACCTTTTCGGGCTCGGTTATGCGTCGCTTTTAAGCAAAGCGTTTCAAAAACCGCAAATCGCTCTTAGTATGATGCACCTTATCTTCAATCTGCTCAGCGTAGTAATTTTGTATCCGTTCACAAACAGTTTGATTTCGCTGTCGAAATTTCCTAAAATTAAAGGTGCAAAACACTTGAAAGAACAACGATAAAATATTAAACTAAATTTATAAAACTCATATCATTAAATACTCATTCGGTGAAATATGGATTTGATTATCGCAACGAACAACAAAGGAAAACTTAAAGAATTCCGCGAAATGCTTTCGGGAAAATTCGACCACGTTTACGGACTTAGCGACAAAGGCATAAACGTCGAGATTGAAGAAACGGGAAACAGTTTTTTTGAAAACGCGCTCATAAAGGCAAAAACGATTGCGGAGCTTTCGGGACTTCCCGCGCTTGGCGATGACAGCGGACTTTGCGTCGAAGCGTTAGGCGGCGCTCCGGGGATTTATTCCGCGCGCTATGCAGGTGAAGATTGCAATTGGCAAAACAACAATATGAAAATCGTCGAAGATATGAAAGGCAAGACAAACCGCAAGGCATATTTCGTCGCTTCGCTTGTTCTGTACTATCCTGACGGCAAATACGTCTCGGCGGAAGGCAGAGCCTATGGCACGCTTTTGGAAAGCCCGAAAGGCGATAAAGGCTTTGGATACGACCCGCTCTTTTTGAGTGACGAACTCGGCGTTACGTTTGCCGAAGCGGACGGCGAAATTAAAAACAAAGTCAGCCACCGTGCAAAAGCCATAAAGGAGCTGCTTTCACTTTTATGAAAACTCTCGTTTTGTTTTCCGATTCCCACAACACGCCGCTTAGCGAAAGTTTCAAACAAGTTTTGGACGAAGCCGATTTCGTCGTGTTTTGCGGCGACGGCATCGAAGGACTGACTAACTATTTAGACCGTCCTAACTTTTACGCCGTTCGAGGAAACTGCGACGGCATATCCCTACCTGACGAAATTGAATTTACAGTCGAAGACGTCAAAGTCTTTGCAACTCACGGACACCTGTATAAAGTTAAATCGGGACTTTTGAATCTCGAATATAAAGCAAAGGAAGTCGGAGCGGATTTAGTTCTTTACGGACATACCCACTGCGCCGATATAACGACTGACGGAAATATAACGCTCATAAACGGCGGAAGTATGTCTTACTCTTATTTGGGCGAAAGGTCCTATTGCTACGTCGTTATCGACAAAAAAAATATTATTGCAAAAATCGTTAAAATCGCTTAAAAATCGTTGACTTATTTTTTGGATTATGATACTATCTTTAAGCGTTAATCTGAATATGCGGGTGTAGTTCAATGGTAGAATTCCAGCCTTCCAAGCTGGCCGCGTGGGTCCGATTCCCATCACCCGCTCCA
>CAKQUX010000005.1 GCA_934277645.1 uncultured Clostridia bacterium | reverse complement strand
TTTGCTATATGGCTTGTGTCAAGTTTTTACTTTTGGCATTGGCGTATATGTGTTCTAATGAGGTTAAACAAAGGTGCCTTTATAAATTGTTTTGCGCTTAAAAGCGTCGATTTGCCGTTAGGACTTAAAAAAATCGGCGACAGCGCATTTGAAAGTTGCGAACTGATTGAAAACGTAACTGTTCCCGAAAGCGTAAGAGAGATAGGAAGCGGCGCGTTCAGATATTGCATGAACTTGAAAACCGCCGTATTGCCGAAAGAGGTTGACAGTTTAGGCAGTAGTGTGTTTGACTGTTGCCAAACGCTTGTAACCGCTACGCTTCCGCAAAATATCGAAACTATCCCTATGTATTTCTTTTCCGATTGCTATGAATTGGAAGAAGCGGATATGCCGTCCACGATAAAGACTATCGAGGAGGGGGCGTTTTCATATTGTTACTGTTTATACTTTTCAAAATTTCCCGAAGCGCTTGAAACGATATGCGAACGAGCTTTTGACGAGTGTAAAACTTTGGGAATCGATTTAGGTTTTCCGAAAGGGCTTAAACGCATAGAAAAAGAGGCTTTTTCAAGTTGTACAAGGCTTCAATTTGTGTATGTTCCGTCGACAGTCGAGTATATAGACGATTCCGCTTTTTACGAGTGTTATCACTTAGGACACGTAGAGATTTCGGATAATAACGAAAAATATTACACCGAGCAAGGCGGCATACGTGAAAAAGGCACGGGCAGAGTTGTGTTTGAACCTTATATGGACAGTTACGGCTTGCCAAGAACGGCAACACTTATCGAATTTTTAAACGAATACAACGAATGGTAAGTTTTACGATTTAATAAAATGCAGCCTACGAAACATAATAAAAAATGCAACCTAATATACTTAGGTTGCATTTTTAGTTCGTTTAAATCTGTTTGCTATAAGGCTTAGCGATTAGTCGTCTTTGCTTTCTTTTTCGTTGTCCGAAGGAGCGGCAACGTTGTCGGAAACGGAGTTTTCTGCGACTTCGATTTTTTCTGCGCCTTCTGCTTTTTCAGTTTCTTCGACTACTTCGATGCCTTGTTTCTTCGCAAGTTTTGCTTGTTTGCGTTTTTCTTTGTCATCTAAGCGTTTTTGCTTTAACTCGGCCTCTTCTTTTTCCATTTCGGCTTTGTTGCGTTCACGGTCCAAGGCGACTCTTTCGTCGAATTCCTCTTGTGTGATAACTTCGCCCGTTATTTCATCGTGAATTTGAGTTGCGTCAAAGTTTTCAGGCTTTTCGGCAAGTCCTTTTTCACGGCGTTGTTTAAGTATCCAAAGAATACGTCTGTGTTCGCTGTCGTCAAGACAGTATTTCCAAGTAGGAATAATCGAAAGCAAACATCCGATTGCAGGCAATATCGAAACGATAAGGAAGAGAATCATCATAAACGATGCGTATTCGCCGACCATTCTCGGAGTGCCGCCGGCGGTGATATAGCTGTTAAGTTCGCTTACTCTCGAATCCGAGAAGCCTACGATTGTGTATGCGATACCCGAAATGATGGTTGCGATACCGCTTTGAAGTTTTGTGACGAAAGTCTGACCGCTAAAAAAGACTGCGTCAGGACGACGATAGTTTTTGTATTCTTCATAGTCGATTGCGCCTGCTATCATAGTCGATTGCAAAACGGTGGTGATTCCGTTTGCCGCCCCTGCGATAAGGAAAAGAATAAAGCAAACGATAAGCCATACAGGGTCGGTAAGCGACGACGGAGCACACAAGAAAACTATGAATATAAGCACAAACGGAATTGTTCCGATAATGTTTGCCCAGTTGTATAGCGTCTTTGTCGAGAACTTCTTTATAAGTTGCGGTGTGAAGCCCATTGCAATAAATTGTCCGATAAACATACCGCCGCCCAAAAGCACCATATAGAACAAAGCGAGTCCTGCGTTTTTGGAGCTGAAATAGTATGTAACAAGCGGCATTGCGGCAAGAGCTATGAGCATCTTGGTGCTGCCGAAAATGCCCGAAACTATGATTTGTCTGAAAGGCTTGTTTTTGAGCGCGATTTTGAAGTTGTCTTTAAGCGAATATCTTTCTTGCGAAGGTTGAATACGTTCCTTGACTTTAAAGCCGAGAGGAATAAAAATTGCCGTTGCGATGACAGCGAATACTGCCGCCGCTATAAGGAAACCGTATTTTTCTGCAACTGCCGCATCGCCGCACTTTTCGGTGAGTAAACCGCCGAGCGCAAGTGCCATAGGTTGAACGGCAAGAAGCGTTACGCCGCCGCCGATACCTGCCGCAATTCTTGCAAGCGACAAAAGTTGGGTTTTGTCTTTTTCCGATTCCGTCATAAGGGAAGTGACGCCCCAAAGCGGAATGTCTGCCATCGTGTAAATCATACCCCAAAGTATGTAGGTGAACGCCGCCCAGAATACGATTGCGCCGTTACTTACTATGCCTTGTCCGTAAAAGCCGAAGTTGGTGAAGCAAGCGATGGTGATAATCATAATCGGGATAGGCATTATCATAAGATAAGGTCTGCATTTACCCCACTTTGAACGAGTGTAGTCAACGATTGTACCCATCATCGGGTCATTGAAAGCGTCCCATACACGAGCCGCCGCCATAATAATAGAAACGGTGAGAGCAGGAATAAGGAGCGTAAATTGAAGATAATACGAAAGCGCCGCTCCGATGATGTTGTAAATCATATTTTGACCCGCAAGACCGATTAAATACCAGTTTCTTTCGGAAGCGGTATACGTTTTTAAAGTTTGTTGAGTTTGAGTTTCTTGAACGTTTTCCATATACGCCTCCTATATGCTGAATTTTGCGGCATAGTCGTGCCAATATCTCAAATTGATATTCGTGCTTGAGCCGGTGCCTTTGAATGCTTTGAGCATTTCTTCGTTTTCAACCTTAATCGTAAGGTCTATGACCTTGTAAGGGTCGTTTGAACCCATAAACGATTTTACGGTTTTGTCGTACCATTTGAATGTTCTATCTCCGACCTCAGGGAGATTTTTACTGTCGGTGTGTTTTAACGTAACGGTTTTAAGGGCAGTGCAACCGCTGAAACAGTCGTCGCCGATTTTCGTAACGTTTTTGTCGATAGTAACGTCTTTAAGGCTTTCGCATTTGTAGAAAGCAAAACCTTTCAATTCCTTGACCGAAGACGGAAGAGAAACGTGTTCGATTTCTTTGCATTTTTCAAACGCTCTGCCTTCGATGGTTTGAATTTTGCTGTTTTCCGCAAACGTAAGCGAAGTTATTTTTTTGTTGCTGACGTCGGTGTAATTGCCGAAACAGTCCTTTGCCGTGAGTCTTCCGTAGCTTGCGGCAAATGCGCCCGTTCCGATAACGGTTACGTCGTAAGTCTTGTCGCCTTTCGTTGCTGTGGCAGGTATAACTACGTCGCCGTTCGTTCTGTCAAGCCACGTCGCCAAGGTGACTGTTTTTCCGTCTTCGTTTATCGTGTAGCCGAATGCGCCGTCTTTAAAGTCATAGCTTATTGTGTCGTTATTGCAAGCGGACAATATGCCCATAAGACACAACACGGCAACGATGACGAAAACAATTTTAAGTTTTCTCATAAATCCTCCCTGAAAATATCTGATTTTCCAATAAAAACAATTTTTAACGAGTTTATAAATTGTTAACAAATTAAATTATAGCAAAATGAAAAAAAATAGGCAATAGCAAATTTTAATTATTGTGTATTATATATATAATATTAAACACATAATGCAAAAGTGGGGATTTTTTATCTCGAACTATCGCATATTTGCAAAAAAGCGTACGTTTTTGTATGTAAACGCTATGCGGACAGAATACAAAAGTACGCAAGTTGTTGATTTTTGACGATAAGTGTGCTAAAATCACATAGTATGCTACTTTGCGCGTAGCTCACGGAGGAAGAAATTTTGAAAAAACTTATCATAGGAATGTTGCTTCTCATTCCGATAATCGTAATCTTGGTCGTAAGTTTAACGGCAACGCTCGTAACGGGTGCGTATATTGCCGTTGAGGACGTCAAGATATATATTAAAACCGCAGACGGAAAGGAAACTCCTGCTCCCGAAACTATGATAACTTATTTGTCGGACAAGGGTATGCAGCTTATTGCGATGGTTTATCCTAAGGCAGCGCAGAATAAAGAAGTCGTATGGTCGGTCGTTTATAATGCGCCTACTGTAGAAGTAGAAGGCGATGAAGAACTCGAAGTCGTTACGGTTGATAAGGACGGTTACGTCAGTTTTAAAAACTTAGGCGAAGCCACCGTCCAAGTTGCGACTTTGGAAGGTAATATAAAAGCTAAATTGGAATTGTTCGTTACAAGCAGCGACGTTATGGGACTTTCGCTTGAAAAGGACGATGGACTTAAAAATATTGCGGTAGGCGATAGGGTAAAGGTTACTGCAAAAATAAATCCGTCTGACGCAAAAATCGAACAAAAATATCTTAAGTGGGAAGTTGTTTCGGGTAAGGACTTTGCAGACGTCGACGAAAACGGAATTGTTACGGCTAAGAAAGAAGGCGAAGTCGAACTTAAAGCCTCATTCGTAAATCCGCCTAAGGACTTAGAAGAAGAAAACAGATTTGCAACCGTAAAATTCACAATCGGCGCAAGAGCGGAAGATAAGGCGTTCGTTGCGTCCGAATATACTTTTGTCGGCGGAAACGAAATTGAAATTGCTAGCGTTCTTGCAAACAAAAATACAACGCTTGCGGTAGACCGTTACACAACGACGGCAGACGCAACGATTGCAGACGGCAAACTTAAACTCAATTCGGCTCTCGGTTCCGAAAACGAAATTGACGTTGTGCTTTATGCTGTGGACGCTTTGGGAAATACGCTTGATGAGATAAAAGTTAATTTTAAACAAGTAAACGTAAAGAATACCGACCTTTGGCAAACCGAAGAAATTTCGGGCAAGATTTTGCTCAAAATCGGCAGCGCGGGTATTCATATGCCGATAGAAACGTCGCGTTCGGGCAAAGCGGTGATTTCGTCGAGCAATGACAGAGTTGTCACCTATGACAAAACACATGATTGCATAATCGCAAAAGCAAGCGGTGAAGCGACTATTTCCGTCACCGTTGACGGCGTAACTGACAGTTTTGACGTTAAAGTCGTTCCTGCTATTTACAGCATCGGTTTGTATTTTAATGCCTTAAATGACGAAGTCGGTATAGAAATGAAGAGATATTTCGGTAAAAGGACTTATAATATCGACAATACCGTTACGGACAATTTGAGCTTTGAGCTTAGATACGTTATTACGACCGACGGCGATAAGACCATTCTTTTAAAAACTGCCGACGAGATTTCAAAAGTTGATAAGTATATCAATTTCAGCATAGACGACGAGGCTCGAACCAACGGTTACAGTATTTCGCATAGCGGCGTTTTGACTACGGTTGATAAAGGCAACGCGGTAACTGTTACGGCAAAATCGCTTTACCCGATTTACGAGTCGGTGGACGTAAAAGCCGAATATAAACTCAATTTGATTTCAAACGGCGTCAACGTCGGCTTGCCTAAAAAAGCCGACCGCGAAAGGGAAGATTTCAATCTTAACGAATTTACCATAAACGGCTTTAACAAAGTAAATGCGCTTGCAAAAGAGTGGTACGACGCTCACGGCAACGACGAAGATTTCGTGCAAAAGTATTCAATCGTTGTTCAAGAAAGTATGGTTTTCGGCGGAAAGACGAACAATCTTTATACGTCGATTTACGGCAACGGCGAATATTTAAGACAAATCGAAGAAGACAATCCGACGCTCGGCACTAAAAAATCGTCGAAGATGCCTGACAGCTTGCTTAAAGTAGTTGTCGACGATATTCTTATTCAAAACGTAACGATAAGAGCGAGCCGCGCGCTTAAAGGAGAAGAGACGATGTACGACTATTCAAAAGCCGGAAACGGAATTTTGATTGATGGCAGAGAACGTTATTATCCGAACGGCGAAGCTAAGCAAGGCAGACTTAAAAACATCGTCGTTAAGTACACGACAATCGAAAACGCATATTATTGCTGTTTCGTTGCGGCGGCGGACGTCAGTTTGGAAGGTACGCTTATGCGTAACAGCGGACAACAAACGCTTTATATAAACACGAGCGTTCAGGACGTTTATGACGGCGATACTTTGGTCGAAAAAATGAACGTTGCTATTACAATCAAAAACACCGTGTTTACAAACGCAATAAATATGTCTATCGGAATTATCACTTACGACCTTGACGACAGCTATGACGAAACGGTTTATGATGACGTAACGGGCAAAAATATACCGAAGTTCGAGTTGTATTTCAGAAAAGTTTCGATGAGCGACATTCACTTTGAAGGATTCTGCCACATTTACAACTGGAAAACGGCATCCGAACTCGATTTCAGCTATCTTAAAGAGTATTTCTACAGCGACCCTGAAAACGTAAAGCAGTCCGAGAAAAAAGCGTATGAAAATATGGTCGGACTTTTGAGAGCGGCGCTCAGCTCGAACGTTGATTCTTTGCTTGACAATATGGGTTGGGGCGATATTCGTAAGAAGGTAAACGGAACGAACTATTTCCAACTTGCGGTCGGGAATCTCGGCGTCCATTATCCTGTTTCGGGACAAATAAGAGAAGGAGATCTCGAAGCTATCGGACTTACGGGTCTGTGCGCAATGGACTTGACTAAGGTTGCGGCATCGTTTGGCGGCGCAAGTTTTGCGACAAAGATAAGCTATCCGCTTTATTTCTATTGCTATTCGAGCGCGTCGCCTGAAATAGGTCCGACAGACGTTTGCGTTCCAAACGTTGCGCTGTACAATAAACTCGTAAACGGAATCGAAAACAAACAATAAAATCATAAAAATAGCAAACTTCGGTTTGCTATTTTTTTAAAGTTTGCTTTTTATGTTGAATTTTTTTTAGAAAAGCAATACAATGGTTTGGCAATAAAAATTTTTAAGGGAAAAATATGCTTGCAAAAATCAACGGTTTTGCGCTCGACGGACTTGACGGCTATGCCGTTACGGTCGAAGCGGACATTTCAAACGGACTTCCGTCGTACGAACTCGTAGGACTTGCGTCTATTGCGACAAAGGAATCGAAAGAGCGTATTCGCTCGGCAATCAAAAACAGCGGCTACTTGTATCCGCAAAAAAAGATTACAGTCAACCTTGCGCCTGCCGATACGAAAAAGGAAGGCCCGAGTTTCGATTTGGGAATTGCCATTGCGATTCTTTGCGCGTCGGAACAGATTAAATCGAATATTTACAAAAATTACGTTTTTATCGGCGAACTCGGTCTTGACGGGGGATTAAGACACGTCAACGGCATTATGCCTTTAATTATTTCGGCTATGCAACAAGGGTATAAAAACTTTATTTTGCCTACTTGCGACGCAGTTGAAGCAAGTTACGTCGGCGGAATAAACGCTTATGCCTTTGACAATCTTGTCGAGGTTGCCGATTTTTTAAAGGGCAGTGAAAAAGAACCCGTTTTGACAAGAGAATTTTCGGCGGAAGAAGCCGTAGGCGTGAAAGGGTTCGATTTTAAAGACGTAAAGGGGCAGACTGTTGCCAAAAGAGCGCTCGAAATTGCCGTCAGCGGCGGACATAACGTAATTATGATAGGACCGCCCGGTGGCGGAAAAACGATGCTTGCAAAATGCGTGCCGTCCATTATGCCCGATATGACGTTTGAAGAAGCAGTGGAAGTGACGAAAATTCATTCAATCGCAGGTGAGCTTGACCAAAGCGTCGGAATCGTCAGGCGCAGACCTTTCAGAAGTCCGCATCATACGGTGACTATTCCTGCGCTTATAGGCGGTGGAACGAAGTCTAAGCCGGGCGAAGTAAGCCTTGCAAATCTCGGCGTTTTGTTTTTGGACGAAATGCCCGAGTATCAACGAAACGCTTTGGAAAGTTTGCGCCAACCGCTCGAAGACAGAAAAATTTCCGTTTCGAGAGTTCAGCGCACGATAAATTATCCGGCCAACTTTATGCTTGTTGCAAGTATGAATCCTTGCCCTTGCGGAAATTACGGCTCGAAGACAAGCGAGTGCCGTTGTACGCCGCAACAAATACACAATTATTTGTCGCGCCTTTCCGCTCCGCTTTTGGACAGAATCGATTTGCAAATCGAAGTCGATAATCTGACTTACGACGAATTTCGCGGCAAGGAACAAGCGGAATCGTCCGCAGAAATCAAAGTAAGGATTAACAAAGCAAGAGAAATTCAAAGAAAGAGATTTTTGGGCGACGGAATTCTTACCAATGCGGAAATGACGGAAAACCTTATAAAGAAATATTGCGCCATAGACGAACAAAGCGAAAGACTTTTGAAAATGGCGTTTGAAAGATTGAATCTCAGCGCAAGAGGCACGTCGAGAATACTCAAAGTCGCAAGAACGATTGCCGACCTTGACGGAAGCGAAAATATTAAATCGTCGCATCTTGCCGAAGCAATACAATACAGACAGCTGGACAGAAGGTATTATGTATAATTACGATTCTAAAACCTTGGGAATGCTTGCGTTAAGCTATGCGGAAGGAACGGCGGAAGCGAAAAACGATTTACTTAAAAGGTTTTCGCCCGACAAAATTTATAGACTCGAATTCGCCGATTTTAATTCTCCTTTAACAAATTCCGTTAAACTTATAGTTGAAAATATCGCATTTCTGTTAGAAGAACTTGCGAAAAAGCAAATAAAAGTTTTGTCGATTTTTGACGACGATTATCCGAGTTCGTTAAAAAACATTGACAATCCGCCCAAACTTTTATATCTTAAAGGCAACGACAAACTTTTACATAGCGAAATAATTGCCGTCGTCGGCACGAGAAAGCCGACTCGTTACGGCGTTAAAGTAACGGAAGATTTTGCAAGAGAGTTCGCTTTAAGCGGACTTACAATCGTTTCGGGCATGGCAAGAGGTCTCGACACGGTTGCGCATAAAGTTTGCATTGAGCTGAACAAACCGACGATTGCGGTTTTCGGTTGCGGATTAGACGTTTGTTATCCTGCCGAAAACAAGGGCGTTTACGACGCGATTTTAAAAAGCGGCGGCTTGCTTGTCAGCGAATATAAACCCGACGTTCGACCGCTTTCTTATCATTTTCCCGAACGCAACCGCATTATTTGCGGCTTAGCCAAAGGCGTGTTTTTGGCAGAAGCGTCTTTAAAGAGCGGAAGCATAATTTCTGCTAGACTTGCAATCGAACAGGGCAAAGAGTTGTTTATCGTTCCGGGAAATATAAACAGCGAAGCGAGCTTAGGCACAAACGCGCTCTTAAAGGAAATGCAAGGCGCAATGGTGCTTAGCCCAAGCGACGTGCTTAGCGCGCTCGGAATAAACAAAGAAAAGCAATCAAAAGACAAAGACACCGTTCAATTAAGTTTTGTAGCGCAGAACATAGTTGAACTTTTATATGAAGGCGAACTGCATTTTGAAGAAATTCTTTCAAAAACGGACGTCGGAGCAAGCGAACTCGCTTCGGTTTTGACCGAACTTGAAATTATGGGAGTTATAGTAAGGCTTGCAGGAAATTATTACGCACTTGCATAGGAGCAAAAAATGAAAAAACTTATTATAGTCGAATCACCGTCAAAGGCTAAAACTATTCAGAAATATCTCGGAGGCGACGTTGAAGTTATGGCTTCAAAGGGTCACGTTTGCGACCTGCCTGCAAAAACGCTGGCAATCGACGTGAAAAACCATTTCGAGCCGCAATACGTCGTTTCGCCCGACAAAGTAGACCTTGTGAAAAAGCTCAGCCAAGCCGTCAAAAAGTACGA
Source organism: uncultured Clostridia bacterium (assembly GCA_934277645.1). Classification (GTDB taxonomy): domain Bacteria; phylum Bacillota; class Clostridia; order Christensenellales; family CAG-917; genus CAG-917. The sequence continues at coordinate 103,762 of CAKQUX010000005.1, read as the reverse complement.
CGAAGTTTATCTCGCAACCGACCCCGACCGCGAAGGGGAAGCGATAAGCTGGCATCTTAAAAATACGCTCGGAATAACAAGCGAAAAACCGAGAATCGAATTTCACGAAATTTCCAAGAAAGCAGTAAACAAGGCTTTGGGAGAACCGAGAGAAATCAATATGAATCTCGTCAACTCGCAACAGGCAAGAAGAGTATTGGACAGACTTGTCGGTTATAAGGTATCTCCCGTTCTTTCGAGAAAACTCAAAAGCGGTCTTTCGGCAGGACGCGTTCAGTCGGCGGCTCTTAAAATGATTGTTGACAGAGAAAGAGAAATCAGAGCTTTTAAACCGGAAGAGTATTGGAATCTTTTTGCGCTTTTGACAAAGGTCGGACATAAAACGGTTTTCAAAGCGGCGTTTAACGACATCGACGGAAAAAAGACGAAAATTAAAAACGGCGACGAGGCAAATTCCGTAATTTCGCAAATGAAAGTTGCCGATTATGAGATAGACACCGTCAAAAGAGGCGTTTCAAAGAGCCATCCCGCGCCGCCTTTTACTACGAGTACGCTTCAACAGGAAGCAAGCCATAAGCTCAATATGACTGCCGAACGTTCGCTCAGAATCGCTCAGCAACTTTATGAAGGTATCGACATAGCAGGCGAGGGTCAAACCGCTCTTATCACTTACATAAGAACGGACTCTGTCAGAATTTCGCCCGACTTTGCCGCGACGACGCTCGATTATATAAGAAATACTTACGGCAACGAATATGCGCCCGAAAAACAGAATTTTTACAAGACGAGCGAAAAAGCTCAGGACGCGCACGAAGCTATAAGACCTATTTCGGTCGAACGCACTCCGCAATCGCTCGAAGGCAAAATCGAACGCGATCAATACAGATTGTATAAGTTGATTTACGAAAGGTATCTCGCTTCGCAAATGACGGAAGCGCAATATAACACCCTTAGCGTACATATCACGGGCAACGCCGACAAAAAGTACGGATTTGTTCTTAAAGGAAAAACGGTTTTGTTTAAGGGTTATACGGCGGTTTACGAAGTCACGCAAGAAAACAGTGACGACGAAAACGGCACTATGTCTATTTTGCCTGATATGAAAGAAGGCGAGAAGCTCGTTTTAAAAGATACTCTTGCAGAGCAAAAGTTCACGAAGCCGCCTGCGCGTTACAGCGACGCAACGCTCGTTAAGGCTATGGAAGAAAACGGAATCGGCAGACCGAGTACTTATGCGTCGATAATTTCCGTCATTGCAAAACGAAATTACACCGAAAAAGAGGGAAAAAGCATATTGCCGACAAAACTCGGCGAAACGGTTTGCGAATATCTTGAAAAGTATTTTTCAGATATAATGAACCTTACGTTCACCGCTCGTATGGAAGGCGCGCTCGATAAGATTGCCGACGGCGACGGCAAATGGCAAGACCTTATAGAGGCGTATTATCCGACGCTTATAAAGCATATTGATTATGCAATGAAAACCACGTCTTCCGAAAAAGTGCCTGATGAAGTAACCGACGTCATTTGCGATAAATGCGGCGCAAATATGGTTATAAAAGACGGCAGATACGGAAAGTTTCTTGCTTGTCCGAACTATCCGCAATGCAAAAACGTCAAAAAACTCGTTCAAAGCGTTGCGAAATGTCCTAAGTGCGGCGGCGATATCGTTAAAAAGACGTCCAAAAAGGGAAGAATTTTTTACGGATGCGCATCTTATCCTAATTGCGACTTTATGTCTTGGGATATTCCTGCTCCGCATTTCTGTCCCGATTGCGGCTCCACGATGAAAATCGTCACGAAAGACGGAACGACTAAGTACGTTTGCACTTCAAAAGAATGTGGCAAAGTTGAGGTAGTAGAGAGTGAAAGAAACGATTAAAGTTGTAGGCGGAGGTCTTGCAGGTTGCGAAGCGGCGTATCAGCTTTTAAAAAGGGGATATGCCGTCGATATGATTGAAATGCGTCCCGTTAAAGGTACGGGCGCGCATAAAACCGCAGACCTTGCCGAACTTGTTTGTTCGAACTCGCTTAAATCCACCGATGAAGAAACCGCTTCGGGGCTTTTGAAAGCCGAGATGAAACTTATGGACAGTTTGCTTTTAAACCTAGCAGAAGAAGCTAAGGTAGAAGCAGGCGGAGCTTTGGCGGTTGACAGAAAGAAGTTTTCAAGACTTGTCGAAGAAAAACTTAACTCGTTTGAGAATTTCCGATTGATTAGAGAAGAATTTACCGATTTTGATTCTGCGCCGATAATCATAGCGACGGGTCCGCTTACATCGGACGCGCTTTGCGAAAAACTTAAAAGTATGTCGGGCGGATTTTACTTTTTTGACGCTATTGCGCCGATTGTCACCGACGTCGATATGAATTACGCTTTCTGGGGCGGCAGATACGGAAAAGGCGCGGATTATTTGAATCTTCCTATGGAAAAAGACGAATATCTCGCATTTTACGACGCTTTGATTTCGGCAGAAACCGTCAAACTGAAAGACTTCGAGGGCGCTGAGGTTTTTGAAGGCTGTATGCCGATAGAAGTTATGGCAAAACGCGGCGTAGACGCAATAAGATTCGGTCCATTGAAGCCCGTCGGTTTAGTTCATCCCGAAACGGGGAAAAAATATTATGCGGTAGTTCAGCTAAGAAAGGAAAATTTGAGCGGCGACAGCTTCAATATGGTCGGATTTCAGACCAATCTGACTTTCGGAGAGCAAAAGCGAGTGTTCTCGATGATACCTGCTTTGCATAATGCAGAATTTTTAAGACTTGGCGTCATGCATAAAAATACGTACGTCAATTCGCCGAAACTTTTAGACGACGGTTTCAGGTTAAAAGGCGATGTGCCGATTTACATAGCGGGGCAACTCAGCGGTGTGGAAGGTTACGTCGAATCGATGTTAAGCGGACTTATAGCAGGCGTAAATATGGCAAGGGAACTGAGCGGCAAAATGCGAATAGTACCGCCTATTACGACGATAAGTGGCGCTCTTTGCGCTCATACGACCTTTAAAACGGACAATTATCAGCCTATGAACAGCAATTTCGGAATATTGCCTTTCATAGATTGCAGAGACAAAAAAAATAGGAAAAAAGAGTATTATAAAAGGGCAATGTGTGATATAATGCCTTTTGTGGAAAACTTGGATAAATAGGAGTTTTTATATGGAATTCAGAGGAACTACGATTTGCGCCGTCAAGCGTGACGGTAAAACGGCTATTGCGGGCGACGGACAAGTCACCATGGGCGAAAGCGTAATTTTCAAAAGCAATGCCGTAAAAGTAAAGAGAATATATAACGACAAAGTTGTCGTCGGATTTGCAGGCAGTGTGTCCGATGCGTTTGCTTTGTCCGAAAAATTTGAAGGAATGCTTCAAAAATTCAGCGGAAATCTTATGCGTTCGGCAGTCGAACTCGCCGAGCTTTGGAGAAACGATAAAGTCGCGAGAAAACTCGAAGCCCTTCTTATCGTTGCGGACAAGGACACGCTTTTGATTGTCAGCGGCACGGGCGAAGTTATCGACCCGGAGTCGGGTATCTGCGCAATCGGCAGCGGCGGAAACTATGCTTTGGCGGCTGCCAGAGCGCTTGCAAAAAACACCGACCTTCCTGCGGAAGAAATCGCAAAACAATCTCTTTTGATTGCAAGCGAACTTTGCGTATTTACGAACAACCATATTACGGTTGAAATTGTATGAGGTATTTATGGAACTTACACCAAAAAAGATAGTAGAAGAATTGGATAGATTTATAATCGGTCAGCACGAAGCTAAGGTTGCGGTTGCCATTGCGCTTAGAAACCGCTATCGTCGTAGCAAGCTCAGCGAAGAAATGCGTGAGGAAATAACACCGAAAAATATCATTATGAAAGGACCTACGGGCGTAGGTAAAACCGAAATCGCTCGCAGACTTGCAAAAATCGTCAAAGCTCCGTTCGTCAAAGTCGAAGCGACGAAATTTACCGAAGTAGGATACGTCGGACGCGACGTCGAATCGATTATTCGCGACCTCGTCGAAGTTTCAATCAGAATGGTCAAAGACGAGAAGTTTAAAGAGGTTATGCCGAAAGCGACCGAAATCGCGGAAGAAAAAATTGCGAACGTGCTTTTGCCGTTAAGGAAAAAGGCGTCTAACGCCGACGGCAAGAGCGATGCGGAACTCAAAGCGGAAATTTTGCAAGAGCTTAAAGTCGGAAATCTCGACAACGTTATGGTCGACGTCGAACTTCCGCAACAGCCGAAAGCGCTTCAAATCGCCCCCGGACAAGAGGGCATTAACATAGGCGATATCTTCGGCGGAATGTTCCCTCAACAAAAGAAAAAGAGAAAACTCACCGTCAAACAGGCTCTTGACATAATCAAGAATCTCGAAGCGGAAAAAATGATTGATTCGGACAGTATCAACAGCGAAGCAATCGCAAGAGCGGAACAACACGGCGTAGTATTTATCGACGAAATCGATAAGGTCGCAGGCAAGAATGGAGGCAACGGTCCGGACGTTTCGCGCGAGGGAGTTCAACGCGATATTTTGCCTATCGTTGAGGGTTGCACCGTGCAAACGAAATACGGCTCGATAAGAACCGACTTCATTTTGTTTATAGCGGCAGGCGCATTCCACGTTTCGAGAATGCAAGACCTTATTCCTGAATTGCAAGGTCGTTTCCCTATCAGGGTCGAACTTGACAATTTGTCGGAAGAAGACTTCGTTAAAATTCTTACCGAACCGGACAACGCAGTTTTGAAACAATATAAAGAACTTTTGAACGTTGACGGCGTAGAGCTTAACTTTACGGACGAAGCAATCAAGGAAATTGCGAAAGCGGCTTTTCTCGAAAACGAAACGAGTGAAAATTTGGGCGCAAGACGTCTTCATTCCGTTCTCGAATCGCTTTTGCAGGAAATTCTTTACGAAGCGGACGACAACGTTAAAAAGAAAATCGAAATTGACGAGAAATACGTGTCAGAACACTTGTCGAAAACGCTTAAAGGCTCTAACTTGAAGAAATATATTTTATAATCGGAGATACTATGTACACAATTCCAAAAGGAACGAAAGACGTTCTTTGCGAGGACGCATATAAATGGCACTACGTTGAAAACGCGGCAAGACAAACAGCGGCAAATTTCGGTTTTAAGGAAATAAGAACGCCCGTTTTCGAGCATACCGAACTCTTTTTGAGAGGAGTAGGCGAGACGACCGACATTGTCACAAAAGAAATGTACACGTTTTTGGACAAGGGCGACCGTTCCATTACACTTAAACCCGAGGGTACGGCAGGAGTAGCAAGAGCGTTTGTAGGCGGCGTTCAGCAAAACGGCACGCTTCCTTACAAAATGTACTACATCACTCCCGTTTTCAGATACGAAAGACCGCAAGCGGGAAGGCTTCGCGAACATCACCAATTCGGTGTCGAACTTTACGGCTCTTCATCGCCTCTTGCAGACGTCGAAGTCATTACGCTTGCAAAATCGCTTTTCGATACGCTCGGACTTAAAGATTTGACTTTGAATATAAACAGCATAGGCTGCCAAGAATGTCGAGCAAAATACAATGCGGCGTTAAAGGAATACTTAGGTTCCAGACTTAACGAAATGTGCAGAGAGTGTCAAAGCCGTTTTGAAAAAAATCCGCTTAGAATTTTAGATTGCAAAGACGAAAATTGCAAAAAGATTACAGCGGACGCTCCGAAAGTGTTGGACTTCCTTTGCGACGAATGTAAGGCGCATTTCGAAGGGCTTAAAGCAGGACTTGACGCAGTCGGCATCGAATATAAGGTCAATCCGCAAATAGTCAGAGGGCTTGATTATTACACGAAGACCGTTTTCGAGTTTGTGTCGAATGCAATCGGCGCGCAAGGTACGGTTTGCGGCGGGGGCAGATACGATAAGCTCGTCGAAGAAGTAGGCGGAAAGCCTACGCCGGCGGTCGGTTTCGGAATGGGACTCGAAAGACTTCTTATTGTTTTGGAAAGTCAGGGTCTTTTGGAAAAAGCTCCGAAAGAGAACGTCGATTATTATCTTGCGTCTATCGGCGAAAACGCATTGAATTTTACGCTTAAACTTGCAAATAAATTGCGCCAAAAAGGAAAATCGGTTGAATTTGACCTTATGTCGAAGAGCGTTAAGGCGCAAATGAAATATGCAAACAAAATCGAAGCCAAATACGTTATCGTTGTAGGCGACGACGAGATTTTGAGCGGAAAAGTTCGCGTAAAAGATATGGCGAGCGGAAACGAAGAAGAAATCGAAATCAAAGACTTATGATTGAAAAGGGCAAAATCGTAAAAATAAAAGGCGACAAAGCAACCGTTCAGTTCGATAGAAAAAGCGCGTGCGACAATTGCCACATGTGCGCCGTCGTTAAAGACCCGATGAAAGTTCAAATCGTTGTCAAAAACACTTTGAATTTGTCCGTCGGCGATTACGTAGCGGTTGAAATGGGGCAAAAATACGTCGTTACAGCGGCGGCAATCGTGTATATGATTCCGCTTGCGTTGACAGGAGCAGGCATAGGCTTAGGTACGCTGCTTAGCGAACTATGGCAAGTGATTTTTGCGTTTATAGGTCTTATCGTCGGGTTCGGAATTGCAATTGCGCTCGACAAGGTGTTGAAAAAGAAAAAGGGATTTACGCCGCAAATGGTTGAAATTCCGCTCGAACAAGAAAAGTTTAAAGTGGTCGAGGGGCAAACAGAAGAGCAGTCCGTGCAACGTACACCTGATGAAGATAGCAACGCGGAAGCCGAGTCCGTAAGCGAAGATAATGACGACGAGACGGATAGCAGCGAACAATAGAAACAAATTTGAAAAAACGGTACGCCGTTAAAATATAAAGGAGTAGTATATGAGTTTAGAAATTACGAGTAGCAATTTTGAAGAAACGATTAAAGGTAGCGACGTTGTTTTGGTTGATTTTTGGGCAACTTGGTGCGGACCTTGCAAAATGGTTGCGCCGATTATCGATGAAATCGCTAACGAATTCCAAGGTAAAGCGGTTGTCGGCAAGGTGAATGTTGACGAAAATGCAACGCTTGCGGAACAATTCGGAATTATGTCCATACCTACGATGATAATTTTCAAGAACGGTGAAATCGCAGAAAAAATGGTAGGGCCGAGAACTAAGGCACAAATCGAAGCTGCTTTGACAAAACAAATGTAGAGGTTAAAATGGTAGATTTAAAAACGATAAAAAGCGTAGACCCTGAAATTTACGAGTCAATGCTATTAGAACTTGAACGTCAACAAAACAACATCGAGCTTATCGCTTCTGAAAATATCGTTTCCCCTGCGGTTATGGCGGCTGCGGGAACGTTCTTTACAAATAAATACGCCGAAGGCTATCCCGACAAAAGATATTACGGCGGTTGCCAATACGTCGATATAGCCGAAAAACTTGCTATCGAAAGAGCAAAAAAACTTTTCGGAGCCGAACACGTCAACGTTCAACCGCATAGCGGTTCAAACGCAAATTTCGGCGTTTATTATGCAATGCTTAAACCGGGCGACACTATACTCGGAATGTCGCTTGCAGACGGCGGACACTTAACTCACGGCGCAAAAGTAAATCTCAGCGGAAAAGTTTTCAATTCCGTCACATACGGTGTAGACCCTGAAACGGGACGTATCGATTATGACAAAGTTTTGGAAATCGCAAAGGAATGTAAGCCGCAAATGCTCGTTGCAGGCGCAAGCGCATATCCGAGAGCAATCGATTTCAAAAGACTCAGAGAAATTGCAGACGAAGTAGGCTGTTACTTTATGGTTGATATCGCGCATATCGCAGGTCTTGTCGTTGCAGGACTTCACGAAAGTCCGATTCCTTATGCGGATTTTGTAACGACTACGACGCATAAGACGCTCAGAGGCCCTCGCGGCGGTATGATTATGTGCAAGGAACAATACGCTACGCAAATCGATAAGGCTATTTTCCCTGCAAGCCAAGGCGGACCTTTGATGCACGTCATAGCGGCAAAAGCGGTTGCTTTTAAAGAGGCGCAAAGCGAAGAATTTAAAAACTATCAAAAGCAAATCGTAAACAACGCAAAAGCCCTTAGCGAAACCCTTATAAAGCGTGGAATTAAACTTGTTTCGGGCGGTACGGACAACCATCTTATGCTTTTAAATCTTGTAGGAACGGGCGTTACCGGCAAAGACCTCGAACATCTTTTGGACGCAGCAAGAATTACCGTCAACAAAAACGCTATTCCGAACGACCCTGAAAAGCCTTTTGTTACAAGCGGCGTAAGAATAGGCACGCCTGCCGTTACAACGCGCGGAATGAAAGAAGAAGATATGGTCTTAATCGGAAATATGATAGCCGATATCATCGAAAAGCGTGAAGACGCAGTCGAAAGCGTAAAGGAAAAAGTTATTGCTCTTTGCAAAAAGTATCCTATTTACGAAAACGACATTATAAAATAATGAAATTACATAACGGTTTTGTAAAGTTATGTAACGATTTAACAAAATAAAACGTAATTGCGTAAGACAAAAAAGTCCGTCTTGACTAAGTAAAGGCGGACTTTTTTTGTTGTTTGATTTATAAGGTAAGTTGCTTAATAATGCTGACTTTTCATCAGCGCATAAAGCGCGCTATGTACTTCGTTTGTCGAAAAGCCGTCGATTTCCGAAAAAGTCTGCATAGGTTTAGGTTCGATTTGTCCTTTATCGTAACAGTGACAATCGGAGTTTTGAGCGGTCGAATTGAAATTTCGGGCATAATTTCCGTTGCTGTATGAGCCGCAGTTTTGATTGTAAAAACCGTTTTGATTATTATTTCCGAAAGTGTTCGGATTGTTGCCGTACGAGCCGTTTTCGTTAAAGCTGTTTTGATTTTGTCCATAGTCGTTTTGACGGCTCGGGTTGTTTTGAGAATACATAGTTTCCGCTTCTTTTAAGTATTCGTCTTCTTTTCTTGTCGGCTTAGATTTGTTCATCAGTTGCGGAAGAAGACTCATAATTAGGCTCATTTTGTCATTGCCGCCGCTGCCGCTCACGCCTGACATCTGACTTATAAGTCCCGAAAGGTCGGGTCCGCCTTTATTTGACATCATACTGCTTAAAAGAGCAAGAAGCATTTGATTCATAAAATCCTCCGTAACGCTATATTATATGCAAGCATATATTAAATAGTGTTTGGAGGAAATATGGATTTCAGAAGTTTTTCAAATTCCGAAAACGGCAACAGCGGCGCCCGAAACGGATACGGACAAGGATTTTCGCAAAACGGATACGGACAAGCCCCCGATGCCGATGAAATTCAAAGTAAAATAAACGGGCTTAAAGGGAAATCGGAGAACGAGCTTATGGACGCTATGATTAAAGAGGCGAATCGTCTTAAAAGTCAGGGCAAGTTTAACGCCTTAGAGCTTGACGAGGCGTTTGAAAGAGCAAAGGGTATTTTAAGCGCCGAGCAACTTGCTAAACTTCGCGGACTTATCGATATGTTGAAATGATAGAAAGAAAACTTCATTACGAATTGCTCAAAAGCCTTTATGACGGCAAAAAAATTCCTGCTCTTGTTTATGTAAAGACAAGGCGAGATTTAGCGTACGCTTTCAGTCGTTTTAAAGTTGTTAAAGAATTTCCGATTATTAACGCGGTGGGCGTTGAACTCGGATTTACTGACGCCGTTTCGCTTAGCATGCTCGACCAAATCGATTACATAACGTCCGAAAGCAGAGTAAGCACGTTAGAAGTCGGACAAATAGAAACGCTGAGCCTTGACAGAGCGTTGATTAAAGCAAGAATTCAGAAAATTAGCGCAAATAAGCGCAAAAGCGACAGACTCGGAAGGGTCGAGATAAGCAAAGTCGAAGGTCAAAGTCTGACGGTGGCGAGCGGACTTGACGGCAACGGCGTCGGACTTTGCGTTTTGGATACGGGCGTAAATCCGCACGTCGATTTATGGCTGCCGACTTGTCGAGTGGCTCGGTTTGTCGACCTTGTGAACGGAAACGAAGACCCGTACGACGATAACGGTCACGGAACTTTTGTCAGCGGCGTTGCTTTGGGAAGCGGCGTAATGTCGGCAAAAAAAATCATGGGCGTAGCTCCCAAAGCGGAACTTATTTCCGTGAAAGCGATAAGCGAAAACGGCTCGGCAGGGGCGTTTAAGATTCTTGAAGGTATGCAATGGATTTTAGACAACAAGGACGAGTATAATATAAAGGTCGTTTGTATGTCTTTCGGCGCAGACCCCGTAGAAAAAGACCCTTTGATTCTCGGAGCGGAAACGCTTGTAAAAAACGGAATTTGCGTTGTCGTGGCTTCGGGAAACAGCGGAAGCGGAAGCCTTAAATCGCCTGCCGTCAGTCCCTACGTTTTATCTGTAGGTTCGGTGGATGACAAGTTTGAAATTGCCGACTTTACGTCGCGTGGACGTATAAAGGGAATACAAAAACCGGACGTTTATGCAAAAGGGGTAAAAGTTACGGGTTTAGGCGAGAGCGGCTACGTCAAAATGAGCGGCACAAGCGTAAGCGCGCCGTACGTTGCGGGAGCTTGTTGCCTTTTAAAACAAAAATATCCCGAAATTTCGCCGCTCGACATAAAAAAGACAATCCTTAACGAGGCGGAAGTCTACGGCGGCGTGAGAGTTATTGACTTTGTCTGACGTTTTATTTGTCAAATGCTTATGCTTTAATTTATTCATTTATTGCTAAGTAGAAATAGAAAATGGCAAAATAAAACGGCGGACAAAACAAGACGGAATAAACTAAATAAATAAGTGAAACAAAATGGGCAGCAAGACGAGAGAAACGAAGCGGATTAAATAAAACAAACTAAGATAAATAGGCGAAACAAGACAGGCTAAATTAAATAGGTGAAACAGGACGGGCTAAATAAACTAACTGAATTATATAAGTGAAACAAGTCAGGTGAAACAAGACGGACTAAACGAAACAAAATTTAATTGCAAAAAAATAAGGCTTCATAACGCCTTATTTTTTTACTGTCAACTTGTTTTTTCTTGCAACTATTTTTTCCAAACAATTTAAAAACGCATTTACTTCCTGCATAGTATTGTCAACGCCGATACTTGCTCGAATTAGTCCGCCGTCAAGCGTTCCGAGATGATTGTGAATAAGTGGCGCGCAATGCAGACCGCTTCTTACGGCAAATCCGCAGTCGTTAAGTTCGTCTGCCATAACAGACGGCGGAATATCGTTGTGTTTGAACGAAACTATTCCGATTCTCGGCGTGACGCAATAAACTTTAAGTCCCAAAAAAACAAGTCCGTTGTACATCTGCGTTGCGAGCATTTTGGTTTTTTCCGCATTTTTTTGCCGCTCTTTAAAACTCCAAACGGCTCCTTCGTTAAGGGCGTGTATGCCTGCCGCAAAAAGAGTGCCTGCTTCGTAACATTCGGGAACGATAAGCGGTTGATAAACGCTGTCGCTGGCAACTCCCGTGCCGCCGAATAGTAGCGGCTTTAACTTTATATCTTCGCGAAAAATCAAAAAGCCTACGCCTTGAATTCCGTGTAAACCTTTATGCGCGGGCATTGCGAGCATATCGATTTTGTCGCGCGTCATATTTATATCGATATAAGGCGAGCCTTGCGAACCGTCGACCAAAAGCACGGTCCTGTCCGATTTTTTTTGCCCCACGTCGGCAACGTCGCAAACCGCGCCCGTTACGTTCGACGCAAGGTTAAGTCCGATAAAATCGGCGTCGTATGCGGCTCTTAAAACGTGCTTACTGCTAACCGAAAGATTGTCGGTCGGGTTTAAAATCGTGAGCGATAAGCCGTTGCGCTTTTTTTCAAAGAGCGGTCTTAACATAGAATTGTGTTCGTTCACGGTCGTAACCGCCTTTTCGTTGCCTTTCAAAAAGCCGCTTATGGCAAGATTCAACGCTTCGGTGCAGTTTTTTGTAAAAACGATATTATATCCGCTTTCCGCTCCGTAAAGTTTCAAGAGATTTCTTCTCGTATATTCGATTTTCGCCATGTTCGCGATAGCGTCGTCATGACCGCTTCTACCGCTGTTGGAGCTGTTTTTCACTTCTTTTACAAGCGCCTTAATCACTCCGTTAGGCTTAAATCTCGTTGTTGCAGCATTGTCAAAATATATCATTCCAAATTCTCCACGCTTACATATATTATATTAAGGGTCGGGCTTTAATATATTCTATTCAGGGAGGTAAAATTATGGGAGAGATAATTGTCGTCATCAAATCACGCTCGGCGGCTTTAAGGTTTGCCGATGAACTAAAAACGTATCGCATTGCTTGCAAGGTGATAAATACGCCGAAAGAGGCAGGCGTAGGTTGCGGCTTGTCGGTGAAAATGTTTATGAAAGATTTTAAACGCGCGCAAACCGTTTCCGCAAGAACGGGAATAAGAATAGACGCCGTTTTTGCGTATGAAAGCGGAAGAATCAGACGACTTCAATTATAAGGCGCGGAAACATTAGACAAAACTATATAAATTGTACAATTTGCGTGGTTAAAGTTGCAAAAAATCACAATTTATGCAATAATACGTTAATGATACCTACACAAGAGGAACTTTTGACAGAGCTTAGCGTTTTGCACCCGTCGGCGGACTGCGAATTGAATTTTCAAACGCCGTTCGAGCTTTTGATTGCAGTCGTTTTGTCGGCGCAATGTACGGATAAGCGAGTAAACGAAGTGACGGATAAGTTGTTTAAAGTTTGCAATACGCCTAAGGGGTTTGTCGATATGCCGACAGAAGAACTCGAAAAGTATATTTTCAGTTGCGGCTTTTATCACAATAAGGCAAAATCCATAAAAGCGTTGTCGAAAAGTCTTATCGACGATTTCGGCGGCGTTGTGCCAAGCAATATGACAGACTTAAAAAAACTTCGCGGAGTAGGCTCGAAAACAGCAAACGTCGTTTATGCGGTCGGCTTCGGCGGAAACGGGCTTGCCGTTGACACTCACGTTTTCAGAGTGGCAAACAGGCTGGGAATCGTTTGCGAAAACACGCCGCAAAAAACAGAAATTGCGTTAAAGAAATTTTTTAAGGAAGAATACTGGTCAAAAGCTCACCACCTTTTGCTTTTCCACGGACGATATATTTGCAAATCGCAAAATCCCGATTGCGGGAAGTGTCCGTTTACAGAGTGGTGCGCTTTTAAGGAGAAAAAATGTACGAAATAGTTTCAAAAAGAGAACTTGCTCCTTCCGTTCACGAATACGTTATAAACGCGCCGCAAGTTGCAAAGCACTGCAAGGCGGGGCAGTTTATTATTTTACGTTCGGACGAGCAGGGTGAAAGAATTCCGTTTACCATTTGCGATTATGACAGAGAAAAGGGAACGGTTTCAATTCTCGTTCAGACCGTCGGTTTTTCGACGGCAAAACTTGCCGAAAAAAACGAGGGCGACGTTTTGTCGTCTTTTGCAGGTCCGCTCGGAAATCCGACCGATTTATCGGAATATAAAAACGTTTTGCTTGTAGGCGGCGGAATAGGCGTTGCCGTAATTTATCCGCAAGCTAAGCAACTTAAAAATACGGGCAAAAAGGCAGACGCGATTATCGGCGCGAGAAACGAGAGTCTTATATTCTTCGACGACGAAATGCAAGAAGTATGCGAAAATCTTTCGATTATGACCGATGACGGAAGCCGCGGAAAGAAAGGCTTTGTTACCGACGAAATAAAGCATCTTTTTGAAACGGGAAAACACTATGACGTCATTTTTGCCGTCGGACCAATGCCGATGATGAAGGCAGTAACCGAAATAGCAAAAGAGTACGGAGTAAAAATCATTGTCAGCATGAACTCTATGATGGTGGACGGCACGGGTATGTGCGGTTGTTGCAGAGTTATGGTGGGCGGTGAAATTAAGTATGCTTGTATCGACGGACCTGAATTTGACGGCTCGCTCATAAATTTTGACGAAGCTATGGCTCGTTCAAGGTTTTATCACGAGCAAGAAACCGAACATTACTGTAATATAAGGGGCGAAAAAGTCAACGACCTTCGTCACGAAATGCCGCTTCAACCAGTCGAAGACAGAGTTAAAAACTTTGAAGAAGTTGCGCTCGGATATGACGATAACACGGCAAAGCTCGAAGCGTTCAGATGCCTTAACTGTAAAAATCCGCTTTGCGTTAAGGGTTGTCCCGTCAACGTTCAGATTCCGAAATTTATCGAAGCAATCAGAAACGGCGACCCTATTTTGGGCGCGAGTATCATAAAGGAAACCAATAATCTTCCTGCGATTTGCGGAAGAGTTTGTCCGCAAGAAAAGCAATGCGAAAGCAAATGCGTACGCCGCTTCAAGATGGGCGGAAGCGTTGCAATCGGCGCACTCGAAAGATATTGCGCCGACAAAATGCTTGAAAAGGAGATGCCGCAAAACAATCCGACAAGCGACAAAAAAGTCGCTGTTATAGGAAGCGGCCCTAGCGGACTCAGTTGCGCCGCCGACCTTGCAAGAGCAGGTGTAAAAGTCGTGTTGTTCGAGGCTTTGCATAAAGCAGGCGGAGTTCTCATTTACGGTATTCCCGAATTCAGATTGCCGAAAGCCATTGTGGAAAAGGAAATTGAAAACGTCAAAAAGCTCGGCGTCGAAATTAGGCTCAACGAAATTGTCGGAAAGACGGTGTTCATAGACGAGTTGCTTTCAGAGTACGACGCCGTGTTTATCGGCTCTGGCGCAGGACTTCCTGTTTTCCTTAACGTAGAAGGCGAAAACCTTTGCGGAGTTTATTCGGCAAACGAATTTTTGACAAGAATAAACCTTATGAAAGCGTACAAATCGGACAGCACCACACCGCTTCAAAATGCGAAGAATCCTGTCGTTATCGGCGCAGGCAACGTCGGAATGGACGCCGCAAGAACGGCGCTCAGAATAAGCGGAAACGCAACGCTTGTATATCGCCGTACCAAGGAAGAAATGCCTGCAAGAGCCGAAGAAATCGTACACGCGGAAGAAGAAGGCGTAAAATTCAGCCTTTTGACCGCTCCGATAAAGATTCTCGGCGACGATAAAGGTTACGTCAAAGGTCTGCTTTGTCAAAAAATGGAACTCGGAGAAAAAGATGCAAGCGGCAGAGCAAAACCTATTCCGGTCGAAGGCAGTGAGTTTGTCATCGATTGCGACCAAGTTATCGTTGCTCTCGGCACAAGACCTAATCCTATAATCAAAAACAGCTGCAAAGAACTCGAAACCACGTCAAAGGGCATAATCGTAACCGAAGAAACGACGGGCGCAACAAGCATAGACAGAGTTTTTGCAGGCGGTGACGCTCAAACGGGCGCGGCTACCGTTATCAACGCTATGGGCGCAGGTAAACGCGCGGCGAAAGCAATTCTTGAAAAAATCGGACTTAACGCATAAACGTCGATTTAATAATTAAGCTAAATTTATCGGGTTTTGATTATTGCACTGTCGTTATTGTTAAACGGTCACAAGCGTTTAAAAGCGATATGCGGTTCGATTTAGCGACGAGCTTCGATTAAAGCGTTAACTTATCGAAAAAGGGAAATTCTAAATTTACGCTTTGCTTTTCAATCGGCATTTTTAAAGCGTTTGCGAGTTTAAGCGAAATACTATCGGCAAGATATGCGTCTTGCAAAGGAAAAAATATGTTTTTAGATTATGTAAAAATTTTTATAAAGGCAGGCGACGGCGGCAACGGAGCTGTCAGTTTTCACCGCGAAAAGTTTGTGCCTAACGGCGGACCGGATGGCGGAGACGGCGGCAACGGCGGCAGTATCGTTTTTGTTGCCGACAAAGAGTGCAACACGCTTGTTGATTTCAAATTCAAAAAACACTTTTTTGCCGAAAACGGCGGTCAGGGCGCGCCTAAAAATTGCACGGGAAAAAGCGCTGACGACCTTGTGATTAAAGTTCCGCTCGGAACGGTCATAAAGGACGCTCAAAGCGGAAAAGTCGTTGCGGATTTGACTGTCGAAGGCGAAAGGATAACCGTTTTAAAGGGCGGTCAAGGCGGAAAGGGCAACAACCATTTCAAAAACAGCAATCGTCAGGCTCCGTCGTTTAGTCAACACGGCGAAAAGACCGAACAACGCCAAATCATTTTGGAACTTAAAACGATTGCGGACGTCGGACTTGTCGGTTTTCCTAACGTTGGCAAATCAACGCTTTTGTCCGTTCTTACTTCGGCGAAACCGAAAATTGCGAACTATCACTTCACGACGCTTGCTCCGAATCTCGGCGTAGTCAACGTGTTTGACGAAGATTTTGTAATTGCGGACATTCCGGGGCTTATCGAAGGCGCAAGCGAAGGCGCAGGACTCGGTCATCACTTTTTAAGACATATCGAACGAGTCAGACTTATCGTTCACCTTGTCGATATATCGGGCAGCGAAGACAGAAATCCGCTTGACGATTACAATCAAATTAACACCGAACTTGAAAAGTATTCGGAAAAAGTAAAACAAATTCCGCAAATCGTGTGCGCGTCTAAGGGCGATATGTTAGACGACGATACAAAACTTAAAGAGTTTGAAAAAGCAATCGGTCAAAAAGTGTATATGATTTCGTCGATTTTGGGCGAAGGTCTGACAGAACTTTTAAATGCGATTTACGAAAAACTCAAAACGTTGCCGAAAGTCGAAAAACTGGAAGTTGACGAAACTATCAGCTTTGACAACAGCTATGAACAAAACTTTGAAATTCATAGACTCGATGACGGTAGTTTTGTCGTTGAAGGCGGACTTGTAGATTTCTTCATTCAATCGATATCGCTTTCTTCGCCTGAATCGTTTGCGTTCTTCCAAAAGAACCTTAAAGACAGAGGCGTAATTTCCGCTCTTAAAAAGGCAGGAATGAAAGAAGGCGACACGGTTATCATCGGCGACATCGAATTTGAATGGGTCGATTAACCGATTTGTCATCGATAGAATACGATTGAGCGAAAGAGATAACAAGCAATAAGTGAATAAATCAAAAAAAATTGCAATGAACGATTAAGGTTTAAAATGAAAAGGTTCATAAGCATTTTGATTTTAGAATTTTCTTGATTCTAAAATCGTCATGGCTATTTAAATCGCTTTCATTTAATTGTTTTGACTTTATATCTTCAATAAAAATTTAAGAAACCGTTTTAAAAAGCCGTCGCAGTTGCGACGGCTTTTATACGGATTTTATTATTTTATTAAGTTTTGTTTATCTGTCTGTTTCTTTCAGACACTCGTCGATTGAAATTTGATTCCCTTTAAACGACTCGAATATTTTTTCTTTTTTGAAATTGCCTTTGCCGAGCGGAGAAAGACACAATATCGCCATAAGATAACTCATTGAGCCGCAAAAAATGTAATACCCCGTAAGCGGCGTAATAAAGGATAGTGAAATCAAAATCGTTCCGCTGAAAAGGTAAAAACGCATATTTTGTCTGTCAAGGAAAGTTGCGATAAGCCCCATAAGGCTGAAATGCATTTTGGCTTTTTTAAGGTCGGGAAGGGCGTTTTCCTTTTTCAAAAACTTAAATACGCTTGAAATCGGCAAAACCGAAAGCGAAATTTTTTCGTCGTCGATAAGAGCATACGAACGGCGGTCGATTGCCTTTGTCGCAACGTAAACCTTGTTTATCTTCAAACTTTTGCTTACGTTTATAATGCCCAAAACGTCTTGCGGGCTAAGCGGCGACAGTTTGTACATGAAAAATATTATTGCGCTTTCGCTTGCGACGTAGTTTTCGCCTCTTATCAAAGTAGGGTTTTTAAGGCAAGCGGACACAAGATTTATTGCAAGATGCGGCTTTTTTATGAACTCTTTAAGCAGTCTGTCGTATGAATAAGGGCGTTTGTTGTTCGTTATCGCATAGATTGTGACTATGACGGTAACGGCGCACACTCCTGCGATGAAAAGTGACGGCAACGGCTTTAAAAGATAGTTTTTAAAGACGACGAAAAGCAGCATATAGGTGATACAAAAAATGGCAACGAAATCGACTTTTTTACTCATAAAAATATTGTTGACTACAAAATAAAAATTAAACAACTAACTTGAAGAAACGAGCAAATTGTATTATAATCGAAATATGGAAGCATTGATATTCGGCGGAGCTTTCGATCCGCCACATTCTGAACATATAAACATCTTGCTGAGCGCGGTGAAAGAGCTTGATTTTACAGGCAAAATCATCATAGTTCCGACGTTTTTGCCGCCGCACAAATCGAAAGCTACGATAGATTTCGACACGAGAGTCAAACTTATCGATAAGGCGTTAAAGGGTTATGGTCTCGATTACGAAATCAGCGATATCGAACGCCGTCGCGGCGACGAAAACTATGCAAGCGAAGTGTTGCCGATTTTAAAAAACGGATACGAAAAAATTTATTATCTTATCGGCGGCGACAGCCTTATAAATCTTGAAAGCTGGCACGAACCGCAAAAAGTTATGAGTGTTGCAACGCTTGTCGTTTGCGGAAGAAAAGGCTACTTGGGACTTGATGAAAAAATCGAATATTTTAAAAAGCAGTACGGAGCGGACATAATCAAAATCGGTTATGAAGGAAAAGCCGTTTCGAGTACGCTTATACGCACTCGTCTTATGCTTCGTTTAAGCTCTCCCGAAGTTCCGTACGACGTGGGGATAACTTTTAATCAGCTCGACGAAATTCTGGAAAAACTCAAATCTATGCAAACCGACGATTTGTTTTATCATTCGAGAGCGGTGGCTTTTAGGGCGGTTGAACTTAACTCGATACACGGTTTAGACCTTGACCCTTATAAGTGCCTTATGGCAGGACTATTGCACGACAACGCAAAACAAAGGCTGACGCTTGACGGATTCGACGTGCCGAGCGACGCTGTCGGAACGCCCGTTTTGCATCAGTTTTTAGGGGCATTAAAAGCCGAAAGAGATTTCGATATTCACGATAAGGAAATATTATCTTCGATAAATTATCATACTACGGGTAAAGAGAATATGACGACGCTCGAAAAGCTCATATATTCTGCCGATATGTTAAGCGAAGACAGATTCGACATAGAAAGGCTTTTGCAAGTTATGAGAAACGATTTTGAAATCGGATTTAAGGCTTGCTTATCGTCGAGTTATTTCTACGTTTTATCGAAGAAAAAAGGAATGTATCATTTGACGCAAGAAGCGTTTGACTATTACATAAGGAGAAATTTATGACAATACAGGAAATGAAAGATAAGATTTGCGAACTGCTTCTTGACAAGCACGGTCTTGACGTGGTCGCAATCAAAGTTGACGACAAAACCACTATTTGTGATTATTTTATCATTGCAACGGGCAGAAGCTCTTCGCAAGTAAGAGCGCTTGCCGAAAACGTAGTGGAGAAAATGGATAAAGACTATGACGTCAAAGCCCTTCACACGGACGGCGTTCGCGACGGAAAATGGGCAGTCGTCGATTTCGGCGCGATTATGGTGCACGTTTTCTACGACCAAGTCCGTATGTTTTATAATCTTGAAAAGATTTGGGCGTCTGCCGACGGCGCAAACGTTGAAATTTTTAAAGACGAAGTTAAAAAATAATTCGTTTTAAAATTAACCTTGTAAATTAGCGTGAGATTAGATTAAAGGCAATCTATTAAGCTATCTGTGAAGAATAATACTTCCGATAAAAGTAAACAATTTTGTCGGAGGTGCTTATGCAATACGTTTTAGCAAAAAGCCTTAATCTCGATAGCGAAAAGATTTTGCAATCTTCATACGTTACGGAAAACGATAAGGCTATTGTGGCAATTATCACAGAGCCGATTTTTACGAAATCGGAGCGAGACGCTCTTAAAAAACTGACGGCAAGCAAGGCAAAAAAACAACTCGGCGTCGAAGAAGTCGAGGTTACGTTTTCGGCAAGGGCGTATGCGATGATGGAGCTCGGAAAAACCTATGACGAAGTTTTAAAGGTTTTGAATTAGCCATAAGCATAGCTTTAAGCCTAAAAGCCTACGTCCGTATCGTTAAAGCGGTGGCCGCAAAGGGGGAAGAATGACGATATTAGACCTTATTGAAAAGAAAAAGCACAAGATTCCGCTTTCAAAAGACGAAATCGAATTTTTTGTGGACGGCGTTGTGTCGGGTGAGATAAAAGACTATCAGACTTCCGCGTTTTTGATGGCAGTCGTTTTAAATTCTATGACAAAGGAAGAAACTTTCTATTTGACCGACGCTATGAAGAACAGCGGCGACGTTTTTGATTTTTCCGAAATAAACGGTACAACCGTCGACAAACATTCGACGGGCGGCGTAGGCGATTCGACAACCTTTGTTACGATGCCGATTTTGGCGGCACTCGGTTTTAAAGTCGCAAAAATGAGCGGACGCGGACTCGGCTTTACAGGTGGCACGCTTGATAAACTCGAATCTTTCGACGGATTGAACGTATTTTTGGAAAAAGACGAATTTATAAAACAGGTAAACGACATTTCGATTGCCGTTTGCGGACAAACGGGAAACATTTGCCCTGCGGACAAGATTTTGTACGCTCTTCGCGACGTTACGGGAACTGTCGATTCAATTCCGCTTATTGCTTCGAGCATAATGAGCAAAAAACTTTCGGTTGCCGCCGATATATTGGTGCTTGACGTAAAGACCGGTGACGGCTCGTTGCTCGGTGACCTTGAAAGAACAAAGGAACTTGCGTCGCTTATGGTCGAAATGGGCAAAATGGCAGGCAAAAAGGTGTCAGCGGTTATAACGAGTATGGACGAACCGCTCGACAATTACATAGGAAACAATCTTGAAGTTTTGGGCGCAATTGAAGTTTTGAGCGGAGCGGAAAACGAACTTAAAACGGTTGCGAAAGCTCTTGCCGTCGAAGTTTTGATGCAAAGCGGAATGAGCGAAGATAAGGCAAGCAGTGAAGTCGAGAGAGTTATAAAAGACGGGTCTGCGCTTGAAATATTCAAAACGATGCTTGTTCGCCAAGGCGCAAAAAATCTCGAAATCAAAAAACCTAAAATTTGCGGATACGAAATAAAGGCGCAAGAGAGCGGATATCTTCAAAAGGTACATACGAAGGAACTCGGAAAATTTGTTATGTCGCTCGGCGGCGGTCGAATGAAAAAAGACGACACGATTGACCACACGGTGGGACTTAAAGTTTTAAAACGAGTCGGTGACAGCGTTGAAAAAGGCGAAACGATTGCGCTTTTGTATGCAAACGACGAAGCGGCAATAAACCGTCAAGGCGAAGTTTTGTCGGCGTTTGTAATCGGCGAAAAAAAGGCAGAAAAAACAAAACTTATCGTAGATAAAGTGAGGTAAATATGAACGTAGCAAAATTTGTCGACCATACGAATCTTAAACCCGAAGCAACGCAAAACGACATAAAAAAATTGTGTAAGGAAGCAGTCGAAAACGGTTTTTATTCCGTTTGTGTCAATCCCGTAAACGTCAAATTGTGTAAAAACGAGCTTAAAAATACCGACGTCAAAGTTGCGGCAGTAGTCGGCTTTCCGCTCGGACAAAACGTACCTGCAATAAAAGCCGCAGAAGCAACGGTGTGTGTCAGCGACGGAGCGGACGAAGTCGATATGGTGCTTAATATCGGAGCGTTAAAAGAAGGTCGTTACAACGTCGTGCTTGAAGACATAAAAGGCGTAGTAGCTTGCGGCGTGCCTGTTAAAGTTATATTTGAAACTTGCAAACTGACCGACGAAGAAATAGTCAAGGCAACGGAAATCTCAATCGAAGCAGGGGCGGCGTTTATAAAGACAAGCACCGGCTTTTTGGGCGAAGGCGCAAACGAGAGAGTGGTAGCTTTAATGGTGAAAACGGCAAACGGAAGAATTAAGGTCAAAGCAAGCGGCGGAATAAGAGATATAGCCACCGCCGAAAAATATATCGAACTCGGAGCAGCGCGAATCGGCGCATCCGCTCTTGCTAAAAAATAAACGCAAATATTACTAAACGATAAACGCAAAATCGATTAACATTAAAATCTCAGCAAGCACTTATCTAAAACTGTGGCGTTTTGCTTGCAAGATTAGTGCTTGCAAAAAAAGAAAAATCGATTGTTGGCAATTATTTTTTTGGGGGGGAGTAATTATGATAAAAAAGTTGATTTTAATTTTAATGATTATTGCGGCAATATGTTGCTTTACGGCTTGCAACGGAGATAATATTGTCGGCCCCGGATCGGAAAAAGTTGTGCTTTTTGGGCATAAAGCCGGTGACGAAAACGGTTATTTTATGCCGATAGACGGAGTGACGACAGACAGCTTTGTAGGATATGACGGAAAAACGGTCAATGTCGACGAAGACAGCGTTTTCTTTATTATGAGCATTAAAGGCAAAGGCGATATGACGACGTTCAGCGCGGACGCAAGGGTCGCCGTGGTTTCGTCATCTAAGGCCGTTGATTTCGACGTAGCGAAATCTACTGCAATAAACGGCTATAACGTGCTAGAAAAAGAATTTGAAGAGGAAACTTTATATAAATTGGTTTTCAACATAAGTAAAGCTGACGAAGACGAATACTGCAAAAATCCATCTGGCATTGGGCCGTTAAAGGAGAAATACTGTATACACGTTTCAAACGTGTATGGCAAATGTAAGTATCAAGAGCATTATCATTATGTGCCGCCTGCAGAAACAAACGATAACAGTGTCGGTGAGAGCGCATAAGCTGCTATAAGCTAACCAATATTCAGGCATTGCTATATTCGTTGACGAGAATAATGATTTTTAAATAAAGACTTTTTAAACAAAAAATTTATCGAACAATGCTATTAGATAAATGCTTTACCTAAAAAGATTGTATCGGATGTAATCATTATGCTGATTAACTTTTATATTGATTTATAATTATTTAAAGACGCGCTCTAAAAGGGCGCGTTTTAAATTTTGTGCAATTTAGGCGGTTTAAGCGAACAAATATTTCGCAACAAATCCTCAAAAAACAGAAGCCCAAAAACAAACGTCAAGTCGCAACCTAATTTTGTTGACAATGTTAATATACGGTGATATGCTTATCTTGCTTCGGGGCGAGGTGAAAATCCTCACCGACGGTTAAAGTCCGTGAGCCGCTTTTGCGGTCGATTGGGTGAAATTCCCAAACCGACAGTATAGTCTGGATGGAAGAAGTTACGTCCCAAGGGGACTTTTTTTTGTCCATTGGAGAGGTTATGAAGAAGATATCGACAGCGTATATCACAAAAATTGCGTTGCTTACGGCAATTTCGTTTATTTTGTACGCTTTTTGCAAATTCAATTTGCCGTTTATGTTTCCGTCGTTTTTGGAAATACAAATTTCGGATTTGCCCGCAATCATAGGCGGTTTTGCGTTCGGTCCTATAAGCGGATGCATAATTATCGTGCTTAAATGTTGCCTTAAAATGGCAATGACGACGACTGCATGCGTGGGCGAAATTATGGATATTTTGGTGGGAATTGCATTTGTTCTTCCTGCGTCTATAATTTACAAGCTGAAGAAAGACAAGAAACACGCTTTAATAGGACTTGCCGTCGGCGTTGCCGTGGCGACTGTTGTTTCGATTGTTTGCAATTATCTGATTGCGATTCCGTTTTACGTTACCGCCTTTTTTGGCGGAAGTTGGGAACCGCTTTTGGGAATGTGTAAAACGCTTTATCCGACAATCACAAAGGACAATTTTTACGCAATATACTTGTTCGGCGGCGTTTTGCCTTTCAACGTGTTGAGATTGCTCATCGTTTCGGCGTTGACGTTCTTGTTATATAAAAAATTGTCGGTAATTTTAAAAAAGGAGTTTTCGCCAATGCCGAGCCTGTTTGACGCGTCACTTGAAAGTCAGACGATAGAAATTAAAGATTTAAAACAAACGGAAAAGCTCGCCAAACAAATAGCGAAGATTTTAACCGACGGAGACGTCATTTTGCTCGACGGCGAACTCGGCGCAGGAAAAACGACTTTTACGCAATCGCTTTGCAAAGCGCTCGGAGTGAAGGAAGTCGTTACAAGTCCGACGTTTACGATTTTAAACCAATACAGCGGAAAAAAGTTTAACGTCAACCACCTTGATATGTACCGCATAGAAAATGCGGACGAACTTTACGAAACGGGCATTGCCGACGAAATTGCGAAAGGCGGAATTACCGTTGTTGAGTGGAACAAATATGACGAACTTAAAGATAAGGCGATAAAGATTGGTATTTCAGTTACAGACGGCGTACGTGAATTTACCGTAGTATTGCCTGAAAACAAGATAAAAGTTAAGAAGAATAAAGGCGAAAAAGACAAGATAAAAAGTAAAACTAAAAGCGATAGTGACAGCGGTGAGAAAGACGCTGAAACAAACTGAAACAGAAAGTTTTTGCACAGGCAAACAGTCAAACAAAGCGACTACTTTAAAGAACTGCGCAAAGTAATTGTTTTTAGCAAATCGCTATCGTTGTTGAAGCAAACGATTATAAACATATGGCGTCTTAAATTGCCGAGTAAAGGTGAAAAATGAATATACTTGCATGTGACTCGACGCGCGACGAACTTTTGGTTGTTTTGGCGGTCGGCGAAAAAGTTTATCATAAAAGCGTGAGCGGAAAAAAGGGACATTCTCCGCTCATTATGGAGCTAATCGACTCCCTTTTTAAAGAAGCGAATTTAACACCGAAAGATATCGACGTTTATGCCGTTTGCGTAGGTCCGGGTTCGTTTACGGGCATAAGGATAGGCATTGCCACTTTCAACGCTTTGGCGTATGCAACGGGCGCAAAACGTGTGGAAGTCAATTCGTTCGAGCTTTTGTCATGCGGAATCGATGACGGCGCGTTTTCGATTGACGCAGGAAACGGCAATCTTTACGTAGCAAAAAAAGTAGGCGGAAAAATCGAAATGAGCTTTCTTGAAAAAGGCGAAACAGCCGATTGCGAGTTTTTGAGCCTTGAAGTCGATTATCCGACGGCATTTAAAAATATCGTCACAGAAAAATGCGAGAACAACGATTATGCAGACGGCTTTAAGCCGTTGTATCTCAGAAAATCGCAAGCGGAGCGAAACCTTGACTAATTCGGATTTTGAAAAACCGTTTTTTACGCCGCTTGGCGAAGAAAACGTATATGAAGTAGCTCGCATCGAAAGCGAGAGTATAGATTGTCCGTGGTCGCTCGATTTGTTAAAAAAGGAAATCGGCGTTGACGATTTTGTCGTGCTTTATATCGGCGATAGAGTTGTGGGGTACGGCAGTTATTACGTTACAGGCGGTGAAGCTAACGTAAACAACATTGCGATTGACAAGCCTTATCGCCGAAAGGGATATGCAAATCTTATAATGCAAAAACTTATAGACAAGGCAAAATCGGAAAAGCTGACAGCTATGACTCTGGAAGTTTCGCACCTTAACGTCGTTGCCATAGGACTTTATGAAAAGTTCGGTTTTAAAACCGAAGGACGACGCAAGAATTATTACCCCGACAACAGCGACGCTCTCATAATGTGGCTTAGATTTTAGCAAATGGGGCACAAATCCGTTTAGCTAATCTGCATTATATTCAACTCGGCTTTGACGGCTTACAATTCAGTTGAAATTTATTTTAATTTTACGTTTTTTTAATCTGTTTATTTAGTTTACGATTTGGTTTTAAATCCGTTTTTTTTTTGCTTTTGACTTGATACGAATCTATTTATTTGCCTGCGCTTTTTAATCTGTTTATCGTTGTTTGAAAATATAAAATTTATAAGTACAAAAAACAATAACAATTTGCCCTTTTGATTCATACATTGTACGGATCGGAGGGCTTTATTATTTTAAATTTTTTGCGATACGGAAACGGAAAGGACGTGGTTTTTTTGCACGGCTGGGGCGGAAGCATACAAAGTTTTGACTTTGTTGCGAAGAAATTGAAAGGGGTTCGAGTGACTCTTCTCGATTTAAGCGGTTTTGGAAACAGTCCCGAACCTAAGTCGGCAATAGGCGTACCCGAATATGCCGACGAGGTCGTAAAGACGTTAAACAAACTGAAAATAGTAGACGCAGTATTTGTCGGACATTCGTTCGGTGGAAGAGTGGCTATCGAAATTGCCGCAAAAAAACCGTATCTTGTGAATAGGCTCGTCTTGATTGACAGCGCAGGACTTAAACCGCGTCGAAAGCCGTCGTATTATTTCAAAGTTGTCTGTCACAAAATACTTAAAAAATTCAACAAAAAAGGACTTAACGGCTCTATGGATTACGCCGTGCTTAGTCCCGTTATGAAAAGGTGTTTTGTAAAGATTGTAAATTACGACCAAACGCCGTTGCTAAAATCGATAACTTGCCCGACGGCGATTTTTTGGGGAAAGGACGATGCCGAAACGCCGCCGTATATGGCGAGAAAATTCAAGCGCAAAATCGCCGACAGCGCGCTTTTTTGGCTTAACGGCGGACACTTTTCGTATATGGACGATTTTGGCGGTTTTTTGCCGATTTTTACGGCTTTTGTCTGTCAGGAATAATCCTTGTTTTAACGCATTTATTTATGTAAGGGGGAAATTATGAGATACCTTACTGCCTCGCTGTTACTTGTTTTAGGCGTTGTTTCGTTTGCCTTTTTGATAAAGCCGTATTTGCACGGACTGCAACTAAGCGGCTATAAAACGTCGGGAATATACAAATCGAAAAAATTCAAACCGTCGATATGCTTTCAAACGGGAATGGTCATATCGTTCGTTATAGTTTGGGTATTGTTCTATTTTGTGTTGAATCGCGAGATATGGGGGCTTATTCTTGCGCTCGGCTATCTTTTGACAAACCTTTTCAGCGTAGTTAAGGTTGCGAAAAAGAAATATAAAAAACCGCTTAAATTCACCAAAAGAATGATAAGGTTGTTTTTGTTTGCCATAGCGATTTATGCCGCTATTCTCGGTTTGGGCGTGGGGCTAATGCTCGGAAGCGGCGTGGAAACGTATTTTATTTTGCTTTACGCGCTTTTGACCGAACTAACGTATGCTCATATCGTTGCGGTTTCAAACGTTATCGCTTTGCCTTTAGAAAAACTAAACAACAGACGATACGTTTTAGCGGCTAAAAACAAACTCATAAAAGAAAATCCGATAAAAATTGCCATAACGGGCAGTTACGGCAAGACGTCCGTCAAAAACTATCTTGCCGAAATGCTTAAATACAAATATAAGGTTCTTGCCACAAAGGCAAGTTTCAACACTCCTTTGGGAATGGCAATGGCGATAGGCGAACTCGATTGCCACGACGTTTTTATTGCCGAGTTCGGAGCAAGAAAGACGGGAGACATAGCCGAACTTATGAATATGATAAAACCCGACCACGCTATTCTTACGGGAATAACCGCGCAACATTTAGAAACTTTTTATAGCATAGAGAACGTAATAGAAGAAAAGCACAAGGTTTTGAATGTGGACGGAATCAAGGTGGCGGCGGATACGGATATGATAAGAAAACTTGACGGCGTACTTTACGTCGGAAAGAATGACGGAGATTTTTGCAAATGCGATTTGATAGAGAGTAGCGAGTCGGGCAGTCGGTTTATTATGCATATCGACGAAAGCACGCTTGTACTCAAAACGGCTTTGCTTGGCGAACATAACGTTATGAATTTAATGCTTGCCGCCGCTATGGCATATAAGCTGGGAATAAGCCTTGGGGAAATAGAAGACGCAATAATAAAAATGACGCCTATTCCGCATAGGTTAGAACTAATCAGAAGCGGCAATATAAACATTTTGGACGATACGTTCAACTGTAATCCGCAAGGAGCGGAATGCGCTTTGAACGTCCTTAAAGAATTTGACGGCAGAAAAATCGTTTTAACGCCCGGAATGGTCGAATTGGGCGGAGCGGAAAAGTCCGAGAACTATTTGCTCGGAAGAAAGATAGCGGCAGTCGCCGACAGAACTATTCTTATTGGCGCAAACAGAACGAAACCTATATACGAAGGGTTACTAAGCGGCGGCTTTAAAGAAAGCGAGATTTTTGTTTTTGATACGCTCGAAAAAGCGAAAAGCAATTTCTCGGCTTTGCTCGGCGGCGGAGATACTTTGCTTATGTTAAACGATTTGCCGGACAATTATTGATTGTAGGCGTTTAGCAGGCAGTAAAACAATATCGGTGATAAAGGGGGAAATATGAAAAGGGTTTTGGTTTTGTTCGGCGGCGGCTCGGTTGAAAAGGACATTTCCGTCATTACGGCAATAGAGGCCATAGGAAACATAGATACAAAAAAATATAAGGTCTATCCGATATATATTGCGGATAAATGGTACTTTGGAAACTTTGAAAGAATCGAACAGTTTTGCCCGTTTGACGAAAAACTTTACAGACACGTAGCTTTGATTAGCGGCGAACTTTTTGAGATAAAGGGTAGCAGAATTAAAAGAATGTTCAAACCCGACGCCGCTTTGATTTGCACGCACGGCGGAGTCGGCGAAAACGGCTCTCTTCAAGGACTGCTCGAAGCAAACGAAATTCCGTATACGTCGGCAGGCGTTTTGCAATCTGCGATTGGAATGGACAAAGCCGTTTCGAAACAGATATTCGAAGGTATGATTTTGAACGTTCCGAAGTATTTTGCGATTTCAAAATCGGAATACGAATCGGACAAACAGAAGACCGAAACATATGTCGAAACCTTCATCGATTATCCGATAGTCGTCAAGCCGTGCAGTCAGGGCAGCAGCATAGGTATAAGCGTGGCGCATGACAGAGCGGAGCTTGAAAGAGCCTTGGAACTCGCTTTTTGCTACGGCGAAAAAGCCATTGTCGAAAAGGAAATAGAAAATTTTGTCGAGGTGAATTGCGCCTGCTATCTAAAAGACGAACGCATTATCGTGTCAGAAACCGAACGCCCGATAGCCGACGGAGAAATTTTAAGCTTTGCGGATAAATACGTCGGCGGCGACAAGAGCAAGGCAACGAGAATTAGTCCTGCTGACGTCGGCGATGAAATTAACGAGCTAATAAAAGCAACGTCGAAAAGAGTATATTGCGAAACGGGACTTAGGGGCGTCGTTAGGTTTGACTATTTAGTCAGCGGCGGAAAAATTTATATTAACGAAATGAACACCGTTCCGGGCGCGCTTGCAAACTATTTGTTCAAACCTTTGGGAATAGACTATACAAGCCTTATTTCCGACCTTATCGAAGAAGCCGACTATGAAAGCAAGAACATAAAATTCGACAGCGGCGTGCTTGCTTATTATTCGGGAAATAAAGTCGGAGCAAAGGGGAACACGGCAAAGCCTCTTGGTTAAAATAGAAATTGTCGGGGAAAAGCAAACTGTCAACTAAAATTTAACGCTAATAAGTTTAACGATAATAATGCTTGACTGTGACTAAATTTAGCGATAACTAAATTTTGTTTTGAAAACCTAATCTGATTGTCGGATTTATAAAAGTCGAACTTATTTATAAAACCGAATTTATATAAAAACTATTCAGAAACTACATTTCGTTATAATCACGAATTGTGGTTATGAAATTTAACGCTATGTCTGCAAACAGTTTGCGGCATAGCGTTTTTTGTCCTGCAATTTATGCCGAACGTAAAAAAATAAAAAAGTATTCGCTATTTGTTGAGAAATCGCAAATAGTTTGCTAAAATTGATTTTGTTAGAGGTGACTTATGAAAAAAATCGAAATGAAAAACCCTATCGTCGAAATGGACGGCGATGAAATGACGCGCATTATTTGGGCGCTCGTTAAAGATAAACTGATTTTACCTTTCGTTGACCTTAAATCGGAATATTACGATTTGTCGCTTGTAAATCGCGAGGCGACGGGTGATAAGGTTACGATAGATGCGGCAAACGCAACAAAAAAACACCACGTTGCGGTTAAATGCGCAACCATTACGCCTAATGCGCAAAGAGTTACGGAATACAACTTGACGCAAATGTGGAAAAGCCCGAACGGAACTATCAGAGCCATTCTTGACGGCACGGTTTTCCGTGCGCCCGTTTTGGTCAAGGGTATAACGCCGCTTATTCCTACTTGGGAAAAACCTATCGTAATTGCTCGTCACGCTTACGGCGACGTTTACAAGAACGTTGAGTGCAAAGTCGCAAAAGGGGACAAGGCTTATCTTGTCGTAGAAGGCGAAAATCCGTCCAAACATCTTATTTTCGATTATGCTAAATCGGCAGGCGTTTGCCAAGGCGTGCATAACCTTGACAGCAGTATTTCGTCTTTTGCGAGAAGCTGTTTCGAATATGCCTTATCTTTGAAAAAGGACCTTTGGTTCTCGACGAAAGACACCATTTCGAAGACGTACGACCACAATTTCAAAGATATATTTGCAGAAATTTTCGAAAACGAATATAAAGAAAAATTCGAGAAAGCGGGAATCGAATATTTCTACACCTTAATCGACGATGCGGTTGCAAGAATAGTCAGAAGCCACGGCGGAATGATTTGGGCTTGCAAAAATTATGACGGCGACGTTATGAGCGATATGATTGCAACGGCTTTCGGTTCGCTTGCTATGATGACGTCCGTTCTCGTGTCGCCTGACGGAAACTATGAGTACGAAGCGGCTCACGGAACCGTTACAAGGCATTATTACCGTCATCTTAAAGGAGAAAAGACTTCGACAAACCCTGTGGCTACGATTTTCGCATGGACGGGTGCGCTCAGAAAACGCGGCGAGATTGACAATACTAAGGAACTTTCGGAATTTGCCGACAAACTTGAAAATGCGGTTATTCGTACGATTGAAGAAGGCGATATGACAAAGGACCTTGCCGTGTTGTTCAAAGCCGACGGAGTGACCGTAAACGCGTTAAATACGGAAGAGTTTTTCGACGCAATAGTAAAAAGAATGTAGTTTTGCATTTCGTTTGCAAGTTGATGGTTTTGGATTGCATTTCATTGACTTAGCTTGCGATAATGTGATATTATAAAAAAAAAGGGGATTATCAATGAGTTGTATTTGGCACGACATTGAACCGTCAAGGATTCAACCGACCGATTTTATAGCGGTTATCGAAATATCAAAAGGAAGTAAAAATAAATACGAGCTTGACAAATCTACAGGCGTACTTATTCTCGATAGAGTTCTTTACACTTCAACACACTATCCGGCAAACTACGGATTTATTCCTAAAACGTACAGCGACGACGACGACCCGCTCGACGTTCTCGTACTTTGCAGCGAACCTATCGTTCCGCTCGCAATGGTTCGTTGCTATCCGATAGGCGTCATTATGATGCAAGACGGCGGCGATATGGACTATAAGATTATCGCTATTCCGTTTAAGGATCCTACGTGGAATTGTTATAAGGAAATAGAGGAGCTTCCGCCGCACGTTATGGACGAAATATCGCACTTTTTCAGAGTTTACAAACAACTCGAAGGAAAGGACACGACGGTTTTCCAAGTTAAGGACAGACAGTTTGCAGAACTTATCATAAAAGATAACATTCACGCTTACAAAAAGAAATTTGAAATTAAATAGCAAAATTGCCACTTAACAAAGTGGCTTTTTTGTTTTGTTCTGAATTTGTCTAACAATATAGCTGAATAGTCGACTATGTTTGTTTGGTGAAACAATGTTTTTCAATGCGAAACGGCATTGCGATTATATTTGTTTGGCTAAATAGTCGCTTTAACGATTGACTATATAGCGGCTATATAACGATATAACCGATTTAATTCGATTAACAAAATTATCGATATGTTAACAATCATTCAGCGAAAATATTTGTTCAACGAAAAATGGCGTTCGGGGCAATAGCTGTATAAACGGCGGACTGTAAACGCAGAAGATAAAATAATAAAACACGGCTAAAAAAACTACTTAGGCGCAGGCTTATGGAAGGCAAGAGTAATTTAATAAAAGACAAACTGAACGTGCGACGCTTTGGCAAGCGTCCGCTTGTTTTTGCTTTGATTTTTATGATTTTCGGAATTCTCATAGGAACGCTTTGCCTGAAAAGTATGGCAGGGAGGATTTCCTGCATTGTGATTTTGACGGTTTTAGTAGTATTGTTATTTATCCTTAAAAGGACGAGAAAATTTGCGTATTTGTCGTTGATGTTTTTGGTCGGGTGGCTGTGGATTGTCGGCTCGTGCGATATTTACAATTCAAAGACAATAGAGTCGGGAAGTTTTACGCTGAGCGGCAAGGTCAAATCGGAAATTTCGGTCGGCGACCGCGTCGAATTTATGCTTGACGATATTGTGGTCGACGGCGTTAAGTATGACGGAACGGCATACGTTTATTATTACGGAGAAGATATAGATTTTTCTAGCGGCGATTACGTTTCCGTAAACGGCAAACTGACGTCTTTTGATTTCGATCCGTTTGATGGCAGGAACGCTTCGATGATTACAAACGGAAACAGATACAGCATATTGACAAGCGATTGCGTTTTGCTCAAAAAGAGCGAACCTGACTTTCTTGACAGAATAAGGCTTAAAGTCAAAGAGAATTTTTACACCTATGCAAGACAAGACACTGCCGACATAGCAACGGCATTGCTGTTCGGCGATAAAAACTTTATTAGCGATAGATTGTACGACGACGTAAAAGTAAGCGGTCTTGCGCATACGCTCGCTGTGTCGGGTTTGCATATCGGAATATTCGCTGCGTTTCTGAATATGATACTCAAAAAATGCAAAGCTAAGAGCTTGATTCGTCTTATCGTTGTGGGCATAGTGCTTATGATTTATCTTGCGTTTTGCAACTTTTCCGCATCGGCGGTGAGGGCGTACGTAATGATATTATGTATAATGTTTGCAGGCGTAATCGGCGCAAAACGTGATAATTTGTCGTCGCTTTCGCTTGCAGGAATAATTATTTTAGGTTACAGTCCGCTTTCTTTATTCGCAAGCGGCTTTCAACTGTCTATGTGCGCAGTGCTTGGAATTGCTATTCTCAATAAACCGATTTTGAAAGCGTTTAAACGCAAGAACAAATTTACCGAAATAGTCGCAACGTCGGTGTCGACAAATTTGATGACGTATCCGATAAGCGCGGCGGCATTCGGAACTTTTCCGACTTTGTTCATATTGTCGAATCTTATAATTCTTCCTATTATGAGCGTTATGTTTATCGGCATTTTGTTTCTGACTTTGTTTACTCTGATAATTCCGCTTCCGAATATACTCGTCATAGCCGACTATTTGCTGTTGCCGTTTAAAACCGTTGTGTTTTTATGCGGAAGCGTTGGAGTTGCGAATATGAACGTGGGCGGACTCGGCGCGCTTTGCGTCGGCTATTACGGAATGTTTTTTACTTTAAGCAATCACTTTTTCGCAACAAGAGCCACAAAAATCAAAATTTGTTTGAGCTTATGGGCGGTCGCACTGTTTTTGTTTGCTCTTTTACGTTTTTTAGCCGTCTGACAGCCTTTTTGGATGTGCGAAACCTGTGGTAAATTGTTTTTAAAATCGAAAATCATTTTCTTATGGCTATTGACTATTTTTTTATGTATGGTAAAATATAAAAAAGAGTATAGGGGGTATTGTATGCAAAATTTCGTTATTACAATAGGAAGACAGTTCGGCAGTGGCGGAAAAGAAATAGGAAAAGCGCTTTCGGAAAGATTGGGCATCAAGTGTTATGACCGCACGCTCATTGAACTTGCGGCGCAAAAGTCGGGGTTCAGTCGCGAAACTATCGAAAAGATTGACGAAAGACAATCAAACCCTTTGTTCGTTCCGATTTCGCAGGGCTACTACGGTGGCGGAATGATGAACGGAAGTTTTGAACTTACTATGAACGACAAACTTTTCGTTATCGAATCGGATATAATTAAAAATATAGCAATAAACGAATCGGCGGTTATTGTCGGTCGTTGTTCAAACGTCGTTCTTGCAGGGATGCCGCACGTTTTGAACGTGTTCATTCACGCTCCTATGGAAGAACGTGTCAAACGCATTATGGAACGTCGAGGTCTCGACGAAAAGAAAGCGGCGGAAGAAATTAAAAAAGTCGATAAAAAAAGAGCGCAATATTTTGACTTTTATACGGGCAAAAAATGGGGCGACCCTTTGGAATATCACGTTTCTCTCTCGTCGTCGCTCGGCATAAACGCAATTGTCGAAACGCTCGTTATGCTTTTAAAATCAGAAAAATTTACGGGATAGGGAAAAGCACTGTAAGATAGCAACCAAGGTGAATTATGAATCAATACTTTTTAATCTTTTTAGACATATTACAGCGTGATTACGTCAAGTATCCTCTGCTTGCCGTTTTGGGCGTTTTGGTGTTGGTGTTCGCAATCGGCGGACTCGTTCGCGATAACCTTGCAATGGCAGGGTGGGAAAAGAAACGCTTTAAACGTGTTAACGGCAGAAAGGTCGAAGTTTCGGACAACGGAAAGTATATCGTCCGCGACGGCAATTCGGTTTTTGAAATCGACACCGTTCCGTCCGAAAGCATAACCGTAGCGACCGACCGCATCAAGGATATGGACGAAGCGAAACCGGATTTCGAATATGACGACACGAAAGAAGCAAACGCTTCAATGGTTGTCGATACTCCTACGATGCCTAAAAAGAAATTCGACGACACCGAAAACGCTATCGTGCTTGAAAACAAGCCTTTCGTTTCGGGCGCGACTATTACGCCTGAATATCGTACGAGCTTTACTCCTATAGATTTGCCGAAAATTTTCCGCAATAAAAACGACGGAGAAAAGCAAATCGAACGAGTTACGCTCGGTGCGACAAGAACCGTTATCGAAACCATAAACGCGACAGACGTCCAAAAGGAAAAGGTTGAGCAAGCGTCTTTCAATCAAAGTGCAGAGCCTGTTTTGCCTGTTATAAATAAGCCTGTGACAAACGAGACGGAAAGTGTCGACACCGCCGAGCCGGATCAAGTGCAAGAGCAAGCCGAACAATCGGCTATGCAATCGGGCGGAATTATAGCCGACAGCAACAATGGCAATATGGCGGACGTTGTGGGCGACGACGATTACGCCGCAGCCGCCCAAACGCCTATAAGCAACGAACAAACCGTAGGGGAACAAACCGAAAACACGATTACCGTGACGAATGAGGCTGACGCCGAAAACTTGTCCGAACCTAACACGACAAAACCGTTGTATTGTTTGGAATGTGGCGGCTTGCTCGAAGACGGAGCTAAGTTTTGTGGAAATTGCGGCGCAAGGGTTGAAATCGAACGTGTCGATAACGAACCTGATAAGGTCGAAGAAGTTTTGTCTGAAAACAACGAACAAAACGTATCTAACGTCGAAGAAAACAATGACAGCGCCATAGACGAAGTTTTTGCAAAAATCGAAAACGACAATTTGAATGAAACGCCTATCGGAGAAAATGGCGAACAAATCGAGCAGAGCGATAAGCAAGCGGGAATTGTCGACAGCGAAGCGGCGCAAACAACCGAAAAAACGGAAATCGATAATTCAGAGACCGAAAACGCACAAGTCGAAACGACCGATACAAGCGTTAGCGAGAGTGAAAACTTGGGCGGCCATAGCAAGGCTATAATCGAAGAGATTGCCGACAATGCGGCGGAAAACGAACCTGCAACGGAAACGACAGAAAAGGCGGAACAAAAGCCTGCGAGAGATTTCGTAACGCTTCCGTTCCCTGAAACGTTCGAAGGTCGTAAACAAGTAGTTGTCGAGCAAGAGACTATAATCGAAAAACCTACGGCGACTCCGCAAATGCCTGCTTCGACTAAACAAAAAACTCCTGATTATTTGAAAAAGATAATTTCGCATACGCCTGATGTAGGTGAGTTTGACGAAGCGGTCGTATTCGGAAGATATCAGATTATGACGGCTGACGACGGCACGTTTAAGTATCGCTTGTTTACAAACAAGAATGAAGCGATTTACGGACGTGGCGAGTTTGACGATTTGAGAATTTTGCTTTCTCATATCAACAGCTTTAAACTTGCGATAAAAGAAGGCAAGTTTAAAGTGATCGGCGATTCCGACCACGGTTATAGATTTGTTTTGCGTCGTGGTGAAGCGGAATTTAAGGGTATAGTTGTTCCTACAAAGGACAAAGCCTTAAAAACCGTTGAAGAAATCAAATATTTCGGCTTGACCGAAATCATAAGAAAAGACTGATTTAGTATTTTAAGCGATTAGCGATATTAAAATCACCGAGAAATCGGTGATTTTTTTGTTATAAAATTTTGCAGTTTGGCAAAAAACTGTTTTACATTTTTTGGCGGTGTGCTATAATCTATTTAATGAGTTTAAATTTATAGATGGAGGATTCTATGCAATATTCACACGAAGTAGAAAAAATGGCTTGTGTTGCAAAAGGACCTAATCATGGTCCTGCACCTATTCCTGAAGAAGCAAAATGGGTTCAAGCCAAAGAAATTAAAGACATCAGCGGTTTGACGCACGGTGTCGGCTGGTGCGCTCCTCAACAAGGCGCATGCAAACTTACTCTTAACGTCAAAGACGGCGTTATTCAAGAAGCTCTTGTCGAAACCATCGGTTGTAGCGGTATGACTCACTCGGCGGCTATGGCGGCAGAAATCTTGACGGGTAAGACCATTTTGGAAGCATTGAACACCGACTTGGTTTGCGACGCAATCAACACTGCTATGCGTGAACTTTTCCTTCAAATCGTTTACGGAAGAACGCAATCGGCATTCAGCGAAGACGGACTTCCTATCGGCGCAGGACTCGAAGACCTCGGCAAGGGACTTCGTTCGCAAACGGGAACGATGTACTCGACTGCAAAGAAGGGACCTCGTTATCTTGAAATGGCAGAAGGCTACGTTACGAAAATCGCTCTCGACAGCGACGACCAAATCATCGGCTATCAATTTGTCAAACTCGGCGTTTTGATGGAAATGATTAAGAAAGGCGAAGACGCAAACGAAGCACTCAAAAAATGCACGGGTACTTACGGCAGATTCAAAGCCGAAGACGGTGCTGTCAAGTTTATTGACCCAAGACAAGAGTAAGGAGGCAAACCATGAGCGTTACATTTGAAAGTTTTGAAAGAAGAATCGATAAAATCAAAGTCGCATTGAAAAAATACGGCATCAAAGACCTTGAAGACGCAAGACAAATTTGCCTTGACAAGGGTATTGACTGCGAAGCAATCGTAAAAGGCGTTCAACCTATTTGCTTCGACAATGCAGTTTGGGCATACACCGTAGGTTGCGCAATCGCAATCAAAAAGGGTTGCAAAAAGGCTGACGAAGCAGCCGAAGCTATCGGCGAAGGACTTCAAAGTTTCTGTATCCCGGGTTCGGTTGCGGAACAAAGACAAGTAGGTCTCGGACACGGAAACCTTGCAGCTATGCTTCTTCGTGAAGATACAAAATGCTTTGCTTTCCTTGCAGGTCACGAATCGTTTGCGGCAGCTGAAGGTGCAATCGGTATTGCAAGAACGGCAAACAAAGTCAGAAAGACTCCTCTTAAAGTTATTCTTAACGGTCTCGGAAAAGACGCGGCTTTCATTATCAGCCGTATCAACGGCTTCACCTACGTTCAAACCAAAATGGACTACTACACGGGCGAAGTTAAAGTCGTTAAAGAAACCGCATACAGCAATGGCGAAAGAGCAAAGGTCAGAGTATACGGCTGTGACGACGTAACGGAAGGCGTTGCAATTATGCGTCTCGAAGACGTCGACGTTTCCATCACCGGTAACTCGACCAATCCTACTCGTTTCCAACACCCTGTTGCAGGCACTTACAAAAAGTGGTGCGTTGACAACGGCAAGAAGTATTTCTCGGTTGCATCGGGCGGTGGCACGGGCAGAACTCTTCACCCTGATAATATGGCGGCAGGTCCTGCTTCATACGGCATGACCGATACCATGGGCAGAATGCACTCGGATGCTCAATTCGCAGGTAGCTCGTCTGTTCCTGCTCACGTCGAAATGATGGGACTTATCGGAATGGGCAACAACCCTATGGTCGGCGCAAGCGTTGCATGCGCAGTTGCAGTCCAAGAAGGAATGACAAAATAACACCATTTAACGCAAATGACCGCTTTATCAGCTATGATAAAGCGGTTTTGTTTTTAAAACGATTTTGTAATCGAACGAAATCAAAAGCGTTTTAACAAAATCAAAAACGTTCAAACAAAAAACACATTATAAACGTCCTATGCATAGGCATAGGGCGTTTATCGTTATTTGGAAATTGTTTAGGCTTTGTTTATTTAAATAATTTTTTTAAATAATCGTCGATTTGCTCTTTTTTTTTGACTTTAATTGTGTTACAATTAAATGGATTATTTTATTGAGGGAAAAAATGTCAGGAATCAATTATTCAGCAGAAGATATTCACATTTTAGAAGGGCTTGAAGCCGTTCGTAAGCGTCCCGGTATGTATATCGGTACGACGGGAAACAAAGGACTTCACCACATATTGTGGGAAATTATCGATAACGGCGTAGACGAAGTGGCAAACGGTTACGGCGATACCGTCACGGTTGAACTTTTGGAGGGAAACGTTGCAAGAGTCTCGGACAACGGACGTGGCGTTCCCGTCGATAAGCACCCGAAACTTAAAATCAGCGGCGTCGAAGTCGTATTTACTCAACTCCACGCAGGCGCGAAGTTCGACAACGACAGCTATAACTTTTCGGGCGGTCTTCACGGCGTCGGTGCGTCGGTTACGAACGCATTGTCCGAATGGCTCAACGTTGAAGTCAAACGAAACGGAAGTTTGTATCGTGTTGAATTTTGGTCACCTGAAATAGACGGACAAGTAAAGAGCGGCGTTACGAAATCTCCGCTTACCGTTATCGGAGAAGCGACTGAAACGGGAACGACAGTCACGTTTAAACCCGATTCAAGAGTGTTTGGCGATGAAAAATTCAGCTGGAACACAATTTCATCGAGACTTAGAGAAACCGCATATTTAAACAAAGGTATAAGGCTTGTTTTGACCGACAGGCGAAAAGAAGAAGTAAGGGAGGAAGTCTATCATTTCGAAGGCGGCTTGGCAGACTACGTCACTTATCTTAACGAAGGTCGTGGCGTGGTTTACGAAAAGCCTATTTACGTCGAAGCAAAAGCCGACAAATTTGAAGTAATTGCCGCAGTTCAGCACGGCGATAACTACAACGAAAGCGTTTATTCGTACGTCAACAACATTCCGACGGGAGAAGGCGGAACGCACGAAGTAGGCTTTAAAGCGGCATTTACGAAAGTTTTCAACGATTATGCAAGAAAGAACGGACTTTTAAAGGATAAACAACCGAATCTCTTAGGCGAAGATTTCCGCGAGGGTATGGTTGCCGTTATTGCCGTTCGTATGCAGAACGTTCAATTTGAAGGACAGACAAAAACGAAACTCGGCAATCCCGAAGTCAGATCTAAGGTTGAGAATATGCTCGGCGAATGTTTTGACAAATGGGCAAACGACCCGAGCAACAAACTTGCCGCCGATGCGATAATCGAAAAAGCCTTGGGCGCGGCAAAAACGAGAGAAGCCGCCAAAAGAGCAAAAGACATCGCCAGACAAAAGAACAGTCTTAACGGCGCAAACCTTATCGGAAAACTTGCAAGCTGTACGGGAAAGAAATATGACCGAAACGAGCTTTACATAGTCGAGGGTGACTCCGCAGGCGGCAGCGCAAAACAAGCGCGAGACAGAAGCTTTCAAGCTATTTTGCCGCTCAGAGGTAAGCCTTTAAACGTCGAAAAGTCAAGTCTTGAAAGGATTCTCGCAAACGAAGAACTTGCAACGATAATTTCGGCTCTCGGCACGGGCATTGACGACGAGTTCGATATAGACAGCCTTAAATATAACAAAGTCATCATTCTTGCCGATGCCGACCAGGACGGCGCGCACATAAGAGCTTTGCTCCTTACGTTCTTTTTCAGATATATGCGACCGCTCATTGTCGACGGACACGTTTACGTCGGAATGCCACCGCTTTACAGATTGCAAAAGAACGGTGAGTTTAAGTATTGCTACGACGAAAAGGCGCTCGAAGAAGGCAGAAAAATTATGGGCAAGGGCGCAATTCTTCAAAGATTTAAAGGTTTGGGCGAAATGAACCCGGAACAGCTTTGGGAAACGACTATGAATCCGCAAACGCGCGCTCTCACGAGAGTTACGCTTGAAGACGCGGTTATGGCAGACAAAAGAATTTCCATTCTTATGGGCGACGATACGAAAATCAGAAAAAAGTACATCTATGAATTTGCAGACTTCAACAAGTCGGATTCATTTGAAGGATAAGGGATTAA
The DNA here is from genome assembly GCA_934277645.1 of uncultured Clostridia bacterium. Taxonomy (GTDB): domain Bacteria; phylum Bacillota; class Clostridia; order Christensenellales; family CAG-917; genus CAG-917. The sequence goes on along the minus strand of CAKQUX010000005.1, from coordinate 63,762 downwards.
AATGGCAAAAAACAAGGAAAATATAGTTGAAGACAAGTCGATTCTTTACGACGTGGTTTTTGAAGACGTAATGCACAATTCGATGCTTCCGTATTCGGAATTCGTCATTTTGGACAGAGCATTGCCTCGTGTCGAAGACGGTCTTAAACCCGTTCAGAGAAGAATACTTTACACTATGTACGAAATGGGCGTCGGCCCCGACAAACCGTATAAGAAGTCGGCGAGAATCGTCGGTGATTGTATGGGTAAATATCACCCACACGGCGACAGCTCGATTTACGGCGCATTGGTCAAAATGGCGCAGGACTTTTCTATGCGAGTCAAACTCGTGGACGGACACGGAAACTTCGGCTCGATTGACGGCGACAGCGCCGCAGCTATGCGTTATACCGAAGCGAGAATGAGTTCCGTTGCGATGGAACTTTTGCGCGATATCGACAAAGACACCGTTCCTAAATGCAAAAACTTTGACGACAGCCTTGACGAGCCTACGATATTGCCGGGAAGATTTCCTAACCTTTTGGTAAACGGAGCGAACGGCATCGCAGTCGGACTTGCAACCAACATTCCGCCGCACAATCTCGGCGAAATTATCGACGCGGTTGTAGCAGTCATCGACAAGCCGTCCATAAAACTTCCGGATTTGCTCAAAATCGTTAAAGGTCCGGATTTTCCTACCGGCGGTTATATAATCCCTGTCGACAGTCTCGAAGATATTTACAGAACGGGTTACGGAAAAATCAAAATTCGCTCGAAAGTACATATCGAAGAAGAGGCTAACGATAAAAAGAATATCGTTATAACCGAAATTCCGTTCCAGATTTCAAAAGCGGAATTGCTTACGAAGATTGCCGATTTGCGTGAAGCAAACAAAGAAGTTTTGTCGGGCATCAGCGACATCGTCGACGAGTCGGACAAAAACGGCATAAGAGCGGTTATTAAAACGAAAAAAGAAACAAACGTCGATAAAGTGGTTGATTTTCTTTTCAAGAAAACCAATCTCGAATGTAATTACACTATGAATATGGTCGCAATCGCAAACGGAAAGCCAGAACAGCTCGGATTGCTCGATTATCTCCATTATTACGTTGCGTATCAGCGCGATATAATAAAACGCCGCACGCAATACGATTTGAAACTTGCCAAGGCAAGAGCGGAGATTGTCAGAGGTTTGCTTATTGCAATTCGTAATATCGACGAAGTAATAAGAATAATAAAACAATCGGCTTCTACGACCGCCGCAAAACTTGCATTGATAGAGCGTTTTAAGCTGTCGATGGAGCAGGCGACGGCAATCGTCGAAATGCGTCTTAAAAACCTTACGCATCTGGAAGTGGGCAAGCTCGAACAAGAGCTTCGCGAACTCGAAGAAAAAATCGCTTATCTTACGTCGATTCTCGAAAGCAAGAGAAAGCAGTTCGAAGTCGTTAAAAACGAGCTTCTCGAAATTAAGCGTCGTAACAAGAGCGTGAGAAATTCGGTCGTTGTCGAGAAGGGCAAAAAGATATCCGTTCCTATTTCGGACATGACGCAACCGGGTTATAAAGAAGGCGTCTTGGCGCTTACGCCGAACGGCGAAGCGAGATTTATGTCGCTCAGAAGTTTCAGCTTGGGCGCAAGAGATATAAACACTTGCGGTGAAAACGAACTCGTCAAAGAAGCGATGATGGTGAACAACACGGGCAACGTCATTGCGTTTACGAACAAAGGTAATTACGTCAAAATCAATCTCGACGATTTGCCTGAAAAGAAATGGAAAGATGTTTCGATTCCGCTCAGACGACTTTCAATCGAAGCGGAAGACGGCGAAAAAATCGTTAAGTTTATGTTTTTTGATAAACTTTGCGTCGGCGAATTGCTTTTCTTCACAAAGAAAGGTATGATTAAGCGTAGCGATTTGTCCGAATACGTTTCGCTTACGAAAGACTATATGCAAGCGGTTGTTTTGACGGACGACGAACTTATAAACGTCGAAATGGTCGAACAAGACAAGCATATACTTGCCGTGACAAAAGAGGGCATGGCGCTTGCGTTTAAACTTGACGACGTTCCTGTTCAAGGCAGAAAAGCGGGCGGCGTAAGGGGAATGAAACTTTCTCCTACGGACGAAGTCGTATTTATGGGACAAGCAGACGACGAAGGCGAAATAGTTATCGTCAGCAGTACGGGCTTTGCAAAACGCATAATTTCGTCCACGCTCGAAGCAGGCAATCGTTATCTTAAAGGCTTTAAGATTGCCGACATTCCGTCGTCGTCGGTCGCAGGCGTAAGTCTTGTAAAAATGCCTTATGACCTTGCGGTTGTAACTGAAGACGGAGTTACGGTCGTAAATACCGAAAAAATCAAAATCGACACTCGTACCACGAAAGGTAAGTCGATTGCAAAAGGAAAAATCAAATTTATTTTAGCGCATAAAACGCAATTATAACAGGAGTTACATATGAAAAACGGCTTTGACAGCGAAATGTATATGCAAAAGCAAAAAGAGCAAATATTAAAGAGAATTTCTCAATTCGGCAAGCTTTACCTTGAATTCGGCGGTAAATTGTTTGACGACCTTCACGCCGCAAGAGTCTTGCCCGGATTTGACAAAGCCGCGAAAATAAAGTTGCTTACGAGCCTTAAAGACGAATCGGAACTTATCATTTGTATTTCGGCAGGCGATATCGAAAGAAATAAAATCAGAGCGGACTACGGCATTACCTACGGTACCGAAGTTGCAAGAATGATTGACAACATTTCAAAACTCGGCATAAGCATAAACAGCGTCGTTATCACTATGTTTGAAAATCAACAAGCGGCGATTGCTTATAAAAACAAGCTCGAAAACAGAGGTATCAAAGTTTTCCTTCACAGAAAGACGGAAGGCTATCCGCACGACGTCGACACGATTGTTTCCGATAACGGCTATGGCGCAAATCCTTATATTCCGACAACGAAACCGCTTGTCGTCGTTTCTGCTCCCGGTCCGGGAAGCGGCAAACTTGCGACTTGTTTAAGCCAAGTTTATCACGAAAACAAGCGTGGCGTAGGCGCAAGCTATGCGAAATTCGAGACTTTCCCTATTTGGAATATTCCGCTTTTGCACCCTGTAAACCTTGCGTACGAAGCGGCGACTGCCGACCTTCAGGACATAAACAAAGTCGATACTTTCCATTTCGACGCATACGGCAAAATGGCGGTCAATTACAACCGTGATATCGAAGCGTTTCCTGTCGTCAAGGCAATACTGAACAAAATTTCGCCCGACAGCGACATTTATAAATCGCCGACCGATATGGGCGTAAATATGGCAGGCTACTGCATTTACGACGACGAAGCGGTGCAATTTGCTGCTAAGCAAGAAATAATCAGACGTTACCTTAAAGGTTGGGTCGATTTTAAAAACGGACTTGCGGACGAAAAGACCATTCATAGATTGGAATTTTTGATGTCCAAGCTCTCTCTTAAAGTCGAAGACAGAGCCGTCGTCGTTGCCGCGCGTGAAAAGGAAGAAAAGACGGGCAAGGGCGCAATGGCAATCGAGCTTCCTGACGGAAGAATGATCAGAGGCAAAGGATCTGACAATATGTGCGCCGCCGCATCTTGCGTTTTCAATGCCGTTAAGGTGCTTGCCGATATTCCGAAAAGCGAAAAACTTATTTCGCCTGAGGTTATCGCGCCTATCAACAAACTTAAAAAGAACACGCTCAAAGATAAAGATAAGGCTTTGAATCTCGAAGAAGCGTTGCTTGCGCTTGCTATCTGCGCATCGAGCGACGAAACCGCTAAAAAGGCACTCGAACAACTGACAAATCTCAACGGTTGCCAAGCTCACTCGACGTTCATTTTGAAAGAAGTCGACGAAGAGGCGTTGAGAAAGCTCGGAATCAACGTAACGAGCGACGCAAAGTTCTTGTCTAACGATTTGATTCAATAATTATTAGCGATACATAAAGCGTTTTTCGCTTATGAATCTACAATAAATCAGGAGTAAAAATGCAAAGAGCAGACGTACCTAACGAACTGAAATGGCGTCTTGAAGATATTTTCAAGACAAACGAAGACTGGGAAGCGGCTTTTGAAAATTATAAGTCGTCATATCCGAAACTTGCGGAATTTAAAGGAAAACTTTCAAACAGCGATACGCTTTTGGAATTCTTGAATTTGCGCGAATCTTTATCGCTTGTACTTTCAAAACTTTACGTTTATGCAAGAATGAGAAAGGACGAAGATACCGCAAATTCGCTTTATCAGGGTATGTCGGACAGAGCGGAAAACTTGGCGGTCGAATCGAGTTCTTTGACTTCTTTCGTTATGCCCGAACTCGTTCAGATTTCCGACGAAAATCTCGATAAAATGATTTCTGACGAAAGGTTTAAAGATTATGACGTTTTGCTTAAAGAAGTAAAACGTAACAAAAAGATTATATTGTCGGCGGCAGAAGAAAAGATTTTGGCGGACGTAGGCTCGTTCAGCGACGGCGCAAGACAAATCTTTTCGATGTTCGATAACGCCGATATACGCTTTAAGGACGTAGTTTTACCCGACGGCACAGCTGTTAAAATGTCGCACGGCGTGTATTCTCTTTTGCTTCAAAACGAAAATCAAAACGTCAGAAAAGACGCTTTCGAAAGTATGTTTGAAGTTTATAAAAACAATGAAAACACGCTTGCGCAGATTTATGCGACAAACGTAAAGAAAGACTGGTTTTACGCAAAAACTCGCGGCTTTAAATCGAGCCTTGAATATGCAATGTACGGCGAAAACGTGTCAGACGTTGCTTATAAAAACCTTCTTAAAGCAGTAGAAAAAGGGCTTAAACCGCTTCACGAATACGTTGCTTTAAGAAAGGACGCTTTGAAGGTCGATACGCTCAATATGTACGACCTTTACGTTCCGATTGTCGAAAATCAGGACATCAAACTTGAATATGCCTATGCTTGTTCGCTTGTAAAAGAAGCGTTGAAGCCGCTCGGTGAAGAATACGGAAAACTTTTAGACAAGGCTTTCAGCGAAGGCTGGATTGACGTTTGCGAAACAAAAGGAAAGAGAAGCGGAGCTTATTCTTGGGGTACGTACGGCGTTCATCCTTTCGTTTTGCTCAACTATCAAAAGACTTCGCACGACGTCTTTACGATAGCGCACGAACTCGGTCACGCTATGCACAGCTACAAATCGAACGAGGCATTGCCGTCGTCTAAGGCGGATTACGAGATATTTGTCGCGGAAATCGCAAGTACGGTCAACGAAGTGCTTTTAATCAAGCATCTTTTAAAGACGGCAACGGGAGATATGAGGAAGTATTTGCTTTCATACTATCTCGATATGTTCAGAACGACGCTGTTCAGACAAACGATGTTTGCTGAGTTTGAAACAGCCGCACATTCGCTTGCCGAAAACGGAGAGCCGATAACTGCCGAAGAATTGAATTCGATATATTACGGACTTAACAAAAAATACTACGGCGAAGCGGTCAATCACAATAAACTAATAGAAGTAGAATGGGCGAGGATTCCGCATTTTTACACGAGTTTTTACGTTTATAAATATGCGACGGGACTTACGAGCGCAATATCAATCGTAAAACATATTTTAAACGGAGAAACGGACGGATATTTCAAATTTTTGTCGGCAGGCGGAAGTATGCCGCCGCTTGAAATTTTGAAACTTGCCGCCGTCGATATGTATGGTATGAAACCGTTTGACGACGCTATGTCGGAGTTCGAAGCGATTGTAGAGGAGCTTAAAAAGTGCATTTAAAAAGAAAGTTTTTATTGTTTACTTTGATATGCTGTTTAGCGTTTTGCGCTGCGTTTTTAACGGCGTGCGACAGTACGGAAAAAAGCGGCGAGCTTTATATGACGACGCAATCCTTTTCTTATGACAGCGAAAGCGATACGGTGACCGCATTAGTTAGCGTATCGTCAAAGGAAAAGTCGGACATAGTCGGAAAAAGCGTTATCAAAACAGAGAAAAAAGGATTTTTTATCTACTATTCATATAATTACGAATTTGACGCGGACATTTGGAACAAAGTAAAAGCCGCGGCGGTCGTAAACGAAGACTTGGAAAACGCTTTGAACGAACTCGGCGTTGACAGAGAATATAACGTAAAGTTGCAATACGTGTACGCAACCGACTATAAGTCGGTGTCCGCTGACGGAAAAATGTCGCAAAAGGGCAAAGTAAAAACGTTTGTCTGGGATTATTCCGACGGCGAAAAAATTCAAATGAAACTAAACCAGCGTGTGGAAAACAGAATGGCTTGGTACGGACTTATCATAGGTCTTACGCTTACGATTACGGCTGCCATAACTATACCTATAGAAGTTTTAAAATTCAAGAACTATATAAAGAGAGAAAAAGAACGAAATGCCTCAAACGAAAACAATCAACAAAACGGAAATTAAAGAAGGAAGAAGTATGCCTTTCAATATCGAAGCGGAGCAAGCTATTTTGTGTTCCGTTTTGATAGATAAGACTGCCGCAGACGAGTATCTACCGCGACTTAAATCGGATGATTTCTATTCAGACAGAAATAGAATTATTTTTGAAACCGCAAAAGAAATTTTGGACGAATCTATTCCCGTAGATACGGTTTCGCTTGTCGACAGACTTTCGGTTAAGGGCAAGCTCGACGCCGTAGGAAGCGTAAGTTACATAACTGAGCTTACTTCGGTTGTTCCGTCTGCCGCAAACAGCGGTTACTATTTCAAAATCGTCCAGCGTGACGGACTTTTAAGGCGCATCATAAACGTCGGAAACGAAGTCACGAAAAAGGGCTATTCGGCAACCGACGAAGTAGAGGCTTTAAACTTTGCCGAAAGTACCATTTTTAAAATTGCCGAAGATAGAGATAATTCAACCATGACGAAGATTTCCAACGCCGCAAACAAAGCGGTTGACGAAATCGCGGAAATTCAAAAAGGTCACGTTCCGCAAGAGCGTATCAATACGGGCATACCTACGCTTGATAAGCATACGTTCGGATTTAAGCCGGGCGAACTGATTTTGCTTGCGGCGCGTCCTTCCGTCGGTAAAACCGCTTTTGCTCTTAACATAGCAACGAACGCAGCGATAAACGAACACAAAAAAGTCGCTATTTTCTCGATGGAAATGCCGTCGACGTTGCTTGCAAAAAGAATTTTAGCGTACATTTCAAGAGTGTCTATGGCAGACGCATCCAGACCGCGCGGTCTGTCGAACGAAGAAATGTCGCTTCTTTACAGAGCAGCAAAGAAACTCGATTCCGCCGAAATTTATATCGACGACTATTCGCTCAATACGCCGGTAGATATTCTGTCGAAGTGTCGCAGATTGAAGCGTGAAAAGAAGGGCTTAGACCTTATCGTTGTCGACTACCTGCAACTTATGTCGCTCGGTTACAGGGGCGGCGAACGTCAACAAGAAGTCGCCGATATGTCGAGAAAATTGAAACTTTACGCAGGCGAGTTGCAAGTTCCTATTCTCGTTTTGTCGCAAATGTCCCGTGACGTCGAAAAGCGTACGGGAACGGGAAGCGCAAAAGAGCCTAAACTCAGCGACCTTCGTGAATCGGGCGCAATCGAACAAGACGCCGACGTAGTTATGTTTTTGCATCGTCCCGATCCTGCCGATTTCTCTCAAGTCAAACTTATGTTGCTCAAAAACAGAAACGGTGCAATCAACGATAACATTATGCTTCATTGGGACGGCGCGACGACTTCGTTTTCGGAATCGCAAAACAAGCCGCCTGTGGCAAAAGTCGAAGAAACGGTTTCCGACGTCAAGCCGATTTCAGAAGCGGTCGACGACGTTTTCGAAGATGAAAACGACCCGTTGTTTGGTTCTTCGGACTAAGTTGAATTTACAAAAACCACCGCATAGCGGTGGCTTTTTAATTCTTTAATAAATCTGTTTTAAACACACAATTAAACAATCGAAAATTTATGTAATCAATTCTACCTTTGTTTGTATTCAAGGCTTTATTGAACAAGTAACTTTTTAAAATCAATCATTGCATACGCATTTTGCAGTCGGAACTTTATAAATCGGAAAACTTCGGTGATTCATATACTCGTTGGAAGTCGCGTATAATTAGATATGTTTAAAGACGAAATTTTGAGAAAATTTAATGCCGAAGAGCTTTGCGATTACGAAATAATTTTTTTCGGCAAATGCAAGGTTGCATTCAGCGGCATAAAGGGCGTTACGTTTTTAAGCGAAACGGAAATACGCTTAAAAACGAAAAAAAACGTTCTGACTTTAAAGGGCAACGGCTTGTCGCTTGTCGAAGTCGGCGGCTTCGAAGCCTACGTTACGGGCGAGGTAGTAAGTTTTGAGATTGTTTGACCGCAGTAAATTCGAATGTAAAGGCAGTGTTAGCGGAATTCTTGCTTTGTCAAAAAAAGTGAAGATATACGACGTGTCGAAGCAGGGCGAAACGATTACTTTTTGGTGCCATTTAAAAGATGAGCAAAAGTGTATTGCCATTTTGACCGATATGTGCTATAATTTTGCCGTAAAAAACAGAAGGGGATTTCTGCCGTTTTTTAAAAAGGCTATTTCAAGAGCAGGCATTTTGGCAGGGCTTGCGATAGCAATAATCGTGACGGCAATTTATCCGCTTTTCGTTTTGGACGTAAAAGTAAACGAATCGGAATACGAATCGGCTGTGCTTGAAGTTTTGTCCGCAAGCGGTGTGAAGAAGTATAGCTTTGCTTTTAAAGTCGATACTAACGATATAGAAAAAAAGCTACTCTCATTAGACGGAATTTCGTTTGCGAAGGTTACGAGATGCGGTACGCTAATAAACGTCAGTCTTGAAAAAGAATTGCCGAAAGCCGAGATTTTTACTGTGTCGAGCGACCCCGTACTTGCAAAAAAAAGAGCGGTGTTTAGTAGAGCCGTAGTTTACAGCGGAACGTGCGTAAAAAAATACGGCGACGTGGTTGACATCGGTGACGCTTTAATCGAAAGCTATATTATTGTAGGCGAAGAAAAAGTGCTTTGCGCCGCAGAAGGCATAGTGTTCGGCAAAGTTTATTACGAAGCCGAGCTGTTTTACAACCATACGGGTGGATATAAAGTCGAAGACTGCAAGAAGACCGTGAAAATGCTTGCCGTTTCAAAAATCGACAAAGACGCGTCGATTTTATCCGAAAGTTATGAAGTTTATGACGTGGACGGCGGCTTTAACGTAAAAGTTTTGATTGAAACGGAAGAAAGAATTGACCTTGTCAAAACCGAAACGACGAAACAAACAAATCGATAAAGCAATGAAGCGATAGAATTAGCGGCGACTTAGCAAGTCGCTGAATATTACGATTGACGCAAAACGTATCAATCCAATACAAATCGAAAAACAAAGCGGGGACGTTTTATGGATAAAACTAAAAAAGTTTTAGAGAGAAAATGGAATTGGAAAGTTTTCCTTTTAAGTCAGATAGCGGTGATTTTATGTTCTGCCGTCGTGTCTGTCGTGACCATTTTTTTGATATCGTACGGAACTGAAATTCAAAAGTCAAGCATCGGAACTGTTGTCGGCATAATTTTGTCAAACGTTTTGTTGTTTGAAACGCTTTATTTATCGCTGTTCGTTTTCGACCCGTCACACCTTACGAAGACGTCGCAATACGTTCTTAACGCAATCGTCGTTACGATTACTTTTGTTATCAGCGCGGTTATGTATCGTTATTGTTCGCCGTTTGCCGTGCCTATTCAACTTTGCGCGATTCTCCTTTGTATTTTGGTCGGAATGAAGACGGGCGCAATCAGCGTGTTTAATCTCGTCTTTATTATTCTCGTAAATCTCGTTTTGCGCGGCGCATATTTGCGAAACGACATTATAACGATTACAGCGGCAGTCGTAGGCAATTTGCTTAGCGGCGGCGCAATGATTTATTTTTCATCGAAGCATTATACAAGAATTAAATTTTTGCTTTTCTGCTTGCTTGCAGGCATCAGCTGTATACCGTATATCGTCGTATTGTCTATTTCGATGGGCATCGAAGACATAACGCTTTTGTACAACGTGCTTTGGGGACTGTTGTCGTCGGTAATAAGCATAGTGCTTTATTTCCCGCTTGTCATTTTGTTTGAAGCGATATTCAACACGACGGACGACTTCAGGCTCGACGAGCTTTGCCGTCTTGACCAGCCGCTGTTAAAGCGTCTTGCAAGCGAAGCGCCCGGCACGTTCAATCACAGCCTTGTCGTAGGTAACCTTGCGGAAAGTTGCGCTATCGCAATCGGCGAAAACAGCAGACTTGCAAAAGCGGCGGCGTATTATCACGACGTAGGAAAACTTAAAGCGCCGATTTATTTCATTGAAAATCAATCGAATTACAATCCGCACGACGAGCTTATTCCGGAAGTCAGCGTCAGTATGATAACGTCGCACACTATGTTCGGCGAAATACTCAACAAACAATATCGTTTGCCGGAAGAAATTTGCAAAATCAGTTTGGAGCATCACGGCACTTCGCCTGTCGGATATTTCTATCAAAAGGCGCTTTTGCTCACCGAAGGCGCGGCGGACAAAGTAAACTTTTCTTATCAAGGACCGAAACCGTCGTCGAAAATCTCGGCAATTATTATGATTGCCGACACTGTCGAAGCGGCAACGAGAGCATATATGCCGCCGACAAAAGAAGAATTCGTTCAACGTATAAACAGTCTTGTTGACGATAAACTCAAACTCGGGCAGTTCGACGAGTGTCCGATAACGATGGAAGAATTAACGGTTATCAAAAATACGATTGTAAACGTTTTGCCGAGTATTCACCATTCGAGAGTGTCGTATGGCGAAACTCCGTCAAAAAAGGAAAATAAAGAGAATAAGTGAAAATGACAGACACGGTAAATTTTTCAAATGTTCCTCTGAAATACAAGGGGATTATAAAAAAAGTCTTTAAAGCCACTACCGAATATTTCGGCGTAAAAGGAATATTCAGTCTCGAAGTCGTGTTTCTTGACGAGGACGCGATGAAAGAACTTAACAAGAGTCAAAGAAACGTCGATAAAACGACAGACGTACTCAGCTTTCCGTCGCTTGAAATAGGTCGGCAGTTTCCGATAAAAGCCGAAACGCTCACGCCGGACGTTTTTGACGGAAAGAGATATTCGCTCGGAAGCATTGCTATATGTCCTGCGGTTATGAAGTCGCAAGCCGTCGAATACGGACATTCGACCGAAAGGGAAGCCGCGTTTTTGGCTTCGCACGGAATGTTGCACCTTTTGGGCTTTGACCACATGAACGAAGACGACGAAAAAGAAATGAGAGAACATCAAGAAAAAATTTTAAAGCCGCTTGGCTTTGTGAGGTAAAATGAAATCGGGATTTATTTGCATTGCGGGTCTTCCCAACGCGGGAAAATCGACGCTTATCAATACGCTCGTAGGCGAAAAGGTTGCCATAGTGTCTTGGCGACCGCAGACCACGAGAAACAACATTTTGGGCATACTTAACCTTGACGACGCGCAGCTCGTGTTCGTTGACACCCCCGGTTTTCATAAGCCGAAAAATACGCTCGGCGATTATATGAACAAAACCGTTACGTCATCGGTTAAGGACGCCGATTGTTTGCTTTACGTCATCGACGCCGCTAAAGGCTTGACTGACGCAGACAGCGAATTTTTGGAAAATCAAAGAGGAAAGCTGCCGACCATAATAGCTTTAAACAAACAGGACAGCGTTACACGAGAAACCTTATTTAAGGGGCTTCAAGCGTTGAATAAGTTTGATTTTGTAAAGGAAATTATCCCTGTTTCGGCAAAGAAAGGCGACGGCACGGACGTGCTTTTGGAAGCGGTTAAAAAATTCGTTCCAGACGGTGAAAAACTTTTTCCCGACGATATGTATACGGACAGGACGTTGCGTTTTATGGCGCAGGAAATCATACGAGAAAAGGGACTTTATTTGTTAGATAAGGAAATTCCTTACGGCTTGGGCGTTGAAATTACGGAATTCAAACAGCGTGAAGACAAGCCGATAACCGATGTTTCGGCAGACATTATTGTCGAGAAACAGTCGCACAAAGCAATCGTAATCGGCAAGGGCGGAAGTATGTTGAAGCAAATCGCCACCAATGCGAGAATCGACCTTGAAGAACTTATCGGAACGAAAGTGTTTTTAACGCTTTACGTTAAGGTTAAACCCGAGTGGCGCAACAGCGAATATCTTATGCGCGAATTGGGCTACGACGTTAAGGAAGTCAAATAGAGTAAATCGGTTTGTTTTGGCAAATCTTTGCAAACGATTGGCTAAGCGCCGAGAACTTTTTAGATTGCGCTACCGAGAATTAAAAGGAAGCAAAAAAAAAGCAGGCGCACGTCTTGAATAAAAGCGTTTGAACTGTAAATGCTATAATTATGAAAGACAACAAAGAGATGATGTGGAAATTGTTTTGCAAAACGGGAAAAGTAGGCTATTATAGTCTATATAAAAATTTGAGCGATGACGAGTGACGGAAAAATAACGGCGATATGTTGCAAATGTATCGATTATAAGGAAAACGACAAATTGGTGACGCTTGTTTCGGCGGAATGCGGACAGGTTGTCGCTACTTTGAAAGGCGTAAAAAAAGTAAACGCAAAACTTAAGTACGCCGCAATGCCTTTTAATTTCGGCGAATATACGCTTGTAGGAAAAGAAGGAAAGTACATAGTTGCGGATTGCAATCAGATTGAAAGTTTTTCGGAAATTTCTTACGACATTAAGTGTTATTATGCAGGTTTTGCAATTTTAAAATCGCTTATAGATTTCAGCCTTGAAAATACGCCTTGCCCGAAACTCGTGTCGGTGGCAGTCAGAGCTCTGAAAGCCCTTGCCATCGATAAAATTTATCCGACCAGAGTATACAACAAGTTCGTTTTGTATGCGCTTGACTGTTTAGGATACAGACTTGACTTTAAGTTTTGCGCAGTTTGCGGAAAAGAGCTTGACGAGGCGTACTTTTCAAAAGACGACGGAGTTATATGCGAAAACTGCGGTTCGTTTTTTAAGGCAAATATACCGCACGAAGTTTTGGAAAACTTAAAGACGGGCGGTACAAGCGACGACGAAAGAGTTCAGCGCAATACGAACATTTTTTTAAACCAAGCGGTTTACGAAATGCTCGGCGTCAAAATTACGATTTTAGAATAGGTGAATATGAAAAGTATTTTTATGAAAAAAAGTATTTTATTGATTATATTGGCTTTGGCTGTTGTCGGGGCGGCGATAACTCTATTTGCCTGCAATCATGACAAAGACCCGTCGCTTACCGACGAGTATTACGTCAACCGTAGCAGTGTAGGAGAGTTTAAGGTAGCCAAACTTGAAAGCGCTTTACCTAAGGGGTACAAGTTTTGTTACGGCTACAACGGCGATACGTCGGTCAGCAGATACACCGAGTACGGTTACATAAAAGAAATCGATTGTTTTGTGGTCAGCGCAAAAGCGACGAAGTCGGAATATGCTAAGCTCAATCTCGTCAAACGTGACACAAACGATTTATTTTTCAATAATATAAGTTTTGAAATCGTTCAAATGCAAGTTTACTACGGCAACGTGTTTATGATGACGGACGATTCGAAAATCGTAGTTTATGATTTTGAAAATCAGAAATGGCTTTACGGCAACGACAATCCGCTTTACATTGCCGCGGCTCAAACAAAGTCGATAGCGACTTACGTTTATCCTGTTTCAAAGAATTATTTTGTTACGACCGCTTCGGCAAAAACATATAATTCGCAATTCGGAACGAGCCTTGAAACCGTTTCGGGTTCAAAGTTTTTTGCATTCTCTTCAAACGGCAATATGGTCGGAAGAGTCGAAGTTACGACGTCTAAAATTTCCGACGTAGAAGGCTTTGACGATTACGTCGTAGTCAAAAACGCAACGGGTTCGAGCGGCAAAGAAACGAGAATAATTTCGCTTAGCGGTTTGACCAAAAAAAGCGAGGCTTTAATCGACCCGTTGCCGAGCGGAGTTTTCGAATATGCTTCGGGTACTGCAAACGGCTGCGAAACGACGTATTTCGGCAAAGGAAATTTCCTTATTCACATCGAAGAGAGCGGCTCGGAAGATGACTATTTCTATAAAGACGAAGATTCTAAATATTGGAAAGTTTCGAGGTTTTTGTATAACGCGGCAAGCGGAAAGAGAAAAACTTACAAATCCGACCTTATGTTTTTGTCAATCGAAAACGAATTTTATAAATATAGCTCGTCTAAGACTTTCAATACCGAAAACTTCATCAAAAGCGGCTATTCGTACGTAGGTTTCGGAATGGAGAGAAAGTCGGATAAAACTGTCATATACGACAGATATCTCATCAAAAATAACGTATCGTTTGAAGATGAGTGGGAGTTTGAAATCGTAACTTCGCTCAGAAAAACAGCGGCTTATCTTTACGAAAGCAGCGAGGGTGTAACGACTGATAAAATTAAATCACTCAGCGTAAACGAACTTGTCAGAACTTACGTCGATAACGTAGGCGTTGTGCAAATTTCCACGGGCGTAGTAAATATTTACGACAACTACGGCAAACTTATAGGAAGAAGCGATAAATACGAATATCAGTCGGCAACGTATAACAGCGGAGTTATCATATGCTCGATTTTGGACAAAGGCAGTTCGTCATCGACGGCAAGTTTTCTTTACGGTGCGCTCGATAAAAAAGGTAACGTAGTTGTTCCGTTTGAATATACTTCGCTCACAATGTTTACGGGCTATTATGCAATCGGCGAAAAAACCGATGAAAACGGCGTGCACGGTTATTATCTTGTCGGACAAAACGGATACAGTATTTTGCTCGGCAACAAAAACGTGATTGCCGACGATTATAACTTCCACATAAAATCGAACGGAAACGCTATATACAAAACGGGTGCTTACGTTTACTTTGATTATGACGAAGAGGGAAAAAAGATTTTCGGCGTCAAGTCAACCAACATTTCAAACAATAAAAACGTTTTACTCGAAGCAAAATATAATGAAATTACGCTTTTTGCACCGTCGGGAGAATATGGCGTCGTTTATGCAATAGCAAAATTGAACGACAATTCTAATTACGAGGTATACAGGCTGAAATAATTTGCCTAAAACAAAAATGGAAACAAAAGTTATCAAAGCGGAAAAAGGTTTAAAAGAAGGAGCGAAACTGCTACTTGGCGGTGAACTTGTAGCATTTCCGACCGAAACTGTTTACGGGCTGGGCGCAGTAGCGTTTAATGAGGACGCAGTTAAAAAGATATTCGAAGCAAAGGGCAGACCGCAAGATAATCCGCTTATCGTTCATCTTGCAAATTTTAAAGACGTAAATAAAGTCGCAAAGAACGTTCCGCCTGTGTTTTATAAACTTGCAAAAAAATTTATGCCGGGTCCGCTTACAATTGTGTTGCCGAAAGGAGATGCAGTACCTAGCGTCGTAACGGCAGGCGGAGACACGGTCGCCGTCAGAGTTCCGCTCAAAAAATCGGCGCGAAAGCTCATCAAGGCGTCGGCGCCTATTGCGGCTCCGTCTGCAAACAAATCGAAGCACGTCAGTCCGACAACGGCGCAAGATACGTTTAATGATATGAACGGACTTATTCCGCTTATTCTTGACGGCGGCGCTTGCGAAGTGGGCATTGAGTCTACGGTTTTGGATCTTACTGCAAAAACCCCGACGATTTTACGCCCCGGCTACGTTACGGAAGAAATGTTACTAAAAGTTTTGTCTTCGGTCGAAAAATTCGGTGGAGAGATAAAGGTCGCAAAGTCGCCGGGAATGAAGTATACGCATTATGCGCCGAAAGTCTATACTGTCATCGCAAAGACTTTTGAATCGGGACTTAAAGAATACGACAGGGCAAAGGCAGAAGGAAAAAATCCCGTTTACATTCTAAGAGAAAGAAAAAGCGACGAGCTTAAAGGTAAAAAATATATATTTGTCGGAAAAACACCGAAAGACGTATCTAAAAATATTTATTCGTCGATGTTGAACGCCGAGAAAGCGTTTGACGAGATAATAATAGAAAATTTCGGAAACGAAGGCTTGCTTGGCTCGGTTATGAACAGAGTCGAGAAATCAGCAAGCAATAAGGAGGTTTAAATGAAAGACTTAAACGTAGTATTTGTATGTACGGGAAATACTTGCCGTTCGCCTATGGCAGAAATTATGTTCAGACATTTACTTGAAAGTGAGGAGATTGAAGGGATAAGCGTTTCATCGGCAGGCATAAAAGCAAACGAAGGTGCGCCTATTTCGGAATATGCCGTAAAAGTTATGGCTTCAAGAGGAATTAAAGACGCGTCTAATCACAGCGCAAGACAACTGACGAAAGATATTTTCAAAAAAGCCGATTTAATAGTTCCGCTCAGCTCGTTCATCGAATCGGACGTCGAAGATATGTTCGGCGAAGATAAAAAGATAGTCGGCTTCGGCTCTAAACTTTTAGGGACAGAAAACGTTAAAGACCCATACGGTCAAACGCTTTACGAATATGACGAGGCTTGCGGAAAAATCGAAACGAATTTGCCGAAAGTCATAAGATACATATCGAAAAACATAAGAAAGATTTAGTTTTAATTATTTTAAAATTGCCGCAATTAACGTTGCGGCAATTTTTACGTCATTTAGCATTAAGAACTATTACGTTTTAGAATAAGTTCAATTTTAAATAAGATAAAAGGCATTTTAGAACAAGCCTTATTATGGTTGATGTTTAGTCAAATTACGTTTGCAATAAAGTCTTATCGTGCTTAGCAATTAGTCATATTTCATTTAAGAATAGGTTAGACTGTATTTTAGTTTTAAAATAAGTTTTTTTGTTTAAACTTAAATTTTAAAACAGGTTAACCGTTATTGCAATTTAGCCCCGTTAAAAGCTCTTCGAATATTTTTATATGAAGCTCTTCGTCGAGAATTATTCGTTCTAAAAGAAGTTTCAAATCTTTTTGGTCAAGCGATAAAATTGCCTTTTCGTAACCTGCTATTGCGGTTTTTTCGCCGATTATGTTTGCTTTTAAAAACTCGGCGGGGCAGGTTTGATAATTGACGTAGCTTCCGTTCCAATAAGTTCCGCTTCCGATAACGGGATAGCCGCCCAGTTTTACGATTGCGTTTCCGAGCAAGTCGTGGTGGCGCATTTCCGATATGGCTATGGCTTCCAACGTGTCCGAAAATTCTTTTGAAACGTACGATTGATAGACGTATGTCATAACGGCGGTAGTTTCGCTGTGCCGTCCGCCGTAACTCGGCATAAGAATTCTCGCTTCACTTAAAGACGGTGTGACGCTGATTTCAGGATACGGCAAATCGGACGATGCTAAAATAGGATTCATAATACCTCCAAATACGCTACAATATATGAGCCTTAAAAGTAAAGTGTTAAAAAAGTATTTAAAACGCTTGTATTTTTATTGTTATTGTGGTAAAATTTTACCGTTACGAAGAAAAAGAGGTTTATATATATGTTCAACTTTGATTCGGCTTTGATGGCCATTAAAAACGTTACCAATATGACGTATCAAGTAAGACAAGGTACGCTTATCGGACTTATGGTAGTTATGTTGCTTTTGTCGATTGCAATGATTATCGTCGTTATGATGCAACAAGGTACAGACGACAACGTTCAGGCAATTACAGGTAGCTCGGATTCTTATTACGGAAAGAATAAGGCAAGGTCGAAGGAAGGCATTTTAAAGAAAATTACGCTCGTTCTCTTTTGTTTGATTATGGTAGTTTCGATTATCTTCTTCATAATCTCACTTGTAGAAGTCGGACAAGGAACGACGGTTTAATTTAAGTCTTTAAATTCAAAAGCGACCGATTTCGGTCGCTTTTATAATAAAAAGGTTTTGTCGAAATGAAGTTTTAATTGTTAAATACTGATAAGTGCTTAGAGCTTGCGTCGTAATTGCGTTGCGACGTGAATGCTTTAAGTCGGTAACTGAATTTTGACGACAGAATAGGACAAATAGAAGGGAACGAAATTATGGAGAAAGTAGTAGCGACAAATAAAAAGGCTTATCACGACTATTTCGTCGAAGAAACCTATGAGGCAGGCATTGCCCTTGTCGGTTCCGAGGTTAAGTCGATAAGACAAGGCGCGGTGAATTTGAAAGACAGCTACGCCGTTGTGAAAAACGGCGAAGTCCTTTTGATGGGCGCGCATATTTCTCCTTATGAAAAAGGCAGCTTTTTTAATACCGACCCGTACAGAACAAGAAAATTGCTTTTAAACAAAGGCGAAATAAATAAAATTCGCGGAAAAATCGAAATAAAGGGCTACACGCTTGTTCCGCTTAAAATGTATTTTAAAAAAGCTCTCGTCAAAGTCGAACTCGGAATCTGCAAAGGTAAACATCTTTACGATAAAAGACAAACCATAAAGGCAAGGGAAGAGGACAGAAAAATGGAGCGTATCAAAAAAGAATATAACGCGAAATAATTCACTGCTTTTGCAATAATACGAAATATGCGCTTTATTTATGTGATATTATTTAATTGGCATTGTGATATTATTTAAACAGCATTGCTAATTTATCTATATAAATAAGAATAAAATTACAAGATATTAAGGAGAAAGTATGAAAAAAGGTACTCAATGCGTGCAAGGCTCATACGCGCCGAAAAGCGGCGACCCGAGAGTTTTGCCATTGTATCAAAGCACAACCTACGTTTACGAAACAGCCGAAGAATTGGCGCATTTGTTCGATTCTCCGAAATGCGGACATATTTACAGCCGTATTTCCAATCCGACAGTTGCGGCTTTTGAAGAAAAAGTTGCAATGCTCGAAGGCGGAATCGGCGCTATGGCTTGTTCGAGCGGAATGAGCGCGACGATGTTCGCCGTCTTGACCGTTGCAACGGCCGGTGACAACATTTTGAGTTTGTCGACAATTTACGGCGGAACGTATAACCTTTTTAACGTTACTCTCAAAAAACTCGGCATCGAAGTAAGATTTATAACGCCTGATATGACGGAAGAGCAAATCGAGAAACTTATCGACGATAAAACGAAAATGCTCTTTGCGGAAACAATCGCCAATCCGTCAATCGTGGTGTTGAACTTTGATTTTTACGCAAACATTTGTCACAAGCACGGTCTTCCGTTTGCCGTTGACAATACGCTTGCGACTCCGATTTTGGTCAGACCTTTCGAACACGGAGCGGATATTGTCGTCCATTCGACCACCAAGTATATGGACGGTCACGCGGGGTGCGTAGGCGGCATTATCGTAGACAGCGGAAAGTTCGATTGGGAACACAATCCGCGTTTTAAGGACTTTGTAGAGCCTGACGAAAGCTATCACGGCGTAGTTTACGTCAAAGAGGGCGGAAAAGCGGCGTATATCCTCAAAGCAAGAATGCAATATATGAGAGATATCGGTGCGATTATGACTCCGTTCAACGCATACCTTACAAATCTCGGTTGCGAAACTTTGGAACTCAGAATGGAACGTCACAGCAGCAACGCTCTTGCCGTTGCAAAAATGCTTTCGACTCACGACAAAGTCGAATGGGTGAGATATCCGGGGCTTGAAAGCGACAAATATCACGAACTCGGAATGAAATATTTCGACGGCGGCTTTTCGGGTATGATTGCCGTAGGCATCAAGGGCGGCAGAGAAAAGGCTTGCAAGTTTATGGAAGAGCTTAAACTTTTCAGAATCGTAACTCACATTGCCGACGCTCGTTCCTGCGTTTTGCACCCTGCAAGTACAACGCATAGACAGCTTTCGGACAGCGATCTTGTTGCTTGCGGAATTACGTCGAATCTTATTAGACTTTCCGTCGGCATCGAAAACGTCGAAGATATTCTTGCCGATATAAAACAAGCATTGGAAAAAATTTAGTCAAAGCATAAAACGGCAAAGCAGAAATCGCCGCGCCGTCGGGAGAAAATATGCCAATTATTATACCAAAAGATTTACCTGCATACGAAAGTTTGCTTAAAGAGAAAATTTTCGTTATGGATAAGGAAAGAGCGGGAACGCAAGACATAAGACCTATCGAAATCGCGATTTTAAACCTTATGCCTACAAAGGAAGAAACCGAAACACAACTGGTTCGGTTGCTTTCTAATTCACCTTTGCAAGTCAACGTAACGTTTATCGGAACGGCGACTTACAAGCCTACGCACGTTTGCTCTGACCATATGCAAAAGTTTTATCGCTCGCTCGATGAAGTGAAAAACGTTAAATTCGACGGTATGATAATTACGGGCGCGCCTGTCGAAACGCTCGCTTTCGAAGACGTTGCTTACTGGAACGAACTCGTCGAAATTATGGATTTTGCCGACAAAAACGTAACCAGCACGATTTATATCTGTTGGGGAGCGCAAGCGGCGTTATATCACCATTTCGGCATAGGAAAATCGGAGCTTCCTAAAAAAATGTTCGGCGTATTTCCGACAAAAGCGGTTGTTGAAAACGATATGCTGTTAAAGGGTATGGACGACGTTTTCTATATTCCTAATTCGCGCCACACTGAGGCTGACCAATCTGCCATCGAAAAATGCCGCGATATAAAAATTCTCGCGCGTAGTGATGAATCGGGCATAGCTATCGCAAAAACGCATGACAATAAAAAGTTTTTCTTTATGGGGCACGCCGAATATGATCGCGATACTTTGAAAAAAGAGTATTTGCGTGACAAAAACAAGGGATTGCCAATCGAAAAACCGAAAAACTATTTTATCGGCGATACCGAAGAAGTCAACATGAGTTGGAAATCGACCGCAAACTTGCTCTTTTACAACTGGCTTAACTATTACGTCTATCAAGTCACACCGTTTGAACTTTAAATTGCTTTGGTAAGTAATAAGTATAAAAGTTCAAAGTGCCGCATCTATGTTGAGACAATGCGTTTTAAAGGCAGTCCGCTTTGCAACCGTTTCTTTATAAACAAGCCAAGAGACATTGTTACAATTAGAGGGT
Organism: uncultured Clostridia bacterium; assembly: GCA_934277645.1. Taxonomy (GTDB): domain Bacteria; phylum Bacillota; class Clostridia; order Christensenellales; family CAG-917; genus CAG-917. The sequence goes on along the minus strand of CAKQUX010000005.1, from coordinate 42,890 downwards.
TTATAAGTGTTAAATAATAAAATTACTATATATTCTCAGCAATGTAATTTTAAGAAACAATGTTTTTAATTACTATATAACGTTAAATTCTTATAATTTATTAAAATAACAAAAACGACCATAAAACAGCGGTCGCTTTTGTTATATAAGACGTATCCGCAATTATAACAAGTTTTTGTGTTTGATACATTTAATACTTTATTTTTAATCAATAAAAAAAGAATTAGCGTAGATAATTTTAATCTGTTGTGTTAAAATATAAATTAAAGAAAATATGAATGGTTTGTGTTTGACACAAAAAGGAGCGGATATGAAAGTATGTATTTACGGAGCGGGGTCGCTTGGAACGGTGCTTGGCGCATACGTTGCGAAAAGCGGCGAGGCTATTGACCTTGTCAATAGAAACAAAGCGCACGTTGCGGCGTTAAAAGAAAACGGCGCGACTATAACGGGAAAGGCAAATTTCACCGTAAAAGTAAACGCAATGTTGCCCGAAGAGATGAAAGAAAAATACGATATTATTTTTCTTATGACAAAACAGCTTAACAACAAAGAAGTTGTCAAAAACCTGACAAACTTTTTAGCTGACGACGGCGTTATTTGTACTATGCAAAACGGATTGCCGGAACATAGCGTTTCGGAAATTATCGGCGAGGACAGAACGTACGGATGCGCAATCGGCTGGGGTGCGCAAATGACTGCGCCGGGAGTAAGCGAACTTACGTCCGAGCCGGACGCGCTTGTGTTTGCTCTCGGAGCATTGAACAAAAAGGCGCAACAAAACGAACATTTCAAAGAGATAATTCGCATTTTGTCGCTTATGGGAAAAGTCGAAGTCGAAGATAATTTTATCGGTGTAAGGTGGTCAAAACTTCTTGTAAATTCGGCTTTCAGCGGAATGTCGGCGGTTCTCGGTTGCAATTTCGGTGAAGTCGCCGACAACAAAAAGAGCAGACTTTGCGCTCAGAGAATTATAAAGGAAATTATAGATTCGACAAGAGCGGGCGGAATTAAAATCGAACCTATACAAGGTAAAGACGTTGTTAAACTTCTTGACTATCACAGCGCATTCAAAAGAAAGCTGTCTTTTGCAATCATTCCTATCGCAATCAAAAAGCACCGCCTTATAAGAGCAAGCATGTTGCAAGATATTGAAAAAGGCAAGCCATGTGAAGTTGAAGCAATAAACGGCGTAGTTAGCGATTATGGCAGAAAAGTCGGAGTTCCTACGCCTGTCAACGATAAAGCCGTTGAAATTATAAAAGGTATCGAGGAGGGCAAGTATAAGCCGAGTTTCGACAACCTTAAACTGTTCGACGACGTGCTTAAAGCTAAGCGTTGACAAGTCATTGTAAATATGAAAAACGCCACTATTGCATAAGCAGAAATTCAAACTGTTTGTCGTAGCGCATAATGCTAAGCGTTGACAAGATACAATAAAAAAGATAAAAAGCACTTCCATAAGTTGTAAGTTTACGTTCAACAGTGGGGTGCTTTTTAAAAGTAAATGTTTTTATTTTGATTTTCAAACGGTTTTTAGTTTAAGATATAATTTAAAGCCTTTTGCATAGTGCGGCGATTTTTATTCACTTTTACTTTTTTCGCTGTCATCGTTTACCTAAAAACAAATTTCCTAAAAAACAATTTTTCGATAGTCCGATTTCCCATAGAAGCAAAAAATGGTAAATAGCAGCTGCAAAATAAAAATGTTGTTGCGGTGTTTAAAGCCGAATTATGTTGCAAATAGAAAAACACAAGATATAAATAATCTTGTGCTTTTTCGTTTTTGCAGTTTTTTCGCAATGTAAAGACGGTGGACTTGTCGATAACAAATGCGCACCCTTTACGCGGAAATAAAGATTGCTTTTCCGTAGAGTTGTGACGCGGCATTGGATGCAACGTCACGTTGCCGGTGGACTTGTCGATAACAAATACGCACCCTTTACGCGGAAATAAAGATTGCTTTTCCGTAGAGTTGTGACGCGGCATTGGATGCAACGTCACGTTGCTGGTGGAGGTGAGGAGAGTTGAACTCCTGTCCAATCTGCATAAAATGGCAACTTCTACACGCTTAGTGATTGCTTGAAATTTCCCTTATCTTAGTGCAAGCACAAACTTGGATTCGGTAAGCTCTGAGTGACAACCGCCTTTAAGAGCGTAGGGCGGTGTTGTCTGTTTTTATGATGCCGATTGCTGTGGGAACAGAAAACCACAGGTCGACATGCCGCGTAAAATTAAGCAGCAAGAGCGAACTCTTGCGAGTTCAAAGATTTTTTGTTTGCATTTATTTTTGCATTCCGTTTTTACGCAGACGAGCCTGCGACGTGCTATTGACACCCGCAACAAACTGTCGAATGCCGTAACACCCCCACGAGATATTACGATATTATTATAGCCGAAAATATCAAAAAAGCAACTGCATTGTGTCCGAAATTTTTGCCAATTCGGTTAGTGATAAAAAAATGCTTGATAAAACGCAAATCCGTGTTAAAATAATATGTGAACAGGAGAAAACAAATGAGAAAAGTTTGTATTATCGTAATCAGTGATAAATGCTTCCGCGGCGAGTGCGAAGACCGCAGCAGTGAAGTTATCAAAAAGACGCTACTACGCAACGGATACGCTATCGAAGGAAAAATCGTCGTTCCGAATGAAAAGGAAATGATTGAAGAAGCAATTAAGCATTGCGCCGACAATCTCAAAGCGCCGCTTATATTAACCACAGGCGGAACGGGATTTTCACATCGAGACGTTACCCCCGAAGCAACGAAAAATTGCTTGGAACGTGAAGCAATGGGAATTGTCGAAGCGATAAGAACGTACAGCCTTGAATTTACGGACAAAGCTATGCTTTCAAGAGCGGTCTCGGGCCTTAGGGGTGATTCGCTTATCATAAATTTGCCTGCAAACGAAAAGGCAATAAAGGAAGCCCTTGACGTAATATTGGGAGCTGTCGGGTACGGACTTGACGTTTTACTCGGAAGCGAAGATTAGTTTTTAAGCGGAAAGAAATTTCCGTTTATTTTTTGTGTATGAGCATTTTTGACGGACAATTTAAAATCAGCGTTTCAACCGCAAGCGGAATAGAGGCGATAACGAAAAGAGAGCTTTATAGGCTCGGTTACGGAGATATTCCTGCAATCGGCGGAAGGCTTGTCTTTGACGGCAATATGAAAGACGTTGCCGTTTTAAACCTGAACTTACGCACTGCAAACAGGGTGCGTATTGTCGTTGCGAAATTCAAAGCCGAAACGTTTGACGAACTGTTTGACGGCGTTTATTCCGTAAGGTGGCAGGACGTTTTGCTTAGTGACAGTAAAATCGTGGTGACGGCTAAATCGGTTAAGAGCAAGTTGTTTGCGCTTAGCAGTATACAAAGCATAACAAAAAAAGCGATTGTAAAGAAAATGCAGGACACACTGCGGCTTAAAACGCTTCCCGAAAGCGGCGAAGAATATCGTTTTGAAGTTTCTATCTGTGAAGATGAAGTCACAATCGGGCTCGATACGTCGGGCGACGGATTGCATAAGCGTGGTTACAGAACGAAAGTCTGGATAGCGCCAATGCGTGAAACTATGGCTGCGGCTATAATTCTCAATTCGTATTTCAAAGCGGACAGAGCGTTAATCGACCCTTTTTGCGGTTCGGGTACTTTTCCTATCGAGGCCGCTTTAATTGCAACGAATACGCCAAGCGGAATGTTGCGCAATTTTGCGTTTGAAAAGTTTTCAAACGCTCCTACGGTTATGCCGCAAGTCAAAGATGAGTATGAAAGTAAAATAATACAAAACGCCGACCTCAGAATTTCGGGTTTTGACATCGACGGCAGAGCGATAAAACTTGCGAACGAACACGCAAAAAATGCAGGCGTAAAAGATTATATCCACTTTGAAACAAAGGATATGAGAAACATATCTTCACGATACGCACACGGCATTATGGTGGCAAATCCGCCGTACGGAGAAAGACTTTCGGGTGGCAGCGAGCTTAAAGAGCTTTATCGCGATTTTGGAAAAATGTTTAAATCGCTTGACGAATGGTCTTGCTACGTCGTTACAACGGTTATGAGTTTTGAAAAATATTTCGGAAGGAAAGCGGACAAAACGAGAAAACTTTACAACAGCGAACTCGAATGTAGGTTGTTCAGTTTTTTAGGCGCGCCGCCGAGGAAAAGAAATGAAAATAGTAGTACAGAGAGTTAAGGGCGCAAATCTTAGCGTTGACGGAAAAGTCGTGTCTGAAATCGGAAAAGGCATTGTTGCGTACGTCTGCTTTACCGAGTCCGATTCGGGCAAAAAAGAGCTTTTCGATTGGGCAACCACCAAACTCATAAACCTTAGAATTTTTGAAGACGAAAACGGGAAGACTAACTTGTCCGCTAACGACGTTAAAGGTGAGTTTTTGCTTGTGTCGCAGTTTACGCTTGCAGGCGACGCTTCGCACGGCAATCGCCCGAGTTTTATAACGGCTATGAAATGGGACGAAGCAAAGGCAATGTTTGATGAGTTTGGCGAAAAGTTTAAAAATGCGTACGGCTACAAAACGGCATTCGGCGTGTTCGGCGCGGATATGACGATTTGTCAAACAAATGACGGACCGTTCACTTTGATATTGGAAAAGACTTTATGAAAATAGCAAGAGTCGGATTGCATAACTATGAAGAGCCGATTATTTCGGGCAAAAACGGCAGCGGAACGATATTTTTTTCGGGTTGCAATTTAAAATGCGTTTTTTGCCAGAATTACGAAATTTCGCACGGCAAAAAAGGTATCGACGTTTCAATCGGCACCCTTAAAGATTTGATGCTATATTTGCAAAGTATCGGCGCTGAAAACATAAATCTCGTTACTCCGTCGCTATACGTCAAAAGCATTGCGTCGGCTTTGGAGCGTGCGAAAATCGACGGACTTAACATTCCCGTTGTTTACAACACTTCAAGTTACGAAACGGTAGAAACGCTAAAAATTTTGGACGGTTTGGTTGACGTGTATTTGCCTGATTTTAAATATAGCGACGACGATTTGGCAATGAGACTCAGTAATGCCAAAAATTATTCTGCCGTCGCATTCGATGCGATTTCCGAAATGAAAAGACAACAGCCGAAAGACGTTTTCGACGGCGATATGATAAAAAAAGGCGTTGTGGTAAGGCATTTGGTTTTGCCTGATGAGTATTCGAATACGGTCGGCGTATTTAAAAAAATCGCTCAAATCGATAAGGATATGCTTGTATCCGTGATGGCGCAGTATTTTCCGACAGCGGCTGTTTCAGGTACTAAGTACGGCAGGCGGCTTACCGATGCGGAATACGACGCCGCGGTTGACGCTTTTTTTGAAGCAGGGCTTAGCAAAGGTTTCTCGCAAGACTTGGAGAGCGGAATCGAAGACTACGTTCCGTCGTTCGATTTGGACGAACTTGCAAAAATTTTAAACGATTTGCCTCAATTATTGAAAAATAGACTTTAAAACGCTCAAAAAATGTCGAAAAATTTCAGGCGACTATTGCTTTTTAATTTCGTTGTGCTAAAATTAAATTAAGGGGGTGGTAGTTATGAGAATTGCAATATGCGGCGGAATCGGTTGCGGCAAATCTGCTGTTATCGATTATCTTTCAAAGCTCGGTTATTGCACTTGTAAGGCCGACGAAATCAATGCCGAATTGTTTCACGACGAAAAATATATTCGCCTTTTGGTTGCCGCCTTTCCGGACGTTCAGTTAGCCGACGGTTCTATCGATAAAGCAAAACTACGCGCCCAAATTTTTGAAGACAAATCAAAACGCTATATGCTCAATTCTATATCGCATCCGATTATCAAAATGCGTATCGAACAAATACCTAAAGATCCGCTTTTCGTTGAAGTTCCGCTTCTTTTGGAAGCCAATATGCGAGAGTGTTTCGATGAAATCATTTTCGTTCAAGCGTCAAAACGCAGACGCTTAAAACGTCTTGCCAATCGAGCAGGACTTACGGGTAGAATGGCGTTAAAAATTATGCGTTCGCAAAAATCCGATAAGGAACTTAAAGCGGTTTCCACAATCATACTCGACAACAACGGCACTAAGGACGAATTGGAAAAAAACATCAAAGAAATATGTGATTATTTGTTTTCCGAATCTAAAAAATAGTAAAGTATTGACAAGAGATTTGATTTTGAATTTTACTAATGTAAGTTTATAATACACTTTGTTTAGAATAGTTTTAAGCCGTCTATATGGACGGCTTTAATTTTTGAATAATCCACAAATGGTTTCAATTTTAAAACAGATGGTTTGATTTTTAAATTTTATAATTAAATTTTGTGCAAATTTAAGAAGTTTATTATTTATTGTAAAAGCGAAATGACTATAATTGACAATATATATTTTTTTTCGACAAAAGATAGGTGTTTAATCGGTTTACGCCGCCTTAACGATTTGTTATAATAATTGCGTAAAGACAGAAGAGGTTAGTTTTTAAAATCTGACCTGCCTAGTAAATAGTCGGTGGACACGCCAAAATAGTTTGAAAGAATTTCAAGTATGTCGAGCGACGGCAGATATCCTTTTGTGAACCATCTTGAGATTAGGCTTTTGTCAAAAAGACAGTCTTGCGCAAGTTTGTAGCGTGAAATGCCGTTTTCGTCAAGAAGCAAGGTGAGGCGGTCGCAAAAATTTTGATTTAAGTTTGATTTGATAAAATTGTCCGAATCGACTTTGCCTAAAAGAAAGGAGAGCGAAACGTCAAAAAAGTCGGCGAGTTTGATTAAGGTTTTCGGAGTAGGGATTATTCCGTAAATCAATGCGTTGGTAAAAGACGTAGAACTGATTTTAAGCAGTTCGCGAAGTTCCGTTCTGGTATAATCGGATTCGTCTACTAAATTACACAATCTCGTCTGGAAAGTTGTTGATACAGCCATATTCGCCTCTTTTCTTATGTAAGGGTGATTTGTCGGTTATCGACACCCCTTTAAGTATATGATTACATACCGTTAAATAGGGTGTTCAAAACCGACCGAACATATACACATAAGATTAGAATTTTGGCGGCGCGGAACATAAAAAGCTACATACATAAAAGTAAAACAAAAATTTATATAAACTTAGGAGAAAACAATGAGATACTTAACGAAGGAATGGGTAAGGGATTTAAAACGAATTCAAATCATTTTTAAAGCAACGCCGATTGACAACTTTCTCGAAAACGAAAAATTCGATTTTGAAAAATTGTATGACAAGCAAAAAAATCTGTTTTTAAAGCGTGAAAATTTGCATCTTTATAATGCAAGTGAAAACGATTCGTTTGACAGCGAATATTTTTCGGCATTGTTTGACAGCGTGTACGAGCAGAACAAAAAACTTATCGAAGAATTGCCGCAAGATATCAAGGATAAATTGCAAAACGTTGCGATAATTCCGCTTGGTTACGTTCTGCCGTCTGATAAAGCGATTGTCGAAAGCTATGCGACGGACGAGAGATTAAAGCTCGAAGACATCGTTAAAAAAGCCGATTATTTCACGGAGTGTGCAGCCGATTGTCTGCCGTATGAAATCGATTTCGACGATTTTAAGGAAACGCCTATTGACAGCGTCGTTGCGATAAATGATGAATATTGCGTAAAATTCAAGAATACGGCGCTTTTGGCCGTTGGCGTCGAAAACGTACAAGGCGATGACGGAATTGTCGAAAAATGGGACAAAGACAATCAATATTCAGGCGTAACCGTCCTTAAAGCAATCGAACTTTATACTGATGACGAGAGGAAGTTTGAGCTTCACTTATTGTTTGAAAACTTAGACGCTTATGAAAATTCGATTTTGTGGCAAAAGACTATCGTTTGTAAAAGCGTTTGTGTGAGATAATAGTTTGCATTGATTTCCAAAGCAAACGTTAAGTTTGCACCGATTTGATGTATAGTTTTTAATATAGTTGATTTTAAGTTAAAACTATTACTTTTAAGTTATATAAAAGTCTTAGAGTGAGTTTTTCGGTCGCATTCGAACCGCCGTAAAAGTGATAACAAAAAACAAATAGATTTAAAGGTCGATAACAAAATAAATCGATAAAAAGGATAGGAGAATAAAATAAATATAATAAAATAAATAGATAGGAAAATAAAATTAAAATAAAAGAACTCAATGCTTTGCATTGAGTTCTTTTGTTGGTGCCGGCGGCCGGACTTGAACCGGCACGGTATCACTACCGCTGGATTTTGAGTCCAGTGCGTCTGCCAATTTCACCACACCGGCGGAACCGTGTATAAATATAACATATTGCAGACCGTTTAGCAAGCAATTTTAACAATTATGATTTAATTTTGTTTAAATAGCCGATTAGTTTTTTGCTACAACGAAACGTCCCTCGATTGACACGTTAAGGTTTTCGGGAATGAAAACTACAATTTGTTTTTCGTTTGCCGTTTCGTCGAACAAGAAGAAACACATATTGTTTAACGCCGTTTTCGGCTTCGGGTCTGCCTTTTCGGTTAATGAAAGTTTGCCGTCTTTTGCGACGATTTTGACTTGTCCTTCGTATGCGTCATAATATTTGATTGAAACGTTTGACGAAGAGGTTCTTTTTATTACGACGTTTTTAGACGGCATATCGATAACGATTTTGTCGAAGTCTTCGAAGATGCCGATTTCCATTTTTTTTGCTTCTGCATAATAGCCGTTGCTAATTAAATAGTCGTTTTTTTCTGTTTTTAAACCGCTTGTTTTTCCGACGGCGGCAAATATTATAAAAAACACGGCGGCGCAAACGGCGAGCGTTATTTTTGCGACGTTTAGTCCGCCGCTTATCGATTGCAGTTTGTCGTATGTTTTTCCCGTTTTAGGCAAAACGGTTATAAAAGCAACGTAAAAGAGCAGTAGTGAAAATTCAGCCGAAAGGGCGGTAAGACCGAAAGTAAAGAAAAAGTATACGGCGGATTTGGTCGCGACGGTGAGTGTTATGGTGTAAATAAAAAACAACAGACACGCAAGGGCGAATATAGCCGAAAAAATTGCCGACAGCCAAAAAGCCGTTTTGTTTAAATTGAGTTTTGCGTTTTCGCTTAATTTCTTCATATAGCTATTTAAACAATTTGAAAGCATTTTGTCAATTATTTTGCGTTTTAAGTTTTAAGGCGAGATGGCTTTGCATAAATATAAGTAGATTTCATCTGTCAAGACAAAAAATAACAAAATTCGACAAACTTTCTCATCGGTTTTCCGTGACAGATTGAAAAATTTGTTATATTATAGGAGTAACGAAATGTTCTTAGTCGTTAAACGCAAAAGCCTTGTTTTGGGCCTAACATTGATTTTCGCTTTGGCGCTGTCGCTGACGTGCGTCGGCGTAGGTAACGCGCAAACCGTATTTTTCGGTAAGAGCGCAAGAAAAGTTCCCGTATACAGCGTTGAAACGGAAGAAAAGGTCATAGCGTTGACTTTCGACGCGGCATGGGGAGCGGACAAAACTAAGGGCATAATCGACATTATGAACAGCTACGGCGCAAAAGGCACTTTCTTTTTGGTCGGCTTCTGGATCGATAAATATCCCGAAGAAACCAAATTGATTTCAGACAGCGGTTTCGATATCGGCAATCATAGCGAGAATCATCCGCACATGTCGAAGCTTAATAAAACCGATATTTCCGCCGAAATCGATTCGGTAAATAATAGATTACAAAAGATTACAGGGGCAACCCCGATTTACTTCAGACCACCTTTCGGTGATTACAACAATTTACTTTTATCCACATTAGAAGAAAAGGGCATGATTGGAGTCCAATGGAGCATCGACTCGCTTGACTGGAAAGGTTTAAGCGGCGGTCAGATTGCCGAACGTGTTTTGCCACGAGCAAAAAACGGCGACATTGTACTTTTCCATAACAATTCCGACCACGTTCTAGACGCCTTGCCTATTGTGTTGGAAGGGCTGAAAAACAAAGGGTTCAAGTTTGTCGGTTTAAGCGAACTCGTCGCTACACACGATTATAAAATCGACGCAAACGGGGTACAAAGGGCTACCCATTAAAAAACGGAGGCGTATATGAACAACGAACAAATGCTCAACAATCAGGTGTACTTATCGGGAACGATTTGCAGTGAACCTGTGTTTTCACACGAAGTGCTTGGCGAGGGTTTTTATGAAACTTCGCTTAAAGTAAAAAGGCTTTCCGACCAATACGACGAAATTCCGCTTACGATTTCCGAAAGAATGTTGACGGAAGAAAATTCCAAAATCGGAACGAGAATGACTGTCAGCGGACAATTCAGAAGTTACAACAAAATCGACGACGGCAAAAGTAAACTAATTTTAAGAGTTTTCGTCAGAGAAATTTTGGAAGACGATGACGAGAAAAATCCGAACACCATCGAAATCGTAGGTTTTGTTTGCAAACAACCTATTTACAGAACAACGCCGTTTAAACGTGAAATTTGCGATATGCTGATTGCCGTAAATCGTGCGTACAATAAGTCGGACTACATTCCTTGCATTGCGTGGGGAAGGAACGCAAGATATGCGCAAACGTTCAACGTCGGCGAAAAGGTCCAGATTTTGGGCAGAATTCAAAGCCGCGAATATAACAAAGCTCACGAAGACGGAAGCGTTGAAAAGAAAATCGCTTATGAAGTTTCCGTCGGTCAAATTTCGATTTACGAAAACGACGATAAAGAATAATCTCAATTGACGAGCAAAATTTGTTGTAAATTTGCCGTAAATTAAGTTTAAAACTTTACGTGGTTATAAACTTAACAAAAACGGGAGAAATCGACTTTAAAAAAACTAAAAAATGCGGGAATAAGTTCCCGTATTTTTTTATTTCTCTTGCATTTTAAAAATACATAATATATAATTATTATAGTTTAGTCTATATTGTGGGGTAGTTATGAACTTAAACAATTACAAATTTAAATTAGAATATTTTTTAAACGGCAAAAAATGTATTGCAACCGAAGACAGCAAACTTTTTACTCTTAAAAAAATTAACGAGAGCGACGACCGTCTTAACGTTGCTATCGTTCCTAATAAAAAAATCGAACTTAAAAAGGCTTGCTTTATTTACGACTTTGAATTTGAAAAGGACGACAAGATTTTCGTAAACGGCTATCAAAGCTGGACGACTTCGAGAGAATACGGCGTAAAGGACAAGCAACTCGGTTTGCGCAACGTTTCTAAACCGAGAACGATTATCAGAACGTTTGCCGAATCTTGCGGCGATTATGACTTTACGAAATACGGCGGCGCGGGATTTTTCCACAGCTTTACTTATTCTTACGTCAGAAACAACAACGACAAAGAGATGCTTTTAATCGGCTCTATGTCGGAAAAGACGGGTTATACGATTATCTATTTTGACGTAAAAAACAATACTATCACCATTGAAAAGGACCTTGAAGGGCTTACGATTGACAGTGAACGAGAAATCTGCGACGTCCGCAAATTCGTCGGCACTTACGACGAGGTTTTCGACAAGTATTTCGGCGCAATGAATTTGCCGAAATTAAAACTCGACCACCTTTCGGGATATACTTCGTGGTATAACTATTTCCAAAAAATCGACGAAAAAATCATTCTCCGCGACCTTGAAGGAATTACTTCGAAAGCGGGCGACAAAATCAATATTTTCCAAATCGACGACGGATTTGAATCTAAGGTCGGCGACTGGCACGAACTTGACGCTAAGAAATTCCCGAACGGACTTACCCCTGTTGTCGAAAAAATTCATTCGAAGGGAATTATGGCAGGTCTTTGGCTTGCACCGTTCTCGGCTGAGTTTAAATCGAAAATCGCAAAGGAGCATCCTGAATGGCTTATCAGAAACAAGAAAGGTAAGAAATTCAACGGCGGTTTTGCTTGGGGCGGTTTCTGGGTTCTCGATTTCCAAATCCCGAGCGTAAGAGAATATATCAAGAGCGTTTTCGACAAAGTATTCGACGAATGGGGCTTCGATATGGTTAAACTCGATTTCCTTTATTCGGCTTGCTATATTCCGAGAAACAATAAGACTCGTGGCGAACTTATGTGCGAGGCGATGCAATTCCTTCGCGAATGTTGCCGTGATAAACTTATTCTCGGTTGCGGCGTTCCGCTCGGACCTTCGTGGGGTATCGTAGACGCTTGCCGTATCAGCTGTGACGTCGAAACTTCGTTCAAAGACAAATTCTATTGCAAATGCACGAACCAAGAAGTCATTTCTGCAAAGAACGCTATGAACAACTCTATTTTCCGTCGTCACTTGAATCACAGAGTTTTCCTTAACGACCCTGACGTATTCTTCCTTCGTAACGACGGACCGAAAGTTCCTAAATATAATTGGGAACAAAAGAAACTTCTTGCTCAAATCAACAATATGTTCGGTTCGGTTCTCTTTGTTTCGGACAACGTCGGTGCATACGGCGGTCAACAACTTCAAACTCTTGTAGAAACTTTCAAGAAGTTTGACGGCGAAATCAAAAACTGCGAATATATCGATAAAAAGCATATAAAAATCGATTACGTTCAAAACAATCAAGAACAATCTTTGACTTACAATATTTACAGCGGCGAATATACGATTAAGAATAAATAATCGTTTTAGCCGAGCGGAGAAATATGTCTGAGCTTTCGGAAAGATATTTAAAAGTTAAAAACGAATTACCTGACGGCGTGACGCTTGTTGCCGCTTCGAAGATGCAAGGCATCGACAAAGTAGAAGAGCTTAACGGCATTGCGCCCGAAGTCATTTTCGGCGAAAATAAGGTTCAGGAACTTTTGGACAAATACGACCCGAAATACAGGTGGCATATTATCGGTCAGCTTCAAAGCAACAAAGTAAAGTATATTATCGATAAAGTAGAGCTTATTCAGTCGCTTGACCGTGAAAGTTTGGCTCTCGAAATCGAAAAGCAAGCGGCAAAACATAATATCGTTATGCCTTGCCTTGTCGAAATAAACATAGCAGGCGAGGAAGCGAAGGGCGGTCTTAAACCGGAAGACGCCGAAAAGTTTATAGCTTGGACAAAAGAATTGAAACACGTCGACGTGCGCGGACTTATGACGGTTGCGCCGAATAGCGACGAAAACACCGTAAGACAATGCTTTTTAAAAATGAAGGCGTTGTTTGACGATTTGAAGTCTAAATTCGACGGCATAGAGATTTTATCTATGGGAATGTCGGGCGATTATAAAATCGCAATCGAATGCGGCAGTAATATGGTTAGACTCGGAAGAACGTTGTTCGGAGAAAGGAGTTACAATGTATAACTACGATGACAGAAACAGAATGGGCGGCAGAACGTTTCGTTCGGAAGCTCCCGAACCTTTGAGAAGCAGTGGCATGTCTCGCTCGGAGCTTATGTCGCGTCCTATGGAAGGTTCAAACGTTAATATTTATTCTCCGACGACTTTTGACGACATTCAAACGCTTATAAATTTTTTGAAAAGAAAAGAGCAGGTTATTGTCGATTTTTCATCAATCGATAAAACGGGCGCTTGCAGAATTATGGACTATTTGAGCGGCGCGATTTACGCTTTGGACGGTTCTATAAAGGAGATTGCGGCAAATATTTTCTTGTTTGCGCCAAGAGGCGTTACGATAACCGTTCCGCCGCAATTCAGACGCTGATGTGGTGGTATTTTTTAATTGAAGGTTTAATTTTTATCGTACTTCTTGTTTTCGACTTGACTTCAAAAGCCGCTACTTTTGCTATGTTTGAAGCAAACGGCGATTATCGTCCCGTTATTGAAGATTTTATCGGTCTTAGAAAGGCAATGAATACAGGTGGCGGTTGGAGCATTCTTAACGAGCATACAATAGTTCTTACCGTTATCACCGCAATTTTTCTCGGAATTATTTTATCTTATCTTCTTGCAAAACCGAAAGCAAGTTGGCTTTTGCGAATTCCGCTTGTTTTGATTTTTACGGGCGGCATCGGAAACCTTGTCGACAGAATTACGCTCGGCTACGTTCGCGATTTTATTTTCTTCGAGTTTTGGTACTCGTTCCCGACGTTTAATCTGGCAGATAATTTCCTTACGATAGGAACTTTCTGGCTTGTCATTTATTTGATTGTTATGATAATCGTCGAAACGAAAAAGGAACGCGATGCAAAAAGTTTGCCGCTGACTATGCCTGCCACCGAAAGCCCTAATATGGTTTGTGATGAAATCGGAAAAGTGGTAGAACCAAAAATGGAATTTAAAGACACGTTAAAACTTATGCTAAACGAACTTAAATGGAACGTGAGACACGGAGATGACGAAAATGTCTGACCTTTTAATTTGCGACAAAAGCGAAAGGTTGGACGTTTTTTTGTCGGCGGCATTAAACGTTTCGAGATCGCTCGTAAAAAAAGTAGTTGAGTCCGACGGGGCAGTTGTAAACGGCGAAAAATGCTTTAAGGCAGGCGTGAATTTGAAAGTCGGCGATAAGATTGAATTTGTTTTACCGGAGCCGAAAGAACTCGATTTGACGCCACAAGACATTCCGCTCGATATCGTATATCAAGACGAAGATATTGCCGTTATAAACAAACCGCAAGGGATGGTCGTTCATCCAGCGTCGAGCTATGACGACAGCGATACGCTTGTAAACGCTTTGCTGTTTTGTCTTGACAATCTTAGCGGAATAAACGGAGTCGTAAGACCGGGCATCGTGCATAGAATAGATAAAAACACGTCTGGACTTTTGGTAGTTGCCAAAAACGACGATGCGCACAAGAGCCTTGCAAGTCAAATCGAAAACAAAACCGCGCACCGCATCTATTACGCGCTTGTTGACGGAAACGTGAAAGAAGACGAAGGCTTTGTCGAACAGCCGATTGGCAGAAGCACAAGTGACAGAAAGAAAATGGCGGTAACGAAAAACGGCAAACCTGCAAAGACTTTTTACAAGGTTTTGGAACGCTTCGGAGCGTATACGCTTATGCGTTTCGAGCTTTATACGGGTAGGACTCATCAAATAAGAGTGCATATGAAGTATTTGCATCATCCGATTGTCGGCGACGACGTATATGGCGGAAGTATGAAACTTTGGAAAGGCGGTCAGCTTCTTCACGCCAAAGAACTTGTTTTAAAACATCCTAAAACGGGCGAAGAAATGCATTTTTCCTGTCCGCTTCCCGATTATTTCGAGAAAGCGTTAGAGAAATTGCGCAACAATAACTCACAACAGTAATAGACCGCAATAATAGCTTCAACGATAGCATTGAATCATAATTATTTAGCCGATTAATCGTAATGCTGTTTAGAGTTTAATCGTAAATTATTAGTCTGATAGCAATATGTTTTAGCCTTTAATCCTAAAACGTTAAAATTTAGTCATAAAGGAAAATACAGGGCGGTTAAATTGGATTTTACAATTGAATTTGAATTCTTATGGCAGGCAATACGCTTGCCTTTTTTATTTGTCCGACTTAAATAAGTTGCCATATCGAATTTGCGGTGATATAATACTTTAAACGTAAACTATATTGTGTAGAGTTGCACCCTTTTTAAGATTTTCGGTTAAAACGACGATAATATTATAAATTGCAACCTGTATGATAATAAAACACTAATGCGAGGCAAAAATGGAATTTGATGAAATGTGGAGTGACCGATTAAAGAATCTTAAAGGCAACGCGATAAGAGAAATCTTCAAGTTGCTTGCAAATCCTAACGTTGTTTCTTTCGCAGGCGGTTTTCCGACTTTGGGATTGTTGCCGCAAAAAGAAATACTCGAAATCACTAACGATTTGCTTAGCGGCGACAAGGCTGCAAAAATTCTTCAATACGGCGGAACGGAAGGCTATACGCCGCTTCTCGAATCGGGTCTTAACTATGCGAAAAGATTCGGCGTCGAAGGCGAATTGAAAAACGCTCTCGTTATTTCGGGCGGACAACAGGGTATCGACCTTATGTTCAAAGCGTTTATCAATAAGGGCGACGTGGTTTTGGTTGAAAATCCTACCTATCTTGCTTGCTTGCACATTTTAAAGACATACGAGGGCGTTGCAGTCGGCGTTGACAGCGATGACGACGGACTTAACCTTGTCGACCTCGAAAAGAAGATAAAAGAGTATAAGCCGAAACTTTTGTACATTGTTGCAGACTTTTCAAACCCTACGGGCAAAACGCTTTCGCTTGAAAAGAGAAAAGCCATTTGTGAAATTACGGCAAAATACGGCGTTGTAGTCATCGAAGACAATCCTTACGGGGAAATCAGATTTTCGGGCGAAAAACTTCCTGCAATCAAGTCGTTCGATAAAACGGGAAACGTCGTTTACGTTACGTCGTTTTCAAAGACAATCGCGCCGGGACTTCGAACCGGAATTGCAGTCGGCGACGAGAGAATAATCAGAAAAATGACAATCGGCAAACAGGCGGTTGACGTCCACACGTCGAACCTTTCTCAGGCGATAATCGACGAATATCTGCGCAGAGGGTATTTAGAACCGCATTTGAAAGAGATTACGCCTGTCTATAAAGCGAAAAAAGACGCTATGTACGGCGCAATTCAAAAGTATATGCCGCTTGACAAAGTTAAGTTTACCAATCCGGACGGCGGATTGTTTATATGGGGCGAATTTTTCGATAAATCGGTTGACCTTGACGCGTGTTTTATGGACTGCGTAAAAAAGACCGACACTGCATACGTTTCGGGAAGCAGTTTCTTTGCCAAAGAAGGCGTAACGAACTGTTTCAGACTTAATTACAGCAACGCGACTATCGAACAAATCGAAAAGGGCATTGAAAAGCTCGGAAACTATTTTAAGGAGAATTTATAATGGCTGAAAATATCATCGACACTTTAAAGGCGCGTGGCTTTGTTAAACAAGTAGTCAGAGAAGAAGAATTATACAAATTGCTCGGCAGCGAACCGACAACGTTTTATATCGGTTTCGACCCGACAGCCGACAGCCTTCACGTCGGTCACTTTATGCAACTTATCGTTATGAGTCACATGCAAAAGGCAGGTCACAGACCGCTCATCTTAATCGGTGGCGGAACGGCAATGGTCGGCGACCCGTCGGGCAGAACGGATATGCGTTCGATGATGACGAAAGAAACGATTGCGCACAACGTAGAATGTTTCAAAAAGCAAATGTCGAAATTCGTATCGTTTGAAGGCGACAATGCGGCAATCATCGTAAATAACGCCGATTGGCTTTTGAACTTGAACTATATCGACTTCTTGCGTGAAGTCGGCACAATGTTCTCGGTCAATCAAATGCTCACTTGCGAATGTTTTAAATCGAGAATGGAAAGGGGACTTTCTTTCCTTGAATTCAACTATATGCTTATGCAAGCATACGACTTTTTGGTTTTGAACCGCAAATACGGTTGCAAACTCGAATGTGGCGGCGATGACCAATGGTCTAACATTCTGGCAGGCGCGGACCTTATCAGAAGAAAGGAACAAAAAGAAGTTTACGGAATGACGTTTACGTTGCTCACGACAAGCGCGGGAACGAAAATGGGCAAAACGGCAAAAGGCGCAGTCTGGCTTGACCGCAACAAAACGACTCCGTACGAGTTTTATCAATATTGGAGAAACGTTGCCGACGAAGACGTCGAAAACTGCCTTAAACTTTTGACGTTCCTTCCGCTCGACGAAATCGCCGAACTTACTAAGTATAAAGACGAGCGCATAAATCTTGCGAAAGAGAGATTGGCATACGAATTGACAAAACTCGTTCACACCGAAGAAGACGCAATCGAAGCGCAAAAACAAGCGAGAGCGGCGTTTAGCGGCGACAGCGAAAATATGCCTAAAAAAGAGATTTCGGCTGACGTTAAAACGGTTGTCGACGCTCTTGTCGCAATAGGCGCGGCTCCGTCAAAGGGCGAAGCCAGAAGACTTATCGACGGTGGCGGCGTCAGAATAGACGGCGAAAAGGTCGAAAGCGCACAGGCGACTTTGACAGACAGCCAAACGGCAAACGGTTTTGTTTTGCAGAAGGGCAAAAAGAATTTCTTTAAGGTAATCGTTAAATGAAACCGTATAAGTTTGTGAACGGTGAGTTTTCAAACGAAATCGAAATAAAACGCTCGGAGTTTATCGCAACGATAAAGGGCGTAGAAAACGAAGATGACGCTATTGCGTTTGTAGCAAAAATCAAAAAAAAGTATTCGGACGCAACTCACAACTGTTATGCTTATATTGCGGACGATTTAGGACTTTCGATGCGGTTTTCCGATGACGGCGAACCGAGCGGAACGGCAGGTCAACCCATTTTGGAAACGCTCAAAAAGTCCGAACTGAAAAAGACCGCCGCAGTCGTTACGAGATATTTCGGTGGCATAAAATTAGGCGCGTCGGGACTGGTTTCGGCATACACGGAAGCGGTTGCGAAATGCATTGAAGCGTGTGACGTCAGGCAAATGAAAATTGCCGTAAAAACAAGGCTTAAAGCGACTTTCTCCGAATGGGCGACGCTTGAAAACGTTGTCAAAAAGTACGGCGTTGTCGGCGATACGGATTATCTGGACGGAGTCACCGCTTACGTTTACGTCAAACCGGAAAACATCGACAGTTTTCTTTCGGACGTAAATTCAAAAACGGCAGGCAAGGCGATAGTCGAAACAATAAACGAAGAATATTACGGATTTTAATTTTTTATAGAGAGGTAATGATTATGAAAATTACAATGGCAAAAGAATTGAAGCAAAAACCGGACAGCAACAGTCTTGGCTTCGGAAAGTATTTCACCGACCATATGTTGGTAATGCGCTATGACGCCGCAAACGGCGGTTGGCAAGAAACCGAAATCATTCCTTACAGCGATTTCAGTCTTGATCCTGCAAGCTGCGTATTGCACTACGGACAAGGAATTTTTGAAGGACTTAAAGCATACAAGAACGACAAAGGCGAAATTACTATGTTCCGTCCGAGCGACAATTTCAAAAGAATGAATCGCAGTGCCGAAAGACTTTGCATGCCTACGCTCGATGTCGACAGAGCAGTTAAAGAACTTGAACAACTTGTCGAACTCGAAAAAGAATGGATTCCTACTCAAAAAGGAACTTCGCTTTACGTTCGTCCGTTTATGGTCGCAGACGAGGCTTTCCTTGGCGTTCACCCTTCAAAGAAATATATTTTCTGCATCATTCTTTCGCCTGTAGGAAGCTATTATGCAAACGGCTTAGCTCCTGTTAAAATCTACGTTGAAGACGTTCTTACCCGCGCTGCAGTCGGCGGAACGGGCGAAGCAAAATGCCTCGGAAACTATGCGGCAAGCTTGCTCGGAGCTGAAAAAGCAAAGAAAATGGGTTATGAACAAGTTTTGTGGCTTGATGCTGCCGAAAAGAAATACGTCGAAGAAGTCGGCGCAATGAATATGTTCTTCGTAATCGACGGAACGGTTGTCACTCCTATGCTTGACGGTTCTATCCTTCCGGGCATCACAAGAAATTCGGCTATCCAAGTTTTAAAGAAAGCAGGCTATAAGGTCGAAGAAAGACACGTTTCTGTTGACGAAATTATCGAAGCTCTCAAAAACGGAAAACTTGACGAAGCATTCGGAACAGGCACTGCGGCAGTCATTTCGCCTGTCGGAACAATCGGCTATAAGGATCAGGTTTACACAATCAACAACAACGAAATCGGTAAGATTTCTCTTTGGCTTTACGACCAAATCACGGGCATCCAAACGGGACGCATCGAAGATACCTTTAACTGGGTATATCATTTCAATAAATAATCGTGGCAGAAAAAGAACCGAAAAGACCTTTTGACGTGGCTTTGGACTATCTTACGAAATGCGCTCGAAGCGAAAAAGAAGTCAAAGACAAGTTGTACAAAAAAGGTTATACGACCGATGAAATAAACGATACTCTTTCAAAATTGAAAGAGTATCATTTTATCGACGACAAAGAGTATGTAAAGACTTTTTTGAGTTTTTATAAAAGTAAGTTTGGCGAAAAACAACTTGAAATGAAACTTACGCTCGTCAAGGGCGTGGATAAAGAGCTTGTAAAAGAAGTGCTTAGCGAACAGCTCGACGAAAATGAAGAAATCGAAAAAGCCACTAATTTCGCTAAAAAGTACTTTACGCAAAAGAAACTTGACTTTTCGCGCGAAAGCGTAGCAAAAGTCGGAAATTGGCTTTACGGAAAAGGCTTTAATTGGAGAGTTATCGGTAAAGCGATGTCAAACCTTAAAATCGAAATAGAAGAAAACGAGTAAAGCGTTAAAGGTAGGTTTAAATGCTCGACAAATTCAAAATAGGTCATTACACCGACGATACAAACAAGACGGGAGCAACCGTCATTTTGTGCGAGAAGGGAGCTACCGCAGGCGTAAGCGTAAGGGGCGCTTCTCCTGCCACAAGGGAAACCGATTTGCTTTGTCCGACAAAAACCGTGCAGGAAATCAATGCCGTGGTTTTGTCCGGTGGAAGCGCATTCGGACTCGAAGCGTCTTGCGGAGTTATGGACTATCTTTATAAAAATAAAATAGGCTACAATGCAGGCGGTTATAAAGTTCCTATTGTTTGCGGAGCGTCGCTTTATGATCTTGAAAACGGAAATTTTGCATATCCCGACAAAAACGCAGGATTTGTTGCTTGCCAAAATGCCAAAACCGATAATTTTGAAGTGGGACTCATCGGCGCAGGAACAGGCGCGACTTGCGGAAAGCCGCTCGGAATGAAACACGCTTCGGCAGGCGGCTTGGGAGTGGCGAAGGCAAAACTTTTCGGTGCGTCGATTGCCGTTGTCGTTGCTATAAATCCGCTCGGCGATATAGTTAAAGACGGCGAGATTATCGCAGGACTAAAAATCGGCAAAAAGTTTCATTCGACGCAAAATCTTTTCGGGAAAATCAGCGGTTTCAGACAAGTAAACACGACAATCGGGTGTATATTGACGGACGCAAAACTCACGAAAAGCGAGTGTACGGCATTGGCTGACGTAGCTCACGACGGATATGCGCTTAGCATAAGCCCTTCGCATACGCCTTTTGACGGAGACGCGATTTTCTGCATGGCAAGCGGCGATAAAAAGATTGCTTTGTTCAAACTTGCCGCAATCGTTCCTAAACTTGTTCAAAGCGCTATTTATTCCGCATTCGAAGGCAAAGCGGCTGAACTTGAAATCGAAGAAGACGATTGCGAATCGCAACTTGATAAATTGCCTGAAAACAGTTCCAATGACTCGGAAGAGTGATTAGGCGTTTACGGAAAAACAAATTTTAAATTTACGGAAATTGTTATGTTTGACAACGTCAATTTTGAAAACTCAATATCGAATTTGCCTGTCGTTACGGCTGATTATGTAAAAAAGTTTTTCAAGCCGCTTGACAAAACCATAAATAAGGGCAGTCTTGGCAGACTTGTGCTTGTCGGCGGAAGTAAAAACTATGTCGGCGCAGTTTTGCTTGCTTTAGAAGCCGCAATGCGTGTAGGACTTGGCACAAGCATGTTAGCTTGCCCGAAATCGATTTGTTCGGATTTGCGTTCGAGAGTTTTGTACAGCGGTCTTTTCCCGCTTTCCGAAGTCGACGGAAATATAAAATTTGTTAAAGAAGAATTTGTCGAACTTTCAAACGGTGCAACCGCATTTGCCGTGGGCATGGGCGGAGCAAACGGCGAGTTTGAAAATTGCGTCGATTACATTTTTGAAAATAATTCCTTAAATTTTGTGCTTGATGCCGACGGACTTAAAAGCATAGGTCAAAATGCCAAAACATACGATTATAGAGCGGTGTTTACTCCACACCCAAAGGAAATGTCGAAACTTTGCGGATACAGCGTCGAAGATATATTAAATTCGCCTGTGGAAGTTGCAAAAGAATATGCAAAAAAACACGAAGTGGTCTTGCTTTTGAAGGGCTATAAAACGATAGTCACCGACGGCGAAAGAGTTATGCTTAACGTCAGCGGCTCGCCGAAGATGGCAAAGGGCGGTTCGGGCGACGTGTTGTCGGGAGTTATCGGCGCGCTTTTGGCAAGGGGCATTTTGCCGTTTGACGCGGCGTGCGCAGGCGCGTTTATTTGCGGCAAAGCCGCAGAAAGCTCATCTGTAAATGAGTATAGTTTTCTTCCTACCGATACGATAAACGAGATTATAAAAGTCGTTGATTTTTTGACAAAAGCCGAATGAAAACCTTCATTTAACGATATTACCTTTGTTCGTAACGATTTTGAATTATTATTTTAGATTTTTCATTTAAACAGTGTAAGTTTGCGGGTAAAATATTAAATTTTATTTCTTAATTTTTCTTTTGAATTGCAAGTTTAATCAATAAATTAGTTTTGACGTTTACAAACACTTTATCGTGTGAAAATGCTTATAAATAAAACCATAAACAAATCCGCAGTTGCGGCAGTCCGACAGACGTAGAAAACTTAATGGAGCGTAGTTGCTTACGAATAAAACCCTAAACTTATCATTAAGGCTTCGTTGACTCTGTCCATAACGCCGACGGGTAGTTCGCCGATTTTATCTTTAAGACGACGTTTGTCAAGTGTGCGGATTTGTTCTAAAAGCACCACGGAATCTTTTGGCAAGCCGTATTCTTCGGCAGGTAAATTGATATGCGTCGGAAGTTTGGCTTTGTTAAGCTGAGACGTTATTGCCGCCGCAATTATGGTTGGACTGTATTTGTTTCCGACGTCGTTTTGGACTATAAGTACCGGACGTATTCCGCCTTGTTCGCTACCCACAACGGGGCTTAAATCTGCATAATAAAGTTCACCGCGTTTAATCATAAAAACTCCGCAAAAATTTCTTTATTTAATATTTTCCAAAAACAGACTAGTTTAAAACCGCCGTAAGCATTTTGTTTTACGGCGATAAATCTGTCGCTCGTCGTTTTAGTTTATGTATTAAAGCGTAATATGGTGAAAATCGACAAAATTCAGGCAATAGGCTCGTCTTTGTTGCGTTAGACTAAGTTTGCGGCTATAATATAGCTATGAATACGCAAGTTAAAAACGAGAAGAAATATAAATACATATTTTTTGACCTTGACGGCACGCTTACAAACAGCGAAGGCGGAATTAAACGCTGTATAAACGTTGCCATGACGGGACTTAACAGACAGCCGTTATCTGATGAGGTTTTAAATTCGATGATCGGACCGCCGTTTGTGGTTTCGATGAAAATGCTCGGAATGGACGAGCAAACCATAGAAAAGGCAATAAAACTTTATCGCGCGCAATACGAAATCGACGGTTGGTGCGACAATAAACTTTACGACGGCATAATCGATATGGTGAGCTTTTTGAAACTTAGCGGATACAAACTTTGCCTTGCAACGAGCAAGCCTATGCGATTTACCGTTAAAATTATGGACTATTTCGGACTTAGCCGATATTTTGATTTTATCGGCGCTTCCGATACGGACAATAAGCGCGGTTCAAAAATCGAAGTAATCGAATACGTTTTTGAAAATATGAAAATCGAAAACCGCGACGAAGTAATAATGATCGGCGACAGACTTTATGACGTTGAGGGCGCAAAACTCGCACGCATCGATTGCGGCGGTGTGCTTTGGGGCTTCGGAAGCAGAGCAGAGCTTGAAAAAGCCGGCGCTGATTATATTTTTAAAACGCCGAACGACGTCAAAGAGTTTTTTGCATAAACCTACTTTTAATATTTGTAGCAGTTAAATCGATTATTTGTAGCGGTCTGAATTGATTGTTTGTAGAGGTTTAAAACGATTTTTAAAATTGCTAATGGTGAGCGCACTATCTTTTTATTTAAAACGGCTTTTCATTAACGATTTATTAGCCGAACGGCATAAGCTATGCTACTTAGGTTTTTAAACAGCACCGCAATGATAAAATGTCGTTTATTTGCGGTTTTTAGCGTCTATCGCAATTTATTTTAATTGTTGGGTTAAAGCAAAAATCGGGCAGTTTCGTCCGATTTTTTATTGAAATAAAAAGGCGTCTATTTAGTTTATAATTTAACGACAATTAAGAATTTCAATTTACAAACACAATATTTGGTGTTATAATCAAAAATAGGTAAAAAGGAGTAGAATATGAAAATCAATCAATTTGACCCTAAGGATTTATTGACAATTCCAAACATTATCACCTATTTCAGAATTTTGTGTGTTCCTGCGTTTATCGTTATGTCGGTTTTGGCAGGTAAACAAAGCAACGAAACGTTTATTTATATCGCTCTCGGCATCTTTATTATTGCCGCGGCAAGTGACCTTGTCGACGGAATGCTCGCAAGAAGATTTAACTGGGGTAGCGGCGTAGGTATGTTGCTCGATCCGCTTGCGGACAAACTCATGCATATATCTATGGCAATTTGCCTTTGTTTTGCGATAAGACTCGACGGCGTTACGTTCCTTGGCTGTGAATACTATTTGCATTGGGGATTTTTGATTGCGATTGCCGCAAAAGAAATCCTTATGATTATTCTTGCTCCTATCGTCGCAAAAAGCGGCGCCGTTGTAAAAGCCAATATGATCGGAAAGGTTGCGTCTGCGACTCTTTCAATCGGATTTATTATGTGTTTCTTCCATAAGTATCTTGCTCCTTACG
Source organism: uncultured Clostridia bacterium (assembly GCA_934277645.1). Lineage (GTDB taxonomy): Bacteria > Bacillota > Clostridia > Christensenellales > CAG-917 > CAG-917. The sequence goes on along the minus strand of CAKQUX010000005.1, from coordinate 18,458 downwards.
GCGGTTGGGACTGGGCAGTTATTGCGGTCGCTATTTTGCAAAGCTACTTTGCATTCGGCAGCTACGTTATCGATATAACGAAACAGCTTATTCCGATTATGAAAGAAAAGAAAGCCGCAAAACTTGGCGTAGCCGTAAACGGCGAGACGGAGAGAGCCGACTCTGTCGATGAAGTAAAAACCGAAGAAACGACGACCGAAGACAACGCAAACGAAGATAAAACAGAAAACAATTAAGGAACTTAAAAATGGACAAAACATATAATCCCGAATTTGAACAAAGGATTTACGAATTCTGGCAAAAAAAGAAATATTTCGAAGCGCATCCAAGCAGTGAAAAAGAACCTTTCACAATTATGATGCCGCCTCCAAACATTACGGGGCAACTTCACATGGGGCACGCTCTCAATCAGACGATACAAGATATAATCACTCGTTTTAAGAGAATGGACGGTTATGAAGCTCTTTGGCTTCCGGGAACCGACCACGCTTCGATTGCGACCGAAGTTAAAATCGTCGAACAAATGAAAAAAGACGGTTTGACCAAAAACGACGTTGGACGAGACGGCTTTTTGGAGCGCGCTTGGGCTTGGAAAGAACAATACGGCGGAAGAATCGTTACGCAATTAAAGCGTCTCGGCACGTCTTGCGATTGGTCAAAAGAAGCGTTCACTATGGACGAAAACTGTTCAAACGCCGTTTTGGACGCTTTTGTCAAATATTACGAAAAAGGCCTTATTTATCGTGGAGACAGAATTATCAACTGGTGTCCGTGCTGTAAAACGGCTTTAAGCGATGCCGAAGTCGAATACAGCGAACAAGATTCGTTCCTTTGGCATTATCGTTATCCGTTTGCGGACGGAAGCGGCTACGTTACGATAGCTACGACAAGACCTGAAACCATGCTCGGCGATACGGCAGTAGCTGTCAATCCGAAAGACGAAAGATACAAGGGCTTAGTCGGAAAAATGTTGAAACTTCCGCTTACCGACAGAGAAATTCCGCTTATTGCCGACGACTACGTCGAACTCGGTTTCGGAACGGGCGCCGTTAAAATTACTCCTGCTCACGACCCGAACGACTTTGAAGTCGGACTTCGCCATAATCTCGAAGTTATTCGCGTTATGGACGACGGCGGCGTGATGAATGAAAACGCAGGCAAGTATCAAGGTCTTGACAGAATGGACGCAAGAAAGCAAATCGTCGACGATTTGACACAGCTCGGACTTGTCGAAAAAATCGAGCCGTACAAACACAACGTCGGTGAATGTTATCGTTGTCATTCAACGGTCGAACCTATCGTATCTAAGCAGTGGTTTGTCAAAATGAAGCCGCTTGCCGAACCTGCAATCAAAGCCGTAAAATCAAAGAAAATCGAATTCATTCCGAAAAGGTTTGAAAAGATATATTTCAACTGGATGGAAAACATCAAAGACTGGTGTATTTCTCGTCAACTTTGGTGGGGACACAGAATCCCTGCATATTATTGCGACGACTGCGGCGAAATGGTCGTTTCAAAAACAAAAGTCGACGTTTGTCCTAAATGCGGCGGAAAAATGCATCAAGACGAAGACGTTCTTGACACTTGGTTTTCTTCCGCACTTTGGCCGTTCTCTACGCTCGGCTATCCGAAAAAGAACAAAAACCTCGATTATTTCTATCCGACAAACGTCCTTGTCACGGCATACGACATTATTTTCTTCTGGGTCGCAAGAATGATTTTCAGCGGCATAGAATTTATGAACGAAGTGCCGTTCACCGAAGTACTTATCCACGGTATAGTCAGAGACAATCAGGGCAGAAAGATGAGTAAATCGCTCGGAAACGGCGTTGACCCGCTTGTTCTTATTGACAAGTACGGCGCAGACGCTTTGAGATTCTCGCTTGCAAGCGGAATTGCTCCGGGAAGCGATACTCGTTACAGCGACGAAAAAATCGAATCGTGCCGTAACTTTATGAACAAGTTGTGGAACGCTTCGCGCTTTGTTATAATGAATCTCGGTGACGAACAAGCGGAAATTCCTGCTCGTCTTAACGTCAGCGACAAGTGGATTTTGACAAGACTCAACAGCGTAATTCGCGACGTCACGATAAATCTCAATAAATACGAAGTCGGACTTTCGTCTGCAAAACTTTACGATTTCGTTTGGAGCGAATTCTGCGATTGGTATATCGAATCGCAAAAGGGCGCATTGTACAGTGACGACCAAAAGGTTAAATCCCATTCGCTTTCGGTTTTGCGTTACGTTCTCGAACAGATTCTCAAACTTATGCATCCGTTCGTTCCGTTCATTACCGAAGAAATTTATATGACGATGAATCCTAAAACGTCGATAATGATTCAAAAGTGGCCGCAATACAACAAAAAACTCACTTTCAGAAAAGAAGAAAGAGCATTTGAAAATATCAAAGACTGCATAGTGGCAATCAGAAACACAAGAGCGGAAATGGGCGTTGCTCCGTCGAAAAAAATTAAACTTTACGTTATTCCGACCGACGTCCAAATGTTCGGAAAGGTTAGTCCGTATCTTGCAAAGCTCGCAAACGTTTCTGAACTTGCCGTAATTGCAGACAAGAGCGAAGTGACCGAAAAGTCGATTGCGCTCGTATGCGACGGCATTGAAATGTTCGTCCCGTTCGGCGATTTAGTTGATATCGAAAAAGAAAAAGAAAGGCTGAACAAGGAAATAGCGCAAGCCAAACAAGAAATCGCCAAGTCGGAAGGTATGCTTGCAAATGAAAATTTCGTAAGCAAAGCGCCTGAAAAACTTGTTGCGGCAGAACGCGAAAAACTTGTAAAGGCAAAAGAAAAGCTTGAAAGACTTATCGACAAACTTAATATGTTTAGTGAAAACTGATTTAGCAATTAAGTTTGTATATTGCCTGTCAAACTCGAAAGAATTAAAATAGACGACAAAGTTTTGTGGCCGATTTTGGTGTGTCCTTAGTGGCCGCTTTTCGGCGCAGAGCGTTGCCAAAAACTAAAATGCAAAACTTAGGTTTAAGTTTTGATAGAAAGCAAACAAAGTAACATAAGCATTTTGCTTGAATTAACGGAGATAAAAATGGGTTATTTTAAATCGTCTTGGAAATATCTGTTCTCTAAGGGTATGTTCTTTATGCTCATATTCTTAATTCCTGCTGCTTTAATGCCGTTTATTCTCTCTCCGTCAAGTATGTTCCGCGCTCTTTGCGCCTTCGAGCTTCAAAATCCCGAAGGTTATACCGTGATGTTCTTAAAAATGTTTGTCGATTATCGTTACATTTGGATAGGAGCTATCGGTCTGCTTGTCGGTATCTTTGCGACGTCGATAGTTTTCGGCACGATTGACCGCCACATGAGAACGGGACAATTCAATTTGAGTTTAAAGCGAATAAACGTAAGAATAAATTACAACATAGCAACAGCGGCAAGATTTGTCTTGTTGATGTTTATGGCTTTCTTGATTTATCTCTTTTTGAATTTCTTGTTCTTTATGCTTTGGGCAACGATTTCAAAAGAATACGTCACTTTTTACGTTCTTTGCAGTATTTCGTTTATTCTCATAAGCATTTTGTATGCCGTCGTGCTTGCAATTATAATTTTGTGGCCGCCGTTTATGTTGCATACGGGACTTACTTCGGGTAATGCATTCAGAATGTCGTTTGCACAAATTAACGGTTGCATTATGAAAATCGCTTTCAACATCATATTCATATCATTGCCTTTCTATTTGGTTATGCTTTTAAATGCGGTTTTCGGTTGGAGCGTGATATTAGGTATCGTGCTTGACGGACTTTGTATGTTATTTGTATATCATTACTATATAGTTTTGATGTACACGATTTTCTATGACGTTACGGGACTTGAAAGAATGGACCAAGTGAACGCAAAGAAAATGAATATATGGAAAATCAAATAAGGAGCGTTATATGGAATTTAAACAATCTGCTTCGATTTTAATATCCAATTTCAGTTTGGTTTTCAAACTGTTTTTATACATTTTAGTCATAACGTTAATCGTTGCCGCAATCGGCGTCGGAATTGTTTCTCCGATAGTTAAGTTGTTTATGTCCGAAGAAGCGGTCGGCGGTTTGATTTCGGAAACTAAAGACGACGTAAACGCTTTCTTAAAAGGGGACGTCGGTCTTTATGATACGTTTTATGCTTTAAAAGACGACGTTATTGCTTTTGCAAATTATATAATAAGCCTTGATTGGTTCATTGCGGGAATAGTTGTAGTAGCGATTTTCGTTTACCTTGTTTATTTGTTTTTGTTTACGCTCAGCAGTATTCCTATTGCCGACATTATAAACAATTCGATGGCATCGAATTTGAAATACGGCTTTTTATCGAATTTTGCAATGAATTTCAGAAGGTCGGTTAAATATTCGTTTATTAAAGTTTTGATTTTCTTGCCAATCGATTTGGTGATTTTCGGCGTGTTGTTCGGACTCACTTATGGACTTTGGAAGCTTTTCAGAACGATTGCGATTTTGCAATATTTCTCGCTTGCGATTATTTTGGTACTCGGCTTGCTTTTGGCGTCGCTTAGACAAACGCTGTTTTCGGGTTGGATTCCTCGACTCATTTTCCATCCGGAAGAGGGCGTAATCACTGCGCTTAAAAAGAGCATGCCTGCCGTAAAGAACAACGCAAAAGTTCTTATTATGTCATACGTCAGCATTTATTTTGTGTTGTATTTCTTTGTCACGGTCGTAGGCTTGTTTACGTTCGGACTTATGAGCATACTTGCGCCGTCGCTTTCTTACGTCATTTTAAGAATTGTCGAACTTGTATCATATTACAGAACGAACAAACTTAAATTCTATACCGACGCTTTGACTGTTGTCGATACCACCGAATACGGCATGCGTGAAGAAGAACAACTTACGCCTGAACAAATCGTGGTAAAAGAGCGTAGGTTAAACGCAAATATCAGGGAAGTCAGCTATGACCCTACGCAAGAAGAAATACTTGCAAACCCGAGTTTTTACGAAGCGTTAAAGCTCGGAATGAGCGGTGAATTGATTTCGAGCAATACACTCCAAATTCGTCTTGGAATTTCAAGTACGCTTGCAAAAGCTATAATTAAGACTATGAATGATTTGGGATATCTTAAATCAAAAACCAAATTCGGAACTAAAAAGGTTGTTATTTCCCAAGAAGAATACGATAGACTCTTGCTCGGCGATATTGCCGAAAAGCCAATGAAAGATGATTAAAATCTTATCGGCGACTAAACTAAATTGCAAGTGTCGTTTGTTTGAAAAAATCGTTTTTTAATTGGCAAGTCGATTTCAGAATAATAAAATCTAAAATCGATTGAGCCTAAGAAAAACCGATTTTAATCCGAAAGACGCTTTAACTTAAACGTCATTTAAAATAAAAATTGAGTAATGAATAACAAATCAAATGGTCGTTATTCGGTTTGCATTAAAAATAAAAGCCTCGCAATAAGCGAGGCTTAATTTTTGCGATTTATATGATGAATTTTTTATGATGAAATTCTTTAACAACGTTTTAAAGTATGCTTTTAAATTCGTTTGGAAATAAGAAATTTCAAAAGTAAAGTGTATTTCTAAAAATAAAGCTTGCTTTGTTATAAGCGAGTTTAAAGGTGCATTTTAAACGTTTGGCTATGTCCGTAAAAAGTGTTGCTAAACATAAAAACGGACAAGCCTTATTCTTTTTAATCTTAAATACCTAAAAGTTCTCTTATCTTTGATTTTGTATCTTCAAAAGAAATACCACCTTCCCTTGAAATACATTCACAAGCCCATCTATTAAAGTTTGAAACAAAATCTTTAACACCATTATAGTCTATTGTACTGATAGGAACAAAATCTGTGTATGCTTTATTCAAATCTGAAACTGTACGTCTATGAAAATCATCGAATGAATCTTCCATTGATTCCCATACGTGATTATAAAGCTTGTTAAATTCTGGGTATTTATTTGTTCCTTTTACTTTTGGAACATCATCAAATCCTTTTCTGGTGGAAGCCACCCAACCTTCAAAATTTTCTTCGTAATGGTTCTGACCTTTGTAATAATAAAGCTTTATCAAGTGTGCGTGTCTTACAGAACGTAAACTGTCTAATTGGGAAATTATTACATTCCAAGGCTGAGCCATTTCACGCAAATGTGCTGAACTATCATAGATTTCTTGAAAATCATAATCTTCACCTATCTTATTCATAACTACTCCTTCTTCCAATTAAAAATATTAACATACAATTAGCTATAAATCAGCAACTTTTGCCTTTATGTTAAACTAATTAATTACTATGAAAATTGTATTTACGAAATTAAGGTCTGCCTTGGAAAGTGTCTTTAATGTCTGGAAAAGTTCGCTTAATGTCATACATTAAATAATATAGTGCGAATTTTCTAAACGTCAAACAAAAACAACACTTTTTACGGACATAGCCAAACGTTTTAAAGCGAAAGCCTTTTAAAACACGGTTTTTTGATTAGAATTGCGTTGATTACAATTTAGAATAGACAATGTTTATCAAATCACGCACTTATTATTTTGAAAATAGGCAATACTTATTGAATTTTTCATTTGTTGTTTTTAAAATAGGCAACATCCAATTAAATTGCTTATTTACTTTTTATTTATTGTCGTTGTCGTTTTCGGTTTGCTTTGTATCTTCGTTAAAGTCTGAAAGTAAAATTTGAGGGTTTGCTTTTCTTACAGCTTCGATAAAGGCGGCGTTATCTTTCTTTTTAATCATAATTTTGATCGAGCCTTGCTTTACTTCCGACTCGCTGTAAAGAAGATAGAGTTCGTCTTTTTTCGCGTCGCGCTTAATAAAAGTGACGTTTTGAAGATTGATTTTTTCAGTGATAAAGCCCATACAGAATTTCATTTCGCTCGATGACGAAGTGCTTACGCCGTCTTCGTTTGTTGAAGCGCCTAAAATTTCATAATAACTGTTGAAAGCTATAAGCAAGGCGAAAATCATAATAAGCGCGCTACAAGCAATCGACGTGCCTGCAACAGCAGGAACGGTCGTTTTCAAAACGCCTACGCCGGCGACGTAAAGGATATTTATAATGATTGCCGCAACTGCGAGAATGATAACGCAAATAAGCAATGCAAGTTTAAGTTTTCCGAAATCGAATTTGAATTTCATAGTTTTCTCCGTTTGCGCAACCTTTTGCGCCTTACTTTAAATCATTATATCATAATATTTTTACGCATGCATTAAATTTTTATTTTTTTTTGCCTTTAAATAGCTATTTATGTAGTTATTGTATGGTTATCGCGGCGGTTTTGGATAGCCTATTATCGCCGTTATATTTAAGCTGTCAATCAAACTTTAAACTAAAACCGTTTAATAGCTTTTTGCTTCCTATTTTAATTGACTAATTTTTTTATAAGTTATAAAATTATATAAATATATTTATACATTTAAAGGGGATTGTTCCATGTTAAAACTTACCTTAGATAAGGTTTATTATTTAAACGGAAAGCTGGTTGCTGCAGACCAAATTAAAGACGCAAACAGCGGCGAGTTGTACAAACGCACTATGGCTTATTCGATTTTGAGCAAGCACAATAGCGGCGACGATGAGAATTTTAAAATCAAATTTGATGCTCTTGCATCGCACGACATAACTTACGTCGGAATAATTCAAACCGCTAAGGCATCGGGACTTAAAGAATTTCCTATTCCTTACGTACTTACGAACTGTCACAACAGCCTTTGCGCTGTCGGCGGCACAATAAACGAAGACGACCATTTGTTCGGGCTTTCTGCCGCAAAGAAATACGGCGGAATTTATGTTCCTGCAAACCTTGCGGTTATTCACAGCTATATGCGTGAAATGTTTGCGGCGCCTGAAAAAATGATTTTGGGTAGTGACTCGCACACTCGCTACGGTGCGCTCGGAACTATGGCAATCGGCGAGGGCGGTCCTGAACTTGTCAAACAACTTTTATGTCGTACTTATGACATAAAGCGTCCGAAAGTCGTTGCCATTTATCTTACGGGCAAACCGCGCAAAGGCGTAGGTCCGCAAGACGTTGCGCTCACCATAATTCGTGACGTTTTTGCTTCGGGTTTTGTCAAAAACAAAGTTATGGAGTTTATCGGTGACGGCATCGATAATCTTTCGGTTGAATACAGAAATTCAATCGACGTTATGACAACCGAAACGACCTGTCTTTCATCTATTTGGAAAACCGACGAAAAAGTCGAAAAATATCTTGAAGAATACGGCAGAAAGGACGAATACAAACAAATCGAACCGCAAAACGGCGCAGAATACGACGGCGCGGTCTACGTTGAACTTGACAAAATAGAACCGATGATTGCTCTTCCTTTCCACCCGTCGAACGCATATCCGATTAGAGAACTTATCGAAAATCCGTATGAAATTTTGAAAAAAGCGGAAGAAGAAGGTCAAAAACAAATAGGCGATAAAGTCGTGTTTAAACTTACCGACAAAATTGTTGACGGAAAGGTAAAGGTTTCACAGGGTGTGGTCGCAGGCTGCGCAGGCGGAACTTACGACAACCTTCAAGCAGTTGCCGAAATTCTTAAAAAAGGTATGGTTGGCAACGGAGCATTCGGACTTTCTCTTTATCCGGGTTCGCAACCTATTATGCTTGAACTTGTCAAAAACGGTTCGGTTGCAAAAATGGTCGAAAGCGGAGCAATCGTTAAACCTGCTTTCTGCGGACCGTGTTTCGGTGCAGGCGACGTCCCTTGCAACAACGGATTGTCGATAAGACATACAACGAGAAACTTTATGTCGCGTGAGGGAAGCAAACCGGGCGAAAAACAGATTGCCTCGGTTGCTTTGATGGACGCACGCTCTATTGCGGCAACGGCAATTCACGGCGGTTTACTTACGTCCGCTCTTGGTATGGACTATGATGAAACCGTTCCTGATTTTCACTTTGACAAAAAAGTTTACGAAAGCAGAGTATATAACGGTTACAAAAAAGCCGACCCTGATGCGGAACTTGTTTACGGTCCTAACATTGCCGACTGGCCGCATATAGAACCTTTGAAACAAAATCTCGCTATGAAAGTAGTAGCCGTCATAAACGACCCTGTTACAACGACCGACGAACTTATTCCGTCGGGTGAAACGTCGTCATACAGAAGCAATCCGCTTCGTCTTGCGGAATTCGCGCTTTCGCGAAAAGTGCCTGAATACGTTCAAAGAGCGAAAAACGTTTACAAAGAAAACAAAGACATTTTGTCGGGTAAAGAGGTCGAAAACGTTGAAGCGGCTTTGGCTCTTTGCGGAATCGAAACGACCGACCTTTCATACGGTAGCGTAATTTTTGCAAATAAACCGGGTGACGGTTCGGCTCGCGAACAGGCGGCAAGCTGTCAAAGAGTTTTGGGCGGCGTTGCAAACCTTGCAAGAGAATATGCGACTAAACGTTATCGTTCAAACCTTATCAACTGGGGTATGATTCCGTTCCTTACCGACGAAGAATATCAACTTAACGATATCGTGGTCGTTAAAGACATATCGGAAAAAATCAAGAGCGGTGCAACGGAATTTGGCGCAATGCTAATTAGGGGCGACAAAGTCACCGATTTCAAACTTAAAATGGACGCTTTGACGGATGACGAAAAAGACATCATTCTTAAAGGTTGCCTTATCAACTATTACGCATAAGTAGGAAAATTACGCATATATCGAGGAAATAAAAATGTTTTACGATGAAAAAATTGAAACAATGTCGAGAGAAGAAATGAATGCGTTGCAACTAAAAAAGTTGCAAAAAGCAGTTCGTTACGCTTATGAAAACTCTCCGTTTTACACCAAAATGTTCGATAACGCAGGCATTAAACCTGACGATATAAAAACATTGGACGATTTGAGAAAAATTCCGTTTACGGTCAAAACCGATTTGCGTGATAATTATCCGTTCGGGCTTAACGCCGTTCCTATGGACAAAGTTGCGCGTATACACGCATCCAGCGGCACAAGCGGAAAGCCGACTGTCGTTACATATACAAACAACGACCTCGAAATGTGGTCTGAGTGTATGGCAAGACTTATAACAATGGCAGGAGTAACCAGCAAGGACGTTGTTCAAATTTCATTCGGATACGGCTTGTTTACGGGTGCACTCGGTCTTCACCAAGGTATGGAAAAAGTCGGTGCGGCGGTTATCCCTGCTTCCAGCGGAAACACCGAAAGACAGGTTATGTTGCTTAAAGACTTAGGCGCAACCGTCTTGATTGCGACTCCATCATACGCCCTTTATATCGGTGAAATGATAGAGAAATTAGGTTACGACATAAAGAAAGATTTTAAACTCAGAGTAGGTATGTTCGGCTCGGAAGCGTCGAGCGTCGAAATGCACAAGGAAATCGAAAAGAAACTCAACATTATTTCTACCGACAACTACGGTTTGTCGGAGATTATCGGACCGGGTGTTGCGGGCGAGTGCCTTGAAAAAGACGGATTGCACGTCAACGAAGATTATTTCCTTATTGAAATTCTCGACCCTAAAACTTTTGAACCCGTTCCAGACGGCGAATACGGCGAACTTGTAATTACCGCGCTCGGAAAAGAAGCAATGCCTATTTTGCGTTATCGCACGAAAGATATCACAAGAATTATTCCGGGTACTTGCAAATGCGGCAGAACGTTAAGACGTCTTGACAAATTCCAAGGCAGAACGGACGATATGCTCGTCATTCGCGGCGTCAACGTGTTCCCGTCGCAAATCGAAGGCGTTCTTATGGAAATTCCTGAAGTCGGCGGTCAATATGAAATCGTCGTCACTCGTGAAAACTATATGGACAAACTCGAAGTCAGCGTCGAGGTTGCGGACGCAAGTTTGCTTGACAACTTCGGCAAACTCGAAGCGTTGAAAGCAAAAATTAAGCACAATTTAAAGACGGTTTTGCAAATCGAAGCGATTGTAAAACTCGTTGAGCCGCTTAGCCTTAAAAGATATGAAGGCAAAGCAAAGCGTGTTACCGATTTAAGAAAGATTTAGGAGATACTTATGAAATTGATGTTAGGCAATGAGGCGATTGCAAGAGGGGCATACGAAGCAGGCGTAAAAGTCGTTTCGGCGTATCCGGGCACGCCTTCTACGGAAGTAACCGAAAATATTGCGCGTTACGACGAAGTTTATGCAGAATGGGCTCCGAACGAAAAAGTTGCGTTTGAAGTGGCAATCGGTGCGAGTTTCGCAGGCGTAAGAAGCATGGTATGTATGAAACACGTCGGCGTAAACGTTGCGGCAGACCCTATGTTTACGGCGGCATATACGGGCGTGAACGGCGGACTTGTCATTCTTGCGGCAGACGACCCGGGAATGCATTCTTCGCAAAACGAACAAGACACGAGATTTTACGCAAGAAGCGCGCATATTCCTATGCTCGAGCCGAGCGACAGTATGGAGGCAAAAGAATTTACAAAACTTGCGTTTGAACTCTCTGAAAAATATGATACGCCTGTTTTTGTCAGAACAACGACAAGGCTTGCGCACTCCCAAAGCTGTGTTTTAGAGGGGGAGAGGGTAGAACCTGCCGTTAAGCCGTACGTTAAGGACATAACAAAATATACAATGATGCCGTCATCGGCAATCGGCAGACACGTTAAGGTTGAAGAACGCGAAAACCGTCTTAAAAACGACGTCGAAACAATGAATATAAACCGTGAAGAGCTTAACGATTTAAGCCTTGGCGTTGTTTGTTCGGGAGTCGTTTATCAATACGTTAAGGACGCTCTTCCTGATGCGTCGGTGTTTAAAATCGGAACGGTTTATCCTATGCCGATTGAAGCAATCAGAGCTTTTTCGAAAAAAGTCAAAAGACTTGTCGTTATCGAAGAGCTTGAACCGTTCTTTGAAAACCAACTTAAAGCAAACGGAATTGCTTGTGAAGGAAAAAATATCTTCTCAAAACTCGGTGAACTTTCGGTTTATGACATAAAAGAGAAAATGCTCGGCGAAAAGAATGAGCTTAAAAAGATAGATTTGCCTGTCAGACCGCCTGTTATGTGCGCAGGTTGTCCTCACCGCGGAGTGTTTTACGTTTTGAAAAAGCTCGGGCTTACCGTTTCGGCAGATATCGGATGTTACACTTTGGGTGCAGGCGCGCCGCTTTCGGCAGTCGATACGGTCGTATGTATGGGCGCGTCGATAGGTATAGCTCACGGCTTTAAAAAAGCGCTTGGCGAAGACGCCGCAAAAAAAGTGGTTTCGGTTATCGGCGATTCTACGTTCATTCATAGCGGAATTACGGGACTTATCAATGCTGTTTACAACGGTTCGAATCTTACTCTCATTATTCTTGACAACTCTACGACGGGAATGACGGGACATCAAAATCACCCTGCGACGGGATTGACCTTAAAAGGCACGCCGTCACCGATTTTGAACCTTGTCGACGTGTGCAAAGTCGTCGGAGCAAAAAGCGTAAACGTTGTCGACGCATACGATATGGCAGGCGTTGAAGCCGCTGTCAAAAACGCTATTGACGAAGAGGGCGTTTCGGTTGTCATAGCAAAAAGACCTTGTGCGCTTTTAAACAGAAATTATCCGCCGTCAATGAATATCGACGGATGCAAAAAATGCGGAGCTTGCTTAAAAATCGGTTGCCCTGCAATCGAAAAGCAAAAGGACGGCACGGCAAGAATCAATTCTTCGCTTTGCGTAGGTTGCGGACTTTGCGCAAAACTTTGCAAATTTGACGCAATTAAGGAGGGCAAGCAATGAAAACAAGTATTTTAATTGTCGGCGTAGGCGGTCAAGGTACTCTTCTTGCGTCAAGAATTTTAGGCAAATATGCATTCTTAAAAGGTCTTGACGTAAAACTTAGCGAAGTACACGGAATGTCGCAAAGAGGCGGAAGTGTTGTTACGCACGTCAAAATGGCGGACAAAGTTAATTCGCCTATTGTTGCGATGGGCGACGCTGACATCATACTTTCGTTTGAAAAGTTAGAAGCGGCAAGATATTTGAATTTCCTTAAAAAGGGTGGCATAATCGTTACTAACACTCAAGAAATTCTTCCTATGCCCGTCATTACGGGAGCGAAAGAATATCCTGTCGATTGCTTGGAAAAAATCAAAAATGCAGGCATAGCGGTTGCAGAAAAAGACGCATTAGCTTTGGCGGAAAAAGCGGGTTCTCCAAAAGCCGTAAACGTCGTTATGCTCGGAGCATTGACGAAATATCTCGGTCTCGACAAAGACGTTATGCTCGAAGCACTAAAAACCACCGTCCCTGCAAAATTCCTCGATATGAATTTAAAGGCATTTGAACTCGGTTATGCCGATTAGGAGATTTATGTTTAACGAAAGAATTGAAACAATGAGCAGAACCGAAATGGAGAATCTCCAATCGGTCAGACTTGTAGACGCGGTTAAAAGAGTTTACGAAAACGTAAAGTATTATCGTAAAAAAATGGACGCAATCGGACTTAAACCGTCGGATATTAAGTCGGTCGGCGATATTTATAAATTGCCTTACACGACTAAGCAGGATTTAAGAAATAACTATCCGTTCGACACGTTTGCCGTTCCTAAAAAAGAAATTGTCAGAGTACACGCATCGAGCGGAACAACGGGCAAACTTACGGTTGTCGGCTACACGAAGCGTGACATCGAAGATTGGTCGGAATGTACCGCCAGAGCGCTTGCAACTGCAGGCTGTACCGATGAAGATATAATTCATATTTCTTATGGTTACGGACTCTTTACGGGTGGTCTCGGAATACATTATGGCGCAGAAAAGCTCGGAGCTATGACGGTTCCCGTATCGACGGGCAACACTATGCGTCAAATCGCTCTGCTCAAAGATTTCGGAGCAACGACTATTTGTTGTACGCCGTCGTATGCAATATTCATTGCGGAAGAACTTCAAAAACTTAATATTCCAATTAGCGAACTTAGCTTAAAACGCGGTGTTTTCGGAGCGGAACCGTGGTCGCTTGAAATGAAAGACAAAATCGAAAAGATGCTCGGCATCAAAGCGTACGACATTTACGGGCTTTCGGAAATTTCAGGTCCGGGTGTTTCGATTTGCTGCGGTGATGATTACGGTTTGCACGTCATGGAAGATTTCTTCTATCCTGAAATAATTGACGTAAACACGCTTGAACCGCTCGGCGACTTGCAAGACGGCGAACTTGTGTTTACGACGCTTAGAAAGCAAGGAATTCCGCTTTTGCGCTATCGCACAAGAGATATTTCAGCGCTCAACCACTCGAAGTGCGAGCATTGCGGAAGAACGACTGTAAGAATGAAAAGAGTTTGCGGTCGAAGCGACGATATGCTTATTATTCGCGGCGTCAACGTATTCCCGTCGCAAATAGAAACGGTTCTTATGAACATTCCTGAAGTTATCGGCTCGCATTATAAGATTTTCGTTGACAGAGTAGGCGTTCTCGACACTATGGAAATTCAAGTCGAAATTTCCGAAAACAACGTTACGGATGAAGTTAAGTCCATTGAAAACATTCGTCGCAGAGTCGAACACGATATGCAATCGATGCTCGGTATCGCGGCCAGAATAACTTTGGTTTCTCCAAATTCTTTACCGCTCAGCGAAGGCAAAACGGCAAGAATTGAAGATAGAAGAAAAATATAGGAGGAAATAACTATGTTAGTAAATCAAATAGCTGTATTTTTGGAAAACCGCGCAGGCAGACTTTTGTCGCTCAGTAAAGCGTTAAGCGACGCGAAAATCGACCTTGTTTCTCTCAATATTGCGGATACGAGCGATTTCGGCATCGTAAGAATGATTACTTCCGACAATGAAAAAGCGATTGGCGCATTGAAGAGCGCAGGCTTTGTCGTAAAGGAAAACGAACTTATCGGAATCGAAGTCGATGACGTTCCGGGTGGCTTAACAAGAGTCCTCGAAGGCTTGGCGGGTTCGGATATCGACATCGAGTATCTTTATTCCTATGCAAAAAGCAATTCGTCAAAAGCAACGATTTTGGTGAAAACTGCCGATCTCGATAAGGCAAACAAAATTTTAAAGGAACTTAAATTCATTTAACTATCGTTTTGCGGCTTAAACTACAAGTTAAGCCGAAAATAGCATAATAACAAAATGGATTTAGATTTAAAAGTGTAATTTATTTGCATTATGGCTTTTGTATAAGATTTTCGCGTGGTGGCGGTGTTAATTTTGCCATCGATATTATCTTATTGTTTGCCCAGTAGTGTAACTTATTTAAGCGTTCACAAAAGCGGACGCTTTTTGTTTGATTAAATTTAAGTTGAAATAATTATGGCAAAATTACGACTCAAATAATAGCCAAAAATTCAGACTGATTTTTATGTGATGGTTTTAATATTTAAAAACTTAAGTGTTTTTTGAAAATAATAATTAACGGCATAGTGCCTTAAACTTAGACGAATAAAATTTAAGCTAACAAACTTTTGATAAGAAAAACGACTTAAAGTTTTAAAAGTTAATGCCTTAAATGAATTCACCAATGGCAAGAGTGCGGCATATTTTGGCGTAGGTGAAAAATTGGAACTTAAATTTGTTTGTAACGTAAGGGCAATAAGGCAAAATTTAAAAAGTTTGTCCGTTAAAGGCAAAATGCTGTTATTTATGGTGAAAGCGGACGCTTACGGACACGGCGCAAAGGAAGTTGCTTTAGGAACGGAAGACATTGTGGACTATTTCGGAGTTGCTACCGTTGAAGAAGGCATAGAGCTTCGGAAATGCGGAATCGTTAAGCCTATTTTGGTTTCGGTTTTCTTTTGCGAGGAAGCCGAAAACGTCGTAAATTTCGATTTGACTCCTGCCGTGTTTAGTTTTGAGCAAATTGTATCGCTTGAAAAAGCATGCGCGCTTTGCCGCAAAGATGTGGGCGTATTCGTAAAATTCGATACGGGAATGAACCGTTTGGGGATTAAAGACAACGAAGATTTAGGTTTGTTGTTGGAACGCTTGAAAGGCAGTAAACGTATTAAAGCCGTCGGCGGATTTAGTCATTTCAGAAAACCGAACGTGGCGCAAATAGCCGATTATGCCGTCAAAAAAGAAATTTACAGAAGCATATTGGGCGAGGGAATATTTCACATTCAGGCAACTTCGTCAATCGATTTGCCGATTGAAAGCGATATGATAAGAGTCGGTATCGGCGGATACGGTTATCTTGCCGACAGAGTTACGCCTGCGCTGAAAGTATATTCAAAGGTTATAACGACGAAGTTTGTTAAAAGAGGCGAATATGTCAGTTACGGCGATTTTAAGATAAAAAAAAGCGGAAACGTTGCGGTTGTATTTGGCGGTTATGCCGACGGAATAAGACGAAAAGGCTGGAAAGTGTTTTGCCGCGGAAAGGCGTTTGACGTTTTGTCGGTCGCTTGTATGGATATGATGATTATATATACCGGAAAAATCGTTTTAAAAGTCGGAGAAGAAGTGTGTTTACTCGGTGACGGCATCGACGCAGAGTATCAGGCAAGACGACAAGGCGAGATTTGCTATGAAATTTTGACAGGACTTGACAAACGGCGGACAAAAAGGGTATATTTGACATAGGAAGAAAAGATTTTATGCAAGACAAAAAAGAACTTAGAAGTGCAGTCAGAGAGAAATTGAAGAATCTGACCGATGAGGAAAAAGCTAAAAAATCAAGCGGTATTTTTAGTGAGATTCTAGAGCTCGAACAATATAAAACGGCAAGAAACGTTTTTTGTTTTTTGTCCGACTTTAACGAGCCGTATACGATTGATTTTATCAAAAAAGCCATAAAACAAGGCAAAACGGTTTTTGTGCCTAAACTTTTCGGTGGCGAAATGAAAGCAATCGAAATAGACGTCGACACCGAGTTTTGGTACAACGGCTATGGGATTTTAGAGCCGAAAGACGGGAAAGAGGGACACAAATTTGACTTTACGGTTGTGCCGATGCTTGCTTTTGACGAAGATTTAAACAGACTCGGAAGAGGCAAGGGCTATTATGATAAGTTTTTGTCGAAGAGCAAGACTTTCAAATGCGGAGTTGCATTCGATTGTCAAGAGGTTGAAAAAATCGATGCGGAGGAAACAGACGTTAAACTTGACGTTGTGATTGCGAAATGAGAGTTATTGCAGGAAAGTATCGCGGAAAGTGTCTGGAAGCGCCGACCGGCGACAGCGTAAGACCGACAACGGACAGAATTAAAGAAACCATGTTCAACATTTTGCAATGTTACACGCCGTCTGCAATCGTACTTGACCTTTTTGCAGGAAGCGGCGCGCTTGGCATAGAAGCATTGAGTCGCGGTGCAGAATTCGTCGATTTTGTCGACGTTAGTGAAAATTCGCTGACTTACGTCCGAAAAAACCTTAAAGGCATAGACGAAAAAACGTATAAGGTTTCAAAAGCCGACTTCAAAGCGTTTTTAAATTCTTGCGAAAAAAAATATGATTTGATTTTTATCGACGCTCCGTATAAGGGTGAAATTGGGCAAAACGCAGTTCGCCAAGCGATTGAACTCGATTTGTTGAACGACGGCGGCATGCTTGTTTATGAACACGCAACCGACAACGTTATTGATTTTAATGACGAAAAATATAGCGTCAGAACCAAAAAAATGGGAAACACCACAGCGGAGTTTATTGAAAAGTTATGCCAAGAATGAAAAAACTCATAAAAAAAAGCATAGGTTACGTCACGGGAACGTTTGACCCGCCGACGATAGGACATCTTGAAGTTATCGAAAGAGCGTCTACTATGTTTAAAAAAGTCTACGTCGTTATTCTTATAAATCCCGACAAAATAACAAGGTTTACGGTCAAGCAGCGACTTAAAATGCTTAAAGCTATGACGGCAAAATTCAAAAACGTAAAATGCGATTTTTACGGTGGATATGCCGCTGACTACGCCAAAAAACACGGTCTCGGAATGCTTGTCAGGGGAATACGCAATGGGCAAGACGATAAGTATGAAAAGGAAATGGCAAGTTACAATGAGGGGCTTGGCGTAAGCACGGTGTTTTTGCTGTCGCAAACCGATTTGGTAGACGTTTCGTCCACAAGAGCAAAAGAGCTTATAGGCATTTGCAATTATTCTCTTGTTCCGCCGGAAGTCGAAAAAGTTATAAAAGAAATTTACGGAATTAAAAAATAAGTTTAATAGTGAAGATATGGCGAAAATGTTTAGGTAAATGTCGCGCAATTTATATATAATTTCTGGTTGCACCTATGCAGTATAATCTTATTATTTTAATGAGCCATAATAGTCTTGTTAAGTGATATAATTAGATATCAATTTAATTGCAAAAAATATTTTTTTTGTTTAAAAAGTAGTATAAAAATTATTGACAAAATGCGTAATATTTTATATACTAATAAAGCTGTGAGCGGTCATGGCGGAATTGGCAGACGCGCAAGACTAAGGATCTTGTGGTAACTCCATGCAGGTTCAAGTCCTGTTGACCGCACCAAAAAAGACAACCAATAGGTTGTCTTTTTTAATGCGTCAAAGGACTTGCCGCAACGCTTTGCGCTGCGTACAAACAAGTTTG
>CAKQUX010000004.1 GCA_934277645.1 uncultured Clostridia bacterium | reverse complement strand
AGATATCAACCGTACCCAAGAGACAACCAATAGGTTGTCTTTTTTAATGCGTCAAAGGACTTGCCGCAACGCTTTGCGCTGCGTACAAACAAGTTTGTAACCTGCATGCAGGTGGCGCTTGCTGAACAAACAAGTTGTTCAGCTTCGCTATTACGCTCGCAAGCTCGCTACAAGTCCTGTTATTTAAAGTTAGGACGAAGTGTTTGCACAGATTATGCAAAGTGGACAAGATATCAACCGTACCCAAGAGACAACCAATAGGTTGTCTTTTTTAATGCGTCAAAGGACTTGCCGCAACGCTTTGCATTGCACACGAATTTGGCAAACTTTGTTTATAGCAAAGATTATTTACAGTTGTACGGTAAAGGTTGTTTGCGATAAAGGTGTTTAAATCGAGCATTGAAGGCTTGTATCGTTGTGACGTGACTGACGATAACAATTATATAAAATTGCCGTTATGAATTTGAATTAAGCAAGTCAGCTATGCAAGATAATTTTGCTATTGAAATCCGATATTAACTATGATATAATAAACATATAGATTAGGGAGGTAATTATGAAAAAGATAATTCCGATTATATTAATAGTTGTGCTTGTTATAGCTATGGCGGCTGTTCTTGTAGCTTGCAATCCTACGACTATGGATAAAGTTAAAGGAACGTACAAATTAAAAGTAAACACTGTCGGTGAACAAGCGACCGATCTTATTGTTAAAAACGAAATCGAAGCGTATCTTGTCGTTACGGGCGGTGAGAGCGGATATTTTGTTTATAAGGATTCTTCAACGCCGCTTACTGTCAAAGAAGTGAAGTTGACGTATAAGTTGAACACCGATAACGCCGAAAAAGTCGAGAAAGTAACAATCGAAGACACTCAAGGCTGGATAAATGATAGAATCGGTTGTTCAAACGTCTTTTTTGTAGATAAGGATTCAAACAATGTCAGACTTACTTATCAACAAAAGAAATTTGGCAAACTCATCGACGAAAAGACTACAACGTACTATAAAGTCGATGAAAGCACGAGCCTTAGCTACGTTAAGAGCAAACTCGGCGAGTTGCCTGCAACGATAAAGAACAACGACGCATCGAGACTGCACGGCGTTTGGGAGGCTGTCGAAGAGGGTAGTACGACAAGCAAATTCTTTGATTTCAATGCGGCAACAAACGTCGTAACGGAATATACCCGTGAAAACGATTCTCAAGAAATAATCAAAACCGAACACGCATATACGGTATCGGAATTTGCCGAGACCGAGCCGGGCGTAAACGTTATAACGGCAAGCGTGACTATCGAAGGTATTGACGAACAATATGAAATAACGGTTTCGGAAGGAAAGAACGTATTTTTCAGACGCATAACAGCCACCGAACCTGAAAAGACTTGGGCGGATTATAGCTATTATACTACACTCAGCGCATTGAATATTGAAAACTTTATGTTGAGTTTAGGTTGATGAAATAATTTCTAACAATTTTAACTTCTATCGGCAAGGTTCGGAAATCCGAGCCTTGTTTTATTTTGTGATTTTGTAATAACCTAACTAAACATATTTTTGAAGTTTAATAAATACTAATATTGTCTAAATACTAATATTTGCTGAAAGCTTTATTGTATATATTCATTCTAATTATTTAATTTGCATATTGATTGAGCATTATATATTGATTATTGATTCAATGCTGAATAATTTGAATTTAAGGCTTAAGCGTCGTTATTCATAAATCGCATTTGAAGATTTAAAACGGGAAGAGATAAAGCATAAAACACTTTAACTGCATATAATGGTCGTGTGGACGGAAAAGAAATAAACACCCTTGCTGTTTTAATTGCCGATTACGTTATGGAGCGGTGCGATAAGGACGAGATAAGAACGCTCGTTCAGCTTTTGTCGATTGTTTTATGCGCCCTAAAAAGCTATTGTTGATTCTATACATATACGCTAAAAGATAATATGATTTAAGTATTAAATCGTCAGAATTCGTTTGTTACGATATATAAAAATCAAATATAAATTCATAAAAAAACAAGGCTCGGAAATCCGAGCCTTGTTGTTAGTTCGTTTGAATTTGCAAATCATTAACCTTTGAAGTTTTTGATATATTTTGCAAGTTCGTTGAAGATGACGTCAAGTCCGTGTGCGCCTGCGTCAGGGAAGCCGATTGAGCGTTCGCCGACAGTGCCTGCACGTCCCAAAGTTGCGACGTGAGTCTTGGTTGCTTCTGCGCCGTCATGAGCTGCTTTTGCGCCGAGGTCAAGACCTTCTTGAAGTTTCTTGCCTTCTTCTGCCGCCTTTGTAAGAGCAAGAGCGCATGGCTTCAATGCGTCGACAAGGGTCTTATCGCCGATGTCTGCGCCTTTGCCGAAGCTCTTCTTGCCGGTTTCAAATACGCCGCGGTTTGCTTCCATAAACAAGAATGCAACGTCTTTAAGGTCGACTTCTTTCTTTCCTGCCATTGCTTTACCTGCGTACTTGAATGCAGAACCCCAAATAGGACCCGATGCGCCGCCGCAGTATTCTTTGATGATTTCAGAACAGCTTACAAGGAATTGTCCGATATCGCCCTTCTTTCTGGTTGCCCAGTCTGCTTTTAATTGTTTGAAGCCTTTTGCGATTGACATACCGAAGTCACCGTCGCCCATTTGGTCTGCTTCGCAGAACGGAACTTCGTTTTCAATGATGACGTCAGCCATCTTTTCGACGATTTTTACAAATGCCGCAGTGTTGATGGTTTCCTTAATTACAGGTTTGCCTTCAACTTCGTAAACTGCGTTTGCATCGTCTTCTTCAACAACCTTAGCTTTCTTTGAAGAACTCTTTGTTTCGACTTGTTGAGGAGCATATCCGAGAGCTTTTGCGATTGCTTGCATAGCTTCTACAGCCGCTTGAGCTTCGCTTCCCATTGCGCCACCCCAAGTAAGGGCAGGAGTCGAAACAGGGTAGTCGATAAGAGCTTTAAGTTCGCTGTCGACTCTAAGAACTGTGATAGATGCGCCTGCCATATCGATTGAGGTCATAAAGTTGCCGACGATTGTTCTGTGAACTTTAATGCCGTCTGCTTCGATTGCTTTTGAAACCGAATTGTTGAGAATGTAAAGCTCTTGAAGAGGAGTACCGCCGAAACCATTGATAAGCAAAACGACTTCTTCGCCTTTTTTGAGCTTCAAATCTTCTTCGAGGTCGGTCATAATTCTACGGGCAAGGTTGTCCGAGAAATCGCCTTTCGAGTAATCGATTTTTTCACGGAAACGTCCAGGTTCGCCGTGAATACCGACGCCGAATTCCATTTCGTCATCGCCGATTTCAAAAGTCGGGTGACCTGCGGCAGGAACCGTACAGCTTGTGAAAGCGAAACCGAACGAACGAACGTTGTCGATAACTTTGTTTGCTACGGCTTTGACTTCTTCAAGTTCTTTGCCTTGTTCTGCAGCTGCGCCTGCACATTTATGTACCAAAACGGTGCCTGCAACGCCACGACGTCCGACGGTGTAAAGGCTGTCTTTAACAGCGATGTCGTCGTTTACGTAAACAGCGTCGACTTTAATTCCGTCTTCTTGAGCGTCGCTCATAGCGTTGTTAAAGTTCATGCAGTCGCCGGAATAGTTTTTGATGATAAGAAGAACGCCATTGTCGGTTGCGCAATGTTTGATTGCGTTGTAAACTTGAACTTGGCTAGGAGAAGCGAAAACGTCGCCGCAAACAGCGCAGTCAAGCATACCTTTTCCGACGAAACCTGCGTGAGCCGGTTCGTGACCCGAGCCACCGCCCGAGATAAGGCTAACTTTATTGTCATCGATGTCAACTTTTTTGACAATCTTGAATTTTTCAACGAATTCGAGTTCCGGATGCGCTTTTGCAAGTCCGTGGCACATATCGTACACGAACGTTTCCGGAGTGTTCATAATTTTTTTCATAAAAGTCCTCCAAAATTAAAATTTTGCCAACCGAAAGGGTTGGCAAAATCTTTTTTAAAAATTAGTCACAGCAATCGCAGTCGCAATATTTGAATTCACGACCGATTTTGTCTGCTGTCTTAACAGCTGCGATAACCATATCTTCCGTTACAGGGAATGGCATATTGTGAATCGATTCCTCAGGGATGCAGGTCTTAGCCGCAACTGCTTTGTATTCTTCTTCGGTCAATTCTTCTCTGATAACTTTGCCCGTCTTCTTGTCGGTCATAAGGTCTTTAAGACATACAGGAAGTCCGACGGTTACGCAGAATTCAAGAACTTCGTAAAGTTCTTCTTCAGGAACGTTTTCCATAATAAGTTGGCAGATAGTACCGAATGCTACGACTTCGCCGTGGAAGTTGCAAGCGTGAATATCGTGTACGCAAGTAAGACCGTCGTGAAGAGCGTGAGCTGCTGCAAGACCGCCTGATTCGAATCCGAGACCCGAAAGAAGGATGTTTGTTTCAACGATTTTTTCAAAAGCAGGGGTAACTGCGTTGCAGTCGCAAGCAGCTTTTGCTTTTGCGCCGTCGCTGATAAGGTTTTGATAGCAGAGTTCTGCAAGAGCGAAAGCGGTGTGTGTGCCGTATCCGAGCAAAGTTCCCTTAGAACGGTCTGCTCCGCAAGGAAGACCTGCGTTTACGTTTGAAAAGCTGTTGACGTTTGCTCTTGCTTCGAAGTAGGTTGAAAGAGCGTCGCCCATACCAGAAACCAAGAAACGCGAAGGAGCGTTTGCGATGACGTTAAGGTCAATCAAAACGACCGACGGATTTTGACGGAAATATGCATAATCGTCGAATTCGTGGTTATCGGTGTACAAAACAGCCGAGTGTGACGTAGGAGCGTCGGTAGCTGCGATAGTAGGGCAGATGATAAGGTTGCTGCCTTCTGCAACGCATTTAGCGGTGTCGATTGCTTTACCGCCACCAAGACCGATAGTGCAAGCGCAGTTGTTTTTCTTTGCAAAATCTTGAAGTTTTGCAACTTGCGTTCTTGAACATTCGCCGCTGAAATCGCCTGCGGAAAGAAGTTTAACGCCGTATTTCTTTTGGGTTGCTTCGAGCTTGTCTTTGACAAGATTCAATGCAAATGGGTCAGCAATCAAAAGTGCTGAATCACCGAACGTTTTGACGAAATAACCGAGATTAAGTAATTCGTCTTCACCTTGCACATACTTTGATGGGCAGATAAATGCTTTTCTCATAAAAATTCTCCTTTTATGGTTATTATTTTTAATGAATATATTATAGTTTAATTATGAACAAAATTCAATACTAAATTTGTAAAATTTTGTTATTTTTTGGGTTTATTTCAAAACGACGCAAAACTCAAAAAAATATTCATTTTTTTTTGTCATTTGTTGACAAATAAAATATATCGATATTATAATTTAAAATGTTTTTATAAGGAATATATAAAATCTTTATAAATTTTATCGGAATTCAATATTGTGAGGTATAAATATGAACAAATACGTCAGCAAAGTCCTCGACGACTTAAAAGCAAAGAACCCGAACCAACCGGAGTTCATTCAAGCTGCAACCGAAATCCTCGAATCGATTTCACTTGTCTGCGACGAACATCCTGAGTACGAACAAAAAGGTCTTCTTGAAATGCTCACCGAGCCTGAAAGAGTCATTATGTTCAGAGTACCTTGGGTAGACGACAACGGCAAAGTTCAAGTCAACAAAGGTTACCGCGTACAATTCAACAGCGCAATCGGACCTTACAAGGGCGGTCTTCGTTTCCACCCGTCTGTAAACCTTTCGATTTTGAAATTCTTGGGCTTCGAACAAATCTTCAAAAACAGCCTTACCACGCTTCCTATCGGCGGTGGCAAGGGCGGTAGCGATTTCGACCCTAAGGGCAAATCGGACAACGAAGTTATGCGTTTCTGCCAAGCGTTTATGGCTGAACTTTATCGTCACATTGGCGCAGATACCGACGTACCTGCAGGCGACATCGGCGTAGGCGCAAGAGAAATCGGATACTTGTTCGGTTACTACAAGAAACTTGCAAACGAACATACCGCAGTCCTTACCGGACGTGGATTGGAATACGGCGGAAGCCTTGCAAGAAAACAAGCAACCGGTTACGGTCTTGTATACCTTGTAAACGAAATGCTTACTTGCAACGGCAAAGAGCTTAAAGGCAAGACGGTTGTCGTTTCGGGTAGCGGTAACGTTGCTATTTACGCTTGCGAAAAGGCAACGCAACTCGGCGCAAAAGTCGTTGCTATGTGCGACTCAAACGGTTACGTTTACGACGCAAACGGAATCGACCTTGACCTTGTAAAAGAAATCAAAGAAGTCAGACGCGGAAGAATTAAGGAATACGTCGACGTTCACAAGGACGCAAAATACGTTGACAACTGCCGCGAAATCTGGACGGTTAAATGCGATATCGCTCTTCCTTGCGCAACTCAAAACGAACTTGATGAAAAGAGCGCTGAAATCCTTATCAAGAACGGTGTATTCGCAGTCGGCGAAGGCGCAAACATGCCTACGACTCTTGAAGCAACCAAAAAGTTTATCGACGCAGGCATTTTGTTTGCACCGGGTAAAGCCGCAAACGCAGGCGGCGTTGCAACTTCTGCTCTTGAAATGGCGCAATCGAGCCAAAGAATTTTCTGGTCATTTGAAGAAGTCGACGCAAAACTTAAAAACATTATGGTTGGCATCTTCCACAACATCGACAATGCTGCAAGAAAGTACGGCAAAGAAAACAACTTTGTTATCGGCGCAAACATCGCTGCATTTGAAAAAATCGCAGGCGCAATGCTTGCTCACGGCATTTGCTAATTGATTTTTAAGCGGACTGCCGAAAGGTTATGTTTGACTGTTAAACTTAACGCATAAGCGTTATAAACAGCCACAAGCAGATGAATTTAATTAAAAACAAAAACGCTCTTTAGAGCGTTTTTTGTTTTTAGCTCAAATTTTATTGAATTTTACAATTTTTAAAAGTCGCTCACAAATTTGGGTTTTTGATTGATTTTAAACTTTTCGTATGATATAATACTTTGGCAATTTACGAAACACAAGAGGTTATATTTTGAATTTTCAGAAGTTAGAACTTAAAGGCTTTAAATCATTTGCCGATAAAGTCACCATCGAATTTAAAGACGGCGTAACGGCAATTATCGGCCCGAACGGTTGCGGAAAATCGAATATTGCCGATGCTATACGTTGGACGCTTGGCGAGCAGAGCGCAAAAACGCTCCGTGGTAAAAATATGCAAGACGTCATCTTTAACGGCACGGAAAACCGTCGCAGTACGTCATACTGCGAAGTTTCTCTTTACTTCGACAACGAAGGAGGAAAGGTTTTTCCGAACTTCGACGCAGACAACGTAGTTATTTCTCGTAAACTTGACCGAAGCGGCAACAGCGAATATTTTATAAATCGTTCCCGTTGTCGTATGAAGGATATAATCAATCTTATACACGATACTGGTATAGGAAAAGAAGGCTATTCCATCATCGGACAGGGTAGAATTGACGAGTTATTATCGGCTAAGCCTGACGACAGACGCCATATTTTCGAAGAGGCAGCAGGCATTTCTAAATTCCGTTATCAAAGAAACGAAGCAGAACGCAAACTCGATCGCGCCAATCAAAACCTTACGGTCGCGAACGAGCGTATTGCCGAAATCGAAAGACAAATCGTTCCGTTAAGAAAGCAAGCGGAAGCGACTAAGAAGTATTTCGAACTTAAAGATTTGCTTCGCTTTTGGGAAGTAAACACATATATCTATCAATACGAAAACAACGAAAACGTAAAGAAAAAGATATCCGAAAGACTTACTAAAACCATAAACGAACTCGAAATCAAAGAGCGTGAATTTATCGAATGTACGCAAGAGTTCGACAAATGTATGGGCGATTTTACTTCGCTTGACGATTATTCCAAAAATCTCAACGCCGAAATTCTTGCACTCAAAGTCGATGCGGAACGTATGGCAGGCGAAGGCAGAGTTTTCCAAGAAAAGCTCAACAATCTCAACGGCGACGAATCGCGTTTGATGCGAGATAAACAGAGTTTCGAAGCGCAAATAGCAAGAATCGACGAAGCCATTGCAAAAGCGGAAAGCGAAAAGCAAGAAAAACTTGCGTCCTTTGCCGCACTTGCAAAAGAGTACGACCGCATAAATGCGGAATACAGCGTGTTGAACGAAGCTTTGACAAGCCAAGAGAGCGAACTCGAAGCGAAAAACCAAGAATATATACGCTCGGTTGAAGAATTGTCTGCCTTAAAGGGCAATCTTGCAGGACTTATTTCCGAAAAAGGAATAAATCAGGAAAGAGCCAAAAATCTCAGAGAGTCGTTGTCGCAAAAAAGAACGAGCCTCGATGAGGATTTGACGGCTTTGTCCATCGCCGAAGGTCATATAAACGAGCTTAAGACTAAAAACGGTCAGCTTTTGGCAGAAGCAAACGAAGCCGTGAACGCCAAAAAAGAAGCGAAAATCGCTCTTGCGGCAATCGCAGACGATATTATGGCGCTTAACAACAAGATTTCCAACAGCAGGGCAAATCTTGAAATGGCAAGACAAATTAAGGATAATTACGCAGGCTATCAGGAAGCTATCAAAGGACTTATGAAAGACGCGAAAGACGACGACAAAATTTCGTCGAAAATTATGGGCGTCGTGGCGGAAGTCATAAAAGTTCCCGAACAATTTGTCCCTGCGGTCGAAAACGTCCTTAACGCTTCGCTTCAAAACATTATCGTTAAAAACGAAGACGACGCTAAATTCCTTATAAACGTATTAAAACAAAAAAGATACGGCAGAGCAACGTTCCGTCCGCTTACTGCTTGCAAAGAAAAGACAATCGGCGACAATGACGCCGTGTTTAACGAACGCGGTTGTATAGGACTTTTGAAAGACCAAATTTCCTACGACCCTAAGTTTGAAAAACTTATGTCGGCTCTTATGGGCGATACGGTTGTTGTCGAAAATATCGACATCGCGACAAGACTTTTCAGGAATTACAATCAGGAGTTTAAAATTATCACGCTTGACGGCGACTTGTTTGCTAAAAACGGTTCGATTTCGGGCGGCTCGAGAAAGAACGACCGAATGAGCTTGCTCGACCAAGAAAGACAAATCGAAGCTCTTGAAGAAAACGCAAAAAAACTAAATGCAAATCTTGACGAACTTTTAAAGCGCAAAGCCGAAAACGAAAAACTCGTTGACGAGTGTGACGAAAAAGCGCAAGCAATCGAAAGACAACTTGCCGACGTAAAAGGACAGGTAGGTTTGTTTGCCGAAAGACAACGTTTGTCAAGCGAAAACGTTGCGCGTCTTAAAGCCGATATCGACGCTTGCGAGAAAGAACTTGCAGAAGCGGATAAAATTGTCGGCGAACTTACGATAAAAATTTCAAGCGTTGACGCTCTCGAAGAAAGCGTAAAGCAAAAGAAAGAGCTTTTCGGAAATCTTCACGAACAGAAGTTCGACTCGCAAGAAAAGAAATCGCAACGCGATACTTTGTTTAAGGCTCTTACCGACCTTAAAGTCGACAATGCAACGCTTAAAGGTGAAATCGATAAAATCAGCGACGAAATTTATCGCTTGAATAGCGAAAAATCTCAATGCCGCGAAAACCTTATTGACACGGACGTTCAACTTAAAGTCGTTCAAGGAAAGATAGAACAACTTAAAGGCGCGCCGCAAAAGACGGAATTTACAGCCGACGAAAAAGCGCACCTTGCCGAACTTGACGAAAAACTCAATTCGCTTTCAACGACGAAAGAAGATTTGAAAAACAAAATTTCGGCTCTTGACGACAAAAAGAACAAACTTACCGAAGCGAAAGCGGAACTTGCCGAAAAGCGTATTCGTGACGAAGGTTGCCTTGAAAGAGTCGACATCGAAATAAGAAGTATGCAAGAGCATATTCTCGAAGAATACGATTTGACTTATGCAAACGCATTGCAGTTCAAGGATGAAAATTTCGACAATAAAAAAGCAAACGGCGAGATTTCAAGCGTAAAGCGTGAAATCAACCGTCTTGGCGAAGTCAACCAATGCGCAATCACCGACCTTGAAGAACTCGAAGAACGCTACAACACTTTGGCGGCAGAGCGTGACGACATAAAGGCGGCATACGACGACCTTAAAACGATTATTTCCGACCTTACGTCCGAAATGGTTGTCAAGTTTAACGACGCATTTGAAAAAATCAATGCCAACTTCCAAACGACTTTCAAAAAGTTGTTTGACGGCGGCACGGGTAAACTCGTTCTCGAATCGCTCGAACCTGATTTGACAAACGAAAAGGAAATCGACCCGCTCGAAGCAGGAATTGAAATTTTTGCTCAACCACCAGGCAAAAAGCTTCAACACATTTCTCTTTTGTCGGGCGGTGAAAAGGCTCTTACGGCTATCGCTATTTTGTTTGCTATTTTGCAACTTAAGCCGATGCCTTTCTGTATTCTCGACGAAATCGAAGCCGCACTCGACGACGCAAACGCAAACTTGTTTGCCGAACTTCTTAAAATGTTCAGCGACAAAACGCAATTTATCGTCATTACGCACCGTAAGCCGACAATGCGTCACGCCGACACGATTTTCGGCGTCGCTATGGAAGAAAAGGGCGTGACGAAAATTGTTTCAATCGAATTTGACGAAGCGGTCAAACACGCTTCCGACGCAGGAAGCGCAAGCTAAGGGGAGATTATGGGAGTATTTTCAAAAATTGCCGAAGGGCTAAAAAAGACAAAAGAAGCAATCAAACGCAAACTGTTTGAAGCGTTCAAAATGAAAGATTTGGATGATGCTTTCTTTGACGAGCTTGAAGAAGCACTTTTGACGTCGGATGTCGGCGTTACGGCAACCACAAACCTTATCGACCGTTTGCGTGACGAAATTTATGAACGCAAAATCACAAAACCCGACGACGCAAGAGCTTGCTTTAAAGAGCTTTTGATACAATCGATTGATTTTGAAAAATACGAATATTCCTATCCGCTCGTTATCTTGATGTCGGGCGTAAACGGCGTGGGCAAAACGACGGCGACGGGTAAACTTGCAAACTATTTTAAGTCGCAAGGCAAATCGGTTGTCATCGCGGCTGCCGACACGTTCAGAGCGGCGGCAAGCGAACAGCTTGAAGTTTGGGGCGAAAGGGCAGGCGTCAGAGTTGTTCATCACGGCGAAGGCAGTGACCCTGCGGCGGTTGTTTTTGACGCAATAAGCTCGGCAAAAGCAAAAGGCACGGACGTTATTTTGGTCGATACGGCAGGCAGACTTCACAACAAGAAAAACCTTATGGAAGAACTCAAAAAGATTTGCCGAGTGGTTGACCGTGAACTTCCGAACGCCGATTTCAGAAAATATATCGTGCTTGACGCAACTACGGGGCAAAACGCTGTCAATCAAGCAAGCGTTTTCGGCGAAGATATCGACGTTGACGGCATAGTCTTGACAAAACTTGACGGCACGGCAAAGGGCGGAGTTGTAATCGCCATTGCCGAAGAACTCGAACTTCCCGTTTTGTTTGTCGGCGTGGGCGAAAAAATCGACGACCTTATCGAGTTTGACGCTAAGGACTTCATCGACGTTTTGCTTGACGACTAAAATATTATTTAAACAAGTTAAATTTAATTGGGCGAACAGAGTTGTAAATAAGCAAAACTAAGCTGAATAATAAATTATGCTGAGTTAGTAAAACAAATTAAGTTAAAGTAGAACAAATTTAGTTTAACATAGTGTTTTTAAGCAAAATAAGCAAAGTTTAGTTTTATATTTGCTGATTTAAACCTTTTATTTCTAAAACGGAATAAAAGGTTTTTTAATTTGACGACTAAAAACGTTTGACAAGTAGGGAAATTGAGTATATCATAAGTGTAAAGGTTGTGACCTTTACAGCGTGTGTTCGAGCAGAAGCAATTTGCAAGCGGCGTTTTAAACAGCTTGCAAGGCTTTTCATATCATAGTGGGGCATTTGAATGCTGTGCCAAAGACTATGGAAAAGCAATTTTCAAAAGCGTCAAGTTTGCTATGTGGCAATGCGCTATAAGGGTTGGCATTGCGGCGTTTATGCTTGTAAAAGGCTGTATGGTTTGCGGCTTGGCGATTGTGATTAAGCATTGCCCATAGCTTTGCAGACAAAACTTAAGGTGTATGGAAAATTTTGAAATCAGCATTTTGACGGAAGTATACGGTTCGCTTTTGACGGACAAGCAACGGGAGCTTATGCAATTATTTTTCGATTGCGATTTATCTCTCGGTGAAATTGCGGAGCAGTTCGGTATAACTCGTCAAGCGGCAAGGGACGCCATAAAGCGTGGCGAAGACGCCGTGAAAGATTTTGAAAGCAAACTGCATTATGCAAAGTTTTTAAAGGAAGTCAAAGAATTGTCCGAAGCAATCGCAGACGCTTTTAAAAGCGGCGACAAAACGACGCTTAAAGACAAAATCGAAGAATTGACAAAACTGACGGAGGGTTAAAATGGGTTCGTTTGGTACTTTATCTGAAAAAATCAGCAACGTCTTTGAAAAGATGAAAAACAAAGGCAAACTCACCGAGCTTGAAATTAAGCAGGCTATGCGTGAAATCCGTGTCGCTCTTCTCGAAGCGGACGTCAACTACAACGTTGCGAAATCGTTTATCAATGCGGTCAGCGAAAAGGCTTTGCACGAAGATATTTTAAAGAGCCTTACGCCTGACCAACAAGTTATAAAAATCGTAAACGAAGAGCTTATCGAGCTTATGGGCAGTAAAAACGCAAAACTTGCCGTCAGCTCTAATCCGCCTACAATCATTATGATGTGCGGACTTCAAGGCGCAGGCAAAACGACTATGTGCGGAAAACTCGCCGCTATGCTCAAAAAACAAGGCAAGCACCCTTTGCTTGTCGCTTGCGATATTTATCGTCCTGCCGCTATCAAACAACTTCAAGTTGTCGGACAAAAGGCAGGGGTGGAAGTCTTTGAAAAAGGACAAATCAAACCTAACAAAATCGCGTCCGAGGCAATCAAGTATGCAAACAAAAACGGACTTGACACGGTTATCGTCGATACTGCCGGTCGTTTGCACATTGACGAAGAGCTTATGGACGAGCTTATTGGGCTTAAAAAAGAACTCAAACCACACGAAATTTTGCTTGTTGTCGATTCGATGACGGGTCAGGACGCAGTTACGGTTGCCGACAGCTTCAACAAACAGCTTGACGTTTCGGGCGTTATTTTGACAAAACTCGACGGCGACACTCGCGGCGGCGCGGCGTTGTCGATAAGAGCGGTCACGTCAAAACCGATTAAGTTCTGCGGAACGGGCGAAAAGCTCGACGATATCGAACCTTTCTATCCCGACCGTATGGCGTCGAGAATTCTCGGAATGGGTGACGTGTTGACGCTTATCGAAAAAGCCGAAAGCGCGTTCAGCATGGAAGACGCGAAAAAACTTTCAAAGAAGATAAAGGAAAAGAGCTTTACGCTTGAAGATTATCTTCAACAAATCGAAAGTATGAAAAAAATGGGCAACGTTTCAAATTTGTTGCAAATGATTCCCGGTATGTCGAACAAGCTCAAAGGTGTAGACACCGATATCGACGAAAAGAAGCTCGTTCAGACAAAGGCAATCATTCAGTCTATGACGATAAAGGAACGCCGCAATCCCGATATCATAAAAGCAAGCCAAAGAAAACGTATTGCAAAGGGAAGCGGAACGTCCATTCAAGAAGTAAATCAGCTTTTGAAACAGTTCGAGCTTTCAAAAACTATGATGCAGAGAATGCAAAAAAACAAAGGCAAGTTGCCGTTTTAAACGACAAACATACAACGCTAATAAAAATTTATAAATAACAAAAACAAATGATTTTGTTTGGAGGTAAACAATGGTAAAACTTAGACTCACCAGAATGGGCAAGACGCACGCACCTTTCTATCGTATCGTAGCAATCGATTCGAGAAAAGCAAGAGACGGTCAATATATCGACCAAATCGGCATTTATGATCCGACCGTTCAACCGGCTCTCGTAAAAATCGACGCTGACAAAGCAAAAGATTGGATTCAAAAAGGCGCGCAACCGACCGACACCGTACGTTCTTTGCTTAAACAAAACGGAATTCTTTAATGGGTGCAAATATGTACGAATTGGTCGAATTTTTAGTAAGAGAACTTGTCGGCGAAGAAGGCGATTTTATCGTCGAAACTCGTGAGGGCGCAAGCTCGACCGACATCGTTATCGAAATTTCAAAGAACGACATCGGAAAGATTATCGGTAAGCAGGGCAGAATTGCCAAAGCTATCAGAACGATAGTCAAATCTGCAAGTGCAAAATCCGGAATTAAATATAACGTTGTTATCGCTGAAAAGGAATAATGACAAATTTTATTGAAATCGGAAAAATTTTAAAGCCGAAAGGCATCAAAGGCGCAATAAAGGTCGAGGGTATCACTGACGATAACTCTCGCTTTTTGCGATTAAAGGAAATTTATATTTCTAAGGTTTGTTATAAGGTCGAAAAGGCTCAGCTTGACGGAAATTTCGTTTTGCTGAAACTTTTCGGCATAGACACGCCCGAAGACGCCGATAAATTGCGTAACAAAGCTATTTTTGTCGAACGTAGCGAAAGCGTGCCGCTTGACGATGACCGCAATTTTATTGTGGACCTTATCGGAATGAGCGTTTTTGT
Source organism: uncultured Clostridia bacterium (assembly GCA_934277645.1). GTDB lineage: Bacteria > Bacillota > Clostridia > Christensenellales > CAG-917 > CAG-917. The sequence continues at coordinate 119,342 of CAKQUX010000004.1, read as the reverse complement.
CGGTGAGAAATTTATCGGCAAACTTACCGACGTTTTGCAATACGGAGCGGCAGACGTTTACGTTGTCAAGGGCGAGAAAAGCGAAATCAGTTTTCCTGCGCTTAAAAGACTTGTTAAATCGGTTGACGTTTTAGGCGGTAAAATGCTGCTTGACGAAAAAGTGTTCGGGGAGGTTGCAGTAGAAAATGAAGTTTGAAGTTTTAACGCTTTTTCCCGAAACGTTCGACGCCTTAAAAGTAGGAATATTAGGCAAAGCAATAGACAGCGGAAAATTTTTTTTGAACGTTACCAATATCCGCGATTATTCAAAAGACAAACACCTTAAAGTAGACGATACGCCGTTTGGCGGTGGAGCAGGCATGGTTATGACGCCTGACCCTATTGTGTCGGCAATTAGAGCCGTCGATCCCGAGCATAAGCTCACAAGAGTTTATATGTCGCCAAAAGGAAAAACCCTTACGCAAAGTCTTGTTAAATCTCTTTCCGAAAAGGAAGGGCTGTTGCTGTTGTGCGGCAGTTATGAGGGCATAGACCAAAGGGCTATCGACCTTGAAATCGATATGGAACTTTCAATCGGCGATTACGTTTTGACAAGCGGCGAATTGCCGTCAATGGTTGTTATAAATTGCGTTTCTCGTTATATCGACGGTGTTTTACATTCTGCCGATTCGGTTGTCGAAGAAAGTTTTTCGGACAACCTTTTGGAATATCCGCAATACACGAAACCGCGTGTATACGAAGGGCTTGCCGTGCCCGACGTGCTGATTGGCGGAAATCACGGCGAAATAGCAAAGTGGAGAAAAGAGCAGAGTTTGCGTATAACAAAAGAACGCAGACCCGATTTGCTTAATAAATAAATATGTACATTCAATGGTTTCCAGGGCATATGACAAAAGCCGTCAGAATGATGGAGGAGGACGCGCGACTTTGCGACGTTCTCGTTTACGTTGTCGACTCCAGAGCCGTTTTGGCGTCAATCAATCCTATTTTGGACAGAATTACAAGCGGAAAAAGGGTTGTTTACGTTTTCAATAAATGCGACCTTGTTGAAAGCTCTCAGCTTAACGATTGGGTTAAAGAATTTGCCACGCAAGGCAAAAAGGCGATAAAAACTTGCGGAACCAATTCGGATTGCAAAGATATTATCGCCGCAATCAAAGAGTGCTACAAGGACGTCCTTGACAAGTATTCGGCAAAAGGCGTAAAAAAACATATAAGAGCAATGATATGCGGAATTCCGAACAGCGGAAAGTCCACCATTATCAACAGTATGCGTAAAAAAGCGTCGGCGGTTACGGGTGATAAGGCAGGCGTTACAAGGGGCAAACAGTGGCTTAGCCTTGACAGTCAGATTGACCTTCTCGATACGCCGGGGACGCTTTGGGGTAAATTTGAAAATCAAAGAATAGCAAAACATTTGGCATATATAGGAAGCGTCAGCGACGACGTGCTTGACAGCACCGAACTTGCGCTTGAATTTTTGACGGAAGCAAAAGAAAAGTTTTCTAAAAACATTGCCGACCGCTATGGCGTCGATACAAGCGTCGAACCGCTTAAATTGCTTGAATGTATCGCTTTAAAACGCGGCTTTAAGTTGCGTGGCGGCGACGTCGACTATGATAGAACGGCAAAGATGATTATAGACGATTTCAGAAAGGGCAGGCTCGGAAAAATTATGCTTGAAAGGTCAGGCGAAGACGCTATGGACGGTGAATAATGCTCGAAAAAACGAAAATCGTAAAACCTATAAGCCTTGAAGATTTTGAAATCGAACTTGAACTTTATAAGCAAGGTTATAAATATATATGCGGCGTGGACGAAGTGGGGAGAGGTCCGCTTGTCGGTCCTGTTACCGTTTGCGCGGCGATTATGGATTTGGAAAGGCTCGTCGATGGCGTTTCGGACAGCAAAAAACTTTCGGAAAAGAAAAGGGAAGCGTTGTTTCCTAAAATATTGGAAAACGCAATATGCTACAATATCGCCGAAGCCGACAATAAAGTTATCGACGAAATCAACATTTTGAACGCTACGAAAAAATGTATGCTTAAAGCCGTTAAAGGACTATCCGTCACACCCGATTTTGTGCTTGTCGACGCGGTTGACCTTGATTTCGGAATACCGTCAAAAGCAATTATCCACGGGGACGCTTTGAGCTATAATATCGGAGCGGCTTCGATTATTGCCAAAGTTACAAGGGATAGATTTATGATTAAGCTGGATAACGAATATCCGCAATACGGTTTTAAAAAAAATAAAGGATACGGCACGAAAGAACACGTCGAAGCGATAATCGAACACGGCGTTACGCCGCTTCATCGTCCGCTTTACGTAAAATCGGCGGTCGCAAGTTATGAACAAAAAAATAATAGGTAACTTAGGCGAAGAGATTGCCGCCGAATATTTAAAAGGCATCGGCTACAAAATTTTAAAACGCAATTATGCCGTCAGGGGCGCGGAAATCGATATTGTCGCTCGTGACGGGAAAACGGTTGTTTTTATAGAAGTCAAAGCGAGAGAAAATTTAAATTTCGGCTATCCTGCCGAAGCGGTGACAAAATCAAAACGGCACAAAATCGTTATGGCGGCAGAGTGTTATATCGTTCAGAACCGAATTGCGGACGGAGAGTTCCGCTTTGACGTAATAGAAGTGCTGGGCGGCGAAGTCAACCATATAAAAAACGCATTTTACGCAAATTGACGCAGATTAACGCTAAAAGCGTTTGTCTAACACTTATTCGTTCGATAACGTTTTAGTTTAATGGCACCTAAAAATTTTGTGTGATTGTTAGCGGCAAATTGAGCCATATATTTAGCGCAATTATTTGTTAAGAAAAACAAATTTGCGAAATTTATGCCATTATATGGCGGTTATTCGGTTGCCCGATAATAAATAATATGATATAATTTTTAAAGCATGGGCATTCCTCTGAAATTGGGAAACAATGCATGAATGTCACATAGGAGGTTTAAATGAGCAACATCATCGACACTATTGAAAGAGAAAACATGAAAACGGACATTCCTGAGTTTTCAATCGGCGACACCGTCGCAGTCTTCGTTAAAATTATCGAAGGCAAAAGAGAAAGAATTCAGAAATATGAAGGCACCGTTATCGCTCGTAAAAACGGCGGTATTCGCGAAACTTTCACCGTTAGACGTTTGGTTCAAGGTTCTTACGGCGTAGAAAGAACGTTCCCTATTCACTCGCCGAAAATCGACCACATCGAAATAGTTCGTAAAGGTGACGTCAGACGCGCTAAACTCTACTATCTCAGAGAGAGAACGGGTAAAGCTGCAAAAGTTAAGGAAGTTAAATAATAGGTTCTATGAAAAGATTTCTCAAACTTGGTTTGATTGCGCTTATCATCGTAGTGATTTCGCTCTTTGCTCTTACTGCCTGTAACTCTGAAACGACAGTCGGCAAGGAGCTTATCACAAATGGCGGCTTTGAAGAAACCGAAACGGCAAGCGAAAAAACCGTGATTTCCGGTTGGACAAGAGGCTCTAAAGACAGCTCCTTTTCTAAGTCGGAAATTAGTTTATCTCGCTCGGCTTCGGAAGGTCTCGAAGAACTTGGCGATAAAACCTTAAAAATCGAAAACAAACAAGGCACGTCGACTTACGTCTATCAAAGCGTTAAAGTCGACAAAAATAAGGCTTATAAGATTACTTATAAAGTCAAAGTTCCGTCAGCAATCAAAACGGGTGGCAGTGACTACGCAAAAGGCGCGTTTGTCACTTTCCTTGAAAACACCGATTACGTTTTGGGCGAAATTACCAATGCGACCGACGGTTGGACAGACGTGACGATTTACGTTTCTCCGAGAAACACCGACTATCTTACAATTTGCCTTAAACTCGGCGACGAGACGGATATCGCAAAAGGCACGGTCTATTTTGACAACGTTTCTATGAAACGTGTCGACAAAGTTCCGAGCGGCGTAGACGTCACCGTTATCAGCCGTGAAAAAGTTGTTCGTTACAATGAAACGGATGGTGGAATTGCTTTTGTCGTTTGTCTTAGCATCCTTAGCGTAGCTTTGGCTGTTTGCGCATACATTCTCATTCGTCGCATTTACGGCAAGCGTGACGGACTTGACAATTTCGGACAAGTTGCGGCTAAACCTGAAAACGAAAAACTCACGTTTAAAAAGGTTGCGACTCATCCTGTTGCGATTGCTTCTTATCTCGCAATCGGCACGCTCCTTATAAGATTTATCATGCTCTTTACGACGTATGGTTTCGGAGCGAATATGACGAAACTCATCACTCTTGCAAGAGTGACCGAAACGATTGCGCCTAAGGACATTTTCGCTTATATGACGAAATACAATTACAGCGGTTACGGAATCGGTGAGTTGTATCTTATATATGCGTTTGGCGGAATGGGCAGAGCACTCGGCGATACCGCACTTTCGATGTGGCTCAGAGTTCCTTCGATTTTGGCGGACATTGCAGTGGTTCTTATGATTTATTTCTACGGAAAGAAATACGTCGGAAATAAAATCTCGACCGTATATGCCGCTCTTTACGGAATTCTTCCTATCGTATTCGTAATGAGCTCGTCAAAAGGTTCGTTTGAATCGATAATCGTGGCATTGATTCTTGCTGCATTCTTGCTTTTGATTGAAAAGAAATATCTCTTGTCTTACGCCATGTTCACACTTTCGGTTTTGTTTGACCTCAGAGCGTTGGCAGTCGTACCGCTTGCGGTTTGCTACTTGGTTTATATGTATTATCGCGCGGACGATACTCTCAAATCGTTCAACGGCAAGAGAGCAGAAATTATATTCGGCTTTGTCGGCGCGTTTGTAGCGTTTATTTTGCTCGGACTTCCGTTTACTATCAACTGCAACGGAAGCGCATTCTATATCTTTGAATACTACAAAGATATTATGGCAAATAACCTTTCGTTCAGCGGAAACGCATTCAACTTGTATTCGATGGTCGGCATGAACGGAAACAGCGTAAACAACACGGCGGCAATATTCAACCTTATATTCTTGCTCGTATTGCAAATTTACGTCATTGCACTTTACGTCAAAAACAAGAACAGACTTGAACTTTTGCTCCTTGCATCGTTTGAAATCGCAATCGTAGCGGTGTTTACTTTGAAAGTCGATTATACCTACTTGTTTATGTCGCTTGCGTTACTTGTTATTTACACGATGATTTCGGGCGAAAAAAGAGCGTTTATTTTGATGGGCGTGGTAGGCTTGCTTTCGTTTATGAACGTCGGTCAACTTATGAACCAATCGGGATATATCGTTCCGTACGCAAAAGGTTTGCTTGCATCGTTTGAATCGCTTGACGTATATCTCATTTTGTTCAGCGTAGTTACCGTGCTTGTCACTCTTTATTACGGTTACGTCACATATTCGATTTGTAACAATTCGAAGACTTGCGATATTCCTGCAATGAGAGAAAATTTCTTCGTTACGACGAAAAATTTCTTTAAGGAACTTAAAAACAAAAGCGGAAAGAAAGTAACGAAGAATTAGCATTTAAACTTGAATGCAAAATAAACATTAAAGTTTATTAAAAGCTAAAACTTATTTAAAAGCTCTTTGAATTTTCAAAGAGCTTTTTTAATGACTTTTAGATATGCTTTATAACGTTAACGCAATCTTTGCAATTCGCTGATAGACTTTAGCTTCAAAGTGATTTTAAAACATATCGGTTTAAATAAGTTGCAGATAATGTTTTAAAACAATTTATAATGATACGATTTAATAGCCCAATTCTTCATCAACCAAAATAACGTAAAAGTTTTTATCTCTTGTCGGGTGGTGGTGTATGACCGTTGCTTTGCAAATCGAATTTTCGTTTGAGCAGTTTTCACAACTTTCTCCGTGAACGCAAGGATTGTCCTTGTTGAGCCTTATGCAATTAAGTTTTGCGGCAACTGTTCTGATTCTTTCAAAAGCGGCGTCTAAGTTTTGCACGATTTTGTTTCTGCCGACAATCATCAATATGTTTTTCGGACCGTAGAGTGTTGCAGCGATGCGATTTGCGGTGCCGTCGGTATTCACGATTTCGCCGTTTTCCGTGAGCGCATTTGCGCTACAAGCAAAAAAATCTGCGCCGAACGACTTTTTCATTACACTTTCAGCCGTTTCGCTATCTTTCAAATGCGAACGGTGATAAATTTCGCTACCACGCTCTAAGAGCTTTTCGGCAAGTTTAATCGTTTTGATTGTTTCCGAGCCGCCGAAAGCGGTTATTTCGTTTTGACCGATGATGTCAAGCGCCTTATTTAAAGCTTCGTCTTTATTTGCGGCGATGCTTGCAATAAAACCGCGCTTGTTTAAATTTTCACAAACTTTTTCTAACATTTTTCCCTCGCTATAAAAATTCTGATTGCCTAAATTATAAATTTTTACTATAATGTTGTCAAGACTAACGGTAAAACTATAAATCACAAATTTGATTTATCGGTTTATATAAGCGAGGACTGCATTGAGCCAAGATAACGTAAGAAACTTTTCAATAATTGCCCATATCGACCACGGAAAAAGCACGCTTGCCGATCGCCTAATCGAGAAGACAGGTACGGTTGCCGAGCGTGATATGGAAGCGCAACTTTTAGATAATATGGACATCGAACGTGAGCGCGGCATCACCATAAAACTGCAAACGTGCAAAATGTTTTATGAATATGAGGGTAAGGAATACATTTTGAACCTTATCGATACTCCCGGACACGTTGACTTTACTTACGAGGTTTCACGCAGCCTAGCGGCTTGCGAAGGGGCTTTGCTCATTGTTGACAGTACGCAAGGCGTCGAAGCGCAGACGCTTACAAACGTTTATCTTGCGCTCGATCACGACCTTGAAATAGTTCCTGTCATCAACAAGATAGATTTGCCGAGCGCGGACGTCGAAAAAGTAAAACTTGAAATCGAAGATATAATCGGTCTTGACACTACGAACGCTCCGCTTATAAGCGCGAAAGAGGGCATAGGCATCGAAGACGTTTTAAAGGCTATCGTAACGCAATTACCACCGCCTAAGGGCGATGAAAATGCTCCGCTCAAAGCTCTGATTTTCGACAGCTTTTACGATAATTATCGTGGTGCTATTTCAATGGTCAGAGTGTTTGACGGCGAAGTCAAAGCGAAAGATAAAATTAAGATGTTTGCTACCGGAAAGGAATTTGAAGTCGTCGAAGTCGGCTGTTTTTCGCCTAATATGCGACCTGTCGATTCTCTTAAAGCCGGCGACGTAGGGTATATTGCGGCAAGCATAAAGAACGTAAGAGATACCGCTGTCGGCGATACGATTACGAACGCCGAAAACCCTGCAAAAGAAGCCTTGCCCGGGTATAAAAAAGTTCAACCGATGGTTTATGCCGGCGTTTTCCCTGCGGACGGCGCAAGATACGACGATCTGAAAGAAGCACTTTTAAAATTGCAACTTAACGATGCGTCACTTCAATTCGAACCTGAAAATTCGCTTGCATTGGGCTTTGGTTTCCGTTGCGGCTTTTTGGGACTTCTTCATATGGAGATTATTGAAGAAAGACTCGAAAGGGAGTTCGATCTTGACCTTGTTACGACTGCGCCGAGCGTTTCGTACAGAGTCACGAAAACGAACGGCGAAGTGCTTTTGGTCGAAAACCCGACAATGCTTCCGCCTGCTTCCGAAATAGACTTTATCGAAGAACCTATCGTAAAGGCGATGCTTTATACGCCGCCCGAATACGTAGGGCCTATTATGGAATTGTGTCAAGATAAGCGAGGAATTTTTATCGATATGACTTATATCGACCCTACGAGAGTTATGATTACATACGACATTCCTCTCAATGAAATTATATACGACTTTTTTGATACGCTTAAATCGCGTACGCGCGGTTATGCAAGCCTTGACTATGAAATTAAAGGTTACGTCAAGAGCGACCTTGTAAAGCTTGATTTGCTTCTCAACGGCGATATTTGCGATGCGTTGAGCATTATCGTCCACAAAGACAAGGCATACGACAGAGGTAGACGACTTGCCGAAAAACTTAAAGACGTAATTCCTCGTCAGCTTTTTGAAGTGCCTATTCAAGCCGCTATCGGCGGAAAAATTATTGCTCGCGAAACCGTTAAAGCGGTCAGAAAAGACGTTCTTGCAAAATGCTACGGCGGCGATATAACGAGAAAGAAAAAACTTCTCGAAAAACAAAAGGAAGGAAAGAAGCGTATGCGTAAAGTCGGAAGCGTCGAAGTACCGAGCGAAGCCTTTGCAAGCATACTTAAACTTGACGATGAATAAAATCGGTGTTTACGTGCATTTTCCTTTTTGTAGAAAAAAATGCGCATATTGTGATTTTGTGTCTTTTCCTCGTCAGGATTTGATTGACGATTATATCTCCTTAGTAACTAAGGAGATTTCCTTATGCGATGACAATTTAAAAGACAGTGAAGTTTCTACGGTTTATTTCGGCGGTGGAACGCCGAGTCTTTTGCCCGCAAGTAGCATTAAAAAAGTTTTTGATGCGATAAAAAATTTTTTTGCGGCAAACGGAAAGTTTGAGCCGACCGAACTCACAATCGAATGCAATCCCGAGTCGGTGACCCAAGAAAAACTCGACGCTTACAAAGAAATCGGTTTTAATCGCATAAGTATAGGCATCCAAAGTCTAAACGACGAAATTTTAAGAACGTTAGACAGAGTGCACAATGCTTCGATGGCGATTAAAGCGATTGAAACAGCCGTTAAGACATTTGACAACGTCAGTTGCGATTTAATGTTAGGACTGCCAAAACAGAACTTAGACGACGTAACGGCAACGATTTCGACGTTTAGTAATTTCGGCGTAAAGCATTTATCGTGCTATACGTTGCAGGTCGAAGACGGAACAAGACTTTGCGAACAGGTAAAGAATAAGCAGATAGTTTTACCTAGTGAAGACTTCGTTGCCGATTGTTTTTCAAAAGTCATAGATAAGGCGGAAGATGTCGGCTATAAGCGTTATGAAGTTTCTAATTTCGCAGTAGCAGGGTATGAATCTAAACATAATTGCTCGTATTGGGATAGGGTGAATTATCGCGGATACGGCGTTTCTGCCCACTCGATGATTGACGACGTAAGATTTTCAAATCCGAACACCTTTGAAGAATATACCGCCGTTTTAAACGGAAGTCAAAAACGCGTTTCTTCGACTTTATCGGTTGACGACGTAAGATTTGAAAGGCTTATGCTTGGACTCAGACAAGTGAAGGGTGTTCCTAAAGATTATTTTTGCGGATATGAAGACACGTTGAATAAATATTCGGAATTCTTTGATTTTAGTGACGATAGAGTAGCCTTAAACAAACGAGGCTTCGAAGTTATGAATTCGATTCTGGTCGAGTTTATGTAATCTTCGAAATTAGAGATACGTTAATTGTTTAAAGGCTATAAACAAATGGTTTATGGCGATAAAGAAATTGTTTTAAAACTATAAATGAATTATTTATAATGATATAAAATTCATAAAACGAAAATAAAAAGGCGATACTATGTATCGCCTTTTTATGTGTTAAAAACAATTAGTTGTTTTCTTCAGACTTAGGTGCTTCTTCTGCAGGAGATTCGTCTGTCGGGGTTTCAGTTACCGGAGCTTCTTCGGTAGTGGCCGCCGCTTCGTCTTGCATAGCTGCTTTTTCTGCTTTGGCTTGCTCTTTTGCCGCTTTCTTTTCTGCGGCCTTAGCAAGTTTTGCAGCCTTCTTTTCTTCTGCAAGGCGTTTCTTTTCGAGTTCCTTTTCGGTCATTTCAGACTCGTCTTTTTGCTTATCGAAGGTAAATTCGACTCCGTAGTAAGCTGGGCGAGCAATGAAATATCTTACAAGCGAAGCAAGAATAATTACTGCGCTGAAGAAGTAGAACCAGTTTCTGATTGACGTGACCGAAACGATTCCGAGAAGACCGATGCTGTTAATCCAAGCCATATTCATATAGTCGAGGATACCGCGTTTTTCGTTGTGGGTTGCGATGTTGCCTGCCGAATCTTTATGAAGTTTCCAAGCCATATCGAGAAGTGATAAGTTTTGGTCGATCATTTCGTTTTCAGGGATCGAACCGATAAGGTCCAAGATACACCATTGATATTTGTAGTCACTGTCGACAAGTTCGTAGTCGCCCGTGTCGGAATGTCCCAATTCGTCACCCCAATAAACTTTTGCGATATCGGTAAGAGCGTCGTGATTGTACTCGAAAAGGAAATTCATATCTTCGAGAGCAAGTTCGATTGACAACGGGTCAAACGATTGATATGCTGCGTCGATAGAGTTGAAGCATTTTTTGATGACGGTGTTGATTTCCGCGCAGTTCAATGCTTCCTTTTTGTAGTCGGCGATAATCTTGTCTTTATATTTTGCGGTAAAGCAAGTGTCGTCGTTTGCTTTGTAAAGACCTGTTTGTCTCCAAGGCGAAGTCTTCTTGCTTTCTCTGAATTGTTTTGCGTTTGCGATGAAAGTCGCTTTTACGCTTTCTGCGCTTTCGCCAAATTCTTCATCCATTGCGGCGAAAGTCTTTTCGTTGAGATTTCCGTTATCGACGTTCCATTCGACGAATTTGTCAAAAAGTGCGCGTTGCTTGTCGCTTTGGCTCGTGCCGTCCATAACGATGTCTTCGTATTTGATTGTGCCTTGCGTTGCTTTGTTAAGAAGCGGAGGTAATACGATGTCAAGGAAAATTGCGAAAACGGTAAGGCAGACAAAGATTGCGATAATCATTTTTAAGCCTTGTTTGTTGAGAGCTTTCTTTTTGTCTTCAACGCCGTCCATTTTCTTTTTGCCGACAAGTCTGATGACAAGTTCGGTGACGCCGGTGGCGACCCAAACGAGTACGACCAAGATAATCGGGACGCAAGCGGTCAAACCGTAAAGACCTGCTTTGATGTATGGCATAGAGCAAAGAATTGCAACAACCATAAGAAGCGGGAAACCGATGACGTACAAAATGACGTCCATTGATATCATTAATGCTTTTTTAGCCGAATCACTCATTTTCATTTCCCCCTTTTGCGTTTTCTATCTTTTCGTCGCTTTTGCGAAGTTTTTTAAGGCAGCAAGTAATCATTTCGTCTTCAGGCGTCGCAAGTCTCTTTTCGTTGAGAAGATAAATGAGAACGTACATAAACGCAACGATTCCGACGAAGATGTAAATGTAATTTCTTACTGCAAGAACAGGGTAAAGCGATGGTCTTGTTTGAATGTGAAGTTGAAGTTCGTAGAGTGAGCTAAGGCTCATATTCGATTTTGAAACGCTTGTCGCAACTGCTTTTAAAGCGGCAACTCTGTTCAAACCTTCTACGCTGTTAATTGCATCCAAACCTTCGCCGTTTACAAGAGCAGTGATTTTGCCGTCAAGGTTGTAGGTGTTGCCGGTTGCAACGTAATATCTGACGGTAAGTTCCGACGACGGAGTAGCGTGCAAAACTTCGGTTTGATAATAGTAAAGAGCAATGATTTGTCTGTTGGTATCGATATCTTTTTTGATTGTCGACGTAAGACCGTAAGCTAAACCGTCGCCGGTTGATTCTTCGTAATTGCTGAACTTATAATCGTTGAAGTTGAGCCATTTGTTGATGCCCGTCTTTTGCATATAGCTGTCGGTTTCCATAATGAGCTTGTAGTAGTACATGCTGTCGCGACGCTTTGTGTTGGTGACGGCTTTCATCCAGCCTACTTGTTTTTCGTAGTTTTCGGTTGTGAAGCCCGCATTGTAGAAATCGGTCGGAACTTCAAGCTTGTCGGTAAGTTCGACTGCGGTTTCGCCGTTGACTTCGATTTTGCTACCTTCGTCAAACGATACGACAATGGTTTTGTTGTCTGAAACAATTTGGTTGTATTGTTTGCTTAAAACGCCGTCCATAATAAACATAGGAAGAGCCATAACGATAATTACGACTGCGACCGTAACGATTGTTTGAAGTAAACGGCTTTTTCTTAACGCAAATTTCATGCCGAAGCGTACGATTTCAACGATAGCCCACATACCCAAAAGAATCAAAATGCCGTTTGCGCAAGCGTCTGCATAAACAGGCTCGCCAAAGAAAGGCATAGATGCAATAAGGCCTATGAGGAACAAAAGTGGAAAACCTAAGCAATAGCAAACGATGCGCAAGATGTTAAAAAGTTTTCTTTTTTGCATAATTATGCTCCTTATCAATAATATAAATAAATTATAATATAACTAAGGCAAAGTGTCAATATAATAGTTTTTTAAAAAGTTACAAATTACTTCTTAATTTGGCAAATAATTTCTTGTGTATTTTTAAATTTATGGTATAATGATTCATAGAATTATGGAGGATACAAATGACGCCGATATTTGACAACACGTTATCGAGCAAAAAAAGCGCCGCGCCTCTTGCCATTATCGCCTTACCGGGCGCAATGGAATTGGCCAAGCAAGTTGACCAACGTTTAATGAAAATGTTTGGTGAATCGAAGGTAGAAAACAATTTATCTTGCGATTCGTTTATAATCGATTCTGCATTCCCGAGATTTACTTCGGGCGACGGAAAAGCGATGATACTCGATACGGTAAGGGGTAAAGACCTTTACATTATTTGCGACGTCGGCAATCACGGCATAAAGTACAATTTCTACGGACAAGAAATTCCTGTTACTCCGGACGAACATTATGCCGATCTTAAAAGAGTTATTGCGGCTTGCAACGGCAAACCTTACAGAATTACGGTCATTATGCCTATGCTTTACGGCGGCAGACAACATCGCAGAGCAGGACGCGAATCTCTCGATTGCGCTTCTATGCTTCAAGAACTTCAATCGATGGGCGTAAGAGATATTATCACTTTCGACGCTCACGACCCGAGAGTTCAAAACGCCGTTCCGCTTATGGGCTTTGACAATTACTTTGCATATTATCAAGTCCTGAAAGCAATGAAGAGAAGATACCCCGATCTCGATTTGCACGACAACTTTATGGTCGTATCTCCTGACGAAGGCGCAATGACGAGAAACATTTATTACGCTTCGGTTTTGGGCGTTGATCTCGGAATGTTCTTCAAACGCCGTGACTATACAAAAGTCGTAAACGGACGTAATCCTATCATCGCTCACGAATACATCGGCGGCAGCGTCGAAGGTAAAAATATTTTCGTTGCAGACGACATCATCGCAACGGGTGACTCGGTCATCAAACTCGCAAAGGAACTCAAAGAAAAGGGAGCAAACAAAATCTTCCTTTCCGCAACGTTCCCGCTTTTCACGGAAGGCGTCGAAAAGTTCAATAAGGCGCACGAAGAAGGCTTGTTCGAAGCAGTTATTTCAACAAACCTTACTTACAGAATACCTGAACTTAAAAATTGCGATTGGTTTATCGAAAGCGATATGTCAAAATATATCGGTTATATTATTGCGGCTTGCAATTTTAACGAATCAGTTGGAAAGCTTATTGACCCAATTGAAAAAATAAAGTTATTACTTAAAAAATAAGCGAAGGAGAAAATTTTGAAAATCACTTGGCTTGGCCACAGTTCATTCAAGCTCGTTGAAAGCACGGGTACGACGATTGTCACCGACCCATTCGATGAAAGCGTCGGTTTTCCTATGCCGAAGGTTATGGCGAATGCCGTTACGGTTAGCCATAGACACAGCGACCACAACGCCATAAAATCGGTGCTCGGTTCGCCAAGAATTATCGATGAGCTCGGTGCTTTTGAAGTTGACGGCATACATATTCAAAGTATGCATTCGTATCACGATGACTGCAAAGGGGCTAAAAGGGGCGAAAACTTAATTTTTAAATTCAGAATGGACGGCGTTGAACTTTGCCACCTCGGCGATATCGGAGAGGAATGCAACGTTACGATTGTTGAAGCTATTATGCCTGTCGATATTTTATTCGTTCCGATAGGCGGCAATTTTACAATCGACGCGGTGCAGGCAAAAGAATACGTTGACAAAATAATGCCGGATATCGTCATTCCTATGCATTATCGTACAAAAGATTGCGAATTAGATATTGACAAATTGAACGAATTTATTGATTTGTTTGAAGAAGAAGACGTTATTTATGCGGAATCCGATACTCTCGAATACGATAGAGCGGATTTCGACGGCGAATCTACCAAAGTTGTCGTTTTAGACAAAGTTCAGATTAAATAGTAATAAAATATATTATATCGGCAATAGTTATCTATGGCGGCTTGGCCGCCTTAGATAAATTTTGTTGTAATGAATTTGTGAAAGCAAGTTCTGTTTAGTTAGCAATATTTTGCGTTTTTTCAAAGCGTTTCGCTTTAATCTACGCTATTTTTAAACGGAGGAAATATGTCCCAATACAATTATACTCGCGAAGACCTTGAATCCATGGATATTTTTGCGCTCAGAAACACCGCAAGAAGCGTCGGGGTGTCTTCGCCGACCAAAAAAAATAAGTTGGAGCTTGTAAATCAGATTTTGGCAATTATAAGCGGTGAAGTCGAACCGCCGCAACCGCCGAAAAAGGGCAGACCGCCTAAAAGCGAAGACGGCATAGCGGAAGGTGAAGAAAAACCGCAAAGCGCGAACGGACAATATCAAATGAACAACCGTTTCAGCGAAGATAATCAACTTAAAGACCAATCGGGCTTGGACGAAGAGCGCGAGGGCGTGCTTGAAATCTATGCGGACGGTTACGGCTTTTTGCGAGTTAAAAACTTTGAATTCAGCGAAAAGGATGCGTACGTTCATTCGGCAAAAATCAAGCGTTTCGGGCTTCGTTCGGGTGACTACGTAAAATGTATTGCAAGAACGATTCAAGAAGGAAAGCCGCCTGCGCTTCATACGGTCATTTCCATAAACGGCGTACCTTTTGAAAAGTGCGAGAAACGTCCAAACTTCGATGAGCTTGTTCCGATTTATCCTAACGAACGCTTCTTCCTTGAATTGCCGAACAAGCCTAACGATTATGCAACCAGAGCTATCGATTTGGTTGCTCCGCTCGGAAAGGGACAAAGAGCGCTTATTGTTTCGCCTCCTAAGGCAGGTAAAACCACGCTTTTGAAAATGATCGCAAATTCGATTGCGGTCAACTATCCGGACGTTGTGTTGAAAGTCTTGCTTGTTGACGAAAGACCGGAAGAAGTCACTGACATGCAACGTTCTATAAACGGCGAAGTCGTTTATTCGACCTTTGACGAAGAGCCGGAACATCACACCAAAGCCGCGGAACTTTTGCTTGCAAGAGCAAAGCGTCTTGTGGAAATGGGAAAGGACGTCGTTATCTTGCTCGATTCGTTGACAAGACTTGCAAGAGCATACAACCTTACGATTCCGCCAACCGGCAGAACGTTGTCCGGCGGTATCGATCCGGGCGCGTTGCACAGCCCGAAACGCTTTTTCGGCTCGGCTCGAAACATCGAAAACGGCGGCAGTCTTACGATTATAGCAACCGCGCTTATCGATACGGGTAGCCGTATGGACGACGTTATTTTTGAAGAGTTCAAAGGCACGGGCAATATGGAAATTCACCTTGACAGAAGACTTTCCGAAAAGCGTATTTTCCCTGCAATAGACATTGCAAAGAGCGGAACGAGAAAAGAAGAATTGCTTTTGTCTAAAGACGAACTCGATGCGGTTTGGTCGATAAGAAAGATTCTCACTTCGGGCGACACCGCAGAGCAAACCGAACAACTTTATTATAAACTTACGAAAACGTCAAATAATAAGGAATTTATCGAAATGGTAAAAACCGAAATGGCGAAAATTCAAAAAGACGGTTTTGTATTTGTCGGAAAAAACAATTAACTAATACAGTTAGCGATTATTATGCCTTGCTTTGCAAGGCATAGTTCTTTTTGGGTAAATTCGTTATCGACAAGTATGATAAAGTGCCGACAAGTATTTAAGTCAGTATAATAAGTAGTAGCGTAATGAGAATATAGGTAGTATGAAACATAGATTGTACCTTTTGAATAACACTTTTCCTAAAAAAGTTTCCATAGGAAGCGGCAAAAATTGCGAAACGAAAGATATTTTATCCTTAAACGAATTTTTGTCAAATTTGCCGACTCTTTTTGCGGAGAGTAAGAGCGGCAAAGTTGTAAGAATGTTCATCGAACCTTCATTTTGCAGGCAACTTTATTTTCCTAACTATTTCACAAAAGCAAGTATGGTCGGTTGGGTAGATTTAAAAGATTTCCAAGACGTTGCCTTTTACGATTATGACGAAAAAACAGACACGGAGAACTTTGTTGATTTGTTTAAAAATTATTTAAGTTCAGATAATCCCAAAATAAAACTCGCGATAAGCGGCGGCATAAATTCTAAGTCACTTGAATATCAAAATATGATAATACTTGGTGACAATTTGTTGAGATTTCTCGTTGAGGACGCCATATACGGCGATAACGATGTTTTGAAAATAAAGCAGTTAGAAAACTTCTTTTTAACCGATTCTCAGTTAAAAACTATGATTGCTCCAAATTACGGAATAGAAGAAAACGACGAAGCAATAGGGAAGATAAAGGCAGTTTTGTATGCTATCTACGTGCTTAGCGATAATCTCGAAGATTTAAAACAAATTATAAGGCATTTTATAGATTTAACGTTTATGAAAGACCTTAATCTCGATGCAGTACGAGAAGAGTATTCAAAGCTTTTTGAGCATTTACAGAATAGAAACGACGTTATCGATGACAAAATTTCTTTTGACGAAATAGGCGAAGCAATAGGACATAAACCGAATTATGCGTTTTTTGTGTATTACGATTATTTGGCGGATTGCGGTTGCTATAAAATAAAAACAGTAGATTTTGATAGCGAATATGTAACGCTCGAATACAATTATGAATGATAGAGCGTAGTATAAATAATAGCATATGAAGACAGTATGAACCAATAATAGTATGACGATATAGAGTTTAGCGATAAAAGGCATGGTGATAGAGTATTGTGATAAAAGATATTGCGATAGGAAATATTGAATGTTATTTTATTATTTATAACCTAATGTTTTATAGCAATTAAAATTATATAAATCTATTGCACATATATGTATAAATATGCAAAACAATAATCGTTTTATGCATAAATCTCAATAAAATGTATAAATTTGATAATATAATGCAGTTTGGTGTATGTCATAAGTATGGGTTTTTATGTATTACAATTTCAGATTTATATATATTACAATTTTAAATTTATATATAATAGCCTGTACATATTCCGTTTATAAGATTTGTTACTCAATTTTATATGTATAGTTTTGATAAAATAATAATGTAATTAAAAGTTTTACGTTTTAAATCTATATGTATTTTAACTTAACTGAGTTTTAAATTAAATTATAGTTTAATTAAATTTTTAAATATAATTTACAATCAGTTGCCGAAAACAAACGTTTATGATAAACTATAAAAGCTGTGTGGAGATGTCGCCTAGTCGGTCTATGGCGCACGATTGGAAATCGTGTTTACCGCAAGGTATCGAGGGTTCGAATCCCTCCATCTCCGCCAAGCAAAACGGACAAGCGAAAATGCTTGTCCGTTTTGACTTATGCACTATGTAAGAGGGATTCTTGTGTAATCTGCGATTGCACGCGGCTACGCCTCCGAACCCCATACCACGGGGCTGACGCTTCGCTTTTGCGAGTAAACTCGCCCGCTCCGCTATTAAACGAATCCTCTTCCTCCGCCAACGGCAAGAAATACGAACCACTGCGGTTCGTATTTCTTGCTTTTTTCGTTTTTGGAAAGGATTCAAACGAGTTGGTAGTCGGCTTGTAACACACGACTTATATTTTACGAAAAAAAACAAGCCACCTCAACAAAACGGAACGAAAAAACACTTAGAAGAAAGAAAAGGCGTAAAACTCAAAATATTGCTGATGAGCGAAGAATTACAAGGCGATTCGCCAAGCTGTTTAGTGGCGAACGCCACGTTTCACTCGGTCTTCAAAGTTGACCTTTTTATCCGAATTTAAATGAATTTGTTTGGTTGGTGCTTGACTACACAATTGTCCGCCAAAGTAGAGTGGTTCTTTTTACGCTTTCATATAGTTGAAAATTTATTTTGTATGTGGTATAATAATTAAAAATTTTGGTGGTTTCAAAATGAAAAAGTCAATAAATTGTTTAATACTTGCTTTATTGGTTACATTGATGTTTTCAATGGTCGCGTGTAATGATTACGACAATCCCGCTAATAAAAACACAAACAATCAAATGCAATATTATGAAATACCCCTTACATTAGATAATTATTGGCAATTTATAGATGTATCCTTAAGTGGGCGAACATATACTTTTAATGGCGTTTTATCTTACGCTTATTATATAGATGTGCAAGTTGATTTAACTCGAACATTAACTAGCGAACATACTACTAATACGTTTTCAAAAATTGAAACCGTTAAACTAAATGCAAGCGGTAGTATGATTTATACCGCTAATGAATACTCTTTCGACGAAGTTAAACAGCTTTTACAAGTTAATGACTACATGTCTTCTTATAGAGATAGCGCAACTATTAAAAAAATAGTCGGTAAAGTAATATTTTCTATATAAAAGTATGTGAAGATGACCTTCATTCATAAGGTAGTAATTTATGACATTAGATGATTTTCATTTTATGATTGGACAAACAATTATGTGTTGTCAAGTAATAG
This sequence comes from uncultured Clostridia bacterium, assembly GCA_934277645.1. Taxonomy (GTDB): domain Bacteria; phylum Bacillota; class Clostridia; order Christensenellales; family CAG-917; genus CAG-917. The sequence goes on along the minus strand of CAKQUX010000004.1, from coordinate 100,754 downwards.
AACACGATGTAAAACGTATATATGCCGCAATGCACATTGGGGATTTTTATGATACTTTAGCCAAAATCGAAAAATGGTCGCTTGGGCAAACTGTTCAAAAACTGAAAGAACTTGATTTCAGCAGTAAGAATCGATATATATCTGCAAGCGATTATAATTTTCTAAAACAGATGACAGAAAAACGCAATCATTGGTGTCATCAAACATATCAAAAATTTTTATATAATAAACAATTTTTGCAAAGCAAAGAGTATGCAGATGAGTGCCATAAATTGGAGCGCGATAATGAACGCTTATCAAATGTTTGCAAAGCATTAGAAAAAGTGCGCATACAGGCAGAAAAAGATTTTGGGAGAAATTAAAACTCGATTTACGTTATTAACGCTCCGCCAAACGCCCTAAACTACTATATATTGTGGTTTTAGGGCTTTTTTATACACTATTTAGGTGTTAAATAATGCCTGTTTTTGTGGGAGTGGGGTGTGTGATAAACCGATGACGAATAAGGAATAAGGTTAAATAATGCCTATTTTTGTGGGTTTTTGTGTGATTTGTTAGCAAAACAAATTATTTTCTAGCGTTAAGTAGCGTAGTAATAAAAACCGTCAACATATCTAACTCGTCATCTGACAAAGTTTTTACCATTTCTATAAGTTGTTCCTCTTTTGGGGGCAACTTTATTTTTTTATCCGATTCTTTGAAAATAGCCGTCTCGTCTGCCTCTCCCTCTAAAAAGTAGCTTACGGGTACGCCGAAATAATCGGCAATTCTTTTGACTGCAGCCACTCGTGGTGGTCTTGAAAGCGTTTTCCATCCCGGAGCAGTTCCCTTTGAAAGTCCAATTTCTTTGGAAAATGCAGTAATAGAAATACCTCTTTCACGGCATAACTGATTTACCTTGCTATAAAAATCCATAGTAAAACTCCACTAAACTTTTTTTCACAAATCTAAACAAAACTATTGACAAGTCGTTTTATAGCACTAAAGTGGAATCAGTCGAAAGAAAACCGAATAATAAACAACAATTTTGCTTGGAAAACCGATTGCTGTTATTGTTTTTCACCGCAGTGTTTACAAAAAACGGAATCTTTTTCGATTTTTTGACCACAGTAGCGGCAAAACATCGTTTCGTTTTCAGATTCTTTATCTTCGCCTGTCGCCGAATCGTTTTTGGTAGCTTTGCTTACGGTGTTAATGAGCGCTTGCATATTGTCTTTGTTTGCCTCAATCATTGCGCGGTTGATTTTAGGTGAAATTTTCGCGACAAGCGGGAAAACAAAAGCGAAAAATGTCAAGAAGAACGTCGCAAAAGCACATATTGCGCCGATGATGGTCATTGCGATTGCTCCGCTGCGTGACAATTCGACAATCGGGGTATTTGTGATGAGTGAACTTATGCCGAATGACAAAAATATAACGGCGATAACTATCGTAAAGCACCAAGCGATGCGCATTGACTTCAAAATTTTTCTTAAATATGCATTATTTTGGCTGAGTTCCATTTTTGACTCCTTGAATTTTTTTTAATTATAACATATAGGCATTACTGTTTCAAGAAAAATTTTTTACGCAAGATTTTAAAACTCATAGTATTGAAATAACTTGTGCTTTAATTACATTGCCTTCCGTATGTTGACGATTTATGTTGTTAATATTGATGTTTTTAGTGCTAATTACTATTTATTACTGAGTTTGTTGTAAAGTTCGTACAGTGTAATTTAGGGCTTATGATTTTGGAATAGGTTTCAATACGGCTTGCTCTTTACATTTTCCTGAAAAAATGATAAAATCATTTAAAACTAAACGTTTAGTATTTATTAAAACGGTGTAAAGGGGAACGTATGAAGGAAAACATCAAAGTAAGGATTTTAAACGGAACGGCGCTTTCGCTAAACGTCATAATTGTAATTTTGACGTTTTATTCCATTGTAGGAATGACAACGGGCAGTATTGCAGGTAATATGACGGCGGGGGTGCGTGCGTTCAGATACTTTACAAATCTTTCAAACATATTGGTTGCTGTTTTTTCCACTATGCTTATACCTTTCAACATAAACGGCTTAATCAGCGGCAAATATGAAGTGCCTAAATGGCTTGGGGTTTGCAAGTTTGTCGGCACAACTGCCGTTACGATAACGTTCGTCACGGTTGTGTTTTTCTTGGGACCTACAATGGGTTGGACGATGATGTTTGACGGTCCGTGCCTTTATTTGCACGCATTGATACCGATCCTTGCGATAATTTCGCTTTTGTTCGTGGAAGTTGACAATCCCGTTTCCTTTAAATTGTCCATATTCGGACTTGCGCCATCGGTGATATATAGCATTATATATTTATTTGCAGTGGCTATAACAAAAGTTTGGCCTGATTTTTATGGATTTACGTTTGGCGGAAAAATGTGGACGATTCCGCTTTCAATGATTATGATGTATTCGGCGGCGTTTGCGCTGTCATCTGCGCTTTGGGCGTTGCAAAACTTGTTTCACAAACTATACTTTTTGCCTAAGGGGGAACGATTTGTTAAAAAATCTAAAAAAACAAATAATGCCAACGGCAACGAAACTACAAACGTTGACGCTCTCGACAGCCACAACAAAACGGATAACGGCGCAACCGATAATACCGATTTGACTTAAGATTTAAACCTAAACTTTAATTAAGTTTTGATGGCATAGCAAATATTTAAGAGGCAGTATAGTAAGCACGGAAATGATAGCGCATTAAAATAAAAACCTATAGTATTGCAACTATAGTATTGCAACCTACGAAACGGTAGCATAATAAATGTAAAAAGATTGTATAGTATGCACTGAATTATAGTATGCGAAGATTAAACACGATAGTTTTTAAAAGCTAATCGGTGGCAAAATAAAGATAAAAAAAACGGAAGAATAGTAAATGCCGAAACGGTAGTATGGTAAAGATAAAAAACGGAAGTGATAAATGAAAATCTTAATAATTTGTTCAAAAGTATTTTATGACAAAATTCCGCCGATTGCTGAAAAACTGCAAAACGACGGACATACGGTTGTTATGCCGAATTGTTTCGATTGCCCGAATACGGAAGCAAGTTTAAGGGGAACGGACAAACACTCTGCATTTAAAGCGGCAATGTTCAAAAGAAGCGAAGAAACGATAAAGCATCTCGATGCCGTTTTGGTCTTAAATTTCGATAAAAACGGTGAAAGCAATTATATCGGCGGCGCGACTTTTTTGGAAATGTATGACGCTTTCAGATTCGGCAAAAAGATATTTTTGTATAACGGCTTGCCGAACGGAATGCTTCGCGACGAAATAATCGGTTTTTCGCCGATAATGATTGACGGCGATTTAAATTTAGTAAAATAATAAAAAAAGTCGTTACGATGTCGTTACGCTATAATCATAGCAATATTCATATAATCTTCGCAATATTTAAGCTAGATTTTTAAAATCCGAAAAGAAGTTGCTTTATTCGGATTTTTTGTATATTTGATTGTGCCTTTATAATATAGTTTTTAAACGACGTTTAATTTTTTGTTACAAACAAAAACGAATATGTATTTAATTTTGTTTGTAATTAAATATTTTCAACTTGGGTGTAAAACACCCCAGATTAAAATTGTGTTTTCTTTTTGTTTGTGTTAAAATTTTCGTATGGCTGAAAATACTATAAAACTTAATAGCGAACAATGTAAAGCCGCTTACGATACGGAAGGGGCAGTTCTCGTCATAGCGGGAGCAGGAAGCGGAAAGACGAGAGTCTTGACCGCACGCATAGAGAACCTTATCAATTCGGGTGTCCCGCAGTCCGAAATACTTGCGATTACTTTCACAAATAAAGCCGCAAACGAAATGAAAGAACGTTTAGAAAACGTTTTGGGTGGAAACTGTTATGTTTGGACAAGCACGTTTCACTCGTTTTGCGCGCGAGTGTTAAGATATGACGGCGATAACTTAGGTTACACTTCGTCGTTTACCATTTACACGGAAACCGAAAGCGGACGACTTGTGAAGCGAATACTCGCCGAGATGAATGAAGACCAAAAACTCAACACAAAGGTTTTATGGCACATATCAAACGCAAAAAACAAAGGCTATTCGCCGGAAGAATATTTAAACGAAATTAAATTCGATGTTGTAGACGCCGACGTTGTGTGCAATGTTTTTGCCGAGTACGACAAACGCCTTAAAAACAGCAATGCTATGGATTTCGACGATTTGCTTTTGAAAACGAACGAACTGTTTGACGGCTTTCCGCAAGTTTTGAACAAATACGCCGAACGCTTTAGATATATAAACGTAGACGAGTTTCAAGACACTAATACGATACAGTTAGAGCTTGTAAAGAAGCTGGCAAGCGTACATAAAAACGTGTTTGTCGTAGGCGACGAAGACCAAAGCATTTATAGCTGGCGTGGCGCGGAAATAAAGAATATTTTAGAGTTTGAAAGGACGTTTAGCGGCGCAAAGATTTACAAATTGGAGCAAAACTATCGCAGTACTATGCCTATTTTAAAATGCGCGAATAACGTCATTAAGCACAATCATAAAAGGCAAGAAAAGGTTTTATGGTCCGAGAAAGCGAGCGGCGAGCCCGTTATGTTTTGTCCTGCAAATCGCGATCTTGACGAAGCGGTTTTTGTTTCAAAAACGATAAACCGACTTGTTCGTGACGAAGGTGTGAATTATCGCGATATAGCCGTTTTGGTCAGGGCAAACTCGCTTACGCGTATATTTGAAGAGTCGTTCAAAATGCACGAAATTCCGTATAAAATTTACGGTGGTTTTAAGTTCTTTGACAGAAAGGAAATTAAAGATTTAATTTCCTATTTAAGAATGGCTGTCAATCCGTCGGACGAAGACGCAATTTTGAGAAGCATAAACAATCCTAAACGCGGAATAGGTGAGACGACAATCGAAAAATTTGCGTCTTGGGCAAAGTCGAACGGGATGAGTTTGATTACGGCGCTCGGAATGGTCGATACAAGCGACCTGCCTCAATCGGCAAAGACCAAACTCAAAAATTTCGGTGATCTTGCGGTTACTCTTATTGCAAACGCAAAAATTATGAAACCGTCGAAATTTGCCGAATACGTTTTGCAAAACGCGGGATTCGAAGCGGCGTTCAGCGTGGGTAACGACGAAGACAAAAACCGTCTTGACAACATGAAAGAACTTGTAACCGCAATAGCTCAGTTTGAAAAAGATAACGGCGACGTTACCATTCAAGAGTATTTAGAGCAAGTTTCGCTTATCTCCGACACCGATGAAGCTGACGACGGCAATTTTGTTACGGTTGCCACAATACACGCAGTAAAAGGATTAGAGTTCGATAACGTGTTTATCGTAGGGCTCGAAGAGACGGTTTTCCCGACTTCGAGAGCTGTCGGAAGTGGGGATATAGAAGAAGAGCGTCGACTTATGTACGTAGCGATAACGAGAGCAAAAGAAAGGCTTTTTGTAAGCTGGGCAAAACTGAGAAATCGTTTTGGTGATTTTTCGTACAATCCCGTAAGCCGATTTATAGACGAAATGAAAGACAGCGAAACCGCTCAGACTTCGACGACAAAATACGGCTTTGGCGCAAAGAATTACGATACGGACGAAAATATCGTCGTGCCGAGAGCAAACGCCGAGAATTATCGTTCGACGTTTAACGCATCTCAAAAAATCGCAAGCAAGTCTAATGCCGATTATTCAAAATTTAAGGTAAACGCAATCGTAACGCACAAACGCTATGGAAAAGGTGTTATAACTGCCGTTGAAGGTAGCGGCGACGATACGGTACTTTCTATTATGTTTAAAGGGCTTGGAATTAAACGCTTTGCTCTTTCAATCGCGGTTAATTGGCTCACGCTTGACGAAGATTAGTAAAAACAAAAACGGGGATAATTCAGTATGGACAGAATGACCGAACTTGTAAAATTGTTAAACCGATACGCAAAGGAATATTACGTTTTGGACGAACCTACCGTTTCGGATTATGAATACGACAGACTTTACGACGAACTTTTAAAACTCGAAAAAGAAAGCGGCGTTGTTTTGCCCGATTCTCCGACTAAAAGGGTAGGCGGCGAACCGCTTAAAAAGTTTGAGCAATCTAAACATCTTTTAAGGCTTTACAGCCTTGATAAGTGCCAATCAAAAGACGAGCTTACGTCTTGGCTCGATAAGTTGACGACTCAGCTAAACGGCTTTCCTACGATGACGGCTGAATATAAATTCGATGGATTGACGATAAATATGCTTTATGAAAACGGTGAACTTGTAAAAGCTACAACACGCGGAAACGGCGAAATCGGCGAAGTTGTGACCGAACAGGTAAAAACAATAAAAACCGTTCCGCTTACAATCGATTATAAGGGAAAAGTAGAAGTTCAAGGCGAGGGCATAATGCGACTTTCAAGCCTTGAAAAATATAACTTAACTGCCGAAATTCCGCTTAAAAACGCACGCAATGGCGTTGCAGGCGCAATCAGAAACCTTGATCCGAAAGTCACGGCAAAACGCAATCTCGACGTATTTTGTTACAATTTAGGTTACAGCGATTTTACCGTAAAGAGCCAAACCGAAATGCGTGACTTTATATTAAAAGAGGGCTTTAAAACAGACGGTGAATTTAAAATCATAAAGAGCGTAAAGGACGCAACCGATTTTATTGCTCACGTCGAAGAAATCCGAGATAAGCTTGATTATTTGATTGACGGAATAGTTTTTAAAGTTGACGAAATTTCCGTAAGAGATATGCTCGGCTATACCGAAAAATTCCCTAAATGGGCAATGGCGTTCAAGTTTAAGGCGGAAGAATGTACCACCGTTTTAAAAGACGTTGTCTGGCAAGTGTCGAGAACGGGAAAACTCAATCCGCTTGCCGTTTTAGAACCTGTCGACATAGGCGGCGTCACCGTTAAGAAAGCTACGCTTAACAATTTCAACGACATTTTGAAAAAGGGCGTAAAAATCGGCAGCAGAGTGCTTGTAAGAAGAAGCAACGACGTTATTCCCGAAATTATGGGAGTCAGTGAAGAACACGCAAGCGATAAACCGATTGAAAAGCCGACCGTGTGTCCTGCGTGCGGAAGCGCGGTTATCGAAAAAGGCGCGATGCTTTATTGCTCCAACGAAACCGATTGCGTTCCTAAGTTTGTTTCGCAAATATCGCATTTTGCTTCAAAGGACGCAATGAATATCGAAGGCTTTTCCGAAAAAACCGCCGAACAACTTTACTATGACATAGGGCTTAAGAGCCTCGATATGCTTTACGATTTAAAGAAAGATGACTTCTTTGGTTTAGAAGGTTTTAAAGATAAAAAACCCGAAAAGATACTTGCCGAAATCGAGAAGAGTAAGGACGTAACGCTCGATAAATTTCTTTTTGCAATCGGCATAGACGGCATCGGAAAGAAGACGGCAAAAGACGTGGCTAAAAGATTTAAATCGCTTGAAGGTGTTGAAAATGCCACCGAAGAAGAGCTTTTACAAATTGACGGAATAGGCGAAATTCTTGCAAAAAGCATCGTATTATTCTTTAAAAACGAGAAAAATAGAATACTTCTTGAAAAATTAAAGGAAAAAGGCGTTAAAATCGAGAGCAACGACGCCATTGTCGGCGATAGACTTAACGGACTTAAAATTTGTTTGACGGGAACTTTGCCTACGCTCAAACGCAGTGAAGCGCAAAAACTTATCGAAGAAAATGGCGGCGAAGTCGTGTCGTCGGTTTCAAAGAATACGTCTTTCGTGTTGCTTGGCGAAGATGCCGGAAGCAAGCTCGAAAAAGCCAAATCTCTCGGAATCAGGCTTATAAGCGAAGAAGAATTTCTCGATATGATAAAGTAATTTCAGCGTCGGTCAAGTATAACGCTAAACGCAAGAAAAATCGAATTTGCGAAATATCGAATTTGTGAGATTTATTAAATGTAAAAGACCGCTTGCGCAAAGAAATATCGTTGCATTTTCGACCGTATTTTACGCAAAATCAGGGCATAACTTAACGATTTTTGCTTATGATTTTGCGCTTTCAGTTTATAACTTATTTATAAGTCTATTTATAAAAAAAGCTCTAACAGTTGTATTATAAAAAAAAGTGTGATAAAATAATACGATGAAATAAGCGAATGGTTTTAATCGTTTTAACGATTTAATCGGGAGTACCATATTGAAAAGTATGACAGGCTATGGCAAAGGACAAGCAAGCCATAACGGAAAAACAGTTACAATAGAAATTAAGGCGGTAAATCACAGATACCTTGACCTTAACGTCAAAATGCCTAAAGGTTTCTTGTTCTTGGACGACCTTGTCAGAAAGAACATAGCGAAAGTGATAAATCGAGGACATCTTGACGTTTACGTCACTTATGAAAATTTAAGCGACGAAAAAGGTAGTTACGTCTGCAACAATCAGCTCGGAAAAGATTATTACTATCTCGGCGAATTGCTTGCAAGAGAACTAAAAATCGAAAACGACGTTACGGTTTCTCAAATTATGAAAGCGCCCGATGTGTTAGAGCGAGTTATGCCGACCGAAGACGAAGACGAATTGAAAAATCTTGTTGTGTTGTCGCTTGTTTCGGCTCTTGCAAATCTCGAAGAAATGCGAGTTAAAGAGGGCGAAGAAATCGGCAAAGATATGGCGGCGAAACTTGAAGAACTCAAAAAAATGCGCTCTCAAATTGCGGAATTTGCGCCTATGGTCGTCGCCGATTATCGCACGAAGCTCAATGCTCGAATTGCGGAAGCGTTAAACGGAACGGAACTCGATAAACAACGTATCGAAACCGAAGTTGCGATTTTTGCCGACAGATGCGCAATCGATGAAGAACTTACGCGCCTTGCATCTCACTTTAAACAATTCGACGGACTTTTGGAATCGGTTGAGCCGATAGGAAGAAAACTCGACTTTTTGTTGCAGGAAATCAACAGAGAAACAAACACTATCGGAAGTAAAGCCAACGACGTTAAAATTACAAACGTAGTGCTTAAACTGAAAAACGAAATAGAAAAAATCAGAGAGCAAGCGCAAAATATCGAATAAAAAACGTTTTTTTCAGGTAATGGTTCGCTATAAGACTATGCCGCATCGTGTTAATCAAATAAATCGATAAAACAATCACAAAGCAAATTTAGCGGCAATAAGTGAGTAAACGGAAATAAGTATATGAGAAAAGGCATATTGTTTATAATTTCAGGCTTTTCCGGAGCGGGAAAAGGAACAGTTTTGAAAGAGGTCTTTAAGCAATTGGACAATCTTTCGTTTTCGGTTTCCGCAACGTCCAGAAAACCGAGAGAGGGCGAAATAGACGGCGTTCATTATCATTTCTTTTCAAAAGAGAAATTTGAGGAAATGATTGAAAGCGGCGCTTTTGCCGAACACGCCTTAACGTTTGGCAATTATTACGGAACGCTTAAATCGGAAATAGATAAATCGTTAAACGACGGCAAAGATATGATTTTTGACATAAACTTTGTCGGCGCGGAAAATATGAAACTCGCATATCCGGACGCCGTTTGCATATTCATCACTCCGCCGAGCTTAAAAGATCTTAAAAAACGTCTTATCGGTCGTGGAAGCGAAACGGAAGAAAGCCTTAGTCGCAGACTTGCCGAGGCAAAAAAAGAAGTGACGAAAATCGACGAATACGATTACGTCCTGATAAACGACGAAGTTGATAAATGCGTCGAAAATTTGGTCGCTATCATAAAAGCGGAAAGGAACAAAAAAACAAGAAATACAGACATAATTTCTAAATTATCGGAGGAAACCAACAATGATGATTGACCCACCAATCGACAAACTCATCAAAAAAGCCGAATGCAGATACGCTCTTACTTGCGCGGTCGCAAAACGCGCTCGCGAGCTTGTCACGCAAGACAGCTCTTATCTCGAAGATTCGGGCATGAAGCCTATTTCTCTCGCATGCAAAGAAATTTACGAGGGAAAAATTAAAATCGTAAACGACAAAGACTAATGCTGTACGGAAAGTCGGTTGTTTTGGGGGTTACAGGCTCTATCGCCGCGTACAAGGCTTGCGAGATTGCTTCGAGCCTTGTAAAGAAAGGCGCAAACGTTGACGTTATTCTTACGAAAAATGCAACGGAGTTCGTAACGCCTTTAACCTTTGAAACGCTAACTAAAAATAAAGCGATTACGGACACGTTCGACCGTGATTTTGAATTCGACGTGAAACACGTTTCCTTAGCCAAAAAAGGAGACGTTTTTGTCGTTGCGCCTGCAAGCGCAGACGTTATCGCAAAACTTGCCAACGGAATAGCCGACGATATGTTGACTACGACTTTGCTTGCCGTAAAATCGCCGATTATAGTTTGTCCTGCTATGAATACAAATATGTATGAAGCAAAACAAACAGAAGAAAACCTTGAAAAACTGAAAAAACTCGGCTATATCGTTTTAGAGCCTGTTGTAGGAAACCTTGCTTGCGGCGACGTGGGCAAAGGAAAAATGGCAAGTCCCGAAGATATAGTCAAATTGATTGAAAAAACCGTTTCTCCGATTCAAGATTTCGACGGCAAGACCGTGCTTGTAACTGCCGGTGCGACTCGCGAACCGATTGACGGCGTCAGATATATCTCAAACAGCAGTTCGGGCAAAATGGGCTTTGAAATTGCAAAAGCCGTGCAAGAGCGAGGCGGAAAAGTTATTCTTGTTAAAGGCTTCACAACGGCGCAAGTTCCGAACGGAATTTTTAAGACGATTTACGTCGAAACGACGGCTGAAATGTATGACGCCGTTTTGACCAATCTTTCGGACGCCGATATCGTCATAAAAGCGGCGGCGCCTAGCGATTATAAAGTTAAAAACTATTCAAATCAAAAAATCAAAGCGGAAACGTTGACGCTCGAACTGGAAAAGAATCCCGATATAGCAAAAGCGGTCGGGGAAGTCAAAGGCGAAAAGAAACTTGTTATTTTTTCCGCAGAAACGGAAAACTTGCAAGAAAACGCTACAAAAAAATTGTATTCTAAAAATGCCGATATGGTTGTCGCAAACGACGTTACAATGGCAGGGGCAGGGTTCAACGTGGATACCAATATCGTAACGCTTATAACACGCTCGGATGAAGAATCTCTTCCGGTTATGTCAAAGCGTGACGTCGCAAATGCGATTTTAGATAGGACGATTAAATTATGACCCTCGAAGTGCTCGTTGACGTTTCCACAGACGAACTTGACAGGGTTTTCGATTATGAAGGCGAAGCCGAAGTCGGAAGTAGGGTGTTAGTGCCTTTCGGAAATAAAACTTTGATCGGATTTGTTCTTAACGTAAAAGAAAAATCCGATTTTAAGGGGCAGATTAAGCCTATCGTCAAAGTTTTGGACACACCGCTCACCCCCGAAATGACGGAACTTATGCGATATATGCGAGAAAAGTTTTTTCTTAGATATATCGACATTATAAGGCTGTTTATTCCGCCGTCATTGCGATTCGATAAATCAGCAAGCCTTAAAAGGCTTTTTTTAAAACCGACAAACAAGCTTAATTGTGACGTGAAATTTAATAGAGCTATAAAACAAGCCGAACTTGCGAATCGATTGCTTTCAGAAGGCGAAATTTCGCTTATGTCGGCAAACGAGTTGTACGGCGCGTCTGCAATAAACGGCTTGATTGAAAAGGGTTTTGCCGAAAAATTCGATAAGGCGGTGTTAAGAACGCCGTTTAAAGGTGAGATTTCGGAACACAAAAACGTTTCACTGACCCTTGACCAAAAAAACGCATTCGATACGATTGCGTCTAAAAGCGGTTCTTATTTGCTTAACGGAGTTACGGGAAGCGGAAAAACCGAAGTCTATCAAAGGCTAATCGAAAAGGCTTTAAGCGAGGGGAAAACCGCAATTATGCTTGTTCCCGAAATCTCGCTTACTCCGCAAGTTTTAAAAATTATGCGTGGGAGATTCGGAAGCGAAGTTGCGATTTTGCACAGTGGTTTGTCCGACGGAGAACGTTTCGACGAATGGTCAAGACTTAAAAACGGCGAAGCTAAAATCGCAATAGGGGCGAGAAGCGCGATTTTTGCACCGCTTACAAACGTAGGCATTATTGTAATAGACGAAGAACACGATTCGAGTTATATAAGCGATTCTAATCCTCGTTTCGACACAAGGCTTGTAGCCGAGTTCCGAGCAAGATACAATAATTGCAGTCTTGTTTTAGGCAGCGCGACACCCGATATCGAAACTTACAAAGCCGCCGAAGACGGGAAATATAAACTTGTCGAAATGCCGAACAGAATTTCGGGCAGTCATCTTCCGCCAATCGAAATCGTAAGTATGGCAAACGAAATTCGCAACGGAAATACGGGTGTGTTTTCGTATTCGCTTATAAACGCGCTTAAAGAAACCTTGGATAAAGGCGAAAAAGCGATGATATTTATAAACAGGCGCGGTTTCAGCTCGTTCATAATGTGTCGCGATTGCGGATATATTCCGACTTGCGACGAATGTGACGTGTCGCTCACTTATCATAAAGACGTCGAAAGGCTTAAATGCCATTATTGCGGAAAAGCCTACGTTATGCCGACAAGATGCCCGAAATGCGGCAGTCTTAACATAAAACACGGCAGAACGGGAACGCAAAAAGTTAAAGAAGAAATCGAAAAACTTATTCCGAATGCTAAAGTTATAAGAATGGACAACGACACGACGTCGAAAAAAGGTTCGCATTTTGAAATCTTAGACAAGTTTGCAAAAGGCGAAGCGAACGTTTTGGTCGGCACTCAGATGATTGCAAAAGGGCACGATTTTGCCGACGTTACGCTTGTAGGAATTTTGGACGCAGATTTTTCGCTCTATTTCGACGATTATCGGTCGAGCGAAAGAACGTATCAGTTAGTCACGCAAGTTGCAGGAAGAGCGGGCAGAGCTGACAAAGAAGGTAAAGTAATTTTGCAGACGTTTGCTCCGACAAACTACGTTTTCCGTTTTGCGAAAAACTATGACTACAAAGGTTTTTACGCAAAGGAAATAAATTCAAGGCAGGTTACGAAATTTCCGCCTTACAGCGTTATAGTGAGAGTTTTATGTTCGAGTGACGATGACAAACTTGCTTTTGATACCGTAAAAAACATATATCTGAAAATCAAGGCGTTGCCCAAAGAAAACTTTATTTATCTGAACGCTATGCGTTCGCCTATAAATAAAATCAAAAACAAAGTTCGATATCAGATTTTGATGCGCTTAAAATGTGAATCGGCTGACGAAATGCTTAAATCGATACATAAATTTGTCGATGAAAACAAAGGCAAAACGAATTGTTTTGTGGAACTGAATCCGCAAAATTTGAATTAGGGAGAAAACTATGGCAAAGAGAAACATTATTCAATTACCGGACGAATTACTTCGTAAAAAGTGTCGTGAAGTTACGGCTTTTGACGATAGACTTGCGACGCTTCTTGACGATATGAAAGAAACTTTAATTGCCGCCGACGGCGTAGGATTGGCTGCTCCGCAAGTCGCGGTTTTAAAAAGAGTGTGCATAGTTATGACCGAGGATTTATATCTCGAAATGATAAATCCCGTTATCACTTCATCTAAGGGCAAGCAAGAATGGCCTGAGGGTTGTTTGTCCATAAAAGGCAAAAGGGGCGACGTGGTCAGAGCGAAAGAAATCACTTTCGACGCATACGACAGATTTGGTAACAAATACACAAAAACCGTGAGCGATTTTGATGCCGTTGCGTGTCAACACGAAATGGACCACCTTGACGGTATATTGTTTATCGACCGCTGTAAAGCCGAAGATGATGACGAGTGATTTTTGTTAAAACCGAAAAGTGCTTTAAAAACCTGTTGTTTTTAGAATACTTTTGCAAGAATCATGCTAAAATCGACGCTTTTTTACTATAAAGCTATTGATTTCGGCGATGAATAATTGGTTTTTACGATAGCGTGATAGCGTATCGTTTTAGCAATAAACATTAGCTTTACGATAACTTATTAGTGAAATATTTAAGTTTGACATGATTATATGTGTAAATATGCAAACGTTGTAGCATTGCTATATGACTTCGTATAATTCGTATAAAACAGGAGCAAAAATGAACGTAATTTTTATGGGAACGGCGGACTTTTCCGCAAACGTTCTTGAAAAATTGAATAGTGAGTTTAAAGTTTCCGCAGTCGTAACGGGACTTGATAAACCGAGCGGAAGAGGTAACAGCGTTATATTTTCGGCTGTTAAAAACAAGGCGTTAGAGCTTGGTTTGCCTCTTTTGCAATATGAAAAAGTTAGCCGCGACGGACTTGAAGATATTAAAAGTTTAAAACCCGACGTAATAGTTACGGCGGCTTTCGGACAAATTTTATCCGATGAGTTTTTGGCGATTCCTACAATCGGAACGCTCAACGTTCACGCTTCGCTACTTCCTAAATATCGTGGGAGTTCACCGATTCAAACGGCGATTATAAACGACGAAAAAGAAACGGGCGTAACCATTATGCGAACGGTGAGAGAGGTCGACGCAGGCGATATTTTGCTTGCCAAATCAATCGCAATCGGAAATATGACAGCAGGCGAATTGTTCAACAAACTCAGCATTTTGGGTGGCGAAGCTATATGCGAAGCTCTCTGCTTAATCGAAAGCGGAAAAGCGATTTTTAGAAAGCAAGACGCGTCGAAAGCCACGTTTTGCAAATTTTTCACAAGAGCCGACGGACTTATCGATTTTAATAAATCGGCAAGGGAACTCGATTGCTTTATGCGTGGCGTAACCCCTTGGCCGTCCGCATTTTCTCAAATAAACGGTCAAACGATAAAGTTTTTTAAAATGACGCCTGTTGACGGAAAAATCGACGGCTATAAAAACGGCGAAATAATCGCCGCCGATTTAAAGAACGGACTTATCGTAAAATGCGCCGACTCGCTGCTAAAAGTTGACGAAATTCAAGCGCAGAATGCAAAAAGAATGGCAACCGTTGAATATTTAAAAGGTCATAAATTTGAAGTCGGAAGCGTTTTCGGAGAATAAATGGAATATATTGAAACCGCCTATAAGGCTTTAAGCGATATATATATGAAAGGAGCGTATCTTGATGCCGCAATGGCGAAAATCGAGATTTCTCCCGTTGCGACGAAAATCATTTACGGCGTGCTTGAAAAAGACACTCAGCTTAATTTTGTCATTTCTTCGCTTGTAAAAGAGCCGCCTAAAACTTCGGTTTTGGTTTCGCTTAAAATCGGCGCGTACTGTTTGTTGTATATGGATTCGATTCCCGATTATGCCATAGTCAACGGCGTGGTCGAGTTCGTCAAAAAACAAGGCAAAACGGGAGTAAGCGGTTTTGTAAATGCGGTTTTAAAGAAGGTTGCAAGGCGTGAATTTAAAATTCCGACGGGTGAGCTTGAAAAGCTCGCATACGATACGTCAAAGCCCGTTTGGTTTGTAAAAAAGGTTATCAAACAATTCGGAAAGGACGCTGCGAAAGAAATTTTAAACGAACAGCCTTTTGAACTCGAACATATCAGAAACAATTCAAGACTTTGCACGCTTAGTCAAATTGAAAAAACTTTATCGGCGGAAGCGGTTGAGTATACAAAAAGCATGGCAGGCGGTCTTAACGTAAGAAACTGTCAGGCGGTCAAAAATATGTTTAGTGACGGTGCTATTACATATCAATCGCCGTCGTCGATGACGGTTGTTCAGGCGTTAAAGCCATATGGCAACGTACTCGACTTATGCGCCGCCCCCGGCGGAAAGACCGTTTATGCGGCGGAAATGAACAAGGGCGGTTTTGTCACCGCTTGCGACGTTAGCGACGCAAAGGTCAAACAAATAAAAAGTTATTTAAAAAGAATGATGATTACGAACGTCGAAACGAAGGTCAACGACGCAACAAAGTTTAACGATGAATTTGTCGGAAAATTCGATTGCGTACTTGTTGACGCTCCGTGCAGTTGCTACGGAACAATGCGTAAGCACCCCGACGTCTTTTTAAGACATGACGAAAATACTATAAAACAAATGGCGGCTACGCAAAAAAAGATTTTGCTTAACGCCGAGAAATATTTAAAAAAGGGCGGAACGCTTGTCTATTCGACTTGCACTATATTTGACGAAGAAAACGCTTGCAATGTAAAATACATACTCGAAAACTCGACTTTAAAACTCGATAAAATAGATTTGCCGTTTGACGGCGCCGAAAACGGGACGATAACAATACTTCCTAAAGAAGAATGGGACGGCTTTTTTATCGCAAGATTCGTTAAAAAATAATGTATGCTTCGATTAGTTTTGTAACCGACGTCGCTATTGTTATCGAACATTGCTTTTAAACCTGTTGTCAAATTTTAAATAAGCGTTGACTATTATGTTTGACAGATAATAATTTAAAGTGTTTCGTTAAAGTGTTTCGGTTAAAAACAGGTGGCAATCATACGGTGATGTGGTTGTTTCAAGTGACGGTTTATTAAAATTTTTAACCGTTTATGAAAATCGAATAAAATTACGACTTAAGCGTTTTGTTTTAAATTTTATTTATCGAAATAATCGCTTAAACAATAATATAAACAAAAAGAATAAGGCAAAAAATGAAGATACTTGCAGATTACGATATAAACGAATTGACGGAAATTCTGTCTGACCAAAAAAAATACGTTGCGGCTCAGGTTTTTTCATTTTGCCATAACGGAAAAAACATCGACGAGATGACTTCGCTTTCAAAAGAGTTGCGCGACAAACTCAAAACGGAGTATTCCGCAAACGGAATCGAAATTTTGAAAGAGTTTAAAGGAAAAGAAGGGACAAGCAAGTTTCTTTTGAAACTTTTAGACGATGAACTTATCGAGTGCGTTTTTATGCAAAACAATTATGGCAATACCATTTGTGTTTCTACGCAGGTAGGTTGCAGAATGGGATGCAAGTTTTGCGCGTCAGGCAAAGACGGACTTTGCCGCAATTTGTCGGCAGGCGAAATCTTAGGACAGATTGTAGTCGTCAACCGCTATATGGGCGGAACGGCAAAGGAGCGTAAAATCACGAACGTTGTTTTGATGGGAAGCGGCGAACCGCTGGATAATTATGATAACGTTTTAAAGTTTTTCTCGTTGCTTGGGGAAGAGAAAGGGATAAATATCAGCGAAAGAAACGTGTCTTTATCAACATGCGGTTTATGCGACAAGGTTTATGCGCTTGCGGACAGCGGACATCATCCTACGCTTACTTTTTCCCTTCACGCTCCGAATGATGAAATAAGGCGAGAAATTATGCCGATTGCAAAGAAATATTCGGTTGTCGATATTGCAAAGGCGGCAAAGTATTATTTTGAGAAAACGGGAAGGCGAGTCATTTTTGAATATTCTTTGATGGACGGGGTAAATGACAAAGTCGAACACGCAAAAGCTCTTTCGAATTTACTTAAAGGCTTTCCGTGCCATGTCAATCTTATAAGACTGAATAAAATCGATAAAGGCGCTCTAAAACCGAGTATGAGCGCAAATCAGTTTAAATCCGAACTCGAAAAATTAGGCATGTCGGTCACCATAAGACGAAGCTTAGGCAGTGACGTCGAAGGCGCTTGCGGACAGCTGAAAAGAAGGTATTTATGCAAGGACGAATAATCAAAATCGTATCCAACGTATATACGATCGACACGGAAAACGGCGTTTATAATTGCGTTGTGAGAAAACGCATAAAAAACGACGTGAAACTTGTTGTCGGCGACATTGTCGAGGTTTTGGAAACTTGCGACGCGTTTGTAATCGATGATTTGTATGACCGCAAAAACAGCCTTATAAGACCTTACGTTGCAAACGTAGACGTGGCGGTCATAGTCGTTTCACCGAAGCCGAAGCCTGATTTTTTGCTTGTCGATAAAGTCATAGTGAACGCAATCGACGAGAATATCGAGCCTATTATCGTTTGCAATAAAAGCGACGTATCGAAGCTCGATTTAAGCGAATATAAAAACTTTAAGGTGTTTTATACGTCGGCTAAAACCGAAGACGGCATTAAAGAGCTTAAAAACTATTTGTCGAACAAAACCGTTTGTTTGATAGGTCAATCGGCGGTCGGTAAAAGCAGTCTTATCAACGCTATGGCAAATCTGAATTTGCAAACGGGCGGATTTGCCAAAAAGACCGAACGCGGAAAACATACGACAAGGCAGACAGAACTTATAAAATGCGATGATTTTTGGGTTATCGATACTTGCGGCTTTTCGCTTTTGAACACGATTGATATTGAGCCCGAGGAGCTTCGACTTTATTATGAAGAATTTTTAAGTTATGCTGACGAGTGTCGATATCACGGCTGTACGCATACGACGGAGCCGGATTGCGAAATTATAAGGCGAGTAGGCGTTGATATTCCGAAAGGCAGATACGAAAGATACGTTGAAATATTCAAAGAACTCGAAGAAAAAAGGAGAAAAAAGTATGACTAAACCGCTTGTTGCGCCGTCAATTTTGTCGGCAGACTTTGCGAATATGGAAAAAGCCGCTTCCGACGTTAGAAAATGGGGCGGAGATTGGCTTCACTGCGACGTTATGGACGGCGTTTTTGTGCCGAACATAACTTTCGGAATGCCGATGGTTAAAGCTCTTGACAGAGTTACCGATATGACTCTCGACGTGCATCTAATGATAACCGAACCCGAAAAATACGTCGAAAGATTTTGCGATGCAGGAGCCGATTTCGTTACGTTCCACGTAGACGCGTCTAAAAACGTTGACGGAGCATTGAACACAATCAAAGCGAAAGGCAAAAAATGCGGACTTGTGCTTAATCCCGACAAACCTTTGTCGCTTGTTGAGCCGTATATAGATAAAATCGATATGCTTCTTATAATGAGCGTATATGCAGGTTTCGGCGGTCAAAAGTTTATTCCCGAATCGGTGCAAAAGCTAAAAGACGCCAAAAAACTTATCGGCGACAGAAACATATTGCTTGAAATCGACGGCGGAGTGGGTGAAGACAACGCAAAGGAAATTATCGCCGCAGGGGCGGACGTGTTAGTTGCAGGCTCATCGGTGTTTGGTTCAAAAAATCCCGAAAAGGTTATTTCTGCATTAAAAGGCATAGAATAACCGAAATTGTTCGGAAACCGTTTAGTAATATGGCATTTATATGTTTTTACACGGCAATTTAACCTATTGTCGATGAGCAAATTTGACCGCTTGTCGATAGGATAGCAGTTAAATTTTAAGGTATGTAATTAACTGATTTATCGATAATATAACCGTTTTATTTAAAAGTTTGCAATTAACCGCTTGTCGATAATATAGCCGTTTTTTAAAATTAACCGATTTGTATGAAAGAGAGCGTCAGCTCTCTTTTTCGGCTTCCTTAGGTCTTTTAAACAAACATATAATTTTTTTAATAAACTTTGGCAGTTTTATGCAAATGAATTTCATAACGCCTCCTTTCAATTTATTATATGACGGTAAAACAAAAAGGTGCGTGTTTTGTAAAAATTTAAGATTTTTTGTAGAATTTAATTTCTATTTCAATCGATGCTACAATGGCGGCGTTTAAACAGTTTAAATTAAGCCTTTTCGGAAACAATTTAAACGAGGATTAAAGCGAATAACAATATAACGTAAAATGATTATAAAAAGTAAACAAGCGGAGCAAGCGAGCGAATCGTGAAGTAAAATTTGTCAATCGTTTTGATTTGATTGTAATCGCAGAACGCTCGAAAAAAAACATTAAAACCGAATAAGGATTTAAAGAATAAAGTTTAACGAAATAATGCTTTAACTAAATAAATTCTTATTTTTCGATGTGGGATTATAAATTTAAAATAATAGCGGTAACGGCAGGTGCAAACAATCGAATTTGTTTTTCGATATTTCACCATAAAGCCATTGCCTTATGGGAGCGATAACGCGAAAAGCGAAGAAGGGAAGTCATTAAAATTAGAAAATTAGTATAAAAAATGAGCGACATTTGTCGCTCATAATTTAAGTCGAATTATTATCGAAAATTAGGCACGTTTAACTTTATCGCTTCTCAAGCAACGAGTGCAAACGTATTGTGCTTCGACACCGCCGCTTTCTGTGACGACCTTAACCTTTTGTACGTTAGGTGCCCAGCTGCGTCTTGTTTTACGATGGCTGTGGCTGACCATATTTCCGCTCATTCTACCTTTGCCGCAAACAGAACATACTTTTGACATATATATATCCTCCTAAAACTCTTTACAACATTGTTGATTTTAGCACTAAACGAAAATTTTAGCAAGCATATTTAGGCAAAATCATTCATTTGGTTGCAAAAACTTATAATATATTGTAAAATCATTACAAAAGGTAAACTTATGTCACTCAAAACGTCAAACAAATACGGGACAATCTCAATAACTGATGATGCAGTAGCCACTGTTTGTTCAAAAGCTGCCGCTGAGTGCTATGGGGTCGTGGAACTCGTTTCACGCCGTCTTTCCGACAACCTGAACAGGATTTGGGGAAGAGCTCAGTATGGCAAAGGAATAAAAATCGCTACGGTTGACAATCTGATGTTTATTGAGGTTTTTGTTATTTTGAAACTTGGCGTCAATATCGAAGCTGTTAAAGAATCGATTAAAGAATGTATGATTTACACCGCAGAAACTTTCACGGGAATGCGAGTCAAGCATTGCGGCGTAAACGTAGTTGGCATAAGAGTTTAATTTAAAAAAGGACGCGTTATATATATGCAAACTATAAAAAGCATTGACTTTAAAAATATGGTTGAGGGCGGTACGAAATCGCTGGATCTCAATCGTACAAAGATAGACGAACTCAACGTTTTCCCCGTTCCCGACGGTGATACGGGAACGAATATGTCGCTTACTATCAACTCGGCATTGAGAGGAATAAAAGAATGCGAGTCTGAATCTCTTTCCGAACTCGCGCTGGCGTTTTCAAAAGGCGCACTCAGGGGAGCAAGAGGAAATTCAGGCGTAATCACTTCGCAAATTATGAAAGGATTTGCGGTTGCGCTTAAAGATAAAGACGAAATGACGGCAAGAGATTTTGCCGAGAGTATGCGTGAAGGAACGGAAATTGCATACAGCGCGGTTTCCAAACCGAAAGAAGGCACCATACTTACCGTAATTAGAGTTATGGCGGAAACAGCCATTTACATTACGAAGAAGAATAAAAATCTTGAAATAGAAGACTTTTTGAATCAAGTCATCGCATCCGGCGAAGATATTCTCGGAAAGACTCCCGAAATGCTTCCCGTCCTTAAAAAAGCGGGGGTTGTCGACGCAGGCGGAAAAGGTCTTTTGACCATTTTCTACGGCTTCTTGCACGCTTTGACCGGCGTTGAAATTACCGCCGATGTCGTTCAGGACGGAACTCCAAACGCCGTTCAAAAGGTCGATGACGACTTCTTTGACAACGACTATGAAAATATTACGTATGCTTATTGCACAGAATATTTCATCACCAATATAAACAGCAAAACCACGCTTTCGGACATCGACGTACTCAGAGATTCGCTTATGGAAATCGGCGACTGCGTACTCGTTATCGGCGACCTTGACCTTATTAAAGTCCACGTTCATACCAATACGCCTGATAAAGCGTTGAAATATGCGTTAAAACTCGGCGAACTTGACAGCTTAAAAATCGAAAATATGCTTCAACAACACCGCAAAATCGTTGCGGCGCGCGAAGCCGAAAAACCGAAAGATAAGAAAGAAATCGGCGTAGTTGCGATTTGCGCAGGCAAAGGACTTGCAAATATATTCAAGGACGTAGGTTGCGACCTTGTTGTCGAAGGCGGACAAACTATGAATCCGAGCGTTTATGACATTCTTAACGCTATAAATTCGGTAAACGCAAAGCACGTTTTCGTTTTGCCTAACAACGGAAATATTATTCTTGCGGCGCAACAGGCAAAAGAGCTTGCCGACGTCACCGTAAGCGTCATTCCTACAAAATTCGTTCCGGAAGGTTTTTCGGCAATGTTTGCTTTTGACCCGAGCGCAAGTATCGAAGAAAACGAAAAGAATATGAACGAAGCCTTCAAGTCTGTTAAAACTGCGGAAGTTACTCACGCAGTCAGAAATACGAGAATGAACGGTTTTTCGATTAAGGACGGCGACATTATCGGAATTTCGGGCAAAAACGTTATCGCTTGCGGAAGTGAAATCGACGATATCGTCGCGCAAACCATAAAAGCCGCAAAAACCGACGAAACCGAAATGGTTACGCTTTATTATGGTGAAAAAGTCACTGAAGACGAGGCTAACGAACTTGTCGAAAAACTCGGCAAAGAGTTTCCTGATATGGAGTTTGCCGTATATTACGGCGGTCAACCGCATTATTTCTATATGATTTCGCTCGAATAGAATGACAGCGCTCGAACAAATCAAAGGTATCGGTCCTGCGACCGTCAAAAAACTCAATTCTCTCGGCATTTTCACTGTAAACGAACTTTTGTTTACATTGCCGACAGATTATATCGATTTTGAATCTCCTATCTCGCTTAAACAGTCGAGAGTGGGAGATTTTTGTTTGTTCAAAGGCTTTGTTCGGGATTTAAACGAATATAATTTCAAACGTAAAAATTTCAGTCTGAAAATCGATTCCGAAGGCTATACGATTATGATTTACTTTTTTAATCAACCGTATTTGCAAGATAGGTTTGAAATAGGAAAAGAATATTTGTTTTACGGAAAAATATCACCGAACGAACGTTACGGACGAATAATTTCCAATCCCGATTTCGAAGACTTGGGCAATGTGAAAAGATTAAAGGGAATTAAGCCTATATATCCGTTAAAAGGGATAATCGGCCAAGCGGCATTTTATAAAATCATTGCCGAAGCTTTAAAATTGACGGACATATCGTCGGTTTCCGATTGTATAACTTCGCCGCTTTTTGCCGCTGTCAAATCTGCGCACAATCCGACTTCGCTTGGTGATGCGTTAAAAGCAAGGAAGCGAATTGCCTGTGAAGAATTGTTAAAGCAGGTTTTATCGTTTAAGCTTTTAAAAGAAGAGAGTTTTAAAACGCACAGATACTCGGAAGTTTTTGAATTGCCGAAATTCGGTTTCGATTTAAGCGAAAGTCAACAAAAAGCCGTTCTCGAAATTACAAACGATATGCGCTCCGAAAAACCTATGAACAGAATACTTGTAGGCGACGTCGGAAGCGGAAAAACCGCCGTAGCCTTTTCGGCGATAAAGCTTTGCGTGGATTCGGGCGGTAGTGCGGTTATGCTTGCGCCTACAACTATTCTTGCTAAACAACATTATGAAAAATACAAAACAATCGGAAGTAATTGCGCGTTTGTGTGCGGTGAAACGCCTGCCGCCGAAAAAGAAAAAATTAAATCCGATTTCAGATGCGGAATTGTTAAGGCTTTATTCGGAACACACACCGTTTTAAACGACGATTTTTGTTGCGATGATTTGCGACTTGCGATAGTCGACGAACAACAGCGTTTCGGCGTCGAACAAAAAGATAGAATTATTTCCAAAAATCCGTGCGTTGACGTTTTAAGTATGACCGCAACGCCTATACCGAGAACTGTGGCTATGATATTCGACGATGAAATTGCGGTGAGCAAAATCGAAAAGCACAGCGAGAATAACGTCAAAACGTTCATCGTTGCTCAAGATAAAATCGACGCAATGTTCGAGTATATACATAGGCAATGTCAGAGTGGAAAACAAGCGTTTATCGTATGCCCGAAAGTTTACGATATGGAATATCTCGAAGTGTATTCGGTTGAAAAAATCGCCAAAAAACTGCACGAGAAGTTTTCCGACGTCGGTTTTGAAATTGTGTTCGGAAAAATTTCGGCGGCGAAAAAGTCGGAAGCGCTGGAAAGGTTTAAAAACAAACAATCGGCAGTCGTTTTTGCTACTTCGGTTATCGAAGTCGGTGTAGACGTACCATCCGCTTCGATTATGACAATTATGAATGCCGAGAATTTCGGTGTTTCTACTTTGCATCAAATGCGAGGAAGAGTCGGCCGTGACGGAAACGCCGCAGAGTGTTATTTATGCGTCGGCGCGGATGCGGGCGAAAACGCAATAAAAAGGCTTAAAACAGTTCAAAACATAAACGACGGCTTTAAACTTGCCGAACAGGATTTTGAAACAAGGGGCGGTGGCGATTATCTTGGAATGAGACAAAGCGGCAAAGCGAGCGGGAAATTCGATTCTTTGTTTGATAAAGAATGCTTTGTCGATGCAAAAAGAATTGCAAGCGAGCTTTTAAACATATATGACAAAAAGACTTTGTTAGGTTTCTTAGAAAACGATTGCCTTAAAAACGTCGAAAACGTTTCAAAAATTTAATCAAAAATTTTCATAGAATAAAAGCCGACGGGCAAAATATAATATAACTATATTTATATATTATCTTTTTTGACAAATGCTCGTCTTGACAATTTGCTAAAAAATAATATAATTATATATAATTGAGAACGGTGGTGCAGTATTCTAGTCAGGCTTCGCCGTCCGAAGGCGGGGGTAAAATATCGCCGACGGGCATATCGATGAAGTTTTTGGTGATGGCTTTGATTGCCCAAATCAGGGCTGTTGCTGAGAGTTAAGATTTTTGGGCGCCTTGCAACGGCATGCAAGTAGCGACCCAATTTTCGTGGAGACCCGTTTCGGTAGCTCTTACTACTGAGCGGAGTGAAACCTGCTATGCGGTGTTGATTGTTGATACGCTGTGTACAGTGTAGCCTGCCTTGCGTGAAATATTCGGATTTGGGAACTACGTTTGCGACGGGTAGGCCACCTTGCGCAAACGATCGCCCGATGAAATTTATTTTGCAAAAGAGGCTAAGGGCGGAGGTTGTCTGCAAAGGAAAACTTCTAGACTGTTTGTGAAAAATCTCTTGGGGATTATAGTGCGCTCTCAGTGGCTATCCGGTAGCGTTAAAGGCGACTTAACGATTCGCAGTGTGATAGGAAACTTCTTTTTCGGCGACGGAAAGTTTCTGCGAAAGGGAAAACCCACCGGACCTATGACGCAAGGTTTACTCGTGAGGTTACCACCTTCTCTTATTTTTTGAGGATTTTATGTCTGATGATTTATCGAAACAACCGAACAATTCCGATTTGACGACTTCGCCTGACGAAGATATGCTTTGCGACGATGCTTCTGTGCATTGCATAGACTCGCTTTTACCGAACGATTCTGCCGATGCGGAGATTATGAAACGTAATGTAAAAGATAAAGCGGACGACATTTCAGATAGCGAATCGGAAACCGCCGATTTATCGGTCGACGGCGATTCGGAAAAGAAGCCTAAAAGAAAAAATAAAAAAAAGAAAGATTCGGACGATGACGAATCAAAGCCGAAAAAACGCAAAAAGCGTAATTTGTGGTGGCTGAAAATATCTATCATTTCGTTCGTTCTCGCAGCTTTTTTTAGTTTCATAAGCGACTTGACGTCATCGTTTGGCAATTTGGTCGTTATTTTGCTTTTGCTTGTGTTTTTGATACTCGGAAGCATACTTTTCGACGGAATCGGAGTTGCCGTTACGTCATGCGACCTTGCGCCGCTTCTCAGTATGTCGTCAAGAAAGGTATATGGGGCAAAAACCGCAGTCAGACTTGTTAAAAACGCCGAAAAAGTCTCAAACATTTGTAACGACGTTATCGGCGATATATTCGGCATTATTTCGGGCGGCTGCTCGATAGTTATCGTTCTTGAAATCATGAAAATTCTGCCGACCGTAAGTCAGCAAATTATAACGATATTATTGTCAAGTTTAGTCGCCGCGCTTACTATCGGCGGCAAAGCTATACTTAAAGACGTAGCAATTAAAAACAGCAAGGACCTTGTTATGTTCGTGGCAAAATTCCTTGCGCTCTTCTCAAAAGAAGAAAGGAAAATAAAAAAGAAAAAATGAATACAAACGTTGCAGAAATTAAAAATTTAACAAACGACCAGCTTATGACTTTGGCGGATGAAATTCGCGCCGAAATTTTGGATTCCGTAAAAAGAAACGGCGGACATCTTGCGTCTAATCTAGGTGTGGTAGAACTTATGATTGCCATTCACCACGTTTTCGATACGCCGAACGACAAAGTTATTTTTGACGTCGGACATCAATGTTACGCGCATAAAATTTTGACGGGCAGACTTGAAGGATTTAAAAACTTGCGCCATTCGAATGGTGTTTCGGGTTTTCCTAAATCACAAGAGAGCAGATTTGATACGTTCAACACGGGACACGCCAGCACCGCTGTTTCGCTTGCTTGCGGTTTGATGAGAGCAAGACGTCATAACGGCGAAAACTTTAAAATTATCCCTATCGTCGGCGACGGCGCATTTTGCGGCGGTGAAACTTTTGAAGCGTTAAACGACCTTGCGAGCATAGAAGGACAATGCCTTATCATCTTAAATGACAATGATATGACGATTTCAAAAACGGAAGGCGAAGTCGTCAGATCGGAAGACAATCTTGCAAGTTTTCTTACCTCGGTAGGTATAAGATATTTAGGCAGCGTAGACGGACATGATTTGCCTGAACTTATAAGGCAACTCGAATATGCAAAAAGTTGCGACGGACATTATCTTTTAAGGGTAGTGACGACAAAAGGAAAAGGCGACGAAAACGCAATTTCCGATGCGGAAAAATATCACAGCGTTTCGGCAGGCGGCGTTAAGTCTTTCGGAAACGTTGTCGGCGAAAAACTTGTCAGCATGGCGCTTGCGGACAATAAAATAGTTGCGGTTACGGCGGCTATGACGGACGCAGTCGGGCTTTCGAGTTTTAAAAGAAGTTTTCCGGACAGATTGTTTGACGTAGGAATTGCCGAAGGTCATGCGGTTTCAATGGCGGCAGGTCTTGCTAAGGGCGGCTTAAAACCGTTTGTTGCGATATATTCGTCATTCTTGCAACGTGGCTATGACCAAATTTTACAAGACGTTGCATTACAAAATCTTCCTGTTAAGTTTCTTATCGACAGAAGCGGTTTTGTCGACGGTGACGGCGATACTCATCAGGGAATTTACGATATAGATTATCTTCTTCCGATGCCGAATTTGACCGTTTTATCGCCTGCCGACGAAACGGAACTTAGAAGAGCTATGGATTTAGCGTTAAAAATCAACGGACCTGTCGCGATCAGATACACAAAATACGATTTTGAACAAGATTATACGGTGAACTGCGAACACGCTCACGTCGATATTGTTTGCACGAGCAACGTTATGCTCAGACTTGGCAAGACAGTCGCAAAAATGCTCGGCGAAATCGGAATTTTAGCATCGGTTAAAAACGCATTCAACCTTAGCCGTAACGTTGCATCGAAAGCGAAACTTATCGTCATATTGGAAGACAGCAACTTCGGCGGTTATTACAAATCGATTGCGGCAATCAATGACAAAGTTATGGGATATTTCGTTACAAAACCGAATTTTGTACAAGCAGACCTCGATGAAATCGTCAAAGCGAATTTTGACGTCAACAAAATCGTCGATGAAATTAGAACTAAGATTTATGAGATTAGATAGTTTTCTTTCTGTAAAGTTCGATGTTAAATCTCGTACATACGCAAGCCGTCTTATAAAAGACGGCTTAGTTTTGTTAAACGGAAAAATTTGTCTTACTCCGTCGAAAGAAGTCGACGAAAATTCTGAAATTGAAATTTTAAAGGCAGATTCATTTGCGTCGTTTGGTGGCGAAAAACTTCAAAAAGCCATCGAATGTTTTAAAATCGACGTTAAAGGACTAAATTGCATCGATATAGGATGCTCAAACGGCGGTTTTACCGATTGTTTGTTAAGACACGGCGCAAAAAGGGTCGTTGCCATCGACGTGGGCGAATGCGCTTTGCCAAAAAACATATTGAACGATGACAGAGTAGAGTTTTTAAAATTCAATGCAAGAAACTTAAACGAACAAGTTGTGGACAGATGCGATTTCGTCTGCTTGGATTGCAGCTTTATTTCTCTCAACCTTTTGCTCGATGCGGTTTATTCCGTCTTGAAATTCGACGGTCGAGCGGTCTTGCTTGTCAAACCGCAATTCGAAGTCGGCAAGAAATCATTAAGCAAAAAGGGAATAGTAACCGATAAAAAGGCAGAAAAAAATGCGATAGACGAAATTAAGCGACACGCGCAATCGATAGGTTTTGAGATTATCGGTTTTACCGAAGCGCCGAAAAAAGAAGTAGACAAAAATCAAGAATATTTGTTGTATTTAAAAAAGCAGTCCGAATGATTTTCAAGCTGCTTTTTTTAAATGTTTTATAAGGTTTATATTTTTATAAACCTTAATTTATAAACTTCAATTTATAATGTTTACATTTAAAAAGACTATTTAACAAGCCGATTTAAATTAGTATATTTGAATTTGACAAATCAAAATTTTTGCCGATTATTTTTTATCGGACAAGTCAATCAAATTTCCGCAATAAGGGCATTTTGCAGACATTCCGAGCACTTCGACTTGCGCGCCGCAGAACGGGCAGGCCACGCTTTTAGGCGCGGATTTAAGGTGTTTTTCGCGCTCTATGTTGACATAGCCGTCGTTCAAAACAAGTTCGGTCCCGTCTGCGTTGAATACGAGATTTTGCACGTATCTCTTTTGAATGAGATTGCTGACTATTTCATATGCAGTTTTTTCGTTAATACCGTAAAGAGTGCATATAACGGAAATTTTTCTTATTCCGTCAAAATTGATGCTGTTTGCAATATTTACGTCGCGTTTAAAGTTGCCGTAGTTTACCCAAGCAATCGGAGAGCCATAAAAGCCCATAACGACGCAAAAGATGCCAAATCCCATAAGTGCAAACATTGCGCCTCCAAAAGTTGCGCCGACGATAATGCACGGAATTCCCACTACAAGCATAATGCTGAGAACGACTGCCGTTGTAAGTTTCTTTTTCTTCGTTTTGTTTATGTCCATTTTTTCACCGTTTAACGTGTTAAAATCATCATGCATTCTATAAATGCTCAAACATTTAAAACGCATCTATTGATCATAACTAAATTTGATGATTATTACTAGCAGGTCATTAAATAGTTTATTGTCAGATTAGGCTATATTAAAATTAAATAACAATATAACTAATATGTGTCTGCAACTAAATAAATTTTATAGTATATTACTTTTTATGTCAAGAGCGAACTAACAATTTGTGCTTGATTTTTCGCCATCCTTTTTTAAATGTATAAATTTAATAAATTGGTAAATATTGGTAATTATTTTTGCTAAAAAATATGCAAATTTTATGCAATAACGGTCGATAACGTTTGAAAAATATTAAAAATATACAATAAAAAGGTTTACAAGTAAACGATATAAAATTTTTTGTATAAATTTTAAAAACCGCTTGAAAAATTAAACTTTATGGGTTATATTAGTTATACGCACGTTATGAAAGTAGCACTTTATTTCAGAAACAACGATATATCCGTAGAGAAAAAGTGTTTGGAATTTTCCAAACGTTTTGTCGACGAAAAAATCGAATGTATGGTAACGACCGATTTGAATATCGATTTTGACATTGATGCGCTCATTGTGTTTGGCGGTGACGGAACGGTTTTAGAAGCTGTCAGACATACGGCAAAATTCGGGATTCCGATTCTCGGCATAAATCTCGGAAATCTCGGTTTTTTGGCAGAGCTGGAACAAAACGCTACTTTTGAAGAAACTTTAAAGATTTTAAAAAGTGGCAACATAAAAGAACGAATGATGCTCGGCGTAAAAGTCGGCGACAAGGTTTATACGTCGCTTAACGACGTTGTAATAAAATCACTCGGGACTCGTCCCGTTTATCTTGTAGCGTCCGTTGACGGCTCGTTTCTTGATGAATATCGTTCGGACGGAGTTATCATTTGCACGCCGACAGGCTCAACGGCTTATTCGCTTTCGGCGGGCGGTCCGATTTTATCGCCTAATCTCGATGCTCTTGCAATTATTCCCGTGTGTCCGCACACGTTGCATTCAAGACCGATTGTGGTTTCATCTGACAGCAGAGTTAAATTTACGGGGCTTAAAGCGTACGACAAAATGGGACTTGTTGTTGACGGAAATATGGTGCAAGAATTAGACGCGCTCGGCGAAATCGAAATTTTTAAATCGGACGTAAGCGCAAAATTTTTCACGACAAACGACAACGGCTTTTATAAAAAACTGTTGACAAAAATGAACAGATGGGGGGTAACAAAAGACTAAAATGGCGCGTTCGCAAAGACAACTTAAAATTTTGGAAATCATTTCAAAATATGAAATAGATAAACAGGAAGAGCTTGTCGAAAAGCTCAACGAAGAAGGTTTTTTGGTTACCCAAGCCACAGTTTCGAGAGATATTCGCGATATGGGTATCATAAAAACTTTGTCGAGCGACGGCAGAGGTTATAGATACGTTTCGCAAAAAGTCAAGGAAGACGACAATTCGGACAGATATCATAAACTTTTTAAAAGTTCCGTCATATCGATTGAAAGCAGCGAAAACATTATCGTAATCAAAACCGAAAGCGGAACGGCAAATTCTGCCGCAGCTTTAATCGATAAACTTTGTTACGAAGACGTTTTGGGCGCAGTTGCAGGCGATGATACGATAATCGTCGTTGTTGCCGACAAAAACAGAACCGATTTGGTGGTCGAAAAATTCGAGGCGTTATTGAAAAACTAATGATAAGCGAATTGAATGTTGAAAATATAGCTTTAATCGAAAAGCTATCATTAAACTTTTATAAGGGACTTAACGTACTTAGCGGCGAAACCGGCGCAGGTAAATCGATTATTATCGATTCTTTAAACTTTGTACTCGGCGAAAGAGCAGACAAGTCTCTTATCAGATACGGGAGCGACTTTGCGATTGTTGAAGTCGTTTTTTCCGATTATTTGACCGAGCCTATCAAAAACTATCTTGACGATATAGGAATCGAGCCCGACGAAGTATTGATTTTGAAAAGAAAAATGTCGCTCGAAGGCAAAAACGAGTGTCGCATAAACGGCAAAATCGTTACGCTCGGCACGCTTAGCGGACTTACAAAATTGATTTGCGATATTCACGGTCAACACGAACATCAATCGCTACTTAACGTAAATTCGCATTTAACGCTTCTTGACAACTTCGGCGGTGAAGAAGTTAAAAAGGCTAGGGAACTTGTTTCCGATTCGTTCGCCCGTTTTTCAAAAATCAAGAGAGAACTAAAACGTTTCGGAGACGGTGACGAAAGATTTCGCCGTATGGACGTTTTAAAATATCAAATCGACGAAATTTCAAAAGCAGCAATATACGAGAACGAAGCAGACGAACTTCTTGAAAAAAGAAAAATAATTCGCAACGTTGAAAAACTCAGAGAAGCATACAGCATTGCGCTCGAATCGCTTGACGGCGTAAGCGGCGCAGTCACGCAACTTAAAGATGCCGAAAAGAGCTTGGCTCAGATTTCGCAATTCGAGAGTAAAGTCGACGAGCTGGCTTCTCGTCTTGAAACCGTTCGCATTGAAACCAAAGACATAGCGTCGGAAGTTGAGACGCTTAACGAAAACTTGAACTTCGACAGCGGAGAAGCGCAAAGAGTAGAAGAACGTCTAGAACAGATTCGTTCGCTTTACAGAAAATACGGCGGAAATTACGCCGCTATGCAAAAGTTTTTCGATTCTGCTAAAAACGAGTATGACGAACTTCAGACCGCAGACGAAACCATCGAAAGGCTTAAATCGGAATATGATAAAGAGCTGAAATCGCTTAATACTTTGCTTAACAATTTGACTGCGCTTAGAAAAGCGGCGGCAAAAGAGTTTGAAAAGAAAATCGTTTCCGAACTTAAAGACCTCGGAATGGGAGGAACAACGTTTGTCGTAAATTTCGCCGACATTCCAAGCCCTATTGAGAGCGCAACCGCAAACGGCGCAGACTTTGTAGAGTTTTTGATTTCTCCTAACGTCGGAGAGCCTTTAAAACCGCTTCAAAAGATAATTTCAGGCGGCGAAATGTCAAGATTTATGCTTGCGTTAAAAAATATCGTTTCGAAAATCGACGAAATTCAAACTATGGTTTTCGACGAAATCGATACGGGAATTTCGGGGCATATAGCCGAAGTCGTAGCGCAAAAACTTTGCAATATTTCAAGAGAAAAACAAGTGCTTGCCGTTACGCATCTTCCGCAGCTTGCGTCGATGGCAGACGCACATTTCAAAATCGAAAAGTTTGTAGATAACGGAAAAACATATACAAAACTCACTTTGCTTTCCGACCCGACCGTGGAAATCGCAAGACTTATCGGCGGCGCGGATTACAGCGAGTTTGCCGCTAAACACGCAAACGAAATGAAAGAATGGGCAAACAATTATAAATCGTCCATTGCATAATTGCAAAAACAAACCGTAATCACTAAAAATGAATAATTACGATTTGCAATAACGTAAAAGTTGCAATTTATTGTTTTTTGTTGCAAAAAATCAAAGTTTAAGATATAATCGTTATGCAAGTTAGCCGAACGGTCGCATCGCAAGATGAGGAAAGTCCGAGCATCACAGAGCAAGGGTGCAGGGTAACTCCCTGTGAAGGCGACTTCAAGGAAAGTGCAACAGAAAAAAACCGCCCGCAAGGGTAAGGGTGGAAAGGCGAGGTAAAAGCTCACCGGCGACTTGGTGACAAGAAGCAGTGTAAACCCCACTCGATGCAAGAGAGTTAAGGACTTCGGGCTGCTCGTCCGTCCTTACAAATCGCTTGAATATGCAGGCAACTGCATATCTAGATAGATGACCGTTTAAGACAGAACTCGGCTTACAGACTAACCTTGCAAGAGACCTTTTAGGTCTCTTTTTGTTTTCTATCGCAGTATTTTTATCGTAGTGTTTTTTGGCTTTTTTCCGGTTTTATTTGTAATATTATTTTTATCGACGACGTTATTTTTTTTGTTGCCTTTTATCGCTATTCGTTTGCGTTTTAACGGTAAAATCTGAATTTTAATTTATCTTATTTATATTTATATTTTAATATTATAAGAATATAAATTTGTTCCGCTATTTATAAATACTTATAATACGAAAATCAATACGATTAGACAAAACATATACACAAACAAAAACTATATACTAAATTCAATATAAACAACACGAATTTAAAAGTTTTTAAATCAAATCTTTGTCTTACAATTATCAAATCGAAATTTTAAATGTTTTTTAAATGTTATTTAATAGTGGTTAATTAATAGTTCAATACGATTTTTGAGTTCTTAAAGCGTACGTGAATAAAGTTCCATTTTGCTGTAAAAAATCATTTGAGGTATTTTATGACGGCAATAATTTTATTTTTGGGTACGATATTCAAAAAGTTGTTTAAAAAAGGCGGTTTTGAAGAATACTCTGTGTCTCTTGCAGACGAACAGTTCACAACCTATATCGATAGATTCTTGAGAAAACTGAAACTTCCTTTAAAAGGCGGCGCGTTGTCCGATATGAGTTCGTTTAAAAAAAGCGTAAACAAGGCTTATAAAGCGATAGCTAAAAAATCCTTAAACGGCGAACTCTACGAGTTTGAAAAATGGTTGTTCGAAAACCATTATTTTGTAAGCGGATTTTTCGGAATCGATTTGTCAAAATTACCGCAAATTAACGGCGTGCCGAGAGTGGTTGTTATAGCTAAGGAAATACTCAAAGTTTCGGCATATAGTTTTGACGAAAAGCGTGCAAAAGAGGCTATATATCTGCAAAATGCGATAAGGGCGTTAACTTATGAGGAAATTAAAAACTTGAACAACGCATTTGCTTACGCTTTAATCGAAAAGATTTCCGCCGTGTCCGAAAAAGCGTTACTTATAAGAAAACTCGAAAAACTTGCTTGTCAAAGAAGCAAGCGTTTCGACAAGTATTTAAAGTCTAATTTCGTTCGGTATTTTAAGACAAGAAATACCGGCGTTAAAACCGACGAGGAAATCGTGTTTGCGGTAAACAGTGTAATTGTCGAACTTACAAAGGTGGTTTCGGAAACTTTCAAAAGTTTGAGAGCGGTAAACGCCGTCGATTTTTCAGAATGCTATATGCCGCTTAAACTTTTAAAAAGCGATTCGTTGTTTCCAAAAATGACGGCTAAAACTCAGGACTCCTACAAATCGAAAATTTGCGAATTAAGCGATAGGATAAACGTAAGTGAAATGATTTTTGTCGAAAAGCTAATGGAACTTGCGTTTAAAACTCACGAACATTTCGGGGAGTATCTGTTTAACAAAACAGACGTTTTACTCGAATATTTAAAAAGCGGGAAAATTAAAGAGCATAAAGATTTATCGAAACTTAAAGAGCGAACGTTTATTTGTTCGTATGTTATGCTCGGCGTTTTAGTTGCGGTCGGTATCGGCTTTGCGGCGTTTTTTTCGTTTAACAGTGTGATAAATCTGCACGGCGATTTGCTATCGTCATACGTCAACGTTCATTTGTCGGCTTTTAGGATTGCAAACGCTTGCATATTCGGCATATCAGGCTTTTTACTCTCAAACAAATTCATATTAAAACTACTGCTTTTGTTGGCGTCCGCTTTTAAAAAGTCCAGACCTGTTTTTATGATGGAAAAAAGTGATAAAAGCGCACTGGTTGTCGTTTCGGAATTTATTTCAACAATAGAGCAGTTTGATAAAGCGGTAGCAAATTTTGAGCAGTTAAAATGCTCGTCAACTTTGCTGAACGTAAAATTTACTATGTTAATCGATTTGCCTAAATCAATCGAAGAATTAACCGACTTCGATAAAAAAATAATCGAGTTGTCGGACGGAAAATTTTTTGTACGCAAAAAAGTTTTTGACGGAAAATTTTATTCGGCATACGAGCGCAAGCGCGGAGCAATTTGCGATTTAAACGAAGCGTTGATAGGTGACAGTTACAGAAAATTTCATACAAGTCTTACGCTTAAAACGACACCCGAATACGTCGTTGTTTTAGACGACGATTCTAAATTATTACCTTCGTCTGTTGATAAGGCAATATGCGAAATGGAGCATCCGTTAAACGAAAAGTTCGATTTATTCGGCTTTGGCGCAAGATACAATCTCGGTTCGCTTAAAACGGTGTATTCTAAGCGTTATATCGAATGCGCAGGCGCAGATTATAACGGTGCTTCGAGTTTTTATTTTGACAATTTTGAAACGGCAATATTTTGCGGAAAAGGCATTTATAGGCTAAAACAATTCTACAAA
Source organism: uncultured Clostridia bacterium (assembly GCA_934277645.1). Classification (GTDB taxonomy): domain Bacteria; phylum Bacillota; class Clostridia; order Christensenellales; family CAG-917; genus CAG-917. Next base: position 65,705 of record CAKQUX010000004.1, on the reverse strand, counting down.
AAGCTGAATTTTAGAATACCGAAGGGCAAAGTCTTGTCTCACGACATAGTAGAAGGCGGTTTTTTGAAGACCGGACAAAGCTCCGTTTTTGTCTATGAGGACGCGCCGCTAAACAAACCAAGCGAAGAAGAAAGACAACGCCGCTGGACGCTTGGAGATCTGTTAAATCTTCGTTTTGTATTTAACTCTGACGTTTCGGCTATCACAAGACTTATAATGTTCGACCTTGCCGTAGCTACGCTTTGCAATGCGATGTTTTTTATCGTTGCGCTTTGGGCGGCGATTGTTTGTAACGTAGGCGCGTTAATCATTGTTTTGGCTTTATATTCGATGCCTGTTATTATTGATTTTATCAATCTTCTCGGCGGTATGTCCGACTTTGCCGTTAAGTTCAAAATAAAGGCGATAGGAAGTCTGATTTTGCGTCTTGTCGAAGAACTTTTACTTTTGGCGCAAAAAGGAATGGGTTCTGTTCGTATGATTTTCGGCGCGATTTTCAAAGCGTTGTTAAAAAAGAATTTGCTTTGCTGGAAAACTTTTTATCAATCGCAAACAGACGCCGGAAACAAACTTGTCGCAATGGCTGTTCCGACCGTATTGCTTTGCGTCTTGGTTGGAATAATCGGCTACTTTGCCAGCTCGTTTACGTTGATTCTTTCGTTTGCATATCTTTTGGGATTTGCTCTTTTGTTTGTGTTATACAACGGGGCAGATGAAAAGATCAAAGAAAAAACCATTAGCGAACGACAAAAAGAAACTCTTTTGCTTTGGGGAAAACAAACCTATAAATATTTTGAAACGTTTATGGCGGACGGCTTACCATGCGACAATTTTCAAGAATTCGGCGGAGTAGGCAGGGCTATGCGAACTTCGCCGACAAATATCGGTTTTTCGCTTTTGTCACACGTTTGCGCTAACAAGCTCGGCTACGTCGATTTTCAAACGACTTTTAACAGAATTTCAAAAACCGTCGACACCGTTTGTCAAATGGAAAAATGGAAAGGAAATTTATATAACTGGTACGATATCGAAAGCAAAGAAAAATTGAACGGATTCGTATCGAGTGTCGACAGCGGAAACTTTATCAGCTGTCTTGTTGTCGTGAAGAATTTCTTTAACGAATTTTTACATTCGGAAGTTAAAGAAAACAAAAGCCTTGCGCAAGCCGTTGAAATGGTTTTGCAAAATGTCGATAACCTTATTTCAGATTGCGATTTTTCCTCGCTGTTCGACAAAACAAAAAATCAATTCTATATCGGTTACAATTCCGATTCAAAGAAATTTGAAGGACATTACGATTTGATGTCGAGCGAGATTAAATTGACGTTGTTTACGACAATAGCTCTCGGAAAAATCGACAGTTCGGCTTTTTACGGAGTAAGCCGCCGAAGCTATGACGGAATAATGCTAAGTTGGAGCGGAACGGCATTTGAATACCTTATGCCTGAATTGTTTTTGCAAAACTTTAAAGGTTCCGCATTTGATTATACAAGAAATGCCGTTGTTAAAAAACAGATTAAAGCGAAGTGTAGCGGTTTTTGGGGCATATCCGAAAGCGGTCATGCGGAAGTCGTCGACAACGTATTTCAATATTTTGCTTTCGGCTTAAACAATCTGTCTCTTAGGTCGGCAAGAAACGAATGTGTAATAAGTCCATATTCGTCATTTTTGGCTCTCGGCGTGAACTCAAACGCGGCGATGAAAAATCTCGAAAAAATGGAAAACGACGCTTTTTGCGGCTATGGATTTTACGAAGCTATCGATTTTTCAAAGGGGCAAACCGTAACTTCATATATGGCGCACCATCAAGGGATGATTATGGCGGCAATAGCAAATGCGGTGTCGGATAGCGAAATCGTAAAGTTGTACAACACAGACGATTCTTTCAAAGAAACGTCCCTTTTGCTTACCGAGCCTAAAATCAAAATAAAAGGCGAAAAACTTAAAAGAGATAAGTTCGTATATGACACGGCTTTCGATGCGCCGATTGTCAGAGTGATAGATAAGAAATTTATCGAACCGAAAATGAACGGGCATTTCGGAACTTATTCTGTTTTACTTGACGATTTCGGAGAAGGGTATTCGATATGTAAAAACGTCTATATCACAAAGCCTTTAAGACAAAGCGGAAGCATCGGACAATTTGTTATTGCCCAAAACGAAAACGGTGAAAATTTTTCTCCGACTTTTAGTCCGCTTAAAAATTTTGACGATTATGAAGTTGTGTTTAAAAGAAATGAAAGTGTGTTTATAAACAAAACGAAAAAAGCAAAAATGACAGTTCTGACAAATCCGCTTTTTGTCGGCGAAATAAGACGATTTGAATTTGAAACGACCGAAAAGCTCAAAGTTGCTTTTTATTCAGATTTGGCATTAAATTATTGCGGCGCCGTTTTAGCGCATACGGCTTTCAGCGATTTGATGGTTAAAACCGAAAAGGACGGCGACATTATTGTCGCGTCAAGAAATAACGCCGACTTTTGCGCAGGAATGCTAATTAAGGGCATAAACGTTAAACCGATAACTAAGAAAACAGACTTTTTTAAAAACGTCGAAGGTGATTTTAACGATGTGGATTTTGACGAGCTTTTAAAGAATGAAAACAGTATCGGCGACGTTATTTGTCCAATGCTGGGTTTTGCCGCAGAATGTGAACCGACAGGCGGCAGAGTGGTTTTTGACGTGGTTATAAGTTACGGCGAAGATAAGGCAAGCCTTTTAAAACGTTTGTCGATGGCAAAGAGCGTAAACTTTTTTGATTTTATGCGTCAGACAATAGAACTTGGAAAAACAAGTGAAAAAGCACTACTTTTAACGCAAACTATTCTACCAAAGTTGCTTTTTAAAGAATACTCGCCGCAAATTTTACAAAATTATAGTGATGGCGACGAAAATAAATACTTTAATAAAAAGTATTTGTACTATTCATTTGACGGTGATTTGGCAAAACTTAAAGAATACGCGCGCGTAGTTAAAAACCTGAAATCAATCGGCGTCGAAACCGAACTTGTCGTCGGATATTTTGAAGACGACAGCTACTACGAGCCTATAAAAAACTTATTAAAACAAGCGGCGCCTAACGCGTTTTTTGTAATGTCGGAAAGAGAAGTTTGGCAAGAAAAGGCGTTTTTGCGCCTGAATGATTTAACTGTTGTGACAAACGAGCAATATGTTCTCAAAAAGCCTGTTTATAGAGAAATAGTAAGCGAAGATATCGATGAAGATATCGAGTTTAAAAGCGGAAACGGCGGTTATACGGCGAGTGGATATTTGTTAAAGACAAGTGAAAAAACTCGTATTCCGTATTCAAACGTGATATGCGACGTTCACGGCGGTTTTGTTACTACAAACAACGGTCTTGCGTTTTCATATTTAAAAAACAGTCGACTTAATAGGCTTACCGATTTCGTTCAAGATGAAGTTGTAGTGCCGAGCAGTGAAAGACTTTATGCTTTGTTGCAAAATAAATGGGCAAATCTATATCGTTGCAACTATTACGTTAAACCTAAAATTACAATGCGTAAATTTGTTTCAAAGGAAATCGAAGCAACGATATACGAATATCTTTGCTATGAAGGCAAGTTTAAAGTGACCGAAATCGACGTGGAAGAAATTAAGGACGAAATAAAACTTGTTAGCTGTACCGACATTTCTCTCGGAGACGAGAAAACCGATTTGATTTTATCTAAAATCAGCGGTGATTGCGTTTACTTTACAAATTTACGCACGGGGCAAAATTGCGCATTCAGAGCGGTAGGCGGAATTGCATCAAATAATAAAGCGAAATTTGAAAGCAGAATTTTTAAATTTCCGTTCGATACGAAGAGTTTGGAATTTAAAATCGGCGCGACGCTTGAAACCGATATAAACAAAGAAGGAGCATATTACTTTGTGAGCGGTGAAGTAAACGGAATTGAGAACTTGTCGACTATTGATTTTGAAATAGCAAAGAAAGCGGCTTTAAATTATAAACCGCCGTTTGTACTTTCATCTGGCGATGAGGCGCTTGACAGACTTTTTAATACACTTCCGAATCAAGTCGAAAGCAGTAGGTTTTACGGAAGATGCGGCTACTATCAAACAGGCGGAGCGATAGGTTTTCGAGATCAGCTTCAAGACTGCTTGTGTGAAATGTTTGTGAACAAATCCGCAGTTCGCGACTTGATTTTGAACTGTGCAAAACATCAATACGAACAAGGTGACGTGCAACATTGGTGGCACGAACCGAAACTTGGCGTAAGAACAAAAATCACCGACGACAGGTTGTTTTTGCCGTTTATAACTGCGATTTACGTTAAATTTAGCGGCGACTATTCTATTCTCCATGAAAAAATAGAATACATTTCATCGCCGATACTTGAAAATAAGTCCAGATACGAAAATCCTGTTTGGACGGACTATAAAGAAACATTGCTTAATCACATAGAAAAAGCCGTAAATTCCGCTTTGAATTTCGGAGAAAACGGACTGCTGAAAATTGGCGGAGGAGATTGGAATGACGCTCTTGACGAGGTCGGCAGCGATGAGAAAGGCGAAAGCGTATGGTTGACCGAATTTATGGTTTTGACGCTCGAAGAAATTAAAGATTTTTACAACGGAAACAGCAGAATTGAAATTTTGAACTTGATTTCAAAATTGAAATCCGCCGTAGAAAAAACTTACGCAAACGAGAGATATGCAAGACTTGTAACGAAAGACGGAGAGTGGTTAGGCGTTAAGGGCGGAAAAATCGAAATCGACGCCATCTCGCAAGCCTTCGCTTCGCTAATCGGATTGGACAAAGAAAGGGTAAAATGCGCGCTTAATTCGGCGCTAAGTTTATTTGACGAAGAATATAAAATCGTTAAATTGTTAAGTCCGCCTATTTCGGAAAAAGGCTACGGTTATATTTCGGATTATCCGCTTGGCGTAAGAGAAAACGGAGGGCAATATACTCACGGCGCAGTGTGGCTAGCTCTCGGTTTCTTAAATTCAAACGATGCGGAAACGGCGTACAAAATTTTGTCAGCTTTGAATCCCTTGAGTCGTTGCACCGACAAAAAACTCAATGACGCTTATATGGGCGAACCCTACGTTTTGGCGGGCGACGTTTATACGAATTCGGACAACTTCGGAAGAATGGGGTGGAGCTGGTATACGGGAAGCGCGGCTTGGTACTTTGTTTCTGTTTTAAAAATGTTCGGTATCGAACTTAGAGAAAACACTTTGCTGATTAAACCGTGTCTGCCAAAGGCTCTTTACGACGCAAAACTTACGTTTGAGCATAATGACAGTATGATTAAAATAACATACGTTCAATCAAGCGAGTTTAAAATCAAACTAAACGGAACGGTGTACGAAGGAGTCGAAGGACTAAAAATCTTGCCTGACAGAGTTTATAATATCGAAGTATTCTGTTAAATCTATTTTTATAGAATAGTTTGATGCCCAAAACGGTCGTTAAGAGTTATTAAATCGGAAAACATTTATCCGCCGATGTTTTATCCGATTTTAACAATAATCGATTTGAAAAAGTTTATATAAGAAATTTATATTTAAATTTTATTAATTTAAATTTTAAAGAGGTTTATATAGCTTTCATTTGGCAACAATTAAAATACAACTCTTTATAATTTCCCCCTTATTGCGAAAACAGCGAAATTTGATTTCGCTGTTTTCGTTTTTCTACAATTAAATCTTTTAATCAAACAGAATGTTAAATCAAGTTTAATTTCAAATAAATTATTTAATTTCAAACAAATCAAATTTTATAATAATTTTATATTTGTTAATCAAGTGATTCTTTTGTTAATTGAATTTGTTAATCGAATATGACTTTCTTTGCCATTTCGTTTCCGTTGATATTTGTAGCAACGCAATAGGGAATTATTGAAAACTCTACAACGTTTGACGACGGAACACACTGAACGGTGACATAGCCGTTTTTGTCCGTTATTTGAGCAATCAGCGTTTTTTCACCGTCAGATTTTTGATAGATATTATATCCGTATACGCTCGTCGCTTCAAAAGAAATTTTGCATTCACGGCTATAACAATCTCTTTCGATTTTAAAATCGGACAGCTTTGGCGCGTCAAAAACCGTCGACACTTCTTTCGGAGTATTATCGTTTTTGAACAGCGCAGAAATTCTATATTCCGCAGGCGTTGCATTGCTTGCAAGTTTTACTCGATTTTCGCTTTTTAATGCGTAATCGTCTATCTCGATGCTTTTAACGTTGCTCGGCATCGGAAAATCTTCAGGGTAATAGCCGTCATAAAGGTTTTCATAAATTTCTTTCACACACACGGTAGGTTTGCCACCTCCGCCGCTTGAAATTCCTTTTCCGAATTGCCAGCACACAACTGTGTTTTCAAGGGTATAGCTCGCATTGACGGCGTCGGTATTTTGTTCTCCTATTGCCGCCGTTCCCGTTTTTGACGCCACCGAATACGGCAAAATCGAAAGCGTTTTCGCCGTTCCGCTTTGAGCCGTTTTGACAAGCATATCCGTCATAAGATACGCGCTCTCTTCGTCAAAAACCGCTGTTTCGTCGTTTTTGAAAAACACTGTATTGTTTTTATACGTCACTTTCGACACAAAACTCGACGACGAATACAGGCCGCCGTTTGCAAGTGTTTTATAGCCGTCAGCAAGCTGTTTTGGCGTTGTTCCTTTTGTTACGCTTCCTAATGCCAGCGCTAAATTTTCATCGCTTTCGATAACGTCAAAATTCATTCTTTTTAAATATGCCGCCGCTTTTGTCGGCGTAAGATAGCTTAGAGTTTTCAAAGCAACGCTATTCATGGACTTTTTGACGCCTTCTTCAATAGTCGTCCAGCCATAATATTTATTTCCGTAGTTTTTCGGCGAATAGTTGCCATAACTTATTTTTTCGTCTTTTACGGGAGAAATAGGATAAATTAAATTTTCGTTCAGAGCAGGGGTAAAAACCGCCAACGGTTTCAAACTCGACCCCGATTGGCGCTTCGGTTCGACGCCTGTGGTTGAAAAGTATGCCATAACGCCGCCGCTCAGATTGTCCAAAACAATTCCTGCCGAATCACCGTCGACGTTTGATTTTAACGACCGTATCAACGTTTCTTGAATTTTCGGTTCGTAATAAGTGTATACTTTAAGTCCCATGTTGTTTAGTTCGTAACTCGTTACGTTAAGTTTGTTTTTTATTTCGTTTAAACAACACGAAATATAAAACCTGTCCGCCGTCACGGTTTGTTTTACATCTTTTTCGGCAATTATCGTTTCGCTCTTTGCGGTTTCGTAATCTTTCTCGCTGATTTTGCCCTGTTCTAACATTAGTTTTAAAACCAAGTTTTTTCTGCTTGTAGCTCGTTTTTTGTCGGGCGCGTATCGGCTCGGATTTTTAACCGTTCCTGCAAGCGCCGCACACTCTGAAAGAGTCAATTCGTCAAGAGATTTTGAAAAGTATCTTTTTGCCGCATCTTTAACGCCATACGTTCCGCCTCCGAAATAGATTACAGACAGATACATTGCCATTATATCGTCTTTGGAATATTCTTTTTCGACTTGCCCAGCTATGACCATTTCTTTAAGTTTTCTGTTTAAACTTTTTTCTTGCGTCAAGTGAGTGTTTTTGACAAGCTGTTGAGTTATTGTTGAAGCACCTTCGACAGCGCCGCCTGCTTTTACATTCGACAGCATCGCTCCGAAAACTCTTCTGTAATCGATGCCTTTGTGTTCCAAAAACCTTTTATCTTCGATAGCGACAAACGCGTTGAAAAGATTGTCGGGGATTTCGCTCGGTTCGATTTTTCCGCTTTCATAATACGGAATTTCATTGCCGTTTGCATCGTAAAAAATCGGGGTAGCGGAAGCGGTCGGCAATAAATTTTTGTTAAGTTTTGCATCTTTTGTCACAACTGCAAAGTAAATGCCAAAAATCCCTGCGGCTAAAAGCGGCAGAGTAACCAAAACTATCGGAATTATTATTAATATTTTTTTTGCTTTTGACTTCATAATATCAACGTTTATTGTTTGTAAATTTCGTTTTTTAATGTATAATGTTTTTAAATAGTTATGTTGGAGCGGTATACGGTTTTGCTATAAAGCTGTGCTTGCAAAAGCGTTCGTTATCGCGTGAAGGAAAAAATGAAAAAATACTTTATTCATACTTACGGCTGTCAAATGAATTTGCATGAATCCGAAAAGGTTGCAGGAGTTCTCGTTGACCTCGGTTATGCGCAAGCGGACAGCGAAGATAAAGCCGATATTATTGTTTTTAACACTTGTTGCATCAGGGATACGGCAGAAAAGAGAGCATTCGGCAATATCGGCGTTGTAAAACGTCTTAAAAAAATAAATAAAAATTTGATTATCGTCGTTCTTGGCTGTATGACTAAACAAGACGGCTATATAGATTTAATTAAACAAAAGTATCCGTACGTCGATATAGTGCTCGGAACAAGAAATATCGATTTGTTAAAAGATGCCGTCACAAAAAAACTCGAAGAGCGCAAAAAGACTATGACAAACGATTTCGGCGACGACTATCTCGAAACCGACGAAAAATTACCGATGTTCCGAGACAGTTATCCTAACGCTTGGGTAAACATTATTTACGGTTGCAACAACTTTTGCAGTTATTGCATAGTTCCTTACGTCAGGGGCAGGGAAATTTCGAGAAGTATGGACGACGTTTTAAAAGAAGTCAGACAATGCGTGGCTGACGGCTACAAAGAAATCACGTTGCTTGGTCAAAACGTCAATTCCTACGGAAACGATTTAACGGACGGAACGAGTTTTGAAAAACTGCTTCGCGAAATTGATAAAATCGACGGAAAATTCAGAGTGCGTTTTATGACGTCGCACCCGAAAGATTTGACGGAAGGGATTGTCGATGCGATTGCAAACTCTAAAAAGATTTGCAACAACATTCATTTGCCGGTTCAAGCCGGTTCCAATTCCGTGCTTAGCGCAATGAACAGAAGATATACAAGAGAGCATTATTTCTCCCTTATAGAAATGATAAGGAGCAAAATTCCCGATTGCGGAATCACGACAGACATTATGGTCGGTTTTCCTACCGAAACGGACAACGACTTTTTGGACACAGTCGACCTTGTTAAACGTTGCAGGTTTTCCAACGCGTTCACGTTTATTTATTCTCCGAGAAAAGGAACCGTTGCCGAAAAAATGGAACAGCTTCCTTACAGTGTAAAACAAGCCCGAATTATGGAGCTTATCAAAATTCAAAACCAAATCACTAAGGAACTGTCGAAAGAATATAAGGGCAACGTTTATGAAATTTTAGTTGAGGACGTTCAACCAAAATCCGAGGGATACGTTTGCGGTCGCACTGAAAGCGGAAGATTGGTTTCTTTTAAAGGCGATAAATCACTTATCGGCAGTTTCGTAAACGTAAAAATCGAAACCGCAAAATCGGCGTCACTGTTCGGCTCTATTGTTGACGATGCGCCGTCCGAGTAAAACGGAATTATCGGCAAATACATTTCGACCGCATTACAACCTTATCTTAATCATAAAACTTAATCTTAAAGAATTACGATTAAAGGGTGGCATAACTGAACAGAAAGATTATGTTTAAAGATTAAAAAATTATGTTGTAGATATGACAGCAAAAGGATGCAAAATCGAAACTAACGCTAGACACTTAAAAAAAGGATAACAAAAAAGACAGAATTTAAATTAAAACAGAATTTAAATAGCCGTTTAATCAACTAAAACACATAGCACTATTACATACACGATATATAAAATACAAATAAGTCGCTTAGTGGCGACTTAAAAACGAAGGTAAAAAATGCAATCAGTGAAGAACAACCCGAAACTTTCGCCGATGATGCGAAGATATTTTGAAATTAAAGATAAATATAACGATTCCATAGTTTTGTTCAGGCTCGGCGACTTTTATGAAATGTTTTTTGACGATGCCGTAACCGCATCCAAAGCTCTCGATTTAACGCTTACAGGCAGAGACTGTGGACTCAGCGAGCGCGCGCCTATGTGCGGAGTGCCTTATCACGCAGTGGACGGTTATGTCAGAAAACTTATCGAACAAGGTTTCAGAGTCGCTATTTGCGAACAGCTCACCGATCCGGCAACTTCAAAAGGAATGGTGGAGCGCGACGTTATAAGAGTCATAACAAAAGGAACTATAATGGAAGATTCCATTCTCGATGAAAAAACCGCAAACTATCTTGCATCGGTATTTTTGTCAGGCGATAAATTCGGCCTTGCTTGGACGGATATTTCTACGGGCGAATTTTGTATTTTTGAAGGCGACGTTTCAAAACTTGACAGCATGTTATCTTCTATTGCGCCTGCCGAAACCGTTTGTAGTTTCTCGGATTACAGCGCGCTATTAAAGCTTGGCTACTTTGCCGAAGAAAACGTTTTAAGGGCGGTTATCGAAAGTGCATACAAATACGACAATGCGACAAAAGCGTTAATGGGGCAGTTCGGAGTGTCTACGCTTTCGGGTTACGAGTGCGAAGACGCTCGTTTTGCCGTTGCCGCGGCAGGCGGTTTGCTTGAATATTTAAACGAAACGCAAAAACGCACTCTCAATCAATTAAGACCGCCAAAACTCATAAAAGACAAATCTTTTATGATGCTTGACGGCAATACAAAACGCAATCTGGAACTTGTCGCAAGAGCAAAAGACGGAAAGAGAAGCGGTTCGCTTCTTAGCGTGCTCGATATGTGCGAAACAAGCATGGGGTCAAGAAGTTTAAGAAGACTTATCGAACAACCGTTGCAAAACCGCGCCGAAATCGAAGAAAGGCTCGACGCTACCGAGTGTTTAGTGAATAACATTTCTATAAGAGAGCGTTTAAGAGAATACTTGGGCGTAATTTGCGACCTTGAAAGACTTACCGCAAAAATTCCGTACGGCTCGATTACTCCGAAAGACTGTGTGGCAATAAGAAATTCGCTTGACGTTATTCCGCAAATCAAAGCCGTTTTATCGAATACTGATTCAAAGTATTTACTCGGTTTGAGTTCATCACTTAGCGAACTAAGCGGTCTGAAAAAATTGCTTTTTGACGCTATCGACGAAAACAACGTAAACGCCAAAGAGGGCGAATATATTCTTGACAGTTACAACGAAGATTTGAAAAAATTCCGACACATAAAGGAAACGGCTCGCGTATGGCTTAGCAATCTCGAAGCCGAAGAAAGAGAACAAAGCGGAATCAAAACTTTACATATCGGATACAACCGCGTTTTTGGCTACTATATAGAAGTTTCCAAGTCGTTTGTCGATAAAGTGCCGTATCGCTATCAAAGAAAACAAACTTTGACCACAGGCGAAAGATATATCACTCCGGAACTTAAAGAAATAGAAGATAAGATTTTAACCGCCGACGACAGCGCAATAAAACTCGAAACGATGTTATTTTCGGAAATCAAAAACGAGATGTCAAAGCTCGTAACCGAGCTGCAAAACAACGCTTTGGCATTGGCGCAAATCGACGTGATTTGTTCGTTGTCGTCTGTTGCCGTTAAAAATCGATATACAAAACCTGCGATAACAGACGGAAACAATATAATAATTAAAGACGGACGCCATCCTGTTGTCGAAAAACTTTCGATAAGTTCGGACTACATTCCGAACGACACTTATCTTAACGGAAAAGACAGCAGAACAATGATAATAACGGGTCCTAATATGGCAGGTAAAAGCACATACATGCGACAAGTGGCTTTGATTACGCTTATGGCGCACATCGGAAGTTTTGTCCCTGCCAAAGAAGCGCAAATTTCTATCGTTGACCGAATCTTTACGAGAATCGGCGCAAGCGACGATTTAAGCAGCGGTCAAAGTACGTTTATGGTCGAAATGATCGAGGTTGCGACAATTTTGAACAACGCGACAAAAAACAGTTTGCTGTTACTTGACGAAATCGGCAGGGGAACGTCGACCATAGACGGATTGAGTATCGCGTGGGCGGTGATGGAAGAAATAAACCAAAACATACGCGCAAACACTTTGTTTGCAACGCACTTTCATGAACTAATCGCATTAAACGGCGTCGAAGGCGTAAAACTGTTCAAAGTTCTCGTTAAAGAAATAGGCGGTTCTGTTTTGTTTTTGCATAAAATCGCAGAAGGCGGCGCTTCAAAAAGCTTCGGAATCGAGGTGGCGCAAATTGCAGGCGTTCCGAAAAACGTTGTAGAAAACGCAAAATCGATTATGCATTCAATTGAAAACGGTGAAAAATCCATAAACACCGTTGCAATCGGCGAGCAATACAAGCCGCAAGATACAAGCGATAAATATGAAGAAATCTCCGAATTGTTAGAAGGCGTCGACGTAAATTATTGCACGCCGCTCGAAGCTCTGGGACTACTTTCGGAACTTGTTCAAAAGGTTAAAAAATGAGTAAGATTTTAGAGTTAAAACCAAACGTATTCAATATGATTGCCGCAGGCGAAGTTGTCGAAAGACCTTCGTCGGTTATTAAAGAACTTGTCGAAAACAGCCTTGACGCAGGAGCGACCATTGTCGACGTCGAAATCTCGGAAGGCGGTTTAAAAAGCATAAAAGTTTCCGACAACGGCGTAGGAATGGACAAAACCGACATTATTATGTCTGTCAAACCGCACGCAACAAGCAAACTCCGTTCGGCAGAAGATTTAAGTCAAATTTCTACGTTCGGCTTTCGAGGCGAGGCTTTGGCAAGTATTGCCGCCGTTTCCAAACTTAAAATAACGTCAAAAACCAAAGACGGCGCGGCGTATTCGTTTTCACCGTCCTCCAATGACGTTGTAGAAACCGCCAGAACAGACGGCACGACCGTGGAAATCTGCGATTTGTTTTACAATACGCCGGCTAGATTAAAGTTTTTGAAATCAACAAAAACCGAAGAGAAATATATCGTTGAAAAAATAGCGGATTTAATACTTGCAAACCCAAACGTTTCTATTTCATTAAAAGCTGACGGAAAATCGCTATTGCAAAGCAACGGCGGAGGAAACGAAGAAGCATTGTATGCGGTATTCGGAAATACGGCAAGCAAGTTTTACGCCGTGGACTCCGAAAAAGGAAATTTCAAACTTAACGGATACATATCCGATTCCGAAACGACAAGAGCAACAAGAAGTGGGCAGGTAATTATCGTAAACGGCAGAGTAGTCGAAGACAGAAATCTTTGCCTTGCCGTAGAAAGAGCCTACGGCGGTTTGCTTATGAAACATAGCTATCCGCTGTTTGTAATTTCTCTCGTGTTGCCGTTTGACTTTGTCGACGTCAACGTGCATCCGCAAAAATCGGAAGTCAGATTTCAATCTCCGAATTCCGTTTTCGGATTTGTTTATAATGCGGTTTTGGACACTCTCGGAAAGAATCAAAAGATATTTACTCTCGATGACGAACTTGACAAAAAAGTTAAAAACATAGAATCGCAATTTGTCGACGCTCCGCAAATCTCTCAAGTGGATTTATCGGAACTGGCTGCAACGCCTGCATTAAAAAGCTTTTCGGACAGCAGTTTTAATCGCAACTTTTTTGATACGCCGATTGTCAAAGACGGCAAGTATAAATTGAGAGATTTCGATAATAACGCGGCCGATAAAGCAACATCTAACACTTTGATAGAAAAAACAGACGACGGCAACGCCGATAACGAATTTAGCAAAGCGTTTTATGACCTTAATAGCAGTAGTTTTCTAAGCTCAAATGAGAATTTAAACAACTCGGATAGCGAATTTGTTAAAAACAATTATTCAGATGATGATAAATCGAATAACGTTGCGGCAGACTTTTACGGTGAAAAAGCCACGATTTTATGTTCACTGTTTGAAACGTTTTTAATAATCAAAAAAGGCGAGCGCGTTTTTCTAATGGACCAACACGCCGCTCACGAGAGAATAATTTTCGATAAACTTATGGAGAGTATCAAAAACGAACAAATCATATCTCAACCGATGCTATTTTCCTACGTTGAAGAAGCGGATGATGTTGCGGTATCGAAAATCGGCGAACTAATGCCGTCTCTTGAAAAAATAGGGTTTGAAATTTCGATAGACAGAGCAACCAATCGAATTGAAATTTTAGCGATACCGTCTATTCTTACAAACTTAAAAATTAAAGAGTTCCTGCATAATTTGATAAATGTTCTTGACGAAAGCATAACGGTTGAAACACTATTATATGAAAGAATATGTCAAACCGCTTGCAAGGCGGCAATAAAGGGCGGAGATATTTTTTCAGAAGAGCAACTTGAATATCTTTTAAAAACGCTGACAAAAAACGATCTTCCGACACAATGTCCGCACGGCAGACCTGCGATTATCGAAATTACAAAGCAATCTCTCGAAAAACTCTTCAAAAGAGTTCTATAAAACCGTTAATTTTGTAATACTATACGCAAAACTTATCAAAAATAACGCAATAACATCATTTTTATAAGGTACAACAAAATGTCAACATCGAAACATAAAGTTGTTTTTATAGTCGGCGCAACGGCGTCGGGAAAATCGGGCTTAGGTCTAAAACTCGCCGAATTGTTTAACGGTGAGATAATTTCCTGCGACTCGATGCAGATCTATAAATCTCTCGACATAGGAACAGCAAAAGAAAGCGTCGAAAACCAAAAGAAAATTCCGCATCACATGATCGACGTTGTAAATTATGACGAAGAATATTCCGTTGCGGAATATCAAAAAGCTGCAATGCAAGCCATAAACGAAGTTTGGCAAAAAGGAAAAATTCCTTTTGTTGTCGGCGGAACGGGGCTTTACGTCGAATCGCTCATCAGACCTATGTCGTTTTCAAAAACCGACAAAGACGAAAGTATCAGAAAACAACTCGAAAACGATTTAAACAAATATGGCGAAATCGAATTATACAGACGACTTAACGAAGTCGATTCGGATACGGCAAAAAAAATACACCCAAACGACGTTAAACGAGTTATCAGAGCTTTAGAAATTTACCTTAAAACCGGCAAACCTAAAAGCGAACAAAAGGATAGTTTTGTAGCGCCAAACTTTGACTATTTAATGATCGGGCTCGATATGGATAGGGAATTGTTGTACGAAAGAATCAACGACAGAGTAGAACAAATGTTCGATGCGGGTCTTGTCGCCGAAGTTATGTCGATAAATAATTTTTCATTACAGTCAATGCAAGCTATCGGATATAAAGAATTTTCCGACTACAACGGTTTTAATATCGAAGAAATTAAAGAAAAAATCAAAAAGAATTCACGCAACTACGCAAAGCGTCAGCTGACTTGGTTCAGAAGATATAAGGAGCTAATTTGGTTAAACGCATTCGACGAAGACTCGGCAAGAAACCTTGTGAATAACTTTTTAAAGCAATAGCCAAAGCTACCAAGCCAAGCCCAACTAAAAACTTAATTGCTAAAAATTGGCCGTATATAAAACACAAAAAATAACAAAAATGTCGATAAACGACGTAAAACTATTACAAAAATA
Source organism: uncultured Clostridia bacterium (assembly GCA_934277645.1). GTDB lineage: Bacteria > Bacillota > Clostridia > Christensenellales > CAG-917 > CAG-917. The sequence continues at coordinate 50,281 of CAKQUX010000004.1, read as the reverse complement.
TCGATTTTTTAGAATAGATAGAGGATAATATGAACAATAAAGCACTTGAAGTTGTTAATAACTGTGAAAAAAAATTAAAAAAAACGTTTGATTTGATAGATAACGCCGCATTGAATAACCAAAAAAAGGTTCTCGATGCGTTCAGAAAAAACAACGTCGCCGCACGTCATTTTGCAGGAACAAACGGCTACGGTTACGACGATATAGGACGCGATACGCTTTGCAGATTGTTTGCCGACGTTTTAGGCGGCGAAGACGCAATCGTTTCTCCGTTGCTCGTAAGCGGTACGCATGCCATTTCAACGATGCTTTTCGGCGTATTGCGTCCGAACGATAAATTTGTCGCAATTTCAGGTATGCCGTACGACACGTTGACAGACGTTATTTTAGGAAAAAACATAGGCTCGCTTGACGATTACGGCATAAAATTCGATAAAATCGATTTAATTGTTACGCCGCAAACCGTTGAATTTGACACGGCAAAAATCGAACAATTGCTCAAAAACGACGACATTAAAATGGTATTCATTCAACGCTCGCGCGGATATAATTGGCGTTCCGCGTTGTCATGCAATCAAATTGCCGACATCGTAAAAACGGTTAAATCGATAAGTCCGAAAACGATTGTGGCGGTCGATAATTGCTACGGCGAATTTGTCGAGGAGCAAGAACCGCTTAACGTCGGCGCAGACATTATGGCAGGCTCGCTTATAAAGAATATAGGCGGGGGAATCGCGCCTACAGGCGGTTATATTGCAGGAAGAAAAGATTTAATCGAAATGTGCGGCTATCGTCTTACGGCGCCGTCTATCGGCATGGAAGTCGGCTCTTATGCCTATGGCTATCCGCAAATGTACGAAGGACTGTTTTTGGCGCCAAGCGTCGTTAAAAACGCTTTAAAAGCCTGTTGTTTGTTCTCGGCGGTATATCGCTCACTTGGATTCGATACACAGCCTGACTGCGACGTCACAAGACCGTACGATATCGTTACAAGCATTCGCTTTAACGATAGCAAAAGTTTGATTGACTTTATACGCTCGATACAAGGCGTTTCGCCGGTCGATAGCAATTTGCTTTTAGAACCATGGGACATGCCGGGTTATCAGCATCAAGTCATTATGGCTGCAGGAACATTTGTGCAAGGCTCGTCAATCGAACTCAGCGCAGACGCTCCGATAAAAGAACCTTATATAGCGTACGTTCAAGGCGGATTGACTTATGAGCACGCAAAAATCGCCGTCATCGAATCACTCGAACGACTTAAATTGGTTTAAAAGCTTAAAATATCTCATTTTGTGTTAATTCGGTCAAGAACAATCAAACCAAGCTAATCGATATAAACAAAGTTAATTTGACATTGAAAAGTTCCAAATAAAACAAGCCGTTAATCCGAAATCCGATAAAACAATGTTAAATCGAATTTAAAGCCGTTTTTTGTTTAAAACTAATTTATATCATTTTTTAAGAAAAAAATACGCTATCATTTCGCAAAACTCGTGTTTTGCGAAATGATTTATTCTTTTAAATTCCCAAAAAAACACAACGCCACAACACGACATTCCAATAAACTCTAACCTACCTACCGCAACGTCGCGACAACGTCGCGACGCGTAATGATGTCTCATGGTCAAAGCGTAAAAATTCGACTTAAATGCCAAACGGAGTTTGCTTGTCGTGTGAATTAATCCGTGAATTTATCAATAAAATTATCAACGTATCGATAAATTGTGCTCTCAGCGCCAATATTAAATTTAAATGTAAAAGTCGGATTTAACACCCGTATTTCTTGTTTTAAATTAACGAATAACGAACGAAATTTGGCTTTTTTTAGATACTTGCCCAAAACGCAAAGCAACTCAGCCGACTCAAAACACAACACAATACGCAAGAAATCGCAAAGTTAGCACTCACAACCAAGCCCATAGTCCCTTTCCTTCGCTTTTGCTTTTTGACCAAATGTCAAAGCTCGAACTTTAATAATTAGCTAATTGATTTTTTGTTGTTTTCACATGCTTAAACAAAAGCTGGATGCACAACCCACCTTACCTTACCGACTTAACATCAAAACTGCTTTTTCAATATATAATCCGGACTTCTTTTTTCTTCTGCACTTCTTAAAAAATGTTGATTTTTTGTCTTTTTAAATAACCTAATTCACTTAGAAATTAACTTACGGGTGTGCTTTCTGGTGTGCTTTAGGAACTCTTTACAGCTACATTGCAAATAAATAACTGACCGCCATTTTTACAGAATTTCCACACCTTTACATCGTCAAGTATTCTACTAAACTGCGTTTTGTAGAATACTTAAATAAAATTATTATGAAATTGTCCAATTTTTAGAATACTTTTTGAACAAATTAAACAATAAATGGCAGTTTCAGACATCTTCAAGATAAGCCAATCGCAACAAAAACAGTGTTTTAAACAACTTGAAATTTGAGATTTAAATCAGCTAAAAGGTATTTTTTTACTTTCAAATCTTTCAGTTTTCATTTATAAATACATCCAATTATTTTGTCAGATTTGATATTTAATCGATTTATTAAAATTTTAATTAGCCCTATAATTTAGAATAATTTCAGATACATTACTGTTTCAACATAAGTACCCATTATGATAATCAACACTATTTGATTCACACCACATTTCGGCGCGTTTTCCAGTCAACCTATCCGCACAGCTCGTTTTGCGATAGAAAAAATAATTTTTAGCATTCAGTATAAATGTTTTAATTTTTATATTTTTTATTTTGTTAAAATATTTTTAGCGTGATTCGATGTAACGTCAAATTTTTATATTGCACTTTGTATTGTTTTTGTATTGTAATTTTTTGGTAAATATAGTATTATATAAACATACGGAGGTCGTATGATTTGTAAAGGTTGGGACTGGAAAGAAAACAAAGATAATTATTGGCTGATACCCGATAACGACGTTTATTTTCTATCGGAGCATTTTAAGCAAAAAGGTTTTAAAAAAATTTTAGATTTGGGCGTCGGACTTGGTAGACACTCTATTTTCTTCGCTCAAAAAGGCTTTGACGTTAGCGGAATAGACATTTCAGAATACGCAGTAAATCGTCTCAAAGAAATATCCGACAAAAACAATCTTAATATCGATGTTCGCCAAGCAAATATGTTGAAGTTGCCGTTTGACGACAACAACTTTGACGCAGTTTTTTCATACAACGTAATTTATCATACAGACACAAAAGGTTTTGATACCGTCCTTAGCGAAATTAAAAGGGTTTTAAGAAGCGGCGGAGAATTTTATTTCACCATGATTTCAAAAAATAGCTGGACGTTTTCAAGCCCCGAAGCCCCTACTCGCCGAATAGACGAAAATTCTATCTATATCGACGGAAAAGAATCTGAAATTGACGTTCCGCATTTCTACGTTAATTTAGACGATATAAAAAGATTATTCTCTAACGATTTCGAATTCATTGCACCGATTAAAGAAATCGAAACAACCGAAATTTTGCCAAACGGAGATTTTAAAGAGTTTTCCAGGCATTTCGTATTACATTTAAGAAAAAAATAATGCTTTATTGTATAAAGCTTTGTTTTTTACACTTAAACAATATTAGTGAGATATTAGTGAGATTTTGACCGTCTTATAGTTTCGATTTAAAGCCAAAACAATTAAACGGCAGAATTCTTAACAAAAAAAACAACTTTGGTAATTTGGTAAAAACAGCCACCAAATAATTTAATTAGTTTAATAAACCAATCATTTTCACACAGTGAACGGTGATTTGTTAAATAGCATCAACAACAAAAGACATACTCAAACGCTTGAGCAACACAGTTGCCCATTCATAATAATTTAAGGTGAAAAATGTTAGCATTATCTTTTGTTTTAACCATAATCGTTGCCTATTTATTAGGAAGTTTAAATTTTAGCATAATCATAGTTAAAGCAGTTGCAAAATTCGATATTCGTGAAAAAGGAAGCGGAAACGCAGGTTCGACAAACGTTTTGCGTACCGTCGGCGCAAAAACCGCAATAATTACACTGCTGCTCGATTTCTCAAAAGCTATTGCCGCAAGCGGCTTTACAATTTTATTCTTTTATCTCTGCGTCAAACAAGGATATCGTTCCGACCTTACGACTTACGGACTTTGCGTATCGTCGCTCTTTTGCGTTTTGGGTCACATGTTTCCCGTGCTTTTCAAATTCAAAGGCGGAAAAGGCGTAGCAACCTATGCAGGAAGTTTAATGCTTCTACATCCGATTATCGTAGTTATCGCCCTTGCATGCTTTGCCGTTATTGTCATAATTACAAAGAAAGCGTCGCTCGGTTCGATGCTCAGTTGCGTCGCATATCTAATCGGCTATATCGTATACACCGCAATTTTCAAATCATTTAACGTTCATTTCGCAATAGAATTTTCATTGTCTGCCCTAACGGCAATTATCGTCATATTAAAACACCGAAAGAATATTGTACGACTTGTCAAAGGCGAAGAAAGTAGCGTTAAAATTAAGAACAAAAGCATTTCAAAGGACGATTTAACCGACAAAAACGACGACGCAGAAATTAATGAAAAAAGCCCAAAATCAGAAAATGAGTATAACGAAAACCGTAACAACGACAAAACCGATATGTAATAAAATCAAGTTTTAAGTTTTATAAAACGTCAATCCTGACCCGAAATGCTAATTTTGCCCGTTTAATTTGGACAATTCAAATCAGATAAAAGCAATTCCAATTGAGACAATCTTGAAATTTGATAATCAACGTATAAGAGCCTTGAAAGCTCGTCATCCAATAATACGCCCGATAAATTTTCTTCAAAATTCGATTTGTTTTTCAAGCTATCGACACTTACGGCATTTAACTCGGTTTTTTCGTTTTTAACCACAAGATAACCGTCAGTCAAGAAAGTTCGATTAAACCAAACAGTAGTTAAACCAAAGCACTTTCCGCCTTTCATATCAGAAGTCAGGCTATCCCCGACTATCAACGTTTCATTTTTAGCAAAGCCGTCAATCGATGCCGCCGCTTTTTCAAAAAACGCAATATCAGGCTTGTTTACGCCTAAATCTTGCGAGATAAATATATTTTCAAATAAATCGAATAATCCAACGTGTTTCAATCTGCCTCTTTGAACGTGCGCCGTTCCGTTTGTCACAACAAACAATCGATAGCCGTCGTTTGACAACTTTTGAACCACTTCCTGCGCTTCGTCAATCAAAAACGCACAATCACCCAGCCTAGACTCATAAGCCTTTGTTATATCTTCAGGTTCTACGTTTAAAACGCCAAATTCTTCAAATAAGAGTTTAAAACGATTGATTTTTACTTCATAATGCGTAATTTCACCGCGTTCTAAGCGTTTCCACTGTTGCAAATTGATTTCGGAATATCTTTTTAAAATCGCATCGGATGACTCAATACAAAAACTTTCCAAAGCACCCGTTAAAGCAACTCTTTCGGATTTTGAAAAATCCAGCAACGTTTCATCGATATCGAAGAATATGTTTTTTATCATTTTAACCATTTAACCTTTTTGCGGCATTTAAGTACATACGCTTCATACACGCGGCATCTTCCGCTTGCGTTCCTGCCGACTCGGACAAAATATGCGGCGAAAATTTATATTCCGCAAAAACTTCGGCAAGCGGCTCGAACTCAGGGCCGTACTTTGTGTCGGCAAACGTCAAATGTCTTTTTTCACCTTTCGCTCCGTATTCGATTTTTGAAAAATGAACGTGCATATTCGACGCTTTTTCTTCACCAACTCCGCTAATCAATTTATCTATTATGCGTTTATAATCGTCCTTGGTTTTTAAAGCCCCACATTCTCTCGCGTTGATATGTCCGAAATCGATACAAGGATATATGCTCGAATCGATATTGCAAAGTTCGATTATTTCTTCAACAGTTCCGATTTGCGCTTGTTTTCCCATAGTTTCAGGACAAATCAACAAATCGCCAAAGCCTGCGTCGTGCTTTTTTTGAGAAAGCAACTCGACGCCTTTTATAGTGCGAGAAAACGCATCCTTTCTATCGGCTCCACCCTCGCTTCCCGGGTGAAAAACACATCTTTTCCCCCCAAACGCTTTAAGCGCCGCAAGCGAACTCAAAACATAACCGACCGAATTGTTTATTTTTTCGGGATCCGGATTTGCAAAATTGATAAAATACGGTGCATGCACGCTTATTTCGATGCCACACCTTGCAGCCTCTTTCCCGTACGTCTCGGCTGTCGCCATACCTATTCTCACACCTTGCCCGAACGAATACTCAAACAGTTCTAATTCTCGGGTTTTAAGCCATTCAAACGCCTCAAAAGTAGATTTATGTCCTTCATTTACAAAACTTTCCGAATTCCCGGACGGTCCGAATTTTATCATTTGTTTTCTCCCGAATCAAATATTCTTTGTGCGACTTCCGCATCGATATCGATTTGTTTTTTAAGCTCGTCAGCCGATGAAAATTTCCTTATCGGACGAATATATTTTAAAAAACTTACTTTTACAAGTTCACCGTAAATTTCCCTGTTAAAGTTTAAAACATGGGTTTCTACGGTATAATTTGAGTCATTAAACGTAGGTTTAGTTCCGACGTTTGTTATCGACGCATATTTTTGTTTTTCAAATTCAAAAGCCGTTGCGTAAACGCCGTCTCGAAGCTTAACTTTGTTATCAACGTGAACATTGACAGTCGGACACCCGAATTTTCTGCCGCGTTTAAAGTCGCTCTCGACTTTATTTAATATAAAATACGGCTCGCCCAAAAGTTTATTAGCAACGCTTAAATCACCATACGACAAGATGTCCGCAAGCATAGTCGTCGAAACTTTTTCGCCTTCATAAGTAACAAAATTCTCGATAATCACTTTTGCGTTGTAGCCTGCGGCAAACTCTGCCAAATCGCTAACATTGCTATTCGCGCTTCTTCCGTAGCGATAATCGGCGCCGCATACGATTCCCACTATGTGAAAATTTTTAAACAGCAACTTCAAAAAACTGTCTCCGCTAAGCGAAGCGAATTCTTCATTAAGCGAAGCGTAGACAATTCTATCAACGCCCAACTCCTCAAGAATGTATTCTCTTTCAAAAAAGTTGTATATTTCGTTAGACTTTTTGAATTTACTTTCTTTCGTATTAAACGTAAAGACTGCGCTTTCGGCCTTCATCTTTTTTGCAAGTTGCTTTGTCTCTTCAATAAGTTTTCTATGACCGATATGCACACAGTCAAAAAAGCCGAGAGCTATTACTATCGGTTTTTTTCTGTCAGATTGAAATATATCGTTTATCGTCATATACACCTATTCGATTATTAAAATTAAGTCAAGTACTATATAAAAGCAAGTTTTTTATAATACTTTAAGCATTGTTTGCTATTTTATTGATTTATTTCTTGTAATTATCACATAAGATAGTTTAAAATCTTATGGCATTTACAAGTTTAAATTGTCATTCCATCTCTTTTATGGCAGGCTTTTTGAAGTCATATATCAAACTCTGACCCACGCGCACATCACACATCGTCGCCGATTAAGATAATTATATTAGGTTTATAGTTGTTTTACGGCATTAAATTCGAGTGCGAATTTTTAAACACCCATCCACCTTTTCAGCCATAGCAAAATTAGCACCATCAATAGTCAAAACAAAAATTCCCGTCGGCAAATCTTCGATTTTTAGCCTTACACCGTTTAAAACCTTTTCCCTGAACTGATTTTCAAGCTCATAATGTTCATAATCTTTTAACATAATTTCGTTCGATTTGACATTGTCAATCGGAGAATTTAAGAATTCTTCAAGCGTAATGCAATCCGAAATATTGACCGTTCCGCTTTGTTCTCTAATTATGTATTTCATATAGCCGAGCGTTCCGAGCTTTTTCGCCATATCTCTTGCAATACTTCTGACATAAGTTCCAGAAGAGCAACGTATCGTAAACTCAAATTCGTTTGAATTTTCCGATAGAAAATTTTCGTTCATTTTTATTTCGAATATCTCGATTTCTCGCGGTGACAATTCCACGTCTTTGCCCGACCTAGCCAATTTATATGCCTTGACCCCACCAACCGACAACGCGCTGTATTTCGGCGGCATTTGCATTTGCTTTCCTTGCATTTGCGACAAAACGTCCTTAACTTGGCTAACAGACGGAATTACGTCCGACGTAGCAACTACCTCGCCCGAAGCATCCAGCGTATCGGTTTCAGAGCCGAACACAAAACACGCTCTGTATGTTTTTTGCTTGTTTAGCGTATAGTCGAAAAGTCTTGCCGAATTTCCGATGCCGATTACAAGCACGCCCATGCCGTCAGGATCAAGCGTTCCGAAATGCCCTGCTTTTTGCTTTTCGCCTGTGGCCTTTGAAAGCGCATTGCGGACCTTCACCACGACGTCGCTCGAAGTCATTCCGCTACGCTTATTTATGCATACTACTCCGTTCATAAAAGCCTGTCTCTCGCCACTTTTAATAGTTTATCGCAAACGTCTTCGATATGTCCGCTTATTCTGCAACCTGCCGCTCTCGAATGCCCGCCACCGCCGAAGCAAGCCGCGCATTCGTTTGCGTCAACGTATTTTTTTGTTCTTATCGAAACTTTATGGCTATATTCGGCGACTTGACTTACAGCGTATGCAATTTCGACACCGTCAACGTTGATAAGTTGAGCAATAATTCCGCTCGTATCTGCAATAGTCGTATCGGTTGCTTCAAAGTCTTCTTTCATCATTCGCACAATTGCGACTTTGCCGTCTTCGTAAAATTTGCTTTTAGCCAGTACCCTGTTCGTTAAATTGAAAACGTTACATTTCTTGCGACGAAAAATATTATAAATGGTTTCATCTTTATCAAAATTAAAATCATACATTTCTTCCGCCGTTTTATGGGTTTCTTTCGTTACGCTCGAATATTGGAAACAACCGTTGTCAGCAATCATGCCGGCAAAAAGCAGTTGAACAGTTTTATCGTCAAGCAGCTTCATAAACTTTAAAAAATCAAAAATTATTTCACTACAAGACGAACGGTTTTCGTCTAAAATCGTAAGATTCGAAAAAGCTACGTGACTTTTATGGTGGTCAATCGCCGCCGTATCTTTGGCAGATAAGAAAACTTTGTAGCACTCGCCTATTCTTTGTAAATCACTTGAATCGATACCTATCGCAAGATCATACATCAAATCGCTTGCCTTTGACATATTTTCATCGGACAAAATAAAATCGAGATTGTCAGGTATAAGGTCGTCACAAAAAACTTCGGCTATTTTCCCGAGTTTTTTGAGCGCGATTTTCATTGCAAAAGCCGAACAAACCGTGTCGGGGTCCGGACTTATATGGCAAAAAAGAGCAATAGTTTTTGCTCTTTCTATTTTTTGCGATAAATTCTCAAAATCGTTTTTCTTAATCATTTGTTTTCACCGTCGTTATCGTCGGAAACAGGCTCGATATTAAGTTCCTTCAAAATTTTGTCGATTTTCATTCCGTATTGAATGGAATCGTCAACCACAAAATGAAGTTCCGGTAAAAGGCGCATTTGCACTCTATCTTTAAGCTGATTTCTTATAAAGCCGTTTGCTTTCGAGATTATATCAAGCGATTCCTTTTGTTTTGCCTTATCGTCGGTATAAAAGCTCAAATAAACCTTTGCATATTTTAAGTCGGGAGTAGTTTTTACTCTGGTGATAGAAATCATTCCGACAGATATGCGAGGATCTTTAAGCTCATAATCGATAACGTAAGATATTTGTTTTTGAAGTTCGCTGTTTACTCTTTCAATTCTACCCATATTTCCCCACTTGTTAAGCTAAACATTTTAGCTTATTTAACTTGTTCCATACGGAACGCTTCGATAACGTCGCCGACCTTAACGTCGTTGAAATTGTCAATCAACATACCGCAATCATAATCTTTGCTAACTTCTTTAACGTCGTCTTTTTCGTGTTTAAGAGATGCGATAGTGCTTTCTACAACGATTGTTCCGTCGCGAACGACACGGACTTTTGCGCTACGCAAAATTTTGCCGTCAAGAACGTGACAACCTGCAATCGTGCCGACTTTTGACACCTTGAAAAGCTCACGGACTTCTGCGCTACCCAAAACGACTTCTTTAAATACAGGATCAAGCAAGCCTTTCATAGCCTTTTCGATATCGTTGATTGCGTCGTAAATTATACGATAGCATCTGATGTCGATGTGTTCCTTTTCGGCAAGAGTTTTTGAGTTTGCGTCAGGTCTGACGTTAAATCCGATAATAATTGCTCCCGTCGTATCGGCAAGCATAACGTCGGATTCTTTAATTCCGCCGACGCCGCCGTGTATAACTTTAATCTCGACTTCTTCATTGTCAGGCGAATCGTTGAGTTTCAATATCGATTGTTTTAACGCTTCCAAAGAACCTTGAACGTCGGCTTTAATGATAATAGGCAATTCTTTAAAGCCTTTCTTCATAAAGTCATCAAGCGAAAGACGCTTTTTAGCATTGTCTTCGACAACCGCATGAATCGATTTTCTTTCGTCGGCAAGTTGACGAGCAAATCTTTCATCGTCAACAACGTTAAGAACGTCGCCTGCGTTAGGAACCTCGTCAAAGCCCGTTACCGAAACAGGAGTTGACGGTCCGGCTGCTTTGATTGCTCTTCCGCTGTCGTCAATCATTGCCCTGATTTTACCTATTACAGTGCCGACAACAACGACGTCGCCGACTTTAAGAGTACCTTTTTCGACAAGTACGGTTGCAACAGGGCCTTTACCTTTGTCAAGACGAGCTTCGATAATTGTACCCTTTGCTTTTCTGTCGGGATTTGCTTTGAGTTCTTGCATTTCGGCAACAAGTAAGATGGTTTCGAGAAGGTTTTCGATTCCTTCACCCGTTTTTGCCGAAACGTTACAAACAGGAGTCGTACCGCCCCACGCCTCAGCCAAAATATCGTAGTTGGTGAGTTGTTGCAAAATCTTATCCGGTTCTGCGGTAGGTTTATCGATTTTGTTTATGGCGACAATCATTTGAACACCTGCCGACTTCGAGTGGTCGATTGCTTCGACCGTCTGCGGCATAATGCCGTCGTCAGCCGCAACAACCAATACGGCTATATCTGTGACTTGCGCGCCCCTTGCTCTCATAGCGGTAAACGCTTCGTGTCCCGGAGTGTCGATAAACGTAATTTGTTGACCTTTGACTTTAATCGTATACGCGCCGATGTGTTGCGTAATACCGCCTGCTTCGCCGCTTACGACCTTTGTCTTTCTGATATAGTCGAGAAGCGACGTTTTGCCGTGGTCAACGTGTCCCATAATGGTAACAATCGGCGGTCTCGGTTTAAGCGATTCAGGGCTGTCCGCCGAATCGATATTTTGCTCGTTTATGGTATCTTCGAGCGTTTTATCGAGCTTTAATTCGAGCTCGACGCCGAGTTCGCTTGCAACAAGCGAAGCCGTTTCGAAATCGATGTTTTCGTTAATCGTTTTAATTATACCCAAAACAAAAAGTTGTTTGATGATTTCCGTCCCCGTCTTGCCGATTTTTTCCGAAAGCAATTTGATTGAAAAGACTTCCGAATTGACAACAGCGTGGTCGATTTTTATGGCTTGAGCCTTAGGAACATCGTTCTTTTTAGTTCTTTGTCCCCTGATTCTCGTATCCATTTCGTAGTCTTGGCTGTCCGTTATGGTTGCGCCACGCTTGAAATCTTGACGTTGAGAATCGGCAAAGCCCTTCTTAGACAACTCATATCTTGACATTGCCTTTTTATCGTCGGCGGCAAAATTGGTTGTCTTACGCTTTTGTTGCGGTTTGTTATTGTTTGACGGAATAACAGCAGGCGCCGTATAGCCGCCGTTGTTAGGTCTTGGTCCTTGAGGTCTGCCCCCTCCGCCGTTTTGATTAAATTGCGGACGCGGACCGTTGCCGTTTTGATTTCTGTTTCCGTAAGGTCTTTGCGTATTGTCAAAAACTCTCGTTTGAACGTTTTTCTTTTCTTGTGGCTTCGGCTTTTCAGGCGGAATATAAATTCGACGCGGTTCGTTGAAAACAGGCTTTTCACGCTCCGGTTCGATAGCAAAAGTTCTATGCGGAACGTTGCCCGTCTTTGCCGCGACTTTTGCCGCCGGTTTTTCTTCCTTTACAGCTTCGCGTTTCGGTTCCGTTTTAGGCGTTTCTTTTACTTCGCCGGCGGTTTCCGCTTTTTTGGCGGCAGGTTTTGTTTCTTCAACCTTAGAAACGGTCTTTTCGACTTTTTTCTCCGATTTGCTCTCGTCTTTTTTGACGACAGGTTCGACTGTTTCTACGGTCGCTTTTGCCGCAAAGCTCTCCTTCTTTTTGTTGACAGCATCAAGCAAGTTGCGTGCCTTAGTTTTTAAGCTCGCAACGTCAGAAATAAGACTCGGTAAAACGTTGTCCTTATATCTATCAAGTCCGTTTTTAATTTCTGCATTATCAGTTTTGTTTTCAGCTGTTTCGCTCATACACACCTCGTTATTTTTGTGATAATTCGTTTATAATTGCATTTGCCAAGTTTTCGTCGACAACGGCTATAACCTTACACCCTTGTTTGTTTGTAAGTTCGGCAACGTTGCTTACTTCGAACACGCTTGCGCCGCCGAAATTCAATATTTCTTTTTTTGTTCTTTCAGACGCGCTGTCGCAAATCAATATAAGCGGATAGCGTTTTTTCTTTTTCGTTATATTGTCTGCGCCCATAACGACTTTACCCGCTTTTTGGGCAAAACCTAAATAGGTAACGATTTTTTGTCTATTCATAATCTTTAAGCGTCGAATAAACTTCGCCGTCAAGCTCTTTTTTGAAAGCTCTGTTAAGCAAATGCTTGTCAATTACTTTCGGAAGGCAATCTTTGCAAACGTAAACGCTCTTTCCGTCGCTGTTGCCCCTATAATTTATTTCGTACTTGTCGCCGACCTTAGAAACTTTGATAAGCTCGCTTTTATCGAGCCTGACTCGGCAACAAGCGCACATTCTGACATTTTTTGCTCTTGCCATAATTATTCTTGTTCTTCGTTTTCGATAGCTCCGAGACTTGATTGAGGTTTAACGTCTATCTTCCAACCCGTAAGCTTTGCGGCAAGTCTTGCGTTTTGACCGCTCTTACCGATTGCAAGGCTGAGCTTGTCGTCAGGTACGATAACCGTTGCGGTTTTGTTGTCTTCAACGCAACGAACCATAAGGACTTGCGCAGGAGAAAGCGCTCTTGCGATATATTCAAGCGGATCTTCGCACCAAAGAATGACGTCGACTTTTTCGCCGCCGAGTTCGCCGACGATTTCGTTTACTCTGACGCCCTTATTGCCGATACAAGCTCCCGTCGCATCGATGTTCGGATCTTCCGAATAAACGGCGATTTTCGTTCTGAACCCTGCTTCTCTGACGATAGATTTAATTTGGATAAGTCCTGCCTTGATTTCAGGAACTTCGTTTTCAAACAAACGTCTTACAAGTCCTGCCGAAGCTCTAGACACAACGACTTGCGCGCCCTTTGCCGAAGTTCTGATTTTTTTGAGATAGACTTTAATCGTATCGTTAATTTCGTATCTCTCGCCCGGAATTTGGTCTTGAAGCATAAGTACGCCTTCCATTTGATTCGACGTAATTTCAACGTAAACCGTGCCTTGCTCGATTCTTCTGATAACCGCCGAAACGATTTCGCCTTGATGGTCGTTCATTTCGTTCACAACCATATCCTTTTTAATATCGTTAAGACGTTGAAGAATAACTTGCTTTGCGGTTTGCGCGGCAATTCTCGAAAATTCTTCCGGCGGAATTTCCTCGATGACGGTATCGCCGACGTTGTATGAAGGTTTAATTTCGCGAGCTTCTTCGAGCGTGATTTCCTTATCGTAATCTTCAACTACGTCGTCGTTTTCGACAACCGTTCTATATGAATACACTTTAATCGAGTGTTTTGCTTCATCGATGTTTACCGAAATATTTCTGGTTTCGCCATATTCTTTCTTGAAAGCGGAAATCATACCGGCTTCAAGCGATTCAATGAGTGATTCCTTTGAAATTCTTCTTTCTTTCTCGAGAGCGTCAAGCGCCGAGAAGAATTCTTTGTTGACCATATTTCCTCCTAAAACTTTATCCAAGGCTGAGCCTTACGGATATTTTGTCTTAATATATTAAATTTTTTAATTTGTCCTTTTTCGTTTGAAGAAACCGTAATTTCTTCATCGTTATACGAAACAAGCGTTCCTCTAACCGCATTTTTGCCCTTTTCGCCGTCTTTTAAAAACACTTCGATTTCCGTATCGAGACTGCGTCTGAAATCATCGTTTGTGACGATAGGTCTGTCAAGTCCCGACGAAGAAACGTTTAAAACGTAATCGTTCGGAAACTCGCTTTCGAGCTCGGCAAGAGGTACATCCAACGCATTGTGAAAATTTTCGCAATCGTCAAGATTTATTCCGCCTTTTTTGTATAAAAACACGTTTAAATTGAGTTTGTTATATTCTTTCGTGAAAGTGACGTCGACAATTTCAACGCCGAGATTATCGGCAATCGGATTGATTGCGGTTTTAACTTTTTCGAGCAATTCGTTCATTTCGTTTCCTTTAGCATTCGCCAAACGCTTATAAAAAATTGAGTGAGCCAAGGCTCACTCTAAGTAAATCATTATCTAAGCATATATATAATACTATCTATTTATCCTTTTGGCAAGCATTTTAAAGCACTTTTAAAAACTTACAGCAAAGTTAAACGCTATTTGCTTATTACACGTTTCCACCCTTATTTTTGTCTTTAAGTTCACATATGTACATAAATAAATCGCAGGTAGCAATGACGTCCGATAAAGCTCTATGAGCGTTTTCGTGATTAAAACCGAGCATTTTTGAAAGGCTTTCAAGATTAAAAACTCTTGTGCCTTTGACGTATTGCCTTGCAAGCGCAAGCGTGTCGATAAGTTCGTTATTGTAAATATAACCGCATTCTTTCGATTCTCTCGACAAAATAGGAAAGTCGTATCCGATATTGTGAGCGACAAGCGAAGACCCTCTTGTAAACTTGAAAAAATCGTGCGCTATCGCTTCGAATTTCGGAGCGTCGCAAACCATATCGTCCGTTATGTTATTTACTCTCGACGCTTCGGGCGGTATCGGCATATCGGGATTTACAAGCGTTTCAAAAGTTTCGGTTATCACCCCGTTTTCGATTTTTGCCGCGCCGATTTCGACGATTTTCGCATCCTGACCGAGCCCCGTAGTTTCAAGGTCGAAAACGACGTAAGAATTGCCGATAAGCTCGCTTGCAGGCGGCGCGTCGACGTCGAACAGACTCGCCTGTTTTTCTCTGACGTACGGTTTTGGCTGAACGATGCGATAATACTTTTGCACAGGTTTAGACATGTCGGTATTCTTTATCGAATCAAAATTTATTTCAGCCATGGAAATTGCGTTAACCGTATATTGCAGTCCGCCGAACTTGCTTTCGGTTACGTCACCGAAACACAAAACGTGCATTCCGTCATAAAGCGCGTCAAGCATTTTTTCTTGCTTAACATTCGGAAATGCGATGCAATCGATAGACTTTGTCGTATCGTTCAAAGTCCATTTATAAAGTTTGAGTTTTTCGGGTGAATCGGGAACGGTCGGGTCAAACCTTTTGTTTGCGTATTCCCTTGACGTTACGTTTGCAACCTTGCCGCAAAGCGTAATGCGTTCAATCGGCTCTTTAATTTCGGATATGTAAGAAGGCAAATTGCCGATTGTTCCGCCTTTAAATTTAGAATAAAGCTTTTTTCCTTCGGTTACTTCGATTAGTTTTGCATTTGAATAAACGACGTTGTTTTCAAGCTGAATTTCATTTGCATCGTCACTGTTCGGGACTTCGACGAGTTTGACTTCGCAGTCGCACGCAAAATTCTTTCCGACGTAGTCTTCAAGTTCTTCGTCGATATTCTTATCGCTCAACATTTTATACAGCGTGCTTTCAAGTTCTACTGTTACTGTCACACCGATAGATTTACTCACGTCGCTTGCTGCCTGACTTTCTGCCTTAACCGAATTTTTTTTCATTTGTTTGAAATAGAAAGGATAATTTTCGTTGAGATATTGATAAATTTTCGTAACTATAACGCCGGCATCGGCAATCGTTCTCGAAAACTGCACTTCAACGTTTATGTCGGGGAAAATCTCCATAATTATTTTTCGTATTTCTTCTTCGTCGCTTTCTGTGATTAAGCTGATTTCATAAGCCGAAACGGTAAAATTGACGACTAAAAGCCGCCTTTGCTCATAATAAGTACACTTATTGAAATTGAGCATAGGATATTTGTTTTTTGTTTTTCCCTTGAACAATTCTACAAAATTGTTTTCCTTCATCGTTTGCTCCAAAATTTCGTTTTTTATGTATGTATATGTATATTTGTAGGTGTGATATATCTGTATAACAATATGCAGTTATTATACACTGTAACACATACCTTACATTGTAACAGATCGTATATCGGTGCTATAACATTATCTATAAACGCAACCTATGGCTACTTAGCACGCTTTACTTAACGATTAAAAGCGTCGATTTTTTCAATTATGCGCTTTTTCAGACACTCGAAAGCGACGTCGTTTGAAACAGTGTCAACAGCTTTTCCGTCAACAAAAATAACCGATTTTTCCTTTCCGCCGGCGATTCCCACGTCTGCGCCTTCGCTTTCGCCTATGCCGTTGACCACACATCCCATTACGGCTACTTTCAAAGGCGTTTTGCAGTCGCAAAATTCGTTTTCAATCGCTTTTGCAAATTTCGACACGTTGATTGAAGTGCGTCCGCAAGTAGGACAAGCAATGACTTCAAACTCTTTCTTTATTCCGAGCGCCGATAAAATTTTACGCGCGGCATATACTTCTTTTACGGGTTCGTCGCTTAGCGAAACACGCACGGTGTCGCCTATTCCCTTTAAAAGCAACGCCCCTATCCCTATCGAATTTTTTATCAATCCGCTCTCAAAAGTTCCTGCTTCGGTAATTCCTATATGAAGCGGATAACGAGATGTTTCAAAAAGTTTTTCGTATGCCTTTATGCAAGTTCTGACGTCCGACGACTTTACCGACAAGACCATTTGTCCAAAACCGAGATCTTCGATGCGTTTTACGCTGTCAAGCACACTGCTTACAAGCCCGTCACAAATCGGAAGGTTTTTATATTGCTTTGCAATAGAACCTGCATTTACGCCAACTCTTATCGGCACGTTTCTTTCCAAGCAAACGTCGACAAGCGTTTTCAATTCTCCGATTGGAAAATTTCCCGGATTTATCCGAACTTTATGCGCCCCTGCTTCGACGGCCTTAACGGCAAGCGACGGATTGAAATGTATATCCGCAACGATAGGAACCGTCACGTTTTTTACTATTTCTTTTAAGGCTTTTGCCGCGGCTTCGTCGTTTACCGTAACTCTTACGATATCGCATTTCGCCTTTTGAAGTTCTTCGATTTGTTTAACGGTGGCGGAAACGTTTTCGGTTTTCGTATTGGTCATCGACTGAATACTTATCGAGCCGTCGCCGATAATAACTCCGCCACAGTTTACGGATATTTTTTTCATAATTTAAACTTAACTCACCAAATGAAAAATGTCAAGGAATACGGCAAGCACCAACAGCAAAATTAGCCCCACAGTATGAATAATACCTTCGACTTTTCTGTTGAGCGGCTTTCCTCGTATCCATTCGATGACGGTAAACACCATTCGCGCGCCGTCGAGCGCAGGAATAGGCAACAAGTTCATAACGGCAAGGTTTGCCGAAACAATCGCCACGACGTAAAGAAGATTTGAAAAACTCATCATCGTTGATTCGGCAATCGTCTTTACAACGGTTATGGTTCCGCCCGCACTGGACAAAGCCACTTTGCCCGTTAAAAGCGCGCCGAGACTCGCAAGAATTTTAAACACAACGAAAAAGGCGAAACCGAACGACCTTCCGAGTGCTCTGAAAAACGGCAGTTTTGTAACGCCGATTCCCCTCGTTACTCCGTAGCCTTTATAACACCAACTTTCGTTTTCGGTTCTTTGCGCCGTAAAACTCACTTCGCTTTCTCCGCGCAGAACTTTAAACGACGCTTCTTTTGCGTTCTCAGGTAAAAAGTCTTCTATTTTTTGCGGATTTTCGTAAGGGTCGATGTAATTATCCTTGCTAAGTTCGGTATCGTTGATTTTTACAATCAAATCGCCTTCTTGAAAAACTTTAAAATAATCTTTCTTCGCTTCGAACTTAACGGCTTTTCCGTTCCGCAAAACTTTGAAAGTCGCAACGTCGCCTGCTTTTGAAAAAGCAAGTTCAACGTCTTCGGAAAGCATAATATTTACTTGCTTGCCGTTTATGGCAAGAATGGCGTCGCCTTCCTTAAACGGCGTTTCGTAACCGCTGTCCGAAATTTTAACTTCTTTAACGACAGGCAAAACCTGTCCGTAAATTGCAAAGAAAAGCGTAATGAAAAATATCGATGACAAAAAGTTGAAAAATGCGCCTGCAAAAAGCACTATAAGTCGCTTCCACGGCTTTTGATTGTTAAACGCTTCGGGGTCGGGATTTTCTTCGTCCTCGCCTTTAAACGAACAAAAGCCGCCCACGGGAATGGGGCGCAAAGAAAACTGCTCGCCGCTTTTTAATTTCTTTTTAAATATCGCAGGTCCGAAGCCTATGGCAAATTCTTCAATTTTAAAGCCTAACATTTTTCCTGCTAAATAATGCCCCGATTCGTGAATTACAATCATCACCATAAGAGCAAGTATCGCAAGCAAAACGTAACCGATATAGGTAAAGACTTCGGCAGCCGTTGCAGATATAACAAAACTTAAATTCATAGCACTTTATTATATTTGATAATTATAATTTTATAACCGCTCTGCATTTTATCGCTTGCCACGGTCGGCAAACAAATAGCAAAAAGAGTCACAGTTATATTATTGTCAAAATTCAAAGTTTTATTTTAATTTAAATTTTAGGAACTCGCAAATTCTTAACGCATAAATATCATCGTAAACAAACGCATTTTTTTAAACCCGTCCGTTAAAACCGTTTTCCGATTGTTTATGATAAAACCAAAGCTATGTCCGCTCCTAAATAACTTTATCGATATAACTACTTTACAATTTAACTTCACAATTTTATTGAAACTTATTAAAAAACACAAAAGTAAGTTATAGCAAAAAATATCTTAACAAAAACAATTCTTTAAATTTATTGACGAATTGTACTCGTTTATTTTTATATCGTGTTTCTTTATAGCGTTTCTGTTAAATATGCTTTTACTTGTTTATCGATTTCAAACGCATCAGCCAAGCAATCTATACTACTATCTGCGAATTTGTACAATACTTTTTGCAAATTATCGGAAATGTCATAAAATTTAATTTCATCTCGCAAATATTTATCGACCAAAGACTCGTCAGCCGACGAAATTGCGCAACAAGCGCCCTGTCCGCATTTCAATGCATTTAAAGCGATTTTTAAGCACGGAAACCTGTCGTTGTCAACTTCAAAAAACTCAAGCGATCTTATTCTGACGAAATCGAGATTTTGTATACACCTTTCACCGCGGTCTGGATAAAACATTGCAAGTTCTATCGGCAAAAGCATATCCGGATAGGCGAGCGACGCTTTAAACGAGTTATCTTTAAACGAACACATAGCGTGAACTATGCTCTGCGGATGCAACAAAACTTCCACTTGCTCCGGCGAAATTTCAAACAAATTAACCGCTTCGATGACTTCGAGACCCTTGTTAAAGAGAGTCGCCGAATCTATGGTGATTTTCTTTCCCATGTTCCAAACGGGATGATATAAAGCTTCTTTGGCTTTTACTTTTTCGATTTCCGATTTCGTTTTATCACGCAAAGCTCCGCCGCTTGCGGTTATGTACATTTTTTTGAGATTTTCTTTTTTCTCGCCGAACATACATTGCCAAAGCGCAGAATGTTCGCTGTCAACAGGCAAAATGTTCGCACCGCTCTTTCTTGCGGCTTGCCACATAAGCTTTCCGCCGCATACCATCGCTTCTTTGTTTGCAGTAGCAAGGTCTATACCTTGTGCAAGCGCAGACAGTGAAGGTTCAAGCCCCGCAAGTCCCGTGACGGCACAAACAACAAGGTCGCATTCTATTTTTGCAAGTTCTGAAAGCGACGGAACCTTTTTCGCACCGTTTGACGGCGAAATATCCCCGTTTTCTAAATAAAAATATTTAGCATTAAAATCTTCTATTTGTTCGGTAAGCAGTTCGCCGTTTGAAAACGCGGACAAACCGACAATCTCAAACTCATCGGGAAACCGTCTTACGATTTCAAGCGTTTGTTTACCCACCGAACCCGTTGAACCTAATACAGTAACTCTTTTCATACCTATAAAATTTTAATAATGTTTTTTATCAATATTCTTTATTTCACAATTATTTCTAAATTTGATATTGACTTTTCTTTATTTTCTTATTATTTATCTTTAATTTATATTGGCTTTTTAAATTTGATATTGTTAATATTAGCATTATCATAATCGATTTTTATTAGTTTTAAAAATCGCATTCTTGCCATTAAAAATCAATCGGCAATAATGCCGACCGATTTTATCACACAGAATAAACAATCGTAAACGCAATGAGCAAAAGCACAAGCGTGTACATTATGCTGTCTATTCTGTCCATTGCTCCACCGTGTCCCGGGAAAATATTGCCGTAATCTTTGACGCCTATGCAACGTTTAATTTTACTTGCGGCGATGTCGCCCACTTGCGAAACAATTCCTCCGACAAATCCGATTGCGAGATATATAAGCGCAGACTTCCAAGGTGTATCGGTAAACGGAACGTACCCTATGTTAGGAAGCACGTTGAAATATTCAAAGAACAAGAACATTGCAACGGCGGCAATCATTGCACCTAAAAGTCCGCCGATTGCGCCCGATATAGTCTTTTTAGGCGAAATTTTAGGACAAAGTTTAGGGCCTTTAACCGTCGAGCCGACCCAATACGCCATGCTGTCGCAGAATACAGGCATAAACACCGCAAATACTATTGCGAATATTGCGCAATATCTTATCGATATGACGTATGCGCTTGCAAGCATCATAAACGGATAAACCATTGCAAATATCGTTGAGAGCAAATCACTGAGCGGTCTGTCCGTAGAAAACGCAAACATTCCTATTGCAAGAGCCGCCGAGAAAAGGAATGAAATAAACAATCCGACAAGCCCCGTTCCGCAAAAATGCTCCATAAGATAAAACACGGGATACATCGTAACACCGAGTACGAACAACGGCAATCTGAACATGTATATTTCGGCCTTTGCAAACGATTTATACATTTCATAAAGGGCAAGCAAACCGAATGACAAAATCAATAAATCGCCGAAAATCGAACCGCATTTTGCGCTGAAAAAATATTCAAGTACAAGCATTCCGATAACGTAACCGATAAGCAATACCGCCGTTGCGGTTCTTATAAAAAACGTTTTCATTTACTCACCATAATTCCTTTTCGTATTTTTGAAACTTTCGATAAACTCTTCGATTTCAGCAGACGTTGCGTCAGGCCAAAGTGTATCCGAAAAATAGATTTCCGAATATGCCGCTTCGAAGAGCATAAAGTTTGAAAGGCGTCTTTCTCCGCCGAATCTGATTATCATATCGAGAGGCGGCAAAAACGAAGTAGACAGACACGCCTTAAAACCGTCTTCCGTAAAAAGTGCGTCGATTTGTTTTGACGTTTCGTCTTCCGACAGCCCTTCTTCCTGACAAAGCGCAAGAGTATCGATTGACCTTTCAAGAAGTCTTCTCGCTCCCCTTACAATGTCGTTTCTTGCTCCGTAACCGATGCAAATGTTGACCAACATATCGAACTCTTTGTTCTCGTTGTCAAAAGTATGAATCTTTTCGAGCAATTCTTTCGGAATATACTTTTCGTCGCCTACAAACGACAATGCGACGTTTTTAGGGTGTTTATCGATAAATCCGCCGATTATACTCATAATTGCGTCTATTTCTGCTTGCGGACGTTTGGCGTTCTCGCTTGAAAACGCATACACGCTTATGCACTTCACTTCGCTTCCCGCAAAATGATGTATAACGTTTTCCAAAGCGATAAGTCCCGACTTATAACCGTCCATAATGCTTACGCCGTTGTTTTTTGCCCAACGTCTGTTGCCGTCTATTATCAAACCAATGTGTGTAGCTCTGTTTTCCATTTGTAACACCTAAATTAAAATCGAACTTTATTCGACAGTTTTAATTTGTACTCAGAATTTATTTTTATAAAACAATATAACTTTTTAGTGCAATATTATTTTTTGCTTGATAAGATTATTTTCTTACTTAAAAGCCCTATTCTTATGTAAGACTTATTTTTTCTTATCGAGGTTGTTTTCTTTCTGTAAGTCTTGTTTTTGCCTATCAAGACTATATCATATAGTAAGACTTGTCTTTGTTTGTTAAAACATTTATCTTACGGTAATCATTTTATTTATTATGATTATTCTCTTACTGTAAAACTTGTTTTATAACTATAAGACTTATTCTCTTGCTGTAAAGTTTATTCTTACTATAAGACTTATTCTTATTTATTATGATTATAAATTAAAAGCGAGCAACGCTCGCTTTTTGATTAAATCGACATAACTTCGGTTTCTTTCTTTTTAAGGCTCGTTTCGAGCTTTTCGAGATATTCGCCGATAACTTTGTCAACGTCCTTTTGAAAGTCTTTCAAATCGTCTTCCGTGATAACGTTGTCTTTTTGAAGTTTTTTAAGTTCGTCCATAGCGTCACGGCGAGCGTTTCTGATGCCGATTTTGCCGTTTTCACCGATATTTTTGATGTCCTTAACGATGAGTTTTCTCTTCTCCTCGGTAAGCTCAGGGAAAACAAGGCGGACAACTTTGCCGTCGTTTGTCGGCGTAACGCCGAGATTTGCGGCAAGTATAGACTTTTCGACTTCTTTCAAAGAATTTTTATCCCAAACCGATATTGTCAAAACTCTTGCTTCGGTTACAACAACGTTTCCCACTTGATTGAGCGGTGTTTCGACGCCATAGCAGTTGACCATAATCTTATCTAAAATGTGCGGATTTGCTCTTCCCGCGCTAATCAAATTGATTTCGTGTTTAAAACTTTCATAAGCCTTTTCGGCGTCTTCGTTTAAACTGTCGAAAATCAAATCTACTTCATCAATTCCGTAGCCCATAAATATCTCCTATAACCTTTATTCACTGAAACTATTATAGCAAACAATTACGTTTTTGGCAATACTATTTTATTTACATAAAAAGCGATAGTCTTGCCAAAACGAATTAGTCGCCGATATACGTTCCGAGATTTTCGCCCTTAACCACTCTTATAATGCTGTCTTTTTCGGCAAGCGCGAAAGTAATGACAGGAATATGGTTGTCCATGCAAAGAGTAATTGCGGTCGTGTCCATAGCTTTAAGTTCTTTTTTGATAACGTCCATATAAGTGAGTTTATCGAATTTGACGGCATTTTTGTTGACCTTAGGGTCGCTGTCATACACGCCGTCAACGTTTTTCGCAAGAAGAAGAGCTTCTGCTCCGATTTCCGCAGAACGCAAAGCCGCGCCCGTATCGGTCGAGAAATAAGGATGTCCCGTGCCGCAAGCGAAAATTACGATTCTGCCTTTTTCAAAATGTCTGATTGCCTTGCGAAGAATAAACGGTTCTGCCACTTCGGCAATTTCGATAGCAGTTTGAACTCTGCATTGAAGTCCGTTTCTTTCGATACAATCTTGAAGAGCGAGCGCGTTGATGACGGTCGCAAGCATTCCCATATGGTCAGCGGTCGTTTGATTCATTTCCTTATCGGCTTGTCTGCCACGCCAAAAGTTTCCGCCACCGATAATAATACCGATATCGACGCCGAGCTCGTGGACTTCTTTGAGCTGACGAACTACTTCGTTCATTTTCGCTTGATCAATGCCGAAACCGCTGTCTTTTGCCAATGCTTCGCCCGAAAGTTTAATTATAATTCTCTTGTACATAAAACGTCCTCCAAAAACGTAGAAAAAGGGAACACAAAAAGTGTTCCCTTAAATAAATTATTTAACCTTTGCTACTTGATCCATGATTTCTTTTACGAAATCGTCTTCTTTCTTTTGAAGACCTTCGCCCATTTCAAAACGGGTAAAGCGGATGATTTTTGCATCTCCGTTAGCTTTAAGATATTGAGCAATCGTCATATCGCCGTTTTTAACGAAATCTTGTTCGACAAGGCAAACGTCCTTGTAATACTTTTTAATTCTGCCTTCGACCATCTTTTCGATGATTTGAGCAGGTTTGCCTTCGTTGAGAGCTTGAGCTTTAAGAATTTCTTTTTCTTTTTCAAGTTCTGCCGCAGGAACTTCGCTCGGATAAACGTATGAAGCCTTTGCAGCTGCGATTTGAAGAGCTACGTCGTGAAGAACTGCTTTGTCTGCGCCCTTGCTTGCTTCGACGATAACGCCGATTTTACCGCCCATGTGAATATAGGTATCGACTTCGCCGTCATTTGAAACGTATTTTTCAAATCTACGAATAGTGATTTTTTCGCCGCATTTTGCAACCGCTTCGACACGAGCCGCTTCGTTTGCTTCTTGAACTTCTTCAATCGACTTAACGTCGTTGTTCATAATGTACTCTGCAACTCCGTTTACAAAGTTCTTGAAAACGTCGCCCTTTGCAACGAAGTCCGATTCACAGTTGACTTCGACCAAAACGCCTTTGTTGCCGTCTACGAGAGCGTAAACAATGCCTTCCGATGCGATTCTGCTTTGCTTTTTAGCAGCGGTAGCCATACCCTTTTCACGAAGAAAATCGATAGCTTTATCCATATCGCCGTCGGTTGCGACCAATGCTTTTTTGCAGTCCATCATGCCGACGCCCGTGCGTTCTCTTAAATCCATTACGTCCTTAGCTGTAAAACTCATATTCTACTCCTTAGTCCTTGTTTTCTTCGATAGCTTTGCCGGCTTCGATTGCAACGTCTTCCATTTTTACGTCGTCGGCTGCTTCTTCGGTTCTTTGCGGAACTGCGCTTTCGCCTTGTTTCGCTTCGATGCAAGCATCGGCAATGATTGAAGCGAAAAGTTTGATTGCGCGGATTGCATCGTCGTTACCAGGAATGACGTAATCGACAAGATCAGGATCACAGTTCGTATCGACGACTGCAACGACAGGAATTCCGAGAGCTTTTGCTTCTCTGATTGCGATTTCTTCCTTCTTAAGGTCTACAACGAACATAACGCCCGGGAGCGAACGCATATTCTTGATACCGCCAAGGTTCTTTTCAAGGATATCTCTTTCGGCTTTAAGTTTTTGAACTTCTTTCTTAGAACGAAGGTCGAACTCACCGATCATTTCCATTTGGTTGATTTTGTTCAAACGGTCGATTCTCGTACGGATAGTCTTAAAGTTTGTAAGAGTACCGCCAAGCCATCTTTGGTTGATGTAGTACATTCCGCATCTTTCGGCTTCTTCTTTGATAGCGTCTTGAGCTTGCTTCTTTGTGCCGACGAACAAAACCGTCTTGCCTTGCTCTACTTGTTCTTTAACGAACTTGTATGCTTCTTCGACCATGTCGACCGAGATTTGCAAATCGATAATGTGAATATCGTTTCTTGCTGCGAAAATATACTTGCCCATTTTCGGATTCCATCTTTTTGTTTGATGTCCGAAGTGTACGCCTGCTTCAAGCAAGGCTTTCATTGATGTAACTGCCATTTTTTGGCCTCCTGTGTTTTTTGTCCTCCTTGCGAGTTAAACGTTTTTTGCAACCCTAAGGCAACAGCAAAAAACTGCCCACAAGTGTGGCTTTGTAACGATTATATAAAAATATAAAAAAAAACGCAAACGAATTAAGGCGTTGTTTGAAATTTTTTTTACGGTTTTGCAATTTAAATTTACTGATTCGGCTTAACTTTAAATACGGATTTAAGATGCAATCGATAAATCGATAATTTAATCACTTACGCTAATCCGCCTATGCTGTAAAACATTTTTTAAATTCGTCTTTTATTAAAAGAAAAAGCCGATTTTACTCGGCTTCATCGTTTAATTGTTCGCATTTTTCAAGTTCTTTTTCAAACTCTTTAAATACTCTGTCAAGAAGTTTTTCGTCTTCAATCGGCGCAAAGCTGTCTTCGCCGTTTTCGTTTTCGATTATCTCATAAATCAAAACTTCGTCGTCCGCAATATCCTCAAGCGGTTCAACAGGTTGCAAAACTACAAACCAGCGCTTATCGACGTCAAGCGTTGCCAAATGATAAAAATCTTCGTCTTTGTCGCTGACTTCGTTGTGAAGCGTGATGATATCGTCTTCTTCGTCAATCAAGTTTTCCGAATCTTCAAAAAAATCTGCCATATTTATCTCCTTAGTCGCAGTGTTACGACTTATTTCTCGTTTATAATATCACAAGTTTTGAGATATGTCAAAACCTTGAGATATGTCAAAACCTATCTAAATAGGCTTGCAAAATTATGCACGCCGCTACTTTGTCGATAACTTGTTTGCGTTTTTCTCGCCGCATATCCGCTTCGAGCAAAACTCGTTCGGCGGAAACAGTCGTTAGCCTTTCGTCCTGATAAACGACTTTTACACCGCTTGCCTGTTCGAGCAAGTCACCAAACTCTCTTGTTTTTACTACTCTTTCACCTTCCGTGCCGTCCATATTTATCGGCAAGCCCAATACGAAAACGTCGGCGTCTTCCGTCTTTGCCATTTCGCAAAAATGCGCAATATCGCCTTTTATTCCGCGTCTTACGTACGTTTCTCTTGCATGTGCCATAGTTCCGAGCAAATCGCTTACGGCAACGCCGATTCTTACTTCCCCTATGTCGAGTCCGATTTTTCTTTTCATATCCGTCCTAATTCTGTCGTTTTTTGTATTCGATTTAAACAGCCTGCGTATTTTACAAATGCAATTGTCATTAAAACGCAGTTATTACAAACACATTATATATCTTGACTTATTATTTTTTCAAGATTATTCTTGACCTTTTTAAACAGTAAAAATCCCACAAGAGCCGAGATGCCTACGGACACAACCGTGACAACCGCCCAAAATATAATTTTCGTTTCAATGCCACTAATGACTTTCTCAGCGTTTAAAGTATCCAAAGCCACGCCAAAAGCAAAAACCAAAACCCCGTATACAGCGCAAACGAAAAACGGCAAAAGCATAGCAAATTGCGAGCGAGAGCGTTTTGTTATTTCGTTTACGGTATTCCAAACAAAATTCGGTCTTTTTGAATCGATATACATTCCGGCAACGTTTGTAGCAAAGCACGCCGAAAGCACGCTTATGCCGACAAACAGCGTTTCGATTGCCGAAACCTTGTAAAGCGCAAAACCGATTATCATATTGAGCAAAGTCGCAACAATCGAAATTATGCACGAGAGCAAAATTTTGCTCTTTAAGAGTTCGTCGGAACTTATCGGCAAGTGTTTTAGAAATTCAAACGATTTGCCTTCTCTTGAAAACGCAAGACTTGCCGACGTGTTCGTTCCCGGGGTAAGCATCATAGCATACATCATAAGAAAAGACGTAAGTCCGAGCGTGCCGACATCAGAGCCGAGCAAATTTTGAAAGCCGGCGAAAACCATAATCGCCAAAAGTACGGGCGCAATAAAAGCAGTTGCAAAAGTATTTATTGCCATAGACGGAACTCTGATTATCTGCTTAAAATCCCTTGACATAAGCGCAGAAACCTTTGACTTCCCTTTAAAACTTACAGGCAAATTCGATTGCGCCGACGATTCAAATTTCGTCGAAAAGCCTTTTTTGTAAACAGCGAACGCCATAGAAAAAGCAATCGCCGCAAGAGCGATAAATATCGCAAACCCTATTCCGAAGTTTTTACCGACTTCTATTCCCGTTGCGACAAAAATCTGACAGCGGTTGAAATAAAAAACTTTTCCCGCGGTTTTGATAGCCGTAATCGCCGCCGCATTAAGCGTTAAACCTTCGCCCATTGCGTCCATTTTCGGAATAAGAAAGAAATATCCGACCATTGCGCCGAGATACAATAAAATCGAAAGTATTGACGACAACGTTCCTCTTTGCTTAAAAAAACTTTTGATTGCGGCAATCGGCAACGAAAACGACGATATGATAAGTATCGGTGTGAGCGGCGTCAAAAGATATATAGGAATTAGCATAAAATAGAATCCCACGCCAAATACGACGCCCGAAGTAATCGCGGTTATAATTATCGTCCACAAAAACGGCGTTAAAACGATAATCGAAAACAACAATTCGTTGAGATAATACTTTAAAAATCTTGCAAAATATATACACGTCGAACTTATCGGCAACGTTGCGAAAAACTCGTTGTCCTTTGCGTCGAAAAACTCGGCGTTAAAAGTGCGGAATATGAAAAAGAACAAAAACGCCTGCACAGACGATATCGCAAGAACAAGAAGCTCGGGTAAAACACCGCCGATAACGCAAGCTTTTGTCAAAGATACCAAGGAATAGCAAAGTATTCCGATTAGCGGCAAAAAGCATACGCCTACTAATAACAGCTTGAAAAACTCTTTTTTGGTTTTCGGCAATATTTGCGAATTTTTAACCAAAAACTTGAAAACGAGCGAAAACTTAGCCATTGTCACTCTCCGAATCATCGTCGGTTTTATCGGCGATTTTGTTTTCGTTACCGTTCGGCGAAACCGTATTTTGCGATTTCGCTTCGACTGTATTTGCTGTTTCGTAAACGGCAAAAGCGTTTTGCGAATCGTTTGAAGTAATTTTGATAAACAAATCTTCAAGAGAAGGGTTTTTCGACCTTCTGACGTCTTCGACGCTCGAAGTCATAACCAAATTACCGTCGTCAATGATACCTACTTTATCGCAAACTTTTTCGACGACGTCCAGAACGTGTGAGCTGAAAAACACTATATTGCCCTTATTTGCGTGTTCGCGCATAAGCTTTTTAAGTTCGTAAGCAGACGTCGGGTCAAGTCCAGTGAGCGGTTCGTCCAAAACCCAAAGTTTAGGTTCGTGAATAAGCGCACCGATAATATTTATCTTTTGTTTCATTCCGTGCGAATAACTTTTTATAGGACTTTTGATTTTGTCGGCAAGATTAAAAAGAGCCAGATACTTATCTAATCTTTCCGCGCGAAGCGAACTGTCTACTTCATAAACGTCGCACATAAAATTTACAAATTCAAGCCCTGTCAGATTTTCAAACAAAACGTGATTGTCGCTGACGTACCCGATTTGCCTTTTGGCGTCAAGCTGCTTGACGTCTTTTCCGTCAAGCATAATATGACCGCCGTCAAACCCGAGTATTCCGCAAATGCATTTTATCGTAGTCGATTTTCCTGCGCCGTTTGGACCTATAAAACCGAAAATCTCCCCCTCACTTACGTTGAAACTTATATGATTAACGGCAGGTTTGTCGCTCCCCTTATACGTTTTTGTCAAATTTGAAATTTTAAGCATGTCTTTCCTTTCTAAGATTTATTTACTTTAACAAATACTTTTTTATTTTAACGTTTTATAATGATAATGATGCGGCTATACGCAATGCTAATTTTACAACTTAATTAAAAACCGAATTTTAATTTAACTATCGATGTAATTTTATTAAAAAGCATTCATTCATTGCAATTTGATTTCATTATAATTTCGATTTTGAAATAAATGCATTCATCGCCGTTAAGTAGCGATTCGGTTAGGTCCACATTCATTCGATTCAGATAGATTTAATTATTTTCTATCCTTTTGCCTTTCTGACACGGTCTTTTCAAAACCGCGATCAGACGGTTCGTAAAAGATTTCGTCTTTTAATTCGTCCGGCAAATATTGTTGTTTTACCCAGCCGTTTTTATAGTCGTGCGGATACAGATAACCGCTGATTTTTTCATCACCCTTATAGTTAGGGTCACGCAAAGCAACGGGAACGCTTTCGGTTTTTACGCTTGCCACGGCTTCGTCTGCTTTGTGCATAGCAAGATATGCTCTGTTCGATTTAGGAGCTTCTGCGACGTAAACTATCGCCTCCGCAAGCGGAATTTTTCCTTCAGGCAGTCCGACGTTTTGAAGAGCCGTCATTGCCGAAGTTGCGACAACCAAAGCCATAGGGTCTGCCATTCCTACGTCCTCTGCCGCTTGAATAACAATTCGCCGAGCTATAAGCATAGGGTCGATGCCGCCGATTATGAGCCTTTCCGCCCAATAGAGAGCCGCATTGGAATCGCTTCCGCGCATAGATTTTATAAATGCGGAAATCATATCATAATATGCAGATTCGTCAACGCCGAGAGAACGACAACCGACAGACTGCTCCGCCTCTTTCAAATCGATAAAAATAATGCCGTCGGCGTTTGGTTTCGTTGTTATTGCCGCAAGTTCTAATGCGTTCAACGCGCGGCGCATATCGCCGTTCGCCGTCAATGCAATATGATTTAACGCCTCATCCGACGCTTTAACTTGCATATTTTTTAACCCTTTAGGGCTTTCTATCGCGCGCTTTAAGCCCTGCGCAATGTCATTTGCCGAAAGTCTCTTAAACTCGAAAACTCGGCAACGCGAAACGATTGCTCTTGTCATAGACGAATAAGGATTTTCGGTTGTAGAACCGATGAAAATAATCGTTCCCTGTTCGACGGCTTGCAACACGCTATCCGACTGAGCTTTGTTCCATCTGTGACATTCGTCAAGTAAAAGATATGTTTTTTTGCCATACATTTTGAGTTGCTCTTTTGCGTCGTCTATCACTTTTTTTGCGTCGGCAACGCCTGCCGTAACAGCATTGAGCTTGACGAAGTTAGCGTTAGTACGCTCCGCTATTATGTTCGCAAGCGTAGTTTTTCCCGAACCGGGAGGTCCGAAAAAAATGCAACTTCCGAGCATATCGGCTTTAATTGCCCGCGCCAAAAGTAAATCGTCGCCGACTATATGACTTTGTCCTAAAAACTCGTCCAAAGTCGTCGGACGCATACGCTCGGCAAGCGGAGCAAGCTTTTTCGTATCGTTCACTAAATCCAACAAATCCATAAAATTATAATATCATAAACAGTTTTAAAAGTAAATAAAATGCGCTTTTATGCATAAACAATTACATAAAAGCGCTGTTTTTATAATACTTAGCAATCTTATTCTATCGCTATAAATTGCGTCATTGCCAATTGCTTTCATCTGTAGGCATTTATAAAAGGTATTTGAAACAAAAAAACGTCCGACTAACTGTCGGACTATTTTTTGTTTTACAATACTTCGATATTGTTTAATGCGTTTGTAATAAGCGTTTCAAGGTCGAGAACGGATTCGGCTTTTTCGACAACGGCAAGTTTTGGTCTTGTCGCAGGATTCTTTGGCAAAAACACCGTGCAACAATCTTCATAAGGAAGTATCGACGTTTCAAACGTGCCGATTTGTTTTGCCTTCTCCATAATCTCTTCTTTGTCGAGTCCAATAAGAGGTCTTAAAACAGGAAGTTTTACGACGCTGTTCGTACAATTTATGCTGTTTAAAGTTTGCGACGCAACCTGTCCTAAACTCTCACCAGTTATAAGAGCGCCGCAATCGTTTTGCACAGCCAAACGCTCGGCTATTCTCATCATAATTCTTCGCATTATCGTAATCATAAATTCCGCAGGACACTTCTCGTGAATTGCAAGCTGAATTTCCGTAAACGGCACAACGAAGAGCTTTATTTCCGTGCAATATTTACTGACTAAATTTCTTAGCGTAACTACTTTTTCTTTTGCGAGATCGGACGTATAAGGCGGACTGGAAAAATGAACGGCAAAAAGTTTCATTCCGCGTTTTGCCATCATGTACGCCGCAATAGGCGAATCGATTCCACCCGACAAAAGCAACATACCCCTGTCCGAACAACCGACAGGCAAACCGCCTACCGCAAGTTCGACACCGCTATAAACGAACGACTTTCCGTTTTCACGAATGTCTACGCTAATTTCAAGGTCATAATTAAAAAGGTCAACTTTAAGTTTAACGTTTTCAAGCACCGCTCCGCCTATATCTGCAGAAATCTGCATAGACGTAAGCGGAATTTTTTTATCCGCTCTTTTAACCGAAACTCTGAACGTTTTTGCGCCGTTATCAAACGCCTCTTTCGCAAGAGCCACGGCTTTTTCTTTTATTCCTGCAAAATTCTCGGAATAAGCAGTATCGACCTTATGCGCAACGCTAACCGAATAAACGCCGAACACCTTTTTCACGCAATCTAAAATTTCGGCTTCGTCTGTCGGATTATAATTTTCTATGAAATATCTTCCTTGCGAACGATTAAACTCATATTGAAACTCGCTTAAAGAATGTTTTATATTCTTTATAAGCAACGATTCGAAATAATCGCGATTTTTACCTTTTAAAAATATTTCGCCAAATCGTATGATGATAACTTTTTCCATATTATTTCCTTATAAATTTATTCCACTCGTTTGCGGTGTCGGCAACTATGCTTGCCGCGATTTTTGCTTCGTCTAACGTATTGAACAATCCGAAACTGAATCTGACAATTCCGTCGCGGTGATATTCGTCAAGCCCCAACAGCTTTTTAAATCGGCTTTCTCTATGCGACGAACAAGCAGAGCCGATACCGACAAGAACGTCTTTTTTTTCAAGAGCGTGAAGCAAAACTTCGCCCCTGAGATTTTTAAATGCGACCGTGAGTATATGACTTGCGCCGTTTTCGGGCGACAAAACAACTGTTTCAGGCACGTTTTTAAGGATAAATTCCTTCAAGTATTCTCTAATTTCGCTTTTTTGAGAAATCTTTTGGTCAAAATCCGCAAAAATCAGCTCACTTGCTTTATCAAAAGCCATAATAGACGCAACGTTTTCGGTTGAAGAACGAAAGCCACTCTCTTGTCCGCCACCGTAAATAAGCGGCTTAACGTTTACGCCTTTTTTTATCCAAAGCGCACCTACGCCTTTAGGAGCGTGAATTTTGTGTCCGCTTATCGTATATGCATCCACTCCGAGTTCTCTTAAATTGACGTCGATTTTCCCGAACGCCTGCACGCCGTCCGAATGAAAAACAGCTTTCGGACTTTTCTTTTTGATAAGCGACGAAATTGTTTTTAAATCGTTTATCGCGCCGGTTTCGTTTGAAACGTGCATAATCGAAACAAGGCAAACGTTTTCGTCGAGCATTGCGGAAAGTTTTTCTATATCCACTGCTCCGTCGCTTTTTATCGGAGCAAATTCAACGTTGTATCCTTGATTTTTAAGCTCTAAGGCACTGCTAAAAATAGCGTCGTGTTCGCCATCGCCTACGATAATTTTTGAATCTTTACGTTTTTTCACACCGAATAAAACGGTATTGTCACCCTCGCTTCCGCTGGATAAAAAGTATAAATTTCCTTCGGGCGCGTGAAGTCGCTTTTTAAAGTTTTCTCTTACTTTATCGAGAAGAATTTTAATTTTAGACGCTTCGGCATAAAGAGCCGACGGATTGAAATATTCGTTTTGATTGTATTCCTTTAAGCAATCGATACATTCGTCAAAAACTCTCGTCGTTGCGGCGTTGTCATAATAAATCATTGCGCCACCTTTACAAACTCACGAATAAGAGCGTTTAAATAATCGTCGGGGGTAAAAATAATTCTATGCTCGCTTCCGTCAGGCAAAGTGAAACGCAACACTTTATTGTCGGGACTTGCAACGTCCGCAAGATAAACTTTGTCTGTATTTTGGACAAAATCGGTAAATTCACCGTATGAAAGTATTCTGTCAAACTTTACGGTCATAAGGGTCTTAGCTCTGAGCCTTACGTCTTTTTTAGTAAAAATCAATCTGTCGTCTGCATAGTGATAATTGTACTCAATCGTTTGCGCGTAATAAAGCTGAGAAAGCAAAACGCCTATGCCTAACACGCCGATAAACGCAAACAAGACGTATTGATTGACGAAAATTCCGACAATTAAAAGCGCAAGCGACGCTATTTGCAAAATTACGCCTGCATAAAGCATAATTTTTCCGCCTGTCGAAATTTTAACTTTTACTGACTGCGTATATTTGGTAGCAACCATAGTTTTCTCCTATGCATTAAATGCAACTTTAAATTTGTTATGTGGCGCCATTACGGCGTTACAAAATTTTTAAGAATCCGTTTGTTTAACGCTTCTATTTTTCCGTTAAACTCTTTTATAATATAATAAATAACCCAATCTGCGGCTTAGCACAACTTATATTCTGTTGTGAATTTATTATGATTTTATAACGTTCTAAAATTTTATGATTTTTATGATGATTCGATTGTGGTTATATTGTTGTGCCTTATTGTGTTTTTTGCCTATACCCCAATTATCAAATCCATTATAGTTTCAGACGCGCATAAAAGCAATCGAAACTATTTTTTTACCTTATAAAAATCGCCTTTTTTTACACGAACGGACAGTTTTCCGAACTTGACTTCTCCGTCGCCTTTCGGTGAAAGCGAGCTAAGCACTCCGCTTTTCGACAAACTGGTAACGTAAACCGTATCGCCGACTTTAAGCGGACTATCGTCGCGCAATTCGGTAACAGCCGTTTCTTTGTCATAGTCTGCGGACATATATTCAAGTGATTTTCTAAGTTTTTGCGCTTTAATTAAATCACCGCTTCCTATTTCGTCCTGCGCTAAAATCTCCTTTATTTGCGCAATCAGGTCGTTAGCTTCTTCAACCGAATCGTTTATAAGGTTTTTCGTGCCTTTTCTTATGTTTTCTTCGAGTTTTTCACGCTTTAACAAAATCGTTTTCTTTTCGTCTTCTATTTGCTTTAAATACTCTGCGGCTTTTTGTCTGTCTTCTTCAGCTTCCGAAACGATTTGTTCGGCTTTCCTTCTTGTGTTTTCCGCAGACAACAAAACGTTATCGAATTTAATTTTTTCAGACGATATTCTCTTTAAAGCGCCGTCGATTATGCTTTTGTCAAGTCCCAATCGTTCACAAATTTTTAATGCGTTTGACGTTCCGACCGAACCCATAATGAGTTTGTAAGTCGGCGCGTAAGTCACGCTATCAAAGTCCATCGACGCGGTTTCGATATTCGGATTGGTCAGCGCAAACTCTTTTAATTCGCCGAAATGCGACGTTATGATTGCTTTTGCATTAACCGAAATTATTCTTTCGGATATGGCAACGGCAAGCGCCGCACCTTCGATAGGATCCGTGCCTGCTCCGAGCTCGTCGAACAAGCAAAGCGATTTATCGTCGACTTTGCTTAAAACGTCGATAATATTTTTGATATGCGACGAAAAAGTGGACAAATTCTGTTCGATGCTCTGTTCGTCGCCTATGTCGCAGTATATTCCGTCGAAAGCCGAAATGCTTGCGTCCGAACAAGGAATAAACATTCCGCACATAGCCATAACGGACAAAACTCCGACAAGTTTCAGTGTGACGGTTTTTCCACCCGTATTTGGGCCTGTTATAAGCAAAATTTTGTTTGTAAGTTCAATAGAAACGGGAACGACTTTTTCGGGGTCGATAAGCGGATGCCTACCCTTAACGATTTTGATTATTCCGTCGTTTGTAAGTTTCGGACAAATGCATTTGCGTTTTTTTGCATATTGTGCTTTCGCAAATATAAGATCCATTTCTTCAATCGTAACGGTGGTGGCTTTAAGACCGCCCGCTATACCGCCGATATCGGTTGAAAAACGACGAAGAATCTTTTCGATTTCAACTTCTTCTTCCATAAGCAACGTCTTTAATTGGTTGTTCATTTCGACAATTGCCATAGGTTCGATATAAAGCGTAGCTCCCGAAGCCGACTGGTCGTGAATAAGCCCAGGAATTACTCCTTTAAATTCCGACTTAACGGGAATCACGTAACGGTCGTTTCTTATCGTAACAAGACTGTCCTGCAAATATTTCGTATAAGCGCTCGAAGAAACGTATTTTTGAAGCGACGTTTTAATTTGTCCGTTCGTTTTCAAAATACGGTTCCTTATGTTTTTAAGCTCGACCGACGCATCGTCCGCAACTTCCGTTTCGGATAAAAACGAAGCGTAAATTTTTTCTTCAAGCTCTTTATCGCTGAAAAGCGATTCCGCCATACCTTTAAGACACGGCGCGTTTAACGCTTTTTGCATCGACTGCTTTATGCCTCTTGAAATTCTAAGGCATCTGCCGACTTTCAAAACGTCCGCAATAGTCAAAAGCCCGGATTTCGACGCAAATTCGATGATACCCGAAATATCGTCGATTGCAAAATTCGGCGAAATCGAATATTCAAAAAGAACTCTGTCGGCTTCCTCGGTTTGACTAAGTAAAGCGTTTGCCATTCTGTAATCGGTTTCGGGTTTTAATGCAAGCGCAAGATTTTTTCCGCCCTCCGATTGCGTGTAGCCTTTCAATTCTTCGAGAATTTTATTAAATTCAAGGGTTTTTAAAGTTTTTTCTTCTATCATTTTTATCCTTGCTAAGCCGCTGTCTAACAGCTTAAAACTGTAATCTGCGTTTAGCGTTAGTTATCTGATTTTTGCGCCGAATTTTTCTTCGAGCAAGCTCAAAATATCTTTCATAACGTCGTTGACCGTTGCGTCTACAAGCGTCTTTTCGTATGATGTAAACACAAAATGCAACGCTATGCTCTTTTTACTTCTTCCGATAAGGTCGGATTTGAACACGTCGAATATTTCGATTTTTTCAAGATTCTCATAATTTTTTGCTTTTATCGCTTCGACCAAATCGCCTGCTACGGTTTCGTCACTCACAACGACAGCCAAATCTCTTTCCATAGACGGATAACGGCTGAGTTCGTGAACTTTGACGCTACTATTTGCAAGTGCCATAAGTTTTCTCAAATCGATTTCCGCAACGTAAACTCTTTGTCCGCCCATTCCGTAAGTTTTTGCGACGACAGGATGCACTTCACCGTATACGCCGACCTCTTCTTCGCCGCAAATCAATGCCGCGCTTCTTCCGTCGTGAAGATAGCTGACAACCTTTTTAACCGATTTATTTTCGATTTGAAGCGTTCTGAGCAATTCTTCAATTACGTTTTTAAGCGTAAAGAAACTCTCGCTTAAACCGCAAAGAGCGATGCAAAGCGTAGGAATTTCGTCAGGCAATTCTTTGAGCGGCAATTCCTTAGGAACGTAAACGTTGCCGATTTCATAAAGCAAAACTTCTTTGTTTGATTTACTCAAATTCGACGAAACTATTTCTAACATACTATGAACAAGCGTCGTTCTCATTGTGCTTAACGCTTCGCCGAGCGGATTTTTAAGTTGTATTGCTTGGCGACGAGAATCGTTTTCGTCAAAACGTAACATATCGAAAGCCTTAGGCGTAGTAAACGAATAAGTAACCGCTTCATAAAGTCCGAGATTTGCAAGCGCATAGCGAACCTTATCTGCAAAAGCAAGACGTGGCATTACTTCGCCTTTTATGAGTTCGGAATATTTAAACAAAGTCGGTTTTACGTTTACGTAGCCCAAAACTCTTATATATTCTTCCGCAAGCTCGTTTGCGCCCAAAATGTCGTCACGCTCTTCGGGAACGGTCACCGCAAGATTGTCGCCGTCGATGACAGTGCTAAGTCCCAAAGTATCGAAAATGTTTTTAGCAACGTTTTTATCGACTTCGATACCCAATATATCGGTAAGTTTCTGAACGGTCACGTTTACGACTTTTGACTTTTCAAAATCGATTTTAACGTCTTTTTCACCCGACAAAATATCGCCGCTTCCGGTTGTATAAATAAGGTTTAACGCTCTGTGCAAACCGAGTTCCTGACAAGAAAAGTCGATGCCCTTTTCATATCTTGCTTGGGAGTCGGAATGAAGATTTAAAGCTCTTGCCGTACGACGAATTTTATCTCTCTTAAAGCGAGCGGATTCAAAAACAATGCTCGTCGTGTCGTCCTGAATTCCCGAATATTCGCCGCCCATAATACCTGCAACGGCAACCGGTTTTTTAGCGTCGCAAATTACAAGCACGTTGTCGCCGAGGTCGTTTTCCTTTCCGTCAAGCGTAGTGATTTTTTCGCCGTTTTTAGACAAACGCACGACAATTTCGCCGCCTTCCAAAAAGCGTTTGTCAAATGCGTGCATTGGTTGTCCGATTTCGGTCAAAACGTAGTTAGTAATATCGACGATATTGTTTATAGGTCTGATTCCGACTGCTCTTAGACGTTTTTTAATGAGCGGACTTGACGGAAAAATCTTGACGTTATTTACGCCTGCCGCCATGTATCTCGGACAAAGTTCTTCATCAAGTACGCTAACGCCAATGTCCAGTTTGTCAGAAACCGTTTTATAACTAAGATCGGGAGCTCTCCAAGTAGTGCCCAAAGCCACGGCAACCTCTTTTGAAAGTTTAAATACGCTGTTACAGTCAGGTCTGTTTGCCGTTATCGATACATCGAGAATTACGTCGTTAAAGCCGATTGCGTCAAACACGTTTTCGCCGAGTTTGTAGTTGCCTTTAAGACGCAAAACGTCGTTATTTGACGCACCCTCGTAATCGTCAGATGTAAGTCCGAGTTCTTCGCCGCCGCAGAACATTCCGTCCGACTTTACGCCGCGAAGTTCCCCTGCCTTAATTTTCGTTCCGTCAAATAAAACAGCTCCGTCAAGCGAAACGGGAACAAGCTCGCCTACCGTCATTTTTGCGTTAGTTACGATTTGAAGTTCTCTGCCGCCTATATCAACTTTACAAACGCTGAGTTTATCGGCGTTCGGATGCTTTTCTACACTGAGAATTTTACAAACGACAACGTTTGTCGCTTGTTTATTTTGATAAATTATGTCTTCGACCTCGAAACCGATGCCGACGAGTTTTTCGGAAAGAGTTTCCGGCGAACAATCTATATCTACAAAGTCTTTAAGCCAACTGATTGGTGCTAACATATCCTACTATCTCCTTAATTGAATTGTTTAAGAAAACGCATATCGTTTTCATAAAACATTTTTATATTCGGAACTCCGTATTTGAGCATAGCGATACGCTCAACACCGAAACCGAAAGCAAAGCCGCTGTATTCGTTGCTGTCAATTCCGCAATTTTCGAGAACTTGCGGATTTACGACGCCTGCGCCGAGGATTTCGACCCAACCCGTGCCCTTACAAACTCTGCAACCTTTTCCGCCGCAAATAGAACAACTTACGTCCATTTCGACGCTAGGTTCGGTAAACGGGAAATACGACGGTCTGAAACGAGTTTTCGTTTCACTTCCGAAGAGTTGTTCGGCAAAAGCCGTCAAAACGCCTTGAAGATCGCCGAGCGTTATTTTCTTATCGACCGCAAGCCCTTCGATTTGATTGAATATCGGACTGTGCGAAGCGTCGTCGTCACTACGATAAACCTTGCCCGGAACGACTACTCTTATCGGTGGTTTTTGCGTTGTCATAATTCGGCCTTGCATAGGCGACGTATGGGTTCTGAGCAAAATATTGTCGTCGATATAGAAAGTATCTTGCATATCTCTTGCAGGATGATCCTTAGGGACGTTCATAAGCTGAAAGTTGTAATAATCGGTTTCGATTTCAGGACCTTCCGCAACCGAAAATCCGAAGCCTTTAAATATGTCGATAATTTCGGTCTTAATTCTCGTCAAAGGATGAACGCTTCCGATTGTGCGCTTTTGTTCGGCAGGAAGAGTAACGTCGACTGCCTCCGATTGAAGTTTTTCCGCAAGTTCGCGTTCTTTGAATTCTTTGTCCTTTCTCGATAACGCCTCTTCGATTTTAACTCTCGCTTCATTTACAAGTTTGCCGATTTGCGGTTTTTCCTGAGGCGGCACATTGGAAAGGTTTTTAAGCACGGCGGTCATTTCGCCGCTCTTGCCTAAAAATCTGACTCTTACGTCGTTAAGCAACTTGGACGTTTTGCTTCCGCTTATAGCTTCCAAAGCGTCTGCTACGATTTTTTTCAAGATTTCTTTCATTTTTTGCTCCTATAACTGTGTATAATCTAAATATTGTTTTTTGTATTATCTTTAATACCGTTTTAAATTTGTTTTATTTGTTCTATTTGTTTTTTATTGATATTTTGTTTTTTCTTAGCTCAATTTTGTTTTTTAAGCCCAATTATGCTTTTAACTTTTAAGCTATGTTTTATTTCGTCTTATCGCTTCGAGCTTTGCCGATTATCGCTGTGGGCAAATAAAAAACCCTATGCTTCTGCATAGGGCGAATTTCCGCTGTACCACCTATATTCGCGCTTAATCTGCGCCTCGTTTCTTGCTGTCACGGGCATACCCGACAAAACCTACTCCGTTCAGAATTGCAGCTCCAAAGTGAACTTCACACGCACCCTTGACAAACGCTCTCAGCCTATGGCGTTTTCTCTGTAATCGCCCTTGCGCGCTACTCTCTTTTTCATAGCATTTATATATAAATAACTTAGATATAATTTATCATATAAAAACCTTAAAGTCAACGAAAATAACCGCCTATAAATTCATTGAAATTTAGCGCTTTTAGTGACGCATTTATCGATATTCGACTCAATTATGGAAACAAATCGAGCATATCGACGTTGACGTACGTTTCGGGGACTTTGCCCACAACAACGTTTTCGCAAATCAAAACCTCAGTTTTTGCGCTTGACGTCACTTCCGTTATCGGCGTAATTATTTGCACGGCACAAGACAAATTGAGATAAAGCGAATGCTTTGTCTGGTTTACGCCTGCGTCTTCGAACGTCGAATTAAACTCGCAATTCGCAGTGCCTATCGGCATAATTTTTATGGACACATCGGGGCCTTTTCCCGTGAGCATTGTAATGCCGGTTAAAGTTCCGAGCGGAATTGTAAGTTTCTTGTTGTTTATCTTGCTTATTTCGGTTTGCGCTCTTTCCGCAATCTGACGAGCAAGTTTGTTTATAAGATTAGAATTCGACTTCATAACTTCCGACGCGCCGACTTTCTCTATTGTGAAAAAATCGGAATATTCTTTGTCGGTCACTATGTTTGCGGCGTTGTTTAACGCCTCGACAGCCAAAGCGTTTACCGTCGCTCTGCTTGCTTCCAAAAATACCGGTTCAAAAGCACTTTTACAATAACAAGCGATTCCGACGCCGATACCTACCAAAATCAAAAGCGTGACGAACGCTTTAATTTTCCTATAACGTCTTTTTGTGCGCATACGCAATAATATGCAAAAAGCTACAAATTATTACTATTTTCGACAAAATTCAAAACGGAAATTTTGGGTATTAACAAGATAAATAGTTTCACTCTTGTATCGTTTTACTCCCAAAAATTCCCGTTAGTTTTCGTTACAGCTTTTTGGTTTTCGATTTAAACAACAACGCAAAAATAAATCCGAATACGATTGCGGCGGTAAGCCCTGCGGCAACCGCAGTCATTCCACCCGTTATAGCTCCGATAAGTCCGTTTTCAGCCGCGCCTTTAAGAGCGCCTTTTGCAAGGTTACTGCCGAATCCCATAATAGGAATCGTAACGCCCGCCTTTGCAAAACTTTCCATATAGGTAAACGCGCCCGTCACTTCGAGAATTACGCCGAGAAGCATAAAACCAACGAGTATTCTTGCCGAAGTGACTTCGGTTTTATTGATAAAGATTTGACCGATAAGACAGATAAGACCGCCCACGGCAAAGACTTTTAAATAAGTTAAAAATATTTCCATAATTTCCCCGTTACGCTACGGCAAATATCCGTTTGCGTTATTTTTGCCGAATTTATGGCGATTTTTAAAAAATCATTCTAAAAATCGCCGTTTTTTATAATACTTTTTTAGTTTTTTCTATATTTTTTCAAATGCAACGGCATGCGCTATCGACGGAATCGTCTCTTTTTGAAGCGGCGTATCACGGCTTAAAAGCGCGCCAGTCGGAACAAAAAGTATTTTTGAAAACTTTCCTTCCGTCATCTTTTTTAAGAAATAAGCATTAAACAACGTGTTTCCACAACCTGCGCCCGAACCGCCTTGTTCGGTCTTTTGGTCGTCTTTAAAATATATCGCGCCGCAGTCCTGAACGTTTTTAATATCGCCGTAACCTTCATCCGCCAAGATATATTGAAGCAAATCTTTGCCGTATTTTCCGAGGTCGCCGGTCAAAATCATATCGTAATAATCTGCGCTTCTGCCCGTTTCTCTAAGGTGCGTAATTATCGTATCCGCAGCGGCAGGCGCCATTGCGCCGCCCATATTGCCTTCGTCTTCTACGCCCATATCGATAACTCTGCCAATCGTTCCGCCTGTCACGACAGGATAATTCGAGTCGCCTTGTTCTGCCGATAAAATCGTACAACCTGCTCCCGTAACGGTCCATTGCGACGTCGGCGTTCTTTGCGTCCCGAGTTCCAGCGGATAACGATACTGTCTTTCTGCGGTCGAAAAGTGACTACTCGACGAGCAAGTAACGTACTTCTCATAGCCTGCCGAAATCAGCATCGAACCGAGCAACAACGCCTCGCCGAACGTTGCGCACGCATTGTAAAGCCCCATAAAACCGCATCTGAAATCTCTTGCGGCAAAGCTACTGCCGACTATTTCGTTCATAAGGTCACCTGCAAGCATAAGTCCAATATCGCTTTCGTTGATTCCCACTTTCTGCATTGCGCCCTTTACGGCTTCTTTGTGCATTTTGCACTCTGCTCTTTCGTAAGACTTTTGTCCCCAAAGGTCGTCCGTCAACACAATATCGAAATAGTTTCCGTAATTGCCTTTACCCTCTTTATCGCCTACGATTGAAAAACCGCCTCTGACAAAGACTCTGTTATCAAATAAAAAACTTCTTTCTCCGCATTTCATACAAAAAACATTCCTATAAGTCCGACAAGCACGGAAGCCACGACACCGAAAACAATGATAGGTCCTGCCACCGTAAACATTTTTGAACACACACCGAAAACCACGCCTTCACGATTGTACTCCATTGCAGGCGATACGATTGAGTTTGCAAACCCAGTTATAGGAATTATCGACCCACCGCCAGCATAATAGCCGAGTTTATCGTATAGTCCGACGCCCGTAAAAAACGAGCCTAGAAAAATCATAACGATAGTCGTCCACATTTTCATTTCGGTTTCGGGCATTGCAGGCGAAATCAACATAATTATGTCTGCAACCGCCTGTCCGATACAACAGATAACGCCGCCGACCGTAAAAGAAAGAGCCAACGTTTTGACCATTTTCGTTTTAGGCGTCGTATCTTTAATGAGTTTTAAATATCTCTCTTTTTCCACTTTTCTCCCTCGACAATTTCATCACGATATTTTATCGCTTTTAAAATCACGTTATATTCCATATCTTTATT
The DNA here is from genome assembly GCA_934277645.1 of uncultured Clostridia bacterium. Lineage (GTDB taxonomy): Bacteria > Bacillota > Clostridia > Christensenellales > CAG-917 > CAG-917. Next base: position 7,140 of record CAKQUX010000004.1, on the reverse strand, counting down.
TTTGGGCAAAATCGAATTTTTATGCATTTTGTTTAGTTTATAAAAACTAACCGATTAAAAGCGAACAAAAAAACGGCAAGGTTTATGCCGAGCCGTTTATGTTGTCTTTCAACTTCATCAATATTTTGTTTTCGAGACGAGATACCTGCACTTGCGAAATTCCTAGAAGTTCGGCGACTTCGCTTTGCGTTTTATCTCTGAAATATCTTAGAATTATAATTTTTTGCTCTCTTCCCGACAGCTTTTGAATCGAGTCCTTAATTAGCAGCTTATCGAACATATTAAGTTCGGAATCGTCGGCGATTTTATCGAGAACGTTCATTTCGCCATCGTCGCTTTCCGCATAAATCGACGTTACGGTTTTTGCGGAATCCATAGCGAACACCACGTCATGCGGATCTTCGTTTAGTTTGTCCGCAATTTCGTTTATAGTCGGTTCTTTCTGATGCTCCGATTTGTATTCTTCCACAAATAAATTGATTTTATAATTCAGCGTTTTCATTGAACGGGACACCTTAATCATTCCGTCGTCGCGTAAAAATCTTTTTATTTCCCCCATAATCATCGGAACGGCATACGTTGAAAATCTGACTCCGAACGCTTCGTCGAAATTCGAAACGGCTTTTAAAAATCCCATAGAGCCGAGTTGCATAAGGTCGTCGTATTCGAGCCTACCCGTAAAACGTTTTACTACCGATTTAATAAGCGGCAAATTATTGTTTATAAGTTCGTCTTTTGCATTGGAATCGCCGTTCTGAGCCTTTTTAATAAGCTCTACGGTTTGGTTATGCTCTAACATTCTCCTCCAAAAGTTTTAGTCATTTTGACTCTTGTGCCGACGCCCATCGTCGATTCGACTTCGACCGTGTCCATAAAAGTTTGCATAACGGTAAAACCCATTCCGCTTCTTTCATCTTCGCTTTTCGTTGAATAAAACGGCTCTTGCGCCCTTTTGACGTCTTCTATTCCTTTGCCGTTATCTGATATAACAAGCGTAAGTTTGTTGCCGTCTATGTATGCTTCGACGCCGATTTCGCCTTCGCCGTCGTAGGCGTGCACCACAACGTTAGTGACAGCCTCGCTGACGGCGGTCTTTACGTCGTTTATCTCTTCGACGCTCGGTGAAAGTTCCACGCAAAACGCCGCAATCGCGCTTCGGCAAAACTTCTCGTTTTCCGATTTACCCAAAAGTTGCATTTTTAAATAATTCATTTTTACTCCTTATAACTTTGAAACCACTTCATATAAGCCGCACGTCGAAAACACTTTATCGACCTGTTTGTTTACGTTTTTAACGCACAAAGTTCTACCCATCTGGCGTAGCTTTTTAAATCTACCAAGCACGACACCGATGCCCGTACTGTCTAAAAAACTAACGTTTGTCATTTCGATAATAAGACGCTTGAAATTGAAGTTGTCGATAAGCGTATCGAGCGTATCTCGAACGCCTTTTGCAACGCTTTCGTCGAACTCCCCGTTAAGTTCGACAATAAAATCGTCAGATGCGGGACCGTAAGTAATTGTCATATTTGCCTCCCGAAAAATATTAACTTAATTATCGCTTTCGCTCGTAAGAATTATTGCCAAAATAAAGCGTTTTCAAAAGTTTTATGTCTATTTTATTTAAAAAATTAAACGTGGCTTAACGGTTCAAAAAACAATTAAATGATGCTCACACTTTTTATAATTAAATTATTTCTTCGATTTTGCCATTCGATTTTAAGGAAACTTTTTCTTTTTATGAAACGCCAACAACACTTTGCGCAAAGCAATATTAAAAAGATAAATAACTATTGAAACATAATACTTAAATCAGATAATGCCCCTTGAACAGATAATGTCTTGAACAGCCAACAGATAATTTGTTGAATGGATAATTCATTGAATAGTATTTAAAACGACATTAGAAAAAGTTTTACAAGTAAATCGCTTGAAAAACCGATAAAAATGTGTATAAAGGACAAAAAACGCATAATTATGCGAATAATTATGCGTTTATACAATAAATGCGATGAATTAAAAATTTTTAGCTGTTTAAACAAACTATTAAAGTTTAAATAATCTGTTATAAACAATTTATAAACTAATTTTCTATAAACCTATTTTAAATCGTCGTTATATCTTGCTCTTTCGCCGCCGACAAATTTCGGTCTTACTCTTGCGCCGCTGACGTACGCTTCGCCGATTTTGTTGTTTACAAGTCTGACAGGAACAGCAACTTCTTTAAGACGCATTCCTATCATAACGCCGCCGATGTCAAGACCTGCGTGAGCTTTTATAGTCTCGACCATTACTGCGTTTTTCATTCCGTAATAAGTTGCCGTTGCAAAGCTGCCACCGCCTTTGAGCCACGGAACAACGTTTACTTCGTCAAGTCCGTATTTTTCGGCGCATTCACTGCTTACGACAACCGCTCTGTTAAGATGTTCGCAACACTGAACGGCAAGATATATGCCCTTTTCGTCAAGGGTATCGCGCGCGACTTCGCCGAGTAGTTTTCCGACGTCTTCTGCGGAATGAGAGCCGATTTTATAGCCGCAAACTTCGCTTGTGGAACAGCCGATAAGAAAGATTTGACCTTTTTTAATCTTTGAAACTTCAATCAGCTCTTCGATGGCTTTTTTAAGTTGAATTTGAATTTCTTCCATACTTTCCTACTTCAAACTTTATGTATTATCGTCTTTGTTTAAACTTTTTGCTCCAAATTTTGATAATAACTTTTTAATTTGATTTATCTTTCTCATTATATCATATTTCAGAATAAAATCGAAACGATAAACTAAAAGCGTTTTTGTTAAGGTGTTGATTTAATACATAATTTTAGTTAAAAGCGTTGATTAAAACGCTTTTAAAACTGCTTAAATGCACTATAACCTTTCTACTGCAACCTTTTAATTGCACGTTACAATCGCAACACTCTTTCCTTTACTTTCATTTTATCGAGAGCAAGTCCGATAAGTATATAAATCACGCCGCTGACTAACGCTTGAATCAAGTTCCAAGGCATTCCGACGTATGCGCCCCAACTTCCGTAAAGAATAACTTCCGAAAAGAAATATCCGACCATAGTTATTACAAGGCATATTGCCGCTGCTATATAGTTTCTGACGCAAAGAACCGTGTCTTTTTTGTTTGTAAAGCAGACAACAAGAAGCATTTTAATGACAAGCGTAAACGGCGCCCAAGCAGGATATCCTGCAATTACGTCCGAAACCGCGCCGCCGACGCCTGCCGCGACAAGCGCATAAGGAAGCGGAAGCGTGCTTGCGCAAAGATATATCATAAGGTCACCCATATGAACGTACCCCGAAACCCCGATAGGCACTTTAATAAACGAAGTAAAAACAATGATAAGCGCCATAAAAACAGCCGAAAACGCTATCCTTTTCGTTGCGGTACGCGCCTTGCTTTTGGGTTTATCTTTATTTTCACCCTCTACGGCGTCTGCCACAACTTCGTCCGTTTCGCCATCTTCGGTTTTGGTATTTTCTTCTTTGCTTTCGGTTGCTTTGGCTTTCTTTTCTTTATTCTTTTTAATGCCAAATTTTTTATCATTATCGGATTTAACAGCGTTGTTATCCGTCATAGTTTTTTCATTTTTGCCCAAATTGTCGTCTGTCGCCGGTTGCTCATTTGAAACTGCGTTCTCTAAGTCGATTAATTCTTTGTCCTTTGTTTTCATAGTTTCTCCTGTTGCTTTTTCGAAAGTTTGAACTAAAAGTTCTTTTGAATTTTTACCATTATGCTATGACTTTATGTTTTAGTCAAGTAAAAACGATTAAAGTTTTAAAAATGAAAAAGTTACCCCGTAAAAACAAAGTTAAAAGGATGTTTGCCTTGCCTATCCTTTTAACCTAACGCCAAATGACGCCAATTCGGAGCAACTTTTTCTTTTATAAAAAACTATTGATAAGGAGCTAAATTATCTCTTTTCCGGAGGATTGCCCGTAGGCGGATTGCCACCCGGTTGTCCACCACCGCCGAAGCCGCCTTGCGAAGCTGTACCTGCCAAAGTTACGTTTGACGAAACGGTTACAGAGCCGAGTTCGGTTTCACCGTTATAAATCGTATAAGTTTTGCCTTTTTCAAGTTTCGGCGTGCTGAAAATTATCGATTGACAATTCTTCGTAGTAGTGGTTTGAAGCACCGTGTTGCCCGACGAATCTTTCACCGTTATGACGCTTCCTGCCGAAATGACGTCCGTTTGCGCATAACTTACGACGTATGCCGTCGAATTCAAAGACGGAGTTTCAACCATTCCACTCATCGAAGTTGCAATTACAGTGCCTCCATTTATCAAAATTCCGCCGTCCGCATCGAGAGCGCAGTCACCGCCACTCGTAGGACCGTTTACGATTACCGTTCCGCCCGATATAAGAATCGTGCCGTTCGAATCGATTCCGTCGCCGTCGGCATCGACAGTTATCTCGCCGCCGCTTATTATAATGTGTTCGACAACTGTTTCATCATCGCTTGCGGCATTGATTGCGTCGTCGCTTGCGGTTATTTCGATTTTTCCGCCATAAATCTGGACGTAGCTGCCTTCAAAGCCTTCATAGCAGGTTTTAATCGTGACTTTTCCGCCACTAACGCTAAGCAAGTTATCCGCTGTAAAGCCGTCGTCATAAGTAGATACCGTAAACTCGCCGTCCTCTACTATAAGGTCGCCGCTGTTACAATGGAAACTGTCGTCAGTTGTATCGAAATCGAAAGTGCCGCCTTTAATAATCAACGCATAATTTCCGTCAGTAACGGCAATTTCGTTGCCGTCGGCATCGTCGTATTTAATTTCGCCGACCTTTATTCCCTTGCAGCTTTGCGTAAGCGCATAGCTGACGCCCCTTGCGGTATCTTCGCTGGCTACCTTTTTATAAACCCCGTTTACGAGCATATATCTGAAATCGTCGTTTTCAAGGTCGTAGGTCGTCATATTTTCGCTTGTCTTTTCTACAAACGTGCCGTTCGTTTTGACCGTATATTTTCCGCCGTCGATATACACAAACGTATCGGCTTGAATACCGTCACCGCTGACGTTCGCGGTAAAGTTTACGTTTTTCATATAGACGTAACCTTCTTCAAAAGTAAAAGTCATAGTTTCGTCGTCACATTCCGCATTGATGCCGTCTTTACCCGTCGTAGTTACGTTTAAAGTTGCATTTTCCACAGCAACCGTTCTTGCGGCAATGGCGTGATTTTTTGCATTTACGTTTATAGTTGCGCACGTGGCTTCAAACGCTTTCGATACTTTAATGCCGTTTTTTCCGTTTGCCACGACGTTAAGGCTGCCGTCGCCGTTCACAATTAAATTACCTTTTACGTGAATTGCGTTTTCCGTTTCACTGTTTGACGTAACGGTGTTATCGCCGATAACGGTTATAATAAGCGTCGATTTTTTGTTTATGTTTGAAATCGCAATTCCGTCCGACGTAATATTTGCGCCGTTTAAATAAATGTGCGTTGTTTCGCCGTTGCCGACGCTTACGGTAATTGCCGAATAATCACCCGACAACACCCACTCGCCCGCCGTCGTTATTTCGTTTCCTTCCAAAGCGGTCGCATTGCTAAGGGCATACGTTTCGTATTCCGACAAGTCGATTTCGTTTATAATTGCAGACAAGTCATCGGAATACGTTATGGTTTTCTCGGTCGGCGCTACAGCGTTCGTTTCGCCTCCGCCGTTAGGAAAACCTTTTGGATCAAATCCGTCGTTTAACGAGTCGTCGCACGCCACAAGTCCTATGGCTGTTGCCAAAACCGTTAGTATTGCAAGCAGAATAAATATACTTTTTTTCATATCGAACACCCCTTTGTTCTTTTCTGAGTACATATTAAATTTTTACAATAAAAAGGAAATTAAATTTGAAAAAAAACTTTTTAATGGTTTTTTAATAAAAAACAATCAAACTGCTGCATTAGCTATTAAAGTGGGTAATTATTTACCCTAATCGGCATTGAAATCGGCACGATAAAACTTTAAACTGTAAATATAAACAACTCGGTAGCTATTCGCTACCGTTTAGAGAGGTGGAAAATGACAGAAACAAAACACAGCGTAAAACGCATTCGAGAAAGAATGGGAATCAACAAAAAATCTACTCAAAAAATAGCAGAAAACGCCTTGGTGCATGGCATAGGTCAAACCGACGTTAAATACGGGTCTTTATCAAAATATTTGTGTAGCTTGTTTTGCACAAACAAAACCGCAAACAACATTAAAATATACAATCAGTACGTTTATATTTTCATAAACGAAATTTTGATAACTGTATATAGGTTGCCAAATATTTATATAGAACAAGCCGCAAAAATTCAAAAACGTAAAGCACAGGCGTAAATTATATTTTTGTATGCTTGCAAGTGAACAAGTATAACGTACGCAATGAAGTTTGGTTGATAGACAAGCTAAAAATGTATGCAAAAGAAAAAAGACTGCTAATATAAAACAGTTTTTGATACAATCCGAATGTTTTAAACCAAAAAAATCAAGTAAATGCATATCCGGACAAAAAAACATATAACAACAGCCGACAACGTCGATATAAAAAATTATTAAACAAAGGATGAAATTTTATGACAGAAATTTTTGAAAAACAAGACGTAGATAAACAAGACGTAGATATGAATGAAGTCGAAATTCGTTACGATGCGGCATACAAATTGATTGACTATTTGCGGAACGTTTCACACTTCTCTGACGAACAAATATTAGACCTAATTGAATACATACGCAAATAAACTTAACGATTAAATTTTGCAAGTTCCATTTTGTATATTTGCTCCTTTAACCAGACAAACTCCTTAACTAATTTAAGTTAAGGAGTTTGTCTTTATATAAACAAATTGTAATACTCAATCGTTAATAAAACCTAAAATCAATAACTTTATTTAAACTTGTATTTCATATTTACAGCAATACGGAATGTTCGCCTTAGGCGAAAGTTCGCTTCGCTCACCGAACCGACGAGCAACAAACATTTTTTCTTTTTCAATGCTATTACACACAATTGATTTCAAAAAACTGTTTTTATGCTCGTAGGTTCTCTTTCTTTACCCTTTCAGCAAGTAAAAACCCCTTAACTTAGTTGTTATCGCTTCTACAATATTAGTCTTAAATACAAACTATGGGATGGATGTTCGCCT
>CAKQUX010000003.1 GCA_934277645.1 uncultured Clostridia bacterium | reverse complement strand
TACTTTTCGGAAGAACTTACGCAAAAAGTCAATCGCGGACTGAAAGAGAGTTGGCGCAAAGGCAAAGCCACGGGCGGACAAGATATTTTCGGCTATGACGTCGTTGACAAAAAATATGTTGTGAACGAATACGAAAGCAAAATCGTCGAAGATGCGTTTCTGATGTATTCGCAGGGCTACAAAGCAGTTGCCATTGCGGATAAATTCAAGGAATGCGGCTACCGTAGAAAAAACGGAAAACTTGTAGACCACAAATATTTGTATTTCATTCTGCCCAACAAAAGATATACCGGGGTTGTCGAACACCAAGGAGAATTGTACGACAATATCTTTCCGAGAATTATATCGGACGAACTTTGGAACAAGGTAAGCGCAATAAACGAAGAAAACAAACTTGCTCCGAGCCGTAAAAAAGAGATTTTCGACTATATCCTTTCGGGAAAACTTATATGCGGAGATTGTAAGCACAGAATGGGCGGTGAAAGCGGAACTTCTCATACGGGTGCTATTCATTACTACTATATTTGCCTTTCCAAACGTCGCAAGCGTGCTAAATGCAATATGAGCAGAGTGCAAAAACAGTTTATCGAAGATACGGTGATAACCGCAACGACTCAAATGTTATCGAGCGTGAACAATATCAAGAAGATTGCGCAAAGCATATACAACGTGCATAAAAAAGAAACCGCAGACAACACGGCTTTGAAACTGATTGAAAAGAAACGCACCGAGGCGGTAAAAGCACAGAATAATATCGTTAAGGCAATCGAGCAAGGTATAATCACCGAAACGACGAAAAGCCGTCTGACCGAACTTGAAAATCTAATATCGCAATGCGACGTGGAAATCCTTAAAGAAAAAGCCCGCAGTTATACATACTTAACTGCGGACGATATAGAGATGTATTTAAGTAAATTCGTGTTCGAGAACACAGACGATATAAAAGTGCGAAAACTAATAGTAAATGCCTTCGTTCGGGAAGTAATACTTTATGATGATGAGATAGTGATAACCTACAACTTTACAGACAGCCCCGAACACCTAAAACCAACAAAAGAACACGTCACAAAAACAGAAAACGAAATAGAAACGGCGGATAAAACCGCTATTTCTTCTAAAACAGGTTCGTACAAATTATGCCACACGGCACCAGCAAAACACAATGCTTAAAAGCATTGTGTTTTATTTTGCCTTGCAAAATCGTTTGGCAAAGCCAAACGGCTGTTGCTTTTTCCTCTGCTCTCGAATTGCCCTTGAGGGGGCAATTCTTCGTTTGCGGTCTGCACCAATAAAAACAGGCACGCAAGTGCTTGTTTTTTTGCGCCAAACATATATAATGATAATGGAATGGAAGTTATAGAACTTATTATGGCACAAGAGTAATCTTTGACCGATTTAAACGAAGAAATGGACTAAATAAATATCACATTCATTTTCACGGACTTCGCCATACATTCTCAAATATGCTTTTTGAAATGAACGAAAATCCAAAAGTTATGCAACAACTTTTAGGTCATCGTGACGTAAAAACAATCACTGTCTACAACTCGGTTAATAGCGAATATGTAAGAGAAGCCACCGATAGATAAACACGAAAATTCAAGAGCACGAACAAAAGCGAGAAACTGAACAAGAAATTGATGATGACTTATCTGATGAAGAAATATAATGCCGAATTCGTGAACTTGAAAAATTGCAAGAACGCAAACGCAGAAGAAAAGAAAAAGATTTTGAGATGTAAAAATAGTATGAAATATTTAGATTTAGTTGAGTTGATAAAAGAAAAACCAGCTTACACAAAAAATGGGGTGAAGGTTGGAAATTTTGGTGCTATAATGAGTGAAGAACCAATCAATGGAAAATGGCAAGTAGTTTTCTCTGAATTTTATACGGGGAAGGATATCGCAGACATTATGGTTGCAGAGGAAGATTTAAAAGTTCATGAAAGCGTGCCGAAAGATAGATATCCTAAAAAATAATTTGACAGCAATTGACAGCAAAAGTTTGTCGTTATCTTTACTTTTGTTAATTGTATCATCTCTTTTAAAGATAAAACACTTATCTTATTAAATCTTTTTTCTTCCCACCTTGCCCTACACGCAAAATCTAGTTTTGCGTGTGAAAAGTCGAAACCGACTTTATAGCAAAAAACCTGCTGCTCGGCAGGTTTTTGCAAAGTTTGTCGTGTTTCGACTTTGGAGCTGCTAACGAGACTTGAACTCGTGACCTCGTCCTTACCAAGGACGTGCTCTACCGACTGAGCCATAGCAGCAATAGCTTTAATCAAAGCTACATTATTGTATATTAGTCTGAAAAAATTGTCAACCGTTTGACTTAGCCTTTAAAGCATTTTTGCAAAACTAATTCCATTCTTGCTATTTTTATTGCGCTGACGAATACTTTCATCGCAAAATTGAGCTCATCGAGATTCGGAACCGACGGCGCAATTCTGATGTTCATATTGTAATCGTCCATTCCGTACGGGAAAGTCGCGCCCGCCTTTGTAAAAGATACGCCTGCTTCTTTTGAAAGTTCGACAATTCGCTTAGCGCAATTCTTCACGTCAACCGAGATGAAATAACCGCCGTTCGGCTTCGACCATTTAACCCATCTGTCGCCGTCGAAAGCATCGGACAACGCCTTGTCTACGGCTTGGAATTTCGGACGCAAAATGTCGGCATGCTTTGCCATGAGTTTCAAAACGCCGTCCTTATCTTTAAGGAAAAGAGCATGCATATATTGATTGACTTTGTTAGGTCCGATAGTCTTGTAGAACATGTGAGCTTTAAGCTCGTTTACGTTTGCTTCGCTTGTTGCGATACAGCTTATGCCTGCGCTTGCGAACGTAACTTTCGACGTAGAAGCAAACTCATAAATTCTGTTTTCGGTGCCTGCTTTTTTAGCAACGTCGAATATGTTTTTAAGCTTTTCGTCGGTGTCATAAAGACTATGTACGCAGTAAGCATTATCCCAGAATATTCTGAAATCTTCTGCGGCAACCGGCATAGTGGCAAGGCGTTCGACGACCTCGTCGCTGTACGTAATGCCCGTAGGATTGCTGTATTTCGGAACGCACCAAATACCTTTTATAGACGCATCCGCTTTAACCATAGGCTCAATCAAATCCATATCAGGACCTGTCGCGAGCATAGGAACGGTTATCATTTCGATGCCTAACGCTTCGCAAATAGCAAAGTGACGGTCATAACCCGGGGCCGGACAGATAAACTTTGTCTTAGGAAGCTTATTCCACGGAATACTGCCTAAAATTCCGAATTGTTTAGCAAATTGTACCACGTCGTACATAATCGACAAACTCGAACTGTCGGCGGTTATTACTTCGTCGGCTTTAACGCCGAGAATGTCTGCGAACAATTCGCGACTTTCTTTTGTGCCGAGCGGTCCGCCGTAATTGCGAACGTCAATGCCTTGCGACATAAAATCCGCTCCCTTCACGACTTCAAACATCGGAACGGATAGATCAAGCTGTTCACGACAAGGACGACCTCGAGTCATATCGACGACTTTGCCTTCTTTTTGATACTTTTTCATAAGTTTCAACTCATCGGCGAGAGTCTTTTCAAGCACTTCTTTTGTTAACTCTTTATAATCCATTTAAGTTTCCTCAATAAAAAACAATATCACATTATCAAAACGTTGACAAGCGTTGTCTTATAATTTATCTTATTCTTCCTGATTTTTTCTTGTGATAATTTTAATCGGAGTGCCCTCGAAATCAAACGACGAGCGGAGAGCGTTTTCAAGATAACGCTTGTACGAAAAATGCATAAGTTCGGGGTCGTTGACTTTCAAAACAAACGTAGGCGGATTAGCTCCGATTTCGGTTATATAGAAAATTTTAAGGCGTTTGCCGTTTTTGGCAGGCGGTTCGTTTATTCTTGTGGCGTCGATTAGAACCTCATTGAGAAGCCCCGTCGAGATCCTCCTTGACGCGTTTTCGTACACCTTTTTGACGTAAGGCAAAAGAGTGTCGATTCGCTTTCCCGTTTTTGCGGACAAGAAGAGCGGTTTGACGTAATCCATAAATTTCAAATCGTTTGTGAGCTTATCTTTAAACCTGTTTACGGTGTTAGTGTCTTTTTCAATCAAGTCCCACTTGTTCATGACTATGACGGAAGGTTTTCCTTCATCGTGAACAAAGCCTGCAATTTTAACGTCCTGTTCGGTCATTCCTTCCGTGGCGTCGCAAACTATCACCGCAACGTCGCTGCGCCTTACCGCCATAAGCGAACGCATAACCGAATACTTTTCAAGGTCTTCGCCGATATTTCCCTTTTTGCGCATACCTGCCGTATCAATAATCGTATATTCGTCGTCACCGACTTTAAGTTTTGTATCTATAGCGTCGCGAGTCGTACCTGCAACGTCCGAAACTATAACTCGTTCATATCCGAGCAACTTGTTCGTGATAGACGATTTTCCGGCGTTCGGTTTTCCGACGATTGCTATTTTAAGGCTGCTGTCTTCTTCGATTTCACCGCCGACAACACTGTCTAAAACGGCGTCGAGAAGGTCGCCTATTCCCTTGCCTTGTTCGGCAGAAACAGGATACGGGTCGCCGAATCCCAATGAATAAAAATCGTAAAGAGTATCCTTTTGATTGTTGTCGAGTTTGTTTACGCAAAGCACGACGGGAACTTTTGCGCGTCTTAAATAATTTGCGACTTGTTCGTCGTCAACCGTAACGCCCGTTTTGCCGTCAACCACAAAGACGATTGCTTGCGCCGTGTCTATTGCAAGTTCCGCTTGCGTTTTAATGTGACGCCACATTTCGTCTTGCGATTTAAGCTCCAAACCGCCCGTATCTATAAGCGTAAAAACCTTGCCGCACCACTCTGCATCGACGTAAACTCTGTCACGAGTAACCCCCGGGGTGTTTTCGACAATAGAAATACGCTTGCCTGCGATTTTATTGAATAACGTAGATTTGCCGACGTTCGGTCTGCCGACAATTGCAACTAATGGTTTCATTTTAACTCCGATAATTTCTTGATAAGGTCTCCGCCCGTTTCATTTACGACAATCACTTTTCCGAGCGCTTTTTCTACTTCGTCAAGCGACACGTTGTCTAAAAACAAAGTCGAAAACTCTTTTAACATATTTGACGGAACGGTGTATGCGTCATAGCCTTTTGGCGCTTGCGCCAAAATATCTCCTGCCGTTACGAGTCCCGAAACCGTAACGGTCTTTCCGAAGAAGTTGTTTTCGATAGCCTTTACGGTAATTTCAAGCCCCAATTTATCGGCAACGATTTTTGCGACGTTTTTTAATACAGGTTCAAAGGATACGCCCGTCAACATACAAACTCTTTTGCCGACATTCATATCGGGCGTTTCGTCAAGACTGTATTCCACACTCTCCAAAAACTCTCTGACAAGACCGACGCCGTTTTCGATTTGCGGAAAATCCTGATAAAACTCATAACTCGGAATTTCTCTTTCCGCCTTTATATACATTTCGTCCGCCGCAAAGCAAAAACCGCCGTAACGATTGTACCTTTCTTCGACAAGGTCTATGGTTTTAGCCGCTTCTTCCTTATCGAAAGGTTTTAAGTTGTCAAGACCGCTTCGGTGAGTTGTAAGTCCCACGGGAACGATTGCAACCGACAATACGCCTTCGATTTCGTGCAAGCGGTCGATAGAATCCAGCATAACGTCGCCGTCGTTCACGTCGGGCACAACGACAAGCTGAGTGTGCATTTTAATTCCGCCGTCGGACAAAGTTTTTAAAATCTGTCTCAGTTTTAAAGTGTTCGGGTTTCTGACCAAATCCTTTCTTATCTCGTCGTTCATCGCGTGAACGGAAATGTATAAAGGACTGAGTTTGAGCCTTAAAATACGTTCTATGTCTTCGTCCGTTACGTTAGTCATAGTAACGTAACTGCCGCTTATGAACGAAAACCGATAATCGTCGTCTTTGACGTACAGCGCATCACGCATACCTTTCGGAAGCTGGTCGACAAAGCAAAATTTGCACTTGTTTTTGCACCTTATGGGCGCAAGTTCTTCGTCTATCTCTATGCCGAGCGGAACGTCTGCTTTCTTTTTCACTTTGACGATTTTCTCTTTGCCGTTTCTATTGACGACAATCGAAAACTTTTCTTTTGAATCGTAAAAAAGGCAGTCAAGAATATCGCAAAAAGGATAACCGTCAAACGAAACGAGTTCATCGCCGATTTTAAGTCCTTGCCTTTTGCCCTCTTTTGAAAGGGTTACAATTTTAGCCATCGTTTTTCGCTCCGCCGCTTGCAATAAATTTGCAAACGTCTTCTAATTGTCCTTCTCTAATTCTATTTCTGATATTCGTCACAAGTTCAACGTTTAAATCGGTTTGCAAAAGGTCGTAAAGTTTTACGATTACGTCTTGCGTCGTTTTCGCATACGCTATAAGTTTATTTTCGCTAAGATATTCGACGTCACTCTTTTGCACGCCGTCTTTCGGCGCAAATGCGATAACCGCTTTGCTTGCCATAAACGCTTTACCAACCGTCATAGCGTCATAGTTTGTTATAAGAATGTCGCTGACGCTTAAATAGTCATTGTAAAGAGCGAGTTTGTCAAACACCTGCACGTTGTCGCACGACTTCGCTTCTATTCTTTTCCTGATTTTATTTTGCAGTTTTTTGTTGTCTACGTAAGCTATGATATTGATGATATCGCCTTGGTCGAAAAGCATATCGAGCGCTTCGAGATTTTCTTTCCCTTCGTTCACGCAAACGAAAACCGTCGGAACGTCTTTAAGTCCCAATTTATCTTTGAGCGCAGTTTTGCTTTCGGCGTCTAAGCGTTCGATTTTAAGCGGAATACCCAGCGGATATACGTCGCCGTTCGGAACGCCTTTTGTCAAAAGTTCTGCCTTTAATTGTTCGTTTTCGACTATATATTTATCGACTTTTGATGTGACTATGTATTTATCGAGCGTAAAGTCGCCGCAAATGGAAATTATAGGGGTATCGAATTCATTATCTATTGCAGAAGCTACGGTAAGAAGCAATCCGTACGTTGACGGACAAACGACCGCGATAGGATTAAATCTCTTTATAGCGTTAGAAATTCGACGGCTATATCCCTTTGCTTTCTTTTTCTTGTCGAAATTGCACTTTTTATGCAATTCGCCAAGCGACGGCAATTTGTTGACAATTTTGTTCAAACCACCGAGCCATTTCACTTTTTTGCCGTAATTGTTTTCGTCCATAACGACAACGTAATGCGTTTTGGTATTATCAAAATAAGATTTTATTTCGTTTGAAACTATTCCCTTTTCGTCCTTTGACGTAACAATGAGAATATACGGCATTTTCTTTAAATCTCCCATTTAGTCCTCCAATACAATAGGCATAATGACAGGGAAATGTCTGTCTTTTGCAAAATAGTTCTTAATCGGTTTTCTTATGAGTTTAGGCAAATCCGCTCTATCCTCGAGTTCGGCAAAATTGATTTCCGAAACGGTTTTTTCGACGATAGACTTTATCACGTCGGAAACTTCCGGCGAAATTTCAAAACCACGCGCCAAAATGTCGCACGGCGTCGACAATTTTTCCGCCTTGAAATCTATCGAAACGAGCAAGACGATAAGTCCGTTTTCGGCAAGGTGTTTACGCTCGTTGACTATACTCTTTCCGTCGTCGAGCATTTCTCCGTCAACGAATATCGCCCCCGACGGAACGTTGGAATGTCTTTTGACTTCGGTTTTAGAAAAACCGTAAACTTGTCCGATTTCGGGAATATTGATGTTTGCCTTAGGCACTCCGAGCGCTTCGGCAAGCATTGCGTGCTTTCTTTGATGACGATATTCTCCGTGTACAGGCATAAAGAATTTCGGTTTTACGAGCGAAAGCATAATCTTCAATTCTTCTTCGTAGGCGTGTCCCGAAACGTGAACGTCGTTCATTGCATCGTAAATTACTTCCGCGCCGCATTTAAAGAGATTGTTTATAACTCTGTAAATATATTTATCATTTCCCGGAATAGGCGAACTTGACAATACTACAAGGTCGTTTTCGCCGAGTACGATTTTTTTGAACTCACCTTGCGAAAGACGAGTAAGCGCGCTCATAGGCTCTCCTTGCGTTCCCGTTGCAATTATAAGCTGTTTAGAATACGGCAAGTTGCCTGCGCTTTCAACGATTATGTTTTTAGGAACTTTAAGTTCTCCGACGCTTGCCGCTACTTCGACAATCATCTTCATGCTTCTGCCCGACAATATAACTTTTCTGCCGTACTTTTCGGCAAGGTCCAAAATTTGCTGAACGCGATAATTGCTCGAAGCAAACGTCGCGACCGTAATTCTTCTGTCGCGATTGTTGTTGAAAATCGTATCGAGCGTTCTTCCGACGACCTTTTCGGACGTGGAATGTCCTTTTCTTTCGACGTTCGTCGATTCGCCGAGCATAAGCAAAACGCCCTTTGCTCCGATTTCCGCAATGCGTTGAAGGTCGGTGAGTTTGCCGTCAATCGGTGTCGAATCGATTTTGAAGTCGCCGGTAAAAAAGACCGTTCCGAGCGGCGTATCGATTGCAAGCGCACATGCGCCTGCCATAGAATGCGCAACCTTTATAAATTCACATTCAAAGACGCCGAGTTTAATTTTGTCGCCCGGTTCGACGGTAATCATATTTGCGTCCGCCCTTCTCATCGCCAATTTATGGTCGAGAATTCCAAGCGTCAACGCCGTGCCGTAAATCGGCACTTTGATGTCGTCCGCAAGATACGGAATAGCTCCGATATGGTCTTCGTGTCCGTGCGTAAGCACTATGCCGCGCACTTTGTCAATATTATCTAAAATGTAAGTCGTGTCGGGAATGATTGCGTCTATGCCCGGCGTCGATTCGTCGGGGAACGTAACGCCGCAATCGATAATAATTATGTCGTTGTCATATTCCAAGGCGGTCATATTTTTGCCGATTTCGCCGACGCCGCCGAGAAAAACAACTTTTACTTGTTTCTTTGCCACATTATCCTCCATTATATATGCTAAATTATACACCAATCGATTTATTTTTACAATAAAAAGAAATAACTATTAGACTAATTATTATAATATTATAACGACATTTTTATCGTCTTATCCCAAAGCGACAGCGATATTTATGCCGATTTTATCGCATTGCGGCAATGCTTTAACTTGTATCGTCAAAGCGTATCTTCCGCCGCCGCAAAAAGAATTAAAAGAAAAAAGCGTTCAGGCAGTATTTGCCAAACGCTAATGCAATTTGCGACTTTATTGTAATTTCCGCCTGCTATTTTGCGGCTATCGTTTTTCGTACGGTTTATTTATAGCTATACGTTTTATCTGTCGCAATCGGATTTATCGATAAATTACGTTTTTTCTATCGTTTACGATTTATTCGCCGATTACGCTATATCCAACGTCTGCGATTTAAATTTTAGGTTTCCAAAATAAAATTGCGTCACAAAAAAAACGCATTACCCCCCCCCTAAATATAACCGATAGAACCGCTACAAGAAACACTCAAAGGTTATTCGTGCCGCCACACAAGCGGCGCGTTAAAAGACCTTGTAGTTTCCGCTTTCCACAAGCATAAGATTCGTCTGATAATAACTTTTCAGCGTGCCGATGTCCGACCAATAGCCGTCCAGACGATAAGCTCCCATTTCGCCAATCAATCTCGGAAACAAATCTTTGCCGAAGTCGTAAAAACCGTCGGGAATAGCTTCAATGATTTCTTTCTTCAATGCGTAAATTCCCGTATTCACGATTCCGCTTGTCTTTTCGGTCGGCTTTTCTATAAAGCGAACTATTTTGTCGCCCGACAATTCGACAAGCCCGTATCCCGTGGCGTCGTCCACTTTCTTAACCGCAAGCGTTGCCAAATCGTTCGATTCAATATGCTTTTTTACGAAATCGGAAAAATCCATTTCAAAATAAGCGTCGCCCGACACCACCAAAAAATCGTCCGTCAATTCTCGCGCGGCGTTTTTAACCGCGCCTGCCGTTCCGAGCGGAACGCTTTCGGTAAAATACGTTATGTTCGCACCCAATCTTTGTCCGTTGCCCAAATAGTTTTTTATCACGTCACCGAGATATCCAAGCGTCACGATAACGTCCTTAAAGCCTTGTTTAACAAGCCTGTCTATAATAATTTCGATAATGGGAACGCCGACCATAGTAACCATAGGTTTCGGAATACCCTCGGTTAGCGGTCTCAATCTTTCGCCTTTGCCCCCTGCCAATATTAAAACTTTCATAATTTTAGTTTAAAAAGATTTCTCAAAAGTATTCCATTTAGTTTACTTGAATTTTATATTGGTGTATAATTCTGCTATCGATAGTTTTCTATCGAAAACATTTTACTTAACAAAAGGAGCCACAAAATGAGAGTTTACAATTTTGCAGCAGGACCTTCGATGCTTCCTCTTGAAGTATTGCTTGAAGCTAAGGCAAGTTTAGAAGATTTCAACAATTCGGGAATGAGCGTTATGGAATTGACGCACCGCGGAAAGGTTTATGAACCTGTCCACAACGAATGCATTTCCTTAATCAGAGAACTTCTTAACGTTTCCGACGAATACGAAGTATTATTGCTTCAAGGCGGCGCATCCACACAATTCGAAGCAGTTCCGCTCAATCTTTTGAACAAATCGGGCAAAGCAGATTACGTAGTAACCGGCAACTTCGCATCGAAGGCTTACAAAGAAGCCAAAAAATACGGCGACATCGCCTGTGCTGGCTCATCCGAAGATAAAAACTTTACTTACATTCCTTCTTATTCTTTCCGTGATGATGCCGACTATGCGCACATCACCTCCAACAACACGATTTTCGGTGTTGAATACAAGGAATATCCAAAAACCAAAATGCCGCTCGTTGCCGATATGTCATCGGACATTATGAGCCACGTCATCGACGTAAACAATTTCGGACTTATCTATGCAGGTGCACAAAAGAACTTGGGACCTGCAGGCGTAACCGTCGTTATCGTTCGTAAGGACCTTATCGGAAACGCTCAACCTATCTGCCCTACTATGCTCAGATACGACATTCACGCTAAAAACAACAGCCTTTACAACACACCGCCTACTTTTGCAATCTATATGATGATGCTCAACCTTCGTTATCTCAAAAAGAACGGCGGCGTCGAAGCAATCGAAAAGATTAACAACGAAAAGGCTAAAATGCTTTACGACTTCATCGACAACTCAAATTTCTATAAAAACCCTGTCGAAAAGAGCGTCCGTTCTATAATGAACGTTCCGTTCACCACTCCTAACGCAGACCTTGACGCAGCTTGCGTAAAGGGCGCAGAGGCAAACGGTCTCTTGTCGCTTAAAGGTCACCGTTTGGTCGGCGGACTCAGAGCCAGCATCTACAACGCTATGCCGATCGAAGGCGTTAAAGCTCTTATCGATTATCTCAAAAAATTCGAGATGGAAAACAAATAAGGTGAAAAATGACTAACGTTTTAAAATTAAATTCTATTTCAAAAAAGGTCAACGACGTTTTGACAAGCGGATATGCTTTGTCGGACGATTGCGCTACTCCGGACGCGGTTCTCGTTCGTAGCTTCAATATGCACGAATGGGCAGTTCCTGAAACGCTTCAATGCGTTGCTCGCGCAGGAGCAGGCGTAAACAACATTCCGACAGGCGAATACGCAAAACGCGGCATAGTGGTTTTCAACACGCCGGGCGCAAATGCAAACGCCGTTAAAGAACTCGTTATCGGCGCATTGTTTATTGCCGCAAGAAACATCTTTGAAGGCAATGCTTGGGCAAACACCCTTACGGGCGACGACGTTAAAAAACAAGTCGAAAAAGGCAAAGGTCAATTTGCAGGAACCGAAGTTCTCGGAAAGACTATCGGCGTTTTGGGACTCGGCGCAATCGGCAGAAAGGTAGCGGCTGCTTGCAACGCTCTCGGTATGACGGTTGTCGGCTATGACCCTTTCCTTAGCGAAAACGCAAAAGCGGAAATTCCTTTCGTCACCGTTTACAAAACTATGGACGAGGTTTTTGCAGCAAGCGATTTCGTTACACTTCATATGCCTTTCACTCCTGAAACGAAAAACCTCATAGGCAGCGCTGCTATCGCAAAAATGAAGGACGGCGTTATCATCATCAATGCCGCTCGCGGAGAGCTTGTAAACAATGCAGACGTCAAAGACGCTTTGACAAGCGGAAAGGTCAGAAAATATGTCGTAGACTTCCCTGACGGCGATTGCTTGAATTTTAAAGGAATTGTTGCAATCCCTCACCTCGGAGCATCAACCGAAGAAGCCGAAGACAACTGCGCGGTTATGGCTGCCGAAGAAATTAAGGCTTACATTGAAGACGGCAATATCATCAACAGCGTAAACCTTCCTAACCTTAAAGTCGCAAAAGACGGCACTCACCGTATCGGCGTTATCTACAAGGGCAAGCTCGGAAAAGTAAACGGTAAAGTTACAACCGCTACTCGCGGCGAATACAACTACTCGATTATCGACGGCGACGAAACGGACGCATCCGCAATCACTGCCGACGAACTTATTAA
The DNA here is from genome assembly GCA_934277645.1 of uncultured Clostridia bacterium. Taxonomy (GTDB): domain Bacteria; phylum Bacillota; class Clostridia; order Christensenellales; family CAG-917; genus CAG-917. The sequence continues at coordinate 123,955 of CAKQUX010000003.1, read as the reverse complement.
AGTCAGAGTCGTTTACTAATTCTCTTGGCATTAAAGTGCTTGCATCTTAAAGCAAATTAAACACAATCAAAAAGGCTTATCGAATGATAAGCCTTTTTTGTTTACTATTAAATTTATGCACCGATAAGTTAAAGTCTTGATATTTAAACTAATACAATAAATTTCATACGAGCTTTGTTTCGTTCAATTCTCAATCGGAATATAATGTGGCATCTTGATAGATTTAATATACCAACCTGATAGATTTCAAACTGACTTAAACAAATCTTATACTAAGTTAAAGCAGATTTTTACCGGCAACCAATAGTTTAATCTTTATACAATCAACTTAAACGTTTCGCCTAAAAGGAACGCAACTACTCAGTTTAAAATTCTCAACTTGTCGTGGACGAGTTTACAATGAATTTTCTTTAAATCGTAAAGTTCACCGTCGATTTGAAATTTGCTGTTGTCCAAAATTTCAAGGTCAAATTCATCACGCACGAACTCTCTCGTTTCAGGACGGCTGAGATGCTTGGTCTTTAAATAACTGAAAAGCATCGGATATTTTTGTCCCTTTTTGAGTTTGTCAATCATGACTACGTTCAAAAGTCCGTCGCCTATAACCGAATTCGGCGACATATTAAGTCCTCCGCCGACATAAAGTCCGTTTGCGACGGAAGTTATCAAAATATCTCTGTCTTCGGTCACGCCGTCAATCGTATATCTGATTTTATGAAACTTCAAGTGTAAAACGACCCACAAAAGCGCGGCGAAATAACTCGCTTTGCCCTTCTTTTCCTTTTGAGTCGCATAGCGTTCCAATATATCGACGTCCATACCGAGCCCAGCGACGTTCAAACAACGCAAGTCGTCGTTGATTTGAATAAAGTCGGTACGTCTGACTTCGCCTTTCAAAAATTGTTCGACAAAATCTATCGTCTTTTTCGGAAACTTCATCGCTCTTGCGAAGTCGTTACCCGTTCCGCAAGGCAAAAGTCCAAGCGCAATGGTATCGAAGTTTTCAATTCCCATAAGAGCTTCGCCGAAAGTTCCGTCGCCACCCAAAACCAAAACCTTTGCGTCAGTTTGTGTTTTGTTTATCTCTCTCACGATTTCCGTTGCGTGATTCTTACGCTCCGTTTTGTGAAGCGTGTACTCGACGCCACGTTTATCGAACTCGCTTATAAGCTCATTGAAAATTTTGATACTGCTTCCGCTTTTGCTTGTCGGATTGTAAATTATATCAAACATAGTTCTTCTCCCAATAAAAATATTATACACTTTTAACCGTGTTATGTAAAGGCTAAAACGCAAAAAAGCGTTTTGAGAAAAGCCGTAAAAATTATATCGGAATAAATTAAACTTAGTCTTGACAAATTTTTAAAAAGCTGTATAATAGAATAATCGTTTGGACAGTTTTATATATTTTATATAATATATATAACAATTTGTCCCTACAATAAAACTACTATTGCAAGGAGTAAAAATGCAGATTATCGACGGTAGCCTTGACGCTTTATGGCTTATACTCAGAATATTCTTGGCAGGTCTCTGCGGCTTTTTAATCGGCTACGAAAGAAAGACCCGTTCAAAAGAAGCAGGCATCCGTACCCACGCAATAGTCTGTATGGCAGCTTGCATAATGATGATTGTGTCTAAATACGGTTTCGCCGACCAAGCAATCGGAAGCGGCGGCGTCAGAGGCGCAGACTCTGCACGTATTGCGGCGCAGGTCGTCAGCGGCATAGGTTTCCTTGGCGCAGGCGTCATCATATATCGCAGAGATATGCTCCATGGCATAACTACCGCGGCAGGCATTTGGGCGACTTCGGGCATCGGTCTTGCTCTCGGCGCAGGAATGTACGTCATAGGCATTGCGTCAACGATTCTTCTTATAGGTTTCCAAGTGTTGTTGCACATTCCTTTCAAAGTTTTACGCGGAAGAGTTTACAGCATACTTAAAGCGCAAATAGAAGTCAACAGCAGCGAAGAGTTGCAATGTTTCAAAGAAGTGTTCAAAATCAAACGCTTCTTGCGTTATAAAGAAAACACGGACGGCAAAGGCGGATACGTTGCAGACCTTGAATTTTCGGTTACGTCTATCTACACTGCCGAACGTATTCACGAAATTATGGCGGAAAACCCGTACATAAAGTCGCTTGAAAAATACGAAGAAATTTAAGAATGATTTTTAACATTTAATATGCAAAATAGCAACAAAAAACGGCTAATTTAATAGCCGTTTTTCTTTAAACAAATTCTCTTTGTTTTTGTCAATTCTCTTAGTTTTTGTCACGCTTTATTTACAAGCAGTTTAACTCTAATAGACGGAATGAAATTTTACACGATTATCGCAACCGCACTACTTGATTATCGCAACCGCACCACTACTTAATTGTTGACTCGCCTTATTTTCTACCTTGTTTAGCAAAGAGAATTTATACCGATTTAACAAGACGTATGTTTATTATTTAATAACAAACTTATCGCCGTCCACGTCGACCGTCAAAGTTGCGCCGTCATCGAGGTTGCCTTCGAGAATCTTTCTTGCAAGCAAGTTTTCAACGTTCGTTTGAATATAACGTTTAAGAGGTCTTGCGCCGAAGTTCACATCATAACCGCCGTCAACGATTTTGTCTTTCGCTTTGTCGGTAACGACAAGATTAAGGTTTTGGTCAGACAAACGCTTTGCAAGTTTGCCGATCATAAGGTCGACTATGCTCTTGATTTCATCCTTGCTGAGCGGCGTGAACAACACGATTTCGTCAAGTCTGTTCAGAAACTCAGGTCTGAATTTCTGTTTCAAAAGCTCGTCCACCGTCTTCTTCGTTTCGTCGTCTACCTTGCCGTTTTTGGTAATCGAATCCAAAATCAAATTGCTTCCGAGGTTTGACGTCAAGATTATGACAGTGTTCTTAAAGTCAACCGTTCTGCCTTGGCTGTCCGTAATTCTGCCATCGTCAAGCACTTGCAACAAAATGTTGAATACGTCAGGATGCGCTTTTTCGATTTCGTCGAACAAAATTACGCTGTAAGGTTTTCTTCTGACCGCTTCGGTAAGTTGTCCGCCTTCGTCATATCCGACGTATCCCGGAGGCGCGCCGATAAGTCTCGATACGCTGAATTTTTCCATATATTCCGTCATATCGATTCGGACGATATTCTTCTCGTCGTCGAAAAGGTTTTCCGAAAGCGTTTTCGCAAGTTCGGTTTTACCTACGCCGGTAGGACCTAAGAACAAGAACGAACCGATTGGTCTGTTTTCATCCGAAATTTTAGCTCTCGAACGAAGGATAGCTTCCGAAACTTTATCGACGGCTTCGTTTTGTCCGATAACTCTCTTGTGGAGTTCGTCGGACAAGTGAAGAAGTTTTTCTCTTTCGCCTTCCATAAGTTTCGAGACAGGAATTCCCGTCCACTTAGCAACGATTGCCGAAATTTCTTCGCTCGTAACTTCGTCACGGAGAAGTTTCTTCTTTGTGGTTTTCTTTGTTTCGGCAGATTTGAGTTCTTCGTTGAGTTTAGGAATAAGTCCGTATTCGATTTCCGCCGCTCTTGCATAATCAGAGTTGCGTTTTGCGTTTTCGGCTTCGTTCGTAAGTCTGTCGATTTCTGCCTTTATGCCTTGCACGCCCGTAATGCCTTTCTTTTCGGCATCCCATTGCGCTTTCATTTTCGCGAACTTATCTTTATTGGCTTTGAGTTCTTGTTTCAATTTTTCGAGCCTTTCGACCGACAATTTGTCCGTTTCTTTTTCAAGAGCCATTTCTTCGATTTCGAGCTGAATAATTTTTCTCGAAATAACGTCCATTTCGATAGGCATACTGTCAATTTCGGTTCTTATCATAGCGCACGCTTCGTCGACAAGGTCGATAGCTTTATCAGGTAAAAATCTGTCGGTTATATATCTGTTAGAAAGCGTTGCCGCGCTGACCAATGCGTCGTCGTGAATTTTTACGCCGTGGAATATTTCGTAACGCTCTTTAAGTCCACGAAGTATCGCAATCGTATCTTCAACGGTCGGTTCGTCAACCATAACAGGTTGGAAACGACGTTCCAATGCCGCGTCTTTTTCGATATACTTTCTGTACTCGTCAAGCGTCGTTGCGCCTATGCAGTGAAGCTCGCCACGAGCAAGCATAGGTTTAAGCAAGTTGCCTGCGTCCATACTGCCTTCGGTTTTACCTGCGCCGACTATCGTATGAAGTTCGTCGATGAACAACAAGACTTCGCCCTCTTTTGCCTTAACTTCGTTCAAAACCGCTTTAAGTCTTTCTTCGAACTCGCCGCGGTACTTAGCGCCTGCGATAAGCGCGCCCATATCGAGCGCGATAAGGCTCTTGTTTTTAAGACCTTCGGGAACGTCTCCTCTAACGATACGTTGCGCCAAACCCTCTGCGATTGCGGTTTTACCTACGCCCGGTTCGCCGATAAGCACAGGGTTATTTTTGGTTTTTCTTGTCAATATTCTGATAACGTTTCTTATTTCGTCGTCTCTGCCGATAACGGGGTCGAGTTTATTCTCTTTCGCTCTTTCGACAAGGTCTGTGCCGTATTTTTTGAGCGCTTCCATCGTATCTTCGGCATTATCCGATGTATTTGGTGTAATTTTCATTTTCTTTACCTCCTCGGTGTATTTGTTATAAAAAACCGAATACTTAGTAAACAGTTTTTTGAGCATATCCGTCGGCGATTTCAAAATCAGCCCGAATATGCGTTCGACGGAAACGAATGCGTCGCCGTCTTTTTTAGCTTCTTCTTCTGCGGTGTTAAGGACGTCCTGCACTTTACTGTCAACGTACACCCCGTCGCCCGCCATCGAAATTACAGGGAGCGTTTTAAGGCTTGACGTCAACTCTTTTATAAGTCCGTCGGAATTCGCCCCCGTTTTGTTTAATATTTCTTTTGCGATGCTATCTTCACCTGTAAGTAGCGCAAGCGCCAGATGTTCCAAAGCAATCTGGTTGCTGCCGTTCTTCTTCGCATAATTCTGTGCGTCGGTGATTGCGGTAACCGATTTCCTTGTGAATTTTTCGATATCCATATAAATTCCTCCTTCCCGAACCTGATCTGACAGCTTAGTCGTATGCGGCTTAGTCGCCGACCACATAATTCGATTTCTTTTCTAATTCAATTCTATTTCTTTTCTACTTATTACGGTTAGTTTCGTTTTCTGACTTTTTGTCCCTTTTGGCATTTGACTGCCGAACACTTTAACAACTAAGTCCAAGCCGCAAGCATATCACTTGGTTTTTTCGTACAAGAAACCCTGCCCGACGGGCATTATTCTTCAAACGTAAAATTGCGTGGCTATGCGGGGCTAAATGAATTCTTCCATCGACAAAACGTAGTCGCAATAATAGCGTTCAACGTCGTCTGCCGATTTAAGTCCACCCGTAGCGTAGCTTTTAAGCGCCTTATCAAACAACCTGATATATTTACCGATGCCGTTTGAAATATAGCTTATGCTAAACTCGATTCCCGGTGGAAGGGCAAAAGTCCTTTGAAACTTGTTATCTTCGTAAACGTATCCGATGACGTGCTTTGAATACTTGCTTTCGACCGCCATCCATATTTTTATGAATTCGTCGATTTTAAGCGTAAGCTCTTCAGAAGTTGTTCTCCATTGAACTTTAAGTGTTCCCAAATCGTTTTCGGGCGTTTTTGAAAGTTCGAGTTCATACTTGACCGTCGGCTTATACTTATAATCAAGCGAAGTTTTAAGAGCCATCGACCTGCTGTTTGAAGGAAGCAGAGCTTCGAAATATCCGCCGATAAGTTTATCGATATTCTTAAAGATATTTCTCATCTGTTGTTCGGGAGTTTCAATCTGCAAATAATCAGCCAAAACTTCGTTAATCAAACTGCTTCGATTCATTCCGCGTTTTGCCGCTTCGCTGTCAACTGCCGCTACGACTTTGTCCGATAAAATCAAGCTGTACAACGATTTACTCATACTGACCTCCTTTACGATAATAGAATAATACCGAACTTAAATTTTGTCAACAATTTTATATAAATTTTTTCACAAAATTTTAAGATTTTATATAATTATTCCCTACTTTTTTTATTTTTGTCATCTTTTGATATTTTTAGCCTATTCGGCTTGTTTTGAGAATTATAATATTTACTTAACAGGTTTAATAATGTATAATTATTTTAGGTTTTATATTTGCCGCTAAGGCGGCGATTTACAAATCTTTTCAAAAACAGGGGAAAATATGGAAAAGAAAATTTTATCGGCAAAATCTATGTTTGCCTATTCGTTCGGAATTTTCGGCTTGCAGCTTATGATAGGACTTACGAACAGTTATCAATCGCAGTTCTACACCACGCTCTTCAAAGCCGACCTTATGATTGTAGCGGCAATCATTCTCGTTGCAAAAGTCATAAGCGCAATAGCCGACTTCGTCATAGGCAACATTATCGACCGAAGCACGTTTAAATCGGGCAAAATGCGTCCGTTTATTTTATTCTCGGCTTTGCCTATTGCAGTTTTAACCACTCTTATGTTCATCTACATTCCTTTCAAAACAATGGCAGGAATGTACGTCTACATAACAATTACAACCGTTTTATGGAACGTAGCAATGAGTTTTGCGGACATTCCGTCGCAAGGTATGCTTGCTCTGCTCTCGCCTAAATCGTCCGAGAGAAACGCTTGCGCAGGCATAGCCAACACCTTAAAATCCATCGGACTTGCAGCTCCGGGTCTTGTCGTTCCCGTCATTTGCGCAATCACTAAATCGGACGTAATCGGCAAAACGGAATATCTCATCTCAACGTTGTTTTTCAGCATTTTAGGCGTCGCCCTTTACGTTTTGATTTACTTCTTCAACAAGGAAGCCGTTCCGTCAAAGTCCAACAGAATGACTTTCAAAGAAATGGGCAAAGAGCTTAAAACAAACAAAATGCTTCTTATAGTGTTCCTTACCTATATGCTCGGCTTCGGCAGAAATATGGCAATGGGCATAGGCGTTCAAGCGGCGGCAGTCTTCATTCGCGACGGCGTCGATATTTGGATCGGTTCGTTCCATTACGCCGCGGCAGGCGAAAACCTTCCTTGGCTTATCGGTCTTACGTCCGCCGTATCGTCGATGATTTCTATTCTCGTCGTTCCGTTTATCAACAAGAAATGGGGCGAAAAAAAGACGTTCATAGTCTTTGCAATATACGGCTTTGCAATGACTACCATATCGTTCATTCTCTACGTCACGGGCGTTCAGGCGTTCCGTTCGCTTTGGGCGATTTTAGTCTATCAATTCCTTGTCGGCTTCTCGTTCGGTCCGCACGGATACTTGCCTATGATTATGGTCAGCGACATAGTCGATTACAGAGAATGGCAAACAGGCGTCAGAACGGAAGGCACGCAGTTTGCGGTACTCTCGCTGTCAAACAAAATTTCCAATGCTCTTTCGGTTGCAATCGGTATATTTATCGTCGGCGCGGCAGGTTATCAAGGCGGTATGCACGGCTCGCAAATTTCCGACGCAATGCAAAACACGGTTTTCGCTGCATATCTCTTTATCCCGGGCATCTGTATGTTGCTTAGTATGATTCCGATGTTTTGGTATAAAATCGATTTCAAAACGAAAGAAACAATGCATCGTGAACTTGTCGAAAGACGCGGCGAGCTTAGCGACGACTTTTTAGAGTCGGAAAGCGAAACTCAAAACGACGCCGAGAGAGCAACAAACGACGTAAATGAAAATGCAGAAACAACTGCAAGCGAAGCGAACATAGAAAACTCGGTCGCCGCCGATTCTCAATCCGACGAAACGCAAGATAACGAATAGCAAAGCGGTTTAATCGATTTAACGACATAAAATTAAAAGGAGCTTTACGCTCCTTTTTGTTTTCGCATTTTGCTTGTAATATCGCTGATAGGTTTAATGCATTATATCGATTTTAAATCAAGTTTTAAAACACATAAAAACTTGTTTTTATCGAATGTCAGTATCCTGTTTTTTCAAGACGCTTTTGCCATTTGGCGATTTTTTTAACATTGAACTTCTTCGGCAATTTAAGAGCCGCCTTTTTGGCTTTCAAGCCTTTCACGAGTATCGGAATAAGCGGTCTAATTAGTCCCCAATTCTTAAACGCAAGTTTGATTTTGCTACCGATAAAGCCCTTAGGAAGTTTTGCGTCCTGTGATGTCGAAAGAACGTTGAAATCTTCGCTTGTGATAATCCCCGAGCCAAAAACCGCATTTAGATAGTCGGCGTCGAATTTTTTAAGTAAATTGTTTTTAAGTCTGTCGATAAGTACGAAATCACCGCCGATTTGCTTATAGTATTCTTTTTCGTATTCCCAAAGAGCGTTTATATCGCAATCGGTTTTTAAAGCATCGGCAAGAATTGCGCCTGCCTTCATCGCAGATTCGATTCCGCTTCCCATAAGCGGCATCGGCATAAACGCGCTGTCACCGACAGCCGCATAACCTTCGGTCACAAAAACAGGAAGAGAACATCTCGTACATATTGTAATCTTTTTATCTCTTCTTACGTTTTCGGACAGAAACTCATATCGCGGTTTTAAATCGTCAATCGCATTTGTAAGAGCCTCGTCTGTTAGTCCGCCGAACCTTGCGACAAGAAGGTCGCCTTCGCCGCCTGCGCCGTAATTGCACCAAGATATACCCTTTTCGCCATTATGGAACAGTATAAGCTCGCAAGGCACTTCGGGCGCATCGAACGGATAGTCGTAAAACGCGCGATAAGCGCCCAAAAAATCGGTTGTTCCCTTTTTGTAGCTTAAAACCTTCTTCGAAACTAATTCTTCACGCAAAGCCGAATCTCTGCCGCTTGCGTCGATAACAAGGTCCGCCTTAATCTCGTTTTCGTTTACCTTTATGCCGACAACCTTATCTCCGTCAAACACAAGGCTTTCCACCGCACCGCCGAGTTCGATATTGACGCCTGCTTCCTTAGCAAGGTCAATTAAATAGCAGGCAAATTCTCTGCGCTTTATCGAAATTTCGTCTTTCGGCTTCGGCAAAACTATGTTGCTGTTAAAATCGGGAGAAATAAACCGCCATTGTTTTTTAGGCTCGAAACATTCAGACGGCGGACAAGGAATTCCCGTTTTCTCGAAAACTTCAAGCATTATATCGTCGGACCAGTCGTAACTTATTGAATCATCGTTTTCCTTTTCAAAAAGCGTAACTTCGTATCCGAGCTTGGCAAGTTTTATTGCGGCTACTATTCCGCCGTGTCCTGCGCCTGCTATAACAATTTTTTTCATAGCTTTTCCCCCTTGCGTTATATTCCGCACAACAAAAGATTTCGCGGCTCTTGTTTAGCAATAAGTGCTTAATAACATTTTAAATTTAATAAAAAAGCGGCGATGCCAAACACGCTCATCTGACACACCGCTTAAAAACTATTTTTTGAGTTGTTCGATTTTTTCCGCAATCGGGCTAAGGTCTTCTCCTTCGAAAAGTTCAATAAGACCTTTATCCGCTTGCGACGCATAATCTTTTTTGATAGGCAATTTTGCTACGCTGTCGATTCCGAATTTCTCGGCAATTTCATTGACGTTGCCTTCGCCGAACGGATAAATCTTTTTGCCGCAATCGGGACATTCGATATAAGACATATTTTCGACAAGTCCAACAATAGGTACGTTCATGAGTTTTGCCATATTGACTGCTTTTTCTACAATCATAGTAACAAGCTCCTGCGGCGACGTAACGATGACGATTCCGTCAATAGGCAACGATTGAAAAACAGTGAGCGGCACGTCGCCCGTTCCCGGTGGCATATCAACAAACAAACAGTCGACGTCGCCCCAAATTACGTCCGTCCAAAACTGCTTTACCATTCCCGCTATGACAGGTCCGCGCCATACAACCGGCGCAGACGGGTCGTCAAGCAACAAATTGACCGAAACGACCTTTATGCCTTTTTTTGTAACGGCAGGATAAAGCCCCGTATTGTCACAATCGAGTTTTCCGTGAAGACCGAACATTTTCGGAATTGACGGACCGGTTACGTCGGCATCCATAATTCCGACGCTCTTCCCGTTTCTCATTAAATCTACGGCAAGCATAGACGTAACCATCGATTTTCCGACGCCGCCTTTGCCGCTTACTACGCCGATAATTTTCTTTACTCGTGTAAGCTCGTGTGGTTTTTCAACCATACTTTTTGATGAACAATCTTTGTTGCAGGTGCTGCAATCATGCGTACATTCTTCGCTCATATATCTCCTATCGTCAAGCATAAACGCTTAACACTTTCATTTTTTGCACAAACTCAACGCATTAACTAATAAAAACAACGTTTTGACCCTCGTAAACACGTTTAAAGACTTATAGACTTTAACGAAAACTTCGGTTCTCATTTTCAGTTTAATAAAAGGTTGTAAATGCTCTTATTAAATTTAATTTCTCTTATCATTATAAACCATTTGTTAGAATTGTCTAACAAAAATACTCTTTTTTTACTTTTTCGCCATAAAACTCAACGCCTTCCGCTTCGAGTAAGCGGCGTTGCTCGTCTTTGCCGCCGAAAGCAAAACCGCTCGCCAAACTTCCGTCCTTAAAAACCACTCTGAAACAAGGAATGTTTTCGGGGTCGGGATTTGAATGCAGCGCATATCCCACTTGCCTTGCGCAGCCGCGGTGTCCGCTTAAAGCGGCAACTTGTCCGTAGCTTAAAACTCTGCCGTAAGGTATTGATTTTACCACTTCGTACACGTCGTTAAAAAAACCCATATCACTCCTTATGCGTATTGTTTTTTGAACTATTACAGACAGATTTTCTAAATGTAATAGTTCTTGTAGATATATCGTAGATATAATAATTCTTATAGATATAATAATATAAAAACCAAAATAACACAACACTAAAGGCAGATACAACGAAAAAGCCTTATGAATACTCATAAGACTTTCATCATTTTTAGGCTAAAACTTTATTGTTATCACAAGACTAAAACTTTAAGCTATCAAATGTTTATAAACGTGTCTTATTTCAGCCTCTGTCGATTTTTAAGTATTCCTTAAACGATTCGTACGTTATCGGAACGGCAATATAAAATCCTTGCAAAACGTCGCAACCGATTTCATACAGATAATCGAACTGCGGCTTTGTTTCAACGCCTTCTGCTACAACGTTTATTCCAAGCTTTTTTGCAATCATAACGATTGAACTTATTATTGCCTTGCTTGCTTTTGCGCTTTCGCTCGGAAACGCCATAAACGATCTGTCTATTTTGAGTTCGGCAATTTCAAGTTCGTTTAAAACCGCAAGCGATGAATTTGCCGTGCCGAAGTCGTCAAGAGCCACGCGAATTCCGTGCTCGCTCAAAGTTTTTATAGTCTTTGAAAGAGTTCTGAAACTCTTACATTCGCCGCGCTCTGTTATTTCTATCGTGAAAACAACGTCAGATTTTACGTTTTGTTTTAGTTTTAATATAGTGTCGACGTAGCTCGGGTTGATAAAAGTGTCAACTGCTTGGTTAATGCTAAGTCCGACTTCGCCATAGCCGACAAGTTCATTCGCAAGACGAAAAACCTTGTTCAAAACGTACATATCGAATTGCGTCATAAGTCCGTTTCCTTCAAGCATAGGAATAAACGTACTCGGCATAACAAGTCCGAAACTTGGGCTGTTCCACCTTGTGAGAACTTCGCCGCCTAAGGCGTTTTTATGGCAATAACGATATGGCTGAACGTAAACGTCGAACTCGTCGTTTGCCATAGCAAGTATCAAAGACTCTTTTTGTCTGACGGCAAACAAAGTTTACCTTTTGCGTCGTCCACGGCGTCTTCTGCCATCAAAGTACGCTTGTCAATGCTGTCATAGACGGTGAACGAACTGCCCTTGATTTTCTTTGACGCATAAAGCGCATTGTCGGCGCATTGATAAAGTTCGCTAAATGTATTTCCGTCTTTCGTTCTTAAAGCGATTCCGATGCTTATCGACGTTTCCACACCCTTTTCAACGGTTGAAAGAGTAATTTTGTTTACAACTCTTTTTGCAATCGTCGAAACGTCGGTGTCCATTTTCATTCCCGATAAATAAATTCCGAATTCGTCGCCGCCAAAACGAGAAACGACTTTGACAAACGGACAAGTTTCTTTAAGGTTTTTAAGAGCATCGGCAACCGCCAAAAGCACTCTGTCGCCCGTCATGTGACCGAAACTGTCGTTTATCGTTTTGAAGTTATCGATGTCTATAAGCATCAAAGCGTCAAGGCTGTCTTGTTCGACCTTTATTTCTTCGATTTTATACGAAAAAGTTTCACGATTATACAGCTTTGTCATTCCGTCGGTTTGCGCCTTGTCTTTAAGCTCCTCACGTTCGATATGGTTTGCCGTTATATCTTCGATTATGCCCATAAAGCAATCGCCGCTGTCGGCAAGGAATATGAAACTCGCACTGATTTTGAAATACTTTTTAAGTCTGGCGCAGAAAAACTCATACTCGAAAATCGTGCCGCTTTCAAGGTTTTTATACAGCTCGCTCATTGCGTTTACGTCCGAAGAAGTCAAATAGCCGAGTTCAACCAATCTGTCGAACGTATAATCGATAACTTCCAAGCCTAAAAGATTTTTGGTTATTTCGCTGAAATGCACCTTTTTGGCTTTTATGTCGTATTCAAACGTATAGCGTTTCAAAAATTCAAGCGTGGCTTTCGATTTCTGCAAGTCTTTCGTCTTTTCGTGCCTTGCATAACTTATAACGACCGCAATAATTACAACGCATAAAATTACGACAAAACTTATAAGAAGCGTTACGTTTCGAGAATACACGACGTACTTTTTGGAATACGCTTCGGCGTTAGACTTTTCGACAACCGTCATAAGCACCCAATCGCTGCTGATGCTGTTATTCTTTCCATGCACGTCCGCCATAACGGCGTAAAAGTCGATGTCGTCTAACGTTACTTGTTGAATTTCGTGAGTATCGGAAGGAATCGTCGCAAGAATCGAATCGTCGATTTCCGAGTCGGTAGCGATTACGCTCAAACCGCCCCCATCGACTCTGTTTGCAAGAACGTAATTTGCGCTCGCATCGCTCATCAGATTGACGATAAGGTTGTTTATTCTCTCTCTTAAATACCCCATAAAGACAACGCCGTGTATTTCGCCGTTATGAATTATTGGCGTAAACACGACAAAACTTTCGCTGTTGGAAATAGGCGATTTTAAAACGCCCGAAACGTAAGTCTTTCCTTCCATAGCAAGTTTAAACTGCGACATAGAACCTATATCCACGATTCTGTCGCCGTACTTAACCCCGCTTAGGGTGTAATCATCCATAAAGGATTCGCCTTTTTCGTTAGCGACTCCGATATAGCTCAACGCCTTGTCCGCGTGATATGAATCCACGATTTTTTTAACGGTCGAAGTCATTTTGACGTCTGACAGCGTTTTGTACTCGTCCGTATCGCCGAATTTTGCCGTAACTTCCGTAGGCTCGAATATGTTACATTCTGAAACGTCCGCAATCATATTTGCAAGAGTTTCTATACCCGAGATTTTCTCAGCGAAATACGTCACAATCGTCGTTTCGTTCGATTTACTGTACGATCCGATTTTTGAAATCATTCTGTCTTTTTCGGTTGAGCCTATAACCACATCTAATTGAGTAGACATAACGACGATTGTACAAATTCCGCCAAGAGTAAGTATAACGGCAACGGCTGCTAATATTTTTTTTCTTTTTGCACTTGACATATATTACCTATTAACAGTTCGAAAAATTTTAATCTGAAGTAGTGACGCCTTACTTTACTCTTTAACCGGTTAAATAGTATTTGACAAGTATAAAAAGTTTAGTTTAATCGATAATACTATAAAATTTAATTCCAGGCAAAATTAAAATCTTTTTCATTCGTACAAAAAGTTCAAAAAAATGTAAAAACCTTAAAAAAATCAAACAATTTAAAATTTATATAAATACTTTATCAAATAAAGTCGAAATACGCAAGTGTAATCGGCAATTTTTTTAATAAATCGACATATTTTTTATAGCTCTAAACGGCAAATATCTATCTTTTCATAATTTTGACGTCACTTAAAATTTGCCAATGTCGATGAGGCGACGTTTTGTCTTTACTTCCATATATCGCCCCTGATATTAGTTGTACAAAACATTTTGCCGGGCATTTTTGCTGACATTTATGCAAAAAGAAAAAACCGCGAATGCGGTTTTTATTCTGACTTTATCTAAAATAATCAATATTAAAAAATTGAATAGCCTAATAGCCTTGTATAAATTTTACTCTTGGACACGTTGACGTAGTCCACCACTCTGAACTCGTCGCCTACAAGCTCCATAATCACAAAAAAGTCACTGTACATAAAGCCCATATATGTTTCGTATTCGGGACATTCTTGTCGACGATATTGCATCGCCGATTTGAACGACAAACTGATAAGCCTTGCTATTTCACCGATTGCGACGTTAAACTCAATCGGGAATTTAAAATAAAACTCGTGAGGATAGTAAAGCAAAAGGTTTTTCTTAAAGCCGAGTTTTTGCAAAAATATTTTAATATCCGTTTCCGCCATATTAAGTCCGCTTTCTTTGCGCATAAGCGTGTTAAGCTCCGACAAGCTGTATTTTAAAAGAGCGATGTGCAGAACGGTGCAAACAACGTCCTTTTTGCTTTTCGGCGGCACAAACATATATTTTCCGTTTTTGCCGATAAGCTCCGTTTGGTCTGACAAAATGCTGAGCGCCCGAAGTCGCGACTGACTTGCCGTCAATTTGAAATCGAGTCCGTAAGAACCTGCGTAGCAATCACACTCGCCGTGCGATTCACTGCTCGGGCGTGTAAAAGGCAAGAATTCAACGCGCTTTCTCAAAAACAAAGAAGCATTTACAAACTCCAACATATAAAGTTCATAATTACATTCGCTGTCGCCCTTTACGCTGCCTTTTATCAGCACTTGGGACGGCAACAAACGATAATGAAGTCGTCTATCCATATCACGATTATATCATTTTAGTTGCCGAAATTCAATAGCAATAAGATTTCGACGTTGTTTTTCAAACGCTCGATAAAAGCGCTTTAACAAAATAAAACTATCAGGTTTAGTTGCAATCAAATTTTTATGACGTCGCTACTGCTTATGCACTTGCCCGTTTTTGCGTCCTGAAAAATCATCCACACGCCGCCGTCTTCATCTATATCTACGAACTGCGATACGTCTTTGATTTCGTCGGGCGGCAATATCTTGTCGCTTCCCGGAATTCCGTAACAAACGTAAATCACTTCGTCGAGTTCGTAAATAAGTCCTACGACGTAATACTCGTTTTCGCAATCGACTCTGATCCACTTTGAATTCGGAATGCGCTCTATAAGTCTTGTTTCGAGCGGATAGCAAACGAACATTTCGTCGAGCTGAGCTTTAACGGCTTGATAAAAATTGTTTCCGCTAAACTCTATTCCGCCGAAAAATACGGTTGCTTCGGCTTTATCGTGCTCACCCGAAAACGTTTCGATTTTTTCGCTATTTTCTTGGACTTTTACGCTACTTTGCATATCTGCTTTTTGAGTTCTCTCACCTGTCGCGCTCTCACTTTTTACAAATTCGTCGCCGTGCGCCTGACTGCTCGCAGTTTCGATTTCGGATTTTGGGTCATCTTTATTTTGTCCTTGCGCTTTTTCTGACGTTTTATTTTTATAGTTCAACAAAAGCGTTTGACATTTGTCGTTCTTTCCGCTCGTTCCGAGATACACTTCGTCGTCCGTCAACAAAACCGCGCTTACGTCACCGTCGATACTTCCTTTAAATTCGCTTTCGACGCCGTTGATTTTCAATTCATATTCCATTCCGCAATCTATCAAAAGAGTGCTTGGAAACTTTATTCCGTCGCCGAGCGTAACTTTAACTTTGCCGCCGCCTTCGGCAAGTTTCAAAACTTCCTTTTTTGAGCCGCTTTTCATAATTATAATAACTTTCTGAAACATAAAAAACCTCGCAGTTTAAACTATGCGAGGTTTTGTTTTTTATGACGATAAACCGATTTACTTTATGCCTAAATCTTTTAAAACGTTTAAAATCCTGACATATTGGTCAAGGCTTAACGCTTCACCCCTGACTGTCGGCGATATATCGGCTTTTAAAAGTACGTCTATCGCCTTTTCTCTTGACAAGCCATATCCGCTCATTAAATTGTTTGTAAGCATTTTTCTTCGCATAGCAAAAGAAATACGGACAAGCCTCGATAGCGCCGAAAGGTCGACGCCTGAAAGTTTGTTTCTGTCTATATCGATTCTGACAACGGCGCTGTCGACGTTAGGCATCGGGAAGAACATTTGTCTGTTAACGATTCTCGTTACTTTCGCCTCGCCGCGCATTTGCACCGCAAGCGATACTGCGGCATATTCCTTTCCGCCGACCGTTGCGACAAACCTGTCTGCCACTTCCTTTTGCACCATAACCGTTATCGACTTTACGTCAAGTCCGCTTTCCAAAAAACGCATAATCATAGGCGTTGTAACGTAATAAGGAAGATTTGCGACAACCTTAAATTCACCGCCTACAATTTCATTAAGCTCGTCATCCGTCATTTTTAATACGTCTTTAAAAATGACTTCAACGTTGTCAAGTCCTTGCAGGGACAAATCCAACACGGGAATAAGGTTTTTATCAAGCTCGAACGAAAACACCTTTTTCGCTTTTGCCGCAATCGATCTTGTGAGAGTTCCTGCTCCCGTTCCTATCTCGACAACCGTATCGCAACTGTCAACGCCGCTATCCGAAACTATGGCGTTAAGCAAATTGCCGTCGGTGATAAAGTTTTGTCCTAAGGCTTTGTTATAATGAAAACCTTTTGAAATCAATATATCTTTTACGTTTATTTCACTCATAGCTATATAATGCTTTAATTTAAAAAAAATTGCAAATATTTTCGTATCTTTGGTATATTTTTTTTGAAACTGCGCAAAACAATAATGTACGAAAGATAAATCATCGAAGTACAAAAGATAAAAAGGCGTTTGCCTTTCTTAGCAGCATAATCAAGCCCTCCTAATACAATAAATTCAGTCGGTCAAAGTTTGACTTATTGAGTTTAAGGTCGGTAAGTCAGTTTGACGAGTGAATTGTGTTGCTAATACGTAAAAACCTTATCTTGACGATAAGGTTTTTTCATTTTCTTCGATATGCTCTTAAGACAATTTAACTTAATGTTTATTCGATGCTCGATTATTTAAAGCCGCTATGCATTTTAACACTTATATGCTATAAGTCTGCTTCCACCTTAAAATCGCTATATACTTTAAGACTGCTCCCTTTAACTGCTGTTTTTTAAGCCCGATATATATTTAAGTATGTTTGTTTTTTAAACCGATATATGCTTATGTTTATTTAAAAGCCGCTATATGCTTAAACAATTATTTGAGTTTTTTAAAAAGTCGTCTGGCGTTGACTGTCGATGCGTCTATAAGTTCGTTTTCGTCAACGCCCAAAATTTCCGCGGCTTTTTTTGCGGCATATTTTGTATATTGCGGCTCGTTTCGCTTGCCCCTGAACGGCACGGGCGTAAGATACGGACTGTCCGTTTCAAACAAAATTCGGTCTTTGTTTATAATCGGCAAAACATCATAGCACGTCTTGGCATTTTTAAACGTAATGCTTCCGCCGAATGAGAAATACGGGTCGAATTTAAAATACCTTTTAGCCATTTCCGCCGAACCGCTGTAACAATGAAAAAGCAATCCGTTTTTAAGATAATGCGAGTTTTGGTTTAAAATTTCATAAGTATCTTCATAAGCGTCCCTGACGTGCAAAATTACGGGAAGATTTAAACTGTCGGCAAGTTCGAGCTGAGTGGCAAAAACTCTTTTTTGCGTTTCTCTCGGCGATAAGTCGTAATAATAATCAAGCCCTATCTCTCCTATTGCAACGGTCTTTTTGTCTTTCGACAGGTCTAAATAAAGCGCATAATCCGCTTCGCCGAATTTATCGCTGTCATGTGGATGAGTCCCGACGGCGCAAAACAAATTGTCGTGTTTTTTAGCAAGCTCTAACGACGCAAGTGACGAATCTCTGTCATATCCGACAACGATTGCCCTTTCGATTCCGTTTTGAAAAAGGGAAGAAATAATTTCTTCCCTATCAGAATCGAATCTTTCGTCCGTTAAGTGGCAATGAGTGTCTATTAACATACTTTTGAACCGCTGTTTACGTTGACCATAGGCGTAATCAAAACGACTTTGTCGCCATCGACTGCGCAAAGGAGCATACCTTCGCTCATAATTCCGCGAAGCTTTGCAGGTTTAAGATTTGCTACGACAATGACTTCTTTGCCGACAAGTTCGTCAGGCGTATAATGCTTTGCTATTCCGCTGACGATAGTTCTCTCTTCTTCGCCGACCTTGACGCTGAACTTCAAAAGTTTATCTGCGCCTTCGACTTTTTCTGCGGTAAGAATCTGACCTACTCTTAAATCGACTTTTGCAAAATCGTCGATTGCGATTTGTGAAATGTCCATAACACCCTCAATATTTTCTTTCTTTTCTTCTTTTTTAGCGGCGGCTACCTTTTTGGTTTTTGCCGCAATTTCCTCCATCTCTTTAAGAGTCTTCGGAATGTCTATTCTGTTAAAAATAGCGTCTTTTTGTTCGACTTTTACGCCGTCGATTTTAGCTCCGAATTCTTTCAGGCTGTCAAGCTCTCTGAGCTTTTCGTCAAACGGGAAGGAAGCGTAAATCTTGTCAGGCGTTTTCGTAAGGAACGGAGTGAGCAATACGGTTGCAAATCTGATTGCTTCCGAAAGATTATACATAACAGTTTTAAGTCTGTCGACGTTGCCTTCTTTATTCAGCACCCAAGGCGTTGTTTCGTCGATATACTTATTTGCTCTGCTAAGCGCGTCGAAAATTGCGTTAAGAGCTTTCGACGTGTCATACTTATCCATTTCCGCTTCTACCTGCTTAGGCAAATCGACAAACGTCTTTATAAGCTCGTCGTCAACCGCTTCTTTTTTGCAAGGCGCAGGAATGACGCCGCCGAAATATTGCTCTATCATTGCGCTTGTACGCTTAACGAGATTTCCGAGCGTATTTACAAGGTCGCTGTTTATTCTTTTAAGCAAAAGTTCGTTTGTGTAAATTCCGTCTTGACCGAACGGCACGTCGCGGAGAAGATAATATCTGATTGCGTCCGCTCCGAATTTATCGGCAAGCAAGAACGGGTCAACGACGTTTCCCGTCGATTTCGACATTTTGCCGCCGTCGAAAAGCAACCAGCCGTGACCGTAAACTTTTTTAGGAAGCTCGATATCGAGCGCCATCAAAATTGCAGGCCAAATGATAGAATGGAATCTTACGATTTCTTTTGCCATCATATGAATGTCGGCAGGCCAATATTTTTTAAACAAGCTGTCGTCATCGCTGCCGTAGCCGAGAGCCGTAATATAGTTCGTAAGAGCGTCAATCCAAACATAAATGACGTGATCTTTATCAAACGAAACTGGAATGCCCCACTTAAAGGACGTACGCGAAACGGCAAGGTCTTTAAGTCCCGGCTTTAAGAAATTGTTTATCATTTCGTTTTGACGGCTCTTAGGCTCTAAGAATTCCGGATGTTCTTCAAAGAGTTTTAAAATTTTATCTTGATATTTCGAAAGTTTAAAGAAATAGCTCGATTCCTTTGTAAGCGTTACTTCTCTTCCGCAATCGGGGCATTTTCCGTCCACAAGTTGCGACTTCGTCCAGAACGACTCGCACGGAACGCAATACCAACCTTCATATTCGCTCTTATAAATGTCACCCTTTTCATAGAGCTTGTCGAATATTTTACTAGCCAATTTTTCGTGGTCGGCGTCCGTCGTTCTGATAAAGCGATTGTAAGAAATATCGTAAATCTCCCAAAGTTTTTTCAAAGAATCTACTTGTTTGTCTACCCATTCTTTCGGGGTAATGCCGTGTTCCTTTGCGGCAGTTTCGATTTTTTGACCGTGTTCGTCCGTTCCCGTAAGATAGAAAACGTCCTTGTTTTGCATACGTTTGTACCTTGCGATTGCGTCGCAAATAACCGTTGTATAACAAGTTCCGATATGCCACTTGCCGCTCGGATAATAAATCGGCGTTGTAATGTAAAATTTGTCTTCTTTGCTCATTTCAGCCTCAAAACTTAATCATATCTTTATTTTTAAATATTATACTACTAAAAACCCGACTTGTAAAATAAATATAAACTATGAACGTAGTCTTTTTATTGCTGTCGGTCTCGGGACTTGTCGCGCTCACGGTTGTTAATCCCGAAGCGGTTTTTCCAACCATGATAGGCGGAGCGACAAATGCTATCATGCTATGCCTTAAACTTCTTGCCATTTACAGCGTTTGGCTTTCCGTGCTTAAAATGCTTGAAAAATCGGGACTCGACTATAAACTTACAAAACTGATAACCCCAGTCACAAAAAAGCTGTTCAAAGGCGAAAAGGACGAAACGTATAAGTATATTTCCATAAACCTTGCTTCCAATATGCTCGGAATGGGCGGCGCGGCAACACCCGCAGGCATTAAGGCTATGGAACTTATGGACGACGGCTCGGGAACTATAACGGACAATATGAGCCTTCTGCTAGTAATTTCCGCAACGTCGATTCAGCTTATTCCGGCAACTGTCATCGCTTTGAGAAGTAGCGGCGGAAGCGCAAGTCCGACCGACATTATGCTTCCTACTCTAATCTCCACTTTCGTAACGACGGGCGTCGGCATTTTGCTATGCAAAATTATATCTAAAAGCAAAAAGACAAACGGCAAACGCCCTTTTAAAGTTTTATCAAACAGCGAAAAGTCAAATAAAAAAAGCAATTTAGCTTCCGCTATGGCAAAAAAGCCGACGCTGAAAGACAAATTAAAGCTGCTCAAAAGTTCTATGAAACCACGCATTGCAAAGTCTTCCGAAAGCAACGGCAACGTAAATAAAGGATAGTATGATAAAATACGTCTTGCCGACTTTGGTCGGACTGATAATTTTATACTCAGCAATAAAAAAAGTCAAAATTTACGACTGCTTTGTAGACGGAGCAACCGAAAGCATCGCTCTTATTAAGGCGGTGTTTCCTTACGTTGCCGCCGTTTTTATCTGCATAGCCTTATTCAAGGAAAGCGGACTAAGTGATTTCATAACGAAAATACTTGCCGTTCCGCTCGGCTATCTCGGCATTCCGTCGGAGCTGACCGAACTTATTCTGCTTACTCCGCTGTCGGGAAACGGGACTTTGGCTCTCATTGAAGAAATCATAAAAACGTACGGAGCGGACAGCTATGTCGCAAGATGCGCTTGCGTAATTTCGGGCGCAACCGAAACGGTGTTTTATATCTCCGCCGTGTATTTATCTAAATGTAAATCAAAAAAAATCACTTATGCAATCGGCGTTGCCCTTTTTTCAACTTTCATAGGTGCAATTACGGCTTGCCTTATATGCAAAGCAATTTAGAAAAAGCAATAAAAAATCCCATAGAATTTCCTATGAGATTTTTATTATTCATAACGTTTTTCAATGAAATTTTTATTTTTGCGTTCCCTATAAAATTGTTCTTAAACAAAATATTCGTCTACCGCTTTCATCATATCGTCAAAATCGGTAAGCGAAGTGAAAACAAGATTCGTCTTTTTAGGCAGTTCGGCTGTCTTTGCGTATGCGCAAAGATGTTTTTTCATAATGCCTATAAGTACTTTTTCGGGATAATAGTTCCGCGCAATTTCTATTTGCGTCAAAATGTCGTTTTTAACGTTTTTTTCAAAAGGCAAATCTAAAATTTCGGAGAAGATAAAAGGTCTTCCAACAGCCGCTCTTGCTACCATTGCACCGTCCGCGCCGCTTTCCGCCAAAGCCTTTTTATAACTTTCTTTTGAATTTATATCGCCGTTTACTATAACGGGAATTTTGACCGCTTGCTTAACCGCTTTCGCAAAGCTATGGTCGGCGACTCCGCTGTAAAACTCTATTTGTCTTCTGCCGTGAACGGTGATTGCGTCGGCTCCGCCTTTTTCAGCCATAACGGCGCAATTTAAAACCGAATCCGTCAGATGTCCTATTCTGAATTTTACGGTCACCGCTTTTTTACTTTCCTTTGCCGCCGCGACGATTTCCGACACAAGCGTCGGATTGTCCATAAGCGCGCTTCCGTCGCCGTTGGAAACAATTTTTCTTACGGGACAACCCATATTTATATCGATTATGTCAAACTTTTGAACTTCTTCAAACTTTACGACTTTTGCAAATACTTCGGGGTCGCTTCCGAAAAGTTGAACGGCGCTCGGCGTTTCGTCGTCTAACGTCGCAAGAAGAAGTTTCGTGTTTCCGCCGTAGTATAAGCCTTTTGCACTCACCATTTCCGTGTATGTAAGTCCTGCGCCGTATTTTCTCGCAAGATATCGCATTGCCACGTCGCTGTAACCTGCAATAGGAGCAAAGACAAGATTGTTTTTAAGTTCGACTTGCCCTATTTGCATTTTTCTTCTTCCTTGACCTTTTTCCAGACCGCATCCATTTGAACAGGCGTAAATTCGTCGAGGGATTTTCCGTCCGCCGTCATTATTTCTTCCATTCGTTTAAAGCGGCGCATAAATTTTTCCGTTGCGGCTTTAAGCGTAAGTTCAGGTTCGACTCCGATCATTCGCAAATAGTTTACGACCGCAAAAAGCAAATCTCCACATTCCATTGTGACTTCTTCGCTTGTAGCGGCATCTATTATTTCGTTCAGTTCTTCCTTGACTTTGTTCAAGGCGTCGTTTGCGTCGGCAAAATCGAAACCGCACTTTTTCGCGCGTTTTTGAATTTTTTCGGCATACATAAGCGACGGCAAATTTTTCGGAACACGCTCCATTGCGTCGGTGTACGAAACGTATTTCTTTTCTTTCTTTTTCGCATCGTTCCAAAAATTCAACGCTTCGTCGGCATTGCTTGCGTGATTCGACCCGAATATATGAGTATGTCTGGTTATGAGTTTATTGCATAGTTCAAAGAGCATATCTCCGTAATCGAACTGCTTTTCGTCCATCGCTATATGAGTGTGGAAAACTGCTTGCAAGAGAACGTCACCGGTTTCTTCGAGCATCATAGCTCTGTCGTTTAAGTCTATCGCTTCAACAAGTTCGTATGCCTCTTCGATGAGATTTATTCTGATGCTCTTATGCGTTTGCGCCTTGTCCCATTCGCAACCGTCGTCTGCACGAAGTCTTGTCATAATCGCGATAAGGTCGTTAAAATCAAACCTTTTTCTTTCGGCAAGCGGCAAAGTCGGTATGTAAACGATAGCTTTTCCCCCCGAAAAGCTACCTATCGGCATTTCTTTGACGTCGTCCGAAAAAACTTTAACCGTCACGTTTCCGAAAGCAAACAAAGCGTTTTTCAAAAATCCCGTTCCGCCGTCCGTAAAAATCAACGTATCGACGCTCTTATCCGCAAAAAATTGCTTTTTAGTTTCGACGTCGCTCGCAAGATAAAAATTGTGCGATTTCTTCAAAACGTCTTTCAATTCGTCGTGCTTGTCAATAATTTTAAACATATTATGCCTCCCCGTCCCAAAATCTCAGCCTGCTTCTCGTTTTGAGCAAAAACTTAGACATCGGCAAACTTTTTGTTTCGTCCACAGTGAATACGTCAAGCGCCGTGACCATAAAAAAGTAAGTCATTCCGCCGACAACTACGGACAAAGCCAGTTGCAAATATATATTAACGAAAATCATCTTATTAAGCAAGCTAATTAACGCAATAAAAACCGAACCGAGCATTATAAGTCCTACGCCCCTTATCGATTCTCTTCTGTATCCCGTCTGCCTTATGAGTATTGCGGAATTTATTATAAGCGCCACTATCGACAACGCAAGACTGCCTATTGCCGCCGCCATAATTCCGACGCTTGCCGTTGCCGTCAACACAATCAGCGTCTTTATCATAACGCCGAAAAGCATACTCAAAGCGGAATAATAGGTTTTGTCAAGTGCGCTGTTTATTGCGCCCAAAACTTCCGCAAGCGACATAGTGACTATGCTCGGCGACATTATCACCAAAAGCGACGAACCTAAACCGAGAGCTGCGGAATCGAGTCGCGGATATAAAATCGCCATTATCTCACGGCTGAAAACGAGCATCATTAAAGCTATCGGTGCGCCTATCAAAAGACACAGCTTTATAGACAGTTTTGTTTTTAAAAGCACGCCGTCCAAATCACGCTCTGTTCTGCCTTTCGATACGCTCGGCACTATTGCAACCGCAAGCGACAACAAAACCATTATCGGCATATTGATAAGCGTAGTAACCTGCCCCGAAAACACACCGTAATTCGCCGTTGCCATTTGCGCAGTCATTCCACGCTTTAATAGATTGACAATCATAAAACTGTCGATAAACGACGATAAAGGCAAAGCTATCGCCAAAAATGCAAAAGGCAAAGCCGTAGTTAAAAACTTTTTAAGTTCGCCCTTTTTATATCTCTCATCCGTGCCGAGCGAATTTGCGCTTAACAGTTTTCGGGATTTTCGACGGTCGATTAAAAAACTTACGACAAGATATGCGCAAGACAAAAACTCGCTGACTGTAACGGCAAGAAGCGTTCCGTAAAGCGCGTACAAAACGCTTGTCTTCACAAGATAGAATGCTAGTCCCAATCCTAAACCCAGCTTGACCGTTTGTTCGACAAGATTTGAAATCGTTGTCGGGAACATATTGAGTCTGCCTTGAAAGTAGCCTTTCATAACGCTTGACAAGCCGACAAAAAACACGCTCGGCGCAATAATCATATAGCCGACGGAACTGTCGGCGTTGCCTTGAAGTCTTGATATATAACCGTTTAAAACAATTAGCATTATAGCGGCAAAAAGCGACGTAACGGCGCTTACGATTGCACCGACTTTGACGTGTCTTCTGCCCGACAATCCCACTGCTAAATCTTCGGCGACAAGTCTGCTCACGGCAGGTGTGACGCCGCCGCTGCTAAGCACTATAAAAACGGCGTAGACGGCATAAACTAATTGATAAAGTCCGATGCCCTCTGCGCCGAGCGCATTTGTGAGCGGTATGCGATATACCGCTCCAAGCACCTTGCAGATTATTCCGCCGACCGCAAGGACGATAGCCCCCGTAGCAAAATTTTCTTTTATTTTGTGCATAAGCCGGACAAAATTTTGACGCACAAGTTGACGTAGCCGACAAGGCTCGTGCCGTTGTGATTTGTAAGCAAAACAAGTCCGCCCACGACGTCGCCTTGATTTATAACCGGTGAAATGACTTGACTTTGCCATGCCATCTCGTCGCCTTCATAAAGCGGAATACGTTCGACGCCTTCTTTCAGCTTATATTGACCGTTTCTCAAAACTTTGACAAGCTCGTCGGTTATCATTTGTCCTTCGGCGCGTTTTTTATCTCTTCCCTCATAAAGAGTAACGAAGTTTCCGTCGCAAATAAATACTTCCGCTTCGGTAAATTCTCTGAGCGACAAGGCAATGTCTTCTAAAATATGACGCATAGCTTCCATTTCGGAATACTTTTTCATTGTCATAAAATCGCCGTCCATAGCGATTTCAAGTTCGTCGCCGACGTGAAGACGCATACTGCGACGCAGTTCCTTAGGAATAACGATACGTCCGAGTTCGTCAATTCTTCTTACGATTCCCGTATTTTGCATAAAAAAAATTCCTCCCTGATTAAACTTAGTATTTTAATCAAAAAGGAAAAAATACATTTTTTAGAAAATTGATTTTAAGGCAAATTGAAACGCTTAACTTTATAACGCATTTTATAAATCTGCCGTTTACTACAAAATGCGTTCTATTTCAAGGCAAGTAAAATCGCCTGCGCAAACAAAATCGCGCGGAAGAAAAACCGTGCGATTAAACTCTTTAAGCGAATTTAAATGATGCGACAAAATTACGGGAGTAGTGACGTCGAACTTTTCGGCGAAAAGAGCCAACGCCGTGTGAAGGCTCTTTTCGCTCAGAGTTTCGATTTCACAAACTTCGTCGGACAAAATTTTGTCTTCCTTTTTAAGTTTTATCCAAAGCCTTATCACTAATATTCCTCAACGATTTCGGCAAAGTAAAAATCGTGCATATCTCCGTCTGCATAGAACGTTCCGATTTGCGAAAGGTCGCAGTTTCCCATATCGAGCTTTGTGATTACCTTGCATTCAAAGTATTTTTCACAGCCGTCAACGACTACCGAATCGACGCTCTTTGCCTTAACGCTTTTAAGCCCCGCCTCTTCCCATTTCGAGCCGTTTCTGCCGCTCACTTTTCCGCATACGCCGATTGCGTCTTTCATTTCGCCTTGCTTAGGAATCGAAATCGTAAAAGTCTTGTTCTTCTCGATAAGCTCGTGAGAATATCTCGACTTTCTGACAACGGCAAGGAAAACCTTTTTTCTCCAAAGGACTCCGACCATACCCCACGAGATAGTCATAACGTTGTCGCCCGTACACAAAAAGCCCCCCGTCGTAAGAAGCGATTCAAGCGGCTTTTCCATATTTTCAAAACTTGCCATATTACCCTCCAATGCTTGCGTTTAATTATATATTATGATAACATACTTTCGATGGTGTCGGCAACCCATCAATAAAAAAAACCGAGGTAATTATGAAATCTAAAAAGGTTTTCGTCATTTGCAGAAGTGCGATAATTGCGGCATTTTATTTCGTTTTGTCGATTGCCGTTCCGTCGCTGAGTTTCGGGACAATTCAATTTCGTTTGTCGGAAGCGCTAACGTTGCTTCCCGTCATTATGCCCGAAGCGATTTTCGGACTTACCGTAGGCTGTTTCTTTTCAAATATGTTTTTTAGTCCGTTTGGCATTATCGATATGGCAATCGGCACGTCGGTGACTTTTATCGCCGCAGTTTTGACCTACGTTTTAAGAAAAAAAATTGCCGTAGCCGCTCTGCCGCCCGTTCTGCTAAACGCACTGTTCGTTCCCTTAATTTGGATTATAAACGGCTCGGACAGTCTTTATTATATAAATATGTTTTCAATTTTAATTTCGCAAGCTATCGTCATATACGCTATCGGACTGCCGCTTACGATAGGACTGAGAAAAGTCTTGCCGTCTTTAATTATAAAGTTCGGTAAAAAGAAAAAATCGAAAAATGACGCAGGGGCGCAAGAGCCGCCAAGCAATTCAAAAACCGAAGATTGCGACAATGCCAAAGTTTTTAGCGATTTAAGCGATAGGACGCAAAACGCCGAAAAGGAAACTTCCGACGACGTAAAAACGAACGACGAGAGCGTAAACGACGAAACCGAAAAATAAATTCGTTGCAAATTTAGCCGACTATTTTTTAAAATCTCTTTAAAAACTCGGCTTTTTGTGCTAAGCTATTATAATCGACTAAGGAAAAAAAATTATGATTTGCAAATTTTCAAACGAATATCTGATTGAAAGTTTCACGATGGTGGACAACCTGTTTTTGAGCGAGTATATGCCATACGCCGACGAGAAACAAATTAAGGTCTATCTTTACGGACTGTTTTTGTGCAACGCCAAAACGGACGAAAACAGTTTCGAGCTTATGACTAAAGTTCTTGATATGACGTCGGACGAAATAGTTTCGGCATTTGTTTTTTGGCAGGATAACGGGCTTGTAGAAATAATATCACGCTCTCCGCTTGAAATTAAATATTTGGCTTTCAAACAAAACTTAAAACCGATAAAAAAATACAAATCGGAAAAATTTGCCGATTTCAATGCGGGGCTCCAAAAACTTTTTCCCGATAGAATGCTCACGCCTAACGAATATAACGAATATTACAACTTTTTAGACGGTTCGCATATGGAGCAAAACGCACTTTTGATGGTGGTACAATATTGCATAAACCTTAAAGGCGTCACCGTGCGCTACCCTTATATTCTGACGGTCGCAAGGTCGTGGGTGGCTGACGGCGTACTTACGGTTGACGACGTCGAAAACAAACTTAACGAGTATGAAACGCAGTCGGAAGATATGCGCGCCGTGCTTAAAGCCTTGAACAGAAAAGGCGGAGCGGAACTCGAAGAAAAACAAATGCTTTTAAAGTGGACGAAAAACTGGGGTTATGAAATTTCCGCAATAGTCTATCTTGCAAAGCATATAAAGAGCAAAACTTTCAAGAAACTCGACTCTACTCTCGACGAATATTATCGCCTTGCAATCTACACCGAAAACCAAATGAAAGATTATCTCGCAAGACGTGAAAATCTTTATAACCTTGCAATAAAAATAAATAAAACTCTCGGCGTGTTTTACGAATCGCTCGACAACGTAATAGAAACCTACACCGTCCCGTGGACTGAAAAAGGCTTTGACGAAGAAACGCTTTTAAAAATCGCGCACTACTGCTTCGTGTCGGGCGTTAAAAATCTTAGCGGAATGAACGCTATGGTCGACAAATTCCACGCTATGGGCATTATGACGGTAGACGGCATAAACAGCTATATAGACAAGTTGTTGTCAAACGACGAAAACATAAAGGAAATACTTGCAAAATCGGGCGAAATCAGAGGCATCATAAACAGTGACAGAGAATATTTCAGAATTTGGGAATCTACTTGGGGATTTTCAAAAGATATGATAAACTATGCCGCCGAACAAGCCGCCGGAAAAACCTATCCCATTAAATACATCAATCAACTTCTTGCGAGTTACAAACAAAAAGGCATCGACACCGTGGAAAAGGCAAAAACCTTCAAGCCTGCCGAAAGCCCTGCCGCTAAGCCTCGTTTCGACTACGATATGCGAGAATATACAAAGGAAGAACTTGCTACAATATTTAATAACAGTAAAAACTTTGACGGAAGTGATATCGAATGAGAAAAGACGTATTAAAACTTGCTATTGACACAATAAAAGCAAAGAGAATTGCCGAGCTTAAAAAAGCCGACGACACGCAAGAAAAGGCTTTTTCGATTCCCGAAATAAACGAAACTTATGAGGAATTGAAAACGCTTGAGCTTGACCAAATCAAAGCTGAAGCATTCGGAATTCAGTCTAACCTTGAAAAAGAAATTAACGCCGCAAAAGCAGACTATTTAACCGCGTTAAAACAAAACGGATACACCGAAAGCGACTTCGACGTTAAATACAACTGCACTAAATGTCACGACACGGGAATGATAAACGGCGAGCTTTGCGATTGTACAAAAAAACTTTATGAGAAGCTACTCACTAAGTCCTCGGCAATAAGCGAACTTGCAAAATTTAAAGTTTCGGACTTTGTTGTCAAAAACGAAACCGACGAAAATCATTTGCGGTTTGTAAAAACTTTCATTGACAAATTTCCGCCGCAAAAAACTTTAAATCTTATTTTAAGAGGTCAGGCAGGTTCGGGCAAAACGTTTATGGCAAGTTGTATCGCAAACGGCGTACTCGAAAAAGGCTATGGCGTTTTGTTCTATTCCGCTTTTGAAATAGTACAAAGATGCCTTAAATATCACACGTCTAACCTTGTTGAGCGCGACGGAATGCTTGATGATTTCTTGGAGAGCGACTTGCTTATCATAGACGACCTCGGCACGGAAACAAAACTTCAAAACGTCACCGCCGAATATTTGTTGCTTATAATTTCGGAAAGAATAAGTCACAAAAAACACACTATCGTTACGACAAATCTAAATCACAATCAGATTGTAGAAAGATACGGCGAACGCTTTTTCAGTAGACTTTTTGCCAAATCTTACGCCGTCGAAAAAGAAATCGAAGGCGACGATAAAAGATTGAAAAACTAAAACCAAGTCGTTTAACCTATTATCGTTTGCCACGTCGTTTAGGTTTATTGCCAAGAATATGGTTTAAATTTATTATTAAACTTACTGTCTGCTAACATAGAGTATAACGGTTCAACGCTTGACGTTTAAGTTTATAGTCCGAGCTTACTGTCTGCTATCTTTAATCGGCTAAACCTAATGACTAAACTTGCCGATTAAAATCCATAAGAACTAATTTGTTCGCAAACATTTAAATTAAAAGAGCGTAGGTAAACCCTACGCTCTTTTTAATGTCGAAATTTAATTTTCGTTTTCGATTTTATTTTTCAATTTTCGCTTTATTCTAAACGAACGATTATTTTTTAATCATTTCCTTAACTTTTGCCACGATGTCCTCTGCTCTCATCTTGTAAATCTCTTTGAGATAAGGCATTTTCCCGACTTCGCCGAAGCAATTAGGCACGCCGATTGCGTCCATTTTTGTCGGACATTCTTTTGCAAGAACTTCGCTGACTGCGCTATACAATCCGCCGATAATTTCGTGGTTTTCACAAGTCAAAACCGCGCCCGTTTTCTTTGCGCTTTCGACAATGGTTTTACCGTCAATCGGTTTAATCGTATGCACGTTGATGATTTCGCAGGAGATTCCTTCTTTTTCCAAAATCTCGTTTGCTTTCATCGTTTCCTGCACCATAATTCCGCTGCAACAAATAGTAATGTCTTTGCCTTCTTTAATTACGTCGGCTTTGAAAAGGTCGAACTTATAGGTGCTTTCGTCAAACACTTTGTCGAGCGTCTTTCTGAAAAGTCTTATATACATAGTTCCGTCGTATGCAACGATACTCGGCATAGCGGCTTTAAGTTGCACTTCGTCGACAGGCTCGAAAATGACAATGTCTGCAATAGAACGAAGAGTTCCGATGTCTTCCATACCCATATGAGTGCCGCCGTTGATTTCAGCGCTTATACCGGGGTCGGTTCCGACGATTTTTACGTTTTGTTTGGCATAAAGACAAGAAAGCGTAATTTGGTCGCATACTCGTCTTGTAGCAAACGGCGAGAAAGACGAAACAAACGGCTTGAAACCGTAACTGCTAAGTCCTGCCGCAATAGAAACCATATTCTGTTCCGCAATGCCCACGTTGAAAGCGCGGTCAGGGAAAGCTTTATGAATAGGACCCGACTTAATGCAGTTTGAAAGGTCTGCGTCAAGCACAACGATTCTGTCGTCCTTTTCCATCATTTTTGAAAGTTCGCCGATAAAGACTTCACGCATTTCCATTAGTTTGCCCTCCTTATCTCTTCGATAGCCGCTTCGACGACTTCAACGCTAAGCGACAAACTGTGGCAGGCAAAGCCCTTTTCTTCGATACTCTTAACGCCCTTACCCTTTATGGTTTTTGCTATTATCATCGTAGGTTTGTCCTGACTTTTTGCGTTTAAAATTGCCGCGTCGATTTGGTCAAGGTCGTGTCCGTCGATGACGATTGTATTCCAGCCGAAACTCTCCCATTTTTTGTCCAACGGTTCGAGCGAGTTGATATCGTCTGTGTTGCCGTCGATTTGCATTCTGTTGTAATCGGTGAATGCGATAAGATTGTTAAGTTTAGCTTGCGAAGCATACATAGCGGCTTCCCAAATTTGACCTTCTTGGCTTTCGCCGTCGCCGATAATCGCATAAACGGTTGCTCCGTCCTTTTTAAGGCGACTGCCGAGCGCTACGCCGACTGCGCAAGAAAAACCTTGTCCCAAACTGCCCGTCGTCATATCGATACCCGGAGTTTTGTTCATATCGCAATGACTCGGCAAAAGCGTTCCCGCTTTGTTTAAAGTCAAAAGTAAATCTTTATCAAAATATCCGCGATTTGCAAGAGTTGCATAAACGACAGGACCTGCGTGTCCCTTTGAAACAATAAGTCTGTCCCTGCCTTCCATTTTAGGATTTTTAGGGTCGACTTTCATGTGCTTAAAATATAAACTTGCCAAAATTTCAACGATAGACAAACTTCCGCCGATATGTCCGACTCCGATTGAGCCGATACATTTAAGGGTGTCGATTCTTATATCTTTGCATATCTCTCGTAAATCCATAACGTACCTCTTTAGTCTTAATTTAGTCTATCACCACTAAAAATCTTTGTCAACGAAATGACCTTTTATAAGATAAAATAAAAAACAATCTACATTAAAAAATGCAGACTGTTTAGTATTGCGATAATCGGTAGTTTTCAAAATCTTTAAAAACCTAAGCGTTTTGCTTTTTTCGTCATAAACGTACTTGAAAACCGACTTGTTTTATTCGGCTTAGTGACCTTGATGATGCATCGTGTCAATCAAAAGCCCTATTATAAGATAATATGCGGCAGGGATTTTATCATCGAAAGTTTCAAGCGTATAGGTATCCGCAATCTTAAAAATCTTTTTGTTTACCTTTGCAAGAAGTTGCTCTTCTTTAGGAAGCGACTTGTCTTTTATTTTCCAGTTAAAGGCAATAAAGCTACCCGTGACTTTAAGCTTTCTTGCTACGCCGCCTTCGTCTACAAATTCAAAGTAGGCGCGGCGTCTGAACGGCCAGTGCAAACCTTCCCTAAACTTTGCAACGGGATTTTCAAGATTGAAGCCGTCAACGTAACCTATTGCAACGTCGAATTTTCTAAAAAACAGCGTAAACCTTGAAATGACGGAATATAACGGCGCACCTTGCGCGTCAAAAATAACGAGTTTCTTTTTGAAAAAACTCCATTCGCCTTTTACGATGAAGCGAGTTTGGTTGTTTTCGTCGTAAATCGAAAAGTTATCGTTCAAAGCAAAATACTTTTGTCTGATGATAAGTTTCATTTTTCTCTCCTCCAAGGATTTTATAAATCGATTTTAACATATATTCGTTTCAAAATCAACTGATATAAACAAAACAATGCTTTATTTGCGCGTTTTATCGTCTAACGCCTTTATCATTTCGTCAATCGGGCGTTTCGTTTTAGGGCAAACAAAACTCGGCTCTATTTCCTTTAACGGTATAAGCACGAATTCTCTGTTAAAATAGTCGGCGTGCGGAACGGTGAGTTTTTTCGTTTCAAAAACTAAATCGTCGTAGGCAATTATATCCACGTCGAGCGTTCTGTCGCCCCATCTGATATCCCTTGTTCTTCCTGCTTTTTCTTCGATTTTATGCAAAAGTTCAAGCAGCTCGCTCGGATTGTAAAACGTTTGAATTTTTACTGCCGAGTTTAAAAATTCGTTTATAGCAACTCCGCCGTATGGCTTTGTCGCATATTTAGAAGAAACCGCAACAACGTTTCCTATATTTTTAAGCTCGTCGGTCGCAAAATCGAGATAGCCGCTTCTATCGCCGTCGCTACTGCCGAGCGACAAATAGGCAGTGTGTTTTTTCAACGTCGTTGAAAAAGAAACGTTTGAAAACTCGGCGTCAATCGGCGCGTCGGGTTTTGAAACCGTAATTTCGATTTCATCCAAAACGGGGTACTTCTTCCCCACCGAAATCGCTGTTTCGTATGCGAGTTTCTCGATGAGATTAAACGAATTGTTCTTCACCGTGTCGACGACAATCGACGTAACTACGCCGTAATCTACGGTAAAGTTCAAATCGTCAGACCGCATAGCCTTGCCAAAATCCGCATTAAGGCGCAACGAAACGACAAACTTTTGCTCGTTCGTCTTTTCAAAGTCAAAACACCCGTGTTTTGCAAAAACCGTTATTCCTTCAATTTTTATCGAGCCTTGCAATCGCTCTCTCCTTTGCCGCAACGTTTTCGGCAACATCGTGTATTCTTATGATATTTATTCCCTTGCGAACGGCAAGTTCGGTTGCCTCGAGCGTAGGTTTAAGTCTTTCGCTTACGTCGCCGCCGAACATAGATTTTCTCGAAACTCCGATTAAGAGCGGATAACCGAATTTGTGAAAATGCTCATATCCGTTCAAAACTTCAAAGTTTTGTTCCTTGGTTTTCCCAAAACCTATGCCGGCGTCAAGGCAAATTTTATCTTTCGATATGCCCGCTTTTAAGGCTACTTCGATTTGCCTTTCAAAAAACTTATCTATATCGCCGAACAAATCGCGATACTCGGTGCCGTTTTGGTTGTGCATAATGCAGACCGCCGCGTCGTGCGCCGCAACTGTTCTTGCCATACCCTCGTGCATAAGTCCCCAGACGTCGTTTATCATATCCGCACCGCAGTTTAATGCATATTCGGCAACTTCGGGTTTATCCGTATCGACCGAGATCGGAACGTTAAACCTTTTCACTATTTCGCCAAGCGGTTTAAGTCTTTTTATCTCTTCTTCGGCAGATATCACTATGTGATTAGGACGAGTACTCATAGCACCTAAGTCAATCATTTCCGCGCCGTCTTCAATCGCCTTTTCTATGACGTTAAAAACATTGTCTGCCGTCGCTCGACTTCCTGAAAAGAAACTGTCGGGCGTTAAATTTACAATCGCCATTATATGCGACCCGTTTGAAAAATCTATGCCTTTAATATTCATATAGTCGTTGTACTTTTGTTTTTATTTCTTTTCGATATTTTTCGTTTAATCGCTTTTGTTTAATTGTCTTGCGTTTAATTGTTTTCGTTTGGTTATTTTGCATTTCGCAAATGGCTTTTAAACGTTTGTTCAACCGAAACTATTTTGTGACCAAAGTTAAAATCGTATTTTTAAGTTCGGCGTCAACTTCGCCCCTTATCGCATACGACAAAACCCTCGTGCCGGGTTTTTTGATTCCGCGACAAGTCATACAAGTATGCTCGCCTTCGCAAACTACCATTACGCCCTTTGCGTCAAGCGACTTAAACACCGCTTCACAAATCTGGTCTGTCATTCGCTCTTGAAGTTGCAGACGTTTTGCATAAACTTCGACCGTGCGCGCGAGTTTGGAAATTCCCACAACTTTGCCGTTCGGAATATACGCTATTGCCACTTTGCCGAAAAACGGCATTAAATGATGCTCGCAAGTAGACGAAAAAGCTATATCCTTTTCAAGGACAAGCTCTCCGCTCGGCGAATCGAAAGTCTTTGACAAATGTTCGCTTGCCGATTGTTCATAACCGGACAAAAGCTCTTCATAAGCCCTTGCCACTCTGTTCGGCGTTTCTTTAAGTCCTTCTCTTTCGGGATTTTCGCCGATAGCTTCTAAAAGCATTTCTATCGCTTTTTCGATTTTCTCTTTATTTATCATAACCGTCTATTATGCTCCTTGCATCTTTTAACACCGACAGCGTGCCGCAAATCACGACCGTTTTGTAGCGTTTTGCCATATCGCTTATGCCGTCTAATAAATTTTCTCCCACGCTTGCCTTTACAAGACGCGACGCTTCCTTATAAAGCGTATTTTTATCAAGCGACCTGTCGCCGACTGCATCGACGGCTTTGATTTCGTCGAAGCAGGATGCGAACTCTTTCAGCGTTGCGTGATAATCTTTGTCGGCGAACGTTGCAACTACTCCGCCCACTTTTTCACCTGCAAAATATTTCTTAACCGTCTTAGCTAGCGCTTCCGCGCCGTCTTTATTGTGAGCGCCGTCAAGAACGAATACGTTGTCTTTTTTTCTTATAATTTCAAACCGTCCGTGCCAAACAG
Organism: uncultured Clostridia bacterium; assembly: GCA_934277645.1. GTDB lineage: Bacteria > Bacillota > Clostridia > Christensenellales > CAG-917 > CAG-917. Next base: position 88,726 of record CAKQUX010000003.1, on the reverse strand, counting down.
CTTCGATAAGTCCTAAGTGCCTTGCGTCCATACTTATAAACACGCCCGAATCGTTAAGCACTTTTGCGGCAAGAACGGCAAGCGACGCATTCTGAATCTGATGGTCACCGAGCAATCTTATAAAATAATCTTCGCCCTCGAACGTAAAAAGCTGTCCGTCAAGCGAGCTTTCGAGCGGCTCGTAGTCCATTGCAAAGTACGTCATAAGATGATTTAAAAATAGCGGCATTATCTCTTTTTTTTGCATAACCGTGCAAAGCGGCACGCCGTCGGCAATGGCAAGTTTTTCCTTTGCAATAGAAGTTAAATCATTTCCCAAAATTTGGCAATGGTCAAGCCCTATTTCCGTTATGACGGCAAGCAATTTGTTTTTTACCGCATTCGTTGCGTCAAGCCTTCCGCCGAGCCCCGTTTCAATGACACATATATCGCAACCGTTTTCCAAAAAGCATAAAAATGCCGCCGCCGTCTCTATTTCAAAAGCCGTTGCTTCATAGCCTTCTTGCTTTATTCTTTCCGCTGCCTCGATAACGGTTGTCAGAAGACGCGCCACTTCGTCGTCGCCGATAGGATTCATGCCTATCATAAATCGTTCGTTGTATGAAAACACCGACGGTGAAGAATAACTTCCCACTTTATAGCCTGCGCAAATCAAAATCGACGACAAATAGCAAAGCGTCGAGCCTTTTCCGTTTGTTCCTGCGATATGCACGAATTTCAATTTGTCCTCAGGATTGCCTATTTCCGAAAGTAGTCTCTTTATGGTGTCAAGTCCGAATTTACTGCCGAACTTGCTTTTGGCTGTTATAAAACTTACCGCGTCGTTATAATTCATAGTATGCCTCGCTAATATTCTATCACAAAGTTTTTTTAAGGCAAACGATTAACGCTCATTTTGCCGTGAAATTAGTCGGCTTCTTTAAATCAAGCCTTAGCTCAAACGCCGCGCTTATTCACTTATACCCGTTTGTCGTATTTAAGCGCAAGTAGCGGACATTAGTATCCGATTGTTGCATTTTAAACTTATTTTCGTTTTTCGCATTCTTATTTCTCATAAAACTCACACTTTCCCAAGCCGCTTCCACAATGCCTTACTTGGCAAAATGTTATTGCCATATCATCTCATTTATGAGTTAAAGAGATAAACCCACATCGGACTTTTAGGCTTTTCCATCTGATATAATACAAATTTCATTCAAGAAAGTTAAGTTGTTCGGCAGCTATTATTGGCGACTTATAATATATAATAAATTATTATATAAAAAACTATACATTGAATAATTGTATTGCATAAATCGACAAGGTGTGTTAAAATTTTTCTTGAATATTTTTTAGGAGCAAAAAAAGTGAACTTTGCAATTTCTGCAGTCGATACGAACAACCCTTGGATGTATCTCCTTTACGGACTTATCGTTGCTTTCGTATTGACGGAATCCGTCGTTTATTTGGTCAAATCACTTAAACGAGCGAAACAAATCAATATGGATATGGGCAAACTTAAAAAAGTCGTCTCATCGTCCATTATGTTCTCGATTTTGCCGTCTATCGGCATTTTCATCGGTATAGTAACCTTAGTCGGCGCAATCGGCATAGGGCTTCCTGCAATCAGACTTTCCATCATCGGCGCTCTTCAATACGAAACGCTCGTCGTCGATACGGTCGCAAACCAATATACAGGCACAAGCAGCGGTATTGCCGCAATCATCGGAAACGTCGACGCTTCTACGTTTGTCACCATTGCCGCCGTTATGACCGTTTCGATAATTTGGGGACCTGTTTTCTGTCTTTTCTGTTACAGAAAATTTCAACCTAAAATGCTCGCTCTCGCCTCAAAGACGACGGGAAAAGACGACTCGATTTTCGGCGCGGTTTTCGTCGGAATGGTTCTTGCTTACATTTCGGTCGCAATCGGACAGTTTACGGGCGCGCCCGGCAATATAGCGAGTTATTACAATCTTATCGCCGTTATGGTAGCGGCAGGTCTTATGTTTGTTTTCGACGTTTTAATCACAAAATGCAATCAAAAATGGCTTGAAAACTTTTCGCTTGCCCTTGCGATGATTGCAGGTATGGGCGTTGTCGCAATCATAAGTTATTTTAATCCCGACGCTTATGCGGCTTTGACAAAGGCTGCCGTAAGCCTTGCAATGTAGGAGGCGGATATGAAAAAAAATCAACAGTTTTTAACGGCAACCTGCAACGTAAACGTTGCAAGCCAAATGATAAACCGCAACCTGCACCGTCAAGGTCAGATTTGGACTGCGATTGCTTTAATCGTTATGTGCATGGTTCCCGTCGGTATGTCAATTATTTATAAAACCACACTCAACTGGAAGCTCTTCTTCACTTGCGTCGGACTTTTGATTTACTATCTTCCGATCGGCGTAGGCGAAGTATTCACGTATAGTTATATGCTCGGCGTAAACGGCACTTATCTTGCCTTTGTCACGGGCAACCTTTCAAACCTTAAAATTCCGTGCGTCGTAAACGCCGTAAATATCGTCGGCACTAAGGTCGGCACGGAAGAGCACGAAATTGCCTGCACCATTTCAATCGCAGTTTCGTCAATCGTCACAACGGTTGTAATTTTAATCGGCGTCATAGCTCTTGCGGTTTCGGGACTCGGCGATATATTAAACTCGCCGCAAGCGGCATTCTTGACACCTGCTTTCGGCACGGTTGCGTTTGCGCTTTTCGGCGCATTGGGCGGAAAATATCTTGTCAAATATCCGAAAGTCGCAATCTTCCCGTTTATGATTATGGTTGCTTTGACAATCGGTCTTAACCTTTTGGGCAAAGGCGGAATGGCGCAACCGTCAACGTTCATTTTCGTCGGCGTCGTTCTTTGCTTTATCAGCGCGCTCCTTTGGCAAAAACGCGACGCAAAGAAAAAGGCTAAGCAAGAACTTTTAAATCTTGCCGTGGCTGAAAGTCTGAAAGACTCGGCATCGCCTGAAACCATATCTTCGGACGAATCGGCAGCTACGACAGACACGGCGGCAAACGAAGAAACAGCCGAAGACAATCAATCAAAAAACGATTAGCAGTCTAAAGCTAACGTTTGGTTAAAATTTGTTTATACATTGTTTAAACATTAAAACCACACGCAAAGTTAAAACAATGCAAAGCTAAAATAAAGTATAAAAAACAAAGCACAAAAACAAAAAACATATAAAACGAAAACGGAGATTAAAGAAATTAAAATGGAAAACATCATTGATATCAAAAATCTCGACAAAAATTTCGGTGACGTACATGCGGTAAACAACCTTTCCTTTCACGTCAAAAAAGGCGAACTCTTTGCGTTTTTGGGCGTAAACGGCGCAGGTAAATCCACCACGATTTCTATCATGTGCGGCACTCAGGTCAAAGACGGCGGCACCGTACTTATCGACGGTAAGGACGTCGAAAAAGATATGAAAGGAATAACCAAAGAACTCGGCGTCGTATTTCAAAATTCCGTGCTGGACAACGTGCTTAACGTCCGCGACAACCTTTTGTCAAGAGCCAGCCTTTACGGCATTTACGGAAAAGAAGCAAACGAAAGAATTGCAGAACTTGCCGAACTTCTCGATTTTAAAGACCTTTTAAAGAGAACTGTCGGAAAACTTTCGGGCGGTCAAAAAAGACGTATCGACGTTGCGCGTGCGATTTTACACAAGCCGAAAATTTTAATTCTCGACGAACCGACCACGGGACTTGACCCACAAACTAGAAAGACACTTTGGGAAGTCATCGAGAACTATCGCAAAACGGAAAACATGACGGTGTTTTTGACCACTCACTATATGGAAGAAGCGGCAGACGCAGATTACGTCGTCATATTGGACAGCGGTAAGATTTCTGCGGAAGGCACACCGCTCGAACTAAAAAACAAATATACGGGCGACTTCGTAACCGTCTACAACGTTGACGAAGAAAGAGTCAAAGCGCTCGGCTTGCCTTATGAAGAAATAAGAGACGCTTTCAGAATTGCCGTCAAAGACACGGTCGAAGCAAGAGAGCTTGTCACAAAGCACAAGGACTTGTTCTGCGATTTTGAAATAACAAAGGGTAAAATGGACGACGTCTTTTTGGCTGTCACGGGCAAAAAGCTCGAAGGAGGCAATTTATGAAAACTTTTTGGGCTTTAACGGTCAGAAACATCAAAATGTTCTTCAAAGACAAAGGAATGTTCTTTGCGTCGTTGATTGCGCCGATAATATTGTTGCTCCTTTACGCAACGTTCCTTGCAAAGGTTTTCCGCGACAGTTTCAATAGCGCCCTGCCTAACGGATTTGAAGTTTCGGACGCAATCATAAACGGCACGGTCGGCGGCGAGCTTTTCTCGTCTATACTTGCTGTTTGTTGCGTAACCGTTGCTTTCTGCTCCAACCTTCTTATGGTTCAGGACAGAGTAAACGGCTCGAACAAGGACTTTCTTATTACGCCGACTAAAAAATCGACGATTGCAATCGCTTACTATGTCGGCTCGTTCCTTACAACGCTTATAATCACCGTCACCGCAACGTTCGCTTGCTTTATATACCTTGCAATAGTCGGTTGGTACTTGTCCTTCGGCGACGTTATGCTCATATTGGTCGACGTAATATTGCTCACAATGTTCGGCGTTGCGCTTTCGTCAATCGTCAACGTCTTCCTTTCGACAAACGGACAAGCGTCGGCGGTAGGCACGATAGTTTCTGCGGCTTACGGCTTTATTTGCGGCGCATATATGCCTATTTCGAGTTTCGGCACGGGACTTCAAAAATTCCTTTCGTTGCTACCGGGAACCTATGGCACGTCGCTTATAAGAAACCACGCTTTGAACGGCGTATATCGCGAAATGGCGGATAAAGGCTTCCCGTCAGAAGTTATCGAAGGCATAAAAGACAGCGTAGACTGCAATCTTTATTTCTTCGGACATAAAGTCGAAATCTGGACTATGTATCTCGTTCTCATTTTGACGATTATCGTTTTAATCGGAATTTACGTTTTAATCAACGTATTGCTTAAAGGCAAAACTCCGCAAATTCATTTCAAAAAACACCACAAGACGCAAATGACGGCAAATACACCGGACGGTTCAATCGAACTTAACGATGCAAATAGCGTTGCAGGCGAAATGACCGAAACGACAGAGAGTGTAAAAGCAACCGAAACTGTTGAAACAAAAGTCGAAGAAAAGGTCGAAGAGACGACAAAACAATAGTTTTCGTTCGATTTGATTTAGAATGCATCGAATAACCTAAAATAGCTGTTTGTTATCTTGTAAAACAAAATTAAATACGTATATCAAAACAAAAAACGACTTATTATTTAAGTCATTTTTTGTTTTTTAAAGACAATTTATCAAACGCCGAAATCCAAACGAGCTATGTCAAAAGCAACATAGGTGTTTAAATAAGTGTTAAAAAAGGCATTTTATCAAACGATAAAATGCCTTTCATAATTAAATTTAAAATTCGTCACTATTTCAATAACGCTTCTGAACTTTCGTCCATAAACTTTTGCTATCAGTCAAACTTGATTGCTTTAAGTTTTGCGTTGCATTCTTTGACCATATCGATAGGGAATTTGACTTCCTTACGGTCATACGTTATAAGTCCGTTGATTTCTTCTTCAACGTCGCTGACTTGTGTATATACGCTTGCGGCAAAGCCTTTTATAACTTGCTTGTACAATACGTTTTCAAACAAATTCTTAAATGCCTTTGCGAGCTTTTCGTCTGTGTTGTAAATTCTGTAACCGAACGACTTGTTAGGACTGAAAACGTGTCCTTTCTTCTTGTGGCTGTATCCGCCGAATTCGGACAACACGACTACTCTGTCGTCTTTCGGAGCTTTAACAGGTGTGAAATAAATGTGAAGGCTCTTCAAGTCGCTTGTGTTTTTGCCTTGATCGTGCCAGCCGCTTACCGAGTCGATAATACGAGTGCTGTCATAGCTCTTCAAAATTTCGGTTGCCTTTACGCTTTCGAATTGTCCCCAACCTTCGTTGAACGGAACCCAAGTGCCGAGCGAAACTACGTTTTTGAGATAATTGAACGTAACGTCGAGTTCTTCGTAATATTCCTTTCTGCTCTCTTCGTTTGCTCTGCCGAAGCGTTTATAATTGCGCTTTGTGTCTTTAAGGTGGAAGCCGAGGAACGGAAGCAAGCCGATTATCGAGAACTTATACTTCTCGCCGCCCGAAACCATATCTTGCCAAACTATCATTCCGAGTTTATCGCAATGATAGTACCAGCGAAGCGGTTCGATTTTTATGTGCTTACGAAGCATATTGAAGCCCATATCCTTCATAAGTTTAATATCATATTCCATTGCGGAATCGGTTGGCGGAGTAAGCATTCCGTCCGACCAATAACCTTGGTCAAGCAATCCCGTTTGATAATAAATCTTGTTGTTGAGAGCAAGTCTCTTCTTGCCCTTTGCGTCAACCATAATCGAGAACTTTCTCATTCCGAAATATGACTTGACGACATCGTCGCCGACCTTGATTTCGAGGCCGTAAAGTTTAGGATTTTCAGGCGACCAAAGTTCGAAGTTTTCAAGTCCGATTACGGCAACTCCGTCTTTTGACGTACCGCTTGCGATTTCCTTTCCGTCGTCGAACACTTTGACGGTTGCGTCTTTATCTGCAACGACTTTAACGGTGACCGTCTTATTGTCAATATCAGGAATAATCGTCATATCTTTAAGATAAACTTCCGGAACGCTTTCAATCCAAACCGTTTGCCAGATGCCCGATTGCGGCGTATACCAAATTCCGCCGTTCTTCAAGGCTTGTTTAGCTCTTGTGTGGTGTTCGGTATCCGTCGGGTCAGTTACGACAACCGAAATGACGTTTTTGCCGCTTACTATTGCGTCGGTTGCGTCAAGCGTAAACGGAGTATATCCGCCACGGTGCGAACCGATTTCCTTTCCGTTAATTTTAACGTGACATTCGAAGTCAACTGCGCCGAAATTGATAAAAGTCTTTCCTTTTATAAAACCGCTCGGAACGTCGAACTCTCTTTCATAATAAAGAACGTCGTCAGGCTGCGCAATCACTGCGTCAAGACCGCTTAATAAGCTCTCAGGTGAAAAAGGAACGAGAATTTCCTTGTCATAGCCCTTAAAGCCGTCTTTTGCTTTTTGCATGGCAAATTTCCATTTGCCGTTAAGATTTATATAGCTGTTTCTTTCAAATTGCGGACGAGGATATTCACTGAGCGGAACTTGTCCGACTTCATCGTAAAACTTCGATTGAAGACGAACTCTGACGTTTTTTGATTTGCTCTTGATTTCCTCTTGCGTGGATAAAACTTTTTTGCTCATTATCTCATTATGTTCTCCCTTATTTATATTGAAAATATTTTATCATATAATAATTCTTTGCGCAATATTATTTTAAAAAATCGGCTTTACATTTAACGCCTTATAATGTATACTTGTTACGAGGTGAAAGAATGAAATTTATTATTGCATCCGACTTGCACGGAAGCGCGACAAGCGCAAAGCGTATAATAGAAATAGCAAACGGACAACCGCTCATTTTGCTTGGCGATATTTACAATCACGGACCGAGAAATCCGCTGCCTGACGGCTATGCCCCGATGAAAGTTGCCGAATTGCTCAATGCATACAAGGGCAAACTTACCGTCATTAAGGGCAACTGCGACAGCGAGGTCGACCAAATGATTTCGGATTTCACTTTCCAAGACTATCACGAAATCGTAACCGACCGTTCGTTCTTCTTCTCGCACGGACATAAGTTCAATATGGACACACCGCCTGCCCATCTCAAAAAGGGCGACGTTTGTTTCTACGGACACTTGCACTATCCGTTCATAAAAGAAGTCAACGGCGTTTACTTCATAAACAGCGGCTCTTGCTCGTTACCTGTGAACGACAGCCCGCTTTCGTACATCATTCTTGACACGGCTGCCGACGCCATTACGATTTACGATTTCGACGGAAACGTCATTGACGAATTGGATTTCAAAAAAGTCGAAAAGAAATAATCGCAAATCACGGTTTCGCCAAAAGGCAAATCGCCGAAACAATATAAGGTAACGCCTATGGCGTCCTATAAAAATTAATAAACGCTGGGGGTGACGACTTGGTCGTCTGAGATTAAACCCTTTGAACTTGATTGAGTTTGAGCTCACGAAAGGAAGCAATTCGTCCTCTGGGTTCAGGGGACTTTTTCTTTTTCGGGTTAGCGGAAGGAGACAAAATGGACTTGAAAAATTTTCAGTCGCTATCAACCTTTGACAAAACTGCTACGATTGCATTTTTTGTCACTATCTTTTTTGCAATTTGCATAATTGCAATTCTTGCCGTAAGCAAAAAACGTAACGATTCGCAAATCATCAAACGCTATGTCGTCGGTTTTGTTTTCGGTTACAGCTTATCGGTTATCCTGCTTCTCGGATTTTTAAAACTCGACGAATACTCGGCGGCAGGCTATATCGTAAAAACGAGTTTCTACCCTGTCCTTGCATTTGTTCTGACCGTATTGGTTTTGGCTGTTTGCGCAATCGTAATACTGCTCTTCAAAAAAGAGAAATTTTCGCTTTTCGCAAAAATCGCAGGCGGAATTGTCGGAGCTTTCGCAATAGCGTTGATAATTGCGCTCGGCGTAACGAACAACGATATGGTTTTAAGCAAAGCCGACAACGCAATGCTTTATATCTTTACGATAGTCATAGTTGCGGTCATCGTTTTGCTCGCTGTGTTCTGCGGCAAAAAGGAAGACGCGAAACTGCACACAAAATCAATCGTTTACGCCTCGCTTTCGATTGCGCTTTCGTTTGCGCTTTCGTACGTCCGCTTCTTTGAATTGCCGCAAGGCGGTTCGATTACGCTTGCAAGTATTCTTCCGCTTTTGATTTATTCGTATATGTTCGGAATAAGACGAGGCATCGTTGCAGGCGTAATTTACGGCTTTTTGCAATTCATTCAAGCGCCGTGGCTCTATCACCCTGTACAATTCTTGCTCGACTACCCTATCGCATTTTCTGCAATCGGACTTTGCGGTTTGTTCAAAGAAGTCGGCCTTTTCAAATCGAAACCTATCGTCAGCTTCTTGCTTGGCGGAATACTTGCCGCGGTTCTTCGTTATTTCTCGCACGTTATAAGCGGCGTGTTCATTTTCGGAAGCGGTGACGCAAGTTACTCGGCAGTTGCTTGGAGCTTCTTGTACAACTCGTTTGTATTTGCCGACCTTGCTATCGCTCTTGTTTGCGGTTCGCTTATGTTTGCGTCAAAAGAGTTTGTAAAACGTCTCGACGTTACGGCCTCAATCAAAAAGGAAGATGTGGTAGACGAAGCCGAAAACGACAATGAGCCGAACGCCGACGAAACGCCTACCGAAAATACCGAAACCGTGCAAACAAAAACAGAAAATACAGCGGCAAATTCAGAAAGCGAAAACGCAAAGCAAGAATAGTAAAAATAATTAAGTCTGAATTTGAATACAATCTGAATTTGGTTAAAATTAAATACCCATTTGCAGATTTATAACATTATCGGCAATCAAAGCAGCTGTCATCTTGGTTTTTAATTCTAAACACCGGTTTTTGATTAAACACACACTTTTAGTTGTCAATATAGACTTTTAATTGTAATAAGTGCAAAACGTAAAAGCGACGAAATATAATTCGTCGCTTTTATATCGTTTACTTTATTCGTTGCTTGCGTTTCGGTTTCTTCAATTATTTATTGCTTTTATTTCTCGTTGCTTGTATTTTTGGTTTTCTCTGTTTTATTGCTTTTCTTTCGTCGTTTTATTTTGTTTGTTTTTCACTTTTGCTTTAAACTTCATAGCGAAACACGAATGTGCCGCCACAAGTGAATTCAAACTCAACTTCATTAGCCGTCGCTACGTTCGACAAGCCGTATGAAAGATTCGAGTTGTTCAAGGTCAAATCGTTAAGCGGATATTTAACGCCGCTTGCCCTATGACAAGTCACAAACTCAAACGGCATAACGGAAATCAAATCGCCTTTGCGAACTGACAGTCTTATCGGTTTTTCGGTATAATAAATTTCTATTTTCTTGCCGCCTGTCTCGTCAAGCCCCATTGCGCTCACGCCGCTTTCCGTAGCCTTTTTTATAAGACTCAGATTTGCAAGCTGATGGTCAAGCCTTCCGCCCGTAACGCCCGAAAACACTATTTCGTCATAACCGTTCTCCAATGCATATTCAAGGCACAGCTCGCCGTCCGAAAAATCTTTTTCTTTTGGATAAACGATAACGTTTTCAAGGTCTGCCGTATCCGACGAATCGAAATCGCCTATTATAGCCAAAGGCTTTACGCCGCCTGCTCTTTTACAGCCTCCGTCGGCGCAGATAAGGTCACCGAAAGGGGGTGCGACCGTATCGCTGTTTAACGCAATAAAACACTGTTTACTCATTGCTTGCTCCTTTAAGCAATTCCTTAATCACGTATTCGCCTATTTTAATTCCTGCCGCGGCAGGCGCAAACGAAATGCTGGCCGGAATATGTCTGCCGTTTTCGGTGATTTGATTTTGCGGTTTTTTAGGTTCGGCAAGACTGTATAAAACGGGAACACCCGATATGTTCCTGACTTTGAGTTCTTTTCGCATAACTTTGCAAAGCGGACAAACGCTCGTTTTTGAAATGTCGTCGATTAAAAAGTCGGTTGTGTACTTATTGCCCGTTCCCATACAACTGATTATCTTCACACCGACAGCCTTTGCGTTTTGAATGAGAAGCAATTTACTTGTCACTGTGTCTATGGCGTCTACGATAAAGTCGAATTTCGACAAGTCGATTTCGTCGCATGTCATTTCGTCATAGAAAAACTCAAACGGTCTTGCGTTTATTTTCGGATTTATTTCAAACAACCTTTCGCACGCGGCCATAACCTTGCTTTTCCCTATCGTCAGATGAGTGGCTATAATCTGTCTGTTTATGTTCGACGGAGATACGACGTCGTTGTCGACAATAGCTATCGTTCCGACTCCTGCTCTCGTCAAAATTTCGGCAACGTAGCCGCCGACCCCACCGACTCCGAAAAGCGCGACTTTTGCGCCATTAAGACGCTTTACGGCTTCATCGCCGATTAACATTTTCTCTCTTTCAAAAATATCCATTTTAACCCTTATAGTGGCAATTTTAAGCCGCTCTTTACCTAACTGAATATAAGATAAACGTCTATATATAAACTAATAAATCTATATACAAAGTTAAATATTATAATTATTTAAGTATCTATATATAGCTAAATGTTTATATACGCTTAAATACCTATTAAACTAAATATATATGCTAAGTGTTTATTTATAAATAAACAACTATATAATCAAATTTATAATATCACTCAAACACACAATTTGCAAGGCATTTGATTTGCGTTTGTTGACACTTGTTACTTTTCATATTATAATGATTTATCAAAAAGAACGGTAGGTATATATGCTGGAATTAAAAGGGATTAAAAAAGATTACGTCTTGCAAGGAAACAGTGTCCACGCATTAAAGGGCATCGATTTGACGTTCCGCAAAAACGAATTTGCATCTATATTAGGACCGTCGGGTTGCGGAAAAACCACCACGCTGAACATTATAGGCGGACTTGACAGTTACACCGAAGGCGACCTGATTATCGACGGCACGTCCACCAAAAACTACAAATCGCGTGATTGGGACACCTATCGCAACCAAAAAATAGGTTTTATATTCCAAAGCTACAACCTTATTCCGCACCTTACCGTTTTGGCAAACGTCGAACTCGCTCTTACGATTTCGGGCGTTTCGAGAAAAGAAAAAAGACAACTCGCTATCGACGCTTTGGAAAAGGTCGGCCTTAGCGAACAGATAAACAAAAAGCCGCTCCAAATGTCAGGCGGACAAATGCAACGAGTCGCTATTGCAAGAGCAATCGTCAACAACCCCGACATTATACTAGCCGACGAACCGACAGGCGCGCTCGACAGCGTCACAAGCGTTCAGGTTATGGACATTTTGAAAGAGATTGCAAAGGAAAAACTCGTCATTATGGTTACTCACAACGGCGACCTTGCAAAAGAATACTCCACGAGAATCATACGCCTTTTGGACGGCGAAATTCTGTCCGACTCGAATCCGCCTACAAGCGAAGAAATAGCCGACGAACAAGTCCTTGCCGTCGTTGACGAAGCGGAATTCGACGCAGTCAAAAACACCGACACTCCCGTTAAAGAAGGCAGCAAAGACACACTTGAAACCACAAAAAAGAAAATCGGACGCCGAAAGAAAAAATCGTCAATGAACTTTTTCACCGCTCTTGCTCTCAGCGCAAGGAATCTCGTTACGAAAAAACTGCGCACTTTCCTTACAATATTCGCAGGAAGTATCGGCATCATCGGCATTGCTCTCGTGCTTTCCATTTCAAACGGATTTACGTTGTACATGGACGAAATGGAGCGCACTACCCTAAACAGCTTCCCTATCACCGTAAGCGAAATAGGATTTTCGTTCGATATGGAAAAGGCGCAATCGGCAACGATTAAAAAGGGAACTTATCCGTCGACGGGCGAAGTCGTTCCTTATGACCCGAGCGGCGAAGTCGGCGGACTTAACATTTTTACAAACAAATTGACAGACGAATACGTAGCTTACGTAAAAGCAATGGAAACAGCTCATCCCGACTGGACGGCGAGCGTGTCCTATGCAAAAGACGTAAAAATGAATTTGATTTCAAAAACGAACTCGGGAGGCTACAAACTTTGCGACACCCAAAACGAAAAACTCGTTTGGTGGCAAGAGCTTCTTAGCGACTCGTTCGTTAAAGATTATTACGACGTCATAGACGGCAGATATCCTGAAAACAAGTTTGAAGCAGTGCTTGTCGTCGACGCAAACAACCGAATAAAAAGCGACGTTTTAAAAGCCATAGGCATAACGCCGACGGCAAACGGAACGAATAGCGACGGCACAATAAAATACAACTCTATCGATTTCAAAAAGTTTGTTTCGACAAGCTCGCAAGAAGGCTTAAAATTCAGGCTTGTGCCAAGCGACGAGTTTTATACGAAAGTGAGCGAAGACTATTTCACATCTCTTCCGCAAAGCGACTATGAAACCGCATACAACAAACCTGACGGCGATTTTATCAAAATCGTAGGCGTAATAAGAAACAAGTCCGACAAAGATATAACGTTTTTCGGTGGCGGCGTCGGTTATCTTTCTTCACTCACCGACTACGTTATCGAGCAATCGACTTCGAGCCAAATCGTTCAGGCACAAAAAGACTGTTTCGTCGATACGCTCGACCCGTCGCACAACGAATTCAAATTCGACTTCTCCGAAATCGACAAACTAATCACGTCGGCAAACGTTAGCCTTGCAAATATCGTCGATTTGCTTAAATTTAAAAACCTTATTAGCGAATCAGACGCAATTTATATCAAAAATCAACCCGACTCGACTTTCGAGGACGTTTTTGCCGCCGTTAAAAGCAAGTGCGGCTCAACGCAAAAAGCCGTCAAAGGACTTACGTCGATAATCACGGAAAATATGAGTATTGACGAAAACACTATTTTGTCCGTCATCTGTCCCGACTATACGAAACGCCTTGCGGAAATAGGCGCTACTGCTCTTCCGAGCACGATTTCGATTTATCCCGCCTCGTATGCGACAAAGAGCAAGATACTTTCCTACCTTGACGCATACAACGAAGACAAAGCAGACAAAGACAAAATTCAATACACGGATATGGCATCAACAATAACGAGCAGTATGTCCGAAATGATTGATATCGTATCATATGTGCTTATTGCCTTTGCCGCAATTTCGCTGTTCGTTTCGTCGATAATGATTGCCATAATCACATATATCTCCGTACTCGAAAGAACGAAAGAAATCGGAGTGTTGAGAAGTCTGGGCGCAAGAAAAATCGACATATCAAACGTATTCAATGCCGAAACGGTCATAATAGGACTATCTAGCGGCGTTTTCGGAGTTTGCGTCGCTGCAATTTTAAACTTCCCTATCAACGCCATAATAAACAAACTTGCAGGGGGACTTGTGAACAACCTTGCTAAACTCGCTCCGCTTCACGGCGTATTGCTTGTCCTTTTAAGCGTGGTATTGACTTTGATTTCAGGCTTTATCCCTGCTATCATGGCATCTAAAAAAGACCCTGTCGTCGCTTTAAGGTCGAATTGATTCACGGTACATATTTATCAAGCTTAAAGCGGTTGCCACAGTCAGTCCTTGTGGTATTAATAGCAACTTCTATTACATCACAAAACTCATAAATTAAAAACGCTACCTATCGGTAGCGTTTTTTAATTTAACTAAAACAATGATTTTATATCGGCATTTTTTAGTTATCTTTACAATTTAACATATTAAGGCTATTAGATATATTGACATTTCTACTACGCATTTCTACGACGTTTCAATTTTACCGTGTTTCAATTTGGCAAACTTTATTAGGCGTTTTTATTTGTTGAAAGCGTGATAAATTGCGTTGATTGCTTTTTCATAATCGAAAGTATCGACGCCGACGATAATGTTAAGTTCGCTCGAACCTTGGTCAATCATACGAATGTTAATGTTCGATTTTGCAAGCGCACCGAAGATAGTCGCCGCCGTGCCGTGACGTGACGCCATATTGTGTCCGACGGTTGCGACAAGCGAAAGTCCGCTGTGAATTTCAACGTTATCTGCTCCGACCGCGTCGCGAATTTTATCAAGCACCTTTTGCATTTTGTTTTGAATATCTTCGTCGCGAACAACGATGCAAAGAGTGTCTATGCCCGACGGAACGTGTTCGACGTTGATGTTTTCATATTCCAAAACGGACAAAACCTTTCTGACGAATCCGACTTCGAGGTTCATCATCGCTTTTTCGATAAGAATAATCGTGAAACCTTTTTGTCCTGCAATACCCGTGATAACGCTCGGATTTTCAGGAAGTTTCGATGACGGAACGATCATCGTTCCGCTGTCAGACGGAGCGAACGTATTTTTGATATTGATAGGAATACCTACGCTTCTTACTGGGAAAATCGATTCAGGGTGAAGAACGTTTGCACCCATATACGAAAGTTCGCGAAGTTCGCGATAGCTAAGACATTCGATTTTGTTCGGACTGTCGACGATTCTCGGATCAGCCATCATAAAGCCCGAAACGTCCGTCCAGTTTTCGTATACGTCTGCGCCTGCAGCTCTTGCGATAATAGCGCCCGTTACGTCACTGCCGCCTCTTGTAAACGTTTTAACGACGTCGCCGGGTGCCGAACCGTAAAATCCGGGGAAAACCGCCTTTTTGACTTTTTGCATTTCTTGTCTTATAAGGTCAAGGCTGTATTCAAGTTGAAGTTCGCCGTCTTCGTTAAACTTGATAAGTTTCAACGTGTCCAAAAACGCATAGCCGAGTTTCTTGGCAAGCACCTTAGCCGATAAGTATTCGCCACGCGACGCAGCGTAATCGGCAGTCGTCGAAGAATTGATGTTTTCTTCGATTTCGTCATAATCGCTCGACAAGTCAAGGTCTATGTTAAGACCTTCGATAATGCCGTCGAATCTCTCTTTTACGAGTTTAAAAGTTTCTTTGCAACTTCCGCTTGCTTGCGCTTCTGCAAAACACTTGTACAAAAGGTCGGTGACCTTTGTATCTTGCTTGTCACGCTTACCCGGCGCAGATACGACGACGTATCTTCTTTGCTCGTCAGCCGAAATGATATCGGCAACTTGTGCTATCGTTGCGGAATTTGCCATCGAAGTTCCGCCAAACTTACAAACTAACATAATATCTCCTCTATGTACCTATTTAATTATTCTTGCTTCCGTATAATAACGCTTCTCTTCCGCCTCGCCCATAGAGAAAGACTTTCTTGACAAAACGCCGTTATCCAGAACGTATTTAAACAAATCTGATTTTTCTATTTTCGGCATAAAAATCGCAACGCCGCCGCGAGCGGCAACGTTCTTCAAATGTTCGTCGCCGTGAATGTAATCACATTCGCCCTTTCCGTATTCGTCTATCGCCTTTTGAATTTCGCTTATAGCAAGCGGAGTCAGACTCGGAACAGAAACGTAATCAGTTTTTCCGTCACATTCGACTTTGATTTTAAGGTCGCCGTTTAATCTGCCCTTTAAATAATCTACAAACTCCTGTCCTACGCCGAACACAACGCGATGAATAGGCTCAAACGTAATGCCGTCCGAATGTACGTTGTTTATTTCGACAAGTGCAAACCTTGCAGGATGATTTTCTCTTTCCTTTTCGGACAAATTTTTCTTTACGTTTTCCCAATGCGTTTTAGCCGTTGCCAAGCTGTGGTTTCCGTCGCCCACGGCGAAAACGAAATTCGTGGTTTTCCCGTACTTTTTCGTTTGCTCTTTCTCGTTTAAAAGGAAATCAAAATCAACTTTGTTCTCGGGGACTTTGTATCCGACAAGATGTCCGCCGCCCATATTAAGCTCGAAATCATAGAGCTTTTCAAGTTCATCGCGACTATTATATATCGGTTCGATGACTTTAAAGGACGGGTCGTCTATCAATAACATAATATGCGGCAACTCCAAACTTGCGTCTTTTCTGATTTTAAGACGCGGAGGAATTCTTGACGCAACGACGCCTTCGGTAGGTCTGATAACCGACTTTGCGTTTGCCGTAAAATCAAAATCTTCAAGGTCAACGGCACCGACAAGCCCTATTCTTTTTACGCCGCTTTTTGTCGTACGCTCGACAAGTATATAGCTGTTTTCGATTCTTTCAAACACATCTAAGGCAAGATATCTGTCCATATTGGCGTCGATATTTGCAATGCGCTCGTCTTCGTCTGCGTCGCCCAAGTATACTTCCGGGAAAATCAAATCGAGAGTCGAATAGCTATCTCCGACATATTCCTTTAAAGCGTTCCAATACTCAGGTTGCGAAGTGAACTGGTCGCAGGAAACAACCGACCATTTCGACATATCGACCGACTTTGGAAGAAGAATTTCTTTTGCGCTGAAAGTTTTCATTTGAACCTCGTGTTTCGTTTGTCGATTTCGGAAGTAGGCGCAATGTTGTATGCCCTTTCGACTTCTTCTTTAAGTTTTTCCATTGTGATATAGCGTTTGATATCGCCGTTTTTGACGATAGAAATAATGCCCGTTTCTTCGCTTACTACAATAGCAAGACAGTCGCACTCTTCGGTAATTCCGATTGCGGCTCTGTGTCTTGTTCCCATTTCCTTGTTGACAAGTTTTTGAGTAAGCGGCAAGAAGCAACCTGCGCTCAAAATTTTGTTGCCCTTAACGACAACCGCACCGTCGTGCAAAGGAGCTTTCGTGTTGAAAATCGATTCTAAAAGACCTGCCGACAAAGTTGCGTTGAGACTTGTTCCCGTTTCGAGAATACTTTTCGGAAACTCGTTCGCTCCCGTAATAAGTATGATTGCGCCGACGTCTTGTTTTGCCATGTCCTGACAAGCGGTCAGAATTTCAAGCGTGCTTGTTTTAAGCTCGTCGTCACCGCCGAATCCTTCGTGGCTTAAATTCGTAACGTGTTTATTTGTGATTTTTTGAAAGAGAAGTTTAACGTCGCTACGATAAACAATGAGCGTCGCAACCACAAAACCGTAAATTGCGACTTTCAAAATCGCTCGGCTGACGGCAAGTATTACTCCGCCGAAAGCATAACTCAAAATGTTTACTGCAAGCGCAACAGCAACAAGCGCAAAATATATGAGCAAAATTTTAACTTGCTTTTTCTTTATGAAAAATATGGTAAGCCCCGTAATGGTCAAAGCCAAAACGACAAGGTCGATAATGGCAAAGGCGTCCATTTGTTTAAAATATTCGTAAAAATTAAACATTTTTTCCTCCGCTTGTTTCGATTTAAATGTCGAAATCGTCAAATACTTTCGTATCGTCCTCGACGGTTCCCGAAATTTCGTTTGACTTTCCGCCACCCGAAATCGGTTTTTTTGACAACATATAGTAAGCAACCGCAATATAGACGGCATACGCTCCGAGAAGCGCCGCACCAACGATTAACGCCGTTTTTTCGTTTGGGTCAAACGTTAACGCAAAACCGAGTTCTTTGATTTTGTCGCCAAACGTATCTTGACTTAAATATAATATCACGTTCGAAAAATAACCGAGAGCTTTAATCGCAAAATACGGAAGTATTAAATTCAAAAAAGTTCCCTGTCTGTTTTTCGTCACTTTTTTGAGAAAAACAAGATGCGTCATAAGTATAAACGCAACGCCGTTTATGGCAATAGGACAAATATATTCCAAAAACACGTAAATTCTTGCATCGAGAAAATTGAATGCGTAAAGCACTGCACCCACAAGATTTGCTATCATAGTAAACAGCATAACGTTTAAAATGAAACCCTGTCTTTCGAGTTCGTCTGTCGATTTTCTGACAATCATAAACAAGATATATGCAAGTATAAAAGTTATCGCGGCGTCTAAAATCCCGTATATAAATATAATTTCAAAAAGGGCAAGAAAAACGTTTGCGGCAACTTTGCTTAAAAACATTTCGCCGTAAATCGTCGAAATAGGATAAATTGAAAGCAAAATTTCGCTTATCGCAAGAGCGAAAAAAACGATTATTAAGTTTGTTTTCGTTGAAGTTTTTTTCATTTATTTTTCGGCACACGCCGCTCCCGATATTATGCGTTTAGCGTTTAACGATAATTTTAAAGCAAATTGATTACCACATTTTTTAGAGCCGATTGTTCGGAATATTTGCCTTTAAGCACGTCTTCGTAGGTGTCTTCTAAATAATCGACCGTTTGTTTAAGTTTTTTCTGCGTAAAATTTTTCGCCTGCATTTTGTATTGCTTTACCGCAAACGGTTTTACGCCGAGCATCTCCCCGAGTTTTTCGGCGGTCGAAACGTTGTCGAGCGATACGCTAAGCAATCGTCTGAAATGATTGATAAGCACTCCCAACACAGCTACACCCGACACGTTGAATCTGAAAAAGTTGTTCAGAATTCTCAATGCGTTTTCGCTGTTATGATTGCCGAGCGCTGTCGAAAGCTCGAATATTTGCGACTCCATTTCAGGGGATACGAGCTCAACTACCTCGTTTTGCGTAATCGAACCGTCTGTAAAATATCTTAACTTTTCAAGTTCGCTCTTTATGCGTTGCATATCGCCGCCCGTAAACTGAACGAGAGTTTCGAGCGCGTTTTTTTCAATCGTCACCCTTTTGCCTTGCGACAAAATCTTTTCGACTTCGTATTCGATTTCGTCCGGTGCGAGCTTTGAACAGTCAACGACAACCGCAAACTTTTCAAGTGATTTCAGCATCTTTCCGCCGTTAGACGGAACTAAATCGGAATTTGCCGTAACGATAACCAAAACCGAATTTTCGTTAGGATTAAACAAATAATTTTCAAGCAAATTAAAATCCGCTTCGATAAGTTTGTCCGTCACGTCGGTGGCAAAAACTATACGCTTTTCATCAAGCACGGGAAGAACGTCAAGCGCGTCGATAACTTTTTGCGCACCGCCCGATAACAGGCTTATTTCGTCACAGTTGAAATCGATATAATCGGCAACTAAAATTTCTTTAAGCGTATCGATTGCCATTTTGCGCAAATAACCGTCCTTGCCTTTTAAAATGTAACAAGGAGCGATTTTTTCGCTTATCGACCTTTTTAGTTCGCTGATTTTTATCATACTTCCCTACTATCTGATGTTATACAATTTTAACACTTTTTATTAATATTGTAAAGAAATTTCATTTTATATAAGTTATATAATATATTATAATTCATATATAGTCATATCGTTTTTAATATTGCTTTCGCATTATTCCGCCCATCTTCTGCATATCGTTATTCATAACGTTTTGTAAATCTTTTTCATAATTTTTTTCGTTTTTTCATAGCTTTTCAGCTATGGCAATCGACACGCTATTTAACGAACGCATTAAAAAACGCCGTGGCTTATGCCATAGCGTTTTTAAAACTATGAAATTTTTAGTTGAAATTTTAGCTATCGATTTAAATCGATAAATTTTAAAGTTCGGTTTTAATATAAATCAAACGATTTAAACGAACTTTTACCGCTTAAAGAACTTTTCTTAAAAACTCTTTAAGTCTGTCGCATTTTGGCGCCGTAAAGAATTCCTCAGGCGGAGCTTGTTCCAAAATTTTTCCTTGCGCCATAAATAGAATTCTCGTTCCGACTTCTCTTGCAAAACTCATTTCGTGCGTGACTATGACCATCGTCATGCCTTCGTCGGCAACTTGCTTTATAAGGTCCAAAACTTCGCCTACCATTTCGGGATCGAGTGCGGAAGTCGGTTCGTCAAAAAGCATAACTTTCGGATTCATTGCAAGCGCTCTTGCGATGGCTACACGCTGTTTTTGTCCGCCCGACAACGTGCTTGGGTATACGTCCGCTTTGCTTTCAAGACCTATACGCTCTAACAGTTTAAACGCATTTCTTTCGGCAGCAACCTTTATGGCTTTTGTCGAAACAAATTCAAGTTTTCTCGGCTCTTTTAGCTCGGCGTGCGTCGTATGAGTAATTTTTCTCTCATACTTTTCCACCTTTTCGGTAAGACTGAGTTTCTTTTTCGTAAGTTTCGGGTCATAGGTGGCGTACGACTTGCCTGCTATGTCCTTTATAACTTTCGTCTCTTCCCATTTCGCAACGACAGGCGCAAGCTCTGCGTTTAAGTTTTCAACGATTTTTTTCAACTTTGCGACTTTCTTGTCAACGCCTTCGTTATATTTCTTGCCGAATTTTTCAAACCACTTGTTGTATATCGGAAGGAAAAAGTTGTATATCTTTGCCTTAACCATATTGTCTTTGCCGATTTTTACGGGAGCAAGCGTAATATTCTTTTTGACGGTAAGGTTGTTGAACAAATTGAATTGTTGAAAAACCATGCCCATTTTTTGACGCTGCTCGTTGATATTCACCTTGACGTCCGCAAGGTCGACGCCGTCAAAGAAAATCTTTCCTGCGGTCGGGTCTTCGAGACAGTTAAGGCATCTCAAAAACGTTGACTTACCGCCGCCCGACGGTCCGATTATAACGACTTTTTCGCCTTCTCTTATCGTTTCGGAGATATCGTCCAAAACAAGCAAATTGCCAAAACTTTTGGTGAGATTCTGAACTTTTATGATTTCGTTGTTTTGATTATTCATTTGTCTCGCCTCCGTCGTTAGTTTTGTTCTCCGCCGTCTTGCCGCATACGGTCACCGCATTTGCCGCGGCAAGGTTTTTGTCTGAAACTTTTTTCCTTGTTACAACGTTTCTGCTGTCTGATTTACGAAGTTGCTTTTCGATGATTTTAAGCAAAAGCGTTACGATTAAAACTATTACGAGATAGACGACCGCCAAAATCATATAGTCCACAAGCGCCATATAGTTTCTTGCAACTATTCGTTGCACCGCAAACGTTATATCTATGACGGCTATATAACCTGCGACAGACGTGTCTTTAAGCAAGGTTATAAGCTCATTGCCCATAGTCGGAATAACCGACTTGACGGCTTGCGGAATTACAATTCTGAGCATCGAAGTGCTATACGAAAGTCCCAACGCTCTGCCCGCTTCGAGCTGTCCTTTGTCAACCGAAAGCAAAGCGCCCCTTATAAACTCCGATTGATACGCCGCGCTGTTAAGTCCGAAAACGATGATTGCAATAAACATAGTGCCGCTTTCGGTGGATGTCAGCATCGAGCCTGCGAGCAAACCGAAATACATCAAAAGGAGCTGAACTACAACAGGCGTACCCCTGACAACGGTAACGTAAACGTCGAAAATCTTTTCGAGTATTTTCAAAAACCAGTTACGATACTTCGGCGTAACCTTTACGATGGCGATAATCGTTCCCAACACGACGCCGATTGCAAACGCCGAAAACGCAATTATCAGGGTCGTTTTCAACCCTGATAATAATTGCATATAGTATTTGGATACAACCGATCCAAACTTTTCAAAGAAGTTATCCCACATAAATCTTATTCACCGAGTCCGCTTGTCAAACCGTACTTGTTAAAGATAGCTTCGATAGTTCCGTCTTTAATCAATTTGTCCATTGCAGCGTTAATCTTTTTAAGCAATGTCGAATTGCCTTTCTTTACTGCGAAAGCGTAATCTTCACCTGTAAGAACAACCGTCGAGGCAGTGATACCCGTGTTTGCCGCAACAAGTTTTGCCGCAGGAACAGCGTCGATAATTACATAGTCAACAGTGCCGTTCAAGAGAGCTTGTACTGCAAGAGCGCCCGAAGCAAAACCTTTAACTTTGTCAGCATCGGTAATTCCTTTAAAATCATCCGAATCACCCGATGCGTAAGCATAACCCGTAGTGCCGTTTTGAACGCCGATTGTTTTGCCTTTAAGCATAGCTTCGACGCTTGCGATAGCTGCCGCTATATCTTCATCGCTGTCCGAAGCGGCTTTAATGTCAAGAATTGCATTGCCGTTTTTAGCGATAACAACTTGGCTCGAGCTGAAATAAGTTTGCGTGAAGTCAACCGATTGTTTACGTTCAGCCGTAACGGTAAGTCCTGCCATTGCAACGTCTTGTGCTCCGCTGGCGACCGAACCTACGACCGAATCAAACGCCATATCTTTGATTTTGCATTCAACACCGAGTTCTTTTGCAATTGCTTTTGCAATGTCCATATCGACACCTGTAGGCGTGCCTTTGTCGTCAAGATACTCGAACGGGTCGAATTCGCAATTCGTTGCGACGTTCAAGACTCCGTCTTCAAGACCTGTCTTATCTTTATTACAAGCCGTAAACGCAAAGCAGCAAGCTACGATTGTTGCTACGATTAAAATAATTCCTAATGCTTTTTTCATAGTTTTTATCTCCTTAGTTTTTGTTTTCCTTTGATGATGCCATTATGGCACTACTCTTATAAAAATGCAATTATTTTGCATAAATTTTAATAAATTTTTAATATTTTCTTGATTTTATGCATAAAACGCCCTTTTATATGCAAAATAGGCAATTTTTATACATTTTTTATGCATAAAATATTCAAAAATTCATTTTCGACAGCTTATATCCGTTATTGACAAAAACATATTTAAAGTTTATAATGGCTCCCGTAGTGAAAAATCACTTACAGAAAGAGGAATTATGGATAAATTTTACACAATTACGGTTGCAGGCTGTACGCGCGACCTCCCTATTTGCACAGTAAACGAAAAAATGGACATTGCGGCTTTCGTTATGTTCGGAGACGTCGAACTCACCGTCAATGCGGCAAAAGAGCTTCTTCAAAAGGCTCCGGAATTCGATATCATTTTGACGGCTGAATCAAAAGGCATTCCGCTTGCTTACGAAATGAGCCGTGAAAGCGGAAAGAAATACGTTCTTGCCAGAAAGAGCCCTAAGCTCTATATGAAAGAACCTATCAAAATCGCCGTTAAATCTATCACGACCGCAAAAATTCAGGAACTCTATCTCGACAAAGCAGACGCCGACCTTTTGAACGGCAAAAGATGCCTTATCGTCGACGACGTTATCTCAACGGGCGAATCGCTTAAAGCTCTTGAAGGGCTTCTCGAACAAACGGGTGCGGAAATCGTAGGAAAAATGGCTGTTCTTGCCGAAGGCGACGCCGCAAAGCGTAACGATATCATCTATCTCGAACATTTGCCGCTTTTCTTTAAAGACTAAAATAGGACTACTATCAAAAATAATAACTATTTTATCAAATCGGTTATAAAAGAAATTCAAAACCAAACGGACGAAAGTCCGTTTTTTCTTTGTCTTTACTTATTTAACAAGCAACCCTATCCTTTTTCGTTGCTATGCCAATCTTCGTTGCTATGCCATTTTTCGTTGCTATGCCAATCCGTTTAATTTATCTTTCTTTGTTGACTATAATATATTTATAAATTATAATATTAAATAAATCATTATGGGATAATATCATTACAAAAGAAAATTTAAATTTATTTTTGTTTTCTTTTGCTTAGGCATCAAAATGAACGGCGCAGAAATTTTGCTTAAAAGTTTAACAAAACTCAAAGTGGATACTATTTTCGGGTATCCGGGGTCTACTATTCTGCCTATTTACGATGCGCTCGACAAATATCCGATAAAACACGTTTTGACGGCGCACGAACAAGGCGCAGGATTTGCCGCCGACGGAATGGCGAGAGCCACAGGCAAAGTCGGAGTCGTTATGGCAACTTCAGGTCCCGGGGCGACCAATCTCGTTACGCCGATTGCGGACGCGTTTATGGACAGCGTTCCGCTTATCGCGATTACGGGCAACGTAGAACTCAAAAATCTCGGACACGACTGCTTTCAAGAAGTGGACGTTTTCGGAATGACTATGCCCGTCGTTAAATACAGCTATATCGTAAAATCGACCGCCGACATCGAAAAGACGGTTTTCGAAGCATTTAAAATTGCTACAAGCGGAAGAAAAGGTCCTGTTTTAATCGACGTTCCTTTCGACGTTCTGACAGGCGAAGCCGAATTTACAAACGCATACAGTCAAGAAGTCGAAACGCCCGATTACAGCCTTAAAGGCATCGAAAAAATCGCCGACATTATAAACAACGCAAAAAAACCTTTCATTTACCTTGGCGGTGGCACGCAAAACTATTCTGCCGAAGTCAAGGAATTTGCAAGACGTATAAACGCTCAGATTGGCGTCAGCTATATGGCGCTCGGCGTCGTTCCTTTCGACTATAAGGGTTATCTCGGAGTCGTAACGGATGACAACAAAAAACTTAAAACCGTCCTTTCGTCATCCGATTTGATAATCGCTCTCGGAGCAAGATTCAACAGCCGCTCCACCGCATTTACAAACATTAAAAACAAAACGATAATTCAAATCGACGTTGACGGCGCAGAAATCGATAAAAACGTAATTTGCGACAACTATCTCGTTTGCGACCTGAAAACGGCGTTAGACGCGCTGATGCCTCTAATAAAGCAAAAGGAACAAACAGAACTCGAACAAGCGGAAGTTTCTCGTAGTTCGAGAGGCAGAGAAATCATACGCAAAATTTCGGAGCTTTGCGACGCAGTCGTCGTAACCGACGTAGGACTTCACCAGACTTGGACGGCAACCGATTATAAATTTAAAAATCCTCGCACGTTCATAACTAGCGGCGGACTCGGCGTCATGGGCTTCGGAATGGGCGGCGCAATAGGCGCGGCGCTCGGAACGGGCAAAAAAGTAGTTTTGATAACGGGTGACGGTTCGCTTAGAATGAATATCGCAGAGTTTGAAACCGCCGTCAAACTGAACGTCTATTTGACCGTGTTCTGTATGAACAACTCTGCTCTCGGGCTTATCAAAAAGATTCAAAACAAACGTTACGGCAAGCGTTACGTCGAATGTGACGAGCCAAAACTCGATTTCGCAAAACTTGCCGTTGCATACGGCGGAAACGGCTTGGAGCTCAATCTAAACGACGACGTAGAAAGCGTCGTCAAAAAGGCGCTTAGCTTCACCACCCCGACAATAGTCGATTGCCGCATTTCAGATAAGGAGTTTTAAAATGGTCAAAAGCACAAAAACCGAAAGACATATCATTTCCATTCTCACAAAAAACCAACCGGGCGTACTCTCGAGAATCGCAGGCTTGTTCTCTCGCAGAGGCTACAACATTGACGGACTTACCGTTTGCGCAACCGAAAACGAAAACTACTCTCGTATGACCGTCACGGTGGACGCAACCGATTGGACCGCAAATCAAATTGTGGAGCAACTTAAAAAACAAATAGACGTCGTTAAGGTTTTAGACCTCAACAGCGGCGACGTTGCTCTTAGAGAATTGCTTTTGATAAAGGTAAACGCAGGTGCGAAAGAAAGAAGCGAACTATGCGACCTTTGCGCCATTTTTAAAGCCAAAGCTCTCGACACCACGCCAAGCACTATGATGTTCGAGCTTACGGGCAACACGTCGAAAATCGACGCTTTTATAGGCGTTCTCGTTCCTTACGGAATTATAGAAATGGCAAGAACGGGCGGAGCCGCCCTTGAAAGAGGAAAAAATGAAAATTAAAGTTTTTGACACGACTCTCCGCGACGGTGAACAAGCTCCCGGCTTCACCATGCACCCTAAGGAGAAATTAGACGTTGCTTTGCGACTCGAAGCAATGAATGTCGACGCAATCGAAGCAGGTTTTCCCGCCTGTTCGAAAGCCGACTTTTTAAGCGTGAAAGAAATTGCCGAAAACGTCAAAAATTCATCCGTTATGGCTCTTGCGAGAAGCAACGCCCAAGACATAGATTCGGCAGTGCTTGCCCTTCAATCGGCGGTCAATCCTATTTTGCACGTCTTTATAGCGACGAGTCCTATTCACCTTAAATACAAACTCAAAATGACTGAAGACGAAGTTTTGGAGTCTATTGCATATCACGCAAAGTACGCCAAAAACAAAGCCGCTTTGGTTAAATATGCGTTTGAAGACGCAACCAGAACACCAAGAGAATTTTTGCTCAAAGCCGTTCAAACTGCCGTAAAAGCAGGGGCGGATTGTATAAATATCGCAGATACGGTCGGTTACTCCACTCCAAGAGAAATGGCTGAACTTGTCAAATATTTAAAATCGAACGTTGACGTCAGATTGGGCGTTCACTGCCACAACGATTTAGGACTTGCAACCGCAAACACTCTTTCGGCGATAGAAGCAGGCGCGGAAGATTTCGACTGCGCCGTTATAGGTCTTGGCGAAAGAGCGGGAAACGCTTCGCTCGAAGAAGTTGTTATGGCACTCAAAACCCGCTATCCCGAATACGAACTTAACATCGACACAAAGCAAATTTACGGCGCGGCAAAACTCGTATCGAGCATAGTCGGCGTAAAGTTGCCGCCTTTTAAAACCATTGTCGGCTCAAACGCTTTTGCGCACGAAGCAGGTATTCACCAACACGGCGTGCTTGAAAACCGAGCAACGTACGAGCTTATGAATCCCGACGACATCGGAATTCCGCAAAACAAGTTGCTTCTCGGAAAGCATAGCGGCAAACACGCATTTTTGGAACTTATCGGCGAAATGGGCTATACCTTGACGCCCGAAGAAGCGTCTTTCTATTTTGAAAAATTCAAAGACCTTGCCGAGCGTAAAAAGATTGTCACTCGCCGCGACATCGACGCGCTTTTAATCAATATTTCGCGCCACGCGATAAAGCGTACCTACTCGCTCACCGACTACGAAATTACGTCGTACAAAAATCAAGCGACTGCCGAAATCACCTTGTCAAGCGGCAACCGTCAGCACGTCGAAAAAATGAGCGGCGACGGACCTGTCGATGCGGCGTTTAAAGCGATAAACTCGCTGACGGGACAGAATTTCATTCTTAACGACTATTCCATTCATTCGGTAACCGAAGGTAAAGACGCACTCGGTGAAGCCACCGTAAAGCTCGAACTCGGCGGCAAAATTATGACGGGCAAAGGCTTATCGACCGACGTTTTGGAAGCGTCTATCATTGCGTACTTAAACGCGGTCAACAAACTTATTTCGGACGGTGATTTATGAAAATCGAACTGTACGACACAACTTTAAGAGACGGCGCAGGCGGACTCGGAATTTCATATTCCACGCAAGACAAAACGGAAATATTCAGTCTTCTTTCAAACTATGGTATCGACCTAATAGAAGGCGGCTACCCGTCGGCGAACCCGAAAGATACTGCGTTTTTTGCTGCCGAAAAATCGGATAAACTAGTGGCTTTTTCATCGACCGCAAAAGTCGGCGATGTCGCAAGCGATGACGAAGGTTTAAAACAAACTCTCTCGCTTTCAAACAAAGTCGTTTGCCTTTTCGGAAAAACTTCAAAATCGGGAGCGGAAAAAGTTTTAAGAACGTCTGCCGACAACAATTTAAAAATCATTTTCGACAGCGTAAAGCTGTTTGTTGACAACGGCAAAAGAGTTATATTCGACGCCGAACATTTCTTCGACAGTTATTTGCAAGATAAAGACTACGCCGTAGCGGCTCTTAACGCCGCCAAAACGGCAGGCGCAGACACTCTCGTTCTTTGCGACTCCAACGGCGGGACTTTCCCGTCGGTTATAGGAAAAATCACAAAAGAAATTTGTGAACTCTTCCCGACCGTCAGAATCGGAATTCACGCGCACAACGATGTCGGAATGGCGGTCGCAAGCAGTATAGCCTCCGTCGAAAACGGCGCCACTCACGTTCAAGGCACGTTTTTGGGCTTTGGCGAAAGAAGCGGAAACACAAACCTTTCGACAGTCATTTGCGACCTTAAACTAAAAACCGACTATGACATAAACGTAAATCTTAAAGACACGACGATTATCGGACGAAAAATCGCCGAAATATCGAACATAACTCTTGAAAATTCTATGCCGTACATAGGCAAAAGCGCATTTACACACAAGGCAGGTACGCACGCCGATGCGGCGGCAAAAGGCTTACCGTTTGAACACGTCAATCCGAAAGAAGTCGGCAACACGTCGGACGTGCTTTTGAGCGAGTTCTCGGGAAAAGCTCTCATAATCGAAAAATTAAAAACTCTTTTCCCGACTTTCGACGAAAGCAAAATCACGGCAAAAGAGCTTTTAAGCACACTTAAAAATCTTGAACTCGAAGGCTATCAGTTTGAAGGCGCAGACGGAAGTTTCAAACTTCTCGCAAAGAAATTGGCAGGCGAATTTACGCCGTCGTTCGAGGTCTTGGATTACATTTTTACAAGCCGCAAACAAGACAGCGGCGACACGGGGCTTTCAAACGCCGCCGTAACGATAAAAGCTAACGATAAAACGATAACTGTTCAAAAGGACGGAAACGGTCCCGTCAACGCCCTTGACTCTGCGCTTCGTTTTGCGCTTAAAACACAGTTCCCTAAACTTAAAGACGTGACTCTCATCGACTATAAGGTTCGTGTCATCGACAGCAAACGCGCGACGGGCGCAACCGTCAGAGTTTTAATCACATCGACGGACGGCGCTCAGGCGTGGACTACCGTTGGTGTTTCGACCGACATTCTCGAAGCGTCACTCACCGCGCTTTGTGACAGTTTTGAGTATAAATTAAACTTCCTTAGCTAAAATCATATAATTTAACAAAATCACATAGACAAGCAAAAAACCAGGCTTTGCCTACGCCAAATGCTAAGGCAAAACTAAATAAAAATAAAAGAAATTTAGTAGAAGTGATTTAACAAAAGAAATATAATATTAAAAATATGTTATTGCCTATAAGTAGATATATTATTAAATATAAAAATCTATTATAAGTTATAAGTAAATCATTTATTAAAAAAAACTATTATTAAAGAAACCTGTTATTAAAGAATTAAACAAAAAAGCCAAACTCGGCTATGAAGCGAACTTAGCATAGTTTACTTCAATTATCGAGTTTGGCTTTTAATTATTTCGTTTTTCTTTCAATCATATCGACGACGTCCGACACGAGTCTTAAATCGCCTACTTCGGAATCGTCCACAATGATGTTCCATTCGGCTTCGACGTTCATCAAAAGCTCAACAAGGTCAAGGGAGTCTGCTCCGAGTCCTTTGATAATTTCCGTTTCGAGTTGAACCGCATCACGCTCCAAACGGAGTTGTTCGCAAACCATATCTTTAAGTTTTTCCAAAATTTCGTTTTTAGTCATAATTACTCCTTTAACTCCACAAACTCCGCATCTTCATCGCCGCACACGGCAAGCGCGTAATCGTGAAAAAAATTTATATTCTTTACGGCGTATTCTTTTTCGTTTACGCTTCTTATGCCTTTAAGTCCTTGCCCGTCGTATTTTACACACGCTTCTAACCTTACAAAGCCGTCTATATCTTCTACTCCCAGATACTCGCAAAGTTTTTGGTCAAGCGACTTTCTTTTTTCAACGTCGATTCCTACTTCGCAATCCGACATAGCGACTACCGTAAGATTTTGACAATGCGACAAATTGAACTTTACGGTGTCAAGCGCAAAATG
Organism: uncultured Clostridia bacterium; assembly: GCA_934277645.1. Taxonomy (GTDB): domain Bacteria; phylum Bacillota; class Clostridia; order Christensenellales; family CAG-917; genus CAG-917. Next base: position 58,881 of record CAKQUX010000003.1, on the reverse strand, counting down.
CGGTTTTTTGTCACGCACGATTTTATTTTCTTTTCTATCGATATTTTTAAGACCGCAATATTTTTCGTAAGCGGCGAAAATAAATTCGTCCGAATCGACTTTTCCGAACTTATAAAAGATTATCATATCTTTCCGCAAGTTCTTCCGTAAGTATCGTTTATATCGGCAAAATAAGTTCTGTCAAGACTCATAAGCGCATCGTAAGCAACACGAAATTCCCAGTTTCCTTCGGCAACGCCGGGGACGTTCATTCTTGTATCGCCGCCGTAGCCCAAAAGGTCTTGAAGCGGAATGACGGCAAGACGAGCGCTCGATGCGATAATCGTCTTTATAATCGCCTTTGTCGAACCGCAATTAGGACCGCCTGCGCCCCAACCTGCGCCCGAAAAACCGCAATACTTCAATGCGAAATTTCTTGCGCCTTCGTTCGTGTCATAAAGCCAGCCGAGCGTCGTATTGTTGTCATGCGTTCCCGTGTATGCCACGCAATTTATGTCGTAGTTGTGCGGCAAGTATGCAGACGGCGTTCCGTCAAACGCAAATTGGAAGATTTTCATTCCCGGAAGTCCCGTCTTTTTTATGAACTCGACAACGTCGTCGGATAAAAGTCCAAGGTCTTCCGCTATTATAAACGCATTCTTGTTGTCCTTTTTAAAATGGTTTATAAGTTCCATTTTAGGACCGTCGACAAATTTTCCGTTTTTAGCCGTCTCTTCGCCGAACGGGATTGCGAAATAATTGTAAAACGCTCTGAAATGGTCAAGTCTTAAACCGTCGTACATTTTAAAGCAATGCGAAACACGCTTGCGCCACCAGCCGTAATTATCCTTTTTCATTTCGTCGAAATTGTAACACGGATTGCCCCAAAGTTGTCCGTCCGCCGAAAAAGCGTCAGGCGGAACTCCTGCCACCGTTTTAGGACGATATGCACCGTCAAGGTCAAACTGTTTAGGATTTGCCCAAACGTCAACGCTGTTGCGAGCGACGTAAAAAGGCAAGTCGCCTATGATTTTAATTCCGATTTCGTTTATTTTTGCTTTTAAAGCGTACCATTCGCGGTAGAATTCGTACTGCTCGAAAACAAAATATTCATATCTTTCTTTATTGGCTCTTTTAAAGGCTTCGATAGCTTTTTGGTCGTGGTCGCGAAGACCTTTTTCCCATTCCCACCACTTTGTGCCGAACTGTTCGGCAATCGCTTGGAATACGGCATAGTTTTCAAGCCACTCGCCTTCTTGTTTTTTGAACGCCTCGATTTTCTTTTTAAACTCGTCGTCCAATCTGTTAAAGGCGATTTGCAAAAAGTTTTTGACGTTCCATTTCGCGAAATTGTAATCGACTCTGTAAGGCGAACCGTTGTATTTTGCATTATTAGCCTCGTCACGAGTTAAAAGACCTAAGTCCATAAGTTCGTACGGATTTATATACAAATAGTTTCCTGCATAAGTGCTAAGTCCGGAATACGGAGAATTGCCTGCACCTATTGCCGTAAGCGGAAGCATCTGCCACCAACGGAAGCCCATATCGTAAATAGTGGTAGCAAAACTTTCGGCGTCACGGGAAAAATTGCCTATGCCGAATTTGCTAGGCAACGATGAAATATTGCATAATACTCCCGAAGACCTTTCGATATCCAAAATTACTCCTCTACTCGATAAAGCGATTCGACTTGCTTGACCGCTCCGAGATTTTTGATTTCTTCAATGGCTTTTTTGATGCTGCTTTCTTTTACGTTGTCGGTGACAAAAACGATTTGCGCATTGTCCTTAGAAACAGGTTTCTTTTGAAGAACGGCTTCGATATTGATGTTTTTGTTTTTAAGAACGCTCGTGATTTTTGCAAGTACGCCCTCAACGTCCTCAGCCGATAAACGGATATAGAACTTAGCGACGTAATCGCTTGTGAAATCACTGTCATTAGACGCAACGTTTTCCGCAAACGGATAACGCTTATGCTCGGTTTGCTTTGCGCAATAAAGAATGTCGCTTACGATTGCGCTTCCCGTAGGCAAAGCTCCTGCGCCGCGTCCGTAAAGCATAATATCGTCTACCGAGTCGCCGTGCAAATAAACGGCGTTAAACGAACCCTTGACCGACGCAAGCGGATGCGTTGTCGGAACGAAAACGGGAGCTACTCTCGCTTCGATTTTTCCGTTTTTATTCTTAGACAAAGCAAGAAGCTTCATCGTATATCCGAGTTCCTTGCCGATTTTAATGTCGGCGGCATCGACCTTTGAAATACCCTCTCTCGAAACTTTTTCGATAGGTACGCGTTTATGATAGGCAAGCGTCGACAAAATCGAAATTTTGTAGGTGGCGTCAAAGCCTTCAACGTCCGCAGTCGGGTCAAATTCGGCGTAACCGAGTTCTTGCGCTCTTTTAAGCGCAACGTCGTACTCGCTGCCTTCATCGCTCATAGCGGTCAAAATGTAGTTTGTCGTGCCGTTGATTATGCCTTTAATTTCTTCGATGCGATTTGCTTGCATACCTTCTTCTATAGTTCTGATGATAGGTACGCCGCCGACGCAGCTTGCTTCGAAATAAAGTCCTGCGCCCGTTTCTTTTGCGGCGGCTTCAAGCTCGAACCAATGTTTTGAGAAAAGCTCTTTGTTTGCCGTGACTATGCTCTTGCCTGCTTTTAACGAAGCGAGAAGGAACGTTCTTGCAGGTTCTATTCCACCGAAAAATTCCGCCACTATATCGATTTCGGGATTTTCCGTAACGCTCTTAATGTCGCAAGACACGATTTTTTCGTCTACGCCGAGCGATTTAGCTCTTTCGACGTTCTTTTCCAAAACGGCTTTGACTTCTACGTCAAGTCCCAACGTTTCACGGAAGTATTCGCGGTTTTTTGTCAAAATCTCATACGTTCCGCCGCCGACGGTTCCGAGTCCAAGTAATGCTACGCCAACTTTTTTCATATATACTCCTAATTTTAAAACGCAACGGCGTTTTAAACTTTAATTTGCGTTATTCTTTTTCGCTTCCTGTGATTTTCAACGATTGCCTGCAAAACAATTTTTTTCTTACTAATATTTAACTTTTTTAGTTTATTTTGTTGTTTTGTTTTTCGTTAGCTTGTTCTGTTATTTAGCTTATTTCGTATTTAGTTGATTTTGTTCAAATCGTAAATGATTTTAAGTCCTTTGATTGCCAAGGCTCTGTCGATTTTGTTGATAATCATTTCGCTGTTATCGATAAGTTCGGATAAACCGCCCGTGGCTATTACTTTTGCAGAGCTTAAACGACTGTCTTCTTTCATCTTTTTTACGATATAATCGACAAGTCCCGTATAGCCGTAAACAATACCCGACTGCATACAGCTTTTTGTATTTGCGCCTATGACGCTTTCGGGTTTGGTGAGTTCGATTCTCGGGAGTTTTGCCGCCGTCATAACGAGTGATTCGGTTGCGGTTTTAATTCCCGGAGCAATCGCGCCGCCCAAATATTCGCCGTCCGCAGTAACGGCGTTAAACGTCGTTGCGCTTCCGAAATCGATAACAATAACAGGTCCGCCGTAAAGATGATAGCCTGCCGTGGCGTCTACAATGCGGTCGGAGCCGAGTTCGGACGGATTGTCGTAGCCGAGTTTAAGCCCCGTTGCCGTTTCACTGTCAACGACGATAGGTTTTATACCCGTGTAATAGAAACACATATGCTCTATCGTATAGTTAAGGCTCGGCGCAACGGACGAAATGATAATTCCGCTCACGTCCTTAAAACTTACGTTTTTGGTCGCCAAAAGGTCGTAAAGCACCATTCCGTATTCATCGGCGGTACGCGTATATTCGGTTGAGATTCTCCAAGTGGCAAGCAACTCGTCGCCGTCGTAAACGCCGATTTTGAGATTGGTGTTGCCTATGTCCATAACAAGAAGCATAGTACCCTCTATTATTTTTTTTAATTATAACAAAATAAGGAAAATATTACAAGTTATTGAGTGTAAAAGATTGTTTTTTGCATTTTGCATAATTTTTAAGTTTATTATTTTTAAATTTACATAATTTTAAGCATTTTACTTTTTAGTTTTAGCTATTTTGCGTATCGCTTTTTTGTTTTCATTGTTTTGAACATAGTTTTACAATTATAGTTATTATCTACCTTTATTGTAGCCGTATTCGTATATCGATACTTTTTGTCAACTCAAATCAGTTGTTCATCGCAATCCATATCATAACGATAAAAAGATAACTGTTAAGCGCAACCGTAAATAAATACGGAATCCAAGCGTTTTTGTGTACGGCAAGTTTTATTAGCGTTATTATTTCAAGTGTAAGCGTAACACCCAAAAGTATAGTCGCCGCAAATATCTTCTTTAAGGCAAACATAAATACAAGTACAAACAAACTTAAAACGTTTGTAAGCACGAGAAACCAAAATTCCGCTTTGAAATTGCGTTTGGAAACGAGCGTTGCCACCACCCATATTTGCACGCCGTAATTTATCGGCTCTAAAATTTCCATAAGCAAATTAGTCGGCTTAAACGCAGGCAAATTTAGTCCGCAATAAAATCCGCCGTCAAGACTTATCACCATTGCATTAGCATAAGCAAACAATAGCATTAAAAACAGCGACGCCGTTGCCGCACTGAGCATTTTAAAAGTTTTCACTTTATATGCTATGTTTGTAAAAATTGACCTATGCTTTAAGGCAACAACGAGTTTTAAAAAAGGAAATTTAAATAAGGAACCTATCATTAAAGAGTTTATATCAAAGCATCTTTAACTCGGAAGTTTTTAAAGCAAATTATTAAATCAAAATTTTTTGAAATCAACCGCTTTAAACAATCTTCTAAAAATTAAAAATTTCACATCAATTTTTTTTAAAATCGTTTTTTAAATCAAGGCGTTTTAATTAAACCTTTTTTAATTCGGCTGTTTTTAAACAATCTATTTTTATCTCCGACTTTCGTTCCGATTTCGACTTGTTTTCCGAAAGAATAAGGCGGTGGCAAAGCCACCGCCCGCTCAGGGAGAGAAACTCTCCCGTTGAAAAGAGTGTTACTTACATCCGCATCCGCCGCAGCAGCATAAGATGATAAGTAATGGCAAACAACTGCAAATATCGCAGCCACCGCCCCCGTTGCAACCGCAGCCACAGCCGCATCCGCAACACGATAAGAGTAAGAGCAACAAAATAAGGTCACAGCAACTACAACCGCAACCGTTTTGACCAAAGCATCCGTTCATTTTTTGCACCTCCTTTTCTTAATTGGGTATCCCCATACTTCAATTTACGCAAGGGGCAAAAATTGTGTGATAATTTTTTAAAAATGTCGGAATACTTGACATAGGCAAAAGTATATAATATTATTTTGACGAACGACAATTTATATATTTATTATATAGTCAGTTATTGATATTTAAATTTCAGGAGTATGCGATATGGCAAAACTTACAATGGACAAACTTGTCGCTTTGGCTAAAAACCGCGGCTTCATTTATCCGGGCAGCGAAATCTACGGCGGTTTGTCAAATTCTTGGGACTACGGTCCTCTTGGCGTCTTGCTTAAAAACAATATCAAGCAAGCATGGTTCAAAAAATTCATCACCGAATCGGAATATAACGTCGGACTCGACAGCGCAATTTTGATGAATCCGAGCACTTGGAGAGCTTCGGGTCACATCGGCGGTTTCAGCGACCCGCTTTTGGACTGCAAAGGTTGCAAAGCCCGTCACAGAGCCGATACTTTGATCGAAGAATATATGAAAAAGAAAGGCATTGAAGAAAACATTGCTTCGTGGACGAACGAACAAATGGAAAAATACATTGCCGACAACAAAATCGCTTGTCCTATTTGCGGCAAAAGCGAATTTACTCCGATAAGAAAATTCAACCTTATGTTTAAAACCTTTATCGGCGTAACCGAAGACAGCACGTCGACCGTATATCTTCGTCCTGAAACTGCGCAGGGCATTTTTGTGAACTTCAAAAACGTTCAACGCACGACGAGAAAAAAAGTTCCGTTCGGCATAGGACAAATCGGTAAATCTTTCAGAAACGAAATTACCCCGGGCAACTTTATTTTCAGAATTCGCGAATTTGAACAAATGGAACTCGAATTCTTCTGCAAACCCGGCACCGACCTCGAATGGTTTAACTATTGGAAGAATTTCTGCCATAACTGGCTTTTGGAACTCGGAATGAAAGACGAGAACCTTAAACTTCGTGACCACGACAAAGAAGAACTTTGCTTTTACAGCAAAGCGACGACCGACTTTGAGTTTTTGTTCCCGTTCGGTTGGGGCGAACTTTGGGGCGTTGCGGACAGAACAGACTACGACCTTAATCAACATATCAAGGAATCGGGCAAAGACCTTAGCTATATAGACCCTGTGACGAATGAAAAATACGTTCCGTACGTCATCGAGCCTTCGCTCGGCGCAGACAGAGCTTTCCTTGCCTTTATGTGCAACGCATACGAGGAAGAAGAAATCGACGGCGACACCAGAGTCGTGCTTCATTTCCACCCTGCTCTTGCTCCTATCAAAATCGCCGTTCTTCCGCTTCAAAAACAACTTAACGAAAAGGCGGAAGAGTTGTTCAAAATGCTTTCTAAGCACTACTCGGTTGACTTCGACACAACAGGCTCAATCGGAAAGCGTTATCGTCGCCAAGACGAAATCGGCACGCCGTTCTGCGTAACCGTTGACTTCGATACCTTAGAGGACGACACCGTCACCGTTCGCGAACGCGACACTATGGCGCAAGTCAGAATCAAAATCGACGACCTTAAAGCCTATTTTGAAAAGGAATTTGAATATTAAAATTTCTTGTTAAATTTTGCAGGCAATGAAAACCGATTTTAAATTTAAATCGGCAAGCAATCGAATAATCGATACAGATAAATAATCAACGCCGATAAATAATCGAAACTATAATTAAACTGTTTATAAAATACTTATATTTAATCAATAGTTTCTGATTATAGTATCCGATTATTTAATTCGCAATATTATTTACAGTATTTTTTAGTATTAAAAACACTAATTTTAATATTATTAAAAACAAAAACACGGCTTATAAGCCGTGTTTTTTTATGCTTTATCGTTTTATTGGCATTTAAAGCTATTTTTTATTCTTTCTGACGTTTCCATTATAACCAATCGTCAATGCCGCTTGTTTAAGGGCGTCAGATTTTCGTTTACTCTTTATCTTCCTTATTGAAAGCCATTTTATAAAGGTTGACGGAGTTGTCGACAGTCTTTTCTTTCGCTTCGTTTCCGTAGCGGTCTACGTCCTCTACATTTTTCGAGCCGTGCGTCAGGCACAATGCGCCGTTTATACAGCCGCCGTCACACGCCATGCCCTCAAAAAAGTTTTCGGTCGCTCTTTTGAATTTTAGCCTTGTAAGCCCTATTCTGCACTCGTCAATGCCGTTCATTGTGCAAGCGGTAATTTCCTTACCTTTTTTTGCGGCTTCGTTTTTGATACCTTGCGTAACGCCGCCGCTCTTTGCAAATATTCTTCCGAAATACGACGCATTGTCAAGCGGAGAACTTTCGAGACCGGAAACGTCAATATCTCTTGCGTCCAAAAATGCCTGTAATTCTTCAAATGACATAACGCAATCTATCGCGCCGCCCGTTTTAGGCAGTTTATATTCGAGCTTCTTTGCCGAACACGGACCGATAAATATGACCTTTGCCGTAGGGTCGCTTGCCTTTATCATTTTTGCGGTGACAACCATCGGCGAAACGTTTTCGGAAATATATTCTTTGAGTTCAGGGAAATTCTTTTCAACGTACATTACAAAAGCAGGACAGCACGAGCTCAATAAAATTCCCTTTTTGATACATTCGTCAGCTTCGAGATCCAAATCAACGTCAGCTCCCAAAGCCGCCTCGACAACTTGATGGAAACCGAGTTTCTTTATGCCGGTAATGACTTGTTCGACTTTTGCGTATTTAAACTGACTGACGATACTCGGAGCTATAACGGCATACACCTTATATTTTTGATTATCGTCTGAGCCGCGTAAAATCTTTATACAATCGACGATGAGCGATTTGTCGACTATTGCGCCGAACGGACACGCATAAACGCACGCGCCGCAACCTATGCACTTTTCACTGCTTATTTCCGCCTTTTTGGTGTCGGCATTAACTTTCAAAGCCTTCGCCTTGCAGCTTACGACGCACGGACGATGTTGCGCTATTATTGCGCCGTACGGACAAGACTTCACGCACTTGCCACACTCTATACATTTGCTTTGGTCTATGACGGCGTGCTTGTCAACAATCGTTATAGCGTCTTTAGGGCAATTCTCTTTACACTGGTGAGTTAAGCAACCCCTGCACGCAGGCGTAACCATAATTCCGTCAACGGGACATTCGTCACAAGCTATATCTATAACTTCAACGATATTCGGATTGTCTTTGTCGCCGCCGAGCGCAAGTTTTACTCTTTCGCCGACTATCGCCCTTTCCTTATAGATACAACAACGCATAGTCGCATTAGGTCCCGGGATAATCTCTTTCGGAACGTCAAGATAAACGCTTTCCAAATCGCCGTCGTATATATGTTTGATGACGGCTTTTAAAGTCTTGTATTTAAGTAATTGAACGTTTGTGTCAAATATTCTCATACCAACCTCAGTCATAATTCAGTTCGACGGTCTTTCCCATCGTTTGAAGATTTTTTGCGAGTTTCTCAATCAATTTGAGCTTCATCGTAGTGTCGATAGGCAATCCTTGATGAGCGACGTTTACGCTTTGTCCGACGTAAAAATTGACGTGCGTTGCCTTTACAAAAAGCATATCGGCAAGAAGCGAAGCGCCGTCCTTTGCCTCATAATGCTTAGGATTAAGATTGCTGCTTGACATATAGTCTTCCGACAATTTAAGAAGTTTTCTTATCGTAAGTACGCCTTCCGTCGTAACGTCGATGCCCTTTATATATGCGATAGGCGGAACTTCGGGGTCAGGGAAATCAAGCGTCGTTTGGATATCTTCGTGCAAATATCTCGCCACGATTTGCGAACTTGTGCCTCCGCAAACGACTTTCTTTCCGTCACCCGCCATAAACCTTTGAAGATAAAAATCGTCGCTCGACTTATCTACAGGCGGTCCTACCATCATATCGACGATAACTTCGTCACGGAATTTAATTGCAGCAACCGTAGTGTCGTCTCCCGGTTTTGCAAGATACAAGTCATTACAGGCAGACGTAAGCATACATGCAACACATTTAGCCGACATATTAGGTTTTATCTCTCTGTCGAGATAGTCCATAATCTCTTTTCTTTGCCAGCCGAAATTCAAAAGCATTCCGACGCCCGAATGAGGTACGCCGTCGCTCATAGTGATTATGTAATCGCCGTCGACAAGATTAAGCTCTGTCTTGTAAACTTTCTTGCCGCAAATTTCGAGCATTTGTCTGTCAAAACTTTGGCACTTTCCGTCGTGATAATAAATCGCTTCGGGATTGTCAAATTCAAACATATATCCTTTGCCGTCGTCGTCGATATGGATTGCGCTGAACGTCGAATAAGCAACGCCTCTTACCTTACAAACGGGAAGAGTGCTGATTATCGTTTCGATACAGTCTTCCATCGAAATTTCGTTCGCCATCATCGTGCAAAGAATTTTCGACGTCAAAATGGACAAAATGTTTGCCTTAACGCCGCTGCCTAAACCGTCCGCCAAAACAAGCGTTGTATATTTGCCGTTTTTGGTTATGGCAACGTTGTCGCCGCAAAGCTCTTCGCCCGCTTTGTTTATCGACGTATAACCGCTTTCAATGATAAGTCCCATTTAGTCCTCGTGTGTTTCGAGCAAAGCCGCTTTAAGCTTCAACAAAGCCACTTTCGACTCCGCCGTAGTTTCGCCCAAAAGCGAAGCGATTTCTTGCGCTACTCTCATTTGTTTCTGAATAACCTCGTCGGTCGTTGCAATGGTGTCGAGACGCATCTTTTCGAGTTTTTTGTCCGCATTAGTTTGTTCGGTGATGTCCGTATACATTCCGAACATAACTTTTTGTTCCGACAAAACGATAACGCTGAGTTCTACGATTTTTTCGCCTATTGTCAAGCGTTCGTGCGTAAAGAACTTCTTGCCCGTCGACGCAAGCAAGTATTCGGTCGGATTTATAAAATCTACCAAATCTCTTCCCTTTACGTCGCCCGAAATACCGAACAACTCTCTCGCCTTTTTCGATACTTCGATGATTTTAAGGTCGAAGTCAACGACGATAATGCCGTTAGGACTGTTTTGAATGATTTCGTACGACATTGTTTCGGCACGGTCGCGCATATAAGGGACGCACATATCGGACTCGGCAAAGCCGTTTAAAACCGCCCACGCCTTTTCGCGGCAAGTACGATATCCGCAAGCGCCGCAGTTAAGTTCGTCTTCCTTTTTAAATTTGCCTGTTTGCGCCAGCACCGCTTTTATATCCTTTTCGGTAAACGCGCTTCCGAGCGGTTTGATTCTCGGATAGAATTGACTTATGTCTATTCCCTTTCCGTCCACCGTAAGCCATTTGTCACCGCCCTTTGTCGCGTACTTTCTTATGTCGGCGTTGGCTTTAATCGCGCCTTCCGCGCTGGTAAGACTGCAAGGACCTTTCACGCACGCATATTCGCAAGCGTTAAGTTCCAAAAACATTCCGCTCAACGTATCGACGCTTTCAAGAATGTCCATACACTTTTGTACGCCGTCGATTGCAACGTATTCATACCCTAACGGAAGTTCGTCAAACGATTTGATAATGCCGCGACTTATCGGGAAAAACTTTGCTTTGTTTTCGCCGACTCCCTGTTTCGAAACAGACAGTTTTGCAGTCTGCGTCAAATTTATTTTATTCTTTTCAAACAAGCCTTTAAGGTCTTCATACGTCAACACGGCGTCGATTATGCCCGATTCCGCCGCTTCCTTTTTCTTTGCGATACAAGGTCCTATAAAGACTATTTTTGCCGTCGGAAATTGTTTTTTAAGCAATTTTGCGTGTGCAAGCATAGGTGAATCCACGTTTGCAAGATACGGCAAAGCGTTTGGATAATATTCCTGAATCAGTCTGTTCACAGACGGACATGCGGAAGTTATAAAGTTTTTATACTTGCCCTCTTTAAGAAGCTTTTTATATTCTTCCACAACAAGATTCGCGCCGACTGCCGTCTCTTCGGAATAAGCAAAGCCGAGTTTTCCGAGCGCGATTTGCATGACCGAAAAGTCGTTTACTCCGAAACTCGAAACAAATGACGGCGCAACCGACGCCACAATTTTGTCTCCGCTTTTCAAAAGATTTTCAACGACTTCCGATTCGCTGTGAACTATTTTTGCGTTTTGCGGACATACGCCCGTACACGTTCCGCAAAGAATACATCTTTCGTCAATGATTTTCGCTTGATGATTGGTGATTCTGATAGCCTTTACGGGACATTCACGCAAACATTTATAGCAGTTTTTACAACTTGCCGGTTTAAAATCAAGATAGCTCATTAAGCATCTCCTTTAAACTACACATTATTTTATTTTTGGCATTATTTGTTCCAAAAAGATATCTTCGACGTTATTAGGATTGAGCCCCGTTATAAGCTCTTCGTCGAGCTTTGCCGAAACGCCGTCGCTGCAATGTCCAAGGCAAAAACTTGCGCAAAGTTCGAGTTTGTCTTCAACGCCGTACGTCTTTACGATTTGCTTTAATTTTTCAATGACTTCATACGAGCCTTTAAGGTGACAGCTACTGCCGACACAAATACTGAGTTTCATATCTTCCTCCAAAAAAAAGCGGAATTACAAACGCAACTCCGCTTTTAATGAATAGTTTTAATTATTCAAATTGAACTACGTCCACCCATTTGAGCAGGAATTCACGTTCTTCAGGTTTGCCTTTGACCGATTGAGATGCGGCAACGATAGGCAACCAGTTTTTAACGTATTGAACCGCAGTGTCACTCTTTTTGCAGAAAAGTTTTAGATACTTTTCGGCAAGTTCGTCTTTACCTTCGAGTTTGAAAAGAAGATAAGTTCTTGCAACGTCTGCCGATGCGTTTCCTTGCGTTGCGTGTGACCAGTCGATGACGTACGTCTTTCCTTCCGGAGTGACGATGACGTTTGACGGGTTAAAGTCGCCGTGGCAAAGTTTGTTGTGTTTAGGCATACCGTTAAGTCTTGTGTGAAGTTCGTATCTTATGGTTGCGTCAAGGTCGCTTTCGGAAATCTTTCTGTCCATCTTGTCCTTGAGCTTGTTGAGAAGAGGAACCTTAAAGGTGTGCATCTTCATTTGAAGGTCAACGAACATTTCAAGATATTCGTCTTCCTTTTTAGGGTTTTCCGCCATAAGCTGTTGAAGCGTCTTGCCCGGAATGTAGGTCATTTCGATAGCCCATTTTCCGTCAATCTTTTTGACTTCTTCGATTGCAGGAATATCAAGACCGGTTTCTTCAACTCTCGATTGATTCAAAACTTCGTTGAAGATATCCGACTTTTTAAATTCCGAATCGAATACTTTAACTACTCTGTCGCCGTCACGGTAAATAACCTTGTGTTTTCTTTCGGCTAACTTTTCCATAATTCCCTCCTTATTTGCCATAGTAGGCATTAAGATACATTTGCTTAATTTCCGACATAAGCGGATATCTCGGGTTTGCGCCCGTGCATTGGTCGTCGAATGCTTGTTCGGTCATTTCGTCAAGACGTTCCAAGAATTCTTTTTCGTCGATGCCGTAATCTTTGATTGTCTTCTTTATGCCGACTCTCTCTTTGAGTTCGTCGATAGCTTTGATAAGGTTGTTAAGTTTTTCTTCATCGTTTTTACCCTTAATTCCGAGATACTCTGCAACTTCTGCATATCTTCTCAAAGTCTTCGGATGGTCGTATTGTGGGAAGGTACCCATCTTTACAGGGACTTCGGCAGCATTGAAGCGCAATACTTCGTCAATCATAAGAGCGTTTGCTACGCCGTGAGGAATGTGATAGAATGCGCCGAGTTTGTGAGCCATGGAGTGGCAAACACCGAGGAATGCGTTAGCGAAAGCCATACCTGCCATAGTAGCGGCGTTACCCATTTTTTCACGAGCTTCCGCGTCGTTAGGACCGTTGTCGTATGCTTTTGGCAAGAACTCGAAAATAACTTTAAGAGCTTTAAGAGCAAGAGCGTCGGTATAGTCGGTTGCCATCATAGACGCGATAGCTTCAAGAGCGTGCGTTACGGCGTCGATACCCGATGCGGCGGTCAAGCCCTTAGGTGCGTTCATCATAACGTCTGCGTCGACGATTGCCATGTTCGGCATAAGTTCGTAGTCTGCAAGAGGATACTTGACTCCCGACTTTTCATCGGTGATAACTGCGAACGGCGTAACTTCGGAACCTGTACCTGCCGATGTAGGAATTGCGATAAAGAATGCCTTTTCGCCCATCTTAGGGAAGGTGTAAACTCTCTTTCTGATATCCATAAAGCGCATTGCAAGGTCCATGAAGTTGACTTCAGGATGTTCATAAAGAACCCACATGATCTTGCCTGCGTCCATAGCAGAACCACCGCCGAGCGCGATAATGCAGTCAGGTTGGAAAGCCTTCATTTGTTCCGCGCCTTCCTTTGCGCATGCAAGCGTCGGGTCCGGAGCAACGTTGAAGAACGTCGTGTGTTGAATGCCCATTTCATCGAGTTTTTCGGTGATTGGCTTTGTATATCCGTTGTTATACAAGAAACTGTCTGTTACGATAAATGCTTTTTTCTTGCCCATAACGGTCTTCAATTCGTCAAGAGCAACAGGCAAGCAGCCTTTCTTTAAATAAACCTTAGATGGTGCTCTGAACCACAACATATTCTCTCTCCTTTCTGCAACCGTTTTAATATTGATTAAGTGCTTGACGCCGACGTTTTCGCTGACGCTGTTTCCGCCCCAGCTTCCGCAACCGAGCGTAAGAGAAGGTTTAAGTTTGAAGTTGTAAAGGTCACCGATACCGCCTTGCGAAGAAGGAGTATTGATAAGGCAACGGCAGGTCTTCATATTTCTTTCCCACTTTGCAAGTTTTTCGCCTTCGGTGAGAGTGTTGATATAGATAGACGAAGTATGTCCGTAGCCGCCGTCTGCAATAAGTTGTCCTGCCTTTGCGACTGCGTCGTCAAAGTCTTTTGCTTTGTACATAGCAAGAACAGGGCTGAGTTTTTCGTGAGCGAATTCTTCCGACAAATCGACGCTTTCGACTTCGCCGACCAAAATCTTGCTTCCCTCAGGAGCATCGAAGCCCGAAAGGTTTGCGATTTTGCAAGCCGATTGTCCGACTATTTTTGCGTTCAACGCACCGTTAATCAAAATGGTGTGTCTGACCATATCTTTTTGTTCGTCATTAAGGAAGTATGCTCCGCGAGCTTGAAGTTCTTTCTTGAACTTGTCGTATACGTCGCTAAGAACGATAACCGATTGTTCGGATGCGCAAATCATACCGTTGTCGAACGTCTTCGAATGAAGAATCGAAGATGCCGCAAGTTCGATGTTTGCAGTGCTGTCAACGATTGCAGGAGTGTTACCTGCGCCAACGCCTACTGCAGGTTTGCCGCTGCTGTATGCCGATCTGACCATGCCCGGTCCGCCGGTTGCAAGCGTGCAGTCTGCTTCTTTCATGATAAGTGCCGAAAGAGCAACCGTAGGCTCGTCGATCCAGCCGATAATGCCCTCAGGAGCGCCTGCTTTGACAGCTGCTTCGAGAACGATTCTGGCAGCTTCGATCGTGCATTTCTTTGCTCTTGGGTGCGGGCTGAAAATAATTCCGTTTCTTGTCTTTAAAGCGATAAGTGATTTAAAGATTGCAGTTGACGTCGGGTTCGTCGTAGGAACGACTGCTGCCAAAACACCAATAGGTTCGGCTATTTTCATAATGCCGAATGCGGAATCTTTTTCGATAACGCCGCAAGTTTTGGTGTTGCGATATGCGTTGTAGATATATTCGGAAGCATAGTGGTTTTTGATAACCTTATCTTCGACTATACCCATACCTGTTTCTGCGACTGCCATTTTCGCAAGAGGAATTCTCATCTTGTTTGCCGCCATTGCTGCTTCAAAGAAAATCTTATCGACTTGCTCTTGCGTGTAGGTTGCGAATTGCTTTTGCGCTTCCCTTACCGATTTGAGCAATTTCTCAAGGCTTTCTTCATCATTTACTATGAAATCTTTAGTCATATATTTCTCCTTAAAAAGTTTTTCAAAGTAACAATTACATTTTAACCCGTTTAAGTTTAAAATGCAATACGGTTTCGTTCTTATCGTCAAAGTTTTAAAGATAAGTCGATTTAAACGTTAATTTTAACGCTATGCGATATCCGTTAAAAAATTATCGATAAGTTCTTATCGATATAATACTATTTATCCGCAGTTATGTCAAACAAATAACGCACTTATTTTAATTTTTTATTTAAATATCGGACTTTTTTATTTTTAAAGTGTTTTTCGCCTTAACCGAAGTTAAATTTATCGCTTATTATCGTAAGTTTTATCTTACGTTTGTTTTAAATCTGTTTTTACAAAGAATATCAAACTAAATTTAACTTACGTTTTTTATGTTTGTTTTTTACTACATTTATATTTTGAATACATTTGTCTTTTGAATATGTTTGTTCTTTAAATACACTTGTTATTCAAAAATATCAAACTCAATTTTACTTTTTTTATTTTGTTTCCATTAAATAAAATAAACAATATATATTTAAAACATTATTTTAAAATCCGAAGTTTAAGCAAAACGATTTATAAATTCATGTTCTAAATAACTCTCGTTCTATGATTCTTACAACAAAAAAAGACGGAAACTTATTTCCGTCTTTAAATGCTATTTCATTAAAACAAGGCTATCGAGATTTGTGCCAAGCGGCTAAACATCTTAGTTTTTGCCTCAGTTTTCGCCGTTTCTTGCGTTCATCAAAAGTTTCATTCTTTGACTTCCGTCAAGAATAGTTTTTCTTATTCTGATGTTCTTCGGCGTTACTTCCAAAAGTTCGTCGTCCGCAATAAATTCGATTGCTTCTTCAAGGCTCATTTTTTTGATAGGATTAAGTCTTAGGGCTTCGTCACTGCCTGCCGCACGCATATTTGTGACGTGCTTCTTTTTGCAAACGTTGACTCTGAGGTCTTCGTTTTTAGGCGAGTAGCCGACGACCATACCTTCGTAAACTGGAGTTTGCGGCTCGATAAAAAGCACGCCGCGTTCCTGAGCATTGAAAAGTCCGTACGTTGCCGCTTCGCCCGTCTCAAACGCTACGAGCGAACCTGTAAATCTTCTCGGGATTGCACCTTTAAACGGAGCATATCCTTCAAACGACGTATTCATAATGCCCTCGCCTCTCGTTGCCGTAAGCATTTCGTTTTTAAATCCGAACAAACTTCTTGCAGGAACGACGAATTCAAGACGCATACGGTTGCCGACGGCGTCCATTGTGACAAGTTCGCCCTTTCTGACGCCCATGTTCTCCATAATCGCACCCATTGAAATCTGCGGCACGTCAACGTACAAATGCTCCATAGGTTCGCAAGTCACGCCGTCGATAGTTTTAAGCAAAACTTTTGGCGGTCCGACCATAAACTCGTAACCTTCACGGCGCATGGTTTCAATCAAAATTGAAAGGTGCATTTCCCCACGACCGCAAACCTTAAAGCTGTCCGTGCTGTCGGTATCGACAACTCTAAGCGACATATCTTTTAACAGTTCGCGATAAAGTCTTTCACGCAAGTTTCTGGAAGTTACAAACTTTCCTTCACGACCTGCAAAAGGAGAATCGTTGACCGAGAAAGTCATTTCAATCGTCGGTTCGCTAATCTTTACAAAAGGAATAGGTTCGGGATTCGACGTTGCGCAAAGCGTGTTTCCTATTTTTATATTCTCTATGCCCGAGAAACACACTATGTCGCCGACTTTTGCCGTTTCGACAGGTTCACGCTTTAAACCCTCTATTTGATAGAGCGAAACCACTCTGCCTTTATAATTAACGTCGGAATTGTGATAATCGCAAATGGCAACTTCTTGCCCGACTTTGATTTGTCCCCTTTCGATTTTGCCTATGCCGATTCTTCCTACGTATTCGTTGTAGTCGATAGACGAGCAAAGAAGTTGCAACGGTCCCGTTTCATCGCCTGACGGCGGTTCAATATAATCCAATATAGTGTCGAAAAGCGGTACGAGATTTTTGCCTTCGACGTTGTAATCGAGCGTTGCGGTTGCGTTTCTGCCCGAACAGTATATGATAGGGCTAAAAAGCTGCTCGTCGTTTGCGTTGAGTTCCAAAAGCAATTCAAGCACTTCGTCCCCTACCTCGGAAAGTCTTGCGTCGGGTCTGTCTATCTTGTTTATAACGATTATGATTTTAAGTCCGAGTTCTATTGCCTTTGTCAAAACAAATCTCGTTTGCGGCATAGGGCCTTCGGCGGCGTCGACCAAAAGGAGAACGCCCGAAACCATTTTCAAAACTCTCTCGACTTCGCCACCGAAATCGGCGTGTCCCGGGGTATCGATAATGTTTATCTTTTTACCTTTATAATGAATTGCGGTATTCTTCGCCAAAATGGTTATGCCACGCTCACGCTCTAAGTCGTTGTTGTCCATAACTCTCGTTTCGACTTGTTGATTTTCTCTGAATGTTCCCGATTGCTTCAACATTCCGTCTACAAGCGTAGTCTTGCCGTGGTCGACGTGAGCAATGATAGCAATGTTTCTTAAATCTTCTCTGACCAAAATTTTATCCTCTTTCCGCTTCCGATTTAAGCTCGGTAGCGTTTTTATCGCAAATTAGTTCTATCTCGTTAGACGATAGAAATTTTTCAAAATATTCCCTTTCCTTTATAGGACTCGACCAAGGGCAATCCGAGCCTAACAATATTCTCTCTTTTGAATGACGACTGAGTATTTTCTTGACTTCGCCATCCGATATCATTCCTTTTAAATATGCGGTATCGAAATATATATCCTTGCCCGCTTCGTATTCAAGCACTTCTTGCCAAACGTTCCAACCGCCCAAATGCGCGGCAATGATTTTAATTCCCTTAAAATCGTCTGCGACTTTGGCAATGCTTCTCGG
Source organism: uncultured Clostridia bacterium (assembly GCA_934277645.1). Taxonomy (GTDB): domain Bacteria; phylum Bacillota; class Clostridia; order Christensenellales; family CAG-917; genus CAG-917. The sequence goes on along the minus strand of CAKQUX010000003.1, from coordinate 40,873 downwards.
CGAGGCATAATAGGTGCTTAGATAGGCGCAATCTTTGCCTGCATGAAAACAAAGCATCATACCATGCGACTTTATAAAATCGTAAACGGGATATACCCTTTTATCCGACACTTCAAATTGTTGATATTCAGGATGAAGTTTAATACCCCTGAAACCTAAATCGTAAACCCTTTCAAGTTCGTCTAACGCTTTGTCCGACAACGGATACACCGAAGCGAATGGATAGCAAACGTCCGACTTGCAACCGAGCGCAAAATCGTTGACGTTTGTCATTTGTCTTTCGTTTGTCGCAATCGACATAAGCCAAAACTCGTTCACACCCCAGTCTTTCATTTTTTGAACGGTGTCCGACAAAGAACCGTTTGTGGACGGAACTTTTTTCGCCGCCGCCGCAAGTTTTGCTATTGCGCCTTCGGCAATCTTGTCTGGAAAAACGTGAACGTGTGTGTCTATCATAAATGTTTTGCCTTATATATTCTTTGCCTTTTTAAAAAAACAAAAACTAAAAATTAAGCTACCCTGCTACGGTTCCATAATAGGAAAGCCATAGCAGGGCAAAACTTTAACCTCTCGTCGTATAGTTAGGCGCTTCTTTCGTTATGGTGATGTCGTGCGGATGGCTTTCGACAAGCGATGCCGACGTAATCTTTACGAATTGCGCATTTTTTCTCAAATCGTCGATGGTCTTCATGCCGCAATAGCCCATGCCGCTTCTAAGACCGCCCATGAGTTGATATACGGTGTCACACAAAGGTCCACGGAACGGGACTCTGCCTTCAACGCCTTCCGGAACGAATTTTTGAGCGTCTTCTTGGAAATATCTGTCCTTGCTTCCTGCCGCCATAGCCGAAAGAGACCCCATACCTCTGTAAACCTTGAAACTTCTGCCTTGGAACATTTCAAGTTCGCCCGGGCTTTCCTTAGTTCCTGCAAAAAGGCTTCCTATCATAACTGCCGATGCGCCTGCGCCGATAGCTTTCGTTATATCGCCGCTGTATTTAATTCCGCCATCGGCGATAATGCGTTTGCCATATTTGTCGGCAGCTTCCGCGCAATCCATAATTGCCGTAATTTGCGGAACGCCTATGCCTGCTACGACACGAGTCGTACAAATAGAACCCGGTCCGATACCGACTTTGACGACGTCTGCGCCTGCGTCGATAAGAGCTTTCGTTGCGTCTGCCGTTGCAACGTTTCCTGCAATAAGTTTAAGGTTAGGATATTTAGCTTTAATTTGTTTTACGATGTTAAGAACTTTGTCACTGTGTCCGTGCGCCGTGTCAACACCGATAATATCGACTTTTGCATCAACCAAAGCGGCAACTCTTTCCATTGTGTCGACAGCCGTTCCGACCGCCGCACCTGCCAAAAGTCTGCCGTTTACGTCACGAGCCGAATGAGGATATTGAATCGCTTTTTCGATATCTTTAATCGTGATAAGTCCTTTAAGGTTGTAGTTCTTGTCTACGATAGGAAGTTTCTCGATTCTGTGCTTGCCGAGAAGTTTTTGCGCTTCTTCGAGCGTAACGCCTTCTAATGCCGTAACAAGATTTTCCTTTGTCATGACGTCGCCGATAAGTTGATTGAAATTGGTTTCGAAACGAAGGTCACGGTTTGTGAGAATACCTACGAGCTTTCCCTCGACAGTAATCGGAACGCCGCTGATTTTATAACGGCTCATCAAAGCCAAAGCGTCCGACAATTTATGTTGTGGAGACAAAAAGAACGGGTCGGTGATAACGCCGTGTTCACTGCGCTTTACCTTGTCGACTTGCTCTGCTTGCTTTTCGATTGAAAGGTTTTTGTGAATCATTCCGATTCCGCCTTCCCTTGCCATAGCTATTGCAAGCTGATGCTCGGTTACGGTGTCCATCGATGCCGAAAGCAAAGGAATGTTAAGGTGAATACCCTCTGCCAAATCGACTTCGAGACTTGCATCTTTAGGAAGTATGCTTGAATGTTGCGGAACTAACAATACGTCGTCAAAGGTCAAACCCTCTTTAATTATTTTGTTCATTTTTTTCTCCTATTGTGTAATTTTAAATATTTTATTATTTTCAAAAAATAATGTCAAATAAATAAAAAGCGTTTTGAAAATTTGCAAAAAAAAATCGACGATAGCCGTCGATTTTTCATTTTTGTCGTCTGCGCCGTCTGTTCGATTGGCACTTGAATTTGCCGCAACGCATCGTATAACGCTAATATTTAAAAATAAGATTTGAATTTGCCTTGCAACGTTTTAACGGTTTAAACTTTAATTCGATTCCGTCAGATTTAGCTTCGTCAAAATTTCGTTTGCCGATTTACTTCTCTAATCCGTCATCAAATTGTTTTTCCTTAAATCGTTTATAGACTATATTGTTTTTTATTTCGCCTTTTCCCACTTTCCGTTAGACGGACTTAAAACGAAATCGCGGTCGGGAACGTCGCTGTCGACGACAAACGATTTTGCTATTCCGAGAAACACTTTGTCATGCAAAAGAGTTCTGACGTTCAAAACTCCGCTGTAAATTCTATTGCCGCCGTCATCGACTGCCGTCTCAAAGCAATCGGACAAATCGATATTGCCAAGCATTGCCAAGCCTTTCGCCGTCGAAATCAACGCTTCGATTGTTTTTGAAAGCTGAGATACTGACGTATATTTGAGCGATTTCGGAATTGCTACAGTCGCGCGCAAAACGGTGTTTTCGCTAAGGAGCGAATTTATCTTTTTGAATTTCAAAACCGCATTTATAAGTCCGCTTTTGTAAAGGTCGATTCTGCCGCTTTTCAAAAGCGTCTTCACGACATCGTCGCATTTTTCCGCTCTGTCTTTTATATTGCCGCCTATCGAATCTAAATTGTCGAAAAGCTCACTCGCATAAATTTTTGCGACTATGCCTACAAACGCCAATTCGACGACTTTAAGCTCTACACCGTCTTTTTGGTTTTCACCGCCGTAGAAAATGTTTTCGCCGACTTTTGCCGCCGCTTCATACACAGTGGCATATTTGCTTTCAGGGAATTCTGCCTCATACTTTTTAAAGAACGATTCGATGCTGTCGTTGCCGTAAAGCGGCTTATTTAAAAACGCTACTATTTCTTTTATACATTCATTTGCCGCCGCCGGAACTTCTTCTGCTCCGAAAATCACTTTTCCTATCGTTTGAACAAGGTTAAGTTCGTCCACTTTGTGTCTTGCAAAATCGCCGACACGCTTTGTCGCATAGCCGTTGAAATCGTTTATCACCGACGCTTTGTCCGCCGCCGAAAGATAATTCGGCAAATAATCGGCGTTAAGTTTTTCAAGCCTTAGCGTTTGACTTTTAACGTAATTCTTTGTGAATTTATAATTCTTATAGCAGTTTGCACTTTGGCTTATAGAGCCCGTCATCGCTTCGACAAGCGTTTTGCCGCTCTCGCTTTTCAAATCAACCGCATCGTTTGCGTGATTATGTCCCGAGAATAGTATTTCGACTCTGCCAGCAAGCGTATTCGTAAGTTTCTCCGCATTTGCGGTAATTGCGCTGTGGCTCTTACCCAAAATATCGGTTATCGACCCGAACATATTGTTAATCGGTTTATGTTGTGCCGCAACGACTTTATCTCCTGCTTTCTCTGCCGCCGCAAGCTGTTCGTCGACAAACGCTAACGTTTCGTCCGATAAGTCTTCACTGCAATTATCTATCGCAAGCAGTCTGTATCCGTCGCCGAGCTTAGCGACGTATGAAAGTCCGTGCGTTGCGATTGCGACGTTGTAACCGAAATCGTAATAATAGTCTTTGAAACTCTGGACTATTCCTTTTGCGGTATCTTGCAAACTTTCAACTTTTTCTTTTCCGCTTGACGTGTACTTATAACCATAGTACCCCTCGGGCGCAACGTCGTGATTACCAGGCACTACGAATATTTTAAGCCCTTTTTCGTCCGCATAGGTTTTAAGTAATGCCGACATTTCGGCGTGATTTTGCACGGCGTGATTGTCGCACAAATCCCCCGTTATGATAAGCGCATTGTAGCCTTCAGCCGAAACTTTATCAAGAGCCGAACGTATTATTGCGACCGCAATTTCATAAGTTTTTGCGTCGCTCATTTTCTCACCGAAACTCTCGTAGGCATAATCGCCGACCAAGCTCGGCGAAAGATAATGCGTGTCAGACATAACCGCAACATTAAGCTCTATCTTTTCCGCCTGAAACTTTTCGCAGAGCGATTTTTCTTTACCGCCGTTTTTGTCGCAAGCGACAAGAGTGAGCGAAAGAATTAAAATTAGCGTAACTATCAAAACAAATCCTATTTTTCTCATGTTTAAAGTATATCATTCAATTTGTAAAAAATAAATACTTTTTTTTAAACGCCTTCTGCAAATCGCCATAACGCTTTGCTATGACTTTAATCTTTTTTCTTTCTATTATATTTCCCCTTTTGCATTCCGTTATGTTCCCACGCCTTTTATTTTGTGATTTGATTTTCGGTTTTCTCGGCAATTAAAGCTCATTTAAGGTTAAATTATCGCCGCAAAATCGTTTGTGTCATTTATCAAACTTTTTTAGCATATTTTGTTTTATGAAAAAAGTCTTTAAGGCGGTTGCCTTATTTATAGGAACGGTTGTCGGCGCAGGTTTTGCGTCGGGCAAAGAAGTAGCCGTTTATTTCAACGGATTGAGTCCTTTAACGACGATTATATCGGGCTTGTTTTTAGGCTTTTTTTGCTCGCTCTTTATGTTGTCGGGAAAGAAGAACTTTTTGTTTTACCCAAAATGGTTTAAGGTCGTCACTTTTTTTTGTTCTGTCATAACAATGTCCGCTATGTGCGCAGGCGCAGAAAACGTAATCCGTCCGCTGTTTCCTTTCGGCGGTTTGTTGCTTACCGCTCTGTCGATTATAGTCGCAGTTTTGGGAATGAAACAAGTCAAAGCGATAAACGCCATAATCGTCCCTGCCATAGTTGTCGGCATATTCCTGCTGTTTTTCAAAAACGGCGAATTGAATCTTGTCGGTTCGTTTTTGCCGTTTAAACCTATATCTTATGCGGCGTTAAATCTGCTGATTGCAGGAAATCTTATGGCTGACCTCGGAAAAGAAATGACAAACAAAGAAATCGCGGCTTCGGGTATCGCAAGCGCGGTTATTATGAGCGCAATGCTCTTTTGTCTCGGTGCGGTCGTTATCGGCAAGGGCGGAGAAATGCCGCTTTTAGACGTTGCTATAAATCTCGGCTTTAAAGCGGTTGCAATCGCTCTCGTGCTGTTTGCCATTTTTACCACTATGGTGTCTTCTGCAAAACTTATCATTGACGACCTTGCGCCGTTTACAAAGTCAAAGACGATTTCGTTTTTCGCCTGTCTCGTTTTGTGTTATCCCCTTTCACTCGTCGGCTTCGAGCGTCTCATAACGTACGGCTATCCTTTAGTAAGTCTGTTCGGACTTATACAACTTGTTATGACGCTGATAAAAGCTTTGCGCTTTAAACCCAACCATAGACGGCATTGTAGGCGGCGGCATAAAAACACTTTAAAACGGCTGTGCGAAAATCGTTAAAGCGTTTATATAGGCATTATTTGAAATATCGTTACTATTTCAACGCAAAAACGCCGACAAAAAAACGCCGTTTAGTTTTCCTTAAACAGCGTTTTTAATAGTCGAAAGTCATTATTCTTCGTCGTGGTGATGGTTGCAACAACTGCAATTATGACTATGCTCGTGAGTTTCGGTGTGCGAATGGTGACAGCCGCACGAACAGCCGCCGTCCGACTTGTCTTCATCACCGCTATCATCATCACCGCTTTCATCGTCGTTAGGACGATTAAAAATGTCCGTTTCGACAACTCCTTTTAAATAGCCGAAAAGCGGATCGTCCGAAAAATCTTTTCTGACGTTAAACTCGCCGCCGAGTTCTTCGACTGCGTTTCTTATTTCCATAAACTCGTTGTAGTCTACGTCGTAGTCGCGAGCATAAGACGTAAGAATTTCGATTGCGTCTTCATTGCCGTACGCGCCGAGCAATCTTGCAAAAAGCGGAATATCTTCGCCGCGATAAAAATAAGTCACAAGCCAAAGATACACGTCCTTTCTGCCCTTATACTCAGCCAAAATCTCGACGAGCATCTGACCGCTTTCCGTGTTGAGAAGCGACGGCATTTTTGAAATCATATAATCGACCACTTCTGCGCCGTTGTCAAGCAAATATTCATACGCCGCAAGTTTATCGCCGTACTCGGCTTTTTCATCGGCTACTATATCGACAAGTTTCTTTTTTTCGTCAACCGAAAGTTCCGTCAATTCGTTATCATTTTCCATAAATACTCCTATCGGCGTTTTTGCCGAATGAATTGATTTTTGTTTTATTATCTTTCCTTAACAGTAGGTTACGATTTATCGCCACTCTTTCGTTAAAGCTATACTATATCGAGTTTATCCGAAAATCGCTTTTACATATTTTAAGAAGGTCGATTTAGTAATCGAATATCTGTCAAGAATTTGTTCGGCTGTTCCGAACGCTTCCGTTTTATAAATAAGCACGCCTGCCAAAGTCTTTATCGATTTGATTTTTGCCATTTTACTAATCTGCATATTTGCAAAATAAATCTCGCCGCCTTCTTCTTTAAGATACTCGTCAAGTTCGTTCTTTATAAGCTCTATCGCAGGAAGCGGACTGTCAATCGACATAACAATATCTGCTATGACGTTTGCTACGGCATTGACGAAATTCATAGGCATATACTTTATGAGTGGATTGAACTCCATTGTGACGATTTTAAGTTCGTTTGAAACAAATGCCGAAAAATCGAGCTTAGCGGTGTGCAAAAGATAAATTCTTATTATCTCGACAAGTTCGGGAAACGTAAGTTTGTCCGAATGTAAAACCATATCGAAATATCTGTTCATACTGTCGTCGTAAAATTCAGCCATCTTCAAAATGACTGCGACCGTAAGTCCGCCGTTTCCGCCGTTGAACACCCACTTCAAAAGTTCGTTCGTTTTTTTGTCGTAAAGGTATGCCTTTTGAGCGTCCTCGGTTTTCATCGACAAAAAATCTTTCACTCTCTTTTGGCGATTAAGCACTTCCTTTATCGGCAAGCCAACCGAATATTCCACTCTTTTTTCGCCACTTTCAAAAAGGTTCATATAATAGTCGGACGGCAAATAGTCACGATAGATTGCGTAAACTTCACGCATAACCGCCTTAGCCTCTTCGACCTTTCCGAGATTGAAATAGCTTTGCGCAAGCCACATAATCGTTTGCGGATGATAGTTGATCTTCTTCAAAAACTTTTTGCAATAGACGTTGATTTCTTCATCCATCCCGAGATTGACGAGAAGCGGCAACAGCACGCCCAAGTCTTCTAAACTTTCGTATTCGTCATTTGCGATAAGTTCTTTCGTCTTTTCTTTTGCTTCCTTTTCTTTGTTTTCAAAAAGCAAAGCCGTTATCAAAAGACACTTTATCGCAAGTTTTTTGCCGCCCTTTTTGATTGCTCTTTCGGCATATTCGATGACCGCGTCGAAATCGTCGCGCACCATATAGCAAATAAGCCTTAAATGGTCTGCGCTGTCTTTAAGCGGAACGCCGTCCGTAAATTCGTCAAGCACGGCAAGAGCTTCGTTTATGTTTTTGTTTTTGACAAGCGATTGCGCTTCGTCAAGTCTTCTTTGATAATACTCTTCTCCTCTCGGATATGCGACGTAAAACTCGCTTTTCGGCTGAATCTCTTCAACGTCGAATACGTCTTCTATATCCTCGAAAATTTCGGAAGTCACGTCTATCTGCGAAGCAAAATGCGTTGCCGATTCATAATCGCCGACTGCCGACGCATTTGCGCCGAGCAAAATGTAAAATCTTTCTTTCTCTTCAGCGTTTTTGATTTTCGGCAAAATTTTGAAAACCACGTCGTTTGAGAAATCAAAAGCGTTCAGGTCAGAATAAATAGAGGCGAGATAAAAATTCGCCTCTGTGTTGTCGGGGTTAATCTCCAACGCTTTATGAACGTACATAAGGCTTTTCTTTACGTCGCCGTTTTCTACTGCGTCGTACGCAAAGTCCAAGCACTCTTCTTCGTTCAGATTGAAATCATAAATTTTAGCCATTCGTTTTCTTTTTCTTTTTCGGATTAACGTATGCTTGCGGTTTTTTGTTTTGCTTTTTATCGGAAGAGTCGGTTTTTCCTTCAACGGTAACCGCCGCCTTGCCGTTTTTCTTTTCATACGGATTAACTTTTTTTGTCGATTCGTATTCGTAGAGATATATGCACTTCAAATAACTGCCGTGTCCGAGTCCCGTCCAAAGCATTGCCCAAAGCGTAAAGCCGAAAGCAACGAGCAAAGCGCAAAGGATAATAGCAAAAATATTGTTGATGAAAAGCAAGCCCAAAGGAAGTGCGCAAAGAATTCCCGTCAATGCGTATGGCACAAAGCGGTTAATCGCAATGACGAACGAATCTTTAATGAGACTGCCGAAGCTGAGCTTATACGACGGAATAATGGTGATTGCAACCATCGGGAACACCAAAAGCGGCGCGCCGATAACGAATGCAAACACGCAACCGCAATAGTCGCCTGCCATCGCCGTTCCGAGTTGAATTTTGCTAAGAAGGTTTGTAAGCGAAATGCCCATCGCAAGACCGATTGCCGTGCCGAGCATAACGAAAATCATATATTTCCACCAATGCTTAGCTATGCCCGTAAAGAACGGTTTTGCAACGTGTTTTATAGGTTCGTTCCAAATAATTTTTTTCGCAACGTTGAACAAACCTGCCATACCTATCGAAATAAGCAAGATACACGGCAAAGAGAAATAGAAGACGTAATCGTAAGCCATTGTCTGACTTGCGTATATTGCGCCCATATCTGAAATCTCACCCGGATAGCCTATGCCGACGTTGCCCATAAAGTTTGCTCCGCCAATCGTAAAGTGATTCATAATCGCACCGTAGCCGTACGCCACAAGCACGAACATTGCCGCAAAAAATATAAGGAAATATAAACTTGCTTTGAGCAAGACTTTCGTATTGTCTTTGTAGGCCTTATAACCGCCCTTTATGCTTTCACGATATTTAGGAACAAACGGAACAGTCTTTCCTTCTTCGTTGATCATCGTTTCGGGAACAGGAGCTTCTCTAAGCTCGTTTCCTATCGTGAAAAGGTTTTTACATAACAATTTTGGCTCTCTTTTCGGTTTGTCAGCCTTCATTTTATATTGAGTCTTTGCCATTTTAACTCCTACGCTATTAGTGTTTACATTCTACTATAAGTCGGCGTAAATATCAAACGAATAAATTAAACTTTTTGTATAAAAGCAAAATTAACTGCCGTTTCGGTTATTTTTTCATATTGTTAATATATATACAATAATCTTTTCTATTAAATTATCAAAATTAAGAATTAAACTTTTTAATAAAATTGACAAAATCTTTTATTAGTAGTAAATTCATATATATATTTAGGAGGATTCAAATGAAATTCAACGTAGCAGTAGTCGGAGCTACCGGAATGGTAGGCTCGAAATTTTTGGAAGTTCTTTCAGAACGTAAACTTCCTGTCGAAAATTATTACCTTTTTGCGTCGAAGAAAAGCGCAGGAAGAGAAATAGAGTTTATGGGTAAAAAGCACACCGTTATCGAACTCACGGAAGATAACGTCAAAGCATTGAAAGGCAAAATCGATTTTGCGCTTTTCTCGGCAGGCGGCGAAACGTCAAAGAATTTTGCCCCAGTATTCGTCGAAATCGGCGCAACCGTCGTAGACAATTCGAGCCAATGGAGAATGTATCCCGAAGTTCCGCTAGTCGTCCCTGAAGTCAACCCTGAAGACGTCGACTGGAATAAAGGCATCATCGCAAACCCTAACTGCTCGACCATTCAAGCTATGGTTGCTTTAAAGCCTCTTCACGATAAATACAAAATCAAGAGAATAGTTTACAGCACCTACCAAGCCGTTTCTGGCGCAGGCGTCGCAGGTTACAACGACCTTAAAAACGGAATCGTCGGCAATCCGCCAACCAAGTTCCCTAAGCCTATCGCATACAATATGCTTCCTCACATCGACGTGTTTATGGAAGACGGCTACACCAAAGAAGAATGGAAGATGATTGTCGAAACCAAAAAAATTCTTCACGACGACTCGCTTAAAATTACGGCAACCACCGTTCGTGTTCCTGTTTTCTACGGACACAGCGAATCGATTAACCTCGAATTCGAAAAGCCTTGCACTCGTGAAGACGTTATGGAAACGCTTAAAAACGCTAAAGGCATCATTTTGATGGACGACGTCAAAAACGGCGTTTACCCTACTCCGCTCGACGCAGAAAACCACGACGAAGTATACGTCGGCAGAATCAGAAAAGACGACTCTGTCGAATCGGGCGTAAACCTTTGGGTTGTCGCAGACAACATCAGAAAAGGCGCGGCAACGAACGCAGTTCAAATCGTCGAACTTCTTATGGCTAAGGCCGCAAAATAACACTAACATCAGTTCATCAAATCGGAGGCAATTATGATATTTAAGGGAAGCGCAACTGCTCTTATCACCCCGTTCACCGAAAACGGCGTTGACTTTGACGCATACGAAAAACTTTTAAATTTTCAAATCGAAAACGGCACCGACGCTCTTGTAGTACTTGGTACGACGGGCGAACCTGCCACTATGTCGGCTAAGGAAAAAGACGAAGTCATAAAACTTGCAGTCAAAACCGTAAACGGTCGCGTTCCCGTCATTGTCGGTTCGGGTTCAAATTCAACCGCACAGGCAATCGAAAACTCCGTCAATGCCGAAAAACTCGGCGCGGACGCTTTGCTTGTCGTAACACCGTACTACAACAAGGCGACTCAAAACGGGCTTGTCGCTCACTACGGCGAAATCGCAAAGCATACAGGTCTTGATATCATCTGCTACAACGTCCCGGGAAGAACAGGCGTAAACCTTCTTCCTAAAACGTTCGCCAAAATTGCCGAAGAAAACAAAAACGTTGTCGCAATCAAGGAAGCCAGCGGAAATATGGAACAAATCGAAGAAGCCATCCGCTTGACTTTTGGCGGCGCAGACGTCTATTCAGGTGACGACGGACTTACCGTTCCGCTTATCGCAATGGGCGGCAAAGGCGTTATCTCCGTCGCTTCAAACGTTATCCCTAAATACGTCAGCGATATGTGCACTTTAGCACTAAAAGGCGACTTTAAAACGGCAAGCAAAATGCAACTCGATATGCTTCCTTTCGTTAAAGCACTCTTTATGGAAGTCAACCCTATTCCTGTTAAGAAAATGGCGGAAATGCTCGGCATTTGCGACAGATATATCAGACTTCCGCTCACCGAAATGCTCGACGAAAACGCGGCGGTTTTGAAAAAAGCATACGACGATTTGATGAAATAAAAAGGAAACAAAATGATTAAACTTGCTATATGCGGCGCAGGCGGAAGAATCGGCCGCACAATATACAAAACTCTTGTTGGAAATAACGACTTTGAAATTGAATTCGGCGTCGATAAATTCGGCGGAAACGATTTGCCTTTCCCTGTATTTAAAAGTTTTGCCGACGCAAACGGAAACTGCGACGTTATCATAGACTTTTCAAACGCATCGTCGCTCGAAGACATTTTAAGTTTCGCAATCGCAAAACGCGCAAGCGTAATTCTTGCGACCACGGGTCACAGCGAAGCGCAACTTGCCGAAATTAAAGCGGCGTCAAAAAAAATCGCAATCTTTAAAGCAAGCAATATGTCGCTCGGCGTAAACCTTCTTTGCAATCTTGCAAAGGAAGCCACCAAATTTTTGGGCGACAACTTCGATATCGAAATCGTAGAAACACACCACAACAAAAAACTCGACTCGCCTAGCGGCACTGCCCTTAGCATTTATCAGGCACTGAACAGCGTGCGCGAACTTAATGCGGTATACGGCAGACACGACAAAGCAAAACGTCGCGAGCCTAACGAAATCGGCATTCACGCAGTACGCGGCGGCACGGTTGTCGGCAAACACGACGTACACTTTTTCGGAAACGGCGAAGAACTTACCATTTCTCACGAGTCGGAAAGCAAAGAAGTTTTCGTCAGCGGCGCTCTCAGAGCCGCTGCCTATATGAGCGAAAAGAAAGTCGGCCTTTACGATATGAACAGCATTATCGGCGACTATTACGCCGTTACGACTGTCAGCGGCGAAGACGGTGTAAGTCTTGTTTCCCTTTCGGAAATCGAGCAGACCGAGTTTCTCGAACTTTTAAACCTCATCGCTCAAAACGAAATCAATCTCGATATGATTAGCCAATCTATCGGAACTAACGGAAAAGTTTCGGTTTCGTTCACCCTTTCAAATTGCGACAGCAAACTTTGCTACGACCTTTTGAAACTTCAAGAAATCAAATTCTCGACCACCGAGAATTGCAGTAAACTTACAATCGAAGGCGCAGGAATGGAACACAAGAGCGGCGTTGCAGTCGAAGTGTTGAATCTCCTTATGGAAAACGGCACAAAGATTTACGCTATCACGACAAGCGAAACAAAAATCTCTTGTTGCATCGACGCCGCCTCGCTTTCAAAAGCCGAACTCCTTTTGAAAGACCATTTTGAAATTTAGTTTTAATTGTTAGTTTTACATTTAAATTTGCGTTAAACAAAAAATACGATTTTAAAGTTTGTTTAAAATCGTATTTTTTTATATTTTTAATTGTTTTATCCGCTAAACTGTTTTTTGCTTGAACCCTATTCGGTTTATAAACCTATTTTCACGTGTTTTTGCTTGACCTTAATTATGTATAATCCTTTTTCACGCGGTTTTGCTTGACCTTAATTTATATATACCTTTTTTCTCATAGGTTTTTGCGTTTTATTCAGCTTGCCAAACAACGCCAAGCTCACATTCAACCGTTATATCGGACGGCACAAACGTATTCTCGATATCGTCCGAAAGGTAGGAAGCGTACCTAAGCATACTTGCGCCGCTTCCAAAATTCGTCGCCGACGCCCCTATTTCACCAAAAGGATTTGCGCTCACTCTTTTACATTCTTTTAGAGCAAGTCCGCTCGCTTTGGCTATCATTTGCGCCTGCTCTTTTGCATCGGCAACGGCTTTTTCGTATAAGGCTCTTTTTGCCGCCGTTTCGTCGCCGAGTTTGAAACCTACACTATATTCAGGCGGAGCGTCGAGCGTAGAAATTTCGTCGATGATTTTTGCAAATCTCGCAATGTCGTAATCGAATTTAAGGTTTATGCCTTGCTCGAAGCTAAACCCGTCTTTTTTATATTTGTTGGTTTTATTGTCATAAACTTGATTTTCACGGACGGAAAAATTCGTCGTTTTCAATTCGTCCTTTTTGAAACCGAACTTGCCTAAAAATTCCGCAAACTTTTCCACTGAACTTACGCCACCGCTTACAACGGCTTCGTATGTCTTCCCTGTATGCTTAAAACGAAACCCTATTTCTACAACATCGGGAACAAAACTCTTTTTTGCAATTCCTACTACGTTAATTTCCATATCTACCCCTTTTGGCTTTAATAACTTAAAGTCTGTGTTTTATACCTTTTGTTTTTATCGTCAACCATCTTCAAATTTAATTATGCGAGCATTCGCCAAATTCTATTATTTAATAACACTTACTTAATAACACTGCCTTGAATATTCCGACACTTTAAAAAAAGCGCTTTTCGGTTATCCAAAAGCCGTTTTAGGCTAACCCTTTAATTCCGAAATCATTAGTTTAAACCACAATTTCTGTTTTCCGCAATCGCTATTTAAAGACTTTTCTGTTTTCCGCAATCGCTATTTAAAGACTTTTCTGTTAGTTAAAATTATAAATCGCCTTTCACAAATCGACTTTCAAACAAATATTCTTTACAAGCCACAAGCCTAAGTTTAAACGTTTCCTTAACACGGCTATTTTTTCTTTGGCAAACTCTTTGCAGTGAGCGTGGCAAACTCTTTAAACTTATCTGCGTCATCGATATATTCCGACACGTCAAACATAGGCTTTGCGCCGTCATACGGAATGGCGTCCGACAAGGCAAATTCCTCACATGCCGTGGTCTTTTTCAATAGCACGCGGTTGTCGTAAATTCCGCCAAAGTGTATTCCGTCAAGATACATTAAATATTCGCCCATCATCGGTCTTGTGACTATATCGAGTGGAATTAGTTGCCCTACTACGTAATCTCTGAAACTCTTATCGGTTGCCATATACTCTCCTTATCTTCCTACGACTATAACAAATCGTTCAATATCTATGTTTTATAGCCGATTATTTCAAAACGAAATTTTATTATCGCGGCCTATCTTCTGTGCGAACAATATCATCGGTTTGCTAAAAAATATTCGTTTTTCTAAACAATATAGGTTTAATTTAGCAGACGCCCGATTCCCTATATTAAACTTGCAAATTTACTAAATCACAATGCTTTAACCTAAAATAACAACTTAGCCATTTATAGCATTTACTGCAAACGCATTTTCGCCGCACAGCTTAATAACGGCTAAATGCCACAAATAAACCTACAAATTCATTATAATATGCCGCGTGGCGATAAACAATAGCTTTTGAAAAATTATTAAATTATGTTAGCTATAAAACCAACTTGAAAATTTGAAAATCGACGATTTAAAACTGTTAATTTTTTTAGCCGCAGAATAGACGCACCCTTTATATGTCAACGATTTTAAAAATCATTAAACTATGATAACTATAAAACAACTTGTGAATTAAAAAAATCGGCAACGTGAAATTGTCGAATTTTCTATCCACATAATTAACCCACACATTGCAAAAATCGCTGATTTAAAAATTTTTGAATATGCTGGGCGCAAAATCCAATCACTTGAAAACTTTCACCCCGTTCACCTTCATCATTACATCCTTTTTATCTCTTAATTCAATCGTTTCATCGTTCGTTAAAATCGCTGTTCGTTTTATATTAAAACTTCAATTATACAAACTTCTTATTCTGTCACTAAATCAAATTGAGCCGACACACTTTTGCCGTAAAAAATGCTTAGTGTCAAATCCACGAAACAACTATTTAAATTTTTATTTAATGTGCAATCTTCAAATTCATATATTTTTGATTTAACCATTCAAATTCAGCTATGCCCAATTTGTTTCTTATCGGCATCCTAATTTTAAATCCTTTCCAAAAATAAACCATTGCGCTTTTATCCATTGTTTTTTAGTACAATCTCAAATTTCTATATCCTTCCAATTTAGCGTACGATTAAATCAAATTCAAATCATTTTGACTTTGTTTAAATCCGTTCAACTCGCCAAATAAAATTTTTGCTTTGATTCTAATTTTCATTTTATAATGCTTGCTAAATACTTAAATTTGTGTTAGTATAATTTGGCACGGAAGAGTATCGAAGTGGTCATAACGAGCTGCACTCGAAATGCAGTAACCCGCATGGGTTCATGGGTTCGAATCCCATCTCTTCCGCCAAGAGCAAACAAATCCGAACACTCGGAGATGTTTGCTTTTTTATTTTGCTTGACTAATACGCAAATTGATATATAATGTAATTATGGCTCGGCGTTTACGGCCATTAAAAAAAAGAACGGACTTCAAAGAAGTCTGCTAAACCAGCGTTTTGAGCGATTGCAAAAGAAACGTAGCGGAACGGAACCACACGTATTGTGTGGTTGAACCACTCTTGACGAGTAGTAATTTTGGTGCAACTCCAAAACAAGGGAATATTTTTGCGTATCAAACGCACATAATCGTAACCTAATTTGAACACCGTTCAAGTTAGGTTTTTTATAAATTTTTTGCAAATTTACTGTCATATAATAATTATTATCAAAAATTTCCATGATATTATCTTCTCACAAAGGAGATAATATGAATTTACAAAAAGCAAACGAATACACAAGCAAATTATTTTCTACTAACTGGGTGACATGGGTGCACGAGGGAACGAAACCAGCCGAAAATAATTTTGAAAAAAGCGCAAACGCACTGACAGGAAGTTTTTCCAAACACTGTGCGATGTGTTTAAACTTAAACGGATGTTGTTTTGTAAAAGAAAAATGTCCACCTAAACCACTACACCCCAACTGCCATTGTTATACCATTGATATTCCATCAATAACAGCAAGGGCTGAGTCTCCCATTGAAAAATTCACGAAATATATTTTTGCAAAGGGGAATAGTAAAAAACAATTGTTTGCGCTTTGGGGGTATGATATAATGAACTCACAATATTTACAGAAAGAATTTATTAATCAAGCAAAGCTATCTTATTCAGTTGGAGACTATGCGTTGGATAGACTAGATGATTATGGACAACGAATAAATATAGAAATTAAGTTAAAAAGAAAAGATAAAGAAGGATACGTAACCTTTCAATCGGGTTGGATGGTATATCCTAACGGAAAAATAATATTGACAACACCGTATGGAGATAAATAATATGAAGGAATATGATAGAGTAGAATTAATAGTTGAAAAAGAAAAATATGTAAAAGAAGGCGTTCATAAAGGGATGGATGGATGGATTTGCGACCCAAGAAATATTAATGGTCAATGGTTGGTGTGTTTTGACCAAGAATTAGACTTGCCAAATATTGCAACAATTCCGGTAAAAGAAGAAGATTTAAAAGTAATTAAAGAGAGTGATTAAAACTCTATCAAGAGTTCAATAAGTGAAGCAAACGCTCCGCCACAAGCGAACTGTACGCACCCTAATGAAAAGTTAGAGTGCGTATTTTCTTTTCAGTCGAATGTTTAGATTATGAATATGCCACAGGAATTATAGAAGGCACAACCGCAAATCATTGCATCAAATGTGTTGCAGTAAACAAATGCTGGTTTAAAAACGAGAAAAATAAAAAACCGGAAAAATCTGATATAACAGGTATTAACTTGTCAGATAGCATATTAAAAGGACTTTTACCTAAGCTATATCACTTTAGGTGTCATTGCAAAGAAATTCCTATTGCGCCTACAAATTTTGAAGAAATTGAGCTGATTGTGCCAAACGGAAAAATACCCTATTTGTTTAAAAGTAAAAGTGATTGGGTTAATGCTATGGGATACCATGAAAGTGATTATAATACTTTTATTGATGTTTTATTTGACAAAACAAAGCAAGCATATTTTTATGGTAAATATTATATAGAGAATATCACAAAATATGGTTGCAAAATAAATTTAATGATTGATATCTCGGGCGCAAATGAAAAACTTGGAAAAACATATAAACTAAAATCGAACTATATGGTTTTCCCAAATGGAAAATTGAAAATGAATACACCAATAGGCGGTTGGCAAAAATGAAGCTATTAGATGACGTTAGGGTAATTAATGATAATTATAAAGAAGAAGAAGGCGTCACCAAAGGAATGATTGGAACAATAATTGATGCTGATATTAGATGGGAAAGCTTCTATGTATGTTTTCAAGACCAAAGAGTTTATGATAAAGTCTTTATGCAAAATCAAGAGAATATATTCAAATTGGAAGATGATATTTGTTGCGGAATTAAAATCGAAGATTTGGAATTGGTAAAAGATAACAACACTACAGACGAAATGATAAGAGATAGTTTGCCGGAAAAATATAAAGATTGGTGGTGTAAAGTTGAAAACGGTTTTATTATCAACTTGAAAGGTGAAAAGAAGAACAAAATACCTTATGATTACAGTAGTTAAATAATTCGTTTTACATTACTAATGCTCCGATAGGTGAAGCAATTCTGCGAATTCGTAGGATTGCTTTTTCTTTTTAGGCATTATGTGCATAAATTTCTTATGAAATTTTCTGTTTCGCTCTTACAACCGGTTCATAATATAAATAAATAGCACTACTCTGTTCATTGTGATATATTAACTTCGACAGCAGATTGTGATATAATAAATATGCCAATAGATTGTGCATGTCAAAAAATTGTTTTATAAAAATAGCGACAGGAGAATAGGTATATGGCAAATTATTTCAAATACGGCGAAACGGAAATCGAATATCTGAAATCACGCGATGCCCGTCTTGCCGAATGCATCGACGCTATCGGCAAAATTTATCGCGAAGTAGACACCGACCTGTTTTCTTCCGTTGTGCATAGTATTATCGGTCAACAGATATCTACAAAGGCGCAAGCAACCATTTGGCAAAGAATGCAGTCGGCATTCGGCAAAGTCGATTCTCATGCCATTGCAAATGCGAGCATCGAAGATTTGCAATCGTTTGGAATGACGTTTCGGAAAGCCGAATACATAAAAGATTTTGCAAGCAAAGTCGAAAGCGGTGAATTCGATTTGGAATCCGTCGAAAAAATGACGGACGAACAAGCTATAAAAGAGCTTGCGGCTTTAAAAGGTATCGGCGTATGGACCGCCGAAATGATTTTATTGTTTTGCCTTGAACGCCCCGACATTTTTAGTTACGGTGATTTGGCGATACTGCGTGGGCTTCGTATGGTATATCACCACCGAAAAATTGACAAAAAGTTGTTTGAAAAATACCGTCGAAAATTTTCGCCGTATGCCAGCGTCGCAAGTTTATACTTATGGGCGGTCGCAGGCGGAGCTATCCCCGAAATGAAAGATTATGCCCCGAAGCACGCTACAATTAAATCACAAAACAAGCAAAAAAAAATCAAACTAACAGTTACGACATAAGCTAAAAAGACAGACCTATTTCCTTATCAACAATTATGCCGACTATGTTGCCGCATCGCATATTAAATAGCCACGGCTGTTGCAGTGTGGTTGTGTGACGGGTGATAGAATTTAATCAGAGCGATGCAATAGCGCAATAATGATTTATTCGCAAGCAATTACACCTGCTTTTACAGCTCTAATAGTGCTTTGACATAAATTTGTCGCACAACAAAAAGCCCAAACAATACAGCTATTAACCCCATCAAATGCTTTGCCGCGCAAGAAACATGCCCACCCCGCTCTCATTATTTTCTACTTCAAAAAGTCCCGACTGCGGCGATATAAGCTTACTATATGCTATATTAAAAGGCAGCTATAAAGGCTGCCTTTCCCTGTTTGGATGTCAATGCGACAATAATTATTATATGCATACGCAATATCTATCAACAGTATTTATCAAATTCAACAACACATTGATTGAAGTTTAATCAAAATATTTATCAAATTTCTTTGAAAAAATTGAAGGAGTAATCCCAAAGCTCTTTTTTGTATAACCTTGCATAACTTTGCGATAGTGTTTTGGCACTCCGACATCACGCACCAAGACTCGCCCCCTATTTGCACAATACCTATACGCAAATGCAAAGGCGTCTATTTCCCTGACGTTTCCATAATACTCGCGCTTTTCGCAAGATATTTTAAGCTCCGTGTCGTTCCGCCAATCGTCGACCACCTCTCGCCTTTCTTTAGGAACCTTAGCGAAAATTTGTCTATGCTGATAATAATGTCTCATTTCATGCGCAACAATATATGTAAGGCTTATCAAATTGTATTCTTTATCGCGCTCACCAAAAGCCTTTTGAAACTTTTGATAATCATATATTATTGCGCACTGCCTACTATTGTCACAGGCGACAAAAGACATAAGTCTATTTCCATCCAAGGTCGTTTCAATAATTGCAGGCATTAACGAGTAGCCGAATATATGCATGCAATCGCAAACTGTCGAAAATACACATTTCTTAAAATCTCTTTTCCGCAATCTATCGGCTTTCTTTTTCATCTTTAACATTGCCACCAAATGCTTTTTGATTTTTAAATTCGTCTATCAATTCTTTCGCTCTTTCTTTCTTGATAATTCCCTCTTCTATCAAATGGCATTGCAACAGTTTAATCAAGTCCACATTTTGCGATATGATTTTTTCAGCCTTTTCATAGCATTCACTTATTATTTCATCAAATTTATTGTTTATGGCTAAAATTCGATCTGCACTGTAAGGCATATTTTTATGTCTGCTTACGTTATAAATTAAACCCATCCCAAGCATTCCCATTTCGGACATACGGAAAAGAAGGTTGTCAATCGTATCTAAATCCCAAGCGGTATCATCATATGTTTTTTGCAAAACATATTTTTCCGCTATCATTCCACCGCACAAAACGCATATAGCATTCCTGTAATCCGTTTCACTATAATACTGACCAGACCAATCATCTTGTTCGTCATCATCGTCGACATCTTCGGCTTCATTGTCGTTTTCTTCTTTCAATTCGTCTTCATTGCATTCATCGTCTTCTTCGTCATAATCAGCATCGTCTTCGTCGTAATCATCTTCTTCATCATAGTCATCATCATCGTCGTCTTCTTCGTCGTCATCATCGTAGTCATCATCATAATTAACATCATCAACAATTCCATTAAAAAAGTCATTGCAAAGATTATGTGAATCCATATCAATAATTCCGCCACACGACGGTGCGAAACTGTTTGCTACAATAAAATAGCCTAAATTGTGACAACTAAAAATCATTTTCTCAATCGCACTTCTTTCTCTTTCAATATCTTGGTGATTGATTTCATTTAATTTTTTAAAAACCAATTTTTCAGAAACAAAATTGTTTTCATCGGATTCCAAAATACATTCATTGATAAGCGTCTTCAACGCCGAGCACGACATTCCTGCCGTAAACGATGCAATCACGTCCTCGGAGGCTTCAAATGCACAATTTGATTGTTTGATATACATTGCCAAAATTTCCTTTCTGGATTTACAATCCGGGTCAGGCAACATTATCTTTTTGTCTATGCGCCCCGGTCTGAGCATCGTTTCCGGAATGTCATAGAAATCATTGCAAGTTGCTATGAAGAATACATTATTATTCTTATCGATACCGTCGATTAGTGTCAATAGTTCGGTAAGAATTGCATTCGCTCCATCGCTGACCACCAATTGACCCTGCTTCGGCAAAATTTTGTCTAGCTCATCTATAAAAACCACGCTGTATCGTTTGCTTCTATTGGCCTTGTCGAAGGCGGTTTTTATTTGTTTGATAACGCCATTTCGCTTACTTGTTTCCCCTAAACTAATAATGTAAATAGGCATATCGCATTCTTTTGCTAAAACATGGGCAAAGAGCGTTTTTCCATTTCCAGAATCGCCATAGAATATTACTCCCTTTGGCATTGCCGCCCCTTTGCTTAAATAGACATCACGATTGTTCAAAATGTCACAAATCTTTCTAAGTTCTTCTTTTTCTCTGCCGTAACCGGCAATCAAATCAAAATTATTCATAAATACACCTCGCTTTTAGTTTCTAATGTCATTATAAATTAGATTTTTAACATTCAAATACCGCAATGTCTCAAAAAATTTTGCCCACTAAAATATACTAGTTGAAAAATGTCGATTTTTGTTTGATTTATGCCCCCTTTTAGTGTACACTAATTGCGAAGGGGGAAATTTTTTATGCAAGAAAAAATAAAAATCAGTTTACCCACAAACGTTTTAAACACTTTAAAACTTGACTGCAAAAACTTTAATATAGTTAAAGCTGATGGAACACCAAACTTTAATTCATTTATAAATACATTGATAGTTAATTTTTACGAGGGTTTCACAGCAAACGAAGAAACATCGCAAGACGAGATTTCAAAAATCGTTTCTATTTTACCCGACAGATATAGAGAAACTATTTTTAATGGTGTGGTAAAAGCTATGGCCAAACGGAATTCAAACATAACCGACAAAAACAGCTCTACCTTTTCGTTCAAGCCGACTAAATCATCCGAAAAAGCAGTATCTTTCATTGAAAATATAATACTGGCAAACGAGTCGCTATCATCGTTTTATAGAAGATTGTTTATTTCATACACTTCACGGCCACAACCGAAACGAGAGATTATTATATTTAAAGAAAACTATGATCTCTTACAAAAAGCAATCAAAAAAGGCGTACAAGCATGTATCGTAACAAAAGGCGATAGAATAAAAAACACTTCAATATACGCAGTTGCTTCGGCAAAAGAAGAACTGTACAATTACGTTTTGTCATCCGACGAACAAGATCTATATACGCTTCGTCTTGCAAACGTTAAATCCGTTTCATTGCTTTCAAAGAAGGCTGAAACGCCTAACGATGTGAAAGAAATTTTTGAAAGGCAAATTCGTTGCGGCGTTCAATATCCAATATATCGCGATGAAGATCAACTTATCAAAGTGATAATGTCAAACAAAGGTTTATATCTTTATAAAAAAATATATTTATATCGCCCTGACCCAATTAAGATTGAAGGTAATGTTTTTTTCTTTGATTGTTCGGTTAATCAAGCGATGCACTATTTTAAACGCTTTGGCGTCGATGCAATCATTGTCGAGCCTGAAAAAATAGCTAAAATGATGTACACATATTATGCAGGAGCGACCCGAAAATACTTAACTGCCATAAATTTACCCCCTTATTCTATATCAAAAGACACAATTAAATCACTAAAAGATAAAAAAGGAAAATAGCTATTTTAAAACTAAACTCTCAAGTAGATTCAATAATCGTATATACTTCACACTAAACCTATCACACGTTTCCATGTTATTTTGAAAAAATTTCATCACGGCTATCGTGTCGTGATTTTGTTATAAACGCTACCGCTTAGTCGAAGCTATGCAATAACACGGTGTTGATTATAGGCTGGATTTGTTCGACGTAAAATGTCGGCAAACTATTTTCCATTTTAATTTGTTTTTTTAGTCAGATGAGTTGAGAAAAGTTTAAAGCGGTGTTATAATAATTTAAGAAAAATTACAGACAGAAGAAACCCATTAAATACAGATTTTTATTTTTTGCATTTTACTTTAAATGAAATTACAATCGATTAAAAAATTTTAAATTAAGGTTAGATAGAGATTAAAAATGGATTGGTTTAATTATTACGGACTTGCGATATTAATTGTTTTAATAGTTCCGAACATAATCTTCGCCATAAAGCACAAAAGCGAACTGTTCGCTCCGCCCGATAACCGTATCCTTGACTTTTTTGAACAAGTCGGAAGATACGGGTGTTTTGTGACTATGATATTCAACATTCCGCACACTTATCATAATTTTTGGTTTAATTACGCACTGATTGCATACCTGACAGTAAACGGCGTTTTGTGCTTAGCTTACGTTGCGTGTTGGATAGCGTTCAGAAAGCAAAACAATTTGGCAAAAGCGTTGACCCTGTCTATTTTGCCGTCACTCATTTTTATTTTTAGCGGCATCGCGCTGGCAAGCGCGCTGTTGCTGATTTTTGCGGTGATATTTGCGCCTACACATATCTACATAAGCTATAAGAACGTAAACAAAGAAAAAACAAAGGAAAAAAAATCTCAAACAAACTAAGATCTTTCGCAATAAACAAATCGAAAATTCATTAACCGCCATATTTGTAGCTTTATTATGACGATATGAAAATTCACAAAGAGTAGGATAAAAAGTCTATAAAACAACAAAAATCGCAATCTTTTTTGTAAAAAAAAGTCATTTTTGTTAAAATTTTTTAATTTTTCATATTGATTTTAATTGCCTTTTTGATTGTTTGGCATTATAATTTAGCCATAAAAACAAATTAGAAATATTTGGGAGGTATTTATTTATGGCAACAGCAACAAAAGCGGCAGCAACTAAAACTGCAAAAGCTCCTGCAGCAAAAACGACCAAGACTGCAGCTACAACCGAAGATAAGGGCTTCACATTGAAAATAGTTGTAAAACTTTACGATAACGGTCTTAACGCAGAAAACGTCTACATAGCAGGAAACATCGCAAAACTCGGAGATTGGAACGCACAAAAAGCAAAAGCAATGAAAACCACCAATCACGAAAACTTCACGCTCAGCGTAACCGGAATTAAGAAAGGAACCGAAGTTTCTTTCAAAGTTCTTAAAGCTCTTGACTGGGCAGCAGTTGAAAAGGGAATCAATTTTGAAGACCTTGACAACCACACCATCGTTGTTGACGGCGCTTCGACAATCGAAGTAGGCGTAAGCAACTGGGCTTGCTAATAGCAAATCGACAAACAACAAAAAATCATCACTTCGGTGATGATTTTTTTTGCCTTGCTGCTTTTGAGGAAATATTATTTGTTTAATTTACATAACGTCTAATTCACATTAACCATAATTTACGTTACATCTAATTCACGTTAAGTCTAATTTTCAACCCTACGTTTAATCTACATTAGGTTTAATTGTTGTTACGCTAATTTACACTATGAATATGCGCTTTATGCAATCTGTAAAATGTTGCATACGGACTTACCTTCGCAAGAGCAAAACAAATATGCTTTATGCAATCTCTGTTATGCATTCAGCCGTCAAAACGACTGACGCCACGCCATTGGCTCCGCCGCGTTCGTATTTGATTTTTACGGTATCGCCTACTCTTGCGGTCAAGAGCGCATCGGTAATTTTGAAAAGCCTGTCGACTGTCACAGCATTTGAAGAACCGTTTTTGTCGATTATTTCGATTTCGGTCAAAACGTCTTCCGCAACAAGTCCGGCTACGCTTGCTAGTCCTCCGTCGACAACGCTTTGAACTTTTATTTTTTCGACGATTTTATAAGTTTTTGTAGAGCTGTCGTAAACCGCGCTACTCTCAACTGTTTGCACGGTCACGCCGAGCATACATTTTTGAA
The DNA here is from genome assembly GCA_934277645.1 of uncultured Clostridia bacterium. Lineage (GTDB taxonomy): Bacteria > Bacillota > Clostridia > Christensenellales > CAG-917 > CAG-917. The sequence goes on along the minus strand of CAKQUX010000003.1, from coordinate 16,365 downwards.
CGAGCTTTTTGCCCTGCTCGGAAGCATCGAGCAAATTGTCGGCAACCGCAGTAACGACGCTCGACGGAATCGCGTAGCCTATGTTTTCAATGCTCGAAGAGCTTATTTTCGCATTTACGATGCCGATAAATTCGCCTTTAACGTTAAACAATCCACCGCCGCTGTTGCCGCTGTTGACTGCGGTGTCTATTCTCATAACTCTAAGCGAAACAACAGTTTGTTCATCGGCGCCTGTAAGCGATATCGTTTCACTGTCAACGCTTATAATGCCCGAAGTTGCCGAAAGTCCAACCGAAGCAGGATTTCCTACCGCAATGGCAGTTGTGCCGACCGATTGCGGCTCACTGCCGACATTGACGCTTGTTACGTCCGAATTTTTTATTACGTCGGAGTTTTCAACTTTAAGCACGGCGATGTCGTAATTAAGCGAGCCGCCGACGTATTTCGCCTTGATTTTGTAATCTGACATTTCTTTACCATAAAGGAAAACGGATATATCATCGCTTATATGGTCGTCAGTTGTCGCAGTAGCATAATACACAACGTGATAATTCGTGATGATTATTGCATCGCCGTTTGCTTTGTCGAGTTTATAAATAATACCCGAACCCGCAGAAGTTCCCTTTTTAGTGGACGTAATTCCCATTATCGTAGACGTGTACTCGAAGTTGCAATAGATGCTTACAGCAGAACGCATAGCTTCGTTTGCCGCCGCTTCAATCGAAGCGCTATTTTGCGAAGCAAAATACTCGCTTAAAAATTGAAGGTACGTTCCCGTAAATTCGCCGCTTGCGACCGCTTGGTCGTATATATCTTTAAGCGAACTAAGTACATTTTGTCCGTCCTCGCCGTCTTCGCCGTTGATTCCGTTCAAGCCGTTAATTCCGTCTTTTCCGTCCTTGCCGTCAGTTCCTTTAAGCGAAGCGAGCCACTCTTCCTCGGTCCCTTCAAAGCCGTTTTTTACGGCTATCTCATAAGCTGACAAACCGACTCCGCTCTCACTGTCGCAAGCCGTAAACATAATGAAAGTAAATACTAAAACTAAGACCACTAATATCAGAGCAACTCTTCTGACTTTTACGTTATTTTTTTCTTTCATAAAACCAACCCCTGTTTTCGGTTATCTATACCTTTATTATAGCTGACATTCTTAAAGAATAATTAAAACAGCAAATAAATTTTTTAAGTTTAATTTATTGCACAATTTATACTCGTTTTTCTCGTCTTCGATTGCCGCCTTTATTTTACTTTATTAAATCGTTAGTTTGGAATCTCGTTTCACTGCGAAATCGCAAAACGATAACAACTGTTAAATTTATCGTTTATAAACTCACCAAACTTTTCTTTCATTTCCCAAAAGCCATGCGTCCACAATCGCTTTGTCGATTTAACTGATAGACAATAATTTATCAGTTTAATCGATTGTTTCTTCTATAATGATAAAAGCCGTGCATAGCACGGCTTTTATAAAACAGAATTGTTATTTTGCAAGTATCAACTCTTTGTAGAGCGCATATTGCGAATTTGTCTTGAACGCCTCAACGCTATCTTTGTCAACGTAAATTTTGAGAAGATTCGTTGCGCTACCGAAAGGCTCGAAGCCGCCAATAGCAAGCTTGTTAGGGTCGGTATCTTCGAGTACGATTTTTTCGAGAGCGTTACATGCGCTGAACACGTAGTTGCCGATTTCGTTTACAGAAACAGGAATTACGATTTCGACCAAAGATACACAGCTTACAAACGCTTGGTTGTTGATGATTTCAACCGCTCCGAGATTTACGTCCACAAGAGAACCGCATTCATAGAAAAGTTGTTCTTCGATTTCTACAACGCTTACGTTTGCGAAGTTGAATTTGGTAAGTCCCGACTTTTTAAATGCGCATCTGCCCAATTTTTTAAGTACGCCACCGGCTACACTGTCGAACGGAACCGTTTGAAGAGCAATACAACCTTCAAATGCGCTTTCGCCGATAGAAACAACGCCTGACGCCTCATCGTTGAGTAAGTCGATTTCGTTAAGGTTTTCACAAGCCTTGAACGCGTCTTTTCCGATGCTCGTGACGTATTTACTGAAATACACCTTAGCAAGAATCGAGTCACCGCTTTGCGTGTTTGCGTTGTAGAATGCGCTGTCGCCGATTGCGGTTACGACGTAGTATTCATAAGTAAGTTCGATAGCGTTTCCGTTTTCGTCAACGAATACGTTTCCGTCAACGTCCTTTTTGACTATGAAATCAGTATCGATGACAGGTTCGTTGTTTTCATCAAGCAATCTTTCGCCGTTTTCGTCAAGTTTGTAAGCAATACCTGTTTGCAAATCGACCTTGTTTTTATTTGTAACCGCCGTTTCGATGGTCTTTGTGATGTATTCAGGAATAGACACCGTTGACCAGTGGCTTGCGCCTATGCCGGTAATTGTGGCTAAGCCTTTAAACACGCACACGTTGCCGTCTTCGTCGGTTATCACGCCGTCAAAGTCCGCTCCGTATGGATTGACGCCGTCTTTAACCGTGTAAGTAAAGAGCGATTGCGACGTTCTGAGCGCAACGTTGTATCTGATTGCACTGCCGCCGACTGCGCCGTTAGACGAACTATACTTGACGTATATTACGTGTTCGCCGTCATACGACGTATCGAACTTGGTAAGTTTCTTAGTGAACTCATCGTCGCTGTAAAGAAGTATCGAGCCGTCCGCAATCGTAATGTCTTGGTTTCTCAAATAGTTTCCGATTTCGGTCGGGTCGACAAGATTTTCAACGAAGCTCACCTTGCCGCTTTCATCCGTTTCCGTATAATATACGATATACTTTGTTATGACCGCATCTGTCGGAATGTTGTTATATGAGTAAAGCTGACCCGTAATTTCATAACTGCCGCCATCCGAAACGTTTATGCCGTCTGTCGCATAAATCTGACCGCCGCTGAGAGGGTCGTTTCTGCTCATCGTGAGATAAACGTTTGTAAGCGCCGCCTTGGTGATTTCTGCCGCGATATCGAACTCAATCAAGTTCTTTTCGGAAATCTTGGTGATTGTAGGCGTGTTTACGTTGTACTCATACGGAGTTTCAATCGTTTGCAAACCGAATACAAACTTGAACGTAAGCGAATAAGTTTGCGCATTCGTAAACATAAGGTTTTCAATCGTAAACTTAACGTCGTTGTTGCCTTCGATTTTGGCAAGGCTCATAAGTTTTTCAAGGCTTACGATTTGTGACGATACGCCGTTAAGGTCGTAAGAAATCGTTGCCGAGCCGCCCTTGTAAACAAACGTATTGCTTGTTACAAAGTACGTAGCAAGACTCATCAACGTTGGTGTGCCGTCAGGCGTAGCGTTTATGACAACCTTATCAACTTTCGGTCTGATAGTATATTCAAAGCGACAAGTATGCGCAGCACCGCCGTTTGCGTCATCATAAGTGATGAGAAGCGAACGCTTGCCGTTGTAAATATTCATTCCGTATTTTGCTATGTCTTCATCGCTTGACGGCGTAAGGTCGTTCGTAAAGTCGGAAACGTTTTCAAGCGACAAATACTCTTCGTAAACAAGACCGTCTGTCTTTTCAATCTGAATGATTGCTTTTTTGTCGAACGCTCCCGTTGTGAGCCAATAGTTAGAAAGCGTCCAGCCGCTGTTTCTGACATATTCGGTAGGAAGCGTTCCTGCCTTAACTCTTATGCCGTTTTCGCTGATGATTTTAAGCTCTTGAATGAACGCGTTGTTGTTGTCGTAATATGCTTTAAGGCTGTCGTGATTTGCCGCCAATTCAAAGCAGTTTGCGCTTGTTCCAACTCTGTCGAGAGTGAAATACAATTTAACGTCCGCGCTTACAAGATTATCTTTATCTTTGTTGAAGAACGCTTTTACCGAAAGGTTTCCGCTCTTTTCGAGCAATACAGGGTTCTTAGGCAATGTACCCGACTCGTCGGCGAGAACCAAATGTCCGAACGAAATCGTTTGAAGTCTGGTGCAAGCGTCAAAAGCGTATGCGTCGATTTTTTCAATCGAGCTTGGCAAACTGATATGCGTTATCGTGTTCGTGTTCGAGAATGCATAGCTTGCAAGTTCTCTGATAGTGTTAGGAACGGTTACTACAACCTTTCCGTCGACGGCGGCAGGTCTTAAAGTGTAACCTATCATTATGCCGTTGACTACGACAAAGCCGTTGTTGTTTTCGCCCATAGTGCGATACCAAGCGGTTGCGTTGAATGCGTTTTTGCCTATCTTCTTGATTCTGCTTTCGTTTTGGAATGTAACTACGCGAAGGTTATCGTTCGACATAAACAAGTTGTCTGCAATAATCTCGATTCCGTCAGGAATAGTAACTTGCGTGGTGTCGTTTCCGCCACGGAACGAATACAAAATCTTTCCGATTGTGACAAGCGTCGATTGACCAGACAACCAAAGCGTATCCGCAAGAGCCGACGGTCCGATTTCTTCAAGGCTATATTCACCGCTTCCCGCTTCTATCTCGTCGATTACAAAATCGGAAAGGATAGAACATTTGCTGAAACAGCTGTCACCGATTTCCGTAACGGTGTTAGGAATGACAATCGATTTAAGGTTTGTAAGGTTCTTAAACGTATACGGATTTATCGTCGTAATTCCGCTCGGGAAATAGACGTATTTAAGCGTCGGTTCGCCTGCCGCCGTATAGACGTACAAAAGCGGATTCGTTTTGTCAAGCGTATAGTTTTTACTGTCGATAACCGCGCCGCCGTTATTGTCGTCAGGCAATTTCTCAAACGAAGAAACGACATTAGTAACCGTAGTATCGCCGATGTATTGAATCAAACGACCTTGATATTCAAGGAAGTTCATTGTCTTTCTCTTGTTCTGCAAATACTCGGTACCTTGGAAAACGTCAACGCCGATATCTTCAAGGTTAGGAAGATGAACTAATTGCTTTTGTTGAGCATTGTTGTAATCGACGTTAAACAAATCGTAATTAAACGAAGTTCCGTCGCAAATTTTATTTATTTCGCTGAGCTTCGAGCAGAATGCAAAAGCCTTATCGCCGATTTTTGAGAGCTTAGAGCTTTCGCCGCCTTCGATTTCGACTTTTAAAAGCGACAAGCAACTGCTGAATGCGTTAGCGCCGATTTCCGTAACGAAGATTCCGCCGATTTGAGCAGGAATTTTGAACGTCGTAACCGTCTTATCGTTTATACCCGTAATTTTGTAAGTTCCGTCAGGTTTAAGTTCGAGACAGTTCTTGAACAAATAATCCTTATAGAAGTTTGCTTGCAAACTGCTGTCGGAAACAAGTTCCCACTTTGCGAACAAATAAAGGTCTTCGGTAAACGAGTTGTTGTTAAGGTCAAACGGTTTATTGAAATTTGCGTCATAATACCAACCTGCGAAGTTGTAATAGTATACGCTGTCGCTGACCTTACCTTTATAATAAACTCTGCCGGTTGCAGTGTTCATATTCGTAAGAGATTTAAGCAAATAGTAGCTCTTGTTCGTAGTGCCGAAAACGTTCGCCTTATAATTGAGTCCCGTATATCTGATAACGGACGGAACTTCTTTTGCAGTAGCGTCGTTTACGTCTTTAAGCGAGCTTGTTCTTTCGACTTCGCCACGCAGAGTGAAATAGCCGTAGTCGTCTTTTTCTTTCAACTTGCCGTCTTCTACGATAACGTAGTCAGGGTTGAAGAAACCGCCGCCAAGGTCAAGAGTAATCGAATATTGCTTTCTTGCCCACTTTGCGTAAAGCGTCATATTGTCTTTAACGACGCCCGAGAACGACCACGATTGCGTAAGTTTTGCGTCGGTATACCAACCCTCGAACGTGTAACCGTCTACGATTTCTTGAAGAGGGGTAGGAAGTTTTTCAAGACTGCCCAAGCTGTCGATTTTGTATGTATTAGGTCTTTGAGCGACGTCGTAACCCATCGTGTAATATTCGGTTACGATTGGGTTAGAATTGCTGACGCGCGTTTTTCTGTCTTCTTCTGCAGTACCGTCGGCATTAACGTTAATTTTCGGAGTTACGTGAGCAAACGACACGCCTTCCATACTGAATTGGGAGAAATTGTAATTGAAGGTTACTTCGGCTACGTTTTTGCTCCACGTTGCATAGAAATAGTTGCTAACGCCCTTTTTAACTTCTATTTCTACGAAGTTTCTTTCCATATTATATCTGCCGTAGTTTCTTTCGATTTGAGCAGCTTCCATACCGGCTACGTCTTGTCCTTGCGTATCGAGCCAACCTGCAAGAGTATATCTCGTTTTTGCAACAGGTTCGTGATTTTTACCGAGATATTCCAAAAACTCTTTGTAAGTTTTGAAAACCGTTCCGACAGGAATTCGAAGTTCGAAATCTTCAACGTTCGCGCCGTTCGTGTAGAACTTATAGGTAACTTTCTCTACGTTGTCAGGTTTTCTGAGATAAATGCCGAACGTTCCCTCAAAAGTCGTTCCGTCAACGGTATAACTTGCGGTAAAGATAACTCTCGATTTGCCGCCGACAGGAATATCGTCGATATTTCCGGTGTTCTTTGCCGACAACATCGACTCGTTAAACGTAACGGCTTTTCCTTTTGAACCGTCATCGTAAACGACGTACAACTTAACGTCGGAAAATTTGAAGTCATCTGTCGAAATAGGATTTGCCAAACTGTTTTCAGGCGTTTCAAACGTAATGTGCGACGCTTTTTTCGCTTGATCGGGTTTGTCTTCACCACAAGCTGACAAAGTCAACGCTAACAAACACGCCAACATGATGACCGCTATGAATACTATAAGCCGGGCTTGCTTTTTCATATACTCTCCCCCTTATTTTGCAGATACGCCTTAGAAGGCATACTACTACATACTATTAGGCTATTATACAGTATCTATTTTAACCCAGTTAAAAGTCAATGTCAATGAAAAAATAAAAACTATCCTTTTAGCACGACGTTATGCGCCTAACAATTTGTGGAATTATGACAAAATAACGATAAAACGTCACGACAAAACGAAAACTCGTCGCGTACAGAAGCCAAAACTTGCCTGCGAGTTATAACGAGAAGCCTAAAAATTTTTACTATACCCTATAAGAAAGCCTGAATTTACTACGTCCTATATAATGAATAGTCTAAAATCCGATGCAGCCTATCACGGAAGCCTGAAAAATTTGCTATATCTATATAATAAATATAAATCTTTAAATTTACTTTTCATAAAAAGTCGACCTCTTCACTATTTGTTTGACAAACGGTTTAGCGTTTGTTGTTGAGTGTTTGCTGTTGAGTGTTTGTTATAAAAAAACACCTGCCTACGAGGCAACGTAAGCAGGTGTTTTGCGACATTAAAATCACGCGATATTAAATCAAATTGCCAAATCCGCTTTGCGTTTTAAGTTCACTAAACTCACAAACCGCCAAGTTCTAAACCCAAACTTTCAAACCTTTTATATACTTTTATATAAAGGCTTTATTTCGTTATACGGCAAAATGTCCGTTTGGTTTTCTTTCTTTAAACCAAATTTTGTCAAACTTAAAATTTTTTAATCGGCGAATATCTCTTTGATTATTTTTTCGGTTACATAGCCGACTTTTGAGAAGTCCATTGCTTCGACGTAAAATTCTTCGACTTTTACGTGATTCTCTCTTGCTTTTGCAAGCTCGTCTATTGCAAGCCCTATTTGTCTTTCATATTCGCTTTGAGCATATTCGCTGACAGAAAAAGACCTTTTTAATGCGACGTTAAGGTCCACTGTCTCCTGCGCTTCGAGGTCGGGTCTATCAAAAACTATCGCATATCTGCCGACAACCATTCCTTCTATGCCCACACCGAGCGGTGACATATAGGCGTCGTAACCGCAGAGCATTTGCGCCATTTTGTCAAAGAAAATTTCACGTTGAACTTCGCTGTCCGCTTTGACGGAAACGATTTGCTTGTCCTTTAAATGGTCGTCGAACGACACTATGCCTTGCGGCGAAATTGCCCTTGAAAGTTGTTTCGTAACTTTTGTGGCTTTTCTGACGTGATAAGCAAGCGACGAACATATTTGCGTCATTTTCGGCATCGAAACGTACGGCGAAAAATCGGCGTTCATTTCGTCAAGGCACAGCTTTGCATGATTAAGCCGCCTATACGCCTTGACGTAACGATTTGCCTTCTCCTTGCAAAGCGCGGCTATTTCCTCGCCGTGCGGCAAAAGTTTTTTTTCATCGATAAAATCGCCTAACGCTATCACCTTGTCTTTGACTATCGGCAAGGACGCTTCTATCGCGTGCGGACTTGTTCCGTCCACTATTGCGGTTTTCAGACTCTTTATATAAACGCCGTCAAGGCTTTTTACGTCGCCGCTGCAATACCACGTTTCATAGTCTAAGTTCCTTTCCTTTGCCGCATTTGCTACTTTCCGCATCAGGGTGCTTTTGCCCGTGCCGGGGCCGCCTTTCAATATATATACCTTGTCGCAATATTTTAGTCTGTCTTCAAAATAACTTTTGAAACCAAGATATGTATTCGCTCCCAAAAACAATCTTTTTTCCATAACTGCCTCCCACTGCATTTTATGTGACGGACGTTTACAAGTGTCACAACCTAACGAAAAACTCATAGTATACCGTGTGAGGGGATTTATGAACTATTTGGTTTTGGGAGACGACGAAAGGATGAACTATGTCCGCGCCTCGCTTGCGGACAAAAAAAACGAAAAATTGTGCATAATTACGCCGCCCAACCTTAAACTTGACAGCAATTTCGTTTGGAATAAAATTTTGGCGTTCAACGATTTTGTTTTGGTTTACGGAAAAATGGACGACGAAACAAAACGAATGTTGTCGGGTTATGATACGCATTGCCTGCTAAGCGACGAGATATTCACAATGGAAAACGCAAAGCTGACCGCCCTTGCGGCAATAGACCTACTAAGCAAGACCGACCTTGCTCCATACGATTTAAAACTTCTTCTTATAGGCTTCGGTCGAATAGGCTCGGCGTTTGCGAGATATTTTACCGCTCTTGGCGGCAAGCTCGATATTGCGACAAGCTCGGTAAGACAAGCAGGAGCGTTTGCCGACAAAATAGTCGATATGGACAAAATCGACTTTAACGGTTATGACGTAATTGTAAACACGTCGCCAAAACTTTCAGACGTAAATTTCAAATCGCATAAATACGGCGCAATCTATATCGACCTTGCGGGGAAAGACGTCCTTCCGCTTGCCGAGCTTTCCGCTTCGGGAATCGACGCAAAATATTATCCCGCTATGCCTGCAAAGTTTTATCCGAAATCGGCAGGTAAATTGATTTGCGATTTTATTTTTAGGGAGGGTTTATGAAAATAGGATTTTGCGTGTGCGGCTCTTTTTGCACATTAAAAAACACGCTTATTACGCTTAGCGAGCTTGTCGACGCAGGCTATGACGTTACGCCGATTTTCAGTTACAACGTTTACGACCTCGATACACGATTTTTTAAAGCGGAAGACTTCCGAAGCGAGGTCGAACGCATCACGGGCAAAAAAGTCATTTCGACTTTGCAAGGCGCAGAGCCTATCGCAAAGGCGAATCTTGACGCAGTTCTCGTTTGCCCTTGCACGGGAAACAGTCTTTCGAAAATTGCGCACGGCATAAGCGACACTCCCGTCACGCTCGCCGTAAAAGCGCAACTGAGAAACGATAGACCGGTTGTCATCGCGCTTTCGTCAAACGACTCTCTCGGAGCAAATGCCAAAAATTTAGGGCTTCTGCTCAATACGAAAAACTTCTTCTTCGTTCCGATAAGTCAGGACGACCCTGCGCAAAAACCTAATTCGATGATTGCGGCAAGAGAATATATTCTGCCTACGCTTGAAAAGGCAATACGCGGCGAGCAGTTTCAACCTAAGTTTTTAAAATAAAAAAAACAGCCAGTGAAAATCGGCGAACCATACAAACGCGGTCGACAAACAAGATACACCGTCTGACATTATAAAACACATCGGCTTTTAATTATGGAAACTGCAAAGCGACAAACCAAGTCGGCAAAAGCGGCGTTCTGTTTTGACGCTAAACACAAACTCGGAAATATAAAACCTACGCAAACAAACAAGTTAGACGCCAAAAGCTGTCGGCAAACAACAGATACAAACGCCGACGACCGAGCCGATCTTTAAAAATTGTATGTTTTGCGGCACAGCGTAGGTATAACTAATTTTTAGTCCGAAAGCATAATGCAAATGAAAAGTCAAATCGAAACTATATTATTAAAGCCGCAACGATTTATATCGGCAAATGATTATATCCACAAAATTAAATATCTGCATATTGGCACCGATAAACAGTAGAATTCTAACGTAAAAACGTGCTAATATGTAGATATGATGATTCACGCTTTTGAACCGTTTGTAAATTCCGATTCCGAAATTTTGATTTTGGGTAGCTTCCCCAGCGTAAAATCAAGGGAAGAGAATTTTTATTACGGCAACAAATTGAATAGATTTTGGAAAACTCTCGCCGAGATTTATGGCGAAAAGATTTGCGAAACCGTCGAAGAAAAAAAGTGCTTTCTGACAAGACACAAAATTGCGCTTTGGGACGTTGTCACAAGTTGCGAAATTGTAGGCTCTCTTGACGCTAACATTAAAAATCCGACCGTATGCGACATGACGCAAATTTTTAAGGTTGCAAACGTGAATAAAATTTTAATCAACGGCGGAACTGCAAAAAAGTTGTTCAAAAAAGCATATCCGCTGTTAAACAAAATTTGTTTTTATCTTCCGTCCACAAGTCCCGCAAACGTTCGCTTCGATTTCAAACAATGGAAAAAGGCATTGCTCGCCACGCCACCGACAGCCAACAAATTTTAATTTCGTGCGTCAATTATGGTAATAAGGGAAACATAAACAAAATAGAATAACGAATGAAAATCATAAACAGAATAAAATAACGAGTGTTTTATTTAACTAGTAAAACCAACCTGCTAAATCAATCGAAATTTTGCCGCCACTATTACGATTTAATTCGACAAAAAAATACCGCTTGCCACGCCGCCGTCAACCGATGGTTTTTAATTTTACACACCGATTATAATAAGGCAAATTTAATACGTAGCAAGTTTTTTTAACCTCGACTTCACCGCAAAATATCGTTTTTAACATTTTAAAAATATTTATGCTTTTTATGCAAACTTTATAGGCAATATATCGGCACGAAGTGATTTAAAAAACGTATTGCAAGTTGTTATGGCGATTTTAGCACTTACCCATTTACCGCTCGCCTATTTAATATATAACGATTTTGTTTGGCAAAGTCCACGCAAAACTTATCGGATAGTTGTTATGGCAATTTTAGCATTTGTCCATTTGCCAACTTGCCTATTTTCAATTTTTATCGATTTTGTTTGGCAAAATCCACGCAAAAATTAACCTATGGTAGCGTTAATTTTTTCATTTATCCGTTGACATTTGCTTATTTCGGATATAAAATTTATATACCCCCATAGGGTATATAAATAAACTGCCCGTTAGGCAAAAGGAACTTATATGGAAAACTGCAACAAAACCTGCCATTGCTGTGAGAGAACAAAGAATACTCCGAGAAGCGAGGAAGAATTGAAAACCTTAAACGACCGTCTTAATCGTATTATCGGGCAACTTGGCGGCATAAAAAATATGATAAACGAAAATCGTTATTGCGGCGATGTTTTAATTCAGCTTTCTGCTGCGGAAAACGCTCTGCAAAATCTCGGATACATGATTTTGAAAAATCATCTCGAAACGTGCGTTGTCGAAAGCATCAAAGAAGGAAATTCGGAGATTTTAGCGGAAGTGATTGAACTTATGAAAAAACTAAAATAATAATATTGTTGCCACGTCGCATTGCAACGCCGTTAGAAGGTTGCGATTTTAAGTCAAACGCAACGCTATTTCTTCGTGAAAATTTTATAAAATGCAAATTAGCTTTGCACAAAAGGATAATATGGAAAAACTTCGTTTCAACGTTTACGGAATGACTTGCTCTGCTTGTAGCGCAAGGGTCGAAAAAGTCGTGGGGCACGTCGACGGCGTTAAAAGCGTTGCCGTCAATCTGCTGACAAACTCTATGGTTGTCGAATTCGATGCCCCTGCCGACGAAAAAACCATTGAAAAAGCAGTCAGCGATGCCGGATATAAGGCGGAGAGCGCGAACAACTCAAAAAAGGAAAAACTCAACCCGACCGTCAAATTATTAATCAGGTTTGTCGTGTCACTTGCCCTTTTAATTCCGCTTATGTACGTTTCTATGGGCGCTGTTATGTTCGACTTCCCTATGACGAAAAGCTTTATGTCAAAACCTTTTGCCATAGCTTGGTACGAACTTGCCTTCGCTCTTATCATAATGGTTGTCAACGGAAAATTCTTTATAAACGGAACGAAAAGCCTGTTCCACGGCGCGCCTAATATGGACACGCTCGTATCTATGGGAAGCGGCATTTCTTTCATTTACAGCGTTGCTCTTATGATCGATGCCGCAGTAAATCCGTCGCACGCAATGCATTTGCCGCATAAGTTGTATTTTGAATCGGCGGCGATGATTCTCGTGCTGATAACTCTCGGAAAAATGCTCGAAGCGTACAGCAAAGGCAAAACGACCTCCGCAATCAAAGGACTTATCGCTCTCGCACCGAACGTCGTCCGAATTTTAGTTGACGGCGAAGAAAAAGAAATTCCTATTTCCGAACTTAAAGTCGGCGATTTGTTTGTTATTCGAGCAGGCGAAAACTTCCCTTGCGACGGCGAAATAGTTTCGGGCGAATCGTCTGTAAACGAAGCGTCGGTAACGGGCGAAAGTATGCCCGTATATAAAGCTGTCGGCGACAACGTAATTTCGGGAACGACCAATCTTAACGGATTTCTGACGGTCAAAGCGGTAAAAGTCGGCGAAGAAGCAACGCTGGGAAAAATCATAAAACTCGTGCAAGACGCTTCGAGTTCAAAAGCTCCCATCGCCCTTATCGCAGACAAAGTTTCGGGCATATTTGTTCCGACGGTCATTGCAATAGCCACTTTGGTATTTATCGTTTGGATTGCCGTCACAAAAAATCTCGCAACGTCGCTTACTCATGCGATAAGCGTTTTGGTCATCAGCTGTCCTTGCGCTTTGGGACTTGCTACTCCCGTCGCAATTATGGTCGGAAGCGGAAAAAGCGCAAGAGCGGGAATTCTGTTCAAGACGGCGGCCGCATTGGAACAAACGGGAAAAGCCGATATAATTGCCCTTGACAAAACGGGTACGATAACAAAAGGCAAGCCGATTGTGACCGACGTTATAGGAATTGAAGAGTTTCCCGAAGACGAAATAATTTCGCTTGCGGCAAGTCTTGAAAAAGGTAGCGAACACCCTATCGCTTATGCCGTAATTTCAAAGGCCGAAGAGTTAAGTTTGAAATTATCGACTGTTACGAATTTCAAGACGCTTGCAGGCCACGGGCTGGAAGGTTCGATAGATTCGGGCGATTTTGTATTGGGCAACGCTTCGCTTATGACGGCTAACAAAATCGCAATAGACGAACAACTTTCGGAAAAATTGGCAAAACAAGGAAAAACCCCGTTGTTTTTGGCTAAGAATAAAAAACTTATCGGCATCATTGCTATAGCGGACGAAATTAAACCCGACAGTGCGGAAGCGATTGCAACATTAAAAAACCAGGGACTTAAAGTCGTTATGTTGACGGGTGACAACAGAACAAGCGCGCAAGCAGTCGCCGATTTATGCGGCGTCGACACAGTAATTGCAGACGTTTTGCCAGAAGATAAATGCAATGCCATCGCAGCATTGAAAGAATACGGAAACGTCATTATGGTCGGCGACGGCATAAACGATGCGCCTGCCCTTACAAAAGCAAACATCGGAATAGCTATCGGCGCAGGAACCGACGTCGCTATCGACAGCGCAGACGTCGTATTGATGAAATCTAGCTTAGCCGACGTAACGAAAGCAATCACTCTTTCAAGAAAAACTCTATTGAACGTAAAAGAAAACCTGTTTTGGGCTTTTATATATAACTGCATTTGTATTCCGATTGCGGCAGGCGTTTTCTCAATGCCGCCTATGAATTTGACCTTGAATCCTATGATTGGCGCGGCGGCAATGAGCTTATCAAGCGTTTGCGTAGTGCTTAACGCATTACGACTTAATCTCGCAAATCCAAACAAACATACGTCTAAAAAACGCAAAGCTCAGTTCGACGATAAGGTTGTTTATGAAAAACTAAAAGAATTGAAGCACGCGCAAGAAACAAAGCAAGAGATAAAAGATGAAGACGTTTTAGACGCTTCCGACAATGCCACAAGTAAAAAAGCGGACGAAACTGTCAAGAACACTTCAAGCGAAGAACTCACAGCTTTTTGCGGCACAGACAAAAGCATCAAAAATTGCAATCAAACAATTTCAAACGAAATAAATAATTTATCATATTGCAACGACTTTGACGTTGCAGAAGGAGAAACTATGAAAACCATGAAGAAACAAATCTTTATCAACGGAATGATGTGCGAACACTGCTCTATGCACGTAAAAAACGCTCTTGCGGCAATCGACGGAGTTAAATCGGTTGACGTTTCATTGAAAAAGAAATGCGCAATCGTAAATCTTTCTAACCCTGTAGACGACGCCGCTTTAAAGTCAGCAATCACCGATGCAGGCTACGAAGTAGTCGAAATTAAATAGTTATAAAATAGCGTTAGCATAAAATCGATTGGCATAATAATTATTTAATATAATAATTGATTAGCATAATGCAATTATCAAGCGGCTTAATCGCAATAACGTAATATTTTTAGTTTTGAATGAAGCGTGGCTACAATATTACACAAACTTTATTTGTTATAATTTCGTTGCCGATTTAAAACTAACAATCACCGATGCGGAATACAAGATAGTAGAAAGGTAGTTGAAACTAAATAGCATTAGAGAAAAATCTATTGGCATAATAATAGGTTCGCATAAGTAGCGATTGGTATAACGCTGTTTATCGTTCAAGCTAAATAACAAGTTGCAATATGGTTTAAAGCAAAACATAATTTTACTATAATGTTTCCCAAACCTTATAGGCTGTAAATTCATTTTAAACAATTGTCTAACTCTTGCTTTAACGCTATTTAGATTAATTCGCAATCACCTAGAAATGAGTTAAAGGAAAGCACAACTAAGCAGTGCTTTCTTTAACTACCGTTTCCGCACTTCAAGTGCTGTCGCATTTTCGGAACTGACATAACATCGTTTAACCCTTGCACAATAATAAAATTACAATAAGCAATCGGTTAATCTAATAAAACGATTTTCTTTTTATTTCTAATATTTGCCTAACAATTATGATAAACGATTTCTCCTAAATTCATTGCCTAAATCTATTTTAAATGCAATTCTTTCGCCCTTACCTAGACACTATATAACAAAATTAAATTCTTTTCATTTCTAATGTTTCCTAATTAGTTATATAAACCGTATCACCTAAATTCATTATCAAAATTTATCTTAAATGCTATCGTGCCACTCCTACTTGTCATTACATAATTATTAAGCACAAAATACTTAATAAGATTGGCAAAAATAAACACTGTTTAATAGTAATTTCATTGAGTGAATATCATTTATTATATTTCTATCGTTTATTACATCATATCAAACTATAAGCTCTGCACTTATATAATATTGTTACAATAAGCAATCATTTAATATAGCAATGCAGTCGCTTCGCTCCTGCTTGGACACGTTTATTTGAATGCAAATATCTAAATAAGTAAAAGAAAAGCACTACTTTGTAGTGCTTTCTTTAAACCGACTTTGTCGCATCCTTTTAACCAATGCAGTCGCACCGCTCCTGCTTGGACACGATATTTTTTACATGAAAAAAGCACTACTTTGTAGTGCTTTCTTTCTGAAAAACCGGCAACGTCATATCCTCCCAGATCGTGTCCAATCAAGTACTTTCTGCGCTGAGAAGCTTAACTTCTGTGTTCGGTATGAGAACAGGTGGATCCTTCTCGCTATAATCACCGGTTATGGTTGAATGTTTCGTACATTCACAACTGCATAGTAAGAGATAAGTTTTGAGTTCGTATTTTTTGATTGAAGCCCTCGGCCTATTAGTATCAGTAAGCTGAACACATTACTGTGCTTACACACCTGACCTATCAACCTTGTGGTCTACAAGGGGCCTTACTCAGATTTCTCTTTAGGGATATCTTATCTTGAGGCGGGTTTCACGCTTAGATGCTTTCAGCGTTTATCCCATCCGAACATCGTTACCCAGCTGTGCCACTGGCGTGACAACTGGTGCGCCATAGGTTCGTCCACCCCGGTCCTCTCGTACTAGGGGCAGAGCCTCGCAAATATCCTACGCCCACGATGGATAGGGACCGAACTGTCTCACGACGTTCTGAACCCAGCTCGCGTGCCACTTTA
>CAKQUX010000002.1 GCA_934277645.1 uncultured Clostridia bacterium | reverse complement strand
ACATAGTGTTTCATTGCAATAAAAAAGTAGGGGTAAATTCCCCTACTTTGATTTCAATCTAAATATTTAGATTATTCTTCAACGATTACGCTTTGTGGACATCCGTCTTCACAAGCTCCGCAATCTATACATTCTTCTGCGTTGATGACGTATTTTCCGTCTCCTTCCGTAATTGCTCCGACCGGGCAAGTGTCTGCGCATGCGCCGCAGCTAATGCAACCATCTTTAATAACTCTTGGCATAGTGTTTCTCCTTTAAGTTTTGTTTATTTGATTTTATCATATTTGTTTTTGCTTGTAAATAAATTATTGCAAATTTAATTATCTTTTTCGTCGTTGCTGTCGTCGATTTCGTTTGCGTTCTGTCTTGACGTAACGCCGATTTCGCCGAGCTTGTACGTTCTTCTTTCAATCGAACCGTCTTTAAGCTGAACTTTTGCCGTAACCGTCTGACGAATAAGGTCGTTAGATTCGACCGTAGCTCTGCCGTCTTTCGTCTTTATTTCCGAACCGATTTTCGGCATTTGCTTGAACACTTCGGTGTAATAATCGTTTTCGTATTTAAGGCAACACATAAGTCTTCCGCAACAGCCGTTTATCTTTTGCGGATTAAGCGACAAACCTTGAATTTTTGCCATTTTGATGGTGACTTTTTCAAAGTCCTGCAAATGCGTGGTGCAACAGCACGGTCTTCCGCAAACGGCAAGACCGCCGCGCATTTTTATGTCGTCGCGCTCGTAAATTTGTCTAAGTTCGATTCTTACTTTAAAGACAGCCGCGAGTTCTCGAACGAGTTCACGGAAGTCCACCCTTCCCGAAGACGTGAAATAGAAAATCAATTTGTGGCGGTCGAACGTATATTCGGCGTCTACAAGTTTCATATTGAGATTAAGCTTCGCCGCCTTTTCGCAAATGACGTCGAGTGCTTTTACTTTGTCCTCTTCGTTGCGTTTGACTTGCTCCAAATCCTTTTTGGTAGCCTTTCGCATTACGGGTTTAAGCGGCGGAACGATTTCCTTTTCGTCCACTTCTTTATTCGGAACGGCAATCGTTCCGTATTCCACTCCGCGAGCGGTTTCGACGATAACGCCGTCGCCCTCGTTAAATTCTATACCCTCGGGTCCGAAATAATAAACCTTTGCCGAGTTTTTAAACTTTACGCCTACAATCAGCGACATTTATACTTTACCTCCAATATCGTAAAAAGAAGTCTTTCAAGCACCACTTCTTTCGGTACGTTCATTTTTAGTTTTGCTTTCGCCTTGTTGATTTCAAAAATACAACGGCTTAGCGCAATTTGCGAAAACTCCGACCTAAGCGGCGAAATTTGTTCTTCTATATGTTTAGACAAAATAAGTTTGTCGTCGATATTTGCCATAAGCACGTCTCGAATCAAAACGGATAAAACCGTAAAGAATTGTTCAAGTCCTAAGTCTATTTCTTTTTTGACTTCCGCCGACGAAATAAAGCCTAATACGTCGGTGGACTTTTTAACCCTTTTGAGCGTTTCGATTGCCAGATTAAAACTTTGAAGATAATCGGGACTTGTCGCAATTTTTTCCGCTTGACTCAGTTTTCCCTCACTGCAAGCGGCGGCAACTGCAGACAAGTTTTTATCGCCCGTAATTTCGAGCATTTCGGCATACACCGTGTCGAAATCAAAACGGTCGATAGGTATAATGCGACAACGCGACTTAACCGTGTCCAAAAGTGCGGAAAGATTTGCCGTTCCCAAAAATATCGTTACGCCTTCGGGCGGTTCTTCCAAAGTCTTTAAAAGTTTGTTTTGCGCATCTCTTGCCATAAGGTCGGCGCAATTTATATAGTAGAGTTTTCGCTCGCCGTTTACGGGTTTTATCAAAACCGACGAAACAAGGTCTTTAACTTTATCGACTTTTATTCTCGCTTTTTCAAGATTTATTTCGATAACGTCGGGGTCGTTTAAATCCAGAATGGTTTTGCACTTCACACATTCGCCGCACGCCGTTCCTTTTTCGCAAAATACGGCGCAAGCCAAAAGTCTGAAAAAGTCAACCAAAACGTCCTCGTCGGTTGTCGAAATAATATAAGCGTGCGCCAACCCCTTTTGTATGTCATTCAAAAAAAGTTTAAACGCACGGCTCTTTCTTAAAGCATTATACATCAATGAATAATTCCTTTCTCTCTCAGTACGTTGAGAATTTTATGATGCGTATCGAGTTTTTCGATGCAAGGCGTTATGCGAACGATTCTGTGCGGTTCGCGTTCCGCTTCGCCTATATAAGCGCGATACACTCTTTTGTGGAAGTCGCTGCTTTCGGCTTCTAATCGGTCTTCCTTTTTGACGGTTCTGAACGCATCGGTCGGCGGAAGGTCGATAAAGACGGTAAGGTCGACTTTTAAATTGTCGGTTGCAAAAGCGGAAATCGATTTTACCCAATCGACGTCAACGCCCCTTGCTCCGCCTTGATATGCGATTGACGAATCGATAAAGCGGTCGCAAATAACAAGTTTACCTTCGTTTAAAGCAGGACGAATAACTTCGTCGACAAGTTGCGCTCTGCTTGCCGCATACAAAAGGGTTTCGGTCTTAGCCGTCATCTCGGCGTTTGCCACCGACATTATAATCGAACGTATTTGTTCGGAAATTTTCGTTCCGCCCGGTTCACGCACAAAAACGGCTTCCTGCCCCGTTTGAAGCAAATACTCTTTCAAAAGTCTGAGTTGCGTGCTTTTGCCAACGCCGTCGCAGCCCTCAAACGTCACCATCGTTCCTCGCATAGTTCTCTCCGTATGTGTCCATTATAACATAAATTTTGTTATTAACAAGGTTAAACGCATTTTTATTCTTTAAAAATTCTATTTTTTCTTTCGTTACCCTTTCGCCCTCAAAAATGAGCGGAACGCCCGGCGGATAACACCCGACGTCGGTTGCGGCTATTTTTCCTTCCGCCGAACAAAGCGACACAAAACCTTTCTTTCCGCAAGATTTGCTTAGGTTTTTCGGGATTTCGATTGCGTTTAATTTCTCGCCCGAAATCTTATCGCCGAATTTGCTTTGGTTTTCAAGAATCTTGACAAGCTCGTCAATGTGTTTCATATTTTGAAAATTCAAAATAAACACGCAATACTCGCCGTAACTCATTTCGGGATAAAAACCATACTTTATCAAGTCGTTTTCGCTTGCCTTGACGACAAGTCTTGAAAAATCATCCGTGTTTTTTACCCTGCCCAAAAGCCTGTTTTTTATCTCATCGGTTTTTTCTTTCAATTTCAAAAAACCGTCTTCGCCGACTTCGTCATAGTACGCCCTTGCATAATCGATGCTTGCCATAATGACGTAACTGGGACTTGACGTGTTTATTTTCGCTCTGCAAACAGCCGCAATTTCCGCAAATTCCTTTTTGACGTTAAGGACAGCTCCGCCCCCATACACGGGAAGCGTTTTATGCAGACTGTCCACCGCTAAATCGGCATACCTTGCGGCATTTATAGGCAAAAGCGACGAAAACGCAAAATGCGCTCCTTGCGCTTCGTCCACAAAAAGCATTGCGCCGTAACGGTGACAAACGTCGGCAATTTCCTTTATGTCCAAAACATTTCCGAAATAATCGGGACTTGTGACGGCAACCGCCGTAAACTGCTTTTCTTTAAGGCGGTCTTCAATATCCTTTGCGGTCAGTTTTTTCGGAAAGCCATCGCCGTCGTAGCCACGCTTTAAAATCTCTGCGTCAAGCGAAAAATTCCGCAAAGCCGCAAACACGCTCTTGTGCGAAAATGAATCTACAAGAACGCTATCGCCCGTTTCCTTTATGACGGCAAAAGCCGACCAAATCGCCGACGTCGCTCCGCAAGTGAAAATAAGGCAATCGTCCGAGCCGTAACTTTTTGCGAGCAGTTTTTCCGCTTCTTTAATGACGCCCGTAGGATTTAACAAGTTGTCCGAAAAATCAAGCTCGGTGAAATCGAACTTTGCGCTGTTATACAGCGGCGTCAGCTCTTCTCCTGCGTGCGACGGCATACAAAACCTTTTTAAATTTTCATTCGCCTTTTTCTCCAAAAGGCTGTACAGCGGACAATTCATATCGATAGTTTATTATAAATCCCACCGCTTGACAAGCGTTTTCCGTTTTTAAAAACACGTTATCATTTATTTACATAAGTTGTCAAAAGCGCCTTTACAAGCGATTTTTGATAAAGTATGTTCGTTCAAAACTTGTTTTACTAAGTATTAACAAAATCGCTTTAAACAAAGCTCGATTAAAGCAAGCCTTTTTCAATCAAACAACTTTAATTAAATTTAATCAAAAACATATTTTTCATATCTTTTTAAATACTCTGTTTTTAAAAGGCGTAAACAGCAAACAATAAGCAACAACGAACTTTCAATGTATTTTATCAAAATAATCGGCACAACTAAAACGTAACGAATTGTTAAATATTTGACATTACTTTTTTTAGGTATTATTATAATATAAGTTATTCGGAGTATATAATATGGATTTTAAAACTATTGAAAAAAAGTGGCAACAAAAATGGGCTGACACAAAACTTTACAGCTTCGACAAATCACGCATCGACAAAAAGTATTACGTTCTCGAAATGTTTTCATATCCTTCGGGCGCGAAACTTCACGCAGGGCATTGGTTCAACTACGGACCTGCAGACAGCTATGCAAGATTTATGCGTATGCAAGGCTATGAAGTTTTTCAACCTATGGGCTTTGACGCATTCGGTCTTCCTGCCGAGAACTATGCTATAAAAACAGGCATTCATCCCGAAGACAGCACCCTTAAAAATATTGCGACTATGGAAACGCAACTTAAAGCAATGGGCGCGACGTTCGATTGGGACTATGAAATCAAAACCTGTATGCCCGACTATTACAAATGGACGCAATGGATTTTCCTTCAACTTTATAAGCACGGACTTGCCTACCGCAAGGAAGCGCCTGTCAACTGGTGTCCGTCGTGCAACACCGTTCTTGCAAACGAGCAAGTAGTAAACGGCGAATGTGAAAGATGCGGTACGACAGTCATAAGGAAAAACCTTACTCAATGGTTCTTTAAAATCACCGATTACAGCGAACAACTTTTGGACGGCTTAAACAAGCTCGATTGGCCCGAAAAGACGAAACTTATGCAAAAGAACTGGATAGGCAAGTCTTTCGGAAGCGAAATCGAATTTCAACTTACCACGGGCGAAACGTTCAAGGTCTTCACCACAAGAGCAGACACCATTTACGGCGTCAGCTACGTCGTGCTTGCACCCGAACATCCGCTTGTCGATAAAATCACAACGCCTGAGCAAAAAGAAGCCGTCGAAAATTATAAACTCGAATGTTCAAAAGCAACGGAAATCGACAGACTTTCGACCACGCGCGAAAAGAGCGGCGTTATGACGGGTGCATTTGCCATAAACCCTGTCAACGGAAAGAAAGTCCCTGTTCTTATCGCTGACTACGTTCTTGCGTCTTACGGCACGGGCGCTGTTATGGGCGTTCCGTCGCACGACGAGCGTGACTTCGCTTTTGCAAAAAAATACGGCTTGCCTATAAACAGAGTTATTAAAAGCGCAAACGGCGAAAATGACGAGCTTCCTTTCTGCGAAAAGGGTGTGCTTTGCAACAGCGAAGAGTTTGACGGAATGAAGAGCGAAGACGCCATTAAAGCCATCACCGAAAAACTCGAAAAGCAAGGCAAAGGAAAACTTAAAACGAATTACAGACTTCGCGACTGGCTCGTTTCTCGTCAAAGATATTGGGGCGCGCCTATCCCTGTCGTCTACTGCGACCACTGCGGCACTGTTCCCGTTCCGGAAAAGGACTTGCCTGTCAGACTTCCATACAACGTCGACTTTACGCCTGACGGAAAATCGCCGCTTTTAAAAAGCGAAGAATTTATGAACACCGTCTGCCCTGTCTGCGGTCGCCCTGCGCGCCGTGATCCGGACACTCTCGACACTTTCGTTTGCAGCAGCTGGTATTATCTTCGCTACCCTGACAACAAAAACGACAAAGAGCCGTTCGATACGGAACTTATAAACAAAATGCTTCCTGTCGATAAATATATCGGCGGAGCAGAACACGCTTGTATGCACCTTCTTTATGCTCGCTTTATCACAAAAGCACTTAAAGATATGGGCTATATAAACTTTGACGAACCGTTCTTGTCGCTCGTCCACCAAGGCACTATTTTAGGTCCTGACGGCAACAAGATGAGCAAATCCCGCGGCAACGTAGTTTCGCCTGACGATTGTATTCAAAAATACAGTTCGGACATTTTCAGATTCTATCTTATGTTCTGCTTCTCGTACGTCGAAGGCGGACCGTGGAACGAAAACGGACTTGACGGAATTCAACGTTTCTTTGAAAGAATCGAAAGACTTGTCGCTAAAGCAAACGAAAAGTTTGTCGTCGCTCCGTTCGGTGCGGAAGAAAAGGAACTTAACTTTGTCCGCAACAACACGATTAAGTCTATGGCCGAAAACATTAAGGCGTTTTCGTTCAACACGGCAATCGCGCGTCTTATGGAATTTGTCAACGCTATGTACAACTATGACAAAGCCGTCAAAGAAAAGAACTCGCTTTTCAAAGACTGCATAAACGACGTCGTGCTTTTGATTGCTCCGCTTGCTCCGCACTTTGCAGAAGAGCTTAACGAAATGCTCGGCGGAGAATACTCGGTGTTCAACAAATCGTATCCGACGTACGACGAAAAAGCTCTCGTCCGTGACGAAGTCGAACTCGTCGTTCAGATA
The DNA here is from genome assembly GCA_934277645.1 of uncultured Clostridia bacterium. Taxonomy (GTDB): domain Bacteria; phylum Bacillota; class Clostridia; order Christensenellales; family CAG-917; genus CAG-917. The sequence goes on along the minus strand of CAKQUX010000002.1, from coordinate 364,589 downwards.
AACAGCAAAATCAGAGGCAAGGTCGTCGTTTCACAAAGCGCGTCGAACGAAGAAATCGAAGCGGCGGCAAAAAAAGTAATCGCAGACCAACTAAGCGATACGCCAATCAAAAAAGCAATCGTAATTAAAGGAAGATTGATAAACTTCATAGTTTAAGGAGAATATATGTTAGACGTTAAATTTGTTTGTGAAAACATCGAGCTTGTAAAAGAAGCTCTTAGCAAAAGAAGCGGCAAATACCCTATCGACAAGGTAGCGGAACTTGCGGCTGCAAGAAAAGAAATAATCAAAGAAGTCGAAAATTTGAAAGCGCAAAAGAATAAGGTTTCGCAAGAAATCGCAACTCTTAAACGCGAAGGCAAAAATGCCGACGAACTCGTCAATAAAATGAGAGCCGAAGGCGACAAAATCAAAGAACTCGACGATAAACTTTCGGAAATCGAATCAGAGCTTAAAGAGCTTATGTACGCTATCCCTAACCTTCCCGACAAAACCGTTCCTTTCGGCACGGACAGCGACCAAAACCGCGAAGAGAGAAAATGGGGCGAGCCTAAGAATTTCGGTTTCGAGCCAAAGGCGCATTGGGATTTAGGTCTTGACCTTAATATGTTCAACTGGGAACAAGCGGGCAAAATTACCGGCACAAGATTTACCGTTTACAGAAACTGGGGCGCAAAGTTAGAGCGTGCAATTATGAACTTTATGCTCGACACGCACGCTAAGAGCGGCTACACCGAAATTTTCCCTCCGTTTATGGTCAATCGCGATTCTATGTACGGCACGGGTCAACTTCCTAAATTTGAAGAAGATATGTTTGCAATCAAAAACACAAACTACTATCTCATTCCGACGGCAGAAGTACCTGTCACTAACCTTCACCGCGGCGACGTTTTGGCGGCTGAACAACTTCCTATCAAATATTGCGCATACAGCGCTTGCTTCCGTGGCGAAGCAGGTTCGGCAGGTCGCGATACTCGCGGACTTATACGTCAACACCAATTCAACAAAGTCGAACTCGTCAAATTCGCTCATCCTGACCACAGCTTCGAGGAACTCGAAAGTTTGACTCGCGACGCAGAAAAAATACTTCAACTCTTAGGACTCCCTTACAGGGTAGTGACGCTTTGCACGGGCGACCTTGGTTTCTCGTCTACAAAAACTTATGACATCGAAGTATGGCTTCCGAGCTACAACAGATACGTCGAAATTTCTTCGTGCAGCAACTTTGTAGATTATCAGGCAAGAAGAGCTAATATCCGCTTTAAGGAAAACGGCAAAACAAGATTCGTCCATACCTTGAACGGCTCTGGTCTTGCAATCGGCAGAACGACGGCGGCTGTCATCGAAAACTATCAAAACGAAGACGGCAGCATAACCGTCCCTGAAGTTCTCAGACCTTATATCGGGGTAGACGTCATTAAATAAGTCAAATTTTAACAGACTAAAAATTCGCGCGCCGCATTTGCGGCGCGTTTTTCTTTTGAAACATTTGTAAAAAGCTCTCTTGCACTTTAAAAAAAACGACAATACGATTAACAAAACACAAACCGATTTCTAAATTACGTTCACCCTTTTCTGTTTCTAATAACATACGCCTTTCCCATTGTTTTCGATTTTTTGCCACAAATTTCAGCTTAAATATTTCGCCGCTTTTTGTCCGTAAACGTTTATTGCAAAGTTCGACAAAATAAAAGAATAATTGTGTAAAAATCAGCATTTTAACGTATAGTTTGTTATAATACGTATGTGATAGAATTGAACTTGACAAAGTTTTTAGGCGCGTCGAATTTTGCCGCGTCAAAAAAATAATCGAATTTTGCCGAATTTCGGTATTGACAAAATTCACGTTTTGACCGACTATATTTATGGAGGTGCTTATGAAATTTACCGTACTTATCGATGACAAACCCGTTGACGGCTTTAAAACCGAACACGGACTTAGCATATACGCCGAAACAGGTAATAAAAAAATTCTTATAGACACGGGAGCGTCACCTGCGTTTGCCTTAAACGCTGAAAAGCTGGGCGTCGACCTTTCAAAAATCGACTATTGCATTTTGTCGCACGGACACAACGACCATTGCGGCGGACTTAACGCGTTTCTTGAAAAGAACGACACGGCAAAAGTTTATTTGCAAGTCGACTCTTTTTCCGATTTACTTTCAATGAAAAACGGCGAAACGAAAAGCATAGGTCTCAGCAGTGACGTTCTGACAAACGAACAAATAATTCCGTTAGACGGCGGCCTTATGCTCGACGACGATACCGTTATCTTCAAAGCTTCCGAAGAAATTTACCCTGCTTCGTCGCTCAATCTTACGCTTTTCAAACGCGACGGCGATTTCGTCTGCCTTGACGAATTCGACCACGAACAATACGTTTTGCTTTTCGACGGAGCGGTAAGCGTGCTTATATGCGGTTGCGCGCACTTAGGCATAGCAAACGCAATGGAACGAGCAAGAGAAATTTCAGGCGAATATCCTATGATTGTAATCGGCGGTTTCCATCTTCAACTCGGAGATTTAATCGAATCGGACGAATACATCGAAGAACTTGCGCAAACCCTAAAATCTTTCAATTCGACCTACTACACTATGCACTGCACGGGAATCGAAGGCTTTAAAAAACTCAAAGAAATTTTAGGCGATGATATAAAATATCTTCAAACAGGCGATACGATAGAATTTTAACTTAACGTCGTTTTGACCTATGGTAATATCGGCATAAACGCATTTAGTAAACAGTCGTGCGGCAACTTGTGTTGTCACTTGATATAACGCCATTCGTTGCGCTATACTTAACTTAATGTTTAAAACCTATCGACGACTTAAAATAAAACCAAATAAAATTCGATATGTTTTTAAAGCTCTATAAAATGCGTATCATTAATAAAAAATGCAACCTTTCGGTTGCATTCTTGTTTTTCTACCCATACCTTTTGGTGGCATTTTCGTTGCCTTCTTAGTTGCCGTTTTAATCTAAGCGGCAATCGAATCTCCGCCATTCGGGTTTTACAAATCTGTTTTTAAATTTAGCTATAAACTTTATAAACCTAATTTTGCTTTTTCTTGTTGCATTGAAAACGCCACAAGTCCGCGCACATATCGTCGAGATTCCTTTTTGCGCTCCAACCGATAAATTCCTTTGCAAAGTCGGGACTTGCATAACAAGACGCTACGTCACCCGGACGTCTGTCTACGATTTCGTACGGAACCTGATGTCCGCAAGCCTTTGAAAACGCTTTAATCATATCGAGTACGCTATACCCTATTCCCGTTCCGAGATTGACTGCGGTCGCGCCGAACTTTTCGATATTGTTAAGCGCCGCAAGATGACCTTCCGCAAGGTCCATAACGTGAATATAATCTCTGACTCCCGTTCCGTCCGGCGTCGGATAATCGTTTCCGAAAACCTTTACGCAAGGCAAAATGCCTGCCGCAACCTTTGCCACAAAAGGCATAAGGTTGTTTGGAATTCCGTTCGGATCTTCGCCGATAAGTCCGCTTTCGTGCGCTCCGACAGGATTGAAATAACGAAGCAAAGCGATATGCCAGCTGTTGTCTGCCTTGTAAACGTCTTTTAATACATTTTCAAGCATAAACTTTGTTGCGCCGTAAGGGTTTGTGACTCCGCCGACGGGGCTGTCTTCTGTGAGCGGCAATTTTTCGGGCGTGCCGTAAACCGTTGCCGACGACGAGAATACAAAATTCTTCACGCCGTGCGCCGCCATTACTTTCAATAAAACGAAAGTCGAAGTCATATTGTTGTCATAATACAAAAGCGGCTTTGCGCAACTTTCGCCGACCGCTTTAAGTCCTGCGAAATGTATGACGGCATAAATATCGTTTTCGTCGAAAATCTTATTCATGAGTTTTTCGTCGCGAACGTCGCCTTCATAAAACTTTACTTTTTTGCCCGTAATTTTTTCGACGTTTTCTACTGCGCTTATATCGCTGTTGCAAAAGTTGTCGACAGCAACGACGTTGTATCCGCCATTCAATAAAACTACGTTTGTGTGTGACGCAATAAAGCCTGCGCCGCCTGTAACAAGAATGTTTTTCATATACGCTTCCTTTTTTTTATTGACTATATTTTACTTGGTTTTGCCTTATTTAAAAACTGTTTATTTGTCTGCCTTTGTCTTATTTTATAGCCCGTTCCCATATTTATTTTTATCGCTTTCTTATGTCTATTTATTGCCCGAACTATATTACTCATTAAAAGCGATTTTATGACAGACCGCAAAACATTTAAGTTTTGCCAGAATTATCTTGTCGGTTTAACGAAAAACTCCGCTTTGGCTTTTTCGTTTTACAAACAAGGTACAGCCTTGCCTTCAATTCTGACTTTTTATATTATACCCTATGCCAAATCGTTTTTCAACGATTTAACCTTTGTTTTTTTCGCTTAGTTTTTCCTTCATTGCGTCAAGAGCTTCGGCGTATCCGTCAAACCCTTTGCCCGAAATTTTCTTGAACGCAACGAGCGAAACGTAACTGATTTTGCGAAAATCTTCGCGGCTGTCTACGTCCGTCAAATGGACTTCGACGGTAGGGATATCGACTGCTTTTATAGCGTCTAAAATCGCAACCGACGTATGCGTAAATGCGGCGGGATTTATGATAAGTCCGTCGTAGCGGCCGTATGCGAGTTGAATTTTTTCTACGATTTCGGTTTCGCTGTTCGACTGGCAAACTTTAACTTTAACGCCTATCGATTTTGCTTTTTCCTTTATAAAGCGTACTAAATCCTTATAGGTATTTTTGCCGTAAAGTTCGGGTTCGCGAAGTCCCAATAAATTTAAGTTTACGCCGTTAAGAACTAATATTTTCATCTAAACCCACCTTTTTTAAAATTTCTCTTGCCACCGCTCCTATGTCTTTGTCGTTTGAAACGATAACGTCCTGCGCCGCCATATAATAGTTTTTGCGCTTTTCTTTTAATGCCGCAAAATCGTCTGAATTTTTAACGAGCGGTCTTCCGTTAAGGTCGCTCGGAATTCCGTCGCGATTAAGCAAAACCAAAACTCCGTTTTGCTTTAAGTTGTATACGTTCTCTCCGTCAAGCACCGCTCCGCCGCCTGTCGCAATTATCTTTTGCGACTTTTTGGCGATTTCTCTTATTACGGTCTTTTCGATTTTTCTAAATTCGCTTTCGCCGCCGCTTGCAAAAATCTCGGGAATCGTTTTCCCTTGTCTTTCGATTTCTTCGTCGACGTCAACAAACTCGAATCCGCAAATGCGGCTAAGCTCTTTCCCTATCGTGCTCTTGCCGCTAAAAGGCATTCCGATAAGCACAATATTTTTTAAAAACAAATTCGGCCTTTTGTCTATCGAAATTTCGGTTTCGTCTTTAGCTTTTCCTGTGAAAAGTTCTTCGCTTGCCAAGGCTTGCCAGATGAGCATGCTAAGTCCGTTTTGCCACTTTAAGCCAAGCTCTTCCGCTTGCATAATAAGCGGCGTTTTGTCGGGGTTATAAATAAAATCCATAACGCCGTCAAGATTTTTGAAAGGCTTTAAATCCAAAATCCTGCCGTCGCAATCGGGACTCATTCCGACGGGCGTTGCGTTTATAATTACGCCTGCGTCATAATGCAAAAACAAATTGTCGTAATTATTCTCGCCTTTTCTCGAAACGACGATAGGATTGCCGCCGAGCTCCGTCACTGCTTTAACCGCCGCTTTGGACGCTCCGCCGCTTCCGAGAATAAGCGTTTTTTTGCCGTTCACTTCTATTTTCTTTTCGATTAATGCTTTTTTAAGTCCGAATACGTCGGTGTTAAATCCAAAAAGTTTTCCGTCTCTTTTCGCAATCGTATTGCACGCGCCGACGCTTTCTACAAGTTTCGATTTTTCGATGTAAGGCAAAACGCTCTCCTTGTACGGAATTGTGACGTTAAGTCCGTCGAAATTTCGGCTTGTCAAAAAATCGCCCACTTCGCCACGGTCTAACTCTTTAAGCTCATATTCAAAACCCTGACCGTTGTGAATGGTTTTTGAATAGCTGTGTTTAAGTTTTTCGCCGATTAAATAGTACATAACTTTTCCGTTTTGGTTTTGCCTAAATCGCAAAACGCCTTCGCCCACAATTATACGACAAAGCCGAGCCTTTTGCAATATAGGACAAAAGCGTTTTATTTGAGATTTTATTATCTATGCTATTTCCTGATAACTACCTAAGAAAGCGAAACTTTCGCACTCGTTGTCGAGTTCGGCGATTATCGAAAGCGCTTCGTTTTTCGCCACGTTCGACTCGAAATCGAGATAAAAAAGATATTCGAATTCCGTTCCTGCAACAGGTCTTGAAGAAAGTTTCGTAAGGTTTAAGTTCAATGCGGAAAATCTCGAAAGCGTACGATACAAACTTCCCGACTTATGCGGAAGCCCTAGTACAAGACTGATACGATTTGCGTCTTCATAAAGTTCTAAATCTTTTGAAATGCAGATGAAGCGCGTATAATTTTCTTCTTCGTTTTGTATTCCGCTTTTCAAAACTTTCAAGCCGTAAATCGAAGCGCATTCCGCAGACGCAATCGCCGCAATATCGTTTCTGTCGCTGTTTGCGACCGTTTCGGCGGCAACAGCCGTATTTTGAACGAGAGTCACTTTAAGTCCCGATTTTTCAATGAACTCGGCGCATTGTCCGATTGCTTGTTCGTGCGATATGACTTCCTTTATGTCTTTAAGCTCTACGCCCGCTTTTGCAAGCAAACTGTGCTTAATTTCGAGCTTGACACTCTTTACGATATAAAACTTATATTCGTTAAGCAAATCATAAACCCTGCCGACCGTGCCGAACGTGCTGTTGTCTATCGGCAAAACGCCGTATTTGCAAAGTCCTTTGTCAACGGCTCTGAATACGCTTTCGAAAGAATTGCAGAAACTGAGTGACGCGTCTTCAAAAATTCGTCTTGCCGCGCTTTCGGAATACGCCCCCTCAACTCCTTGCACGGCAACTGCCGCGCTTGTCGGAAACTTCTTATAGCCGTCAAGCAATTTCGATTTAATTTCGGCAGTCAGCTTTGTGTCCTTGGACGTAAAATTGGTTTGATATGCTTTGGACGTTTCAAAAATAGTCTGATAAAGCATCGTCAGATATTTTTTCATTTCGGGCGTAGCGGAAGCCGTAATTCTGTCCAAGACTTCCTTTTCACGCTTGCCGCTGGTAATCGGCAATCTTTTTAAATCTTTTTCTTTGCCGATATCGGCTACTACTTCCATACGTTTAAGATAAAGCTTTACGATTTCGTCGTCTATTTCGTTCAATTTGTTTCTTAATTCTTCCATACGTTCTCCTCTAATATTTCATCTAAAATCGCAAGAGCCGCCACGGCCTCCACAACAACGACCGCCCTTGTGACAAAGCACACGTCGTGACGACCGACCGCTTCTGTTTTTTCGTTTTGCATAGTTATTAGATTGACGCTGTCTTGGCTTATGCCGATAGTCGGCGTCGGGTGAAACGCCGCTTTGAACTCAACGGGATTTCCGTTTGTCATTCCGCCGTTTATTCCGCCCATATTGTTGGTTACGATTTCGACTTTGCTGCCTATAACTCTCAAAGCGTCGTTTGCCTCGCTTCCCGTCATCTTGGCAAGTTCAAAGCCTCGTCCGAATTCGACGCCTTTGACGGCAGGGATAGCAAACACGTTCGCCGCAATTTTTCCTTCTAAACCTTCGAACAGATAATCGCCTATGCCTATCGGAAGTCCCGTCACCTTGCATTCGACTATTCCGCCCAGACTGTCGCCCATTTTCTTTACGTCTTCAAGCTTTTTTAAAATCTCTTCGCAAAGCAAATTTTGATTTGCCTTTTCCGCAGAAAAAGTGTTTTCTATTCCGCCTATTGAAAAAACTTTTGCTTCGACTTCGATTCCGCGTTGCTTTAAAATTTGCTTAGCTATTCCGCCTAACACGGTCAGCGGCGCAGTCATTCTTCCGGAGTATCTTCCACCGCCGCTCGGAATTTTTCCGTACTTGACATAGCAAGGGTAATCGGCGTGTGACGGTCTAGGAACGACTTTGATTTTGTCGTAATCCGAACTCTTAACGTTTTTGTTTTGAATGACGACTTTAATTTCTTCACTCGTCGAACCGCAGTCCAAACCGTTTATTTCAAATTCGTCGCTGTCATGGCGCGGCGTCGTAAAAAACTCACAGCTGCTTCGCCTTGCCAAAAATCGTTTCAATTCTTGAACGTCGACTTTATAACCGGCAGGCAATCCTTTTATAGTGCCGCCGATATTCGGCGAATGTGATTCTCCGAAAATCTCAACGCTAAGTTTATCGAACATATCTTCCTCCTAAACTCTTAAAGTCGTCAAAAAAGTTTTTGTACGACTTGCTCACCGCTTCGCAATCGGTCACGACTCCGCCGCAAAGGCTAAGAGCGACTGCCCCCGACATAACCATTCGGTGGTCGGCTTGTCCGTCCAAAACGCAAGGTTTAAATTCGCCGCCTTCTACTTCGAGCGTATCGCCTAAGTCTTTAACTTTAATTCCGAGCGCTGTCAGCATTTTGATTATACCCTGCTTTCGGTCACTCTCTTTTGCCGTGAGCCTGTTTGCTCCGTAGATACGACTTATGCCTTTTGCCCTTGCCATAACGACTGCGGCAATCGGCGCAATGTCGGGACAATCGGAAAAATCAAAATCCGCGCCGCTTAGTTCGCTTTTTTCGACACGGTAGGCGTTTTCGTCAAAAGTTATTTTAGCGTTCATTTTTTTAAGAAGATTCAAAAACGCTTTGTCGCCTTGTTTGCTACGGTCATTAAGCCCCGAAATTTTGACGTCGCCGTTTAACGCGCCGAGCGCAAATAAAAAACTTGCTCCCGAAAAGTCGCCTTCTATATCGAAATCTCTTCCCTTTAACGCCGAGCCGTCTACAACGTAATCGTCCCCGTCTTGCTCGACTTTTCCGCCGAACGCCGTTATAACCGACAAGGTCAAATCAACGTAAGGACGGCTTTTTAGTCCTTTCAGTTTCAATTTATGCTCGCCGTCAAGCGTCAGCATACTCATCATAAGTCCCGAAACAAATTGCGAACTTTCGCTTCCGTCTATCTCATAGTCACCGTTTTCAAGTTTTCCGTTTATCGAAAACGGCAAGCCGCCGTCATAATCGGTTTTTATTCCTTTTAATTCTTCGAGCAGTTCGCCTATCGGTCTATTGCCCAATTTTCCCCTGCCGCCGAACGTAGCTTTGACTCCCAAAGCCGACGCAAGCGGCAAAATAAATCGAAGAGTCGAACCGCTTTCACCGCAATCTATTTTAGCCGTTTCGACCTTTTCGATAGGGTAACAAACGATTTCTCTGTCTTTAAAGTCGAATTTCGCTCCGAGCGCTTCGAGTGCGTGTATTGTCATCATAACGTCGTCCGACGAATAATCGCCGTGTAAAACCGACTCGCCTTTCGATATGCACGCTACAATAAGCGCGCGGTGAAAAAGCGACTTTGACGTCGGCGCATAAACTTCGCCTTTTAAGTTCGACTTTATAATTTCCAAATTCATTAAAGCAAATCCTCGACCGATTTTTTGTCAAATTCCACAATTCCGCAATTTCCGAAACCGGACGGAATAATAAGAGATATGTTGTCGCCTTTTCTCTTTTTGTCCGACCAGATTGCCTTTATCATTTTTTCTTTTTTATACTTTATATACGGCATTTCGTATTTGTCCAAAAGCGCGACCATTTTTGCGTCGTCTTCGCCTTCTTCCATAACTTCCGTAGCAGTTGCAACGTCGATTATCCATCTAAGTCCTGCGCCGACGGCAATGCCGTGCGGAATTTTATATTTACTGAGTTTTTCGACGGCATGTCCGTAAGTATGACCGAGATTTAAAAACATTCTTGCTCCCGATTCCTTTTCGTCTTCTTCGACTATGCGTTTTTTTATGCGAACGCATTTGTCTACAAATCGAGCGGCGTTTTCGCTGTCGAGTCCCAGTTCGAGTTCGAGTATCTCGCCGTCTAAAATCGCATACTTAATTCCTTCTCCGATTCCGTTTTTCCATTCGTCTTTCGGAAGCGTATTCAAAAAGTCGTTGTCACAAACAACAAGCGACGGCTGATAAAACGAGCCTATCATATTTTTGGCGCAACTTAAGTCTACTCCCGTTTTGCCGCCGACAGAGCTGTCTATCATAGCGAGCAATGTTGTCGGAACGTTTATCCACTTTATGCCGCGCATATATATCGATGCGGTAAAGCCTGCCATATCGCCCGCAACGCCACCGCCTAACGCAAGGACCAAGTCACTTCTCGAAAACTCGTTTTTAGCCATAAGATTCAACGCCTTTAAAACGGTTTTCATTCTTTTGCGCTTTTCGCCTGCCTTAAAGACGTAAGGCACAACCGTGTAACCGCCAAGCCTGTCAATCATTTGACTGCCGTAGAGTTTAAAAACGTTGCTGTCCGAAAAAAGCAAAATCTTTTGCGGTTTTACAGGTTTTATTTCGTCTATGAAGTTTTTTAATCTGTCTACGCCTTTCGAGCCGACCATAACTTTGTACGGCGTCGAAGCGTTAACCGTTATATCCATTGTCGAAACGCTCCTTGGTTTTTTGTCTTATTCCGCTTTCGATATCACATTTGATTTCGTTGCCGCGGCTGAGTTTTTCATAAAGTTTGTCTCTGTCGTTATTTTCAAGGCACTCTTTAAATTCGTTTAGTTGTCTTATAAGGTCTGTAAGTTCGGTTAAAAGATAGTCGCGATTGTCCGTCAAAAGTTCCGTCCACATTTTCGGATTGAGCCTTGCTACTCTTGTCATATCTCTGAAACTGCCTGCCGTAAAACCGTAAATTTCGTCTGCCATTTCGTTCTGAACGTATGAGCTCGAAACTATGTGCGCAAGTTGCGAAGTGTACGAAATCATCTTGTCGTGTTCGTCAGCAGTCGTGATGACCATTCCTTTAAAGCCTACGCCAATCATAATCGATTTGACTTTCGCAAGCACTTCGATAGGCGAATCGACGTTGACCGCAAGCAGCGACGCGCCTTCGTATAAGAGCGGCGAAGAATACTTTATTCCCGAGTATTCCTTGCCTGCCATCGGGTGAAGCGCAACGAATTGAATTTGCGGATATTGTTTTTTGAGTTTTGTCATTTCCGCAACGACGTTCCTTTTTAAACCGCACAAGTCGCTCACAATCGCTCCGTCCTTTAATTTCGGAACAAGCTCGTTTAACAAATCAATCGTACCTTGCGGATAGACGGAAACGATAAGATAGTCGATATCGCTTATAATTTCATCGGTTAAAACGTCGTCTATCGCGCCGATTAAAACCGCTTTTTGTAATACGCTTTCGTCGTTGTCACGCCCGAAAACTTCGTGTCCTGCCACTTTCAATGCCTTTGCCATCGAGCCGCCGATAAGACCTAACCCTACTATTCCTATTTTCATATCAGTCCCTTTGCTTGCCGACCAAGTCAAGCATAACGTTGATTTTTTTTGAGAGCGCGTCGAATTGCGCAGGTGTCACCGATTGAGCTCCGTCGCAAAGTGCCTTTGACGGATTGTTATGCACTTCGATTTCCAGTCCGTCCGCGCCTGCTCCGACTGCCGCAAGCGAAAGCGGAGGAACAAGTCTGCTTATACCGCTTGCGTGCGACGGGTCCACCAAAATAGGAAGATGCGTCTTTTCTTTAAGAAGCGGTATCGCGCTAAGGTCGAGCGTATTTCTTGTCATCGGCTCGAACGTTCTTATTCCGCGTTCGCAAAGAATGACCTTTTCGTTGCCTTCCGACATTATATATTCTGCGCTCATAAGCCATTCTTCAATCGTATTCGCAAAGCCCCTTTTAAGCAAAATCGGTTTGTCGGTTCTTCCGAGTTCCTTTAACAGCTCGAAGTTTTGCATATTTCTTGCGCCGACTTGAATTACGTCAACGTCACGGAACATATCGAGATGACTTGCGCTCATAATTTCGGTTACAATCGGCATTCCCGTTTCGGCTTTTGCTTTAAGTAAAAGCTCTATGCCCTCGCCACGCATACCTTGGAACGCATACGGACTTGTACGCGGTTTAAACGCGCCGCCGCGAAGCAAAGTCGCGCCCGACTCTTTGACGGCTTTCGCAACTTCTATTATTTGTTTTTCCGATTCCACCGAGCAAGGCCCTGCGATAATTTGAAAATAATTGCCGCCGATTTTGTGTCCGCCGACTTCGATTATCGTATCGTCGGGATGAAATTTTCTGTTCGCCTTTTTATACGGCTCTTGAATTCTCGTTACGCTTTCTACTATGTCAAGCGAACGAATAAGGTCGATATCCACCTTTGAAGTGTCGCCGATTACTCCGAGAATGGTACTCGTCTCGCCCTTTGAATAGTGAATATCAAGCCCTAAACCCTTTATCCAATTCGTTAGGTTGTCTACTCTTTTCTTTTCTCCGTCGTTTTTAACTACGATAATCATATTCTGTTCTCCTTATATTAAAAAACCGCTACTTACGTAACGGTTTAAAGTTTGCTTATATTACCGCACGCAAAAATTATGACTTATTGAAGCCATAAAAGTAAAAATAATAATATGCGTTTGCGATAATTGTTTTTTTCATAGCCTTAGTTTAACACTGCACGTTTAAGATGTCAACAACTTTATCAATTAAAATAATTCATTCCGTTGCCGTTTTTCCTTGCTTCCTTTTGGCGGCGTTTTTCTTCACGTTTTTTCTTTTTTTCGATTTTCTTTTTGATTTTTCTTGCTTTTTTGCCTATCTTATATTCCTTACTGTTCCTTAGTCTTTTAAAGAAGTCGATTAAATCCGACCAAGTTCTTTTTTTAACGCCAAACCAAGATATTGAAAATCCCGTTGCGCCCAAAACCGCCGAACCGCCCAAAACCGAGCCTACGACAATGCCTGCAATAGCTTTATCCGACAAGCCGTTGTTCGTATTTCCGTCCGACAGTTTTTTCAAACTAAGCACGCCGACTGCGCCGTTGTCTGACGCAACTTGTTTGACAAAATATCCGTCAACTTCGATTGCCTTAACGTTTGTGTTGCCTTTTATATAGGCAACAATCGTTTTGTCCGCTTCCTTTTCACCCTGCCATTCAAGCGTAACGCTGCCGCTAAGTCCGTCTGCCGTAAACGGCGAATTTGTCGAAAGCGTCAACTTGCACTCGCCGCAAAGCGTAACGTCGGCAAAGCTGTCGTTTTGCACGATTTCGATTTTGCCTTTTGACAAACTAAGTCCGTCCGCTATAAAGACAGAATTTGACTGTTGGGCGCGGCTTACCTTGAACAAAACGTCCGATTTTGCAGAAGTAATTTTTCCCGACAACACCAAGTCGGAATAGTAAAACTCTATCGGCTCGTTCTTATCGAAAACGCACTCGCCCAAAACCTCGTTCGTCCGTTCGTCAAGCGTAGAGCCAAACACGACTCTCTTTTTTACGGTTATACTTTCCGTTTCGTTTTGATTTTGTTGAAAATCCCTGAACTCGTTAGCTATACCTAATGCGTCTTGCAAATTATCATAATCGCCGACAAAATAATTTCGGCTAAATTCTTCTTGCGTATTTTGCGAGCCTTGTGTATTCTCCGAAATTTGTCCGCTCTCCAAAGTTTGTTCGTTTTCCGAAGTTTGCGGTTTTAAAAGATAAACCTTGTATCTTAAAGTCTTTTGATTTAAATTGCCGTTTTCATTCTCGGCGTTTTGACTGCCGCTTTCATTTTCCACAATTTGATTGCCGTTTTGACTGCCGCTTTCATTTTCCACAATTTGGTAATTGCCGTTTTGATAGCCGCCGCTTGGACCGACTATTTGATAACCGCCGTTGCTATTTTGACTTTTGCCGTTTTGATTGTCACCTGACTCATAATAGGATAAAACGCAAAAAGTCATATCGCTTGTAGCAAACGCAACTTTTGAAGGCAAAATCGCAACCAAAAGCAGGGCGACAATCACAACCGCCACACAAGCAAAATAATTAAATTTTCCCCTTACGTTTGTCATAGCCCTACACAATAAACGGCGCAAGTTCGCCGACCAAATCTTGACAATCGTCCGTGTAAACTTCAACCACCACAGGCGAATTAAGGTCAAGGCTCAATATTCCCAAAACCGACTTGGCATTTACAACGTGTCTGCCGCAACGCAAATCAATTTCAAACGGATATTTTTCAACTATTGCAACAAAGTTTTTAACGCTTTCGGCAACGTCGAGTTTAATTAAAATCGATTTCATATTCTCTCCGACTTGTTTCTTATTAAATTTTACCAAATCGAAAACTATATGTCAACAAAAAGCAAAAACGGTTGAATTGCAATGCAGAACATAGTTATATTTTCGCTTTATAAAAGCGGTATTTGCGTTTCGTGCAAGTTGTATCATTTTTGCTAACACAAATATAGTTTCGCCCATTTGCCGCAAGATAAGTTTATCGGAATGCAAAAGCCGATTGCTATGCAATCGGCTTTTGCTTTTTTACTAACGTTTGTCGTTTTTCATAAAACTATTTTTCTAAACTAACGTTTGTCGTTTTTCATAAAACTATTTTTCTAAACTAACGTTTGTTGTTTTTCATAAAACAATTTTGCTTTATTTTCTCTTTTTCTTTATGACTATAACTACTGCCGCGGTAACTACTCCTACCGCCGCTAACACGCCCACTGCTATGCCTGCAATCTTGCCGCCGCTTAGAGTGCCTTCGACAACGATTTCTATTGTTGCCGTTGCGTTGTTTTTGTCATAGTCCGAAACGCTATATTTTACCGAATACGTGCCGATCTTGTCGGTATTCAATTTTGTTTCAACGCTCGCCGCCGAGCTGTCAATGACTATATCCTCTGCGTCGGTTATGCTAATCAAAGAGCGTAAATCTATTTTTTCGCCTTTTTTAATCACAATGCGGTCGGCTTTTGTGACTATTTTCGGCGCACTTCCGTATTTGATTTTGCGGAAAAATTCCTTGTATTCGTTTTTGTCGGTTTCGCTTAGCATATCGTAGACGGACAAAATTTCGCGTTTTATATCCTTTTGCACCCTAAGGTTTTTCACGTCGCTTTCCGACGTGTTTTTTGCATAGTCGTCAAGTCTTTTAAGAAGTTCGTCTTTTATTGCTTCGCCTAAAACTTGCTCGACGTCGAATTCTTCACCGAGTTTCTTTAAACCGTTTTTTGTAATTTCATAAATTGTTGTTTGCTCGGTGGTTTTATAACGAGCTATCTCTTTTGGTTTTTCTTTATCTATATAAATCGACCATACACCTACGTTTTCGGGTTTATGAGTAAACACTTTGACTTTATAGCCGTATTCGACGTCAAGTTCGGTTTCTAAGCCTGTCAGATGTAAAAAATATCCGTTGCCCTTTATTGCGTATTCCGCCACGGTTTTGCCGTCGTTGTTTAGGACTGTGACCGACGCAAACACTTCGTCGGGGCGGCTTGCCCAGTACGAATTTTGGTTGCCCATATCGGCAGCGCCGAGCGATGCTGTTGCTTTTGTGTTGTTTTCTTTAAACTCGAGCGAAAAGCCCTCCGTGCCGCGTATTCCCATAAGCCTTAGTTTTGTAGGGTGGAAAATCTTGCCCGTTTCGACTTTGCGATAGTCGATTTCCAAACGGTTTTCGGCGTCTGTTTTCAAAACAAAAGACGGATTTTTGACGTCGTAATCGATGAATGCAGGAACAAGAATTCCGTAAACACCGACTTTTAAATTTTTTATCTTCATTGTTTTGCCGTCAATCGAAACAGCTTTTACAAGTTTGCCGTCTTTGTACAAGCCTATCTTTCTGCCGTTTATAACGCTGAAATCGTCAATGTTGAAGTTTACGGTCAAATCGACTTCATCGTTCAACTTTAAGTCCGCTTCCTTTACCGCTCCGTAAATCAGGTCGATTTTGCCGCTTTGCGCTATGTTTGTCGCTCCGTCTTTTCCCACTATATCGTCAGGAATGACAAAAGGCGTAAGCTCCTTTGAAAAAACTTCCATATCCACTTCATCGGAAATGGCAAGTCTCCACGCTTTAAGATAAGGCACGACGTTTGCTCTGTACTCTTCCGCAAAAAACTTAGCATAAACGTCCGGCACGGTAAATGCGTTTACGCCCTTTTCATAAGCTGTCGCCCTATAATACGAAAACAGTTTGCCGTAAGTTTTTGCGCCCTCGAACGCATTGAACAAATTGACTAAGGCGTACAGCTTTTCCGATGTGTTTACGTAAGCCGATGCGCCCGTAACAAACACTTCTGCGCCGCTTAAACGCAAGGCGTTTTTGCTCTCCTCGACTTCTTTCAGCGTGCCGCCCAGCCAATTATCGACGCCTTTGTAAAGCGACCTGTCGTTTTGCACATAATAGGCAAGCACGTTGTTGCCCGTTTCGTTAAGTCCTAGGTTCAAACCTTTCGTGTTGCCCCTGCCAAGAAAACCTTGATAGCCGTGCGCTATTTCGTGCAACGTTCCCCAGCCGTATTGGAAAAAAGGTGCGGCTGTGTTGCTTGCGACTGCAATAAACGTTTCTTCATAATATGCGCCTATTCCCGCCATTGCGCTGTCCGCCACGCAAGTGTATTTGGTGCGATAATTGCGGTCAAGCCACGAAGTAGGATTAAACGACAAGCCTATCGCCTCGTCCATTCTGTTTACGACTTCTAAGTAATATTCAAAAAATGCGTCCAGCGACTCGAACGGCGCATTGTAGCCGCTTGCCTTATAATTAGACAATTTGTCAACGTCGCCAAAAGGCACAACCACAAGCATAGCCTCGCCGTCTACAACGCCAAACTCGGTTTTGCTGTTCTTCCACTCGGTTATAAACGCTTGTTCGTCGTCCTTATAATGATAATAATCCAGCGGCTTTACGTTGCTGTCATAACTTAATTCGATTTTGTAGGTTACGTCTGCCTTTTCTTCTTTTAATCTCGGCGAAGTTATCAGCGGTACGGCGGCATACGAAACTCCGCCGTTTATATTTTTTATCTCGCCATAAACGTCAGGCGATTTCGATATAGCCGAAAAAGAATTTTGGCGGCGAGTGTTCGTGAAAAACGTTATTTGGAAATCGTTTTCAACGTTTGTCGACAAATTCCGTGCCTTAAACGACGCGTCCTTTGGCACATAGATACCCAAAATTTGTCTGTCGCCTCGGTTGCAACGCTCAGTTCCCACAAACGATAAATTTTCCATTTTGGGAACGGCGTACACCGTCCTTTCGACTACAAATCTGCCGCCGCTCTCGTCAAGAACGGTAACGGGTACGGTAAGCTCGGATTTGTTGCCGTGCTTGTCTTTGACTAAGTAGCGGACTTCATAATTTCCGCTTGCGGTCGGGTTTACGTTGTTATACTCGCATATAATGTTTGGCGTAACATCGCCGTCCTCATAGTCCTTTGCAAAAACTCGAAAACGACTGTCTTTTGTCGAAAACTCGGAAACTGCGTCCTTAGTTATGGTTATTTTGGTTGCGCCATAAAAAATCGGGGCGGCTT
Organism: uncultured Clostridia bacterium; assembly: GCA_934277645.1. Lineage (GTDB taxonomy): Bacteria > Bacillota > Clostridia > Christensenellales > CAG-917 > CAG-917. Next base: position 347,151 of record CAKQUX010000002.1, on the reverse strand, counting down.
TTACGTCATAAAACGAAACGCTGCTCGCAGCGGCAACCTTTTGCAATGAACCGCTATCGGCGTAATCCTTTGCGGAAAATATCGCCGTCACGCTTATGGCGGCAAGTATTGCGAAAAGTATCGCTATAACAATAAACATTAAACTTCTTTTTTGCGTCATCTAAACTCCTTGTAACCCCTGTTTGAGCTATTATCTATATAACGTAATAACGTATAAACCTTGTTTGAGCGTTATCTAAGTTTGAGCGTTATCTAAATAGCATCAGTCTTTTTGATTATCGCACGCCCTTTGATTGTTCGCTATGCAACAAACCTTGTTTTGATTGTTTTCTATTCAACCTTGTTAAATTATTATTTATGCACGCCTTTTAAAACGACCTTTTCTTTTAGCTTTTGTTTTTTCCGTTTTAACGTCTTTATAAGAACTAATCAACGACTTTCCAATAAGTCCGCAATCATTATTAAGGTAAAAAACAAAAATAGTAAAACAAAAAACCCAAAAATATTTACCTTATAATCGGCTTTAAACTTAGTTGCGTTTTTTGTAATGGTTTTATAAAAATTTATACTTGCGTATATACTATCAAAAATAATTTTTCAAGTAAAGCAAATTTTTTTGCTTATCTATTACCATTTAAAACGAATTTTGCAAGGCTCCACCAAAAAAAATAGCACCCTACGGGTGTTATTTTTCATAATTTCTTCATTTAAATATGCTTTTTCTTTTAATTGCGGCTATTACTTTGCAAGACAATAGGGGCTTTGCCTTCGGCAAAAGTTCGCTCCGCTCACCGCGCCGTTCGGCGTTTGTTTGCTGGCTTTACTATATATCAATTCTTATCTTATAAATTTGCCGCCTTGCTAATTTCGTAATATTATTTTGAGCAACAAACTTTTATTCTTCGAATTGTGAACAGTACAACTTGCTTATCCGTTGTTTGACTTGCTCAGGTTCGGTAAAGTTCTCCGCCAAAAAAAATAGCACCCGATGGGTATTTTCATAATTTCTTCATTTAAATATGCTTTTTCTTTTAATTGCGGCTATTACTTCGCAAGACAATAGGGGCTTTGCCTTCGGCAAAAGTTCGCTCCGCTCACCGAACCTATGAGCAATATGCCTTTCGCTTTGTAACGCCCACCTATCAACCCGTTTCATTCTACTTCCGTTTGCTCAGGTTCGATCAAGTTCTCCACCAAAAAAAATAGCACCCTACGGGTGTTATTTTTTTTGGTGGAGACAATAGGACTCGAACCTATGGCATCCATCTTGTAAGGGTGGCGCTCTACCAACTGAGCTATGCCTCCGTTTTGGTGACCCCAGGGAGAATCGAACTCCCGTTACCGCCGTGAAAGGGCGATGTCTTGACCGCTTGACCATGGGGCCATATTAAATTGTTTTGAACGCTTCCGTTCGCCGTGTCGGCACTGCTCTCTGACGCCTCGCACATTTGGTTGCAAGCATTTGATATAGCTCCGCTATATCTTTGATTTTTTCCGCCACTTCTCGTACACGCCTTGCGTGTCCGTTTGTGCTGTAAAAAATCAAAATGTGCTCGGGTTATATGATTGCTTGCGCTTTCTTGTTTGGTAGCGGCGGTCGGAGTCGAACCAACGACCTGCCGGGTATGAACCGGCCGCTCTAACCAACTAAGCTACGCCGCCATTTATCAAAAGCATACGCTTTGATTTTAAAATTGCAGGTCACCCTGCTATAACACAAACTCATTTTCGCTATCGCTTGATAAGTTTGATTTTTTACTTATAGCGGGGGAAGGACATGCCCAGCGGCCTTCGGGTTATGCGCCCGACATGCTACCGACTTATCCGCCCTGCTAGTGTTTGCTTGGTAGCGGGGGAAAGACTTGTTTGGCGGCCTTCGGGTTATACGCCTGACGAGCTGCCTACTTATCCGCCCTGCTAGTATTTGCTTGGTAGCGGGGGAAGGACTTGAACCAACGACCTTCGGGTTATGAGCCCGACGAGCTACCAACTGCTCTACCCCGCGTCGACTAATGCTTTACAATAATACATAATAGTTAAATTATTGTCAAGCAAAATTGAACTTTATTTTTAAATCTTTTTTCCGTTTTTTGCAAATTTCTGTTTCTTTAACGATAGTCGTAAGCGACGTTTATTGCTTTCGCTTTCAACTTATGGGCGCTTTTAAATCGCCGATTTAGCCGATTTAAATCATCCTTCATTAGGCAACACAGAACTTTGCCTTTACGGTCAACGCTTATCTATTTAAACACCGTTGTCGATTTGTTATCAAGCTCCCGTATCTGTCAGTAAAAACATTTTAACGAGCTTGTCCACCTCGGTCGTTTCTTTATCGGCGATACCTAACACTCTTAACGTGCGTTTTACTCCTGCCCAAGTAGCCTTTATCATAAGCGAATCACAACGTGACAAAGCAGCTTCTAAGCCGTCAAGCATAATCACTATATCTTTTGTTAAATCGTCCGACAACGACGCAAGCGCAACCTTTTCACGAATTGCCGCAATAAATCCTGCCGTTTGCTTTGAAAGTCCGCTACTTACGAAATCGATTTCACGCTCGCGTGACGCAATAAACGCTCCGTCCGCCCTCTCCACGTCGTCGAGTATTCTTAAAAATGCGAACTTGAAAGGTTTTATCATCATCTCGCAAAATCCGTCAAATGATTTTCTGACGTCACTTGCCGAAAAGAAATTTGAAATGAAGTCGACAAAATCAAGCCTTGCAGTATCTATTTCTACAAATACGGCAAGCGTCAACGCAACTATTTGCTTGTCCGATTTCGGACATTTGTAAGTCCAGCCGTTTTGCGTCCTGCTTAACGCTTCGCTTGCGACGGCGTTAAAATCAAAACCGCTTCTCGCCTTATCGACCACCGCTCTCAACTCGTCGTAATATGCAATACATTTAAGTACGGCGCGAATTTTTTTTGCTTGCAAAACTACCATCGACGACGACATATCTTCGATAGTTGTAATAAAAGCCCTTCTCGCTTCGCTTTGCGCATTCAAATTTTCTTCTGCCATACGCATATTATATATCATCACTAAGTGTTTTTTCAAGCAAAAACGTTAATTGCCGTAAAATTAGAAATATGAAATTTTCTATTGAAACGCAGACAAAAATAAGATATAATAGGTGTATAAAGAGTAAGGAGGAAAATATTATGGCTAAGGATTTTAACTCTGACGAACTTTACGATATCTTGTCAAAACCGTCGGAAAGCGAACAATTAGACGCATTCATCACTTTCTTCGAGAAGTACAAGGACATTATATTCCTTGACGGGAACATTCAGGAAGTATACGATTTCGTCTACAACAAATGCGCAAGAAACGAAAGCATAAAAGTGTTCTTCGACGTGCAAAGCGAGGCGGCAATAAACGGCTGACAAAAAGCGACGCGGTTGCGTCGCTTTATTTTATCGTTTTTTCTTTTTACAATCATCCGTTCCTTAGCCGTTTAATTTGCCGAAAACTGCCGACAATTTAAATATGTACAGCTATCACAATCGCATAAAACAGCGAATACGTAACGGCGAATTAGTCGGCATAGACAAAGGTTACGGCGAATATTCATTCATACTTGTTTTTAACACTTATCCTTACACTCGCCCGATAAGAGAACATGCGGCGTATAAATACGAATATTTATTTCCACAGTTCGGTTTTAAGCCCACCCGTTTAAAGGACGATTAAAACAACAGTACAAAAGGCATTATCACGACAAATCCCAAAAGCATACAAATAGACGGAATTTTGCCGTCAGTCATAAGAGTTGCCTCAGGCAGGACTTCGCCGAAAGTGACGTAAAGCATTGCGCCGCCTGCAAGCGCCATACATACACCCGACGCCATTTCGCTTATGCCACCAAGCAATAAACCGATGACCGAACCTATGACTGTCGCAAAACCTGCAAGGGACGTCAGCAAAATAGTTTTCCAACCGTTTACACCGCCGGCTGCAAGCGGAGCGGAAATTGCCATGCCCTCGGGAATATTGTGAACGGCAATAACAATCGCAATCATTATGCCGATTTTAACGTTAGCCTCGCCCGTTGCTCCGATTGCCATGCCTTCCGGAAAGTTGTGAAGAGCAATTGCTATGAGCATAACAATGCCTGCTTTAAGCAAGCTGCCGCTTTTCTTCTTTTCGGTATTGAGCGAACACTCGCCGGCTTCGGGGCTTATCGCTTCATTGCCCGTTTCACCCTCTTCGATTTTAGCCTCGAAAACCTTTTCAGCTACGTTGTCCTGCTTCGCGGTTGCAAGAATTGCCGTTTGGTGATTCATTTCGGAAAGTTCGCGATGAACTTCCTTTTTGTTTTCAAGCATATCGATAAATTTGTTCAAACCGAAAATCGCAATGCCGCCCGCGACCACCGCCGCAAACGTAATTAAAATTCCCGTCCATTTCTGATAATTTACTATCGTAGTCGAGACCGCTTCGGGTATCATTTCAAGGGCAACGACTCCGAGCATAACGCCGCCTGCAAAACCCAAAACGCCGCCCATAAGTTTGCGGCCTTTCGATTTTACGAAAACGCCTATCACTCCGCCGAGCGTTGTGCCGACAACGCCTGCGACAAGGCTTAATATAACTATCAATATTCTACTGTTCATAAACTGTCCTTTTGCGGTTTATTTTGCGCCATATAGGAAATAATTACAAAATCGACGACGCTTTAAACTCATAATTAAAACGAGCCTTTTCTGCGTCATAAATTTGCGATTATCCTGATATATCGCTATTCATCGCTATATACCCAATGAGGCTAATAGATAATTACCTATAAATAACGCCACGCGAATTAGCCGCGGCTAATAAATAATATAAACTTCCGTCGGCGTTTAGTCAATCAATCAAATTGACAAAATAGGCATATTATGATATCTTTTGCAATATGGAAACTAAAAACCCTAATTACTTTATAACAAGCGACAGCACGGCTGACATTCCTTCTATGCTTATAGACGGCGATTTCGACCGCGCCGAAATGAGCTATGTTTTAGACGGCGTTTTATACGACGGCAAGACTAACGCATTTTTGTCAAACGATAAATTTTACGAACTTATGAAGGAAGGAAAAACTGCCCAAACTTCTATGCTCTCCGTAAGCGACTTGACGGAACTGTTTGAAAGGCATCTTAAAGAAGGCAAAGACGTGCTTCATATAAGTTTTTCGTCAGGCATGAGCGGCACTTATGAAAGTTGCCTTACCGCGAAATCGGAGCTTGCCGCCAAATATCCGGAAAGGCAAATTGTCGTCGTCGATTCAAAAGCGGCTACGGGCGGCGAAGGCCTTCTTGTTTACTATGCTATGCAAAACCGCAAAAGCGGTATGACAATTTCCGAAAACGAAAAAGCCCTTTCGTCAATAGTAGACAACGTCGTACATCTTTTTACCGTAAACGACATGATGCATCTTTATCGCGGCGGACGCATCACGAAAGCAAAAGCAATAGCAGGACTTTTAGCGCATATAAAACCTATCCTGATTGTAAACGAAGAAGGGAAACTCGAAACGATAGGCAAAGCGTCGGGAACGGTTCTTGCTCTTAAAGCCTTGTCCGACAATTTAAGCGCAAGAGTGAAAGGATTCGACAACGACGTTATTTTTATCACCCATACGGGCGTTCCCGAAATTGCGGAAAAACTCAAACAAAAAGTCAGCCATCTCGCAAAAGCCGTTTACGTCACGGAATGTTCGCCGATTATCGGCGCGCATCTCGGCTTTGGAAGCGTTACGGTGTTCGCGCTTGGCAGTTCAAAAAAAGCCAACTAAACTTTTTTGACATCAAATCAAAGGCTTTGTCACTTATCGACAATTTAACACGGCAAACGGAAGATATATTTTCCGCCGCCGTGTTATTTTTTTCGTATGAAATCAAGAGCTTTATCTCATAAATCGCCACTTGGTGTAAAATCTAATCGCAGACATTTAAGATTCAATCCTTCCGAAATAATAAAATATGCCGCTTTCTTTTTGGCATTCGTTTTCTTTTCGCGAGCAACGTTGTTTGAGTTTTCGCCGTTTGCCTTAGGGCTTTTCGTCGGACTTGTATATTCAAGACAAAACGTGCTAATTTTGACTCCGCTATACGTTTTGGCGTCGCTTACAATGAACCTTAGCCTATACACGCTTTTATATTCCGTAACGCCTGCGCTAATTCTAATCGGATGCTATTACGCCTGCTATAAGTTGTCAAAGCGCGTGACGTTGCTCATTCTTGCTTTGTGTACGCTTGTAGGACAAATTCCGTATCTTGTAATAAGTTGCGTTTTGCACTCGGCGTATTTTGAAGCCGCGTTTACGGTGGTTTTAGGCATAATGTTTTCGTTTGTTTCCGAAATAGCCTGTTATGCTCTCGTTTTAAGGGGGCTTAACTATCATTTGGCAATAGACGAAAGAATTTGCCTTGCTCTGCTCCTTGCCGCGCTCAGTCTGGGAATTTACAAACTCCCTATTTACGGATTCAATCTGTTTTATCTTTTCGCCGCCGCGGTAAGTATGTTTTTCGTTATGAATTTTTCAAAAGACGTTGCGCTTATAGTCGGCATCACTATGGGCGCAGGCGCGTATCTTGCCGGCGGAGAACTTGCCATAGCTTCGCTCGTCGCTTTGTGGACTGCTCTCGCCTTGCCTTTTAAAGACCTGTCGAAATTTGCTTCGGCAAGCGCGATTATGATTGTAAACACCTTAATAGAATTGTATATCGACAAAGTAAATTTCGATTATCTCGAAGTCATTGCCGTGCTTGTAGGGCTTGTCGTTTATCTTGCAATTCCGAAAAAATTCATAAGCGCATTCGCAGCAAAAATGGGCGGACTGTCGCACAAAGTTGCGTCGAGAAACGTTGTAAACAATTCCCGAAAGGAACTCGGCGACAAGCTGTCGTCGGTTTCTAACGTGTTTTTGGGAATGAAAGACATTCTGACTAAAACGAGCAACGGTTATAACGACCTTAATCCGTGGGCGCTTGCCGACACCGTAGCAAGCGTGTCTTGCTCGAAATGCCCGAATCTTAATGCGTGCAATGCAAAAGTAGGCGCTCCGTCAAAGGAGATTTTGCCGCTCATAGAAGCAGGAATGTCAAAAGGCAAAATCACGATTTTGGACGTTCCTAACCATATAAGCAAAAACTGCATCAAGCAAAAGGAACTTACAAAGAACGCCGTTTCCGTCTGCGAAAGCGCAAAAACGAAACTTCAAAATATGGGAGCTGTCAGAGAATCAAAAATGATGCTCGCAAATCAATTCGGCGCGGTGGGCGCAATGCTTTCCGAACTGTGTCGCGACGTAAGACGAAAAGTTTCGTTCGACACCGAAAGAGAAAACCGAATAATCTCAGAACTTGCGCGGCACAACGTGATTGCGGAAGAAGCGGTCGTTTACGGCGAAAATCAAAATCTCAGCGTAACTTTGGTGGTAAGAGAAGAAGATTACAACAAAGTGATTCTCGAAAAAATCGTATCGAAAGTTTTGAAAATAAAAATGGAAAGACAGCAAACGGAAATGACTCACGGCGAATGGCGAACGTTAAATCTTTGTTCATCGCCATATTATACGCTTGCGTTCGGTTCTAAACAAGCCGCAAAATCGACAGGCGAGAAAAACGGCGACAGCTTATCTTGCATAAAACTAAGTTGCGGAAAAATTATCGTCGCTCTGTCCGACGGAATGGGACAAGGCTTTGCCGCGCACGCCGCAAGCGACGACACGATTACCCTTGTGGAAAACTTTTATAAAGCGGGTCTTAAAAGCGACCTTATACTCCCACTTGTCAATCGACTTTTATCGCTTAAAGATACCGACGATTATTCGACTCTCGACATAGGCGTCGTCGACTTGACAAGCGGAATTTTCGACGTCATAAAGCTCGGTAGTTGCCCGACCTTTATTGTCAGCGGCGATACCGTTTCCAAAATCGATTCCGCCGCTCTGCCTATCGGAATTCTCGACAAAATCAATCCGACAACAAAAACGCTTAAACTCAGTCCGTCCGACCTTGTAGTTATGGTGACGGACGGCGTTCTCGACGCAATAACCGAAGAAAAACTCGTCGGTGCTCTGTACAGCGAAAAATCTTTCAATCCGCAATCGCTTTGCGACAAACTCGTCGATTGGGCAAAGAGCCAAAACGCAAACGACGATTTGACGGCTATCGCATTCAGACTTACAAAAAGCGCTTAACCTGCGCTTCTTTTTCGTGCGCCTTGAAAAAATGCTTTTTAAAAAACTCTTATGCCTAAACTACGTTTTTTGCGCTTTAACCTGTGCGAATGACTTTTTATAAATCTTTTATGCTTAGACGGCGTTCCTTTTAACGCACTAAACTAAAAAGGTATAGCAAAGCTCTTAGGCTTGGGCAACGTTCCTTTCCTCTCTGCTCTTTTCCTTACTCTTCCGCCCATTTTTTAAGGCGGGTAGTTTTTTTCCCTGTTTCCGTTTTGATTTTGCTGTTTTATGTTATATAATAACGATATGGAATTAAAGCTCCCCGAAATCGTAAAAGGAAAAAAGATTGCTCTTGCCGTCAGCGGCGGCACGGACAGTATGGCTCTTTTGTGGCTGTTTAAAACTTGCTACAACGGAGAGTTTTACGTTGTCAACGTCGAACACGGAATAAGGGGCGAAGCCAGCTTAAGCGACAGTAAATTCGTCGAGGAGTTTTGCTTTAAACACAATATCGTATTTAAAGGTTTTAGCGTCGACGCGCCTAAATATGCTAACGAAAAGCGCATATCGCTCGAACTTGCCGCGCGTGAACTTAGACACGCAATTTTTAAAAACGAAGTGGAAAACGGCTTTTGCGATTTCGTTGCAACCGCCCATCACGCAAACGATCAGGCAGAAACCGTTCTGCTCAGAATTTGCCGCGGCACGGGAATAAACGGACTTAAAGGAATTTTGCCTTTAAAAGGATATTTAATCAGACCACTTTTAAGTTACACAAAAGCCGAGCTTAGCGAGTTTTTAAAGGAGAACGGCATTCCGCATCAAAACGACGAAACAAACGAATTCGACAACGTGACGAGAAATTATTTTCGTCTTAACGTCATTCCGAAAATCGAAAAGAAATTTCCGTCGTTTCCAAACAGCGTGGCAAGACTTGTTCGCTCGGCAACCGAAGCGGAAGATTTTTGCCGCTCCTTAATCGACGAGCCGACAAGCGTAAACGGCGGATTTAAAATCTTTGCGCCGTTCAAACACCCTTATCTTTTTAAAAAAGAAATAGCGACGTGCTTTTCAAAACTCGGAGTAGAGCAAGACGTCGAAGAAAGGCATTTCGACCTTATTCTTTCGCTTGCCTTAGAAGAAGCGGGCAAAAAACTCGATATGCCGTTCGGCGTTTCGGTCTATAAAGAATCGGACGGCTTGACGTTTCAGAAAAAAGCCATAGTCGATAGCGTATCCGTTCCTTTTGAAAAAGTTTTGTCTGACGGCTATAAGGGCGTTACTTTTTCGATTGAGCCTTTTGACGGTTCAAGGCGAATTGCTGCCGACGGACTTGTTTGCGATTTCGATAAAATTCCGAAAACGGCGGTTTTAAGGCATAGACAAGACGGCGATAAATTTACAAAGTTTAACGGCGGCACAAAAAATCTCGGAGACTTTTTAACTGACAAAAAAATTCCGCTTAGACTTCGTGAAAATTTGCTTGTAATTGCCGATGAAAATGATATACTTTTAATAATCGGAGTGGAGATTTCCGATAAAATAAAAATTGACGAAAACACTAAATACGTTTTAGAGGTAAAAGGAGAAAACAATGTACGGTAAGGAAATCGAAAAGGTTTTAATCACGGGCGAACAAATCGAAGCAAGGGCAAAAGAAATGGCCGAACAAATTTCAAAAGACTACAACGGCGAGCCGATTTTGGTCGTCGGCATTTTGCGCGGAGCTTCTATCTTTTTGGCAGAACTTTTCAAAAACTTAAAAGGTTATAACATCGAACTCGACTTTATGTCGCTTTCGAGCTACGGAGCAGGCACAAGCACTTCGGGCGAAGTTAAAATGATAAAAGACCTTACCGAACCTATCGACGGTAAAAACGTTCTTATCGTCGAAGACATTATCGATACGGGAATCACCCTTACCTATCTTATAAAAGTTTTAGAAGCAAGAAACCCTAAATCAATCAAACTTTGCTCGCTTCTCGACAAACCTTCAAGAAGAAGAGTAGAACTTAAAGGCAACTACGTCGGCTTTGAAATTCCGGATTGCTTCGTCGTCGGCTACGGACTCGACTACGACGAAAAATTCCGCAATCTCCCTGACGTTTGCATTTTAGCAAAAGAGGTGTATGAAAACTAAAATTCCGATTTCGGAAGACCTTAATAATCTCGCAAAACTTTTTCCGCCGTCATCGCCGCTTTACGTTGTAGGCGGCTACGTCCGTTGCGGAATTTTGGGATTTAAAGCAAGCGATATCGACGTTACAGGGTCGCTTGCTCCCGACGAGATAAAAAAATTGCTATCAGGCAGCGACTTTAAAGTGCTCGACTCTAACCTTAGAGTCGGCACTTTGATAATAAAGGGTAAAAAGTCAAGTTATGAATACACCACTTTCAGAATCGACAGCTACCCGACAGGCGGAGTTCATTCGCCGACAAAAGTAATCTTTACAAAAGACGTAGCCGCAGACGCACTCCGTCGCGATTTTAAAATCAACGCAATTTATTACAATATATTGTCAGACGAACTTGTAGATCCTACGGGCGGACTTAGTGACCTTCAAAACAAAATTTTGTCAACCGTCACCTCACCGAAAAAAGTTTTCGGAGAAGACGGACTGAGAATTTTACGTCTTGTCCGCTTTGCGGCTGAACTTAATTTTTCGATTGAAAAAGAAACGCTTTCGACAGCAAAAAGTTTAGTCGGACAAATTCTCGACTTATCAAAAGAACGCATTGCCGCGGAACTAAAAAAGATTTTGATTGCCGACACCCGTTACCCTGCCTTAAACAATAAGGACGGTCATTTTGTCGGAGTAAAATTGCTTGACGAAATCGGCGCGCTCGGACTTATTTTTCCGCCGCTTATGGACGGAAAAGGACTTAAGCAAAATCCGAAATATCACAACTATGACGTGTTTGAGCATTCTCTTATGGCGGTTAAGTTCAGTACGCCCGACGTAAGACTTGCCGCTCTTTTACACGATATCGCCAAACCCTATTGCCAAAAGAAGTTCGGCAATATGTACGACCACCCTAAAATCGGAAGCGAAATGGCAAGAGAACTTCTCGGCAGAAAGGGACTTAAACTTTCAAACGACGAAGTTGATTTTAATTGCCGACTTATTGCAAACCACATGTACAATCTCGACAATTTGACAAAAAACAACAAACTTAAAGTTTTTATCGCAAAAAACAACGATATCATTCATTCGCTGACAAACCTTATGAGAGCGGACGCCATGGCGGCGAAAGGTTTTTACAGCGACGGTGCGGACAGAATCGACGCGCTTTACGTTCAAATGAAAAACGACGGAGTGCCGATGAAAATATCCGACCTTAAAGTAGGCGGAAAGGAACTTGTTGAAATCGGTGTCGAACCTAAACTTAGAGCGACGATTTTGTCGAAAACGCTCGAAACGGCGATAAAAGAAAACTTGCTTGGCTACATGGGACAATACGCCGCTCTCAAAAGAATTTGTAAGGAGATGAGAAAATGACAGCTATTTACGTTTTAATCGCTCTCACCGTCGTTTCAACTATTTTGACGGTCGTTTCACTTGTGTTGACGCTTTTAAGAAAAAACAATACGAGCGGAGCAAACGATATAGAAACGGCGCTTGACAAGAGCGCAAAAGAAAATAAAGACACGCTCAGAGAAATCAAAGCAGATATAATAGACACTCTTAAAATGAACAACGAGATGACGGTGGGCTCGACAAACCTTATGTCGCAAAACGTCGAAAAGGAAGTCAAGGCGCTTGGCGATAAAGTTGCGACTCTTGTCGAATATCAACAAAAAAGTACCGCTTCGCTCGAAAACAGAATGCTTGAATTTATGTCGAACGTTGACTCGAAGCTCGAAACCATGCGCGGCGATAACGAAAAGCAATTAAACAAAATGCGCGAAACGGTTGACGAAAAACTCAGCTCGACGCTTGAAGAGCGTTTCAACAACTCGTTTAAGAGAGTCAGCGAAGTGCTCGGCGAAATCACGCAAGGCTTTGCCGAAATGCAAAATCTGAAAACGGGAGTAAACGACCTTAAGAAGATTTTCTCCAACGTCAAGCAACGCGGCACTTGGGGCGAAATCGCGCTTGATAATCTTTTGAGCCAGATACTGACAAAAGAACAATATTCCAAAAACGTCAATATCACAAAATCGGGCGACGAACGCGTAGACTTTGTCATCAATCTTCCGGGCAAAGACGATGACACGGTTTACCTGCCTATCGACTCGAAGTTCCCTATTGAAGACTATCTCAAACTTGTCGAAGCGTCCGAAAGCGGAAACGTTGCCGAAATCGACGACGCCGCAAAAAAATTGGAGCGTCGCATAAAGGAAGAAGCCGCGTCGATAAGACAAAAATACGTTCATCCGCCAAAGACAACCGACTTTGCTATTTTGTATCTGACAATCGAAGGACTCTATGCCGAAGTTGTCAAACGCCCGGGACTTATCGAAAACTTACAATCGCAATACAGAGTCGTAATCTGCGGACCGACTACTCTTGCCGCTCTTCTCAATAGTTTGCAAATGGGATTCAGAACCGTCGCAATCGAAAAGCGTAGCACCGAAATCTGGAAACTGCTCGAACAGTTCAGAAAAGATTTCGCTAAATTTAACGAACTTTTAAATCAAACCAAAAAGAAACTCGAAGGCGTTCAATCGACTATCGACGACGCAGGCAAACGCACGGAGCTTATTCAAAAACGTTTGTCGAACGTCGGAGCATTGCCTGACGAACAAACCGACCTTATTGAAAACACCGCGTCAATTATAGGCGCGGACGACGAGGACTGATATGAGAATATTTGCCGATATGCACAATCATACGACTTTCAGCGACGGCAAGCTCTCTCCTACCGAAAGAGCGGTTATGTTGAAAGATAAAGGCGCAAAAGCCTTTGCCATAACCGACCACGATACAGTGGGCGGCATCGAAGAAGGTGTCGAAATTGCCAAAAAGCTGAATATGGCGTTTAGCCCCGCTATCGAAATTTCCACTTATACGTTCAGAGAAATTCACGTTTTGGGTTACAACATAAAGTATAACGACCCCGACTTTCTCGAAACGTTAGACCTTATCAAATCTTTCAGAACGGATAGGAACGTAAAACTTTATAACAGGCTTGTTGAGCTAGGAATCAAACTCGACTTAGACCCGACCGAACAGGGAATCGGAAGAGTACATTTTGCAAACGCTATGGTCAAAGCGGGATATTCGGTTGACGTAAACGACGCGTTCGACACCTATCTCGGAAACGGCAAAAAAGCATACGTGACTGCAAAGCGTCTTACTCCGCTAACCGCCGTTTCGTGCATAGTGAAAGCAGGCGGCGTTCCGGTTTTAGCGCACCCGAAAGCATATCTCATCGACAAGAAACTCGACTTGCTTATCGAAGGCTTAAAGACTTACGGACTTAAAGGACTCGAAGTCTGCTACCCTTCGCACAACGAAACGGACGAAAAAACCTTGTCGGCGGTCGCCAAAAAATTCGGACTGATTCCGACAGCAGGAAGCGACTTCCACAATCCGTCGACGTCAGATCCGCACAACAAACACGGCTTTACTCCGCTTATGGAAGAGAGCGACCTGAATAAACTTCTTCCTAAAAAAATATAATCATTCCCAATCGTCAATTTACGCCGCATAGAAACTATGCGGCTTTTTGTTTTAACAAATTTTATTTTTATTATTTAATTTTTTAACAGCATTACGCTATGGCAAACTTAATTGTCAAATCGAAATGCCATATCGGACTTAACCACTAACTATGGCAATCTTAAACACTATTATCAACTTAAATGCTACAAAAACCTGAATACTAAATCAAACTTAACAGATAAATAAAACCTAAACCCATATAAGATATAAACGCCATTAGACAAAAAATTTATGTTTTTTATTTCCAATCGTTTTAAGATTATTATCCGATTTTTTTCGCAAACTAAACTTATGAAAACGACGATGCATAGCTGCTATAAAAATTCAAACAGAAACTTGATATGTGGTTTCCTGCCCTGCGTTTTTTGCATCGCGTTTTTGATTTTTTTATTTAGCTTCACCCATGCAGCGCAAGCCGCCGTTTTGCCGATATGCTACGCTAAGAATTCAGACTTATGTTTAACGGTAACGTTTGACACTGATAAAGTCACAATCGGCAACAAAACTTATACCGCTACTCCTACGATAAATTCCGAAAAAATGAAATCCAAAAAGGGTTATACTTATTCGGCTCAGTTTGAAACGCTGCTAAACTTTTGCTCGGCAACCGATGCGGCAAATTTCGTTTTAAGCAATGCGGAACAAATTTACAATGACGTTAAATCGGAAAACTGCGTCGAATTTTGCGAGTCGAAATTTACGACAAAACTCGGAAAAACGTCTTATGAAGTCGGAAAAGACGGAATAACTCTTAATGCCGTCGATTTTTACAAAGCGCTTTTTTCCGCCGTGGACGGCAAATCAAATTCTTCTGTTTATCTTGTCGAAAGAAAAGCGGAAAGCCTTGACAGCCTTAAAGCGCGAACGGTTTTGCGCGGCGATTTTCAGACTTCGTTTTATTCGTCGGGCGAAGGGCGTTCAAACAATATCGCACTTGCCGCAAGTAAAATTGACGGCTATATGCTTTTGCCGAACGAAGTTTTTTCATTCAACGAAACGGTTGGGAAACGGACGGAAGAAAACGGATTTAAAGAAGCTAAAATTATTGTCGACGGCGAATTTACAAGCGGCATCGGCGGAGGCGTTTGTCAAGTTTCGACAACCCTTTACAACGCCGCGCTTTTGGCAGGACTTCAAATTGTCGAAGCAAATCAACACTCACTGCCCGTATCGTACGTTGGGCCGTCGCTTGACGCTATGGTATCGAACTACAGCGATTTGAAAATAAAAAACGTAACTGACAAACCGATTTATATTCACGGCTACGTCGAAAACAAATCCGTGCGTTTTCAGATTTACGGAATAAGCGGAAACGATATAAAAATCGACAGCATAGTGACAAAGACTCTTCCGTTCGACAAAAAATACGTCTATGACGAAACGCTGAGCGAGGGCGACGTAATAAGGCAAGGAAAAGACGGATTTGAATCCGACGCTTATCTTTCGTACGTCGAAAACGGAATGACGATAAAACGCAAAATTCGACATAACGTTTACAAACCGCAGGCAGAGCTTATCGCTACAACCGATAAGTCAAAAGTTTCTTACGGCAAATAAAGTTTACTTTCATATCGATATTTATCGTTTTTAAAAAACTTTTGTCATATTCTTTCTTATTTCCGTTCCATATTCAGTATAGAGTTTATAAAAATTTTTCACTTAAAAATGCAAATATTCTGCCGCCCTAAAAGGAATTGATATTGACTATGCGCTTTTAAAAAGGTATAATATTTCTATATAAATTTTTTGGAGGCATTATGTCTTACTTAGATACTTACAACAAATTTTTGGCAAGCGACGAGCTGACCGCCGACGAGAAAGCAAGGCTTAAAGAACTGACCGACGACGAAAAGAAAGAAGCGTTTGCAATTCCGCTCGCATTCGGAACGGCAGGTATGCGCGGAGTTTTGGACGTCGGCACAAACCGTATGAACCGTTTCACCGTTCGCAGAGCAACGGAAGGACTTGCAAAGTTCATCGAAACGCTCGGTGACGGCGCAAAGAAAAACGGCGTTGTCATTTCTTATGACACAAGACGTTGTTCAAGTGAATTTGCGATTTTATCGGCAAAGGTGCTTTCGGCGCACGGAATCAACGTTTATCTTTTTGAAAACGTAAGACCTGTTCCCGTTTGTTCGTTCGCTATTCGTCATTACGGAGCGGCGGCAGGCATTATGATTACTGCATCGCACAACCCTAAAATTTACAACGGATACAAAGTTTACGGACCTGACGGCGCGCAAATGTCACCGGAAGATACCGAAATCGTCGTAGGCTTTATCGACAAACTCGATTATTTCGGCATCAAAGAAGACGACGTAAACCTTTCAAAAGAATCGATTAAGGACAAAGACAATTTTAAAGCAAACGACTATATCACGGTTGTCGGCAAGAGCCTTGACGGCGCTTATTTCGGCGAAATTCAAAAACTCTGCCTTTCTCCTGAAGCAGTCGCAAAAGTCGGCAAAGACATTAAAATCGTTTACACCCCTATTCACGGTAGCGGTTATATGCCTGTGACGACTATTTTGAAAATTATGAATATCCCTGTCACGGTCGTACCTGAACAAGCGTTGCCTGACACCGAATTTTCAACGGTAAGAGTTCCGAATCCGGAAGAACCGGACGCTCTTAAAATGGCAACCGAGCTTGCCGACAAAATCGGAAGCGACCTTGTCATCGGCACCGATCCCGACTGCGACAGAATGGGCGTTGCCGTCCGAAACAACGAAGGCAAATTCGTTTTGCTCAACGGAAATCAAATCGGCTCGCTCCTTTGCGACTACATACTCTCAAAGCATAAGCAAAACGGCACACTGCCGTCTAACGCGGCTATCGTTAAAACAATCGTCACCACCGAACTCGCAAGAGCTATCGCATCGAGCTACGGCGCCGTTACGTTCGACGTTTTGACGGGCTTTAAGTTTATCGGCGAAAAAATCAAAGAGTGGGAAAAGAGCAAACAATATACGTTTATGTTCGGATATGAAGAAAGCTACGGCTATTTAAGCGGCACGCACGCAAGAGATAAAGACGCCGTTGTAGCAAGTATGCTCTTTGCCGAAATGGCTTGCTATTATCAATCGATCGGTTCGTCGGTTTATAAACGTCTTATCGAAATTTTCGAGAAGTTCGGTTACTACGTCGAAAAGTCCGTTTCGATTTTTTACAGCGGTCTTGACGGAATGGACAAAATGAAAAAGATTATGGATTTTGCAAGAGAAGGCAAACTCAACGCAATCGCAAACGCAAAAGTCCTTGCCAAAAACGATTTGGTCGCAAGAGTAAAAACCTATGCGGATGGAAAAGCGGAAGCAATCGACCTTCCTAAGACAAACGCAATTAAATGGAACCTTGAAAACGGAGATTGGGTTTGCGTTCGTCCGTCGGGAACAGAGCCAAAACTCAAAATCTACGTCGCAACCAAAGCCGATTCAAAAGACAAAGCTACCTTAGTCGCAGAAGGCTACGTCGATTTTATGAAAAACTATTTGGCTTAAATAACGATTGTCAATCGTTTTGAATTGCCGATTGTCGCCTGTCAGGCTTTAAATTATAGCCGCCGACAATTCGATATAACCGAATTGTCGGCTATATCGAACGTATCGATTTTCTTTTTAAATCGATTATGCTCATCTGATTTATCTCAGTTTATTGATTATCGATTTTTACGATAGGCGATATAAGCAAAACAAATAACACAAACAAAAAACGAGCTTAAAGCTCGTTTTTTTGTTGCTAAATCTATTAAATCTTAATTAAATATTTGTTTGAAATCTGAATTAGATTGCTTATTATTAAAACGACGGCTATAAAATTTTAGCGAGAAATTATAGCTTTAAGTAAAACCTTTTCTTTAAGATTTTAACCGCAATACATAAAGCCTGCAAACGTGACTTCATTCCAAATATCTTTTACTAACTTTCCGTCAACGTTTGCCTTGCTTTCAAATTCTTGCCGCGACGGGTATTCTTGTTGCATATCTTCAGAGCACAGCACGATAGTTTTGTCGCCCTTTAAAAACACTTCGTAAGATACGCCCTTATATGTAAAAAGCATTTCGCTGTAAAAGTACAACGCGTTTATAAACTCGTTGAAAGTCGCTTTGAACGGCAACCCCTTTTTGTACTCTTCCCTTGCGGTTGTAGGCGTAACAAGCATAGGATAACTTATTCCTAACGACTTTTCCAAGTCCTCTTCGTCCTTACTGAATTTCCAGCCGCAATGTTTGCATTCACCGTTTCCGAATTGATCTTGCTTCGCTTCATTGCCGCATATCGAACATCGCACCGTTTGGTCCTTAACGTACGGGTCGTCATAGTAGAAATATTTAAAATCTTCCTTATTGAGACCCGAAACGTTTCTGTTTCGCTTTTCCCATTTAAACCGAATTAAATCTTTATAGTTTAACTCCCTCGTCCATTATAAGCGGTCGGCCAAAACTCTTTGATATTGCCCGTCATCGAACCGAACGGTTCATCGTAACAAAGAACCATACTCGGCTTTATTCTTTTCATCATTTCGTTGTAGCCGAGCATAAACTCTTCTTCACAGTTTTCTCTGAAATAGGTGCTAACCGCAACTATCGCTCCTTCTTCTTCCGTCAAAGCAAAAGTCAAACGACCTTTCGTCACCCCACGATACAGTCGGAATAACTCTTAAACCTTCGCTCTGCCAGAACGCTCCGCACCAACGATTTTTAAACACGCTTTCGATTTGAAGAGATAACGGCATATTTGTGAATACGCTGAAATCGGGGCTAAGCACACAATAGTATTGACTCAACTTGCCTAAACATTCACTCGCATTTTGATAAACGTCTTCAAACTTCCAGTCATAAGTAAAAAAATGAATCGTCTTATCTTTGTTTTTCCTGTCGTCTTTTTTAGCGTCAACGTAGCTTAAAAATTTAATTTTATCCACGTCTACACTTTGCCTTTTGATAAGCGGCATATCGTATTTCCCGACGCTATTGCTATAATACAAAAACTCGTTTCTTACAAGTCGCTGCTTTTTGTTTTGCTTATCAATTTCATATTCGCTTAATTGTTTAGTCATAATATCTCCGTTAATAGAAAACGAGCCTTAGAAATCTTCTTTAAGTTGCCGAGCGACGCACACCGAGACCATGTGGCTTTGCTTTAGCTAAGCCAAAATTGCAACTAAAGTTGTCTTCAAACAGCAAGTTCCACCACTCAGTTTTAATTACCAAGGCAGATTGCAAGCGTAGGCAAACGCCGCTTGCGAGCGTGAGCCGAGCGATGCACGACGAGACCATGTAGCTTTGCTTTAGCTAAGCCAAAATTGCAACTAAAGTTGTCTTCAAACAGCAAGTTCCACCACTCAGCTTTAATTACCGAGGCAGATTGCAAGCGAAGGCAAACGCCGCTTGCGAGCGTGAGCCGAGCGATGCACGACGAGACCATGTAGCTTTGCTTTAGCTAAGCTAAGATTGCAACTAAAGTTGCAATCAAAAAAACGAGCGAAAATCGCTCGTTTTTTCATGGTCGAGGCGACAAGATTCGAACTTGCGGCCTTTCGGTCCCGAACCGAACGCACTACCAAACTGTGCCACGCCTCGTTGCTTAAATATAATAGCAACATTTAATTGCAATGTCAATTATATTTAAATTTTTTAACAACAAAATGATTGCCGCAATCATAAGGCTTAAAAGTATAAAGAGCAAGCTATGCTTGCTCTTTGACTGCCTTTAAGGCCAGCAAAGGTTGGAAGAGAGAAAGTTTTACCTTTGCTAAGCTAAATATAACACAAAACGCAATTTTTTGAACGGACAACTTTTGATAAAGTTGTGTAAAAACTTTGCCTAGACTTAAAGTTTTGCCCTTTCGTCAAACGCTTTGACTTCTTTTTCGGAAACTATTTCATCGGTACATTTCCCGCAATCCGAGCATCCGTTGCAGATAAGTCGCGAACCGCACGTCAGGCAAATACGTCTGTAATGCGGCTTATAAAGTTCGTCGTCTTTAAGCGGCAGTCCGAATCCGTCGCTATAATAATATTCAGGTTTTTTGCCTACAACTTCAAGGCGTTCGAAATATGCCCTTTTGGCTTGTTGTTGTTTCGATTCGCCAAAAAATCTTTCGCCGTGTTTAACGTAGTTGTTTCCCGTTTCGATAAAAGCAAACGTGACGTTTTGACTTTTACACTCGTCGGACAGTCTTTTAACCCAATCGTAATTACATTCTCTTGCGCCGTTATAATTTTCACCGCCGCAAACGACTTGTTCGATTATTCCTTTTTGAAGATACTTTTCGATTGTAATTTCTTCAAGAAGCGGAGCCGTCATAATGCCCTTATGTTTAAAAGGGAGTCCGAACATAATCGGAATACGCTCGTCCGTTCTCTTTTGATTTTCGCAGGTAACGTTAAACAAAACGTTTTCAAGTCCGTCGCCCCACCACTGTGGCAAAAGTTTTTCGACCCGCTCGGGACGTTTTGTCAGAATGAAAAACTTCACGTCGGGACGAGATGCGATAACTTCAAAAGCCTCGCCACGCCACTTGTCGGCTTCTTCCACGAAAAAATCGGAAGTCATACATATTCGGACCGTTTCGCCGCTTTTTATACGATAACTTCCGTTTTTATCCCTTAGCAAAGGATAATTCATCATATTCGTTTTTCGGACGGTTTCGCTGTCGAAGTTGCCGTGCTTGGCGTCCATGTGATACATATAACAATTCTGACAGCCTTCGCTACACTTCTTGCAACCATGCCAAGGATTCCATATATCGTGCATTTTTATCATTTTAACACAAAAAACGGTTTTCGACAAATTATGACAAATTTTAAAACGCATATTGACAAATTTTAATCGATAGTTATAATTTAATTACAACAATAACCAAAGGGGGAAAGCGTTATGGAATATCCTAATCACAGACAATGTTGCGCGACTTGCGCAAATTGGAAAGAGCCTAATAGGGTCGTTAGCCCTGATAGGTCGAAGGTAGCAACAGAACAAGCAAAAGCTTGTTGTCAAGCGTTCAGCGGTACGTCCGAAGAAATGAGCGCCGGCCGCGGAGCGTGTCCGAAGTTTAGAAAACTTTCGCAACTTAAATAGGTAAAGAAAGGGCTATGCCCTTTCTTTTTTTGTTTACATAACACTTCTTTCGGTTAATTAAAGCAACGGAAAAGTTAGACAAAAACATAACGTAATGATATACTGAGATTATGAAAACTTGCGATTTGTTCAAAACAAAAAAACTCGTCTTGTCGGCGGAAGTTTTTCCGCCGAAAACAAGCGGCAATCTCGAAGGCGTCATTAGAGCGCTCAAAAGCATAAAGTCTGTCGGAGCCGATTACGTTTCCGTCACTTACGGCGCAGGCGGATTCGGCAGTGACACGACTGCCGACGTTGCAAGCATTGCCGTCGACGCATTCGGAATAGACACCGTCGCGCATATGACTGCTGTCAATATGACAATAGACAAACTTGAAGAATTACTTAAAATGTTAAAGAGAAAAGGCATCGAAAACATTCTTGCATTGCGCGGCGATATCGTAAGCGAAAGTAAGTTTTACGATTTTTCACACGCGAGCGACCTTGCTAAGTACATAAAAACAAATCATCCCGATTTCAACCTTCTGGGCGCTTGCTATCCCGAAAAACATCCCGACGCCGAGTCGCTTGACATTGACGTCGAAAATTTAAAACTTAAAATAGACGCCGGCGTAAGCCACTTAGTAACTCAGCTTTTTTATGACAACGATTGTTATTTCAGATTTTTGGACAAACTTGACATACACGGAATAAACGTTCCCGTGTCGGCAGGCATAATGCCTATGTTTACAAAAAAGGCAATTAAGCGAACGATTGAACTGTCAAACGCTTCGCTCCCTAAACCATTTGCGGATCTAGCAAACAGCGACCTTAGCGAAGAGGACTTCTTCAAAAAGGGAATCGAGTTATGCAATGCGCAAATTATAGACCTTGTCAATCACGGCGTAAAAGGTATTCACCTTTACACTATGAACAGAACTGACGTCGCCGACAAAGTGTTCCCGGCCATCAGAAACGAATTCGGAATCGCCGACTGGCCTAAATTTCGATTTGACGATATAAAATAAATCTAATAGTCGCAGGGCATATGGAACTTACTAAACAAGAGCTTTTAGAACAGATTTGCGGCAGGAAAAAGCCGATTTTTTACAACGACGAAATTTTGACTTCCGCCGTTCGTCTTTCGCAAGCGACCGCAAATGAAAAAACCGTTTGGAAAGTAGTAGCCGTAAACAGATTGACAGATAAAACGGTTTTTGACAATTCTCTTTCTATAAGCGGCTCTTCTCTTGCTAAACACCTTGACGGTTGTAAAAAAGCGGCGCTGTTTTGCGTGACATTGGGCGACGATTTCGATAGACTTATCGAAAAAACAAAATACGAAAATCTCGAACTCGCTTATCTTATCGACCAATGCGGACTTATACTTATCGAAAAGTTGTGCGACAAAATACAAAGTGAAATTTATAATGCAATTGGCGGAAAAATCACCGCGCGTTTTTCTATCGGCTTCGACGACACAAAGCTTGCCGAACAACAAAACTTTTTAAACTTCTTAAACGCTCCGAAACTTATCGGAGTTTCCACGACAAAAGGCGATATGATGCGCCCCACAAAAAGCGTCACGGGGGTTATCGGAATTTATGACTAAAATCGATTTTTCTGAACGTTTAATTTTAGACGGCGGCATGGGAAGTATGTTCCTTAGTAAAAACCTTTTCGGTCAGCCTGAACTTCTCAATCTTTCAAATGCCGAAGCCGTCACGGAAATTCACCGCGAATACGTTTTAAGCGGCGCGGACGTCGTTTATACAAACACGTTCGGCGCAAACCGTTTTAAATATAACAATCTCGGCGAAATTATCGATGCGGCAATACAAAACGCAAAGGCGGCAAACAGCCGTTTCGTTGCACTCGATATAGGTCCGCTCGGCAAAATCGTCGGCGACGGCGGCATAAGTTTCGACGAAGCATACGACGCTTTCAAAGAAATCGTTCTTCTTGCGAAAGACAGAACCGACTATATCGCAATCGAAACCATGACAAATCTTACCGAAGCAAGAGCGGCAGTTTTGGCGGCAAAGGAAAACAGCTCTCTTCCCGTCACTGTAACAATGAGCTTCGATAAAGGCGGACGAACGTTTTTCGGCGTAGATGCGGCGGCATTCGCAACCGTTATGGATTCGCTCGGAGTTGACGCTCTCGGCGCAAACTGCTCTGTCGGTCCTAACGAAATGGCGGACATCGCCAAAACTTTTTTAGCTTCGACCGATTTGCCCGTTATCATAAAACCTAATGCAGGTATGCCGAAATCCGTAAACGGAAAAACCGTTTACGACATTGACGAAAACGAGTTTGATTCCGCAATGGAAAAAATAGCAAATTCAGGTGTTTCTATTCTCGGCGGCTGTTGCGGAACAACACCTAAGCATATAGAACTTTTATCGAAACTTAATTGCGTCAAAAGAAAGTTCATCGAAATTCCTACCACAATTTGCTCTGCTTATAAAACATTAAAACTCAACCGCCACGTCGTGTGCGGCGAACGTATAAACCCAACCGGCAAAAAGAAAGTGCAAGCCGCGCTCAGAGAAAACAACTTCGACTTTTTGACTTCGGAAGGCATTAAACAAGAAAAACAGGGCGCAGACCTTCTTGACGTAAACGTCGGCGTAAGCGGCATAGACGAATCACACGCTATGACTGAAATGTTAAACAGACTTAGCGCAGTCACCACTCTGCCGCTTCAAATCGACACGTCAAAACCCGAAGTATTGGAAAAAGCCTTGCGACTTTACGACGGACGAGCAATCGTAAACAGTGTTGACGCAAGCGAAGAAAAAATGAAAGCCGTCTTGCCGCTTGTCAAAAAATACGGAGCTGTCGTAATCGGTCTTACGATGGATGAAAACGGAATTCCGTCAACCGTAGACGGCAGGTTGAAACTTGCCGATAAAATAATAAACACGGCGCTAAATTACGGCATAACGAAAGACCGTATTATAATCGACGCTCTTACGCTGTCGGAAGCTTCGACATTCGGGGCGGCAAAAGTCACTGCCGATACGGTGACGGCATTGACCAAAAAAGGAATAAAAACCGCACTCGGCGTGTCGAACGTTTCGTTCGGAATGCCTAATCGCGAAATTATAAACGCGTCATTTTACGAGATGACAAAAGCGGCAGGACTAACGCTTGGAATTGTCAACCCGTCTATGATAGGACTTTCAGGAAACGAGTTTGCCGTTAATTTCCTTTTGGGAAAGGAGAATGCCGCAACCGAATATATCGAAAACGTCGCGTCTGTCACGACACCGACCGCCGACGAAACCGCAAGTCTTTTCGATTTAATCGTAACGGGGCAAGCCGACGCCGCAAAGGCTAAAACCGAAGTTTTAATCTGTAACGGCGAAGGAATGTCGTTAGCAAAAAAGGAAGTCATTCCCGCGCTGGAAGAAATAGGAAAACTGTATGAAACTGGAAAGGTCTTTCTTCCGCAACTTCTCGCATCGAGCGAAGCCGCGAAAGCCGCATTCGACGTTATCGAATCTCGTCAAGGCGGCAGTTCCGTTTCAAACGGAAACGTATTTTTGATTGCGACGGTAAAAGGCGATATCCACGACATAGGCAAAAACATAGTTAAATCGCTTGTCAAAAATTACGGTTACACTGTTATCGACCTTGGCAGAGACGTCGATTACGACGAAGTTTTGAAAGCCGTCGAAAAATATTATCCTTGCTCTCTCGGACTATCCGCCCTTATGACGACTACTGCCGAAAATATGGCAACTACCATAAAACTTGTAAGAGAAAAATTCGACCTGCCGATTTTAGTAGGCGGTGCGGTAATTACACAGGAGTATGCCGATATGATCGGGGGCATATATTGTAAAGACGCTCAGGCGACCGTGAACGCCTTAAACAAAATTTATAACCGAAATTAAAAGTAAATTGCATATAAGGCAATTCACAGCCTTCATAAAGTAACAAAATTTATAAAACGGATAAGCAAATTATATATAGCAATCCACAACTTTTAATTTGACTGTAAAACAAATTTCGCCGCCGATACGGCGATTTTGTTTTTCTGGTTTATATAGATTTGCTGTTTTTCTCTAAAACGGCTGTTTGTACATTAATGTTTAATAGGCGTTTTCGGTTTAGTCGTTTCCACGCTACGTCGCCTCATATTTATGGGTTTATTTTCTATTGAAACTTCTGCATCTATGCGGCACAATTTATAAGTTTTAATGCCGAAATTTTCACGCCGTTAAGGTCGTCATTTTATTTAACCGCTTTTGAAATTCTTTCGTTTGACTTTAATTTCAATTTAGAATAAAATACGCTTGCAGCAGGTGCAATATAATGTTAAACGGGAAGGCGGTGTAAGTCCGCCACAGCCCCCGCTACTGTGTTAAGCTAAGTTGCCACAAAAGTCACCGAAAGGGAAGACGGCAAAGATTTCAATTGCTCCGATAACGAAATCTCTTTAAGTCAGGATACCGGCCGTTGCAAAAAATCACACAATTTTACGGAGGGTAAAATGAACAAATCAAGGAAAATTTTGGCGGTACTTTTAACCGTCGCGATGCTTATCGCCTGTCTTGCCGTATTCGCAGCTTGCGACAAAGACGATAACAGCGAAAAAACGGTTGTCGTCCACTTTGTAGGAAACGACAGCTATGGTTATCAAACAGACTTGTTCAGCATAACTACAACCACAACCAAAGCAAATCTTCACGAACTTATGGTTGAACTTAAAAAAGACAAGAAAGTCGCTTATGAATATTCGGAAAGCACTTACGGCGCTTACATAACAGGAGTCGGATTTATCAAAGACGGAACCGTAACGAATCTCGAAGTCGGCGAAAGCCAATACGTTGCAATTCTTCACTCGATAAACGAACCTGATCTTATCGATTATTCAAACGTATCGAAGTCGTTCAAAATCGAAGGCAAAACGTTTATGTACAGCTATGTCGGAGCCACCTCGCTTCCGCTTAAAAACGGCGCAGAATATGCATTTTACGTATTGAGCTACTAATTTGTGAAAAACAAACAGCGTTTAAAAAAATCGGCGAAATACGTTTGCTACGTTGCCATTATGGCGGCGACTTTGACGGTCGGCAAACTTGCTTTGAGTTTTATTCCCAATGTTGAAGTTGTCACGCTTTTAATCATTTGCTACTCTTCGACTTTCGGAAGAAAATATGCAATTCCCGCTACTCTCATTTTTTGCACGGTAGAAATCGCAATTTACGGTTTCGGAACTTGGGTGTTGCTCTATTATATTCATTGGAATATGCTCTCCGTCATTTCGTCTTTCGCCCTAAAAAAACGAAAACTATGGATTGCGACTTTGATCGCCGTTTTATGCACCGCCTTTTTCGGCGTGCTGTCAACGGGAATCGACGTCATATTCGCAGGCGCTTACGGCGTGCCGAAATCGGAGCTCGGCAAACTTTACAGCGCCTACTACGTGCGCGGAATTTGGTTTTACGTCGTTCACGTCGTTTCAAATCTTTTGATTGTAACCGCTCTATATATTCCGCTTACAAAGGTTTTAAACAAAATACAAAATAGCGGCAACAGCGCGACTAATCTTTTGCAAGAACCGTCGAAAGACAATCAAATTCAAGACTCTTTTGAAAAATCGAGCAACGGCGAATCCGAAAGCAAACAGTCTGCTTGCGATGCGCAAGCGTTATGCAATCATATAGAACTGGTCGATAAGGACGAAAACAGATCCGACGATTAGCTTTAAATCAAAGTTTTGCCCAATAGCGGCTATTAAACAGTTGTAAATCAAGACGATTCTATTTCGTCTTGATTTTCTTTTATTCAAATTTCACTCGTTTTTGCATAAAATGCAATTTTTACCTGCATATATTTATACAGTATTATTGACAAAAGTTGTAAAGCAGTTTAATATTAAATATGTATCTTTACTTAAGTTAAAAAGGAGGAAGCAAATGTTTACAAAATGTCCGAGCTGTCATACAGAAATCAGTTTTGACCCGCCTAAAAACGCGCCGGCAGGCTATAAGCATCGTCTTAAATGCCCTAACCCTAATTGTGGCGTCACGATAAGCGTAGTTATTCCGTCAAAACAACCTGTCGAACAAACAGCGAATGCGTCTGCTTCATCACAACAACAATATACCAATCACGCAGTAGGCGGTGTTGCGCCGCAACAACAGTTCCCGCCGCAATACGCTCCGTATCCGCCACAATATCCGCCGTATCAATACGCGCCTTACAACGGATACGCTCCGCAACCGTACCCTGCTCCGTATCCTTATCCGCAAGCGCAACAACCTGCACAAAGCGAAGAAGCGAAAGAACCTGAAAAAACTGGAAGATGGTCCGGCAGTTTGCCAAAGAGCATTATAATGCTCGTGCTTAGTCTCGGCTTTGTCCTTTTCCACATTATCGGATATTTGGTCGGGTCGGGAATTATAACATCTGCGGCAGGAGCTTCGTTTAAATATTTTAACGGCATTTCATATCTTGCAAGTCTTATTTCAAACGGCGCAAGCACGCTTAGCGGAGTTTCTTGGCTTGTAACTTTTGTAAGTTTCTTGTCAATGGCGTCATTCTTCATTGCGGGAATAAGCCTTATTATGAATCTGTTCCTTGCCATAACTTGTGGCTACGGAAAAGGCGCAGGACTTACAAACCTTATATTTGCCGCACTGCTTTTTATCGTTGCGATTCTTCTTGCGCTCGGTGAATTCCTTGACGACTTGATGTCGGTTTCAAAAGCGTTCACTTTTGCGCAGTACGTTAAGACCCTTGCGACTACGGAAAGACTTGCTCTTCTTCTCGGCGTAGTTTTAGGTCTTATAGATTTGGTACTTAGCCTTGTGTTCTTCTTCCTTAAAGCAAAGCCGCTTCCTAAGAAAGAGAAAAAGGAAAAACTTCCGAAAGAAAAGAAAGTCAAAGAGCCGAAGCCTAAGAAGGAAAAGAAAGCTAAAAAGAACGACAAAGGCAATGAACAAACGGAAACTGCCGAACAAACCGACGTTCCGTTGAGCTGATAACCGATTAAAAATTATCGGAAAACAAACTTAAAATTTGTTTAGCATAAATAACATAAAACCGCAACGTATAGTTGCGGTTTTGTTTTTACGCCGATAGTGGCTCAACTTTTTGTTGTTGCGATTGTTGCGCGATTTACTTCAACGTTTATTGCAATATTTTTAAAGGACAAGACGTCCGCTTTCGGAATTGACAACGTACAAAACGTTTATTTCTTCACCTGTCAATGCGTCGACGTAAACGAAATAATCGCCGCCGTCAATTGTTCCTTTAAACTCATAGCAGAGTTTTTCGGAATATTCGCCGTACGGAATGACCGCAAGCGTCACTCTTTCTATTTTCATTCGTTTATCTATTACGCTTTCGGCGTCTTTTGCACCTATTTTTTCAACGTCCAAATTTCTAACGGTGTGGTTTAACGAATAATGCGTTGCGTCAACTCCGAGTAGAGAAAGGTCGCTAAGCGATAATTTGACTTTAATTATATCCGAATAAACGATAACGCCGTCGTCGCTGTACGCAAGGTTTATATAACCTACGCCATTGGTTCTTTCGACCCAAACCGCGGTCATATCTTTAAACCCCAAATGCAAAGTCACGTCTTTGGCTTTTTGAATGAGTTCGTCGTCTGTAAAGCCGCCGTCCGAATCCGTTTCGGCATTTCTGACAAACGACAACAACCTTCCGCCGTTTTGCGTCAAACTGACGTACGTTTCGCCGTCCTTTGACAAATCGATTTTGAACGACATGGTTTTGAACTCTCCGCCGCTTACGCCTAAATATTCTATGGTGTCATCTTCGGTCAAGTCGAACATTGCGGTAAGTTTCTTTCTGGCAAGTTCCTCGGTGAATTCGTTGCCCTCGAGATTTCTCGACTTATGCCCTTCGAGTCCGTCCGAAAAAGGTCCGTCGTAAATCAAAGTCGGATACTCTACACTCGGCTCGTTGAAAGTGTCGAAAACAGTCGGCAAAACCGTCGCTACGACTCCGTCGTCACCCAAAAACGCCTTGCCCGAACTGAGTTCGTCTTCGATGCTTTTCAGTTCGATTGCGACTTTTTCAAGCATATCGGAAAGTCTGACCAAATTTTGTTTTTCTTCTTCGGACAAACTTACGTTTTTCTTCGCAAGGTATTTTGCGTAGTCGCCCGTTTGATTGATAAATCTTTTAAGTTTTGCACCGCCTTCGCCGTCAACCGACAACGCCGACAAATCGTCGCCTGCGCCAAGCGATGAAGCCCAGACTTCGTAAAGCATTTCTTGTTGCTTCTTCGCGCTGCTTATCGCGTCAATCTTTTTGAGATTTACGCCCATATCGTTAAGCTCTGCCGTAAGTCCGTAATAGGCGCGGCTGTAACTCGCTTCCAACATATTTGCGTTTGCAACGGTTTCGCTTTTAGGCGAGCCGAACAATACGCCGAAAGCAATCGCCGCGGCTACTACCATCAGCGACAAAATCGCTACCGCCCAGCCGAGCGCTATTCTTTTCTTTCTGTCTTCCATAATTCACCTATTTCATAAAGCTGTGACTGCCAATCGTCACAGATACTGGTTTCGACCAAATCCACGCGCTGGTTGCTGTTTTCGGATTGTAATAATAAAGACAACCGCCCGTCGGGTCCCAACCGTTCATTGCGTCTTGCGCCGCTTTTTTTGCGGTGGCGTTCGGCGACAAATTTATTTGTCCGTCACTAACGCAAGTAAACGCATACGGTTCGTAAATTACGCCTGCTATACTGTTCGGAAAAGACGAACTTCTGACGCGGTTAAGAACGACTGCCGCAACCGCGACTTGTCCCGTATAAGGCTCGCCCCTTGCTTCGGCATAAACAAGCCTTGCGAGCAAGTTTACGTCCGACGTGCTGTAACCGCCGCTTGTTCCCGTAGAAGTCGAGCCGCTAAGAGTCATTCCCAAAGCCGCCGCTGTCTTTGCGCCGACTATGCCGTCTGCCGTAAGTCCGTTCTTCTTTTGGAACCGAATGACAGCCGCTTTCGTATTTGCTCCGAAAACGCCGTCAACGCTTCCCGTGTAATAGCCCCAGTTTTTCAGTTTCGTTTGCAACGTTCTGACCTGCGTTCCTTTGGAACCTTGCTTTAAAACGGCCGCTTCACAAACCGACTCTGTCATAAAACAAACCATAAGCGAAACCGCAAGCGTCAACGCTATGCAAATTATTATCGATGCTTTTTTCAAATCGTATTCCTCCACAAATATCATTAGCAATATCGAATATTTTAATTCTTTAAATCTGTTTTTTTACGTTTTGTTTTGCGCCTTTACACGGCTGCCGCTAAATAAACTTTAAGCCCATAGCTTTCGCTATACGAGCGATGCTTATTTTGAAAAAATCTTTTCAAGCATTTCTTTTATCCACGATTTATAAACCACGTCGCCCGTCGGCGAAAAACACAGCGGCGGAAAAGCTACGCACCACCAATTATCGCCGTCACCCGAGCCGAGATTTAAAATAACGGCGTCATATTCGCCTTCGGGAAAAACGTACTCGCCGTAACTACGCTCGGGAAAGGTTTCTTTCCCGATATAAACGTTTGAACCGTAATCGAATCCGTTTTCGGTCAAAACGGCGTTTGCGATTTCAGTCATTTCGTCGGAAACGGATTGCAACTTTTTGTAGGCGCCTTCCTTTGTTTTCGTATCGCTTAACTCATCCGTTAAAAATGCGGTCAGCCTGTCGCGCACCTTAAGTTTGACGGCTTGGTCACATTCTAAGTTGCTGTTCGCTCTTATATGAATTCTGATGACTTGGTCGGACAAATCGCTTTGCTCGTTGCAACCGCAAAGCGAAACAAGAAAAATCGTTAAAATTAAAACCGCTAAAATTATGTATGTACGTTTCGTTTTCATATTGAAATGATTGCCACAAGTCGGCTTTTTATACAATCAAAACGTTTAAATTGCTTATCTCATTAAATTTCAATCTGACTTTCAATATTTCACTCTGACTTTTAATTCTTAATTTTATTATTTAATTTTTAATTTGAATTTTACTGTTCAATTCTTAATTTTCTTATTTAATCATAATTTGCTTATTCAATTCATAACTCAGTTAATCGCCTAAGCAGAATGGCTCTTAACGGGCTATACACTATAAAAACAAGAGCGTTTTAGCGTTAATAGACAAAACAAACGCAAAGCAAAACAAAACTTTAAATGATAGTTTTTAGGTTTTGTGATAAACGGTTTAACTTAGCCGGCATAAAAGGCAAATCTTGACCGACAGCAAAACCGAAAACGGGATTTGTTTATTTTGCTTACATAAAATACAAAACTTGACCGCTTTGCATAATGACTTGTAAAAAGCTCGCCGTTGTGTTAAGCTATGACTATGGAAAAAACAATAAACAAAAATTACGTTTACAAAGGCAAAATCATAAACGTCAGGTGCGACGATGCTTTGGCGGAAAACGGAAACCCTTGTTTCCGCGAAGTCGTAGAACACCGTGGCGGAGCGGCAATTCTTGCAATCGAAAACGACTGTGTTTATCTTGTAAAGCAATATCGCTACGCCTATGAAAAGTATCTGCTTGAAATTCCTGCCGGCAAGCTCGAAATCGGCGAAGAACCGTACTCCACCGCGCTTAGAGAATTAGAAGAAGAATGCGGACTGAAAGCGGAAAGCATTTCGGATTTCGGAAAGGTCTATCCTACGCCGGGCTATTGCACGGAAATCATACACTTGTACCTTGCCGACAAATTTACGAAAACGCATACGCATTTCGACGAGGACGAATCTTTGTCGATAGTAAAAATCAAATTCGACGACGCTCTCAAAATGGTTTTATCCGGCGAAATAAAGGATGCAAAAACAGCGATTGCCATTTTGAAATATCAGGCGTTTAAAACAAAGAATTAAAGAACGGCAAACGCGTATATAAAAATTATTTTTTGCAATAATATTCGTGAGGTGAAAAAATGAAACTTTACGAAGAAATTTTAAAGAACGCCGATATAGGAATCGACGCTATCAACAACGTGCAATGTGCGGTTAAAGACGAAAAATTTTTGAACGTTTTGTGCGAACAAAAAAAAGAATACGTCAAGTTCAAAGTTGAAGTCGAAAAACAACTTGACGAAAACACTATCAAAGACGCTCTTCCGCCTAAAATGCAAAAAGCTATGATGAAAATGGGAACAAAGATGAATACCCTTTTCGACAGCTCCAACACAAATATTGCGGAAATGATGATCGAAGGCACGAATATGGGTATAAACGATATTCAAAAAGAAATCAATCAAATGCAACTTGACGGAAGCGAAATTCCGGAACTTGCAACCGATTATATTCAAATGATGCAATCGAACGTCGACCAGTTAAGAACATTCCTTTAAACTTTTCGGCTTTTAATCTATCGACAATCAAGATAGAAACAAAAACGTAATGCTGACAAAAAAACAAAAGTCCGCCGAGTGAATCGCTTTCACACGGCGGACTTTTTATTTAATTTTTGTGATTTAGTTTTTTGTGTATATAAGTCTAATAAGCCAATCGCCGTTTGCGTTGCCGCTGTTAAACATATTGTTGAGCGAACTACTGTCGGAGTTTATCGTAACGCCGCTTATGTCTATAAGACTTATTGCGCTTCTCAAAAGGTCTGCGTTTATGCTTGTGCCGCTGATAAACTTATAGTTTCCTGCTTTAAGCACCACGTATACGTTCATACCTCTTGCTTCGCTTTGCAAATAGCTGTGTATAAGAGCGATTGCAAGTTCGGTTGCGTTGTCGATTCTTCCGTCGCCGACCGCATAATCGCCGTCAAGG
Source organism: uncultured Clostridia bacterium (assembly GCA_934277645.1). Classification (GTDB taxonomy): domain Bacteria; phylum Bacillota; class Clostridia; order Christensenellales; family CAG-917; genus CAG-917. The sequence goes on along the minus strand of CAKQUX010000002.1, from coordinate 314,463 downwards.
CAAGACGTGTCGTAATTACCTTTAAGGTAAGATTTGTTCACCTTGAAATTGTAAACCGAGTGAACGTCAAGGCTGACTCCGACCGACGTAGGATACAACTGCAAGACAACGTGCTTTGAATCTTCGCCCACAGAGTAGACGCAATCGACGTTTCTTTCAACGTGCTTCGACGCCGCCATATCGTTTTCCGATTGGAACAGATAGTTGTGATAATAATGCTCCACACTGCTTCCGCTCGATTTTGCGCTCGTCCAAGTTATGTCAAACGAATACCATTCCGCTTCGCCGTTTTCGTCTGCGTCGATTAAGGCTTTGTTCCAAGCGTGGTTTCCGCCGTCGCCCGTTCCTACGACTCTTACGGCTTTTATGTTTTCAAGTCCGCAAAGAAGAACGAACGCTTTTGAAATTCCGTCGCAAACGGCAAGTCCGTCCCAAACGATTTTTCCGTCTTCTTCTTTTTGACTGAACACGCCTTCTAGATAATAGCAACTGTATCTCAAAGCCTCTTGCGTCGTCATCGACGTGTTAGCCGCCGTATAATCGTAAACGACATTTACGGCAAGCCAGTCGCAAATCGCTTTGACTTTTTCAAGGTCGGTCATAGAGTCGGTGCAAATTTGTTTTGCTACGCTTCTTGCTCTTTCGTAAACCGTCTTGACGCTCGTGCCGTCGGCAACTATCGGTTTGTATCCAAAAGATACGGCTCTCCAAAGCGCGTCCGAAGTCTTTACCGAATAGCTGAGTTCGTTGTCGTCGATAGGAAGCGAGCTTCTGACTTTAGACTCGTCATAATTGTATCTGACATCAACGTTTTTAAAGTCGTATGCCGAATCTCTCGTTCCTTGTTCGGTCGTAGACGTCGTAGGTTCTTTTACGGCGTCGACGCTCTCGTTGTAGTTGACGTGCAAAACGTTTCCGTTTATGCTGTACGAAATCGGCATGCTTCCGCCGCTGTAATAGTTGCAAAGTATTTCGCGGTAAATCTGTCCGAAGTTGTCGGAGTTATATCCGAGCGAAGAGTCGATGTAAAAATCCAAGCCGACCGTATCATAGTTGACCATAACGTATGAAAAAGCGATGCACGCTTCGATATGACTCGAAATATATCTGTTAAAGCTGCCACCTTCCCACTCGAATTTATCACGGCAATAGCTTGCGACGTTGCCCCAACCGCTTGCGAAGCGGAATACGTTTTCGGTGTTCGACTTGACGTTGCCGATTATTGCGTAAACGGCATATTCCATATTCTGCGACGTAGACGGGGTGAACGTCAGCGTCTTTTCCGTTTGGTCAACGTCATAGCCGTATACGCTGTTGACAAGCGTTCCGTTGACGTACCAATATACAGGGAGCGTAACGTTTGCGCTGTCGACAGGCTTAGTTATGCTTGCCTTAAACACCACTTCTGTTGCGCTTCCGTCAGTTTGCTCCTGAACGCCGCTTATAAGTTCGACTTTTGTTTGTTTTGGAGCGAACAACGTTTTTTGAACCGACCAATTATAAGTCGCTTCCTGATAAGTATCGCTATATATATCTGTCGATTCGTTATAATAATCGTAAACGACTACTCTGATTTTTCCGCTGATAATTTCGCTTTCAGGTTCTGTCGGAGTAAAACTGTATTGCAAAATTCCGCTGTCCGTCACTTTGCCTTGCTTAATTAGCGTTTCGCCGCTAAACCATTTTATATACTCTGTACCTGCCGTGCCGGTCTTGTTCCAATCGGCGGTAAGCGTAATTTCGTGTCTTGACGAAACATGTTGAATCGATGACGCCGAGCCGTCAGTGTCCGTCAAAGTAAGGTTTTTAACAAGCGCTGTTGTCGATTTAAACAAGAACTCGCGCCACGCTTCGACGCCGTCGCATTTAAGTCTTATTGCATAACGCTTTCCTGCGTCTTTCGGCGTAAAGCGTAATACTTTGCTTGTTTGTCCTTCGATGACGGTAAACGTTTCGTCTGCGCCGTCAAGTTGCGCCTTTGTGAAATTGTCGTCGGAAGTCAAAACAAACCACTGACAATTAGGGTTAGGATTTGTTCCGCCGACGCTTTCTTTAAACGTAAGAGTAATCTCTTCGCCTGATTCAGCAAAGTAATAGTCGTTTGTATCGAGTACGCCCGACGCTTCGACTTTGAAATCGGAGCCGTCCTTAATAAATCCCGTAGGCTCGTCTATCGTAAGATATCTCGTATCGTATCTTCTGAAATATCCGTAACTTAACTCGTTTGACGTAAACTTCAAGCCTGAATATTCCATCACCGCATAAACGGTTGCATAGTAACCGACTTCACTGTCCGCCTTTACGGTTGCGGTAAGGCTGTCGGCAAATTCGGTAAGTTCGACGGCTTTTTCGGAGCCGACTTTTTTATACCAAGTGATTATCCTTTCTTTCGGCACTTCGATTTCGCCGTGAGTAAGGTTGAGCTTTATTTCGGTCGGATCGCCGTCAGCCAAATATTGAACAAGCTTGCCTTCATAGTTAAGATTAAATTCTTTTACGGGAGCGTAAGTAGCCGTAATGAAAACGCTCTCTTTAAGTCTGCCGTCCAACGTCTGAACGGTGACTTTTGCATATCCGTCGTCGATTGCCTTTATTTTCCCTTTTTCGTCAATCGTAACTACTTCGCTTCCGTCGTTAAGCAAGTTGTGATTTTTGTCAACCGTTTCGGCTTTGAACTGAATTTTTTCCGTTCTCGAATTCGGCTTTACGGTAACCGACAATTCAAGCGTTTCCCCGACAATCATCGTTATATCGGACGGATTGTCGATTGTGAGCGACGTTATTCGCGTTTCCCAAAATCCGCACGCCGAAAGAGCGCCAACCAAAAGCGCTATCATAGTAAATATCAAGATAAATTTGACTGCTTTTTTCATAATCCCTTACTTTGGCGGCCTTTATACCGCCGATGGTTATTATTGTTTGAATACGCCTTGCCGATAATTCGATAAGAACGTATCCGTGAACGTTCGAATTCAACTGAAAAATTGTAGCAAACGTTATTAGTATTCTATTTAATATTTATATCATTTTTACAAATTGTTGTCAAGAAACATATCTTGTGCTAAACTTAGCCTATGGAAAATTGTTTGTTTGAAATAAAAACAAAACTGCCTATATCCGACGCATTAAGCCTTCCGCCGTTATCCCTTGCTTTTATCGGTGACAGCGTTCAATCTCTTTATGAGCGCTCACAAGTCACGATAGGTAGCGATTTGCCTACGGGGAAATTACACACGATGGTTACGCAAAAAGTCAAAGCCGTTTCTCAAGCGGAAAAAGTTGCTCGCTTAATGGACAAAATGACGGACGTAGAAGCCGACGTTTTCAGACGAGCAAGGAACTCAAAAATTCACACAAGCGCAAAACACGCCGAAATCGGCGAATATCGATATGCCAGCGGCTATGAGGCAGTTTTAGGTTTTCTGTATCTCACAGGGCAAACGGACAGACTTTACGAATTCTTGCAATAGTTTTCGATATGCCGCTTATCCTGACGTTTAAGTCAAAATTATAGTCGTGCGGCTCTTTATGCGTTTGTCGCTCTTTATGATTTGTTGCTCTTTATGCGTATGTGACACTTTGTGAGTTTCGTGTCATATCCCACACCGACAACATACTTATGACAACACATCGCAATAAAACAAAAAACCAAAGAGGTTGATATGATAGTTTACGGAAAAAATGCCGTCAGAGAAGCTCTGTCGGGAGACGACCCAATAGAAAAACTTTTGATTGAAAAGGGAAATTTCGACAAGAGTTTAAACGAAATAATAAGACTTGCAAAGCAAAAAAACGTTCTTGTTTCGTTTGCAGACAAACGCGCTTTGACAGAAAAAGCAGGTTGCCCTAATCATCAAGGGGCAGTTCTTATAAAAGGCGAATTTGAATATAGCTCGGTCGAAGATATGTTGAGTCTTGCAAAATCAAAGGGCGAAAAAGTGCTTTTGATAATACTTGACGGCATAACCGATCCGCACAATTTGGGTGCTATTTTAAGAAGCGCAGAATGTTTCGGAGCGCACGGCGTGGTAATATCTAAGCATCGTAGCGCGGTTGTAAACGGCACTGTCATAAAAACGTCGGCAGGAGCTGCCGAACACATTATGGTTGCAAAAGTCACCAATATCAACGATACTATAAGAGAGCTTAAAGAATCGGGGGTTTGGGTTTACGCCACCGATTTCGACGGCGACGCTCCGTCAAGCGTTGACCTGCACGGCAATATCGCAATCGTCATCGGAAGCGAAGGCGAAGGCATAAAGCGTCTTACAAAAGAGCTTTGCGACGGGACGCTGACTATTCCGCAATTCGGAAAAGTCAACTCATTAAACGCTTCGGTGGCGACAGGCGTGACGCTTTACGAATGTACAAGACAAAGACACTCGGAATATCAAAAATAACAGATTAAAGATGGATTATTTAAAACTTAGCGACGAAGAAATTTTAAACCTTGTTTTGGCAGGTGACGATTTTGCGCAAGACGTTTTATACAACAGATATAAACCGCTTGTCATTGCTTTGTCGCGCGGTTTTTTCATCAAAGGCGCAAACAGAGACGACCTTATACAAGAAGGTATGATAGGCCTTTTTAAAGGCGTCCGTTCATACAACGAAAATAAAGGCGCGCTTAAATCATATCTCACCGAGTGCATAAAAAATCAGCTTGCCGACGCAATTAAAACCGCCGACCGCCTAAAACACAGTTATTTAAACGATTACGTTTCATTTTCGTCCATAAACGCCGATGACGGCGAAAGAGGCGACGAACGTTTTTCTTCAAACGATTTGAACCCCGAAGAAGTGCTTTTGTTAAAAGAAAACGACGGCAAATTTTTTGACGGTTTTGCCGAAAAGCTGACTCCCGCCGAACTAAAAATACTTTCGCTATATCTTGACGGAAACAGCTATTCGGAAATCGCAGACGCCGTTGACGTTTCCGTAAAAGCCGTGGACAACGCTCTTCAAAAAATCAAAAAGCTCGCAAAAAAACTGTATGATTAATTTTTTTGCCCCACTTCCCGAAATTCTATTATTTATTGCCGCAAACGCGCACTGAATATCATATTAAAATTTTAGGTCAAAACCGCTTTTTTTGCTTTACTTTTTTAAAAAATTATAAGATAATATTAAAGCCTATAAAGGCAGGCGAAAGCCAATCCTTGCCCTTTCGGGCCAAAGACCATAAGGAGGTAACGATATGAATAAGTATGAAATGCTCTACATTATTCAAAACGACGTCGACGACGAAGTCAAAAACAAAATTGTCGAAAAGTATTCAAAGCTCGTTGAGTCATTGAACGGTACGGTCGAATCGGTTGACAAATGGGGTACTAAAAAGTACGCTTACAAAATCAACTTCAAAAGCGAAGGCTATTACGTTTTGATGAACTTTACGGCAGACGATACCGTTCCGCAAGAATTGTCAAGACAACTCGGCAACGATGAAAACGTCGTAAGAGAAATGATTATCAGAAAGTAATCGAGGAGATAACTATGAACAAAGTTTTCTTAATCGGAAATTTAACAAAAGATCCTGAGCTTAATCAAACTACCAACGGAATTGCTTATTGCAGATTTACTTTGGCAGTTTCGAGAACGTACTCAAAGGACGGCAGAAGGGATACGGATTTTCTCAACATCATCGTTTGGCGTACCCAAGCCGAAAACTGCGCTAAGTACCTTAAAAAAGGTTCAAAGGCCGCTGTTGTCGGTAGTATCCAAACAAGCAGCTACGACGGTAAAGACGGCACAAAACGCTACACTACCGATATCGTCGCTGAAGAGGTTCAATTCCTTTCAACAAGAAACGACAATGACGTAAGGGAAGAGTCGAACGGCTTTGACGATTTGAAGCCTGTCAACGACGATGACCTTCCATTCTAAAAGGAGATTTTATGGAAGAAAAGAACGTTCGCCCTCAAAAAAGGGTTCCTAAGAAAAAGGTTTGCACTTTCTGTGTCGAACACGCTGAAAGCATCGACTACAAAGACGTTGCAAAACTTAGAAAATTCATCACTGAAAAAGGAAAGATTTTGCCACGTCGTATGAGCGGCGTTTGCGCAAAACATCAACGTGAACTTGCTACCGCTATCAAGCGCGCAAGACAAATGGCATTGCTCCCATACAGAGCTGACTAATTAAAACTTAAATATAGAGGCTTATGCCTCTATATTTTTTTAGGTGAATTATGAAACTTCCCCAAAACTATGACTTACTCGAAACTATTGATTTGAAAAGCGATAAAAAAAGTAATGCCTTGGTGCAGGCAATTTCCATTGTGCTTTACATACTGTTGTTCATAGGCGGCTACTTCACAAAAGATTTGACTTTTTTTGCGTATCTTCATTTTAAATACATAATCTTTAACGTGCTTATCGCCGTGATAGGTTCGATTGTCTATATAGTGTTGCACGAACTTACGCACGCCGTATTTATCAAAATTTTCGAGCCGAAAAGCAAAGTAAAATTCGGATTCACTGCGGGTATGGCGTATGCAGGCTCAGACGAGTGCTTCAAAAAGCTTCCCTATCTCGTGATAGCTTTGGCGCCGCTCGTTATCTGGACGCTATTATTGCTCATTCCTTGCCTGCTTGTGCCGACGATTTATTTTTGGGGCGTCTATTTTGTGCAAATGCTCAACGTCGCAGGAGCGGCAGGCGACTTGTACGTTACTATAAAAATTTTGAAAGCCCCGAAAAACTGCCTGATTATAGATAATGGTGTGAGTATGGAAGTGTACGTTTCAGACGTTTTCAAAGCCGAACTTCGCGCTAAGGCGGCAAAACAAAACGGCGAGCATTTCAGCCCCGACTCAAACGACGTATTTTTGGACAGAACCATAATCGGCGAAAACTCAGACGACACGCCTAAATCCGACGTGACGGCAAACAGCGAAAATCAGACCGAAGGTCTTCAATCTTTAAACAAACAAGAAGCTAACGTCGGCAAAAACTTTCCTAAAACGGAAGAGAGAACCGCATCTGTCGAAAACGACGATAAAAATTAAACATAACAAACGTTCAATAGATATACGCTTCGTCTATTTTGCAAAGCCTTATCGATTGCTAAAATAAATATGGACGATTTTATAACACAATAACGATTCTCGCCTAACTTTTAAATTAAAACATCAAATCGATTGTTACAAAAAACCCCACGTCTTAAACGAGGGGCTTTATTTTATAAGTCCTTTTTATAAACCGCTAGCGACATTTTTGCCGTCTTTAAAGTTTTACCAGTCTTCGCGGTGAGAGATTTTTATATCGTCGTAATATTCAAAATACTTTTTCTTCCACGCTTCGGTTTCTCTTTGCTTTCTACGTTTTTCGGCAAGCTCGGCAGGCGTAAGTTCTTTTTTAGGCGCAACTTCCTTAGTCTTATCAAGAGGTTCCCAAAGCGGAAGATAACCTTCCTTTTTTTCTTCGCTCATTTCTTTTTCAGCTTCTCCTTGTTTCCGTCCTTGTCGACTATATAAGTATTGTCGAGTTGCGTTCTTAAATTGCCGACAACGCTGTCGATATATTCTCGTCTTAATTTTTGATGCTCGGTCTTTTCCTCGTCGGTGAGCCCTTCTGCCTTAGATTTTCTCGCAAGATGATTTAATCTTTCAATATCCATATTAAAACTCCAAATGCTTTATTCCTTCTTTTTTTGAATAGCGATACAATACCATTTTGTTTCCTACAGCGCTTATCGCTTCTGCGCCCAATTTTTCGGCAATTACGTTTATGAGTTCTTTTGCGCTCATTTCGCAGTTGTTTAAAACGGAAACCTTTATAAGTTCTCTGTTTTCAAGTGCATCGCTAAGCTCGTTTAAAACGTTGCCTTCGATACCGCCCTTTCCTATTTGAAAACACGGCGCAAGTCCGTTTGCCTTGCCGCGTAATATACTTCTTGTTTTACTTGTTATCATTCCGTCCTCCAATCTATCGGTTCAATTCCGTTTTTTATTAAAAATTCGTTTGTCTTTGAAAAGTGTTTGCACCCGAAAAAGCCGTTATATGCAGACAGCGGCGACGGGTGCGCCGCGCTCAAAACCAAATGGTTTTTGTTTGTTATAAACGCCGCTTTGCTCCTTGCGTTTGCGCCCCAAAGCAAAAACACTATCGGTTGTTTTCTGTCGTTGAGTTTTTTAATTATGGCGTCGGTCAAAATTTCCCAACCTTTTCCGCTGTGCGAATTCGCCTGACCTTCTCTTACTGTCAAAGAAGTGTTTAAAAGCAAAACACCTTGCTTTGCCCAACAAGACAATTCGGGACTTGTGTTGTCGATATTCAAATCGTCTTTAATCTCTTTAAAGATATTGACAAGCGACGGCGGCGTTTTTACACCCTTAGGAACGGAAAAACACAAGCCTTCCGCTTGTCCCTTTTCGTGATAAGGGTCTTGCCCCAAAATTACGACTTTTACTTTTTCATACGGCGTAAGTTTTAAGGCGTTGAATATATCGTTCATCGGCGGATATATCGTACGCGAGAAATATTCCTTTTTCAAAAATTCTCTGAGTTTTAAATAGTATTCGCTTTTAAACTCGTCACTTAAAACTTCGTCCCAACTGTTCTGAATGTTTACCATATCTGATTCCGTTTTGTTTACTATCGCCATTATATCATAGATTTAAAATAATGCGAAACTTTTTTAATCAAATACCTACAATAATGAAAAGCAAACGGTTATGTGTTTTCGGAAGCAATTTGATATAGTTAAATACTTAAAATGTGAAAAACTAACTCGATAAAGGCAAAACAAAAGGCACGCAAATGCGTGCCCTTGATTTTAATAGGTTTCTTAGTCTTCCGGTCTGACAAGGTAGTTGCCGCGGTTTTTAAGAAGTTGCTTCGTTCCTTTGACGATTGCGCCCATTCCGTTTTCGGCAATGTGGCAACCAAATGGGAAGTTAGCTTCGAAGTACTCTTTAACGCCCTTGATTGCAGCGCCACCGCCGATGACGGAAATGCCGCCCTTTATAATGTCTGAAGACAATTCAGGTGGGGTTTGTTCAAGAGTAACTTGAATGCAGTGTTTGATTTGTTCGAAAGCTCTAAGTACGATTGGATAGATTTCTTCTTGCTTTACCATAACCGAATCAGGTCTGCCGGTGCTAAGATGTCTACCACAAGCCTCGATAGTCTTTTCAACGTCTTCAGGAAGAAGCGTTGCAAGTTCCATCTTGATTCTTTCAGCGGTTTTTGCACCGATGATAAGGTTGTGTTGTACTTTCATGTATTTTGTGATTTCGTTGTCGATATAATCGCCTGCCGTTCTGACTGCGTTCAAAACGACGACGTCGCCGCAAGAAAGAACACCGACGTTAGTCGAGCCTGCGCCGATATCAACGACCATCGAACCTTCAGGTCCATAAATGTCGATGTCTGCTCCGATTGCGCCTGCTTTAATTTCAGGTTCGACAAAGCTGTCTTCGATACCCATGCTCTTTGCAAGGTCCATAAGTGCTTTTCTTTCGACTTCGGTGATTTGTGCAGGGCAGCAAATCAAAAGAGTCGATTTTTTAAAGTCAAAGTTAAGTTTTCCGAGTTTGCCGAAAACGTATTCAAGCAAAGTTCTTGTTGCTTTGATATCTGCAACTACACCTGCGTTCATAGGATAGACCAAGCTGATTTTATCATGGATTTTACCGACCATGTCTTTTGCTTGATTACCGCAAGCGATAACTCCGCGAGTTGCTGCATCATACGCAACGATTGTAGGTTCATCGAAAACGATGCCGTAGCCCGAAATGTAAACTAAGGTGTTTGCAGTTCCGAGGTCGATACCGATTTTTGCGCCTTCTTTGTTAACGGCACTGTTCAAAATACTATTGTTTTTTGCCATAGTCCCAATTGCTCATAAACGACCGCGTAAGCAGCCGAATATTTCCTCCTCTTTCCTATTTTTGATTAGTTTGCTTTGCCACATTAGCTAAGCTCGCTAATCTAGTGGCTTTCCTATATTTTAACTCAAAATGCTCTTATAGTCAAGAGTGATTTTAAATTATTAGGCATTTTTGTGAATTTATTTTCAATTCGACAATTTTCGGTTTTTTATCGCATTTTAAACGAATTTTTATCAAAGCCGACACAAAAGTTACTTAACGCTGAAAACATATCTTGTTTTTGTATGATAAGTCTCGCCTTTTTTAAGTTCGCAAGACGGATAGCCGACGTTGACGGCGTTAGGATAGCCTTGTGTTTCCATGCAAAAAGCCGATTGATGTCCGTAAGTTTTTTTGCCTTTTATTCCGTCCAAAAAGTTGCCGCTGTAAAATTGCATACACGGTCTGTCTGTAAACACTTCCATAAAAATTCCAGTCTTGTCGGAATAAGCGGAAGCAACCGCCAAGCCGTCATTATCTAAAACGTAGTTGAAATCATAGCCGCCGCCGATTTTGAGATATTTGTCATCCGCCGCTATGTCTTTTCCGATTTTCTTAGGTGTTTTAAAATCATAAACCGTGCCTTGAATATCGACGTTTTTGCCGCTCGGAATAAGCTCTTCATCGATGTCCGAAACGAGATGCGAGTTTATGTACACTTCGTGATTGTGGTTTGTGACAAAGTCGCCGTCAAGATTGAAATAGGCGTGGTTGGTGAGCGAGCAAAGCGTGTCGCCGTCGGTCGAAGCCGTGTATTCGATGTTAAATCCGTTCTCGTCGTCAAGACTGTACGTTACGCAAACGTCAAGCGCGGACGGATAACCCTCTTCCATATCATTAGACGTATATCTCAACACGAGTTTGCCGCCGTCTGTTTCGCCCTTCCATATTTTTCGGTCAAAGCCTTCCTTGCCACCGTGAAGATGATTGTTTCCGTCGTTTTTGAACAGATTGTATTCTTTGCCGTTCAAATCGAATTTTGCGCCGCCTATGCGGTTGCAAACTCTTCCGATAACGGCGTTAAAATAAGGATTGTCTCCCATAAAGCCTTCAGGCGTGTCAAAGCCTGCAAGTACGTCTACGGCGTTTCCGTTTTTATCGAACGGTTTTAACGTCACTATTCTCGCTCCGTAATTCGTGACGGTCGCAACCATTCCGTTTGCGTTTTTAAGTTCATAAAGTTCGATTCCGTTTTTACTGCTACAAAGTTTAACGCTCATGTTTCCACCTTTTATTTAATTTGATTTAGTTATTTAATAGTTTTTAGTACCGTTTCGGTTCTATTTCGCTTTAATTTCCGTTTCGACTTATTATATCATTTCTTTATTGTTTCTTCAACCTAACCCGTACAATTATTTGGCAATCGACACCACGGACGAAATCGGGTACTTGCATTTTTTAAGTTCCGTCGTATATTTCTTTGCGGCGGACTCGAACAAGACGAAAAGTCGTCCGTTTGAATACGTTATTCCTTCCGTCATCGGCGGAGCAACGAGTTTTTCACCGCCGACAAGATACCAAACGGGAACTTCGACGCCGTCTATCATCATAGCGCTGTCACTTTCTCCGTCAAGCGGCGAATCGTAAAAATAAAGAGCGGAATCGTTCTTTCTGCCGTATGAAGTCGACAGTACTATTTTGCCGTTCTCAAACGCAATGCCTTGCGTCTTTTCTCTTATGGACAAAACCTTTTCGGGGATCTCTTCGACGCCGCAAGATTTTTCGCCTGAAATCTTAAAAGCCGCGGCTATCGCATAATGCATTCCGTCTTTCGTCGCAAATCCGTGTCCGTCGATTTTATAGCTCTTTTCTTCGTAAAACTCGGCGACCCACAAATAGCCATCCCAAACCGTGCAGGTCGAACCTTTAAGGCACAAATCGAAACTGCTTATCGGTGAAATAGACTTTTCATCCGTTTCGAGGTCGGCGGTTTTGAAATAGTACGCAGTCGTTTCCGACGTAACCCAAAAATAATCGCCGCTTGCGGCAACTCCCCCGACGTGTCCGTCAAACGCTTTGCCGTTTACTTTGATTTGATAGCTTTTATATTCTCCGTTCTTATAAAACTGCAATCTGCTGCCACCGTTGTCCATATAGCCGCTGACGATAAAACCGCCGCTTATGGCGCACAACCCTTGCGGAATGAAACCGTCGGACAGCTGTTTAAGCTCGAACTCGTATTTTGCGTCGTTCGCAAAAAAATCCGCATACTTCTTCTCAACGTTGCAAGCGGTCAGAAAAACCAAATTGAATAGCAATAACAAGCAAACGGTCAAAACGATAACCGCTTTGCCTTTAAAACCGATTGAGTTTGATTCCTGCGTTTTCGTTAAATTTAAATTGTCCGCCCTTTTAATTTTCATACGGTCTCCATCCTTACAATCTTGCACATACAGTCTTTGCTAAGCCGCTTTGCTTGGCTTAACTGCTTTATTATAAATCACTTTTGCATTAAGTTGCAAAATTGATTTACATTATGATTTTAACACACGGATTTTGAAAATAAAATACTTTTGTCTGCAATCGTTTTAAATCACTGTTTAACCGTTTCTCAATCTCAATTCGCAACTGTCTATAAAGGCATATTTAGTCAAACTCCACAGCTTTTTATCTCGTTTATTTGCCTTTACATTGGATTTGCCTATTATCATTATTTTGATTTTAACTACTTGTCTTCATTTCGGCTTAACTTTAAATTTAATCGATTTAATAATCTTTCCGCCTTTATCGTCCGCTTAGCACCTTTATGAAATACTTTTTTGAAAATAAATATACTAAAATTAAAAAGACGGCAGATGCCGTCTTTAAATTTCGATAACCGTCAGGTAATTGACCTAAAACGATTTTTGATTCCCTTTGCTTTAACTCTTAAACAAATGGGGGTTGTTGTTTTCCTTTACGTTATCATCTGACGAATAAAATTCCAAATTGCTTATTCGAGCAACTTTTATTCTATTCGTTCCGATAACCTTAAAGCCGATTTGTGAATTTTGCGTTACTCTGTCAATTTGCAGGTTTGTAGCTGTCTTTCAACGCTACTATCGAGCCGTAACAATTTTCATTCTCTTTGACATAGTAGCCGATTCGCAAAAATTGGAATCTTTCGCCGACAGGCGCCGAACTTAAAAATTCTTCCGCTTTGCCGTTTATCTTTATAAGGCTGTTCGGATTAAGTCTTTGACTGAAATCGCCTTCGCCGTCAAGAATAAGACTGTCATATTTGTTTATCGTGACGTCATGGCAGGTTTTTGCGTTGACCCAATGAATTGTGCCTTTGACTTTCATACCTGCGTTTACGCCGCCCTGCTTGCTATCCTCGATAAGGTCGCAGTGAACGCAAACTACTTTGTCGCCGTCAAGCTCTACGCTGTTGTACTTTATGATGTACGCGCCTTTAAGTCTGACCATTCCGTCAGGTTTAAGTCTGAAATATTTAGGCGGTGGATTAAGGCAGAAATCGTCGCGCTCTATATAAAGCTCTCTGCCGAACGTCACGTTATGCGTCCCGCTTCCTTCTTTTTGCGGATTGTTTTCGATTTCGACTTGTTCGCTTTTGCCTGTCGGATAGTTGTCGATAACAAGCTTAAGCGGGTCTAAAACGCACATAGCACGCGTTGCGTTGAGATTGAGATTTTCTCTTACGCAATGTTCGAGCATCGCCATATCGACTTCGCTGTCCGCTTTTGCAACGCCGATTCTGCTGCAAAAATCTCTGATTGCTTCAGGCGGATATCCGCGGCGACGTACTCCCGAAAGCGTGGACATTCTCGGGTCGTTCCAACCGTCGACTACGCCTTCGTCAACGAGTTTTTTCAAAAAGCGTTTGCTCATAACCGTACGGTTTATGTTGAGTCTTGCAAACTCTATCTGACGAGGCTTCTTTTCAAAATCGCAGTTATTGACAAACCAGTCGTAAAGCGGTCTGTGATTTTCAAATTCGAGCGAGCAAAGCGAATGGGTGACGCCTTCTATTGCATCTTCGAGCGGATGCGCAAAATCGTACATAGGATAGATGCACCACTTGTCGCCGGTGCGGTGATGAGTAGCTCTCAAAATTCTGTATATAACAGGGTCGCGCATATTTATGTTCGGCGACGACATATCTATTTTCGCTCTGAGCGTCTTTTCGCCGTCGGCATATTTGCCGTTTTTCATTTCTTCAAAAAGTTTAAGGTTCTCTTCGACAGAACGGTTTCTGTACGGCGACTCAACGCCTGCCGTCGTAAGCGTTCCGCGATTTGCGCTAATCTCGTCAGCCGAAAGGTCGCACACAAAAGCCAAACCTTTCTTTATGAGAACGATTGCCTTTTCGTACATAATGTCGAAATAGTCGGAAGCATAAAGTTCTCTGTCCCAGCTGTAACCGAGCCACTTGATATCTTCTTTTATCGATTCGACGTATTCGACGTCTTCTTTCGACGGATTTGTGTCGTCGAAACGCAAATTACATTCGCCGTTAAATTTCTCTTTTATGCCGAAGTTTATCGATATTGCTTTTGCGTGTCCGATATGCAAATAGCCGTTCGGTTCGGGCGGAAAACGAGTGATGATTTTGTCGTGTTTGCCCGACTCTAAGTCTTTAACGATAATGTCTTCAATAAAATTGCTTGCTTCCATATTTTTATCCTTTTCATCCACAGCTATGTGGAAACGTTATTTTTTTCGATTCTACGTACATTTTTCCGTCTTCTTCGACGAAACCGAATTTTTTGAGTCTGTCGTCGACCTTGTCGATTTTTACGACGTAATCGCCAAGCGACAGTTTAAAAAGCACCGTTCGGAAAAAGAAATCGCGACTTGAAAAATCGTCGAACTCTTTTTCGATTGCGAGTTCTTCGATTGTCACTTCGCCCGATATTTTCATTCGGCATATTCCGACAGGCTGTTCGCCGTCGAGCAAAACGACGTTTGCTCCGCGGACTTCGCCGAGATTTAATTTGTCGTAAAGTGATTTTAACACATTTGAATCGGTCGTAAACGCTACTTGTTGCATAGCTAAATTTTATAACTGCAAAATGTTGTTGTCAACTGTTTAACGCATTGCGCAAAAAAAGGACGCCTTGGCGTCCTTTAATTAAACTTAATGCACGATAATTATGTCTTTCAATGCAGAATGCTTTTGCCCAAATAGTTTATTCACACATTGTTTTTTCAAGCATAGCGCTCTTTACGTCGCATCTTATCGACGCGGCTTTAATTGCCTTTATCATTTCATCTTTCGACGCCGCATTCTTGATTTTCTTGAACGCTATCCATCTTAACGGGAAGAAGATATGATAATCTTGCATAACGGATTTTACTCTTTCAAGCAAGTCTTCCGTTTCCTTAAACTTCATTTCGCTAAGTTCGATAACGTGCGAGCCGCCGTCAAGAACAAGACTATCCGTCGTTTTTCCGTCAACGGTGATAACGGCAGAAACGAGATTGTTGATTTCGAGCGTTTGCTTTTTAAGGTTTGGCAAATTGCCCGATATTTCGATTTTCAAACCGCCGTCCGTTTTCGTTTGCTTGTAAGACATTTCGCCGTCTTCGTCAAACAACGTATATTCGCCGTTTCCGCTAAAAATCTTAACCGTTAGGTCGTCGAACGTAAGTTTGTTCGTTTCGCCGTGTGATAACATAGGAACGATTGCGCCTGCTTTTGCAAATACGGGAACGGTGTCAAGTTTTCGCCAAACTTTCATCGTTTTTTTGCCGACGTACTTTTCGCCCGTAAAGAAATCGTACCACTCGCCCTCAGGGAAATATACTTTTTCACCTGCGCGGTTGAAGTATCTCTTAATTTTGGAAGTTATCGGACAAACGAGAAGTTCGCTTCCGAAATAGTATTCGTTTTTGACTTTATACGCTTCTTCTTCCGCGTGCTTATAATAAAGCGGAGTCATAAGCGGTTCGCCTTTTAAATGCGTCAACTTGTTCGCCGTGTAAAGATAAGGAAGCATCTTTTGTCTTAGTCTTAAAAAGTCTTCCGCTATTTCGTCAATATCTTTACGATAAAGCCACGGCTCTTTGCCTGTAAACTCGCCGCTCGAACTGTGAAGTCTGTTTATCGGCGAAAACACGCCGAATTGCAGCCATCTAAGATAAAGTTCGTCGCGACCTTTTCCCAAAACGTGACCGCCTATATCGTGCGACCACCAAGTGTAACCGACGTTCGTTGCGTTCACCGTAAAATACGGTTGGAATTTAAGGCTCTTCCAAGCGATTATGCAGTCACCCGAAAAGCCCAGCGGATAGCGATGCGAGCCAAGCCCTGCGTATCTGGACAAAATGAGTCCGTCGCCGTTTTTGACGCTGTCTAAGAAGTGATAGTGGTTTAAAAGCCAAAGCGGGTCAAGCCCTTTAACGCTCGACTTCTTTCCTTGTTGCCAGTCTATCCACCAAAAGTTTACGCCGTCCTTTTCATAAGGATGATGCAAAACGTCAAAGTAAGACGTGATAAACTTAGGGTCACTCATGTTAAACTCGACCGTTTGTTTAGTGTCAGGGTCAATGCCGTTTGCTTTTGCCATTTCGGGATACATTTTTTCAAATGCTCTTACGCCGTCGCGCGGATGAATGTTGAGCGTGACTGCCATTCCCCTTTCGTGAAGTTCGTTTAAAAAGCGTTTATAATCAGGAAAGAGCTTTTCGTTCCACGTGTATCCTGTCCAGCCTGCGCCCTGCAAAGGGTTTGAGGCTTTGTACTCTTTCGGCACGTCTTTGACAATGTGCCAATCCATATCGACGGTTGCTACGCCTATCGGAATTTTACGCTCCTTAAACTTGTCCATAAGCGCAAGATACGTCTTTTCCGAATACGGATAATATCTCGACCACCAGTTTGTCAAAGCGTACTTAGGAAGAAGCGGCGGATAGCCGGTGAGTGAGAAGAAGTCTTTAAGACAGCTTTCGTAATCGTTTCCGTAACAGAAAACGTAAAAGTCACCGCTGCCCTTTTCTCTGTGAGACAAAGTGCCGTCTTCGTTAAGTAAAAACGACTTTGTATCGTCAACGACGCTGACGCCGCCTTTTGCCATTATGCCGCCTTCAAGCTTGACTTTTCCGAGTCTGAAATCGAGAGTCCTGACCGTACCTTTAAGATTGTGGCCGTCGCTGAGTTTCTTTCCCGTTTTAAGGTCTGTAGCAGTGACTGCCGCCAAAACCGAGTCGAAGTTAAAGAGTACGTCTTTCGTCTTAATACTGACTCCGCCTTTACCCTGCTTTACGACTTCAAACGTCGGCGCGCCGAAATTTCGGCACAAAACGGTTTGCGTTGCGCTGTCCGTGAACGCTTTTATCTCGATACGAAAAAGCCTATCGGTGATAACGCTTATACGATAGTCTTTTCCTTTTACAACTTTTTGTTCGTCAATGACGTCTGACGAAATATGAAATCTTTCCATTTTACTCCTTAAACAAAATCGCAAGGAACTTGCATGGCTTGCCGCCGATAGCAATCATTCCGTGCGGCTTTGAAGAATCGTAATAAACCGTGTCGCCCGCATTTACGACGTCCTCGTGTCCGTCGATTGAAACTTTAAGGCTTCCGTCCAAAACGTAGTCCATTTCCTGACCTTCATGCGTTGACAAAGTGATAGGCTTAGTTTGTTCCGTTTCGGAATAAGGAGCCGTAACCATAAACGGTTCGCCGAGTCTGCCGCAGAAGTTCGAAGCAAGATGCTGATAGGTAAAGCTTTGGCGACGTTCGACTTTAAGTCCTTCGCCTGCTCTGACTATGCTGTAACCTTTAAGTTTCGGGGTGTGTCCCGTAAATAAAGCCGTAACGTCGATGCCCAAACGCTCGGCGCATTTGCAAAGCATAGTAACCGAAAAGTCAACCGTTCCGCTTTCGTGCTTGATGTAGTCGGCTTCGCTCATAGAGCAAACGGCAGCCATTTCCGCCGTCGAAACTTCTTCGATTTCTCGAAGTCCCTTTAATCTTTCTGCAATTTCAATAGTGTTTGACATATAGGCCTCCATTTAGTGAAATTATATAATTAAACTTTCTCATTGTCAAGATAAGCGATTATTCCTTTTGTTATCGATGACAATTTAATCGCCAATTTTTTCTGTTAAATAAAACCCAAGCCGCCTTCCGTTGTTTTGTACAGTCTTTTTGCCCTGCCTGTCCGACGTCTTTCTATTTTCGGTTTTATGTTTACGCAAATTGCGTTTGCAACTTATGCTTTGCCGTTATCGTATTTATGTTTTATGTCTTGCGCCTTTATTTTAATTCTTGACAGCTGCTTTTTTTGTAATTTCGCGGCTTTTGCTTTTCCCTTTTATGTTCGTTTCTTTTGCGATTTTAGGGCAAACAAAAAATCCGCTTGAAAAAGCGGATTTTTGTTTGTCATATATTTTTGATTTCTCAAAAACTTTTAATTTCGTTTCTTACATAGATACCATCAAGAAACGGAGTACGAAGATGATCGAGATAATCAAGATAAGGAGGTCGCCTGACAAGAATTCACCATAGACCTTTTTGCCTTCTTCGTCTTTCGTTACGCCATAATAAGCCTTAATCTTTTCTGCGCCGCCAAAGATAACGGTGAAGAACTTAATGATTGTGTAAGCAATAAGTCCGATACCGATACCGTTTGAAATCGAGTAAGTAAGCGGCATCATAAAGATAACAAGGAATGCAGGGATAGAAACCGTAAGATCTTTGAAGTCGATATCCTTTACGTTTCCGAGCATCAATACGCCGACGAAAATCAAAGCCGATGCGGTTGCTGCGCTAGGGATGATTGCAGCAAGCGGGCTAAGGAACATTGCGATAAGGAACAAGCCTGCCGTGATGATTGACGAGAAACCTGTTCTTGCGCCTGCCGAGATACCTGCAGAAGATTCAACGAACGTAGTAACGGTCGAAACACCTGCGATAGAACCGGTAACGGTTGCTATTGAGTCACACCACAAACATTCTCTAAGTTTTTTAGGAACGCCGTTTTCGTCAAGGAGTCCTGCTTCGGTTGCAGCGCCTTGAAGAGTTCCGAGCGTATCGAACATATCGATAAGGCAGAAAGTGATAATCAAAATAACAAGGTCAAGAGCAACTTCTGCGTTCCAATATTTGAAACCGATGAAGCCTCTGCCGATGTTGTATTTGCCGAAGTTGACAAATGCGTCGATTGGGTTGTTGATGCTTTGGAATGCCGAATATGCAGCGTCGTTTCCGATATTGAACAAGTAGTAAAGTCCGGTGATGATAACGATACCGAGAATAACGTTCGAACGGGAAATAGCCTTAACTTTCGTCTTGGTCAAGATACCCATAATGAGTACGCCGAGAAGAGCAAGGAGCGGAGTTACGATTCCGTACCAAGTTGCACCGCCGCTGTAAACGTTGAAGTTAGCAAATGACGAAACGGTGAATGGGCTTGCTACGATGACGCCTGCGTTTTGCATACCGATGTAAGCGATAAACAAACCGATACCTGCCGAGATAGCTTTTTTAAGTCCTTGAGGAATTGCGTTTGCAATCTTTTCACGAACGCCCGTCAAAGAGATGAGCAAGAATACGAGACCTGCAACGAAGATAACTGCAAGACCTGCTTGATATTGAGCTTCTACACCGTCGGTGATAGTTCCGCCGAGAGCGCCTGCCATAAAGGTCGTGCAGAAGAATGCGTTAAGTCCCATACCAGGAGCTTGAGCATAAGGCATTCTCGCAAGGAGAGCCATAAGCAACGTACCGATGATTGCGCCGATTGCAGTGCCGATAAAGATACCGCTTCTAAGAGCGTTCAAGACTGCGACTTGGCCCGTATAGATGCCGTCAAGATATGAACCTATCATTGACGTCGGGTTGACGAACAAGATATAGCACATTGCAAAGAATGTGGTAATACCGCCGACAACTTCTGCTCTGATTGTCGAATTGTTTGCCGAGATTTGGAAGAAATTGTCTAAGCCCTTAAAAAATTTGTTAGGCTTTTTAGCTGCTGCGCCGTCCGCAGCAACTTCGACGTTTTCTTGTTCGGCAGTTTCAACGTCTTGAACCTTAGTTTCTTCGACTTGTGGTTCTTGATTTTTTTCTGTCATAGAAAACCTCCATTTTCATATGTATTTGTTATTTTGATAACGGGTAATTGAAAATAAAGCGTTTAAAAAAGAAAAAAGGTAACGCACGTCAAAAGGCGTGCGGTTTCAAACAAAACTACGCTCAATAGTCAAACATTCACGGTGTTTGGTAGAAACTTGGAACCATATCTTCCTAATTATATTGGCTTTATTTAACTGTACTTAAATTTTACTTTTTTTAAAGGCCTTTGTCAACGAAAAGCAAGGGGGTAAACGGTTTTTTTTAAGGTTTTTTTAATGTTTCTTTAAGCCAATTTTTGGCATTATTGACGTAAATCGATTATTCCCTTTCCGTTCGAGATAGCCGTTTCCCGCCCACAGCCCGATTTTCTGCCTTTAAACGTAACGCATTTTAACCGCCATGCCGCAAGCCGAGCCGATTTTAAATCAATCATATCGCTTCGCTCCGTCAGACACGAAACGGTCTAAAAAGTGTACATAGATTAGAGATTAAACTCAGTCACATTTCGCACGCTGAATATAACCGCATATCGCATACTGTGGCAAGCTCTATACTATAAAACCATACGGCTAAAATATGTTTTTTGTCTACCGCATATTGCGAAATTTCGCAGATTTTGTCCGTTAGTTTTAAAGCGTCCTTTCCTTATTTAAAACAATGCGTTTTATCGCACATAATCGGCGTATAAAAAATTATTTTTTAATTGAATTTTAAAAATTATTATTATATAATATATACATTAAATATTAAGGAGTTCCTATGGCTTGTAAAAAACAAAACAACAGCTTTAAACGCAGTATGTGCGGCGTTGTTATGAAACTGCTCGGAAAAGGAATTTGCTATGCCTATAAAGTCGATTCGAGAGTAAAAGAAGACCTCGACAAGATTTGCGGCTATACCGAAAAGGACGGCGAAAGCGTCGCAAACGATTTTGCGGTTAAAATCGCAATTAACCCGATTGGACCTTGTATGGTTTTCGGCAAAAAAGACGGCAAAGTCTTTTCAAACAAATGCGATTTCGACGAAAAAGCCGACATTCTTTTGTCTTTCAAAGGCGTAAACAGCGCATTTAAAATGTTCACGGGACGTTTAGGACTCGGCGACGGCTACGCTCAACACCGCTTCACGGTAAACGGCGACCTTTACAAAGTTCTCGGCATTGTCCGCATTATGAACATCGTCGAAAGTTATCTCTTCCCTAAATTCATTGCAAAAAAACTTATGAACCCTGTTCCGCCAAAACAGGTAAATTCCGTACGCTTTTTGTGCGGCACTCTTTTTTAATCGGAGGAAAATATGTTACCAAAATATTATGAATTTTTAAATTCCGTAAAAATTATGTCGGGTGAAAACGCCCTTGAAAACATTCCGCACGAGCTTAAAATGCTCGGCGCAAAAAAACCTATCGTCTTGTCGGACGCCATTCTTGCCAAAACGGGAGCCGTCAACAAACTTCTTAAAGTCTTTAACGGCTATGACATAGACGTCAGCGAAACGTACACCGAAATTCCGCCTGACAGCTCTATCAAAGTCATCAATGAAATCGCAGGCATCTTCAAAGCAAAAGGTTGCGACGCAATTCTCGCTCTCGGCGGTGGCAGCGTTATCGACACGGCTAAGGGACTCAGAATCGTCATCGAACAAGGCGGCGACAACATTATGGATTATATGGGACTTGAATCTCTTCCGAGAAAAGCAAGAATTCCTTTCGCCGTCATTCCTACGACAAGCGGCACGGGCAGCGAATGTACAAACGTTGCCGTTATCGCAAACCCTGACAAAAACGTTAAAATGGAATATATCAGCTATGACCTTCTTCCGGACTTTGCGGTCATCGACCCTACCATGACGGAAACGATGCCTCCGAAAGTCACGGCAAACACAGGCGTTGACGCTTTGGTTCACGCCGTTGAAGGTTACACTTGCTTGCAAAAAAATCCGCTTTCGCAAAGCTATGCTTTTGCCGCTATTCGTCTTATCACCACTTATCTTCCTAAGGCGGTTTTGGAAGGCGGCAACCGCGAATATCGTCTTGCAATGGGAAATGCCGCAACTATGGCAGGCATTGCATTCTCTAATTCAATGGTCGGTCTTGTCCACGCAATCGGTCACGCGCTCGGCGGCGTAGCCCACGTTCCTCACGGCGTCGCTATGGCGATACTCTTGCCGCACGTTATGAAATTTAACCTCGAAACCTTGCGCCCTGCTTACGCCGAACTTCTTTTGCCGCTTGCAGGCGCGGAAGTTTACGCCCAAACGCCGAAAGAAGAACGCGCCGAAAAAGCAATAGAATTTTGCGCTTCGTTCATCAAACAATTTGAGGCTGTCGGGCTTCCGACTACCCTTAGCGCGGCAAACGTCAAGGAAGAACAATTTGACGCTATTGCCGAAACGGCAATTAACGACGGCGCAAGCGTCGTAAATCCGATTATGGCGACAAAAGAACAAGTCATCGAAATTCTTAAAGCCGCAAAATAACTTGTCGGCATAAGCTGCTAAAAAGTTATTATTAAAATCAACGATTTTAATTAGAGCGAAAAAGCTGCTTAAATTAAAACGAATTTGCAAAGCTACGTTTAGTAGTCAAGTTCGTGCAAATGACGTTTGCAAATCGAACCACAAATCTAAGCCTGTTTATTGCGAGTTTAAACTTATTTAGAACTATAATCATTATAAAAAAGAAGCAAGCGACGCTTGCTTCTTTTTTTGTTTTCTTTCCTTAATTGTTATCCTTATTTCCCTTTTCTATATTCATTGCCCTTAATGATTATCTTACCCTTTATTTTTAATCTTCTTGTTTTATATTCTTCTTTTATGTTCCTATGCTCTTTATCGCTCTATATTTTAAATGCCCTTTTGCCTTTTATGTTTCATTACCTTTTATATTCTTATTGCATTTTATAAAGTTTTTCGCTTTATGATTCTTCGTTTATGTCTGCTCTCGTTTTCGTTTTTAATCTTAAACTTAACAGAGGCTTTTAATCTAACGAATCGAGTGTTTCGGAAAGCCTTGCTTTGTAGCCGTCGGCAACCGACTGCGGTGAAATTATCTTCATTTTTCGTCCAAACGTGAAACACCAAGCGTAAAACGTAGGGCTGACTTGCACAGGCACCGTAACCATAAACTTTTCCGAGTCTTTCGGCGTCATTTTTATTTTCTCGCCGAAACGGTCGATTATTACGTTGGCAAGCGAATTTTCACATTCGAGCGTTACCTTTTCTATTTCGCCGCGGAACATCGAAAACGATTGCTTCGGGTGCGAATAAAACTTGAAGTCCTTGACGCACTCGGACGGCGTTATGTCATCGTCCGTCACTTCGACGTCGAGCATTTTGTCTATGCGGTAGTTGCTAAGGTCTTGATACTTGTCGTTGTAGCAAACAAGATAATAATTATCTTCGCTGAAAACCAACGCAACGGGGTTTACGACGTAAGGCTCTCCGCCACGTCGCAATACCTTTTCGCCTTTCACGTCAAAGTCGAAATATTTAAAACTGACTTTCTTTTTTGTTATCAATGCGTCGTTTATTCTGTCTACAATTATAAACACCTTGTCGTTCGTGTGCTTGACCGTGTCAAAACATACGCTCATTCTCGCCAGCACGTCGCCCTTTAAGCTCCCTGCCTGAGCCGCGAGCTTTTCAACAAGTTCGTCCGTCTTTTTGGCAGATATAAATCTCGACGCTTCTACAGCGTCAAGCAATATTTTAAGCTCCGACGTGTCGAACTCGCTCGCATTCATATAATACGCCGACGAACGGCCGTCTCTGACTTTTATAACGTCATAACCTGCCGATATAAGTCTGTCGATGTCCTTATAAAGCGTTTTCCTTTCGACGGAAATTCCACAGTCCGCTAGCCTGCCGATAAGTCGATTAGTCCTTATCGGACTTTGCTCATCGCTTTCGGTTTTTAATATTTCGATAATCTTTAAAATTTTGTTTTGCATTTCCATAGTTTTGAATAAAACCGCCGAAGCGGTTTTATTCATTTTACCACACTTTTTGATTTACGGCAAAAAGTTTTAGGACTAAATAAATTCTATTGCTTGCGGTCTGGTTTCGATTTGCATTCTGTCATACATACTGCGAAGTCTACCGAAACCAAACCCCTTCTTGAAAAAAGGGTCGTTTTGATTTACCGCGACTAAGTACTCGTAGCTTTCCTTGTCGATTTCCGTTATCGAAATAATCGGACTTGCGAAATCCTTTCTGACGTACGGCTGGTTTTTTGCAACCTCAACCGCTTCTTTTGCGTTTTGCGCCTTCACGGCAAAACTTATCGGGACGTACGCTCTTTTACCTAAATTTCCACACTTTGCTATAACTCTGAAATACATAATCATTACCTCGCTTTTTTTCTTAATAATACCCCCGATTTGAAAAATAACTGTCCAAAAAAATGGACAGCAAAAACTTTTTTTGTTTTGGGCGTTTAACAACTTTAACAAACTGAAAATATGAAAATCCTTAGGCAATCGTTTATTGCGATTTTGCCATTTGACCGAATGCTTGATTTGATTCGACTTAATATAAAACTCTATTTTGCCTTTTATTTTTAATAACGATTTCTTAAAGCTTTAATAACAATTTCTTACAACAAAATTTTTTATTTCCCTTTATATTTTTTTTGAGACTACAAAAAATAAAAACGTAACAAGCAATACTTTGCTTGTAATAAAAGGAGGGAATATGAGCAAAATTTTTAAGACCGGTCAAAAACCGGGAAGCGGAAGTTATAGTTGCACAAACTGCCACACGGTAGTCGAGCTTGGCGAAAATTCAAAAATGCCGCCTTGCCCAAAATGTACGAACAGCGAATTTACTAAAAAGCGCGGTTAACCTTGGCTAAAAAATACGGCACATATTGCCGTATTTTTTTTGTGTGTTATAATGTTTATATGAAAAAGACATTTTTAGCTACATCGAGCATATCTAATCATTTCGGCGACAAATACCGCGCTCGACTTGCCTTTAAGATTATCGGCATTACGCTTGCCGTTTTAATCGGCATTTTGTTTATTTTGATAAGCCCTGCATTTTCGGGCAAACTACCGCGTGTTGACGCCGTCACAAGTTATAGCGGCGACAATCCGTACATCACTTTCGACGAAAAGTGCCTTGTTTCCGCTCACCGTGCAGGTGGCGCATTGGCCCCCGAAAACACGCTTAAAGCGTTTGAAAACTGCCTTACGGCAACCGAATATACGGTTGATATTTTAGAATTCGATTTGCATCTTACAAAAGACGGTCAACTAATTTTGCTCCACGACGACACGCTCAACCGTACGTCTAATGCAACCGAAGTGTTCGGCAGCAAAAAAGTTTACGCAAAAGACAAGACGCTTGCCGAAATCAAAACTCTCAATATGGGCGAGAACTTTGTCGACGAAAACGGCAACTCGCCTTATAAAGGTCTTCGCGGCAACGACATTCCGAGCGACTGCAAAGCCGTAACTCTTGACGAAGTTCTCGATTATACCGAAAGCATGCGAAGCGATTTGAATTACATCATCGAAATCAAAGACGGCGACGACATAGGACGCAAAGCGACCGACAAACTCTATCAAACCATAAAAGAGAGAAACCTTTTAAACAGAGTCATCATCGGCACGTTCCAAGGCGAGATAACCAAATATATGGACGAAAAATATCCAGACATAATCAGAAGCGCGTCGATTGCGGAAGTGTTACTTACCTATTACAGATTTTTGTTTAACGTCAATCTCGATAAGTGCAACGTCGGTTTCGAAGTCTTGCAAGTCCCGCATATCCCGCTTTTCGATATGGGTCAAAAATCGTTTATCGACTATTGCCACCACTATGGCATTGCGGTGCAGTTCTGGACGATAAACGACTATGACGAAATCAAAGAGCTTGTTGATAGCGGCGCGGACGCAATCATAACCGACAACCCTAAAACGGCAAACAAAGTCATCAAATGATTTTTACGGTAAGCGTTTTAGAAAACTGATTTTTGCTTGAAACGCCCGTCGCGATTCGCTCAACATCGAATTTGACATTTGCCGTTCGCATTATAGATTGGCGAATACGATTTTGTTTATTGCTATATTTGTATAACTTTACTATCAAATCTAATAACTATTATTGCAGTAAAATAATTACAATTAAGTAAATAACTACAACTAAATAGATTATTCTAATTTAATAAATAATTAAAATTAAATAACCAATAAAATAAAAGGCGCACGCAACAGCGTGTGCCTTTTTGTCCCCTATCATAAATTTTAAACCGACATTTTGGTTACGTAAATTCAGGCAATATCATTTAGCAATATGCCCAAGTTAAAAGCGGTTTTGTTTCGGCTATTTTGCCGCCGCGCCTTCAAGCAACATTTTATCTGCAACCAAAGCGATGAACTCGCCGTTTGTAGGTTTTTCGTTTGCGGCATAAACTTTAATTCCGAAAATGTTGTTTATGTTTTCGATTTTGCCCCTGTTCCAACTTACTTCGATTGCGTGTCTGATTGCTCTTTCGACTTTTGACGGCGAAGTTTCAAATTGCTTCGCTATCGACGGATACAGCTTTTTCGTTATACTGTTGATGATACTCGGCGTTTCGACCGCCATTTTGATTGCCTCACGCAAAAATTGATAGCCTTTTATATGCGCAGGAATTCCGACCGATATAAAAATGTTGGCAATCTTTTCGTCGAGGAGTTTTGCAGCACTGCGTTTCGGCGCTTGCGCAATGTTGACGGCATTCGATTGAACGTCTTCGAGCATCGATTCGCCGCTGCTGCTTTCGTCGAGATATCTTTTAAGTTCGTCAAAAGCAAAAGGTTTTGCAAAGAAATAACTTGCTCCCATTCTGAGCGATTTTGAAATGAATCCGTCCGCGCAAAGTTGCGACATCATTATGATTGTAGGTCTCTTTTCGAGCTTGGACAAATTCAGACTCGATAAAACGCCGAAGCCGTCAAGCTCGGGCATAACTATATCTATCAGTGCATAATCGGGTGAGGTTTTTTCAATCGTAGCGGCCGCCTCCAATCCGTCGTAGGCCGTTCCGACAACTTCATAGTCGTTTTTACTTAAGTAGTCTACCAGCGAATTCACAAACGCCGCATTATCATCTGCAATAACTACAGTTTTTTTCATGCTGCCCTCCTAAAAAAATTTGCAATTATAGCTAATACTGTCTGCTATTTGTCGAATTACGGTACACTTAATTGAATTTTGTCAAATCGTATAAAAAGGTAAATAGTTTTGCATAAAATGTGCAATTTTTCTCTTTTGCAAGGGTATTATAGCACCTTGCGGTCAAAAGTCAAAGCATTTTGACCTAATTTTTCACCACTTTTTCACTTATTTTTCACCATTTTTTCACCATTTATTCCGTTTTTCGGTGTTTGTCGACATCATTCGACATAATCCGACACTGTTCGACATATTTTAGGTTTTTAAAAGTTTTCTTTAAATCTTGCGCTCGAATGAAAATTCAAATGAAAATTTTAACCGTTTCAAATTTTTTTTGTATGGGGTATATTTAGCCCCACAACGGACAAGCTATAATTGAACGTAAGTTCAAAGGAGAAAGAAATGGCTAACACAAAGCAAGTCAAGACACAAAAATCAAGTGTCAAGAGCTGTGGTTGCGGCGCAAGCGATTGCGGTTGCCAAAGCTCGCAAAAGAAATCGAAGTCTTCAAAGTAAGGAAGCAAGAAACAAAACGACTCATTGAGTCGTTTTGTTTTCCTTTTTGCCTTGTTATCCGATTTATTTAACCGTTGATTTATACGTTGAATTTATATCGTTGAACCTATTACGTTGACGCTCCCGACTTGGTTTTCCGTTTCGTTTTTTCTTTGGCTTATAATTTTAAACTGCCACGACGACGATTTGACTTGCTCTTCACTTGCTTAATTCAAAAATATTTTCGCTTGGATTTGGCTATTGCCTTTTGCCGCTAAAATTTCGATTAAATTTTGTTTATTTCAAATATTTTCCTTTCGGTGTTTGTTAAACTTGTGTGAGAAGATTTGAGTAAAGACCGTTGTATGTTATAATTACGTTATGGACAAAGCCGAACTTGACAGTTATATGGTACGCCTTAAAAACGGCGACGACTCCGCTTTCGACGTTATTTACAACGAAACTCGAAAGGGACTTTTTTCCTTTATTTTAACGTACGTCAAAAACTATCAATCGGCTGAGGACGTTTTGCAAAATACATACATAAAAGTCAGAAACTCAATCGGCAGTTACAGGGCAGGCACGAACGCTTTGGCATGGATTTTTACGATCGCGAAAAACCTGTCTCTTAACGAAATAAAGAGAGTCAAGCGCGAAACGCCGACCGATTTCAACGAACAGGAAAACCGCTTCGGCGATTACGAAATAGAAGACAAACTTTCGATGCCGATGCTAAACATAATAAGGGAAACCTTAAACAAAACCGAACAGCAAATAGTATTGCTTCACATTGTCGGCGGCTATAAGCATCGCGAGATTGCGGATATGCTTTTTAAACCGCTCGGCACTGTGCTTTGGGCATACAGAAACGCCGTCGGCAAACTTAAAAAACGTTTGGAGGATGAAGATGAAATTCGATGAATTTGCGCGTAAACTTAATAATGAAATCGAGTCCGTTCAGCCGAACGTTTTGGACAAAATCAAATCGACTCCTATCACGGCGGAGAATCTGGGACGAGGACCTCTTGCGACTCTTGTTTGGGTAAAGGCAAAAAAATTTGTAATTCCCGTCATTTACGCAATCTGCGCCGTGTTTGTGTTTTTATTGTGCTTTTCGACCATAAGCGCGGACAACGTCGGCGTAAGCGACTTTACCTATCTTAATATCGCAATCGAAGACTCGCAAGAAAAATCGGCGGATTTCGATTTCGCTCTCGACAAAAACGGAAGAATTTTAAATGTCACTTTGGGGAATTCGAGCAACGTCGATTCGGACAAAATCGAACAAACGGTGCTTTCGACAATAGGAATGACGATAACGGACGCCATAGAGCGTTTCGGCTCGCAATTTACAATTCAAACGGCTTCTATAAACGTGGGCGTTTTAAACGATTCGGCGTCAATCGCAAAGTCGGTCGAAAAAGCAATTTCGCATACAATCAAAACAGTCTATTCTGCCGCCACCGTCAATTCTCTGACGTCGGGGCTTACAAAAGACATAATCGTATCGAAAATAAAATCGCTTTTAAAATCGGCAACGAAGTTTATGACAACCGACGAACTTGTCAAAATTTTGTTCGGTTGATACGCCCCTACTGCCTGCGATTTTGCATAAACCGCATATCGATTGCTTTTAGTTTGCAGGCATAAAAGTCATACGAGAAATCATTTTGTTTAAACTAAATCGTCTAAACAAGGTGGCAACGCTCTATAAAACGCGAAAACCGTTTTGTTTAAATTGCTTTGCTTAAACATTATTTTCAAACCGTTATTTAAACGCTATTTGAAGGCCGCTATTGTCGATGTAAATAAAATACGTGTCGCAGCATTTTGAAAACTTTCTCAGAATTCCGTTATGACGTTTTTAAAACGTTTTTCAATCTGCTAAGTTAAGTTTAATCAAACTTTTAAAGGAGCTTGCTCCTTTATTTTTTTATTGACATATTTTAAACTCATACTTATACTAATAATAAGAAACAACAAGGAGAAAGCTATGACAAGAATTATAAACGTCGGCGTAAACGACCGCGAAATAGACCTTTTTGAAGGACAATACGTCGTTCCTAACGGAATGGCTTACAACTCATATCTCGTACTTGACGAAAAAGTCGCCCTGCTCGACACCGTCGACGGCAATTTTGGCGAAGAATGGATAAACAACGTAAAATCGAATCTCGACGGGAAGACCGTAGACTATCTCGTCGTTCAGCATATGGAACCCGACCATTCGGCTTGCGTGAAACTGTTTGCAACGCAGTTTCCCGAGGCAAAGATTCTCGTAAACGCAAAGACTTCGGCAATGCTTAAACAGTTTTTCAGAGATTTCGACTTTAACTTGCAAATCGTCGTTGACGGCGAAGAATTGAGCCTTGGCGCGGCAACTCTCAAATTTGCCTTTACGCCTATGGTACATTGGCCGGAAGTCATGATGACCTATTGTCCGCAAGAGAAATGCCTTTTCTCGGCTGACGCTTTCGGCAAATTCGGCACTACCGACTGCGATGAACCGTGGCTTGACGAAGCGAGAAGATATTATATCGGCATCGTAGGAAAATACGGCGCGCAAGTTGTCGCCGCTCTCAAAAAGCTCGCAGGGCTTTCGATAGAAACGATATATTCTTTGCACGGACCTGTTTTGACCGGTGACCTTGGCGAAGTTTTGAGCAAATATAACCTTTGGGCGAACTATATGCCCGAAACCGACGGCGTACTTATTGCCTATTCGTCGATTTACGGCAACACTTTGGACGCCGTTGTAGAACTAGCTAACAGACTCGAAGGCAAAACAGATTTCAAGGTTATGGACGTTGCCAGAACGGATTCTGCGGAAGCGGTCGCAAACTGCTTTAAATACTCGAAAATCGTTTTCGCATCGGTCACTTACAACGGGGACATATTCCCTTGTATGAATTTCCTTTTGGACGGACTTGTCGAGAGAAACTTTAAAAATCGCAAAATAGGCTTCATCGAAAACGGCTCTTGGGCGCCTATGGCGGCAAAAGTTATGAAAGAAAAACTCGCAAACCAAAAGGGACTTGAATTTATCGAAAAACAAGTCAAAATCGTGTCAAGCCTTTCAAAAGAAAATCTTATCGAAATAGACGAACTTGCGGACGAACTTTTGAAATAATCGTTCCCAAAAATCGATTGAGCGGAGAAACGCCGCACAAAACTTCTAACAAGCAAAAAAGACAAGCCTTGGCTTGTCTTTTTTCTTTATTCCCTTCCTTCTAATTTCCCTATTACACGTTTTTCGCGTCCGTTTGAATTGCTTATTGTTTGTGAGTTACAACCGAGATTTTGCCGTTCATAACTCCGGTTTCGCCGATTCTTGCAGAGCCGGTGATTTCCTTTGTCGTTGCGTCGATTTCGGTTGCTGTGCCGACCTTTCCGAGATGAGACACAATGGTCGAAATTGCGTCTGCAACGTTTTTGTTAATTTCGGCTTCGCTGTCGCCACTAAGTCCGGCTTCGCTTGAAAGGACTTTCAAAACGGCTTTCGTTACGCCTTCGCTTTGGTCGTTAAGTTTCAATGATTCCGAGCTTAAAACAAGTTTTCCGTTTGCATCAACCGCGTCGAGTTTCAAATATGAAACCATATAAACGGTATCAGGCACTTTTACGATGTTTGCAAACTTTCCGAGTTCGTTGTTGATTTGGTCTTTGAACTTTGCAAGGCTTGCCGCCAAAACGATTCTGAACTTCGCTTCGCCGTTCGATTTAGTGATAGATACTTCTTTGACGGTGGCTTTCATTTCGTTTATCGTTTTAAGAGCAGCGTTTGAACCGTCTGACGATCTGACCATTTGGTCAAAGATGTAAGCGAGCGTCTTATCGTCATAGGTCAACAAATATTCCTTGTCATACTTTACCGTTGAGGTGATAAGCGACGCATAGTCAACCTTGCCGTCAACCGTCGAAACGTTAGAGCCTGTCGACAAGTTGCTTTCCGCAACAGGTTCTTGCGTTTTTGCGCTGTAACCGTTTTTGACTATTGCCGACTCGTCGGGTTTGTAAATGCTCTTGAATTGTTTTATGATGTTTATAAGCTTAGTATCGCCAAGTCCCAAGCTGTTGAAGCTCTCTCCGTTGATGATTGCCGTGTCACCGAAACCGAGTTTGTTCGGCGTCATATTGAGCAATACGGCGGCAACGATACCGAGAATCAACGCAATAACCACAATGACGATAATAGCGATGATTAAGCCTTTTAATGCTTTACCTACTGCCATAATAGTATCTCCTTATTTTTAAACTGATTAGAGCTTTGCTCTTACCTTTACAAATATATAATACAATGCGAATTTACATTTGTCAACACTTTTTGTTGGGAAAATTTACTATCTTAGAAAATTTTTTATTTGGTTTTGTAAGCTACGTTTTCACCCTAATATGTTTCGGCTAAATGCCGCTTGCCTACTACCTGCAAATTGTTTAAATATTGATTTTTAAAACACAAGTTTTTGATATTGATTTTTTGTTATAGATTGTCTAACTATTATTTATAAATATTGTTTTGCGGTAGCTCTTTTAAATATCGCTTTAAGATAGTGTTTTAAATATATTGACTTAGCAACAAATATATCGGCTTCACGATATTTGAAACGTTAAATAAAAACTCACTTTTTCACACTCTTATTAAAATGCGCCGTAGATGACGTATGCCGCCACAAAAAAGACCACGGTTCCGATTATCATAAAGACGTGAAAAACAGTATGTATATATTTTTTTCTGAGTCCGTAAGCAATCATTCCTATAAGGCAAACCGCCGCGCCCGAAACGTAACAGATTTTCGACACAAACGGAATTACGTTTCGCATCGTTATATACGACGCCGTAAATAAAAACGCAACGACAAAATCAAGGCACAGAGCGATTTTTGAAAAGCGTTTTAAGTTTATACAGCAACCGATCGTATTTATAACGCACACCGCAAGAGATATGCCGAGCGCAACGAAATTGTAAACCGATTGACTTACGCAAAGTATCATAGGCGTGGCGCAACCTATTACGATAAAGCAAATCGACGAATGGTCGATTTTTCGCCAAACGGATTTTATTTTTAAATTTGTAAGCCCGTGATATATTGCGGAATTCGTATAAGGAAGCGCAATCGTAACGCCGCTTATTATCGCCGCCGCTCTTTCGTAAACGTTTGACGATAGCAAATAAAACACGACCAGTATCGCTATACCCAAAACTCCGCCTATTGCGTGAGTGAGCGAATTTAAAATTTCTTCGCCCTTGGTATAGTAAACTAAGCCGTGTCTGAAATAGTCTTGCCGCGCAAGATAGTTTTCGTCGCCGTATAAAAATTCTTTATTCATCTTGATTTTCGTCTTGATTTCCGCTTTGATTTTCGTCGCCGTTTTCGGCTTCGACTTCTTCGTCGCCGTCTTGTGGCAGGTCGGTTGTTTCGTCTTTGGCGGCATTATAACTGTCTATGCAACTTTGTGAATTAAAAGTTTCATTAGGCATTAAGTTCAACGCTCTATCACCGCCTCCTTCATCGCTTCTTTCTTTGACGTATTCCTTGCCTGACTTAGTAAGCTCTCTGCCGTTTGACGAAACGTTTATATAGCCGAGATAGATAAGATAAGGTTCGATTTGTTCTTCGACAATGTTTCTACCCTCGCCTAATGCCGCGCAAAGAGTGTCCATTCCGACAGGTCCGCCGTCGAATTTGAAATAGAGAGTCGAAAGATATTCATAATCGCTTTCGTCAAGTCCGTTATCGTCGATGCCGACCGATTTGAAATAGTTTTCGGCTAGTTCTTTCGATATAACCTGAACATTTAGCAGCTGCGCTTTATCTCTTATTCTCTTTACGAACGTATTGCAAACTCTCGGAACTCCGCGACTGCGACTTGCTATTTCTTCCGCCGCGCCGTCGCCGAACTCGAATCCGAGCTTCTTCATTGAATTGGTTGCTAAAATCGTAAGTTCGCCCGTCGTATAAGGTTCGAGCTTGAATTTGATTGAAAATCTGTCGCGCATAGGCTTTGACAAAAGACCGCTGTGCGTCGTCGCTCCGATAAGAGTAAACGGCGGCAGTTGAATATCGACGTTCTTTGCGTCTCCGCCTCTTGTTTTTTGAATGTATTGCAATTCAAAGTCTTCCATAGCTTTGTAAATTGCTTCCGCCGCGCTCGGACTCATACGATGAATTTCGTCGATAAAAACCACGTCTCCGCGTTTAACGTTTTTAATTACGTCGATAAAATCGTTGACGTCTTTAATGGTGGCGCCGTTCATAACCGTGCACTCGCCGCCCATTTCGTTTGCTATTATCTTTGCAAGCGTAGTTTTGCCAAGCCCTGCCGAACCGAACATTAAAACGTGTTCAAGCGGCTCTCCGCGTTTTTTCGCCGCCGCAATGGCTTCTTTCAAGAGCGGTTTGATTTTCTCTTGTCCGACGTATTCGGCAAGCGTCGTCGCCCTAAGCTCGTTTGAACTTTTATTAGGTTTTACTTTTGAAAATCCGAAAGTCGTATCTTCCGCTTGCTCTTGACTGCTCTCTTGCTCCGTTTCTTCCGCGTCTACGCTCTCTTCTGCCGAAAAGCTCTGTTCGTCGTCTGTTGTATCTTCGCCGACTGATGCATCGGCATAGCTCGTGTTTTTGTTGAAATCGAGTTTTGCCAGTTCTGCAAGCTCGTCGTCTATATCTATTTTAGGAGATTCCGTTCTCGGTTTTTTGACTTCGAGTTTTAAACCTGTCAAAAACTCGTACGCTTTGCCTACGTCCATCGCTCCGCTTCCCAACTTCTGCGCAACGCCCAAAAGTTTATAACCGAGCGCGTTAAGTTTTGTGCGTTCGACAAACTCTATCTTTGCAACCGCTTCAAGCCTTGCGGCGCATTCGAGAAGCGACAACCTGATGACTTTTATCGATTGTCCTTCTTCCATCGCCTTTATGGCTTCTTCGTAAGATTGATTTATAGAATCCTTAAACTGTTTATTCATACTTAACTCCTTTTTTATATTGTACACCTATAAAAAAAGCTCGTCAACAGATTTTATCAATTTTATTCACAATTTTTGTAAATATTTTTTAACCCTTTGCTCTACCTGAATTTTTAACACCCGACATTTTACGTTTCGGCTTGAAATTTTTTGCAAGTCCGCCTTTTGCAGTTTCTCTGTATCTGCTCGGCAAATCCTTGCCCGTTTCGTACATCGTTTTGACTATCGTGTCGAACGAAACTTTTCTTGTCACAGTCAAAAAGGTTGCAAAATTTACGGCGGTCATTGCCATCATAGCCGCAACGGCGTTACGTTCGATGCACGGAATCTGAACAAGTCCGCAAACGGGGTCACAGGTAAGCCCCAAGTGATGTTCCATTCCTGCTTCCGCCGCATACTCGATTTGCTCTATGCTCATTTTAAGCAGTTGTGCGACTCCTGCCGCCGCCATAGAACAAGCCGAGCCTATCTCTGCCTGACAACCGCATTCCGCGCCGCTTATTGACGCATTGGTTTTGATTATGTTTCCGATAAGCCCTGCAACAGCCAAAGCATCCGTAATTTCGTCGTCGGAAAGTTTATGTCGCTCCTGCATATATTTAAGCACGCTCGGAACGACGCCGCAACTGCCGCACGTCGGAGCGGTGACAATAATTCCGCCCCCCGCGTTCTCTTCCGCAACGGCGAACGCATACGCGCAAATAATTCGGCTCTCTTTCGTTTCGGGAAGTTCGTCGGGTTTTTGTTCCAAAAAGAATCTTTTCGCTTTTCTTGCAACGTCGAGTCCGCCTTCGAGTACGCCGCCTGCTTTGACGCCCCTTGCAATCGAGTCGGTCATCGCTTGCCAAACCTTTTTAAGGAACGGTTTGATAAACGGCTCAACCGTGTAGACGTATTCCGCAAGCGTAATATCGTTTTCATAACAATATGCTTTGATTTCGTCAAAGGTGTTTAATCTGTAAACCTCTTCGCTTTCCGTAAACGGTTGTCCTACTATTTGAATTGCGCCGCCGCCGACGGACAACACTTCCCACGACAAAACCTCGTTTCCGTCCTTATAGGCATACAGGCGCATGGTGTTCGGGTGTTTAAGACACTTTTCCGTAGTATTGAATTCGACTTTGCATTTGTCGCCCAATACTTCGAGTATCGCTTTGTCCGTTTGGTGTCCCTTGCCCGTCAAGGCAAGCGAGCCGTACAAAACGACCTTATATTCGTCCGCTATCGGCATAGCTTCTTTAAACATTTGCGCCGCTCTCATCGGTCCCATTGTATGCGAACTGGACGGACCTCTGCCGATTCTGTATAACTCGGTTATAGATTTCATATTACTCTCCGTTTTCGTTTAAGGCTTGCTTTTATAGTTAAACGCATATTAGACCTAAACTTGTGTATATTCTATCACAATTCAAAGCGGCTATCAACAGCAATCGATTTAATTATCTTATAACTCATTAAACATTTTTTAATCGCTAAATATTTTTTAAATCGCTAAATATCGTTTTATATCTATTATCGTTTTCATATTATCGTTTTAAAATTTGTCTTATCTAAATGGCTAAACAACAAAAGCATAATTCTCAAAACATATATCGCCTTTTTGTAGAAGGTCAAAAAACAAAGCCTAAAAGTATACGTTGCAAAACATATAAAATCATTAGTCCGATTTTGCATTTAGGCAAGTATAGATGTATGCGCTTTAAAACAATATCATATCCCATACAAAACGCAAAACAAAAGACCCTTTCGGGTCTTTTGATAAGTTTAACTATTAACGATTATTGTTCGTCTGCCGAACCGTCTTGAGCTTCGACGCTTTGAACATCTTCGCTTTGTGCGGCTTCCTTTTCTCTCTTCTTTTTGCCCCAGTCACGCATAACGAGGAACTTGTTTCCAAGGAAGCTGATAATCAATGCCGCAATACCTGCAACAAGCTGTCCGACCAAGTTGAACACAAGTTTAAGGAATTCGCCTGCGTCAGGCTTTGCCGCCCACAACGCTTGCGTGACCGCGCCACCCAAAAGGGTTTGCATAAAGATGATGAAGAGCGCGAGTATTATATACATAATAACCGACACTACTATGTTGTTCGTTGCATTAAACGTCTTCTTGCGGTTTAAGATAAACGTCAATACCTGACCGACTATCGAGCCGACTAAGAAACCGATAAATTCCGCCGTCGTCGGGTAACCGAAAATGGTAATCGTTCCTACAGGAAGTCCTGCGAACGGAGTATTCAACACACCGCCTGCAAATCTTAAAAGCGAAAGCAAATAGGTGATTACAAGCTGCGACGCTCCGCAAATGAAGCTGAACAACGTGAAAAGAACCATTTGTCTGACGTCTTCGTTTGAATTGATTTTGTCAACAAGTTTTTGAAGCCATGCAGGAAGTTTTTTCTTTTTCTTAACTTCGCCGTCTTGATTTTCAGCCGTTGCCGTCTCTGCCGCTACTTCGGCGACTTCTGTCTGTTCTACCGTATCTTGAACATTTTCGACGACTCCGTTTTTCTTTTCGTCCATAATTTTCTCCTTGTGCTGTTTACAGCGTTATAATTATAACCCTATATGCACAGTGTGTCAAGTTGCATTATTTAAGCGACTGAAGATTTAAAAGCAAATCATAGTTGATTGTTTGCTTTTAAGTTTACCCAACTTGCCGCAAGGCAAATATCTGATTTATCGCAAGTAACTCGATATAACTTGCCACCGAGCAAATACAGCTTCGGCAGGACGAAAATATAACTGCTTTTTTGCAGACCGACCGCCTGCAAAAAATCAATATTCTTCGTCAAAATAATATCGTTTTTTCGGTTTTTCAATATGGCTGTTTACGTCGTGCGTTTTGTTTTTTGCATTGCTTTTGCCCTTTGAATTTTTGCCGCCGCTTACGTTTTTTCCGAATTTCGCTTTTCCGCCAAGGTTTGCGTTGTTTGCGTTTTTTCCACCGTTTGCGTTTTTTGCTCCCCTTGTGTTTTTGCCGCTGCCATTTGAATTATTGCCGCTGTTTCGTTTTTTGCCGCTGTCTACATAATCGGCATTTTTGCTGTTTTTTGCGGCATTTTTATTTTTGCC
Organism: uncultured Clostridia bacterium; assembly: GCA_934277645.1. Taxonomy (GTDB): domain Bacteria; phylum Bacillota; class Clostridia; order Christensenellales; family CAG-917; genus CAG-917. The sequence goes on along the minus strand of CAKQUX010000002.1, from coordinate 276,871 downwards.
GCTTGTGTTTTTAGTTTTTGTCGAACCCGTTAAATCTCTTTTTCCAAAGTCGAAATCGTTGTTTTTTACACTCTTTTCGGACTTGTTGTAACTTTGATTTTTATCGCTTATCGGTTTTTTCTTGCCGTCGTGTTTTTTGTTTCCGCCTTTTTTTGCGGCATTTTTTTGCTTGCCGTATGAATTTTTTATGGTTTTGTCCGTTTGCTTTTCTTTGCCTGCCGCTTCAACGGCAATAAACCTGCCCAAATATTTTCTTCCGTTAAGCGATAAGGCGTCTTGCATAAATTCGGGCTTTACCTCAAAAAATGAGTATAGGTCGCAAATTCGTACGTTTTTTACTTCGTCTATTCCTATTTTTGAATTCGAGCCGACGAACCTTTTTAGCTCTGCTTCGCCTATTTTATCTTTACTGCCGAGATTTAAAAACACCCTGAACAGCTCTTGATTTTTTTCCTTTGACGTAAAGCCTAAGCTAAGTCCGTCAAGCACCATTTCTTCGATAGGCGTTTTTGTGAGCTTTTCATAAATATTAAGCCTATAAATATCACGTTTTGTCACAAACGATATTGCTTCGCCCGTTTTGTTCGCCCTTGCCGTTCTGCCTATACGATGAACGTAAAACTCCTCGTCAAGCGGCACGTCATAGTTGAAAATCGCCTCAACGCCGTCTACGTCTATACCCCTTGCCGCAACGTCGGTTGCAACCAAAACGTTTAGCTGTTTTGCTCTGTATGCTTTCATTATCTTGTCACGAAATCGCTGTTTCAAATCGCCGTGCAAACCGGCACAAAGATAGCCGTCCGAGTCGAGCTTTTCATAAAGCGCCTCTACCCTTGCTTTTGTGTTGCAAAATACTAAAACAAATTTATAATCCCTTTCCCTTAAAATCCTTTTTAAGGCTTCGTACTTTTTGTCTTCGCTAAGTTTGACGTAGTATTGTCCGATTTCGGGAACTTCAAATTCGCCCACCGTCGTCTTAACGCTGACGGGGTCGATTTGATAACTTCTTGAAATTTCGAGAATTTCTTTCGCCATCGTCGCGCTAAGCAATGCGGTTTGCCTTTTTGGCGGAAGTTTTTGTTCGATTTGGTCTATGTCGCCGCGAAAACCCATATCGAGCATTTCGTCCGCCTCGTCAAGCACAAGCGTGTTTACTCCGTGCAGCTTTAAGGTTTTACGGCGGATATGGTCGATAACTCTCCCCGGCGTGCCGACGACGACGTGCGGTTTGCGCCTTAGTCCTGCCATTTGTCTTTCAATGTTTTGTCCGCCAAAAAGCGCGAGTATTCTTACTTGCGTATGACTTGCAATTTTTTTAAGTTCTCTTTCTATTTGCATTGCAAGTTCTCTTGTCGGGCAAAGCACAAGACTTTGCACAAGCGAGTTGTTTACGTCAACTGCATTTATAACAGGAATTCCAAAAGCGCAAGTTTTGCCCGTTCCCGTCGGGGCTTGCGCAAGAACGTCTTCGCCGCTTAGCATAAGCGGAATAACCTCCGCTTGAATCGGCGTAGGTTCGGTAAATCCCATTTCGTCAAGCGAAAGTTTAATTTCGTCCGAAATGGCAAGTTCGTTGAAAGTGTTTATAATATACTCCTTTTGTTAAACGAAAATCATTCGACGTTTTGCCAAGACGCGTCGCTCGGATTTTCTCTGAAAGCAAGTAACATTCGTTTTTCCCTATCTGTGATATAACCGCCGTCCGTTGCAACTTTAAGCACGGCGTCAAGATTTGAAAGCGAAACGTTTTTGACGCTCGCTTCGTCAAGTCTTATTGCACCCTTTTTAAGTCCATAGGTGAAAACCGAAACGATTCCGAGAACGGTTGCGCCTGCTTCTCTAAGCGCATTGACAACGTCGATTGACGAGCCTGCCGTCGAAATCAAATCTTCTACCACAACGACTTTCTTGCCGAGTGGCGAAGCTCCCTCGATTTTGTTCTCTCTGCCGTGCGACTTTTCGCTGCTGCGAACGTATCCCATAGGCATTTCTAAAATTTCGCTCATTATTGCGGCGTGCGGAATTCCTGCCGTTGACGTGCCGTAAAGCGCTTCGCATTCGGGATACTCCGTCTTTACTATTTCCGCCATTGCGTTTTCAATGAACTTTCTTTTGGAGGGATAAGCGAGCGTAAGGCGGTTGTCGCAATAAATAGGCGACTTAATTCCGCTTGCCCAAGTAAAAGGCTCGCTCGGTCTTAAAAAGACTGCTTTGATTGAAAGTAAAATTTCTGCTACTTCAATTTCTGTATTTAACTGTTTATTTTCCATAATTGTATCACCCTTTTAAGTTTTTTGTTTCGATTTTTTACGATTATTTTTTCTTTTAATCGTCGGCTTAATGAGGCAAAACCTTGCTTAAAGTTTTATTTGAACGCCTAAACCCTTTATTTGCGTTTGAGTCCGAATGAATTTTTAACGCTTGCTTTAAATTAAATCTATTCGTTTTGCTTTATTTGTTTTTTACCTTAAAACGATTATCTGTCGTTTTGTTTAAACGGCTAAAAGCTACGTTCGTTCTTTATCGAACTTGTTTATCGCTACTTACCCAAAAACTCTCTTTTGCATTTAAGGTACGCTTCAAGCGGATTTTCCGCGCCCGTTATCGACCTGCCGACTACTATGTAATCGCTTCCTTGTTCTTTCGCAAACGACGGCGTTGCAACTCTCTTTTGGTCGCCGACGCTGTCGCCTGCAAGTCTTATGCCCGGCGTAACGGAAAGCAAATTCAATTCTTTTGCAATCGGCGCTTCGTAAGGTGAACAGACTATTCCGTCAAGCCCTGCTTTTGCGGCGTTTGACGCATACTGCCTTACGGCTTCGTTTGCCGTCATCTTTATGCAAAGCTCGTCCGTCAGCGCCTTATCGTCAAGTGACGTCAAAATCGTGACGGCTATAAGTTTTGCTCCGCTCGCTTCTTCGTCGAGTCCCCTTTTTGCGGCTTTCATCATTTCTATGCCGCCGCCTGCGTGAACGTTCGTTATATCCACGCCGAGCTTTGCAAGATTCTTCATAGCCTTATAAACGGTGTTCGGAATGTCGTGCAATTTAAGGTCAAGGAAAATTTTGTATCCCTTTTCTTTAAGTTCGACGACAAGCGGCGCGCCTTCTTTGTAAAACAATTCCATTCCTATTTTTAAAAACGGCTTTTCGTCGCCCATTTTCGCTAAAAAGTCATCAAGCTCTTTTTTGCCTTCAAAATCGCAGGCTATCATTACGTCTTTCATTTTGCACTCCCTATAATTTCGTTTATATCACTTACGTTAAGTTGTTTTAACACGTTCGGCAAGTCGTCGATTATTTCTTTTGAAGCATAAGGGTTTATTAAGTTTTCCGTTCCCACCATAACGGCGGTTGCGCCTGCCATCATCATTTCGACCGCTTCTTTTGCGTTCGTTATGCCACCCATTCCGACAATCGGAACGCTTACCGCTCGATAAACGTCATACACCATTTTTACTGCAATAGGAAAAACTCCTCTTCCGCTGTAACCGCCGCTCTTTACTTTAAGTATCGGTTGACGGCTTTGTAAATCTATTCTCATTCCTACGAGCGTGTTTATAAGGCTTATGCCGTCTGCGCCTGCGCCTTCAACCGCTTTCGCCATTTCGGTTATGCTCGTAACGTTAGGACTGAGTTTTACCATAATCGGCTTTTTAGCCACCTTTTTCACTTCCTTGACAAGGCTTTCCGCAATTTTCGGGTCCGTTCCGAAAGCCATTCCGCCGCCTTTTACGTTCGGACAAGAAATGTTAAGTTCTATCGCAAACACCTTGTCGCATTCATTAAATCGGCGTACTACTTCGACGTATTCGTCGGTCGAATGTCCGCCCACGTTTGCAATGACTCTTTTGTCATAAACCTTTTTCAATTTTTCTATTTCTTCGGATATGACTTTGTCGACGCCCTTATTTTGCAAACCGATTGCGTTCAACATTCCGACGGGACATTCGGCAACTCTCGGAAGCGGATTTCCGTATCTCTCGTTTAACGTCGTGCCTTTGAGCGATATAGAGCCTAAGCAGTTTATGTCGTAAACGTCCGCAAATTCATAGCCGAATCCGAACGTTCCGCTTGCAGGTATCACGGGGTTTTGAAGCTCTTCCCCAAACAAATTCACCTTTAAATTTACGTTAGTCAAAGATTATCTCCTTTGCGTCGAAAACGGGACCGTCTTTGCAAACCCTTTTTGCGCCGTTTGTAGTCATTATCGAACAGCCCATACACGCGCCGAAACCGCAAGCCATTCTCGCTTCCATCGACATATCGCCGCTATCCGAAAACGTCTTTACCCATTTGAGCATAACGGTCGAGCCGCAAGCGTAATAGCGATCGAAATCAAAATCGTAATGCTTTAAACCCTCAACCACGTTGCCCTTATAGCCCATAGTTCCGTCGTCGGTCGCAACAAACACGTTCGCCACCTTTTTAAAATCGTCGATAAACACCAAATCGGTGCTCGTTTTAGCGGCAAGCAACATATTCGGTTTTATGCCTGTTTCGTTAAATTGCTTAGCAAGATAATAAAGCGGAGCCGCGCCGAGTCCGCCGCCGATTAAAAGCGGTTTTTGGCTTTTAGATATGTCAAAGCCGTTTCCGAGTTCCGTCAAAGCGTCGAGCTTGTCACCGCTTTTAAGCGTTGCCATCTTTGCCGTTCCGCCACCGACCACTTTGTAAAGCAAACTGAGTTCGCCGCCAAAGTAGTCATACACTCCGAAAGGTCTGCGTAACGTAAAGCCGTCCACTTTAAGCTCGACAAACTGTCCTGCCTTGTAGTTTGCGTCCGACTTTAAAAACGTCATCACAAAAACGTCATCGGACAGTTTTACGTTGTTTTTTATCGTTAAAATTTCATTTCTCATTATATACACGAAATCCCCATTGTAGTTTCTTCCAAAACGTCAAGCAAGACGTTTACCGTATCGAGCGACGTAAACACGGGAACGTTGTTTTCGATTGCCGTTCGTCTTATCTTTACGCCGTCTCTCGCTCCCGTCATTTCACCGTCGCTTATCGTATTTACGACGTAAGTGACGTAGCCCTTTCTGAGCGAATCCAAAATCTCCTCGGAGCCTTGCGAAATCTTCTTTTTTACCCTCGTTCTTATTCCGTGCTTCTTCAAGAACTCCGCCGTTCCGCTTGTGGCTTCGATGTTAAAACCTAAGTCGTAAAATCTTTTAAGCAGTTTTAATGCGACGTCCTTATCCTTGTCTGCAATAGTTGCAAAAACCGTTCCGTAGTTTGCGACTTTCATTCCCGACGCTTTTATGGCTTTAAGTATAGCGCGGTTAAGCGATTTGTCATAGCCTATCGCCTCGCCTGTCGATTTCATTTCAGGCGACAATACGGCGTCAAGTCCGCTGAGCTTTGAGAAACTGAACACAGGCGCTTTAACGTACCATCTGTCCTTTTTCTTATATACTCCCGTATAGCCTTGCTCTTTGAGGGTTTTGCCAAGCATAACTTTCGTCGATACGTTTGCAATCGGCACGCTCGTGGATTTTGCAAGGAACGGCACCGAACGCGAACTTCTCGGATTTACTTCTATTATGTAAACCTTGTCGTTGTCCTTTCTGTCTACTATAAACTGAATGTTGAACGGTCCTACGATTTTTAAAGCAACACCCACCCTTGACGTATAATCGATAATTACTTTTTCGACCTTTTCGCCGAGCGACATAGCCGGATATACGCTCATAGAGTCGCCCGAGTGAACGCCTGCTTTTTCGATATGCTCCATAATGCCCGGAATAAAAACTTCTTTTCCGTCGCACACGGCGTCGACTTCACATTCCGTTCCGACTATATATTTATCTATAAGTACAGGGTGCTTTTTGTTTAGTTTGACCGCTTCCGACAAAAAGCCTTTAAGCGATTTTTCGTCATAGACGATGTGCATCATTCTTCCGCCCAAAACGTAACTCGGTCTGACGAGAACGGGATAGCCGATTTCCTTTGCAGCTTTTACGCCGTCTTCGACGTTGAACACCGCTCTGCCGTCCGGCATTGGTATGTTCAGTTTGTTTAACGCCGCGATAAACTTGTCACGGTCTTCGGCGTTGGCAATCGCTTCGCTGTCGCTTCCGATAATCTTGACTCCTGCCGCGGTAAGGTCGTCGGCAAGATTTATTGCGGTCTGTCCGCCGAGAGCTACGATTACGCCGTTCGGCTTTTCAAGTTCGATAACGTTCATAACGTCTTCAAACGTCAGCGGCTCGAAATAAAGTTTGTCCGACAGTGTGTAGTCAGTCGAAACGGTTTCGGGATTGTTGTTAATGATTATCGCTTCATAGCCTTCTTCTTTAAGCGCCCAAACTGCGTGAACGGTTGAATAGTCAAACTCGACGCCCTGTCCTATTCTTATCGGTCCGCTACCTAAAACGATAACCTTTTTATTGTCCGTCACTATCGACTCGTTCTCTCTCTCGTAAGTCGAATAGAAGTAAGGAACGTACGACTTGAACTCGCTTGCGCAAGTATCTATCATTTTGTAGACGGGCAGAATTTTAAATTCCTTTCTCTTTTCTCGCACCGTAAGTCCGCTAACGTCCCAAAGAGAGGCTAAATATTCGTCGGCAAATCCGAAACGCTTTGCAAGATAAAGGCTGTCTTTTGTCATTCCGTCCGATTTGAGTTTTCTTTCAAGCTCCACTATGTGCAAAACTTTTTCAAGGAAAAATCTGTCTATCTTCGTAAGGCTGTAAATGTAATCGAGCGGAATATCGTTTCTGAACGCTTCGGCTATGGCAAAAATTCTTTCGTCGGTGTTCGCGATTATCAAATCGACCAAATCGTGCTTTGACATTCCTTTTAACTTTTCAAGCTCTAAGTGGCAAGCCCCTATTTCGAGTGACCTGATTGCTTTAAGCAAACTTTCTTCAACCGTTCTGCCGATTGCCATTACTTCACCCGTAGCTTTCATCTGCGTGCTGAGCGTTCTGTTTGCGTCGTTAAACTTGTCAAACGGGAAACGCGGCACTTTCGTGACGACGTAATCGAGCGTCGGTTCAAACGCCGCCTTTGTGTTTGCTATGTCAATTTCGTCAAGCGTAAGTCCGACGGCGATTTTTGCAGAAACTCTCGCAATCGGATAACCGCTTGCTTTCGAAGCCAAAGCCGACGAACGGCTGACTCTCGGGTTTACTTCGATAACGTAATACTTAAAGCTGAACGGGTCAAGCGAGAACTGAACGTTGCATCCGCCTTCGATTTTTAGTGCCCTTATGATTTTAAGCGCGCTGTTTCTTAGCATTTGATATTCTTTGTTCGTAAGCGTCTGGCTCGGCGCAACGACTATGCTGTCGCCTGTGTGTATTCCGACAGGGTCGAGATTTTCCATATTACAAACGACAAGCGCCGTATCGTTTTTGTCCCTTAAAACCTCGTATTCTATCTCTTTAAAGCCCTTTATGGATTTTTCGACAAGCACCTGCGTGACAGGCGAAAGTTTAAGAGCGTTTTTGACAAGCGGCACAAGTTCGTCCGCGTCATCGGCAAATCCGCCGCCCGTGCCGCCAAGCGTAAAAGCAGGTCTTATGATGACGGGATAGCCTATTTTGTCCGCCGCGGCAAGAGCTTCGTCTATTGTCGTTGCCGTAAGCGATTCCAAAATCGGCTCGCCTATTTCTTCACATAAATATTTGAAAAGCTGTCTGTCTTCCGCTTTCGCTATTGCGTCGTAACTCGTTCCCAAAAGCTCTACCTGACATTCGTCGAGTATGCCTTTTTTGTAAAGCTGCATTCCGAGATTAAGTCCCGTTTGTCCGCCAATCGAGCAAAGCAAGCCGTCGGGTCTTTCGTATCTTATTATTTTTGCGACGTGCTCTAAGTCGAGCGGCTCCATATATACCTTGTCGGCTATAAGCGTATCCGTCATTATCGTAGCGGGATTGCTGTTGACTAAAACGACTTCATAGCCCTCTTCTTTGAGCGCAAGGCAGGCTTGCGTTCCCGCATAGTCGAATTCCGCCGCCTGACCTATTACGATAGGACCGCTTCCGATAACCAAAATCTTTTTAATATCTGTTCTTTTCGGCATTTGACTTTCCTCCCCTTACAGATTCGAGATTTTTGAGAAACATTCTGAAAATGTATCCGCTGTCTTCGGGTCCCGCCGCGCTTTCAGGGTGATATTGAATCGATATTACTTTATTCTTTTCGTCAATCATACCCTCGACTTCGCCGTCAATCAAATTGACGTGGGTGACTTTAAGTTCCGTTCCCGAGATGCTGTCCGCTTTTATGGCGTAGCTGTGATTTTGCGACGTGATTTCCACTTTTCCGCTGATTAAGTTTTTGACAGGGTGATTCGCTCCGCGGTGTCCGAATTTCATTTTATAAGTTTCGCCGCCGTAGCTAAGCCCTATTATCTGATGTCCTAAGCAAATGCCCATAATCGGCATTTTACCTTTAATCTCTTTGACGAGCCCGATGACTTCGGGTACGTTTTCGGGGTCGCCCGGTCCGTTCGACAAAAACAATCCGTCGGGATTAAACTGCATGATTTCATTTGCCGTAGTGTTGTAAGGCACGACTATAACGTTAATTCCGAGCTCGTTGAATTTTCTGATTATGTTAAACTTGATTCCGCAATCGACCGCAACCACCGTAAACTTCGGGTTTTGCGTTCTGCAATGCCATATTCTTTTCGTTGACACCGTTTTGACCTGATCGGTCGGATAAGGCGTTGCCTTCAAAATTTTTACACACTCGTCGACGTTCGCGTCGCTGTCGGTTATCATTGCCCTTTGACTTCCTTCGTCGCGAATGATTCTGACAAGCTCACGCGTATCTACACCGCTTATTCCGACGACTCCGCTGTTTGCCATCATCTCTTGAAGCGTCATCGTATATCTGAAATTGGACGGCATGTCGTTGTATTCCCTGACGATAAATCCCGACATAAAAACGCCTTTCGATTCGAAGTCGTCGTCGGTCAAGCCGTAGTTCCCGATAAGCGGATAACTCATCGTGACGAATTGTCCGCTATATGACGGGTCCGACAAAATTTCCTGATAGCCTACCATAGACGTATTGAAAACGATTTCCGCAATCTTTGTGCCGCTTGCGCCGAAGCCGTCGCCCAAAAACGTTTTGCCGTTTTCCAAAATTAAAATTCTGTTTGGCATACTTCCTCCAAGTTTATGTATTCTATTTTTCCGTTTATAACGCTGAGTTTGTTAAAGCCGTACATTTCCTTTCCGATAAAAGGACTGTTTTTGCTTTTCGATTTGATTTCGCTTAACGTGTATTCGCGCTTGTTGTCAAGGTCAAGCACTGCAAAAGTTGCCTTTTCGCCGACGGCTATTTTCGGAACTTTTAAACCGAATCTTGCCGCAACCGCTTTCGCCGTTATTCTTTCGACGTCCGCCAAACTCATAAGTCCCGTTTTGTAAAGCGCGGTTATAACAATCGGATACATCGTTTCAAACCCGATTATTCCGTACGGAGCTTTGTCCCACGGTTGCGCTTTTTCAACTGCCGCGTGCGGCGCGTGGTCGGTTGCGATGAAATCGGCGACTCCGTTTACTATCGCTTCGACCGTCGCCAAAACGTCTTTCTTTTCACGAAGCGGCGGATTCATTTTGAAATTCGCGTTGGTTTTGTCTATTGCAATCATCGCTATGTGATGCGGCGTAACTTCGCAAGTTACGTCTACTCCGTCACGCTTTGCGTCCTTTACAAGCGACAAGCTCTCTGCGGTAGATAGGTGGCAAAAGTGATATTTAACCCCCGTTTGTTTTGCAAGGCTCAGCTCTCTTTCGACCGCCTTTATTTCGGCAAGCGGAGTATCGCCCAGCCCTTCCGCCTCGGCGTGCGAAGCAATCACCTTATTTAAAGCCTTTGCTCTTATCATTCCTTCCTTTAAAAGCCCTAAGTCGTTTACGCATTTGCCGTCGTCGGAAAAAGCTACGACTTTTTTCGCCAAATCTTCAAGGTCGGACAGCTCCTTCCCTTTTTCGCCTTTCGTAAGCGAGCCGTAAGGCAAAACGGTTATTTTTGCGTCACGCTCGATTGCGTCCGTTTCGATTTTTAAGTTTTTAAGGCTGTCGGGAGTCGGGTTCAAATTCGGCATTGCAAAAGCCGTAAAGATGCCGCCCTTTATCGCGCTTTGCGTTTCGGTCAGAATCGTGCCTTTACCTGTATACCCCGGCTCTCTGAAATGTGCGTGGCAGTCTATTCCCCCCGCCGTCAAAAAGCCGCCTTTAAGGTCATAGCCCTCGCCTTTTAAACCTTGTTCGATTTTTACGATTGTGTCCTTTTCGATTTGTACGTCGGTAAGCCTTTTTTCGCCATCAAAAAGGACAAGCACGTTTTTTAAAATCATAACTTGTCCTCCAATACCATCGATATAACAGCCATTCGAACGAAAACACCGTTCGTCATCTGTTTGAATATTCTGCTTTTTTCACACTCCGCGACTTCGCTTTCTATTTCGATTCCGCGATTTATAGGCGCAGGATGAATGATAATAGCTTTCTCTTTCATTTTTAAAACTCTCTTAGTCGTCATTCCGTAGCGGGATAAATATTCCGACTCGTCCATTTCGAGCTTTTCGCGATGACGCTCGAATTGCACTCTCAAAAGATTTATCACGTCGCATTGCTTAACGGCGTCGTCAAGAGAAATTACTTCCGCCGTGTCGTCGAGCATTTCGTCGGGGCCTGCGATATAAACTTTAATTCCGAGTCTTTTCATAACTTCAGCATTGCCGTGTGCGACTCGACTGTGCTTGATGTCGCCGACAAAACAAATACTAAGTCCGTCAAAACCGCCGAATTCTTCATAAATAGTCATAAGGTCCAAAAGCGTTTGCGTCGGGTGGTCGCTTGCTCCGTCGCCGCCGTTAAAAATAGGGATTCGGACAGATGCCAAATCCCTGTAATAACCGTCTTTTCCGTGACGAATGACAACGCCGTCAACGCCTAATGCTTCAAACGTCTTTACCGTGTCGTAAAGACTTTCGCCCTTTGCGAGCGACGAACCGACGCTACTAAAAGAAATCGGCGTAATACCGAGTTTTATCATTGCCATTTGGAAACTATATTGTGTTCTGGTGGAATTTTCAAAAAACAAAGTCGCCATGCTTTTTCCCGAATACGAAACTTTCGTTTCGCCCTTTTTGAAACGCAAAGCAAGGTCGATGATTTCGACAATCTTCTGAGGGGATAGAGAGCTTAAAGTAAATAAACCTTTCATATCGACTCCTTAGTCAACCGAATAATAACACAATTTGAAGTTTTTAGCAATCGTTTTGACAGCGTAAAACAAATATCGCGCTAAACATTTTTTATGTTAAACTAACCTTTTTGATTTACTCTTAGTCGGCATCATTATCCTAAAATGCCGCCGCCCTTTACGTTCCGATTTAAATTCTGCTTTCGCTTGCTTTTTTGCATTCTTTTCATTTTTTGGCAGTTGACATAGATTGATTTAAAATATATTATAAACCTATGAAAAAACGCACTTTTTTTGTCTTAATATGCATTATGCTTTTATGCCTTATTCTTGCCGCCTGTAACGACACGGAAACGTTTACCGTTAAGTTTTATAACAACGGAAAACTTGTCGGCGAAAAGAAAGTCGCAAGCGGCGGCGACGTAATCGCGCCCATAGACCCGATAAAAGAAGGCTATGATTTTATCGGTTGGAAGAGCGGCGACCTTATCGTCAAAAACAGAAGAGTAAGCGGCGTTAAATCAAACCTCACTTTCGAGGCTCTTTACGAAGCGAAAAAATATACTTTGTCCGTCAATTTCGACGAAAACAAAGGAACGGTTCAAGGCATAGACAAAACGACTTTCGATTATCGCGAAAAAATAACTCTTACGGCAAAGCCTAAGGAAAACTATATATTCTTAGGCTTTTCGTTTAAAGATACCTTGATTGAAAAAAACCCGTATTCGTTCGATATGCCGTCTTTCGACGTCACACTCAATGCCGTATTTGAAGGCGTTAAGACAAAAGTTACGCTTAACGCAAACGGCGGTTTCTTCGATGACGAAAAGACGACGGACTCGATATCTACAACCGTCAGATATTCTGACGCCGTGACTTTTGGCGTTCCTAAAAAAGACGAACACACGTTTAAAGGCTATGCCGACGCAAGCGGCAAACTTTTAACCGACGAAAACGGATATTGCGCTAAGTGGGAAAAAGGCGAAGACGTGACTTTGTCCGCAGTATGGGAAATAAACAAATATGCCGTTTCGGTTTCGACCGAAAGCGATAAAGGCGCGGTTGCCGTCGGAAAGGTATGCACCGTTTCATACGATTACGGCGCTGCCGTATCGGAAGGAAAAGTAAACGAAACGACAAGCCTTTCAAATCCTTTAAAGTTTAATTACGCCTTAGGCGCAATCGACGGAAAAGACGCACTTTTGGTCGGTTGGTATCTGGATGCGGAACTGACGACTCTTTGGGACAGAAGCTACGTTACTGAAGACGTAACGCTTTATGCAAAATGGCTTGCCGATAACGGAGCGACGCACTTTAACGTCGGAATGAAAAACGAATTTACGTTCTATAAAAATCAAGTCAACGTCTATCACGTCAGATTTGCTACCGCTCTTTCGACGACTGCCGACTTCACAATCAGCTCTAACGCTATATATCAAATGAAGTATACCCTAAGAAAACTTGACGGCACCACGCTCGAAAGCAACCGCGTCGAAGTGAAGACGACCGACAGCGTTTTGCATTTCGACGGCCTAACAAAAGGCGAAGTCTACACCCTTGAAATTTCGCCGAACCTCAAAAACGAAGCGAAAGAAAGGATTCTTTCCGTCACTCAAAACGCGCCTAGCGATTTAGAACCTAAAACCGATTTCGATTTCGGCTCTACGGTTACGGTCACGGCGTCCCCGAAAGGCGACAGCATTTTTGACGGCTGGTACGACGGCGAAACAAAAGTTTGCGACGAGCTTGTCTATACGTTTGTCGTCACCAAAAAGACCGACCTCGTCGCAAAGTGGAAATAAGACTTTATGAAAACAAAAAAAGAGCTTTTAAAGCAGTTAGAAATTTTAAGCGTTAAAGCCAACGACGAGTTTATAGAAATCGTTCTGCCCGCCTATTTGCGGATGAACAGCGACAACAACGCTTTGATATTAAAAATCAAACCTACGGAAGGCGGCTTTATGATTACCGACACGGGAAATCATTTTAATGAGTTTAACAACGATGCAAGCTATTACTACGACCTGTTTGTAAAAAACAACGGAAACGATTATAAAATTCGCTTGTACAACGAAATTCTCTACAAAAGCTACCCCGACAATTTCAGCGTCATTTGCGCAATCGACGAGTTCGTCAGATTCTTTATAAAACTTGACGATTTCATATCTGAAAACAATTTATTCTGACTTTGCTTAACGCCTTTAAACCTTTGCCTTGCGTTTTTGTCGTTTGCTTCATATTCTCGATTTGTTCGTTTGCGTTTTTAATTATTAAAGACAAACAAAAAAGCCGCTCGCCATTTAGCGTTTGCGGCTTTTTTAATTGTCGTTTTTTTCGACTGTCGTTTGTCAACCGCCGATTTTTTTCAGCATTTCTGCGGAGTCTTCGTCCCCTGCGGCGCTTGCGATTTTAAAACATCTTTTCGCTTCGTTTATATCTTTAACTACGCCAAGCCCTTCCATAGCCGCAATGCCGAGCCAATAATATGCGGCGGTGCTTCCGAGTTTTATCGCCTTTTTAAAATATGAAATTGCTTTTGCATAATCTTTTTCTACGCCGTCGCCGTAAAAATACATTGCGCCAAGTCGCGCATTAGAACTTTCGCCACTGCCTTCCGTTATGCCTTTTTTGCAATATTCGATTGCTTTTGTCGGATTCTTCGCAACGCCGTTTCCTTTTAAGTATATCCACGCTAAGCGCGAACAAATCTCGTCAACGGAATAGTTTTGAGCAAGAAGACTTTCGTAAATGCGTATCGCTTCTTTTACGTTTTTCTCGGCGATTTCACCGTCTGAATAATATTTCGCAAGACTTGACATACAAGCCAAAAACCCTTCGTCCGCATAACGTTTTGTCAGCGTTAGTCCGCGTTTTACGTCTTTGTCTACACCAGTTCCGTTTATATAACATTTTGCATAATTGTTGACGGATTTTAACACAAAGTTCTTATCTTCTTCGTCGATTTGAGCCGCCTCTTTATAATATTCAAAGGCTTTCTTTTCGTCTTTCTTTGTTCCGTAACCCTTCGAAATACAATTCGCATAATTGTTCAATGCGGCAGAGTTTCGCTTATCTTGTTCGACGCAACATCTCAAAAGCGCATAACTCGTTTTTGCGCACGATTTCTCTTTGTCACCTGCGGAAAGAACGTATTCCAAATTGAAGAAAGAGTTTTTGTTTCCACTGTTTGCCGCGGCAAAAAAATAGTCGCGCGCTTTATCGTAATTTACGTCCACTCCGTCGCCGTTTTTGTAGATTTCGCCAATGTACGCGCCGGCGATACCCTTTTCGGTCTCATCGATTTTTATCGCTTGTTCATAAAGGTCTAATGCTTTATAAACGTCTTTCTTTACGATTATACCGTATTGATAATATCTGCCGATAAATCTTAACAGTCTTGCTTCGAGTTTGCTTCCTGTGCCTTTTTCTTTTGCATAAATTTTGTCGGCTAATTTATAAGCCTTTTCCTCGCCGCCTTCTTTTTTGCGTACGTTCCATAAATAGTTTTCTACTGCGGCAGGATACGGCTTTAAAAGGCACGACGGATAACAGGTTTTTCCGTCGCCTTTGACGTCTAAGCCACCGTCTCCCATTCCGGACGCTATATCGAGATATTTTAATGCCTTTTCTTTATCCTTATTGACCAAGTATACGTACATTACGTTATATGCCATTTTGCTGCCGAGCGACGCCGAGTGTTGCAAAAGTTCCATTGCATAATCTTCGTTTTTAGGCGCAACTATGCCGTCATAGATAAACATAGCAACTATCGTTTCTGCAAGCGAATTGACGTCCATAAGTTTTTTTGCAACTCTTAAAGTCTGTCTTTGAGCTTTAATATCTCCGGTAATGAACTGAAACACTTTCATAACGTCTTTAATGTTGTCGGACGACATAAGTTTTTCAAGTTCGCTGTCGGTATAGTTGCTTTCGATTCCGAAAGGGAAATATTTGTATTCTTCCAAAAATCGTCTTGTGCTGACAAAGATATTTAATCTTGCTTCTTCTTCGTAATATTTCATCGCAGTAAAATAGTCGGGCTTTCCGAAAGCTCCGCTCTCGAACAACTTTCCGATTTCTCTTGCCGCAATACAGTCGTTTTCGTCGTCTAAAGCTTTAAGATAAAATTCAAACGCTTTATTATAGTTTTTTGCGACGCCGCCAAGTCCTTTATTGTAAAACTCTCCCAAATAAAACGCGCATCCGCCGCTGTCCATTTCGCTTGCCTTGCTAAATAGTACAAACGCTTTTTTTTCGTCTTTCGCTACCTCTTCGCCGAAATAATAGTGTTTAGCGAGCGCTGATATGGCAAACGGATTTTCACAAACGATTCCTTTGGACAAAAACTTTTCGCCTTTTTGAACGTCCTTTTTTGTTCCGACACCGTAAAAGTACGCCTCTCCCAAAACGTAATAGCAAAATCCGTATCCGTCGTGATCTATGGCTTTTTCGGCAATCTTAAACCCTTTCTTCTCGTCTTGCTCTACGCCGTAGCCGTACATATAACAAAAAGCCGTCATAGCCTGCCCAAACTTCGCAACGTAGTTTGTTTTGTCTTTTGACAATTCTTTCGACGCTTCGAAAATCTTTATCTTTGCATCTGAGCTGTATCCGATTGCGGTCGAAGGCATAACGATACTGCCCCACAATTGATTTTGTCCGGCTCGCCCGCTTTTGACTCGATTTTTAAAGCCGACCGCGTCGATGTTGTACCCGATAGAATAATTTATTTTTACTGCCATAAACACACCTCCTCGTTTTTAACGCTTGCGTTTTAATGTTTGCGTCGCTTAATTGTCGTTTGTCTATTAGACAACTATTTGCCGAATACTTGCAGGGTTTGCCCTGACGCCGCGTTAAGCCGTTATATTTAAGACCGCTTATTTGCTAAGTTCGCAATTTGTTAGTTAAGTTCGCCTTTTTTGATATAAAAATATTGTTCTCTGTCCGCGCCTACCGAAACAAGAGTAATCGGCGCGTTTAAACCTTTTTGCAAGAACTTTAAATAGTTCTTTGCATTCAAAGGAAGTTCGTCAAACGACTTGCAGCTTGAAATGTCGGTATTCCAACCGTCAAGATATTCGACAATAGGTTTGCAGTCGTCCAAAAGGTCGGGATAAGGAAAATCGTCAAGGCGTTTGCCTTCAAATTCATACGCAACGCAAACGGGAATTTTGTCGAGCTTGGACAAAACGTCGATTTTGGTAATCGCTATTTCCGTTGCCGCTTGCATTTCGATGCCGTAACGGGTAGCAGGAAAATCGAAACCGCCTACTCGGCGAGGTCTGCCTGTTGCCGCTCCGTACTCGCCGCCTGCCTGTCTTAAAAATTCCGCTTCGTCGCCGAACATCTCGCAAACAAACGGTCCTTCGCCGACCGCGCTCGAATATGCCTTTACTATTCCGATAACGCTGTCCAATTTAAGCGACGGGCAACCGCTTCCTATCGGCGCGTATGCCGAAATTACGTTTGACGACGACGTGTACGGCGTAATGCCGAAGTCGATGTCCTTCAATGCGCCGAGTTGCGCTTCGAACATTATGTTTTTCTTTTCTTTTTGCGCTTGCTTTAAAAACGCGTTCGTGTCCTGAACGTAAGGCGCAAATTCCTTGCCGTACGTTTTTAAGTAGTCAATCATCTCGTCAACGTTTATCTCAACGCCGTAACTCTTGAAAAGAAGATTTTTCCATTCTACAAGGTCGCGTACTTTTTGCTCTAACGTCGTGCTGTAAATAAGGTCGCCCATGTGAACGGCTTTTTTCATATACTTGTCCGAATAGACAGGCCCTA
This sequence comes from uncultured Clostridia bacterium, assembly GCA_934277645.1. GTDB lineage: Bacteria > Bacillota > Clostridia > Christensenellales > CAG-917 > CAG-917. Next base: position 259,904 of record CAKQUX010000002.1, on the reverse strand, counting down.
TTCCGCGGCGTGTCGAACCGAACTTTTTGCCTTGAAGCCTGTCTTCTTCGAGGCAGTCTTGCACAACGTCGTAAGGCATACATATAACGGCTCTGTCGGATATGACAAGATTGCGTGGCGTTACGTTTATGCCGCCCTCTTTTAGTCTTGCGACTTCGCCCGACAAGTGTTTAAGGTCAATGACCATACCGCTACCCATAACGCACGTTACGTCGTCGCGAAGTATACCCGACGGGAGCAAATTCAAAATAAACTTGCCCTTTTCGTTGATAACGGTGTGTCCTGCGTTGTTGCCGCCTTGATAGCGTACCACAACGTCGTAATCGCTTGACAAAAGGTCAACCATTCTGCCTTTGCCCTCATCGCCCCAGTTAATACCGACTATTGCTGTGTTCATTTTTTCTCCTTTTCAAGGGCAGGTAAAACCTCGCCCGAAACGTATTCTTCCGTTTGTACGCTTGCTCTGCCTATATAGAGCCTTGCGTCCATTGCTTTATCAATCAAATCTTTAAACGGCTTAAACGCATCTTTTGCTTTAAGTCTTTCGATAAGGTCGTTTTCAAGTCCGTCTATTTTGACGTGCGCCGCCGCTTCCATACTGCACTCTCTTATTGCCTCGTGCAAAGCCTGACGGTCGCCTCCTGCTTTTACGCAGTCCATAAGGATGTTTTCCGTCGCCATAAAAGGAAGCTCTTCGCCGACGTGCTTTTCGATGATTTTAGGATAAACAACCATTCCCGTTGTAACTTTGTCCATCAAAAGCAAAATGGAGTCGGCGGTTAAAAACGCTTCGCTGTTTGTAAGTCTGCGATTTGCGCTGTCGTCGAGCGTTCTTTCAAACCACTGCGTCGAAGAAGTCATGGCAGGGTTTTGCGGAAGACTGATAAGATATCGGCTTAAAGCACAAATTCTTTCACTTAGCATCGGGTTGCGTTTGTATGCCATAGCGGAAGAGCCGACTTGTTTTTTACCGAACGGTTCTTCCATTTCCTTTTTGCTTTGCAAAATTCTAAGGTCGTTTGCAAATTTAGACGCACTTTGCGCAATACCCGAAAGCGTTGACAAAATGAAAAAGTCATATTTTCTCGGATAGGTTTGTCCCGAAACGGCAAAATAGTTTTTAAAGCCCATTTCCCCTACAACCATTTCGTTAAGACGTTTTACTTTTTCGTGGTCGCCGTTGAACAGCTCTAAGAAACTTGCTTGCGTTCCCGTCGTGCCTTTAATTCCCCTAAGTTTAAAATTCTCCAACAAGCTATTAACGTTTTCAAGGTCCATCATAAGTTCCTGAACGTAAAGCGTGGCTCTTTTTCCAACCGTCGTAAGTTGCGCCGCTTGAAGATGCGTAAAACCGAGCGTCGGCATATCCTTGTATTCGAGCGCAAAATCCGAAAGATTTTTTATCACCTTTATAAGTCTTTCCTTTACGAGTTTAAGCGCGCGGTACATCATAATAAGCTCACTGTTGTCGGTTACAAAACAACTTGTCGCGCCTAAATGAATTATCGGTTTGGCTTTCGGGCATAAAAGTCCCAACGCATAGATGTGGCTCATTACGTCGTGGTGAATTTCTTTTTCTTTCGCCAAAGCGTCTTCGTAATTGATATCGTCAAGATGCGCGCTAAGTTCCGCTATTTGCTCGTCGGTTATATCGAGCCCTAACGCTTTTTCCGATTTCGCCAAGGCAAGCCAAAGCCTTCTCCAAAGACCGAAACGAACGTCGTCTGAAAAGATTGTTTGCATTTCGGTTGACGAATATCTTGTGCAAAGTGGGTTTTCATACAAAGGTTTCATACTATCTCCATAAAATTAAAATACGCCAAGTCACGGGCTAACCCGCAATTTGGCGTGGCATATTCGCTTTTGGTTTGATATCGTTTTCACTATTAGATAATAAACTAACCTTAAAGTTTTGTCAATCGATTGCGCCGGTAAGACGCAAAAAACGAATTGCATTGCTATAAAGCACTTTTTCATTGTCCGAGCTACTGAGCCTTAAACCGTAAAACCTTTCAAGCTCCTTGTCGTGCTCCCACATAGGGAAATCTACACCAAACATAAATTTTTCAATGCCGAGCATATTCATTATGTTTTTCGCTTTTTCGGGACTTAGCCTAAACAACGTACTTGAAGTATCAAAAAACATATTGTCAAGTCCTTTGTATACTTCGACTTCATCCCAACGACAATAACCGCCGAAATGCGCGCCGATTGAAATAAGGTTTTTATGCCGCTTTGCGACACGACTCATTCTGAGCGGTGACGAAAAATCGTATCGAGGGTCGCCCGTGTGAAAAAGAATAGGCAACTTTCCTTCGACTTGTCTATATATCTTTTCCGCTCTGTCCTCGTCTATAAAAAACCGTTGAAAGTCCGGATGAAGTTTTATGCCTTTAAGACCGAGTTCCTTTATTCTTTCGACCTCTAAGGCTATTGCCTCTTCTTCCATATCGGGATGAAGCGTGGCGTATCCTATAAATTCACTGTGCAGTTTACATTCGCCGCTGATAAAATCGTTTATCGCTTGTACTTGTTCGGGTTTTGTTGCCGTTGAATGAACAACGTACCTTTCGACGCCGATTTTGCCGCCGCTAAAAAGCAAATCCTCGCCGGTGCCGTTTCCGCCCACCATAGATATGTCGTAAAACGACCCTATGGACTCGACGGCTTTTCTTGCTATTTTTTCAGGATAGATATGTGCGTGTATGTCAATGATTTTTTCCATACAAGCTATTTTAGCCTCAAGCACTTAAATAGTCAAGAAGTTACAATCAAATTGTCAGGCGTCATTGCACGCTTTTGGCTGTAAACTTCGTAATCGATAAAATCGCAATCTTTCGCCTTGTTCGCTAGGCCGCGCCTGCTAATTTACACGTTAAAGCAACCTTTTTTTCGGTTTGGTTGCGTTTTTCAGTTGCGTTTTGCCGTTCGATTTTCTCGCCGTCCGTATAACCGCGTTCATTATACCTTAATCGACGTGCTTGCCCAACAAGTTAATTCATATTTTCATAGCCTTGCATATTTTCCCTAAATTGAAAAAAGATAAGTCGAGGGCAATTATGACAGTAGAACTTGAAAAACTGACTAACGACGTAAAAAACGCATATTCGGACAGCGACGACCTTATCGTCAAAAACTTTGACGTCAATTTAGGCGCGGCTGCCGTTTGCTATCTGGACGGCTTTGTCGATAAAGATATTTTGACAAGGGACGTGCTTAGCAGTCTGACGGGAACTACTTTGTCTGTTCCCGTTTACGACAGCTTGAAAAATTTGCCGTTCCCCGAAACCATTGACGTATCGGTTGAGCTTGGCGACGTTTTATCGCATATCGCAAACGGTGACGTTGTCCTTTTGATAGACGGAGCCGAGGGTTGTTTTTGCTTTCCGCTAAGAAAAACCGTAATGCGCAGCGTCGCCGAGCCGCCGACAGAAAGCGTGCTGAGAGGTCCGCGCGAAGGGTTTATCGAAGATATAAAAGCAAATACAACTCTTATCCGTCGTAAGATAAAATCGGAAAAATTAGTTATCACGAATATGACTGTGGGCAAGCAAACGCATACTTCGGTTGCCGTTTGCTACATCGACGGCATTGCGGATAAAACGATAATTTCAACGGTTAAAGAGCGTATTTCAAAAATTAAGACGGACGGTATATTGGACAGCTATTATATCGAACAATATCTTTGCGAAAACAAGTACAGTCTTTTTACACAAGTCGGCTCGTCCGAAAAACCCGACGTCGTTGCCGCAAAACTCTTAGAAGGCAGAATAGCAATCATAGTGGACGGTTCGCCGTCGGTACTCACCGTGCCGTTTTTGTTGTTCGAGGCTATGCAGGACGCATACGACTATTACAGCAACGATTGGCGCGCGTCGCTTATCAGAATATTCCGAATTATCGGAATGTTGCTTACGATTTTTCTGCCTGCCGCATACGTTGCGTTTGAAACGTTCCATTTCCATTTGTTGCCTTTAAAGTTTTTGATTACTTTGCTTAACGCAACAAACGGAATTCCTTTTCCGCCGCAAATCGAAATTTTGCTCGTTTTGCTTTTGTTTGAAATACTAAATCAAGCGTCGATTCGTATGCCGAGATTTTTGGGCATTTCCCTTTCTATCGTCGGCGCAATCGTTCTTGGCGATACAGCCGTCAAGGCAGGGCTTATCTCGTCGCCTGCCGTACTGATTATCGCGCTGTCGTCAATCGGCATATTCTGCGTGCCGAGCCAAGTAAACGTCATATCTATGCTGCGAGCAATCTTCGTTTGCATTGCCGCCGTCTTAGGTCTTTACGGACTTTTGATTGCCACCATTATGACGGTTTGCTATATCGTTTCGATAAACAATTACGGCACGCCGTTTGCCGCGCCGTTCGCCCCTATCGTTTCGTCCGACTTAAAGGACGGACTATTAAAGTCGCTCAACGTCAATCAAAAGACAAGACCCTTGTCTTTTCCAAATCACAACCGTAGGAGAAAATAATGCAAGACAACACTATCTACACTCGCCAGATGGCAATCTTAATATTTCTTTCGTCAACTGCCGTAAAGTTGTCTTCTCTACCTGCGCTGTGGGCAAGAGATATTTCGACTTCGGTATTTTTGGCTATGATTTTTATGACGCTTGTGGAAATAGTTTTGTTTTGCCTTGTCTACGTTTTTGTCGAACGTGGCGGCGTAGAATTGCTCGACAAATCGAAAATCAGATATCCCGTTTGCGTTGCGCTGTATTTCTTTTTCTTTGCAAAACTCTTCGTCTATCTTGCGTTTATGGCAAACTTCGTAACGAACTTTATGTTCGACTCGATTTCGCTTTACATCATCATAATTACGCTTGTGACTCCGATTGCGTATCTTGCAATAAAGGGAATACGCTCGATTGCCCGTTGCGGAGAATTTTTCGTTTTCTTTTCGGGAGTATGCCTGTTTTTGCTTCTTGCGTTCCTTGATGCGAATTTCAACTTCGATCGCTTAAAACCGTTTTTGGCGACCGACTCTCTCACCATATTCAAAAGCGGTTTCGGTTACGGTTTATGGTTTGGCGACGCTTTGCCGTTTTTATTCGTCAAAATCAAAAAAAGCAAAAAGGGCGTCCTTCCGATTTTTATCGGCATAAGTTACGCTTTGATTTGTATAATCACTATGCTGTCCATTGCCATTTTCGGCGACGCTTTGGCGATTGCCGACAATATACTTGTAAACCTTTCCGTATTCAATCAGCTGTCTGCGGTACTCGGACGACTTCAATGGCTGAGCATCGTTCCTTGGACAATCGGCGGATTTATCGAAGGCGGTCTGGTGTTCTGGGCAATGACGGAAGCAGGATGCAGAATAGTCAAAAAGCGTTCCGTTGTCACCGTGTTTTCCATTCTTGCTTTAATCATACCTTACGTCGCAATCAAACGATATGACGTAATAATCGAAAACGCAGTCGGAGTTTTCGGCTACGTTATGTTTGGGCTTGTAACGGCTCTGCCTATTTTGCTGGTCATAATACTTGCAATAAAAAGGAGAAAAAATGCGAAAAGCGTTCAAATTTAAATCTTTGATCATTATAATTTTCGTCGTCGTATTAACCTTTCTCGGAAGAACGGTCAGCACGTTTTCCATTTCGGAAAGAAACCTTGTTTGTATGTTAGGTATCGATTATGACGGCGTAAACTACGTCGTCACTGCGCAAATCGTTTCGCCGTCGTCGGGCGACGCGTCGGAAAGTTCAAGCGCGGACACGTTCGCGACGATTACGGACAAAGCGTCCACCGTTTCGGAAGCTCTGAACAATATCGGATCAAAAACGGGACACGTTTTGTCGCTTGCACACTGCAACATAGTTATGCTGTCAAAAGTTGCTCTTCTACACGGCCCCGACAGCTATCTCGTAAACCTTACGACAAGCTGGCTTTTGCCGCTAAACGCAGTGCTTGTCGCAACTGACGACGCTCCCGAAAGCATTATGAAACTGAGAGTTCCGACCGCCGACGTAATGACGTTTTATCTTCAATCGAGATTGCTCACCGAAAAACGCGGACTTGTCACAAAAACACACATCAATACGTTTTTAACCGACTACTCTTCGAAATCGGAAACAGTGCTTGTCCCCGTTTGTAGACCGATAGAATTAGACGACGATTCGATTTTGTCAAGTTCAAAAGGCAACGGCAAATACGTCGCGCCCGACTTGAAAAGCAACTTCGCCGTGACAAAAGGCGGTTCGATTGTTACGCTTGACGAAAACGCCGTCGGCGCAGTCAATCTTATGCGCAAGCAGATTTCGGAAGCTAATTTGTCGATTGTTTACGATGATTATAAAATCGAATATCAAATCGTAAAATCTAAAACCAAAATGAAATACGAAAACAACAAAGTTTCGGCAAAACTGTCTGCCGACGTTGCCATAAAAGAAATCGAAAGCGTAAATTTCAGCGAATATTTGCTGTCGAAAGAATTCAAAGAAACGTTTACGAAAAAACTCAAACAAGAACTTGAAAACAAACTCAGCGATGCTTTCAATCTTTCAAAATCAAGCGGCTCCGATTTCCTTATGATTAAAAATCTCGTTTGGCAAAGCGAAGGACTTAGCGCCGACTTGTCGCACGTTTTAGACTCGGCTCAGTTTAAACCCGAAGTTGAAATTTCGCTTGTCAAAAGTTAGTTTGTAGCAAAATATACGCCGCCTTTCAGGCGGCTGTAATGCTATCAATTATGTTTTAATTATGTTTTAATGCTACACATATCTGCAAAACCTTTCCGGGTTTTTGCAATGCTGTCGTTTTATGTTTTAATGCTAAACCCTACTCAAAATTCGGCTTAATCTCTAAGCGACCTTAAAAGCATAAGTATCACCATAGTGTTTCTTACTCGGCGGTTAAACTTCGGATTTTGTTCCGTCAAGGACGTTTCGTCGTTGCTTTCAGGCGTGTTCCTCGGCAAGTCGCTGCCGAGTTGCGTATCGTCGTTCGAAGCGGCGTTTTCGTTGTCGCTTCCGCTTGAAGTTCCGTTTTCGGTTTCGTTGTTTTTATTTTTCATCGCAGATACCTTCGGCGCAGTTTTTTCTACGTCGTCAATGCGCGCTCTTTCTGCTTTTTCGCCGTTTGATAAAACCGAAGCGTTTCGCCTTATTGCCGCATATTCCGCCGCCATTTTTTCCATTGTGTCGTCATCGGGCAAAAGATAGTCCATAACCACCTCCAAAACTTTTATATAATATTCATTGCGCCATATAAAGGTTCTCGCTTTTTGCGTCCGATTGTTTTGCCTATCCTTAAAGTATCTTGCCGCTTTAATATGTAGGCGATAGACTAATAACAAATAAAATTTTGTAAACTTAATAAACTTAATTTTAAATATCGAATTTGGTTTTTAAAGTCCGTTTTTTACCAATCGGTAATTTTTTTATCATTCGATATAAAAATTGACTTAAACGCTTATTCGTTGTATAATTTGGTTATGGAAATTAGATTTATGACGCCTACGGAAGTATGGGAAAGTTTCAACCCTGTTAAGGAGCCGCTTGAAACATACGTCGAAAAGTGTCAATTAAAAAACGATTGTCTGGAAACGGAAATGTTTTTCACGGCGGAAACGGTCGCCGACGGCAAGGTCAGAGCCTATTGCAAAATGATTCACGACCAACACCTGAATGAAAAACGTCCCGCCGTTCTTTTTCTCGCAAATCTCAGCGAAAATACCGCCTTTGACGAAATTGAAAAACTCTTTGTAAAAAACGGTTACGTCGTCTTTATTTTGGATTACGCGGGTTTTGTCACGTCGCGCGAAACGAGAACTTCTTTCCCCGAATCGTTAAAATTTGCATCTTATGAAAACGCAAAGAATAATCTCGGATATATGGGCGAATCGGCAAGAGTTACGCCTTGGTTTGTGTGGTCTAAAATCGCAAGACGCGCCATCACTTTAATCAGCGAGCAAACTCTTGTCGACAACGAAAAAATAAACGTCGTCGGCTACATACACGGCGCGCAACTTGCTTGGATTGTGGCAGGCATCGACGGCAGAGTCCATGCGGCTATGCCTGTTATGGGTTGCGGTTACAATAATTACGGCAAAAAGGATACTTCCCTTTTAGAGTCGGAAGAAGAAAGAGCTTGGGTTTCAGGCATCTGTCCCGAAACTTATGCGCATTTCATTTCTTGCCCTATCGCCTATGCAACCAGCACAAACAACGATTTTGCGAGCATCGACAAAGCGAACGAAATTATGGCAGGCATATCTTCGCCGTCTAAAATTTTGTCCATTTCGCCGAGAACAAACAAGCAACTCGCCAAAGACTGTTTTTTAGGCTTGCTTAAATGGGCGGACTCTGCATTTAAGTCGGAGGCGGAAAAATTGCCGCTTCCTACCATAGCGTTTAACGTCGACGGTGACAAACTGACTTTGACTGTGGACACGAACTCCGACTGCGACTGCATCGAAACTTTTATTTCGTATGACAACGCCCCTGCTCCGATACGAGATTGGTTCTCGTTAGAAGAAGACAATATAGACGGCTTTAAACACATTTATGACGTCGTCCCTTTCGACAACAACGAAAAGCTGTCGGCTTTTGCAAACGTGACGTACAACGGAGTGGTTGTTTCCACGCTTATAACTTCGATTTCGAGAGATAAATTTGACGGAGTAAAACAAGCCCCTGCCGTCATCGAAAGCAACCGAATTGTTTATACCAACAAAAAAGGTATTGCGAGTTTTGCGCCGAGAACGTTTTCCGTTATCGTTGACGAAGACGACCTTAAACTTAAAAAAGGACCTTTCGGAATAAAAGGCGTAAGCGTAGACAGCGGATATCTTACGACAAACAATCTTATGAAGTCGGACTTCGCAAAAGACAAAGCAAGCATTTTAAAAATCGACTTTTACAGTCCGTCGCAACGCGATATCAGAATTCAGCTCACTTCTATTTATACGGGTGCGTCGTACGTTGCGAAATGCTCGCTCAAAGGCGGCGAACGCTGGCAAAAGGTTTTGCTGACCCCGTCCGATTTCAAATCGGAAGACGGCAAGCCGCTCGGTCTGTTTTCCGACACGCAGATAACCGTTTTCAAAAACGTTGCAGGCGTTATACTAAACAACATAATTTGGATATAATACTTTTATGAACGAATTTGAAGAGCTTGAAGTTTCAGAACCGAAAAAAAACAAACGGAAATTAACCGCAACGATTGTTATTTCCGTTTTTTTGGTTGCTCTTCTTGCCGTGGTTATCGCTCTTGCTGTCGTCACCGAATCTTTCATCGTTGACGGCACGTCTATGCTCCCGTATCTGAACGGCGGCAAAGACAACGATTATACCGACGGAGATAAAGTCATCGTGGACAAAGTGAGAAAAGTAAAACGCGGCAATATCGTCGTCGCAACCGTTAAGAGCGAAAACAAAACTTTTATAAAACGAGCCGTGGCAATAGGCGGCGACAAAGTTAAAATCGTAGACGGCGTCCTTTACGTAAACGGCGTTAAGGAAAACGGCGAATATTTAAGCAAAGAAAACAAAATTATGTACTCGGGCTTTTCGCCGTTGCAAGTCGAAGAGTTCACTGTGAAAAACGGCTACGTCTATCTTTTGGGCGACAACCGCAACGTCTCGCACGACAGTCGAAGCATTGGTCAAATAAGCCTTGACGAAATAAACGGCGTCGCTTTTATGATTGTCAGAGAAAACAAAACTCTTGAAATCATCAAGTATTGACTTTGACATTTTACTAATATCGTCCTATTTAATTAGCACCGCCCTATTGCTACACAAAACTTTACTTGCTTTCAATTTTCATGTTTTCATTTCCGAATTTTATCATTTCACTTTCTGTTTTATATTTTTACTTTTAGTTTCAATAGGTTTAAAAATTTTTAAATGTTTTTTAAAATTATTGTTGACAAGCATTTATCATTATGATATATTGCTAATAGGAATTATTACTGTTAAGCAAAAATCATCAACAACTATATCGTCTGTGACTCATCGGTTTGCGACCATAGCAAATGCTTTAACGGAATATATTCACAACTAACGATTATGGAAATGCGTTCAACAAAACAAAAAGAAATAATATTCGACGTGGTGTCAAACTCGTGCGACCACCCTACCGCCGAAACGATTTACGGCAGAGTGAAACAACAGCTTCCGTCGGTAAGTTTGGGAACCGTTTATCGAAATCTTAATCAGCTTTCGGAATCGGGTAAAATCAAAAAGATTGTCGTTCCCGACCGCCCCGACAGATTTGACAAAACGGTCAAAAATCATTCTCACTTTTATTGCAAGCGTTGCGGCGAATGTTTCGACCTCGATTTTGATGAAGTGCAACAAATCGTCGACTTGACTGCACAAAAGCATCAGGTTTCGATTGAGCAAGCCGACGTAATCTTTGTAGGACTATGCAAAGACTGCAAAGACTGGTAGTCATCAAAAAGCGATGAAAGCAAACTATGTAAAGCCCTAATTAAACTCGGCACACAAAAAATAAGTTTTTAAATAAATTAAAATTCAAGGAGAATAAAACTATGGCAAAATTTGTATGTTCAGTATGCGGTTACGTTTATGAAGGAACCGAACCGCCAAAGCAATGTCCGCAATGCAAAGCCCCTGCGGAGAAATTCGTAAAGCAAGACTCGGCTATGAGTTGGGCGGCAGAACACGCCGTCGGCGTTGCTAAAGGCGCAAGACAAGATATCATCGACGACCTCAGAGCAAACTTTAACGGTGAATGTACCGAAGTCGGAATGTATCTTGCTATGGCAAGAGTCGCGCATCGCGAAGGCTATCCTGAAATCGGACTTTATTGGGAAAAGGCTGCTTATGAAGAAGCGGAACACGCCGCAAAATTTGCAGAACTTCTCGGCGAAGTCATTACCGACAGCACCAAGAAAAATCTCGAAATGAGAATAGAAGCCGAAAACGGCGCAACTATGGGCAAAACCGACCTTGCAAAGAGAGCGAAAGAATTAAATCTTGACGCTATTCACGACACCGTTCACGAAATGGCTCGTGACGAAGCTCGTCACGGAAAAGCATTCCAAGGTCTTTACAACAGATATTTTAAATAATTTCTTCTTAAAAAAGGAAAGCCCGACGGCGTATTTATCGCCGTCGGACTTTTTTTTACATTTGTTTTGAACTTAGTTTTACTTTATGATTAGCTTTGCTTTATGTTATTTGCGTATGCTTCGATTTTGCTATCGCTATCGATTTATACAATACGGTCTTTAAAGTTTTTTTAAGTTCGATTTTTAAATTGATTTGTTTTCTGAATTTCTTCCTTCTTCTCGCTTAGATTTTTTGTCGACTAATCTTCTTTTTCGTCTTGCTTCGGTTCTTCGGCGTGTTCGGAAAAATCATGGTCGAGTTGATTTTCGCTTGTGACAACTCTTATGCGCTCGCTGTCGTTTGGCAACGCAGTATTTTCGGAAACGTTCGGCATCGCTCCGTCAAGGAATTGCGGCTCGACTTTTTCGTTTTTGTAAAACAGTTTCAAAATAAGTGGCGCAAGTAAGCTCGAAACGATAATCAAGATAAGCACAAAAGGCATAATAGCAGGATCGACCATTCCGCAATCAACGCCCTTTTGTGCGCAAACCAAAACGACTTCCGCTCTGACCATCATTCCGACGCCGACCGCCATCGAGTCTTTAAAGCTGTATCTGCACATCAATGCGCCCGCTCCGCAACCGATGACCTTGCCGAGCATTGCCACCAAAACGTAACATATTCCAAAAGCCGCAACCGTTCCCGTCATTCCGCTGAAATCGGTATTTATGCCGATGTTCGCAAAGAAAACAGGAGCAAAAATCATATAACAGTTGACGTCCGCTTTTCTGTCGATATAGTTCGACTCTTTAAGTCCGGACAACATAAGTCCTGCCATATACGCGCCCGTTATGTCAGCGACTCCGAACCACTTCTCTGCCGCAAAGGCATAAAAGAAGCAAAGCGCAAATCCCCAGATTGCGACTCGTCTGTTGTGCGGCCATTTCTTTTCGAGCCATTTGAACATAAGTCTTATGAGTATGCCGATGCCGATTGCCGCAACAAAGAAAAGCACCGTGTACAAAATGACAAAGCCCGTTGACTTGCCTGCGTCGCTGGCGTTTCCTTTGGACAATCCGATTATGAGCGAAAGCAATACAACGCCGATTACGTCGTCGATGATCGCCGCCGAAACGATAGACGTTCCGACTTTGCTTTGAAGTTTACCCAGCTCTTTGAGTGTGGCAACGGTAACGCTGACCGACGTTGCCGAAAGAATTACGCCGTAAAAGACGTTTGACAAAACGGTTTTGTTGGACCAGTCTTTAAAGCCGCCGTTGAACGCGCACGCGACCAAAAAGCCGAATGCAAGCGGAACTAAAACGCCGAGCGTCGTAATGACAATGGACGCTTTGCCCGTTGCTTTAATCTGTTTGATATCCGTTCCGATACCTGCGGAAAACATAATGAGAATAACGCCGATTTTTCCTATAAACGAAAGACCTTCGAGCGTTGTCCCCGTAAAGACTTGTTGATTCGGTATATATTTTATACAGCCTAAAAGGATTCCGACAATAAGCATACCGACAACTTGCGGAAGCCCGATCTTTTTACAGCCGATGCTGAAAAGCTTTGATAAAAATAAAATCATTGCGAGAGGCAATAACACTGTGAAGTATTCCATATCGCTTAACCCTCCAATCAACTAAATTATGCTTTTATCTTAAAGTATGCTACCGATTATAACACTGCGGACTATGGCTGTCAAATGAAAATTTCGATTTTAAAAATATATTTTTTCGGTCGATTTTTATGCTTTTCAGTTTATTTTTGACTGTTTTTTGCTTGATTTGTCTTTTGGTCTTTGCAAGTATTTCGTCTTAAAAACAATCGCCTTATTTGTTTATAGCATTGTTTTTAACACTATCGCACAAAGAAAAAACGCTTTTAAGCCGAAACTTAAAAGCGTATTCTTTAATTTTTGTAGCTGTGCATAGGAGCAGGAATTCGTCCGCCGCGATTTATGAACGCCGAGCTGTCGCCGTTTTTAATCGGCATAATCGGAGCATGTCCCAAAAGTCCGCCGAACTCAATCGTTCCTTCTTTTTTGCCGATAACGGGAATAACTCTGACCGCTGTCGTTTTGTTGTTGATTACGCCGATTGCCGCTTCGTCGGCAATGATTGCCGAAATCGTTTCGGCAGGCGTATCGCCCGCTATTGCAATCATATCAAGTCCGACCGAGCAAACCGCCGTCATGGCTTCGAGTTTTTCAATACACAATGCTCCGCGATTTACGGCGTCAATCATTCCAAGGTCTTCGCTGACCGGAATGAACGCTCCCGACAATCCGCCGACGTGTGCGCTTGCCATAGTGCCACCCTTTTTAACTGCGTCGTTAAGCATTGCAAGGCAAGCCGTCGTTCCCGGAATGCCTACGCTGCTAAGTCCCATTTCTTCAAGGACTTCCGCAACGCTGTCACCGCGATTAGGAGTAGGCGCAAGCGACAAGTCAACTATGCCGAACGTTCCGCCGAGCATTTCAGCCGCTTCTCTTGCAACAAGTTCGCCGACTCTCGTGATTTTGAACGCCGTCTTTTTTATGACGTTTGCCATTTCGTCGCAAGGCTTACCCTTTGCGTGCGTGAGTGCGGTCTTTACAACTCCCGGGCCTGATATGCCTACGTTTATGACCATATCGCCTTCACCGACGCCGTTGAACGAACCTGCCATAAACGGATTATCGTCAACCGCATTCGCAAACGCAACGAATTTTGCGCATCCTATGCAACCGTCGTTTGCCGTAAGTTCCGCCGTTTCTTTTACGACTTCGCCCACAAGTTTTACGGCGTCCATATTTATGCCTGCTTTCGTCGAACCGATATTGACCGACGAACACAGCTTGGACGTGTTTTTGAGAACGTAAGGAATTGTCTTTATAAATTCCCTTTCGCTGTCGGTCATACCTTTTTGGACGAGCGCGGAATAGCCGCCGATAAAGTCGATGCCTATTTCGTTTGCGACCTTATCTAACGTAAGTCCGATTTGGCGATAGCCGCCGCTTGCCGCGCCGATAAGGCTTATCGGCGTCACCGAAACACGCTTGTTTACAATCGGAATTCCGTATTTGCTTTGAATGTAGTTCGCAACTTCGATAAGTTTTCCGGCTTTGCTTAAAATCTTGCCGTACACCTTTTTGCAAACCGTTTCCACGTCGTCGCTTATGCAATCGAAAAGCGAAATGTGAACGGTTATCGTTCTTATATCGAGGTGCTGATCTTTTATCATTTCAATGGTTTGTATAATATCGTTTTGAATCATAAACCACCTAAATCGAATTCATCGAAGTGAAAATGTTTTCGTGTTGAATTCTGATTTCAACCGCCATTTCGTCTGCGATTTTGCTTAGTACTTCGTTTACTTCCGAAATGGTTTTTTTGCCCGTTTCGACCATCATAAGCATAGTGAAATAGTTTGATTGCATGATGGTTTGCGAAATATCCAAAATGTTGCAGTCACTCTCGTAAAGAGCGTTTGATACTTTGGCGATTATGCCTTTTTTGTCTTTTCCTAAAACTGAAACTATTGCTTTCATATTAACTTCCTTTATTGTAAATTTTAATTGCATAGTCATTTTATGTCAAGCAAAAGAGTTTATCGATTTAAAGTATAATTTTCATAAAGTGATTGCCAAATGCAAGTTTCTGTTTTATAATAAAGCCGTCGAAGCGATGGAGTATGGTGTAGTGGTAGCACGAAGGCCTCTGACTCCTTCGGTGTAGGTTCGATCCCTACTACTCCTGCCAAAACCGATAAGCTAAGTCTTGTCGGTTTTTTTTGCGTTAAATATTAAACTTAAATTTATTTCTGATTGCCTGTTTTTCATTTTATTATTTCCATATAATTTTATCATTTGCATTTATATATTATTGTTTTGCGTTTTAATTTCTATTGTTTGCTCTTAACTTCCGACATTTAACCGTTTTATATCAAAATTGAAATTTTATATTGACAAATCCCCCCCGTCATATACTGAAAATGACCATTGCCCCGTAGGGGGGGTAGCCTTGGCTATTTGCGCAAGGACACGGGAGAACGTTTGGTCTTAGTGCGTAGACTCCCTGCATTAAACCGCTTCGGCGGTTTTTTGTTTGTAGTTTTACAATCTATGATAAACAAGTTAAATTGACTTTTAACGTCGGGCGTTCTATAATGTCGATATGAAAATCGTTATTTTAAACGGTTCGCCGAGAATAGGCGGAAACACCGACGAACTGGTTACGGCATTTAAAAACGGCGCATCGATTTCAAACGATGTCGAAGTCATAAACGTATGCGAAAAAAACATCAATCCTTGCCGTGGGTGCAATGCGTGTCTGAATTCAAAGCAATGCTATCAAAAGGACGATATGCTTAGCGTTTATGAGGCTCTGTCAAATGCCGACGCTCTCGTCGTTGCGTCACCCGTATACTTCTACGGAATTTCGTCACAACTTAAGGCGGTTATCGACAGGCTTCACAACCCGATTCGCAACGATTTCAAAATTTCGCGTTTAGGTCTTATGCTTGTCGGCGCGGCTTCGAGACCCGATTTGTTCGACGCGGTTAAATTGCAATATGAAATGCTTTTGCAGTTCTTTAATCTTGAAAGCATCGGCGAACTGTGCGTGCCGTCCGTAAAAGACAAAGGCGACGTTAAAAAAACAACCGCCGTTTTAAAGGCATACGAATGGGGCAAAAGTTTAAAAAATTGAATCGTAATAGGTAAGCAAGACGTTACCGCCATCAAAGTAGATAAAATTTTGAAACGTAGCGGATTTAAAAAGAAGATTTCCAATCAGCAATAAACAATACGTCGTTTTGAAGAAACAAATAGCAATCGATTTTAATACTCGCCAAATAACTTAGAGACTTACTATCGGTTGCAATGTTTTTAAAAGTAACTTTAAAAATAATAAATAGACTTGATTAAATACAAATGAATTTTGAATTTTTGTATTTATACGCAACTTCGCTTTGCGGCAAATCAAAGGAGCAAAATATGAGCGTAATCAGCGAAAAACTCGAAGCAATCAAAAAACTTATCGACGAAGGTCTTGACGCCAAAAACACAGTCAAGGTTTTTGAGCTTATCGGCATTGACGGTTACACCGAAGAGCTTATCGACTCTTTTGTGCTTTGGAACGACTGTATGCCTCTTTCGGACGAAATTCCGTATACAAAGGAGCAACGCAATCTGCATATTCTTTGGGAAGCAATCGACCGCACCCCGCTTGGCATAAACGTTGCTTTCGCAATTCCTTTCAGACAGCTTATCGCCAAAAAGTTGTTTAAAAAATGCGGCGACGGATTTGTTGCGAACGAGGGTTGCCGTTTTAACTTTGGGCAGAATATCGAAGTGGGCAAAAACGTTTCTTGGAATCACGGTTGCTACTTCGATTCTAAAGGCGGAATTAAATTCGGCGATTGGTCAATCGTTACCGAATACGTCAAAGTGTTTACTCACTCCCACTCGGAGGGCGACCACGAGGCAAGAGAGTACGGACCTGTCGAAATTGCCGACTATGCAAAGGTCTACACCGCGTCGACTGTTTTGCCAAACGTAAAAATCGGCGAAGGCGCAATAGTCGGAACGGGAAGTATCGTAACAAGATCCGTCGAACCGTATACGCTTGTCGTAGGTTCGCCCGCAAAGCCAATGCGTGATCGTAAAACGCAAGGTCTTAGCGGAAATGATTTCAATCATTATATGATGAAAAACAAAATGTTTCAGGTTGACTAATGGAAATAGCATTCGAGCCGCTAAGGTTTAAACATTCTGCCGCCGTTATGGACATATTGAATTATTGGGCAAAAACCGACACTTCGCTTTTTGCAAGTTCGGTTTTACCCGACGAGTTTTTTTCTGCCCTTTTAAAGCGTTCGGAAAATCTTTCGGCTTATGCCGTTACGCTGAACGGACTTATCGTAGGTTTTTGCTCCCTTAGTCCGTTCAATGCATTCAAAAGTTTCGAGCAAACTTTATCGACCACCATATTCATAAATCCTAAATTTCTTTCTATGGGAATAGGCTCGGCGTGTCTTTTAAGACTAGAGGACGATGCAAAACATTTCGGCGCAAATTGCATAGTTGCCGAAATCTCGGACGAAAACGAAAAAAGTATTTCCTTCCACCAAAAATTCGGATATGAACTTGTTGGCAGGCTTAAAAAAGTCGCAAGCAAATTCGGACGCCGTTTCGGCATAGTCTATATGCAAAAGTTTTTATAATTTGTCTTTTCACTAAACAATTATCTGCGACTACTCGTCTTCACGGCAATGCTTAAACTGTCCCTTGCCGAGCGTTATGCTTTAACTCAATTACACTTTTAACTCAATTACACTTTATTCTGCGGCAAAATTATTTAAATTAAAATTGCAACTATTTTTACGCCGCTTGAATTACATTCACGCCTTATCTACTTACGCTTAACTTAATTGACTTATCGCCTTGTTGCTTATCGCCTTGCTGCCCATAGTTTTTTCTTTATTGCCTTATAATAATTGCTAACAAACAAAACGCTGCCATAAGCAGCGTTTTAAATCACAATAATGTTTTTATCACAATTTTGTTTTATCCGAATTTCACTTTAAATACCGTATTTTTTATTAAAGTTTTCGACTTTTGTTTGAACTATTTTTACTTAAAAAGTCCGTCCAGCATATCTTGCCATTTTGATACTTTTTTCTCGTTGAACTTAGTCGGTATCGTCTTGGCTTTTCTATAACACTTGTTAGACCTATCAAGCGCAAACTTCATCGAAAGCAACTCTTTGAAATGCCCTTTTGCGTGTTTGAGTTTTTCGGGATAGTCTTTAAGTTTTATCGTCACAAGTCTGCCTGCCGCCGCGTTTTTTAAATCGTTGTCGTTAAGCAAGCCACTGCCGAATACCCACGCCAAAGTATCGTCTTTTAAGCCGAGCAAGAATCTTTTTAAGGAATCAACTCCGCAATGCTCTGCGCCGAAACGTTTAAAGCATTTGACCTGATATTCCCAAAGACTTGCCTTGTCAAACTTTTTGTTTTCGGCAATGACGTCGGATAAAATTTTTGCCGCCGCCATACTCGACGCTATTCCGCTTCCTAACATAGGGATTGTCATAAACGCGCTGTCGCCGATAAGAACGTAGCCGTCTGCCATCATTCTCGTTATAGGATAACGAATAGGAATTTGACAAACTATGCCGCCTCTTAAAAGGGTGTCGCCGAGAGCCGGATTCTTTTCTTTTAAATCTGCCATTGCCCTGTCAAGCGTTTCGTCGCTAAGTTTGCCTACTCTGCCGATAAGAACGTTCATCTTTTTTGGGTCGTGGTCGAAAAGACACCACGAAATGCCGTTTTCGCCAAGGTGCTTCATATATACTCTCGACGGCTCGCTCTCGTCCGCTTTGTCCTCTATGCGATTGAAAAATCCGCGATAGGCAACAAACTTTTCGTTGTCGCCGATTGCGTTTTGAATTTTAAATTCCTTCGGCAAACTGTTTCTTAAAACGGAATTAAGCCCTAAGCTGTCGACCGTGAGCGCCGCTCGCTCTTCTTTGCCGTTTACGACAATGCCATTCACTTTTCCGTCTTCGATAATCAAACTTTGGACTTCTGCGCCGAAATGATAATTCGCATTGCCGCCGAAGTCAAAAAGCATTTTATTGAGCGGTCGTCTTTCTATCGAATGGTCGCGAGTTTCAACGGGCGTTTTCATTGTCTGTCTGGATTTATCGAACGGCGAAACAAACGTCCAATCGTTTTTCGGAGCGTTCTCTTTCGGCATATTAAAGCCGAGTTCTTTAAAAATGCTCGGCGCAACGTCATCGTGCCAATCGTATCTCATTTCGTCAAGACTTGCCGCCTTTTCGTACACGTCAACCGTATAACCTTGTTTTGATAAAAAGCCTGCGAGCGTCATTCCGCCTATGCCTGCGCCTGCGATAATTATTCTTTCCATAATTTCTCCTTTTATTGTCTTAAAAACGTTTGCCGCTGTTTTTATGTTTTAGTCAATAGGCTTTTTCGTTAGCAAGCGACTTACTAACGCCATTTTAACATAAAATACTTAAGTCTAAAATAGGTTTAAAACTTTATATCAAAATTTTTATATCAAAAAACTTTAAAATTGCTTGTGCATCAAACCGATTTTTTGTGCAATAAACTGCTTTTTAGTGCAATTCATAATTGCTAAAGTGATTAAACTAAACCGTTTTAACCGTTCAACGAAATTCTAAAAACAAAAAACCCTTTACGCAAGTAAAAGGTTTTTGTGAAATGTCTTAATGTCTTTAAGTAAAGAAACCGCCAAACTAAATCTTTTCGATTTTTACGCCGTCGCGAGTGTCGAGTACGCTGTACCCAAGCTTTGTAATCTCAGCTCTTATGCTGTCCGCCAAAGCGTAATCGCGATTTGCCTTTGCGGCTTTTCTCGCTTCGACAAGCTCTAACACTTGGCTCGGAATTTCGTTTTGCTTTTCGGCGTTTACGCTATTTAAAAACTCGTTTGCATCCGTCTTGAAAATTCCCAAAAGCGAATAGGTGTTTTTGATTTGGTTTATGTCTGCGCCTGCCGTTAAGTCGCCGTTTTTGATTTTTGCCTTTATCGTCTTGAAATAGCCGAACAAGTTTGCAAGAGCTTTTGCCGTATTAAAGTCGTCGTCCATAGCTTCGTTAAACTCGTCGTCGATTGTTTTGTTTTCGCCTTCGATTTTAATTCCGCTTGCCATAGCTTCCGAAATCGTCTTGTAAAAATCGACAAGGTGCTTTTCCGCATCCGGAAAGAGATTGTCGGTGACGTTTATGTCGTTGCGATAGTTTGTCGAAAGCAAAGCAAACTTTATGACTTCACGGTTATATTTGTTAAGTAAGTCGGTTGCCAAAATAGAATTGCCGAGCGATTTGCTCATCTTCTGACCGTTGACCTTTATAAGTCCGTTGTGAATCCAATATTTGCTGAATTGTTTTCCGGTAAGCGATTCGGTTTGCGCAATCTCGTTTTCGTGGTGCGGGAAAATCAAATCCCTGCCGCCGCCGTGAATGTCGATTTGTTCGCCGAAAGCGACCATATTCATAGTCGAACATTCGATGTGCCAGCCCGGTCTGCCTTTGCCCCAAGGGCTGTCCCACGAAATTTCGTTCGGTTTTGCGCTTTTCCAAAGAGCGAAATCGAGCGCATTCTTTTTGCAATCGTCGTTTTCTATTCTTACGCCGTCAAGCGCTTCGTCGAGTTTTCTGTTGGACAACTTTCCGTAGCCTTTAAAACTTTCGACGGAAAAATAGACGTCGCCTTTCTCGGTCGGATAGGCGTGTCCCTTTTCGATGAGCTTTTTGACGAAATCGATTATGTTGTCGATATTCAAAGTCGCTTTAAGCCATATATCGGGGTCGTCGATGTCAAGAGCCGCCATAACCTTGTTGATTTTCTCAATCATCTCGGCGGCGTACACGTCCGCTTTTACGTTGAGCTCATTTGCCTTTGCGATGATTTTGTCGTCGACGTCGGTGTAGTTTCTCGCATAGGTCACGTCATAGCCTGCCTTTATAAGATACTTTCTTATAATGTCGTAAATAAGCGCTTGATAAACGTGCCCTATGTGCGCGTCGCCCGAAACCGTAATGCCGCAAGCGTACATATTGACTTTGCTTCCGCTGAGCGGAATGAAATCTTCTTTTCTTCTCGTTAAAGTGTTGTAAATTCTAAGCATAATATTTCCTTGTCGCTATAACTTTAAACTCAATCGTTTTTGCCGTCAAGCGGTTTTTCGGCTTCGGCAATAAATTCTTTGCTTTCGGCGTCGTGATTTTCCACGCAGTTCGATTTGATGCCCATTTTACATTCGAGTTGCTTAATTCTTGTATTGAGTCGTCTGAACTCTTCCAAAATAGGGTCAGGCAGAAGAATCTGGTCCATATCCGCAACTCTTTCGCCGTCCTGTTTTACGACTCTGCCCGGTATGCCGACAACGGTACAATAAGGCGGAACAGATTTAAGCACCACACTGCCTGCGCCGATTTTACTGCCCTTTCCGATAGTAAGCGGCCCTAAAACTTTTGCGCCAGCCGAAATCATAACGTCGTCTTCGATTGTAGGGTGACGCTTGCCGACGTCCTTGCCCGTACCGCCGAGCGTTACGCCTTGATAAACCGTGACGTTGTTGCCTATTTCGGTCGTCTCACCGATGACGATTCCCGACCCGTGGTCTATGAAAAAGCCTGCGCCGATTTTCGCCGCAGGGTGAATTTCAATTCCCGTCTTTCGACGGACTCTTGCGGATATGAGTTTTGCAAGCGCTTTCATATTGTGCTCGTAATACCAATGCGCTTTACGATAGCCTTTTATAGCTTTATATCCGCTGTATGTATGCCTGACCATAAACTTGCTCGTAGCGGCAGGGTCTTTATCCATTGCCGCTTGCAAGTCGAGTTTAAGCATTTGTCTGATTGACATATTATTGTTTTGGCTCATCCTTATTCTCTCCGTTTTCGACAACGCCTTCGATTTCTTCCGCTTTGGTTTCGCCGAACAATTCGTCCACTTCGTTTGCAAAAATGGTTTCCTTTTCAAAGAGAAGTTTAACCATCTTGTCAAGCACGTCGCGATTGTCGTTTAAAACTTTAAGCGCGCGTTTGTAGGCTTCGTCAAGGATTGCTTTGATTTCTTTGTCTATTTGCGCCGCAACTTCGTCGGAATAATTGACTTGCGTCTGGAAGTCGCGGCCGATGAATACTTCTTGGCTCGAACCGAGATTCATTGTGCCGATAGCTTTCGACATACCCCATTCGGTGACCATCTTTCTGGCGATTGCCGTCGCTCTTTGAATGTCGTTGCTTGCGCCTGTTGAAATGTCTTTGATGACTATTTCTTCCGCCGCTCTGCCGCCGAGCATCATAGCGATCATATCGCAAAGTTTGTTGTAAGTCATGTGCGTATCGTCGTTTTCAGGAAGCGTTATCGTATAGCCTGCCGCCATTCCGCGAGGTATAATCGAAACTTCGTGTACTTCGTCGCAATGTTTAAGTTTTTTGGCAACGATTGCGTGTCCCGATTCGTGATATGCGGTAATGCGTTTATCGAAACTCGTAACGACTCTGCTCTTTTTGGCAGGTCCTGCGATAACTTTGTTTATCGCCTCGTTTATATCTTTCATTTCGATGAGCTTTCTGTCCGCTCTTGCCGCAAGTATTGCCGCTTCGTTCAAAAGGTTTTCGATGTCTGCACCCGTAAAGCCTGCCGTCAAACGGCTGAGCGCTTTAAAGTCGATATCAGGCGATAACGGCTTGTTTCTCGAATGAACTTTGAAGATTTCTTCTCTGCCTTTGACGTCGGGAGCGTTGACGTAAATTTGTCTGTCAAATCTGCCGGGGCGCATAAGCGCAGGGTCCAAAATATCCGCGCGGTTTGTTGCCGCCATTATGATAATCGAATCGTTCGATTCAAAACCGTCCATTTGGACAAGAAGTTGGTTTAAAGTTTGTTCTCTTTCGTCGTTGCCGCCGCCAAGACCTGCGCCTCTTTGACGACCGACCGCGTCGATTTCGTCAATGAAAATAATGCAAGGCATATTTTTCTTTGCTTGGTCGAAAAGGTCGCGAACACGAGATGCGCCGACGCCTACGAACATTTCGACAAAATCCGAACCGCTTATCGAAAAGAACGGAACGCTCGCTTCACCTGCGACAGCCTTTGCAAAAAGAGTTTTACCTGTTCCCGGAGGACCTACAAGCAAAACGCCTTTTGGAACTCTCGCGCCGATTTCGCGGAATTTTTTGCTGTCACGCAAAAAGTCAACTATTTCTTTAAGCTCTTCTTTTTCTTCTTCTGCGCCCGCAACGTCAGTAAAACGAACCTTGACGTTTTGCGCCATATTCGCTTTTGTCTTTCCGAAATTCAACGCCTTGTTGTTTGCTCCGCCCGATTGTTTAAACAAAATAACGAAGAAAACTATAAGAAGAATAAGAGCCACGGCAGGGACGAGCATCGAATAAAGCATACTCGAAGTTGACGGATTGTCATAGCTAAGCACGGCTTGCGTCGTTGGCGGATCGCCTGCTGACGGATGATAAATTTCGTTGTATGTTTCTAAAAACTTAGTTCTTGAATCTATAAAACAAAATGCGTTCTTTTTTGAAGAATCGACGTATTCGACAATGACTTTATAACTGCCGCTTAAAGTTAGAGATTTAATTTCTCCCTTTTTCATCGACTGCACCAAGCTGTTTGCGTTTCCGTCGAAACTGATTTCGTTTTTGTTTGTGAGCGTAACCGAAAGAATGATTGCCACGATTATAAGTATCGCCGCAATCGTGATGATTAACGTTCTTTTTCCGCTTGCGTTCAATTTGTCCTCCAATGCTACTATGTAGCGGTCATAATCGACAAACGCTTTATGCAGTTTGTTGATTTTGACTATGCGTTGATTATAACAATGTTAAAAGAAATAGTCAACTTATGCCTGCACGCTAAGCCCACAATTTTTCGGCAAGGTTTGCCGCTAAGCAATAATTTATGGAATCGTTGACCAATTTTGCTATTTTTTTTGCCATATCCTGCACAAGATTTATATCGGCTGTCATAAGTTGCCCTAACGGATCGTCTGTCGATTCGCACACTACGCCGATAATGCCTATATCGCCTATGGCTTTCGAGCTTTTGTCAAAAGCAGCTTTTGGCCGAACCCCTTTTTTGACGATAATTTTTCCGACGTCCGCCGCCTTTCCCACCGACGCATCCACCGCAATTATAATGTCGTCTGCGTGTATGCCGTTTAAAAACCTTACTGTTTCATTTATGCAATTTCCGTTGATTTCGTGACTTAAATCACCATAAACAAAAGTTTTAACTTGATATTCGTCTTTTAATATACTTCCCACAAGCGGCGCTAAACTGTCGCCTGCGACTTCTGCCGTACCAAAACACACTACAATAGGTTTCATATTCGCCTCCGAGTGTATTATTGCCACATTGAAGAATTTCACACGATAAATCTGCCCGTTGCGTAAATTTGCAAGTATTCGACGATTTTCGATTTCGTAATTGTTATTTAGAGACTTTCTCCATTTTTCTTATAACTATTTTTTATCTTAAAAATTAAATGGAACTTAAATCGACTTAAACCGCGTCAAATTCGGTTTTAAAACTTTGTTTTCTTTCCGTTGGCGCACGATTTGTTTTTTTACGTCACAATCGGCTTGTTCGCTTTTTCCTTTAATCTGTCGACAAGTTCCCGTTTTCGTCAAATTGCGTTTTTTGTCAACCTGCGCTTAAAGCAGAAAACTACGGTTTTCTACCTGCATTTACAAAATTTGTAAACAATTTATATCGTTACATATTGCTTTTAATAAATAATTGTTATATTATATAAGCGTATACTCAAAACTGGGAATTGCGCCTGATTGCAATTTCCGACAGCCCGCGCTTTTAAAAGGCTTGCCTTTAAAAGTCATCGGCGAACGATAAATTCGCTTTGAAAATAAAATACAAGGGAAAATGCAATTTACAACGTCGGCATTCAATCTCTCGGACGGCGTAATTTTGCTTGTTTTGCTTATTGCGTTCATTCGAGGCATAAAAAAGGGTTTAACGGGGTCGCTTAAAGGCTTCGTCTTTAACCTTATGATTTTGTTGCTTGCCGCATACGTTGCAGGCGTTTGCTCTACTCCGCTTCTCGACACGCCGACAGGGGCAAACCTTTATTCCGCTATCTATTCAAAAGCGGCAGGCTGGGGCGATTTGTTCAATAAGCCTATTTTCTTCCAAGACGGAGCCGCAATGATGTATAACAGCGAAGGCACGCTCGTTTCGATAAAGGAATTTGCGTCGAACGCCATAGCAGGACTTATCGTCAATTTCCTTGCTACAAAACTTTTGCCGTCGGAAGGCGGAGTTTCGCTTAAAGAAGCAATCGTGCCAAATCTCGTGTCGATTATTTTTGCAATTATTTTGGTGGTGGTATTCTTCATCGTATTTAAGTTGTTGTTTAAAATAATTGCGTATCTTTGGAAAAAACCCGTTGACAAAAACCCTAAGCTCAAAGGACTTGACCGATTTTTCGGTTTGGTCTTTTCGGTTTTAACGGGAATTGTCTTTGTGCAGTTCGTTTACGGACTTTTGGGCATATTTGAAAATCTCGGCTTTATGGGTACGGCTATGGAATATATAAAAACTTCTGCATTCAGCAAACTTGTCTATTACAACAACCCTATCCGCACGCTGCTTATCAATATGTTCGGCGCACTCGGAAAATAAAAGGAGGGGCGTATGAGCGAAGAAAAAAAACACGGCTGCAAAAGCTGCTTTAAAAGCGTAGTCATTCTCATTGTCGGAATGTTGCTCGGTATCGTTCTTTTTGTCGGCGCAATCGCAGGCACGATTTACGTTGTCCTTACTTCCGTTACGATAGAGCAAGTACAAAACACTATCGGCGTAGAACTTGTCAAAAAGGACAACAAAGAAATGCTCAGTATGACGGCGTTTGAATTTGTCACCGCCCTTGTGGGAATGATAGGGAATATATCGTCTCTGTCTATAAACGACGTTCTTGCAAAGTTCAATCTCCCTATCCCGAACGAGGTTTCGGGAATCGACATTACGCCGCTTTTTAAATATCCTATCCTTGAAATGCCGCAACACTTAGAGGACGTAACAAAAAACATAAAACTTTCGGCAGTAAGCAAACTTGCAGGAATAAACTTTAACGATTTCGGCTTGCCTATTTTAAATCGGCTTCAAGACGAAACAATCCAAAACGCCTTGACAAAAATTTTGAGCTCGATAAACGGCACTTTAACCATAAGAAATTTGTCTTATGATTTCGGAATTGACGTTGCCGCCGACAACGAACTTTTGAACAATCTCAAAGATTTGCCTATCAGCGACCTTGGTTCGGTTATCGACCTTTTGACGTTGTCGGAAATTATCAAAATTGACAATGACAAATTTGTCAAAGCGGCGGAACTCGACACAAAATTCCTTTACGTCTATGCGGACTCTTACGTCGCAATAGACGACCTCGACACGCAAAATCCGCTTTGTTCACAATCGATTTTCGGCGTGACAAGCGACGGTTCGGCTCTTAAATATAACGAACTTCGCTACGTCAGAAAGACGGACGAAAACGGAAACGAAATTAAAGACGGCGAAAATAAGTTCGTTTATGAAATCGACAACAGCTCCTATTATTTCGACCGCTACTCAGCCGACGACGCGGGCGACTACGTTAAGCTCGACAGCGGCGAGTACGTCCCTTACGACGAAACTCAGCACAGCGGAAAACAACGCTACAAACAAGTCGAAAACTTTGAAAAGTATAAACTCAGCGGCGGCAAATATATTCTCGACGCCACGGCGCAAGGCAAAACTTTTTATCGCCATATCGAATACGTGCCGTATGATGCGCTCGGCGAATTCGCTTCTATCCCTACGCGCTATTTAAAAGCGTACATAAACAACTTCGTAAATTCAGGCAGCGGCTATTTGCCACAGCAAGCAGGGTTTGTTAAAGTTTATGATTATGAATATTTAATCGGCACTTCCACCACTTCCGCCGCTCCTACAAATGCGGAAGAATTTAAGCCTGTTAACAATCTTTCGGAAATAGCCACGGCAACTAAACCGCTTTACTTCAAAACCGTTTTGGAAGACGGAACTTTGAAATTTATGCCGTTTAAAAGTTACGGCATAGATTACGGCACGGCGGCGAACCCTATTACGGTTGACGAAAACAGCAGCTTGACGGACGAAAAAGAGGGCTACTTCAAAGCGTATGAAGGCACAAGCGACAAAACGCTTCAAAGCATTTCGACAACCAAAGTCAAAAATTTGGCTGACGTCATTGAAAAAGTCAAAAACCTTAAACTTTGCGACGTGCTTGACGTTTATGAAAATACGGTGTATGACACGGACGGCGTGACGGTGCTTCACGAAAAAAGTCCGCTTGTTTTGATTGCTTTGAAAAACACCAAAATATCCGATTTTAGCGATAAAATCAACACTCTTACGCTTAAAGATATTATAGAAATCGACGATGCCGACCCAAACACTTCAAAAATTTTGAAAAGCCTTAAAGACAGCACTCTAAACTCTATGTCGACAGATATCGGCAAACTTGTGCTTGGCGACGCAATAGACATTCCAAACGGTTCGAGCGCGATTTTGAAAAAACTTGCCTACACGAAATTAAATTCAATAGGCGGAGCAATCAACGATATTATCGACACTCTCGTTATTGGCGAAGTCATCGACGTTATCAAATACAATCAACTCACGGTGCTTGACACGGCAACCGACGTTTTGCTTGAAATCACAAAGCCGTTCATCGAGCATACGGACGGCGAATACGTCCTTATAGGCGGAAAATACGTTTTGTACGACAGCACAAACCCAGCGCATGCGTCGCTTACCCGTTACAGCCGAAATTATATTTTTGTGAATGCTACGGACGGCGGCTACGTTTACGTCGACGGTTCGGCGTCTTATAACTATGGCTTCACACCTTACGATTTGAACAATCTTAATATGCCCGAGTTTACACAAGCATACGTCCAAGATACGGCAAACACGATTAAGTTTTACGCTTTGGACACGAGTCCTGCCACAAACACGGCGTTCAATCCGGCGAATCCGGAAACGGCGTTTGTCGAAATTACCGCCGCCAACTATGATACTTATAAAGCTGCCAAATACGGCAAGTATTTGAAAAACTACGTCGGCTTTGCAAAAAAACCAAAGGACTATACCGGAACGGATTTGTTTAAAAAGGTATACGTCACAGAGCAACTTGTTTTGGCAACCGGTGCGAATTCCTACGTTATCGCCGACAAAATGCTCACTAAGTTCGACGCCGCAAGCAGCGACCACGCTTCCTACACAAAATACGTCCCTACCCTTTATGACGGAACAGCCGCAAGTTATATCTACTACTCTTCAGACGGCGCTTCGTTTGTCGAGTACGACAAAGCCACGCACGGCGAAATTAAAGACTTAAGCGGCAAACTCTACACTATGGTTAAATACGACCCCGCCATTCACTCGTCATACAGCGGCGACAAGTATATCTACTATTCGGGGCTTTTGTTAGACGCAACAGGCAGTCAATATTCCTTGCCGCATTACAATTTGGTTTACGGCTATATCGCCACCGCCGAAGAGGCAAACGGCATAGTGTCGAATTATGAAACTTACGGAAACTATACAAACGTAAAATCGGCAAAAAAAGTCAGCTTCCTTGAAAAAGACGGTAAGCAACTTAAAAAGAGCGAAAACATTTTGATAGGAATTGCCGATAGCTCTCTTTCGGAAATCAACGGCTTGTTTGAAAGCCTTACGCTTGGCTCTGTTATCGATTCGCAACCGGACAGCTTCTTTGAGGGCGAAATTATGAACAGCAAAATAAGTGAAATGGCAACGGCGATTACAAAAAAACTGTCCACGGCAAGTATGGGCGAAGTTCTCACTTGGGCGAACATAAGCGTTGCGCCTGAAATTGCTTCGGCTATAAACAACGTCACGCTTCAAGATTTCTTCAACGGTCTTAAAATCACCGTTACGGCAGACGGCAAACCTTGTATTGCGTTTGAATTGAACTAACTTGCCGCCTTTGGCTATTACGGCACACCCTTAAAGATTTTTAACGGTCTTAATTCACCGTGACGACGGACGGCAAAACTTTTATTCCAAACCTTGTATTGCGTTTGAATTGAGCTAACTTGCCGCCTTTGGCAATCTATTTGTGAAATTTGTTCGCTAAACGCTATGCAAAACAAAAGACGTTTGCTATATACGCAAAGCAATTCGAACGCTCTTTAATACAGCCAAACAAACAATTAGCATTGCACAATTAGTATTGCAAATAAACTCGATATAACAAAACTAATTTGCTATATATTCGCAATGTAACGCTCACATATACTCAATGAAACTTAAAGGGGAAAAAATGCAAATAAGACGCTTTCGTCAAGAAGACGCAACTGCCGTTAGGGATATTTGCTTTTTAACGGCGTCGGGCAAACGCTATCAAAAAAATAAGGACCTCGTTTGCGCTTTGTTTTGCGATTATTACATAAATTTCGAGCCGTCAAACTGCTTCGTCTTGACCGCCGAAAACGACCTGCCCGTCGGTTACGTTCTTTGCGCACAAAACTACGAGCAATACATAAAAACGTTTTTGGAAAATTATCACGCAAAAGTGCGAGCGTTGTCAAAAATCGACGCATTTTTAAAACGACACGAATTTGCGATTTTTAAACGCGTGGCAAAAGACTATCCTGCCCATTTGCATATCGATATTTTAAACGAGTATCAGGGAAAAGGCTGGGGAAAAGGGCTTGTTCGCAAATTGCAGGACGCATTAAAAACCAACGGCGTAAAAGGCTTGCATTTGACGGTTGACACGGCAAATAAGCGAGCTATCAAGTTTTATTATAAACTCGGCTTCAAAAAAGTTAAATCCGTTTTCGGTCAAGCCGTCGTTCTTGCTAAACGCCTTTAAGGCGTTTTTTTGTTTGCTTTTCTTTTTTGTTTTCTTTTTTATTGTCGCTCGTTTTTCTTTGCTATTCGTCTTTCGTTTGTTTTCTCATTCTTTTTGTTGTCGCCCGTTTTGTTTTTTCTTGCCTTTTAATTTCCCTTTATTTGTTTCGATTTTTTTTATTTCTTATTCTTTTTTATTGTCGTTCGTTTTTCTTTGCTATTCGTCTTTCGTTTGTTTTCTCATTCTTTTTTATTGTCGCTCGTTTTGTTTTTTTCTCGCCTTTTAATTTCCATTTATTTGTTTCGGCTTTTTCTCTAATTTTTTTGCTTATTCTTGATTATTGTTTTTTGTTTTTTTTGTTCTTCTTTTCCGCTTGTTTTTTAATTCGGTTACTTACCTTTCGTTTTCAATAAAAAACGCAGCTTTCGCTGCGTTTCCCCTGTCCCACCCTATAAGATAAAACGATATGCGGTACTGACTTTAACTTTTACTTTACCCTTGTAACATTGACGGCTGACTTTAAATTGCTGCCGTAGCCAATAGGCAAAACACTATCTGTTTTCTTGGTACTTCACTCTACCAATGAGTTTATATCCCTTTTACCTTATTGCCAAAATTTTTAAGTTTTGATTTTTATTTCAACTCGGTTATCCAGTTGTAACCCTGAATTTTTGCGTCGAGTTCACGACATTCTTTTGCAAGTGTGTCGCATTTTTTTTGAATTGCGTTTGTATCGAACGTAGGTTTAATTGCAATTTCGGTGCGCGAATATCTGTCGACCAACGCTCTTCCGCTTTCGGACAAATTTCCGATAACCGAAACCTTCATTCTTAAACAATCCCTTTTTGCTATCATATCGGCAATAGTCGTTTTTTCAAAAATTGTTTCGGAATTCGTTTTGTTGATATGAACAACCAGATACTCGTATCTTTCAAGTTTCGTTTCCAATTCCTTTAACAAGTCGCTCGGCTTTTCGCTCGGTTCGACGCCTTCCTGCGCTTTTGCGTTTGCTATCATTCTTTGTCTTAATGATTCGATATCGTTTTTAAGGTTTGCTCTTTCGATAAGTGCTTCGGCAAGTTTCATAAATATCCCCTTTGTTTTAATTTTGACAATCAAATGTCGATTGCTTTTTTTCGCTTTTATAGTATAGCATTTTGAGAATTTTATCAATATCGTTTCGCTTATTTCTCTATCTATTTTTGCTCTCCTTGTTATTCGTTTTGCCTTTTTGTTGTATACCTATTTATATTGTGGTAAAATAACTGTGAGGTTAAAAATGAATTCAACGTATTTCAACGATTTGGCAAAAGAAAAACTGACGGGCAACTGGAACAAAGCCGCGCTTATATATTTTGTTTATTCGATTATTCTTGCCGCCGTGGCAAGCGTCGGAACGTCGGTTTCGGCATCGACAAGAAGTTATTATTTCTTATCTGCGTTAAGCACCGCATTGACTTTGCTTTTGTCCGGACCTATGTACTTCGGCATCGTCCGAATTTTAAACAGAATGAGCCGACACGAAGACTACGACTTATCGATGCTTTTCGTCGGATTTAAAGAGCGTTTCGGAATGAGTATTGCGCTTTACGTTTTGCGACAAGTGTTCCTTTTCCTTTGGGCATTACTTTTGCTCATTCCTGCTATCGTCAAATTTTACGGCTATCGTCTTGCGTTTTATTTGATGCACGACGATGCGTCGCTTAGCGCAATGCAAGCCATCAAAGAGAGCGACCGCATTATGCGTGGCAACAAGTGGCGTCTTTTTTGCCTTGACCTTTCATATTTAGGTTGGTACATTCTCGGAATTCTGACGCTTGGCATTTTGTTTTTCTGGATCATTCCAAAGCACGAGCTTGCCGCTTTTGAATTCTACAAAGAACTTGTTACAACTGACGAACAGGACGGTTTGAACCAAAACGACAATTTTACAAATAAATCGGATGACAATCCGTATTCGGGAGATTACGTTTTATGAAAATAACGTTTGTATGTCACGGCAACATTTGCCGTTCGCCTATGGCAGAATTTTATCTTAAAAGCATTGCGCCCAACCTTGAAGTCGATTCGAGAGCGACGCACACCGACGAACTCGGAAACGATATGTTTTATGCCGCAAAAGAAAAACTTAAAAAGGAAAACGTGCCGTTTTCTAAGCACAAAGCCACTCTTTTAAAGTCAAGCGATTATGACAGCTCGGACTATTTTCTCGTTATGGATACTCCGAACTTCACAAACACTATGATAAGACTAAACGGCGACCCTAAAAATAAAGTTTTCCGCCTTTTAGAATTTGCAGGTCTTGACCGCGACGTTTCAGACCCTTGGTATACGGGAAATTTCGACGTGGCTTTCGATGACATAAAACTCGGCGTTGACGCATTTCTTAAAAAAATCGGTTACTCAAAATAATGTTTTTATAAATGTGTAAATTTTTTTTGTATAATATTTTTATTATATAGAATTAAATTTAAATTATAAAAATTGTATCTTAACTATTTAATAAAGTTTATCTTATCGATTTAAATAAGTTTAAAAAATCTAACGGTTGCCGTTAGATTTTATTTTTACAAATTTATTTTTCCGTTTACAACGTTGAGCTTTTGAGCCGCTTTGCCTTCGTATTCGGTACAAGTCAAAATCGTTTGACAACCGCTTGACAATTCGAGAAGTTGCGCCTTTCTTGTTTCGTCGAGTTCGCTAAGCACGTCGTCTAAAAGCAAAATCGGTTTTTCATCCGTTTCTTGTTTGTAGAGTTCGAGTTGAGCAAATTTAAGCGACAACGCTATGCTCCTTTGTTGTCCTTGCGAAGCAAACTTTCTTGCGTCGTTTCCGTTTACAGTGAGTTTTATATCGTCACGGTGCGGACCGACTGTCGTGTAGGTAAGTTTTTTATCTTTCTCTCTGTTTTTCTTTAATTGCAGATAGAGATTTTTATCGCTTATCTCGTCAAGTTCCGATTCGTAATCGACTTCCAAAATTTCTTTTCCGCCGCTCAAAAATTCGTGAATTTTTTTTGCTTCCGTTTTGAGCTTATCGATAAATTCTCTTCTTTTTTCTATAATTTCAACACCGACCGTTGCAAGCTGTCTGTCCCAAACGTCGAGCATTGCGTCTATGTTGTCGTTATAACCTTGCTTTAAAAGATTGTTTCTTTGTTTTAAAATTTTGTTATATCTGACGAGATTGTTAAAATATACTTTCGATTCCTGACTTAACGATATATCCAAAAATCTTCTTCTATTGTCCGGCGATTCTTTGACAAGTTTCATTTCGTCAGGCGAAAAATAAACAATCGCCACAATTCCCAAAAGCTCGCCTGCTCTGTTCACGGGAATGGAATCGATTAAAATTCGCTTTTTTCCTTTATCATCAATTTGAATTTCAATTTTATGCGTTCTTAAATTCTTTTGAACCAAAACGTTTACTATTGCGGTTTTTTCGCCGTTTAAAACAAGCTCTTTTTCTTTCGTCGTTCTCGGTGACTTTGCAAGCGCGGAAATGTAAATAGCTTCGAGCATATTTGTTTTTCCTGCGGCGTTTTGCCCATACAAAACGTTAAGTCCGTCTTTAAATTCGACGTACTGCTCTTTATAGTTTCTGAAATTTTTTAGATAGAGCTTTTTTATCTGCATAGGTTGATTATAACTTAATTCCTAATTTATTACAAACGTTAATCGATCTTTATTTAAATTAGTTTTTTTCTGTTTGTTTGGTTTTCTTCTTTTTTAATTATTTGTTTTGCTGTATTTATTTTATCATATTTATTTGCGTTAAAAATTATATATTAGCTTTTTTATATTCATTTTTTTCGACTTATTTATTATTATTTTCGCTATATTTATTTTTCACTTTTTTATCGTATTTTTTATTCTTTTTTGCTGTGTTAAATTCTTATTTTATCGTCGTTTATGTTAGGTAATTAAAAATTTTTAAGTTTTGATTATATTTTGTCATTTCCGTTGAAATATTTATTATTTTTAGTTATAATAAAATAACTATGATAAATATCGACGATTTTTGGAAAGAAGCTAAATCCGAGCTTTCAAAAGAACTCAATTCAATAAGCTATGACGTTTGGATTGATAAATTAGAACCTGTGTGTTTTGTTAAAAACGCTCTCATTTTGGCTACCTATTCATATTCCGCAAAAAAGACTATTGACGGAAAATATCTCGATACTATAAAGACGGTTATCAAAAAAATAAATCCGCTTATTTCGGGAGTCGAAATTATCATAGATACCGAAAAAGATTCTTATCTTCAAAAACAAGACAGTTTTATAGAAGACGAAGGGCTTATCGTAAAAAGCGATTCGGTTGACGAGCCGAGCGGTATGAAATTTTTAGAACGTTACACTTTTGAGAATTTCGTCAAAGGCAGAAGCAACGAATTTGCATTAGAGGCCGCTAAGGCAGTTTGCGACGATATAGGCGGAAAATACAATCCTCTTTTTATCTATTCGTCGGCAGGTCTTGGAAAAACTCACCTTTTGCACGCAATAGGAAATCATTTAAGAAAGACGAATCCGAGAGTCCGCATTTTGTATACCGACTCTAATACTTTCATAAATGAAATCATTTATTCTATAAGAACTGCAAAAGACAACGTAAACAGCACAAACGAAATCAGAGAAAAATATCGTAACACCGATATTTTGATGATTGACGATATTCAATTTGTTTCCGGTAAAGAAGGCACGCAAGAAGCATTCTTCCATATTTTTAATGACCTTTATCAAAACAAAAAGCAAATCGTTTTAACGGCAGATTGCGCCCCTAACGACCTTGCAAAACTTTCTGACAGATTGAGAACTCGTTTCTCGTGGGGACTTATTGCAGACATTCAACCGCCTAACATGGAAACGAGAATCGCAATTTTGAAAAACTATGCGGCTCGCGAAAAATTTACTTTGTCGGACGAAGTGGCGGAATATATTGCGGAAAAATCTACAACTAACATTCGTGAAATGGAAGGTCTTTTGAATAAAATCATTTTTTACAGCTCTCTTACAAACCGCATCGTAGACACTGTTGAACTTGCAAAAGAAGCTCTTTGTGATTTTATCGAAGACAAAAAGGAAACAATCGAAGAAAGCGACATTTTAAGCGCAGTTTGCAATTTCTTCAATATTACAAACCAACAAATTACGGGAAAAAGCAAAACTAAGGACATTGTCGAACCGAGAATGATTGCTATGTACCTTATGAGCGATATGTTAGGCGTTCCGCTTGTTTCCATCGGAAAGATTTTCGGCGGAAGAGACCACACCACCGTTATGCACGCGCGCGACAAAATAACGGAAGAAATTAAACATAATCCGCGTATGAGAATTATCATTTCCGACATAAAAAACAGTCTTTTAAACCGCTAAGGTGGACAACTTCTTTTTATGTTGATACAATGTTGATCGGTAAACACAGTTTTCAACATTGTAAAATCAAAAAAAGCTCAATATATTGCGTTTTAATCGGCGCTAATGTCAATTTGTTGTGGCTTTATATAATTATCCACACTGTTAACATTGCTTATTAAAACTATTATTATTTAAAAATATATAAATACCCAAAGGAGGGGAACATGAAAATCAAATGCCAAGGCTTAGAGCTTAGCGAAACCGTTTCAAAAGTCATTAAAGCATTACCTATAAAAAGGGTAAATCCTATTTTGGATTGCGTAAAAATTACGGCAAAAAACGACGAACTTATTTTGCTTGCAACAGACCTTGATTTATGGATTGAAAAAAGAATTAAAGCAAACGTCTTGCTCGAAGGCGAAATAGTCGTTCCGGGTAAGATTTTTGCCGAATACTGCAAAAAGATAGAAGAGGAAGAAATAGAACTTGACGGCACCGAAAAGAACAGACTTAAAATAAGATATTTAGACAGTGAAGTAAGTTTGTCTTGCGGCGAAGTCGGCGAATATCCTGAACTTAAAAAAGTAAGCGAAGAAAAATTCTTTAAAGTTGGGAAAAAAGATTTCAGAGAGCTTATAAATAAAATTATATTCAACGTAGCAACGGATGAATCGCGTCCGCCTCTTAAAGGATGTTGTTTGAATATAAAGGGAAACGTTCTTGAAGGCGTTGCGTCTGACGGTTATCGTTTGGCTCTTGCAACTGTCAACATCGAAAATAACGAAATAGAAGAAAAAATTGTCGTTCCGTCTCGTTCGATGCTTGAAATGAGCAGACTAATAGAAGACGATGACAGCGAAATAGCTTTGTCTTTTGAAAAGCATTACATAATGCTCGACTTAGGTCATACAAAAGTCGTTACTCGCCTTATAGCAGACAATTATATAGCTTACGAAAGAATTATTCCGAGTGAATTTACAACCGAAGTAGTAGTTGATAAAAAGCAATTTGAAAATGCAATTGACCGTGTATCTCTTATTTCGAGAAATGAAAAGAAGAGTTACGTAAAAATGGAAGTCGGCGAAAATCAAGTTTTACTTAAAGCGGAATCGGAAACGGGCGAAATAAACGAAAAAGTACAAATTGCGCTTAAAGGAAAAGATATAGTTATTGCATTTAACAGTAAATATATTATCGACGCAATGAGAGCAATTCAAGACCAATATATAACGTTAAACTTCACTTCTCCGTCTGCTCCGGGAATTATCAAAGGTCAAGATAAGAGTTGGTTATATTTGATTTTGCCGCTCAGAGTGATAGGTTAAAAATATAATAAAATTATACAAATTAAAAAGGTAAAAAAATTAGATTTTAAAGTATAATGTAGTTAGCTTTAATACGTTGATTAAATAAAAATCAATAGGTTAAATTTTATTTCTATGCTAAGAAAAATCTTAGCATAGAAATAAACAAAATAAAATTGCAAAATATAGCCTAAACAGTTGACAAAATTTTAATTTCAAACTAATATATTAAAGCAATCGAAATGCTTGTTTAGCTCAGTCGGTAGAGCATGCGGCTGTTAACCGCAGTGTCGGGGGTTCAAGTCCCTCAACAAGCGCCAAAAAGGAACTCTTCGAGTTCCTTTTTATTACACTAAAAAACGGACTTGAACCCAAATTGCCAAAGGCAATTTCTTTGCTACGCAAAGCCGACCCTGCTTTCGCAGTGGACGCTCATAAGTTCGCTAATACACGGGGGTTCAACGTCTTAGGCAAGCGCCAAAAAGGAACTCTTCGAGTTCCTTTTTTTACACTAAAATTTTATTACACTAAAGAAACGGACTTGAACCCAAATTGCCAAAGGCAATTTCTTTGCTACGCTAAGCCGACCCTGCTTTCGCAGTGGACGCTCGCAGGCTCGCTAATGAACGGGGGTTCAAGACTAAGACAAGAGCCACGAAGAAAGAGTACATTTTGTTTTTTATTTTGGTTTAATTTTCAAAGCAATTATCAAAAACTAGTTTTTAAATAAACTAATTTATAAAGAAGCTAACTAGTAAACATCTACTTGTAATGCAATTAAAATTTTAAAACTACTAAATATGAAAATTTTATGCATTTTTAAATATTTTAATATAAGATATAAGAAACATTTTATTATTTATTCAATTTTTAAGATAAAGATAAAATTTAAATTAGATTAAAATAATAAAGCATTAATTTTAAAATATTAAAAGTTAAGTAATAGAATTTTAAAAACTTTAAATCGATAAATTTAAAATGTAAAGTAAATGATATTTATTATTGCAAAGTTATTCTTTATGTTTTAAACTTAAATTGTCTTTAAATAAGTTTTAAAAAAGCAAAAGGATTTAAAATGAAAAAGGTTGAAGAAAAGACAAATGCAATCAGAATGGTTGCGCAAAAGAAAATAGATTTTAAAATTCACGATTATTCTGCAACGGATGCTTTGAGCGGTACGGAAGTAGCAGCGGCGTTAAACGAAGAACCGGAAAGAGTTTTCAAGACGCTTGTTACAGTCGGAAAATCAAACAATCATTATGTTTTTGTCGTACCTGTATGTAGC
Organism: uncultured Clostridia bacterium; assembly: GCA_934277645.1. GTDB lineage: Bacteria > Bacillota > Clostridia > Christensenellales > CAG-917 > CAG-917. Next base: position 222,498 of record CAKQUX010000002.1, on the reverse strand, counting down.
GAGCTTAGTTTAAAAAAGGCAGCCAAAAGCGTTGGTGAAAAAAACGTTGAAATGGTAAAATCAAAAGACTTGCTTCCGCTTACTGGTTACGTTCACGGAGGGTGTTCTCCGATAGGAATGAAAAAATTTTTTACAACGGTCATAGACGAAACCGCTACTCTTTTTGATACTATATTTTTCAGCGGCGGAAAGATAGGACTTCAAATTGAAATGAACGTTTGCGATTTACAAAAAGTTATAGATATAAAATTTGCAGATTTAACAGAGTGAAATTTGTCGAAAATTACAAATTTTTAAAACGTTTTATATTATTTTTTTTACTATTGCAATGTTTAAAAAATAGTTTTTGCAAAACTAAAAAAAGATTTTAAAAACCCTTGAAAAAATTGTTCGTATTATATATTATATAAATATAGTTAATTTATTTACTATCAATTAGGGGGTTAAAAATGTCATTTGCAAAAGCTGTGTTTGTTGCTATCGACTATTTATTTGACGGCTCACAAAACAGAACCAAAATTATGAGAGCAACTCGTCACGTTCAATGTGAAAACGATATACCGTACGGTGAAGAACCTGAATGTAAACTTAATACGTATTTTGTTCCGAGAACCGACGGAAGCAAATATCCTGTTATCTTTGAAATTCACGGAGGCGGATTCGTTGCCGGTGACAAAAAATATCGCAGAGCTTTGTGCAGATGGTATGCCGCCGAAACGGGCGCGTTTGTAGTAAACGTAAACTACGGATTGGGAAACAAGGTTTTGTTCCCTACCCCTGTTCAACAACTTGTAAGAGCGGTAAATTGGGTTAAAGCAAACGAAGAAAAATACAATCTCGATTTGTCTAAATTTATCGTAACGGGCGACAGCGCAGGCGGATATTACAGTGCAATGCTTGCCGTAATTCAAGACAGCGAAAAACTTCAAAGCGTTTACGGTAAAATGGACGCAAAGTTTACGGCGACCGTTCTTGACTGCGGTATTTACGATTTGCAAACCGCGCTCAACCAAAAAATCGTTTTCGGACTTACGGGAAAGATTTATAAAGATTTTGTCGGAGAAGATATTAAAAATATCGAAAACTACAAATATCTCGAATATCTCTCGCCTGCCGATTACGTAACGGAGAAATTCCCTAAATCGTTTATAACTGCCGCGGCAAAAGATTTCTTCTGCGGCGGACAAGGCGAAAAACTCGTCGAAACGCTTAACGGATACGGTATTTACAACGAACTCTATCGTTCGACAAAATTTATGGACAATCATACCTTCCCACTTACTTGGACAAGTAAGGCGGCAAAAGAAAACAACGAAAAGGCATTATCGTTCATAAAGAGATTTTTTGCGGGAGAAATTTAATGACAAACAAAGTAGCACTTGAAATTGACGGAAAAGGCATTATCAAAATCGAACTTGACGAAACAGCCGCTCCTATAACCGTTCAAAACTTTAAACAGCTCGTTGCGGACGGATTTTATGACGGACTTATTTTTCACAGAGTTATTTCGGGATTTATGATTCAAGGCGGCGATCCTACGGGAACGGGTTGCGGCGGAAGCCAAAACAATATTAAAGGCGAGTTCAGAATGAACGGCGTAAACAATCCGATTTCGCATTTGCGCGGAGTAATCTCAATGGCAAGAAGCGGACATCCGGATTCTGCGTCGTCGCAATTCTTCATTTGTCACGAAGACGCCAAGTTTTTGGACGGCCAATATGCGGCGTTCGGCAAAGTGTTTGAAGGTATGGACGTTGTAGACCGCATCGCTAATACGGCGACAAACAGCAATGACAGACCGCTTACGAATCAAGTGATAAAGAGAGCTTATTTTATCGATTAGTAGGTCGGCAATTAAATTAAGGTTTTAATTTCATTGGAAAATGTTTTATTTGAAAATGAAAATTAAATTTGTTCCAAACCGTTTCGGGTTTGTGATAAGGGAAGGAAAACAGCGGCAATCGCTGTTTTTCATTTTGTCCAAAACAAGCCGATGTTTTTAATTAAACAGCAACAATAATCTAAGTAAGAAAAAAATCAAATATAGCAACGATAACGCAAAATAGCAAAGATAATCAAAATGACATTGTAAAGCAATCGATACGATAAAAATCGTAAAATAAAATTCCTCTATGATTTTATTTCATAGAGGAATTTTTGATGTTAAACGATGCTTATTTTGTAAGTTCGTAGACGAAGCCTTCATAAGGCAAAAGCGTAACTTTTTCGTCAAGCGTAGCTTTTGTCGAACCATAGTTCGTCATAATGAGTTTTGAATTAAGACCCTTAAATTCGTCAGGAAGTACGAACTTAGGACATTTGTCCGAATAGTTGCAGACGACAAGATATTTTACGTCGCCGAGTTCACGGACATAAACGAAAAGTTTTTTGTTGTCGTGATAGAGTTCGCGGTAAGTTCCGTATCTTATCATTTCGTTGCCCAAGCGGAATTTGTTGAGCTTTTTGTAGAAATTGTAGACGGAGTCTTCGTCAGCCATAGCTTCTTCGACGTTAATCGTTTTATAGTTCGGGTTGACTTTCATCCACGGCGTGCCTGTCGTAAAGCCTGCGTTTTCGGAAGCGTTCCATTGCATAGGCGTTCTCGCGTGGTCTCTCGCTCTTTTTTGCAAAGCCCAGATGACAACAGGGATAAGCGGCGGGAAATATTTTGCGATATTGTATATACGCTTTGAAACGATATCGACGTAATCTTTCGGTCTGTAATGCGCGATATTAGTCATACCGATTTCCTGACCTTGATAGATGTACGGCGTGCCTTTCATAAAGTTGACGCAAATAGCAAGCATTTTCGCAACTTGTTTTCTATATTCGAGTTTTCCGTAACGCGGAACTACTCTTGCATAGTCGTGGTTTTCAAGGAATAAGCTGTTCCAGCAGTTATCAGGAAGAGCTTGCCAGCTGCTCCAAATTTTCTTCCACTTTTTAAGGCGGAATTTAACAGGAACCGCTGTCATAACCGCATCCGCTTCTTGCGCTTCGAACGAGAAGATACAATCGAGTTCTTCACGCTCTTCCGCGACTATCGATTCGGCGTTTGCGATGGTTATGCCTTGTCCTTCGCCGACCGTCATCGAGTCGTATTTGCTGAATGCCTTTTGATTGATTTCGTGAATATATTCGTGATAATGCGGTCCGATGACAAATTGTTCGTCGCCGCAAACGATAGGATTGAACTTACCGTTTGGAAGTCCTTCCTTTTTCGAGATGTACGTTATAACGTCGCAACGGAAACCGTCTACGCCGAGTTCGAACCAATAATTGCAGATGTCGGCAACTTCTTGTCTGACTTTCGGGTTGTCCCAGTTAAGGTCAGGCTGCTTTTTGCTGAAAAGGTGCAAATAGTATTCGTCGGTGGTTTTGTCGTATTCCCAAGCGCTGCCTGCAAATCTCGACGACCAGTTGTTTGGCGGACGTTTGCCGTTCTTGCCTCTGCCCTTTCTCCAAATATAGTAGTCGCGATAAGGGTTGTCCTTCGACGAACGTGATTGTTTGAACCATTCGTGTTCGTCCGACGTGTGGTTTACAACAAGGTCCATAACGAGTCTGATGCCACGCTTATGCATGCCGTCAATCATTTCTTTCCAATCGTCGAGCGTGCCGAATTCGTCCATAATGTCGCGATAGTCTGAAATGTCGTAGCCGTTGTCGTCGTTAGGCGATTTATAGCAAGGCGAAAGCCAAACAGCCGTGACGCCAAGCTCTTTTAAATAGTCGAGTTTAGAAATGATACCCTTGATATCGCCGATACCGTCGCCGTCGGAATCGCAGAAACTTCTCGGATATATCTGATAGAAAACGGCGTCTTTATACCATCTGGTTTTGACGTTTTTGTTTTCTGCGTTTTTAGTTTCCATAGTTTTCCCCTTTTACAATTTGCTTTATTCGTTGTCTTTAAGTTGTTCGATAAGTTGATAAATTCTTTCCAAATCGTCCTTTGTGAAATAGTCGATTGAAAATCTGCCTTTTTCGGGCGTACCGACAAGTTTGACTCTTGTGCCGAAAACTCTCTTCATATCGTTGACGAGTTCTTTAAGTTCAAGCGTAAGCGGAGCGGTTTTTCTAGGGCCCGGTTTGATTGCTTGTCGCGAATAATAAAGTCTGACTCTTTCTTCGACCTCACGAACGGTAAGTTTGTATTGAACGGTTTGTTTGGCAAGATTGATAATGAAATCCTTATCTTCGATGCTGACCATAGCTCTTGCGTGACCCGTTGTGAGCTGACCTGATTTAACCATATTTATGACTTGTTCCGGCAGAGTCAAAAGTCTGAGCGAGTTTGCAACGTAAGGACGACTTTTTCCGAGACGGTCGGCAACGCCTTCTTGCGTAAGACCGTGGTTTGTCATAAGTTCCTTGATGCCTTCCGCTTCTTCGATAGGATTAAGGTTTTCTCTTTGAATGTTTTCAATCAAAGAAATGGCTTTGATTTCTTCGACGGGAAGGTCTTTTATGATTGCGGGAACGTTTTTAAGACCTGCCATGTGGGCGGCTCTGAAACGGCGTTCGCCTGCGACGATTTGATAACGGTCTTTGACCTTAGTGACGAGAAGCGGTTGCAAAACTCCGTAAAGTTTCATCGATTCCGCCATTTCTTTCAAGCTGGCTTCGTCGAAAGTTTTTCTTGCTTGTTCGGGGTTTCTGTCAATCAAAGTAATGTCAAGTTGATTGACCGTTCCTTCTTTGCTGTCGATTTTAACTTCTCTGTTGTCCTCATAGTCGGCAAAAAGGGCGCTCATACCCTTGCCTAATCCACCTTTTGTCTGTGCCATTATCCGTTCATCCTTTCAATAAATTCGTTTTTCAAATCGCAGTATGCTCTTCCGCCTTGACAGTGCCTGTCGTACAAAACGATAGGCTTGCCGTAGCTCGGAGCTTCTGCAAGACGTATATTTCTCGGTATAACCGTTTTAAAAACTTTTTCGCAAAAATAGTTGTCGATTTCTGCCTTAACTTGTTGGCAAAGATTTGCTCTCGGGTCAAACAGCGTCAAGACAACGCCGTATACTTCAAGCGGCGGATTGAGATGCTTTTTTACAAGTTTGACGGTGTTCATCATTTGCGTAAGACCTTCGAGTGCAAAATATTCGCATTGAATAGGAACGATAATGCCCGTAGACGCTGTAAGCGCGTTTATGGTGAGCAAGCCGAGCGACGGCGGACAGTCGATAAAGATAAAATCGAATTTGTCGTTTGCGTCGTCGATTTTGTCGAGCAAGATTTTTTCACGAGCCATAACGGTTGCCATTTCGACTTCCGCGCCCGATAAATGCATACTGCTCGGAACGAGTTTTAACGTTTCGATTTCGGTGTCAACCATAGCGTCGGTAAGCGTCATATCTCCGCAAAGTACCGAGTACGTCGATTTCTCGCTCTTTCTTTCGGTAAATCCTAAGCCTGACGAAGCGTTGCCCTGCGGGTCCATATCTACAACCAAAACTTTGTATCCGTCCGTTGCAAGAAAAGCCGCAAGATTGATACAGGTAGTGGTTTTGCCTACTCCGCCTTTTTGATTTGAAAAAGTAATGATTTTAGCCATTTCGTACCTTTAAAATTATCTAAAAAGTATTCTTCATTTAAGTATAACAAAAGTTTTAAAGCCTTACAAGAGAAAACGGCAAAATTTTCATTTAATATTGTGGATAAATATATATATTATATAATTATATATATGCAAAACGTAAAATAGCGACGCAATATCGGCATTGTGACGGCGAAACGTCTATTGTCGGTGTCGGTGGACAAATTGCAGAGCAAGCCATAATGTTTATTATGAATAAATCGGAATGCCGATTGCGATAAAATCAAAACACTCTAAAATCAACCCAAAAAGTCTTTGATATATCAATTTCCGCTACCTTTTTTGCTGTTCTTAATTAAAAAATTAGCCTAAAAGCAAAGATAAAACAAGTTAAAAACAAAGATAAAAGTAAGGATAGAAATAAAGATAAAAAGTGAAAATCATAACAAAGGTAGAAGCAAGGATAAAAGCAAGGAAACAACAAAGATAAAAAGCGAAGATAGTAGCTAAGAAGAAGCACAGGTGGAAACAAACATAAAAGTAATGATAAAAGCGAATATATAAGCAAAGTAAAAGAGATAATAAAAACCGCTTTTAAAGCGGTTTGTTTTTTATTTGAGAATATTGTCGCGGATAAGTTAAAGGGGTTTCGGCTGTTTTTTCGATTATGATAAGGCATCTCGAATCGCCGCAAGGAAGCGAAAAATTCGCCGTTTCGACAATTTTGCAGTTTACCGCTTTCAAAGCGTTTTGTGATTCGCCTATTTCGCTGTCGTTTGCTTTATACGCTACAAATTTGCCGCCTACTTTAAGGAGCGGAACGATAAGTTCGATTAGGATTCTTAGATTTGACACGGCTCTTGCCGTAGCAAAGTCGAATTTGTTTCTGAATGCGCCCCTGCCCAAATCTTCAGCACGTGCCGTAACGGCAGTCAAATTTTCGATTTTTAATTTTTTTGTCGCATTTGAAATAAAATTGATTTTTTTTGCCGTGCTGTCTATTGCGGTCACGGCAAGTTTGTCAAAAGCAATCGCTAGCGGAACGGACGGAAAGCCGCCACCGCAACCGACGTCGATAAGCGAGCCTTGGTTCTGCAAGAATTTTCCGCCGCAGAGCGAATCGAGAATATGCTTTTCGATAAATTCGTTTTCGTCGGTAATTGCCGTCAGATTCATGGTTTTGTTTTGCTCTAAAACTTCATTTTTATATGAAATTAAAAGATTCGCCTGATATTCCGACAAATTTATTCCGTATTTTTTTGCGTTTTCGATTAAAAAGTTCATATAGGTCCTGCTTGGTCGAAAATTGTTTTTCGGCGCGAAACGGCTCGAATTTTGATTGGAAACAGTTTTCGACTTGTTTATAATAACATTTCGTTGATTTTTTTGCAACTTTTATTAAATTAAGTTTTCATAAGCGTAAAATTGTGGTAAAATCATTGTCGAGGTAAATTATGAAAATTGCAATTATAACTGCGATGGAAAAGGAATTAGCTCCCATTTACAATCAACTCGGACACGCTATCGGCAACGAAACAATCGGGGGAATTACAATTTACCGTTTTTCAAATGGTACAAACGACGTCTTTTTGTTGAATTGCGGTATCGGTGAAATTTACGCGGCAGCGGCTACGCAACTTGTTATCGACAGATATGAAGTTGACCTTATAGTCAATGCCGGTTACGTCGGAAGTCTTACGCCAAACCTTAAAGCCGGCGATATCGTCTTAATCGAAAGAGTTGTACACCACCAATTCGATTTGAGCGGAATTGACGACGTAAAACGCGGGCAATACGGAAAGCACTGCGATTTTTATTTCTATCTTGACAGACAAAGGGTTCTTGCCCTTCAACAAAAATTGCCTAACAAGCTTCCGTTCGTTACGCTTGCAAGCGGCGACGCGTTTATTTCCGATAAAAAGGAAAAAGAAAAGCTCGTTAAAGACTTTGCCGCCGAAGTATGCGATATGGAACTTGCGGGAATCGCAATAGCCGCAAAAAAGAACGGTGTACCCGTTATGTCGCTTAAACTTGTTTCGGACAATGCAGACGAGAGCGCCGCAACGTCATATAACGAGTTTATCAAAAACGGAATGAGAAACGTCGAAGGTACGCTTGGAATTTTATTGGAGAACATAAAATGAAAAGAATAGCGTCTTTTGAAGTCGACCACGACGTGCTTGACAAAGGTTTTTATTTGTCGAGAGTCGACAGAGGGATTTATACTTATGATTTGCGTTTCAAGAAACCGAACGGCGGTGATTATCTGAAAAATGCGTCGATGCACACAATCGAACATTTAATGGCAACCGTTGCGAGAAACAGCGAATTGCAAGACAAAGTTATTTATTTCGGACCTATGGGCTGTCGCACGGGTTTTTATCTTTTGCTTGATTCTGTCGAAACGGACAAAGCAAAAGCCTTTACGATAGACTGCCTTAAAAAGTGTTTGGCGTTTGACACGATTCCGGGAAGTTCTCGCAAAGAATGCGGAAATTATCTCGAACACGATTTAGACGACGCAAAAAGGGAAATCGAAAATTATCTTGTCGTTTTGGAACGGTAAAGATAAAAGTTTGTATTAATTTGTTTTTCGTTATCGCAACGCGGCGAGCAAAGTGCTTAACTTAAAAAAGCAGGTGTCGATAATGTATGATAATGCAAAATAATATAAAACGAATATAAGCAAAGCAAGAAACGTAATTAAGCATTTGTATCGGCTAAGCCAAATGACGTTAATAAATGCAGCATCAAAGATAATTAAAAATTTAAAAACCGATTGATTTTCAATCGGTTTTTTATTACTCATATTGTTACTCATAAAAAATTTGCCGATTTTCTCGAAGCCCGAAATTGTTTACAAAGTGAACCAAATATAAAAAATATTAGTTAATTTGTATACAAACACTGTCCATTTCTAAGCTCGATGGCGAAAAAATTATCGAATTTTCGGTGGCAAAAATTGCATAAAAATCGATGAAAAACGCTTGTTTTTTGACCGATTTTGCCTTTTGAATTTTTTTTGAAGTCGCACGCTGTCACACAGGTTTTTCGTCTTGAAAAACGGAGCTAAGGAAATCGACGCTTAGGTTAAGCATTGAAATTAAGCAAATTTGAAATTCCCGAACAAGATTTCGCACACGGATTTAATACAAGATTTATTATAAATGCAGATTTAACAAAACAGGTAATTCAAGATTTCACACACGCAGATAATATAATAGTAAAGATTTTGTTAAAAAGACTTTGTTAAAGACAAAATCAAGAAATCACGAACAACCTTTTGCTAAGTTATATTTTTTAATTTCAATTTTTTTAAATTGACAAATAAGAAAAGCCAAATTTTTTGTCGGTCCAATTTTTAAACGTTAGCGATATGCCGTGAATTTGGCGAAAAAGAAATGCGAAACGAAGGAAAGGCAATGAAGCTATCGGCTTATTATTTTTTGACTGAAATTTTTAGATGAAGAAGCGAAAAGGCAAGTTTGTATAACGTAGTTTTATAAAATTTTTTAGCTGATATTATGGCGTCGAGTAAACGCAATAAACGCAAGAAGAAAGAAGTAGCGGCAACAAAAATAAGCGTGGTTTTTTATTGAACTATAGTGTTTTTTAGGTGGCAGATTGAGTACTATTTAGCTTGATTTTTTAAGCAAGAGTAGGACAAATAAATCAACTACAAACTGCGGCGAAACGAACGCAAACACCTATGATATGAAATTAGAGTGTAATCGGCAAGCCAATCAGATAAGCTGACCGGATAAACGCAAACTTATATTTTAACGCCGCAAACCATAGAAACATTGATTAAATAACTATAATTTTTATAGGAAAACAAGCAAAAGATATCGAAAAACGAGCGCGATATTATATGAAATTATCCTGTGGATAAATAACCGTATTTTGTTGATAAATTGGTGGAAAAACTGCAAATTTTGTTAAATGATGCCTTATGAAACATAGCAAAATGAATGCTGACGAAAAGATAAAAACACTAAAAAATAAGTATTGATGATGCTCCAAAAATCAATGTTTCACGTGAAACAATTTTTGACGACGATTTAAGCCGAGTTGTTCCACGTGAAACAAAAAATGCCGTTTTTGGGGCATTTTTACCCCAAAATGCATAGAAAAACGACCATTTTTATAGAAAAACATCGTTTCACGTGAAACAAAGCGGACGTCGTTGGCGGAATTTTTTCATTGGATGTTGCGCCGAAAAATCGACGGCGAAAGACGCAAAAATTCGGCTGAAAAGCAGTAGAAAACTCGATATAGAAATTTGCGAAACTTGCTATTTAAAAATGGATTTATCCACATGCTTTTTGCTTTGTGGATAAAGACAAAAAATCTATATTTTTTGAAATAACGCCACACTGACGTTTCTTGTAAATGTATTTAAATTTTTTGGTGGCTGGTTGTAAGTGATAAAATCGCTAAATTCGGTTTTTGTGTTATAAATTATGCCTTAGCGCGCGTCTTTAGCGTTTGCGTCTTTAAATGCTTTTGCTCGAAATGCTCTATTGTTTTGATTTGATTACAATAATGAATGATACCTGATTTTGTTATATTAAGTTTTTTAATGTTAAATGATATGGTTGAAGTTTTTTGCATTCATAAATTTTTTTTGCTAAATATTTAGTTTTGGACTTATTCATTAAAAATGAGTTTTAATCAAATGTTGAGTTTTAATCAAATGTTTTAAGTAAATGTGCTTTATGTTTTTTAGTAGCAAGAGTTAAAGCAATCAAACAGCAGGAACAAATGGAAAACGCTTTAAGTTTTAGAATTCACTAACAAATCTCAATATTCATTATCTCAAAATATTAAATCGGATATTCATTTAAAACTAATCGTTGCGACTTGTGCGGTGTTTTGTTAGGCACTGCGTTCCTGAAATAGTGTTTTAAAGTTATTTCTGAACGTTTTTTGCATCCGTTGTTCTTATGATTGGTTTTACGAATTTTTTGCTTTTAGTTCTTCGCCTGAAACTACGGACGTTTATCGATAATGATTTGCGATGAACGCTTATTGCATTTATTGCGAGTTGCGTTTAGCCAAGAAGAAAAGATGGTTGCGGGAAAAAGAAAGATTGTTTAAGTTGGGGCGCCGGAAGTGTTAATTTAATAATTTGTATTGACTCGGTATCTGCCGAAACGGGATATTATTAAAACAGTATTTTGCACGTGTGTTTGTTTGCGGTCTAAACAGTATTGCAGAATGCGCTTTTAACCGAATGTATAAAATCGCTATGTAGTAATGCAAAAAAAAGTTTTTAATTCGGCATTTAATATTTTGCTGTGCTCCGCTTTGGCATTTCTTCCGAACGGAAAACGGCAAACGAGACTATAACAAATCGGTCGATGCTCGATTTAAACGATTGTGTTAGATTAAAAACGCAAAGCGAACGGTCAATCGAGGCAAAAGCCGCTTTAATGGCGTGATGACGATTAAAAACCGATTTTGTGGGAATAATCGAAATGCGAGTCAAAACGCGATGTATGGCGTCTGGCGGCGTTAAACGGCGGTAAAATTTGCAACCAACAGTTTTAAAAAGGTAAAAAGGAGAAAAAATATGTTTTGTTCGGAATGCGGAAAGGAAATCGAAGGTGAAGACGTGTATTATTGTCCGAAGTGCGGCAAGACGCTTTGCGGCGAATGTAACGACGCAAGCGAAGGCATTTGTCCGATGTGCAACAGAGCCAATACTATGATGTATAACTGAATAATTTGGCAAATTACTGAAAATAGTTTACAAGTAAATTTAACCGAATGTTACTTGAAAATCCGATTAAACTTTCATAGATAAATTTTTTTCATAACGAGAACGTTATTATAGATAATATAGGTAAGGTTTTTTATGGAAAATGCTTATAATTCAAATTTTATCTATTGGTTTAATTTTGTCTATTAGTTTATGGACAACCGCGGTTTTTGCAATCGATTTTGTAAAATGGCGGTCTGTTTGCCGTGTATAAATCGCTTGAATAAACGAAAAAACAAAACGAATCGGGATTTAATCGATTTTATAGATTTAGTTGTATTGGAGCAAAAGAGATTTTGCGATATATTAGGGCGCAAACGAAATGTTGCAACAAGATAGTATATAAGCAAAATACGGGAAAACAAAAAGTCGAGTAAATTAGGACAATGCGTAAAAAGCGAAAGACGGAGTAAAAATAAAATTGCGAAGCGATATTGCTACAAAAAGGTTTTAAGAATAAAACCAAAGCTAAAAGAAAAAGCAGTGTTGAAATCGGCAATGAAAAAAAAGCGTAAAATCGGATAACCGATAAAAAACAAAGAAAAATAAAAAACCGACGGCAAAGGCAGATTGCCATAAAAAAATTTTAACAATAAACTAAAATATAAAAGAAAAAGCGACACGAAAATAGGCGCGAATAAAAAATCGTAAAAATTAAGCTAATCACATAAAATTAAAGAAAAATAAAAACGACGGAGTAAAAATTCGTCGTTTTTTCATTTTGACCGTCAAATAATGGCGCGTAATGCAATATAACGGCTTTTTGACTTGTGGGTCGGTAGATTGGCTGTTTCAAGCCAAAAATTTAAAATATTGCCGATAGCGGCGTGATTATATATCGTGAGTTTTAAATTAACATATCGGGCTATAAGTGCAAACAGTGTTTTAGGGCAAATTAGCTATCCGATGACAACGGCAAAAGGTTCGCTTGATCTGTATGCGGCGTCGGGAGCCGTCGTATTTACGCACGAAATGACGTAATCGCTTTTACTTGCGATGACGACTATTTTGTCGGGAATGAAAGAATAGCCTTGAAGAGCAAAAGAAATTTCCGAGTTTTTTTTCAAATTTTTCAAATAAAAACTTCCGCTTTCATTGCTCGAAGAAACCGTTTCGCCGTCGACTAAAATCGAAACGTTAGGGACGGGGGCGTTTTTGCAAAAAATCTTTCCCGAAACGTACATATTTTGCGATTGAGATTGCGATGACGATTGATTGTTGTTGTCGCAAGCGGAAAGAGTGAAAATCAAAAAAGTTAAAAATAAAATCGAAACAAAAAGAGCAAAACGGTGTTTAAACTTCATAGCACGTCTCCTTTTTGCAATAAAAACCGTTCGAGCCGAGAAAAGCTCGAAAACGTGAAATTATCACCTGAAAAATTTTCGATTCGGTTTACAAAGGAATCCATAAAACAAATTATAACAAAAAACTATAAAAAGAGATAGTAAAATCGGAAAGAATAAAAAATATTTTGAAAAACGAGTCGTATTTTGTTGTGAAAAAATTTTTTTTTTATTATAATCATTTTATCTATATATAATATTAAATTTATAATATATATAAATATACATTAGAAATAGTGCAAAAGTGCAAAATTCCTGTGGACAAATCGAAAGGGAAAACAAAAAAATAACGTTTAGAATCGTAAATATTGAGCGGAGGCAAAAATGAGCGTAGAACACAGCTATAACGAATCGGACATTCAGGTTCTCGAAGGACTTGAACCCGTAAGAAAAAGACCCGGCATGTATATCGGCTCGACGGACGTCAGAGGTTTGCATCACCTTGTTACGGAAGTAGTCGACAACAGTATCGACGAAGCTTTGGCGGGCTATTGTACGTTTATCATGGTCGAAATAACGAGCGAAGGCGCAATAAAAGTCAAGGACAACGGACGCGGCATTCCGACGGGTATCATTCCTAGCGAAGGCAAATCGGCTGTCGAAGTCGTTTTGACGAAACTTCACGCAGGCGGCAAGTTCGGTAGCGGCGGCTACAAGGTTTCCGGCGGGCTTCACGGCGTCGGCGTATCTTGCGTAAACGCTCTTTCCGAATGGCTCGAAGTAGAAGTCAGACAAAACGGCAAAGTTCATAAGCAAATTTTCAACAGGGGCATTCCGCAAAGAGATTTGCAAGTCGTCGGCGATACGACCGAAACGGGAACGACTATCACGTTCTATCCAGACAGCGAAATTTTCGAAACGCTCGAATTTAATTTTGACACGTTAAAAGCAAGACTTCGTGAACTTGCCTATCTCAACAAAGGACTTAAAATTCAACTTGTCGACAACAGACTCGAACCGCCTAAGTCGGAGCTCTTCTGCTATGAAGGCGGAATAGTTTCGTTTGTCGAAAGTCTTAACAAAAACAAAGAAACGGTTTTTCCGGAAGTCATTTATTTTGATAAAAGCTACACCGAAGAAACAAAGGGCGTAAAGGAAAGTTACGAAGCGGAAATAGCGTTCCAATACAACGACAGTTATTCCGAAACCGTTCTTACTTTTGCTAACAACATAAACACCGAAGAGGGCGGAACGCATCTCGAAGGCTTTAAAGCCGCGCTTGCAAAATGCATAAACGATTACGGCAGAAAGCAAGGTATTTTGAAAGAGAGCGACAAACTCAGCGGCGAAGACACTCGTGAAGGCATCACGGCGGTCATATCCGTAAAACTCGGCAATCCTCAGTTTGAAGGACAAACGAAAACCAAGCTCGGAAACAGCGCCGTCAGAACGATTGTGTCGAAAGCGATAACGGAAGGCTTCGGAACTTATCTCGAAGAGCATCCGAGAGAAGCCAAAGAGCTTATTATGAAAACGATAACCGCTCAAAGAGCGAGAGAAGCGGCAAGAAACGCAAGAGAGCTTGCAAGAAGAAAGAGTCCGCTTGAAACGACGACGCTCCCCGGTAAACTTGCCGACTGTACCGACAAAGAACCGAGATTCTGCGAAATATATCTCGTCGAGGGCGACAGCGCAGGCGGAACGGCAAAGCAAGGTCGTGACAGACGTTTTCAGGCAATACTTCCTCTCAGAGGCAAAATTTTGAATGTCGAAAAGGCAAGACTTCACAGAGTTTTGGAAAACGAAGAAATAAAAGCCATGATAACGGCGTTCGGTTGCGGAATACATCAAGAATACGACGAATCGAAATTGCGTTATAACAGAATTATTTGTATGACGGATGCCGACGTCGACGGTTCGCATATCAGAATTTTGATGCTCACGTTCTTTTTCAGATTTATGCGTCCGCTCATCGAAAACGGTCACGTTTACATCGCTCAACCTCCGCTTTACAAGGTTAAGACGAGCAAGACGGAAAAGTATTTCTATGACGACGAATCGCTTAAAAACTACACGGACGAGCTTAAACAAAACAATATAAAGTGGGACACTCAGCGTTATAAAGGTCTTGGCGAAATGAACGCCGACCAGCTTTGGGAAACGACTATGAACCCTGCGACGAGAACGCTTTTGAAAGTCACTATGGAAGACGCTATCGAAGCGGACAGCATTATCAGCACTCTTATGGGTGAAGACGCAGAGCTTCGCCGTCAGTTTATCGAAGAGAACGCAAAACTCGTCGAAGAGCTTGACGTATAACGGAGGGAAAAATGGCTAAGCAAGAAAAAGAAAGAAACTATATAGAAGACTTAGAAAAATCCAACGTCAAACCCGTTGAGATTGACGGCGAACTTAAAAAGTCGTTCATAGCGTACGCTATGGCTGTCAACGTATCGAGAGCTATTCCCGACGCAAGGGACGGACTTAAACCCGTTCACCGCAGAATCTTGTATTCGATGAACGAACTCAACTTGTTCAGCGACAGACCGTTCAGAAAATGCGCGCTTATCGTCGGCGACGTTTTGGGTAAATACCATCCGCACGGCGACAGCTCGGTTTACGACGCTCTCGTTCGTCTTGCGCAAGATTTCTCAATCGGTTGTCCGCTTGTAGACGGACACGGAAACTTCGGCTCGGTTGACGGCGACCCGCCTGCGGCATATCGTTACACCGAAGCAAGGCTCAGCAAAATCGCCGCCGAAATGATAAGAGACATCGACAAAAACACCGTCGATATGTATCCTAACTTCGACGACACGCGTATGCAACCGACGGTTTTGCCTTCGAGATTTCCTAACCTTTTAGTCAACGGTTCGGACGGTATTGCAGTCGGTATGGCAACGAGCATACCGCCTCACAATCTCGGCGAAGTTATAGACGCAACGATTGCGCTTATGCGTAATCCCGAAATGACGGTCGACGAACTTATCGAATACATTCCTGCTCCCGACTATCCGACGGGCGCAATAGTTCTCGGACGCGGCTCGATTCGTCAAGCGTACAGAACGGGTAAAGGCTCGGCAATTATAAGGTCGAAAACCGAAATAGAAGAGATGCCGAACGGCAAGAGCAAAATTATCGTTACGGAAATTCCTTATCAGGTCAACAAGGCAAAACTTATCGAAACGATTGCCGACCAAGTAAGAGATAAGCGTATCGAGGGCATTGCCGACGTCAGTGAAGAAACGGACAGAACGGGTATGCGTATCGTCATCGAAACGAAGAAAGACGCAAACGCACAAGTCGTTTTGAACACTCTTTTCAAGCAAACGCAAATGCAGGTGTCAAACAGTATAATTCTTCTTGCTTTGGTTGACGGCGTACCGAAAATTCTCAACCTTAAAGAAGTTCTCGAATGTTATATTTCGCACCAAGAAGAAGTCATCATTCGTCGCACGAAATTCGACCTTGAAAAAGCGGAAGAACGCGCGCACATTTTGGAAGGTTTGGCAATAGCGCTTGCTAATATCGACGAAGTCGTAGAAACGATTAAGCAATCGAAAGACAAAAACGACGCAATCGCAAAACTTATGGAAAGGTTCTTGCTCAGCGACAAGCAAGCAAACGCCGTTCTTGAAATGAAACTTCAACGACTCACTTCTTTGGAAGTCGAAAAGATTCAGGAAGAGCTTGAAGAAAAGCATAAGGAAATTGCAGAGTATAAGAGAATTTTGGGTTCTATCGATGCGGTAAAAGAAATCATCATCGAAGAAATGACCGAAATCAAAGTTAAATACGCAACGCCGAGAAAGTCGGAAATCAGCTATGATTACAGCGATATCGACATTGCCGACCTTATCGAAAAAGAGGACGTCGTCGTTACTCTTACGCACGCAGGTTACGTCAAGCGTCTTCCTGTTGCGGAATACAAGAGCCAACACCGCGGCGGCATGGGAATTACGGGACACAAGGCAAAAGAAGAAGACTTTGTCGAAAGTATGTACACAACGAACACTCACGACGATTTGTTGTTCTTCACCAATTACGGCAAAGTGTTTTCGCTCAAAGCGTACGAAATTCCGGAAGCGCAAAGAACCGCAAGGGGCAGAGCTATGGTCAACTTGTTGCAGCTTAATCCGGGAGAAAAAGTCACGACGATGCTTCCGTTTGTCGAAGGACAGGAAGGCTATCTCCTTTTGGGAACAAAGCTTGGACTCATCAAAAAGACAACGCTTGAAGAATATCGTTCGATAAAGAAAAACGGAAAGATAGCAATCACGTTTAACGAGCAGGACGAACTTATCGGCGCGACGTTCACGAGCGGTCATGACGAAATTTTGGTCGGCTCGACAAACGGCAACTGTATTCGCTTTAAGGAAGAAGACGTTCGTCCTACAAGCCGTACCGCAATGGGCGTAAAGAGTATTGCGCTTAAAGACGGCGAGGAAGTCGTAGACATAGCCGTTCTCAAAGAGGGCGAAGAAATTTTGACGATAACCGAAAACGGTTTCGGAAAGCGTAGCGAATATAAGGATTACCCTATCCAAGGCAGAGCGGGCAAAGGCGTAAAGGCAGGCGTGTTCAACGCAAAGACGGGCAAACTTGTCGGACTTAAAATCTTGCCGCCTGAAATGGACGTTATGATTATAACCGACGGCGGCGTCATCATAAGAATGCAAGCGGACGAAATTTCAAAGTTCGGCAGAGATACGCAGGGCGTCAGAGTTATGCGTCTTAAAGACGACAGCAAGATTATGAGCATAGCGTTGACTCCGCACGAAGACGAAGAAGAACTTGACGAAAACGGCAATCCGATTGATGCTCAATTCGCCGCCGAAGCCGAGCAAAACGTCGAAGACCAAACAGCCGAAACGAACGGAGATAGCGAAGAGTAAATCAAACGTTTGGCTAACTTAATAGTTAAAGGCTAACCAATAAAGCCTAACAAATAAAAGACTCACGGGAAAACCGCGAGTCTTTTTTTGTAATAAAACAACTGTGAAAAGTGACTGTTTTTATGTTTATATACCGCCGACGATTACGTTAAATTTTCTTAGCGTTTTATTCTATGCTATATTTTGTATAATTGCCAAGCAACCTTTGTATATTCGCCGAGCAAGCGCCAAATCGTTGTCGCCTGTTTTTATTTTGTATAATTGCCGAGAAAGCGAGCAAAGTGTGTTGCCGCCTGTTTTTATTTTACGTTTAATCTTATATTGCCGTACGTAGTCCGTCGCTTGGTGATTATGTCGATGCAAGGTAACGGCGTGACGGCAAAAGTTTAAATTTAAATGCGTTTAGTTATTGCCCGAAAAGCGTTATTTGCCTAAAAAGCCTAACACAAGCAGGACTATCGACAAAAGAGCGGTGTATATGGCAAACGGCAACAGCGATTTGTTTTTTATGAGCTTTAACATGAATTTTATGGATAAAAGTCCCGAAACGAAAGCGACGATAACTCCGACGACGGTAGGCAAAACGGGAAGAGTTATGCCTGTTTTTGCCGCTTCCACGCCTTCTAAAATCGCAGACGCAATAATAATCGGAATCGAAAGCAAAAACGAAAATTCGGTTGCGTCGTCTTTGTTTGTGCCAAGCAATAGCATGGTCGAAATCGTCATTCCGCTTCTCGATATTCCCGGAAGGGTTGCGATGCCTTGCGCAACGCCGCATATAAGAGAATTTCCGACGCAAAGCTCTTTGTCTTTCGGCTTTATGATTAAAGTAAGCGTCAGCATAAAAGCCGTCACCATAAAACAGAACGGCAAAGCCGCGCCGTCGAACACGCTCGGCAAGAATTTTTTAAACAGCAGGGCAATGACGCAAGTCGGAACGGTTGCGAGAATTAGGTACAGCGTCTTTTTTTGAAAAGGGTGACGAATTAAATCCCAAAGCGTTTTGCGATAGCAAATGACTACGGCAAGCAAAGTGCCGACGTGTAAAAGCACGTCGAACAGTAAGTTGTTTTCGCCTATGCCGAATTTCGACAATAAAAGCAAATGTCCGCTCGACGAAACGGGCAAGAACTCCGTCAAGCCTTGAAGCAGTCCATAAATCAATCCGTCAAAAATACTCATTTTTGTTTTACTTAATTCCTTTAATCGTTTATAATATCCTATGCGGAAATTTTCAAATAAGAATTTTTTACGATTATATAATCTTTGAGGTAGATATGAAATTAGGCGTAGTCGGATTGCCGAACGTAGGCAAAAGCACTTTGTTTAACGCAATCACAAAAGCAGGCGCGCAAGCGGCGAATTATCCGTTTTGTACGATAGAACCAAACGTCGGAGTCGTAGCCGTTCCCGACGAAAGGCTGACAAAGCTCGGCGAGCTTTTCAACAGCAAAAAAATAACGCCGACGACTCTTGAATTCGTCGATATAGCCGGACTTGTAAAAGGCGCGTCAAAAGGCGAAGGGCTCGGAAACAAATTTTTGTCGCACATTCGCGAATGTGACGCAATCGTTCATACGGTGCGTTGCTTCGACGACGAAAACATTACGCACGTCGACGGAAGCGTGGACCCGTTAAGAGACATCGAAACCATAAACTACGAGCTTATTTTTTCCGATATGGAAATGATTGACAGAAGATTGCAAAAAGCAAGAATCGGTCTTAAAGCGGACAGAAAGTATCAGGAAGAAATCGACTTTCTCGAAAAGCTTACCGCATTTTTGGAAAGCGGCAAGCCTGCAAGAAATTACCCTGCAACGGAAGACGAAAAGGAAATTTTGAAAACGATGTTCCTTTTGACGTCAAAGCCGGTTATTTATGCGGCAAACGTCAGTGAAGACGAGGTCGCAACCGAAAACGATTACGTCAAAAAGGTAAAGGAATTTGCAAAAAGCGAAGGTAGCGAAGTTATAGTTTTGTCGGCAAAACTCGAAGAAGATATGGCAGATATGTCTGACGAAGATAAAGCCGTTTTCTTTGAAGAATTGGGCATAGAAAAATCGGGACTTGACAAGCTCGTTACGGCTTGCTATAAACTTTTAAATTTAATAAGCTATCTTACGGCAGGCGAAAAAGAAACGAGAGCTTGGACAATCGTCAAAGGAACGAAAGCTCCGCAAGCGGCAGGCAAGATACACAGCGATTTCGAACGCGGTTTCATTCGCGCGGAAGTCGTAGACTATCAAACGTTGCTCGATTGCAAAGGCTACGTCGGAGCGAAAGAAAAGGGAAAAATCAGGTCGGAAGGCAAAGACTACGTTATGCAAGACAACGACGTGGTTACGTTCCGCTTTAACGTTTAATTTAAGTTCGTATTAAATTTTCGAGGTATATATAAAAATGAACAAGTTTAAAAGCTCCACCCTTTTAAAAGAAGCGGCGGAGAGCGGCGACGTCGAGGCTATGCTGGAACTCGGCAAGGCTTATCGTCACGGCAAAAGCGTAGAGCCAAACGACGACCTTGCTTTCAAGTGGCTTAAAGCGGCGGCGGACGGCGGCAACGAAAAAGCGTATCGCGAAGTCGGACTTTGCTATATGCACGGAAACGGAACTGCGCAAAACCCCGAAGCGGCAATGGAATTTTTTTTCAAGGCGGCGGAGAGCGGCGACGTGGAGGCGCAAATTTACGTCGGAGTAAGTTACGTTGACGGAAAAGGCGTTGAGCGCAACTTGGAAAAAGCAAAAGAATATTTGACGAAAGCGGCGAAAAGCGGCGACAAGTTCGCCGAAAAACTGATTTCGGAAATTAAAAAGATGGGATAAATATGTTTGAAAAAGAAATTGCAAATGCTATAAAAATCGACGGCGTTAAGGCAGAAGAAATCGAAACCATGTTCGAAACGCCGAAAGACGTCGCTATGGGAGACATCGCTCTTCCGTGTTTTAAGTTTGCCAAAATTATGAGAAAATCACCTGTGGCTATTGCCGAGGAACTCAAAGGTAGTTTTTCGGGTCTTGACTGTGTTAAGGAAGTAAACGCCGTGTCGGGCTATCTCAATTTCAAGGTAAACGAAAACGCCTTTTTGTCAAAGGCAATCGAAACGGCAAACGTCGAGGAAGTCGGCACAAGCGACGAGGGCGAGGGCAAAACGATTTGCATCGATTACAGCTCCGTCAACATCGCAAAACCGTTTCATATCGGTCATCTCTCGACAACGGTTATCGGCGGTGCGCTTTATAGAATTTTCAAGCACTTAGGTTACAATGTCGTCGGCATAAATCACTTGGGAGATTGGGGAACGCAATTTGGAAAAATGATTGTCGCCTACAAACTTTGGGGCAACAAGGAAGAAGTCGATAAGGGCGGCGTTTTCGAGCTTAACAGACTTTACGTCAAATTTCATAAGGAAGCGGAAGAAAAACCCGAACTCGACAACGAGGCAAGAGCGTGGTTCAAAAAAATCGAAGACGGCGATAAGGAAGCAACCGATTTGTTCTTATGGTTCAAAGAAGTGACGCTGTCTGAAGTTTCAAAAATTTACGACCGTCTTAAAATCAAATTCGACAGCTACAACGGCGAGAGCTTTTACAACGATAAAATGCAACCTTGCCTTGACATATTGAAAGAAAAGGGATTGCTTACGTATAGCGACGGGGCGCAGGTCGTAAATCTCGACGAATACGATATGCCGCCTTGCCTTTTGGTAAAGGGCGACGGCGCAACGTTGTATGCGACAAGAGATATTGCCGCCGCCTATTACAGAGCAAAGACGTACGATTTTTATAAGTGCCTTTACGTCGTTGCCTATCAACAAAATCTGCATTTCAAACAGCTTTTCAAAGTTCTCGAACTTATGGGATTTGAAAAGGCGAAAGATATGGAACACGTTGCGTTCGGAATGGTATCTCTTGAAGACGGCGCAATGAAAACAAGACTCGGAAGAGTAGTTTGGCTTTCCGACGTTCTCGACAGAGCGGTCGAAAAGGCGAAGAGCATAATCGAAGAAAAACGCACGGACGGAATCGACGTGGACAAAACGGCGGAGAGCGTCGGCGTAGGAGCGGTTGTGTTCTCTGCGCTTTGGAACAGCCGCATTAAGGATATAACTTTCTCGTTCGACAAGGTGCTTAACTTTGACGGAGAGACCGCGCCTTACGTTCAATACACGCACGCAAGATGCTGTTCGGTTTTGAAAAAGGGCGGCGAAATCGATATGACGAAAATCAATCTCGACGCGATAGCAAACGAAGAAGGCGTTGCCGTCGCAAAGAGCATAATCGGTTTTGCGGACGCAGTAAAAAGAGCGGCGCAAACGAGAGAACCGTCGGTCGTAACTCGTCATATAGTCGACCTTGCAGGCAAATTTAACAGATTTTATATCGCTCACAAAATCGCCACAGCCGAAAGCGGAGTCAAAGAAACGAGGCTTTTGCTCACTAAGGCGGTTAAAAACGTAATAAAGACGGGGCTGTCGCTACTTGGCATCGACGCGCCCGATGCAATGTAAAACGCTTGACTATGTTTTTCTTTTCCTATATAATAGGCAAGCGATATTATAAAAAATAATCCTTTGGAGGAACAATAAATGAAACAAACTTTTCAACCTAAAAAGCGTCAAGCTAAAAAGGTTCACGGATTCAGAGAAAGAATGAGCACCAAAAACGGAAGAAACGTTTTGGCAAGAAGAAGAGCAAGAGGCAGAGCTAAACTTACGGCGTAATAATGCAAAAAAAGTATCGACTTAAATCGAACGGAGCTTTCCGCTACGTCTACAAAAAAGGGGCGTTTTTAAAGGGCAGATGTCTTATCGTAAGATACGTTAAATCACAAAGAGGTTTAAAAGTCGGTTTGTCGGTCAGTAAGCACGTAGGCAACAGCGTCACAAGAAACAGAATTAAAAGATATTTAAGAGAGAATTTTCGCCTTAATCTCGCCGTAATAGACAAAGGGTACACCTATGTTTTGATTCCGAGAGAAGGAATGGCGAAAATGAGTTGCAAAGAAGTCGGCGACGAGTTATTGACGACTTTAGGCAAAGCCGGACTCATCATAAACGAAGAATGAAATACATTTGTTTTTTCTTGCTTAAACTTTATAAACTGTTTATTTCGCCTATCACAGGAACGCAATGTTTGTATACTCCGACTTGCTCTATGTATATGTACGATGCAATAAGCAAGCACGGAACGCTAAAAGGCATAGCGATGGGGACGGGAAGGCTTTTAAGATGCAATCCTTTCAGTCGTGGCGGGTTTGACCCTGTTCCCGAAAATTATCGAGGAAAATGTAAATGGCTCATTTAAACGTGGAGCGAAAGAAAAGATTAAAGGTTTATCTCGTCGCAATATTGGTGCTTTGCTCGCTTTTTATTTTAACGGCGTGCAATCCAAACGGCGACGCAATCAATATGGCAAATCAGAAATCGGTCGGAGAGCCGACGCATTTCATTGCCAAATTTTTGATTATTTTGAACAACGGCATCGGCGATTTCGGTTGGACGGTCGTTGTGTTTACCGTTATCTTAAAACTTATCACTACGCCGTTTGATTTCTGGCAAAAACACATTATGCGTAAAAACGCAAAAATAATGGAGCGTTTAAAACCGCAACTCGACGCTTTGGCTGAAAAATGCGGCGATGACAAGCAACGCTATCAACAAGAACAAATGGCGATGTATAAGCGTGAAAAGTATTCGACTTTGGGCGCTTGTATTCCTACTATAATCACGCTCGTCGTTTTCTTCATAGTTTTTGCCGGATTCAGACAAATGGTTTCCTATGAAAACGCTCTTGTTTATCAATCGGCAAGAAACACTTATTACGCAGAACACGACAACGAATATGCGACGGCAATGGAAGCGGAGCTTAAAACGCTCGGCTTAACCGACGAACAAATCGCAAGCGTTCTCGTTATCGAACGTGACGGCGACACGATAAAGAGCATAAAAATCAATCCTACCGAGTTGACGGCAGAGCAAAAAATCGCAATCGAAGGTTGCGACGCTCGTTCGGAAGCAAAAGCGAAAGACCTTGCTCAATCGGCTGTTCTCAAAAATTATAAAAGACCGAAATTCCTTTGGATTTGGAACATCTTCTCGCAAGACAGCTGGGTGTATGCAGTCCCTGACTATACGACGTTCTCGGGACAATCGGGAATGAGCGGCGCGAAAATCGAAGGCGTTATGGTCACCGAATACGAAACCGTTATGGGCAAAGTTCTCGGCACGGGCGGTTACGGAAAGGACGGAAAGTGGAACGGACTTTTGATTTTCCCTCTTCTTTCAATCGGACTTAACATTTTGTCTCAACTTATGATGCAAAAGGCGCAAGGCAAACAACCTAAGGCGCAGGCGGGACAAGCGTCGTCAAAAATGATGCAATGGATTATGCCTGTTATGATGGGTGTGTTCGCGCTCCTTTATTCGGCGGCGTTTACGATTTACATCTTTACGTCGACCTTGTATTCAATTCTCTTCCAGCTTTTGTTCAATTTGTTTGCCAAAGTAGCGGACAAAAACAAAGAACGCAAGCTCGGAATAAGACGATAATCGAATTTTAGTTTAGTGCCTTTGGTTTTCAAGGGCAGAAGGCGGATATAAATGACAACGAAATCAACACCCGTCGAACTTGCCGACAAGTTCGTATCGGAATTACTTCAAAAAATGAACATTAAGGCTGAAGCTATCGTTACCGAAGTCGACGGCGTTATTTACGTCGACATCGAAGGCGAAGACGCTTCGCACGTCATCGGTTACAGAGGCGAAACTCTTGACGCAATTCAATATCTCACTCTTACTATGCTCAATCAAGGCAAGCAATTCAAAAAGGTCGTAGTAAACACGGGTAACTATCGCGAAAAAAGAGAGCTTACACTCATTACGCTTGCCAATCGTCTTGCCGAAAAGGCATATCGTACGGGCAGAAAAGTCGCTTTAGAGCCTATGAACCCTTTTGAAAGACGCATTATTCACTCTGCGCTTCAAGACAGCGCAAAAGCTACGACAACGAGCGAGGGCGAAGAACCTAATCGTCACGTCGTTATCATTCCTAAGGGCGCAAGAGTGCAACAAAGCAAACCGAGCGGAAGCGACTTCCAAAAGAAGGGCGCGCCGAAATTTAAGAGCTTCGGATACAAAAGAGGTTTTTAATCTTTTATGAAGACGATAGTCGCAATTTCTACCCCTATCGGAAAGGGGGGTATCGGCATAGTCAGACTTAGCGGAAATGACTCGTTGGCAATAGCCGACAAGGTCTTTACGGCTGAGTCTTTTTCTATTTCGACGGTTAAACCGAATTATATGTATTTCGGTTATTTCAAAGGCTCAGAGTTTTCAGATAAAGGATATATGGTTTATTTCAAAGCCCCGAAATCGTTTACGGGCGAAGATACCGTCGAATTTCAGCTTCACGGCGGAATAAGACTGCTTGACGGAGTTGTGGCGGAGTGCGTAAAATACGGCGCCGTTCCTGCCGAAAGGGGCGAGTTTACAAAACGCGCCTTTTTGAACGGAAAACTCAAATTGTCGGATGCCGAGGGCGTTATTGATATGATAAACGCCGACAGCGCGGCGGCATTAAGAGCAGGGTTCAGACAAATGCAAGGCTATCTTGCAAAGGACGTCGGGACGCTCGAAAAAGAACTTATAAACCTTATTGCGGCACTCGAAGCAAGTCTCGACTATCCCGAAGAGACGGAAGACGAGGTTTTGCCCGAAATCCCTAAAATCAAAAACGAAGTCGGAGAAAAGCTCAAAAAACTCATCGACACGGCAAACACCGGAAGAATTATCAAGCAAGGAGTAGACGTAGCACTTATCGGCGAAACGAACGTAGGAAAATCGTCGTTGCTTAATAGACTTGTCGGCAAAGACAGGGCAATAGTGACGGATATTGCAGGCACGACTCGCGACGTGATAGAAGTTGCAACCGAATACGACGGCGTAAAAATAAACTTTATAGACACGGCAGGTATAAGAGAAAGCGACGACGTTGTCGAAAAGGTCGGAATCGAGAAATCCAAAGCGACGGCGAAATCTGCGGACGTTGTTTTCAACGTTATCGACGACAGCTCGGGCGACGCCGCAAACTGCGAAATCGGCGGTTTGGTTTTTAACGTTTACAACAAGTGCGACAAAACGGGCAGGCGTTTCGGGAAGGCGGACGGAAACTATTATATTTCCGCAAAGACGGGCGAAGGAATAGACGTGTTGCTTGGCGACGTAATAAAAGCCGTAAAGGCAGGAGACGCGGCAAGCGGCGAAATCATCACTTCAAAAAGACATTTGTCCGCGCTGCTCAGAGCAAAAGAAGCGATAGACGCTATTGACCTTACCGCGCCTACCGATTGCATATTGATAGATTTAAAAGACGCGCTTAATTGTCTCGGAGAAATTACGGGAACAAGCGCAACGGAAGAAGTAGTAGACGCAATTTTCAAAAACTTTTGCGTAGGAAAATAAAATGGATTTTGACGTAATAGTTATCGGCGGCGGTCACGCAGGAATAGAAGCGGCGGCGGCAAGCGCGAGGCTGAATCTTAATACTCTGATGCTTACCCTGTCGTTTGACTCGATAGGGCTTATGCCGTGCAATCCCGCAATCGGCGGAACGGCAAAGGGTCATTTGGTTCGAGAAGTAGACGCGCTCGGCGGTGTTATGGGCATAGTGGCGGACAAGTCGCTTTTGCAAATAAAAATGCTTAATCGAGCAAAAGGTCCCGCCGTGTTTTCGTTGAGAGGACAGGCAGATAAAGCCGTATATCATAAAAATATGGTCGAAGAGTTGCAAAGACTCGGAAAAGAAAAAAATCTTACGATATCGGAGGGCGAGGCAAAGCGCATAATAACGGACGGAAATAAAGTTACGGGCGTTTTGATAGGCGACGAGATTTTCGGCGCAAAAGCGGTCGTGCTTTGCACCGGCGTTTATTTAAAAGGAAAAATCATAACCGGCTCGTACAGTATTTCGTCCGGACCTAGCGGATTTCCGCCTGCAAACGAACTGACTAAAAGCCTTGTCGATTTGGGCATAGACATAAGACGATTTAAAACGGGAACTCCTGCGAGAATATATCGCGACAGCGTCGATTTCGACAAAATGGAAATTCAAAGCGGCGAAGACGTCGCGCCTTTTTCGTTTATGACCGACGGAAAAATCGACAACGTAGAGCCGTGCTATCTCACCTATACGAACGAAGAAACCCATAAAATCATAAAGGAAAACATTCATCGTTCGCCGCTGTACAACGGAAGTATAAAAGGCATAGGCCCTAGATATTGCCCTTCTATCGAAGATAAGGTTATGCGTTTTGCAGACAAGGACCGTCATCAGATTTTCGTTGAACCCGAAGGCAGAAACAGCGATGAAATGTACATTCAGGGAATGAGCAGTTCTCTTCCGCACGACGTGCAGGAAAAAATGTATCGCACTATAAAGGGATTGGAGCATTGCCGTTTTGCAAAGTATGCCTATGCAATCGAGTACGACTGCATAAATCCGCTCGAACTCGACAATACGCTAAAAATCAAACGCATCGACGGGCTTTATTCGGGTGGACAGATAAACGGCAGCAGCGGTTATGAAGAGGCGGCGGCGCAAGGACTTGTTGCCGGCGCAAACGCGGCGCTTTACGTTCTCAAAAAAGATCCGCTTGTTCTTCATCGCGACGAAGCGTATATCGGCGTGTTGATTGACGATCTTGTAACGAAAGGCACAAACGAACCGTATAGAATGATGACGGCAAGAGCCGAACACCGCATTTATTTGAGACAGGATAACGCAGATATGCGCCTTACCGAAAAGGCAAATTCTTTCGGACTTGTAAGCAAAGAGCGTATAGATAGGCTTAATGCGAAAAAAGCGGAAATGGCTCGCCTTGAAGAGATAAAAGATAAACAGCTTCCGAAAGAAGCTCGCGAAGAGATTTTCAGGCGACTCGGCGAAGAACATACGGGCGGAGCGACTTTGTTTGACGTGCTTAAACGCCCGAATTTTGAAACGAAATGGCTCAAAGAATTAGGCTTGCTCACAGAATTCGGCGACGAAGCCATAGAAGCCTTTGCCGTTGAGAAAAAATACGACGGCTATCTCAAAAAGCAAGAAAAGGCGATAAGCGAGCAAAAACGCCTTGAAGAAAAAATTCTGCCGAAAGACATCGATTATGACAAAATCGGCGGATTAAGAATAGAAGCAAGACAAAAGTTAAACAAAATCCGTCCCGAAAATTTGGGACAAGCAGGCAGAATCTCGGGCGTTTCACCTGCCGACATTGCAGTGCTTATCGTTTACTTAAACCAAAACAAATGAGATTTTAAATAATGGCATTTGATTGAAAAGAGATTTGCAATTAAAGAAATTTTTATGGTTGGCATTTAAATAAAGTAATTTCTACAATTAGCTTTTAAATCAAAAAGATTAAACCAAAGAAATTATTTATAAATTTGTTAAATCATTAAAGATATATTCTAAGTCGTTTATTGACAAAGATATATCTTTTTTTATTTGGCAAATACAGCGTTATATTGCCGCTTCATATCGTTTGACAACGAATGGCGGCAAAAGATTGACAAATATTACTTATGAAAGGCGGCAATAAGCGAATTTAAGTTTTGACAAGGAAGAACTCAGAAGCAAATTCTTGAATCGGGGTAGATTGCAGCACTTGAATAGAAGCGAATCGTGGTGCTTAAATAGAAATATATCGTGGCCCTTGAATCAGAGTAAACTGCGGTGCTTGAATAGATGTCGATTGCGGCATAAAAATTGCGACATAAATAAATATCAGAAAAACATTCGCTATGACAGATAAACGGAATAAGACAACGAAAAAGGCAAAACAAAACGACACAACTACGTCGTGCCGTTTCGTCTTTATGATAAGGGGGAAAATTATGAGCTGTTTGTTCAAGGACTCTTGTTCCTTGATTACGCTTAGATAATAACACCGAAATATGCAGATGTCAACAAAAAAATAAAAAAATTTTAAAAATTTTTTTAAAAATGTTTAAAACAATTAAAACAAAATTAAAAACAGTGAATTTTGTGCAAAACACAGCGTGTAAAATCAAAATAATCTTCACTTTTGTTTGTTTTTCAAAAATTATTGCGACTTTTGCGTGTTTTTTTGCTTGGCAGAGCTTTTTTGCAATTTTAAAAACAAAAAAAATTTAATGGAATCAGTCAAAATAACGCGCTTTTAATCGGAGAACGTAAAAATTTGTAAGATATTCAAAAATAAAACCGCTCACTTGCCGCGCGCATTGCGGCTCGATAAGCGGTTCTGTATTAAATTTATGAGTTTTTTAAATCGCAACTTAAAAGCAATTCCGAAATTTGCCTTGACATGCCGCTGATAGCGACTCGCCGAAGCAGTTCCGGAACGGGTTAGTGTTCCGAAATATACTTTATTGCGGAAGACGCGGCGATTGCGCCGTCACCGCAAGCGGTAATTACTTGTCTTAAAGATTTTTGTCTTAAATCGCCGGCGACGAAAACGCCTTCGATTTCGGTCGACATATCTTCTTTTGTTACGACGTAGCCTTGTCCGTCAAGGGTAAGTCCTTTGCAAAGTTCGGTTTGCGGGACTTGCCCGATAGCAACGAAAATTCCGTCAAGAGCGAGATTCGTTTTTTCGCCGTTTAAAGTGTCGGAAAGCGTCACGTTTTCGACTTTATTTTCGCCCAAAACGTCGGCGACCGTTTTATTCCACAAAATTTCGACGTCGCTGTTAAACAATGCTTTCTGCAAAGTTTGTTCGGCTCTGAGCTTGTCGCGCCTGTGAATGAGATAAACCTTTTTGGCGAATTTTTGAAGATAAAGCGCGTCTTCGACCGCAGTATTTCCACCGCCGTTTACGGCAACCGTTTTATTTCTGAAAAATGCGCCGTCGCAAGTTGCGCAATAGGAAACGCCTCTGCCTGTAAGGCGAGCTTCGCCTTCGAGGTTTAAGGTTCTCGGTTTTGCGCCTGTTGCTATTATAATTGTTTTCGCTTTAAGCTCTCCGCTCGAAACCACGACGGTTTTGTTATAAAGGTCAACTGCCGAAACGTCGTCGTAAATAAACTGTGCGCCGAAACTTTCCGCTTGTGACATCATTTTCATGGCAAGCTCGAAACCGCTTGTCTTTTCTACTGCGGGATAGTTTTCGATTTCACTTGTCAGTGTAATTTGTCCGCCTGCCGTTTGTTTTTCGATGACGGCGGTTTTAAGTCCGCCTCTCGTTGCGTAAATCGCGGCGGTAAGGCCTGCCGGTCCGCCGCCTATAATGATAACGTCATATTCCATAAAGCACCTACGTTAAAGAATTTTTCCCATATTATATAATGTTAAGCATATTATATAATGAAAACGATATAAAAGCAATTTTTTGGCGGCGTTGTTTTTGGCGTAAGTCGAATTGCGTTTAAGTTAGGTTTCAATTAGGTTTAACTTGAATATATGAGGCCATTACGCCGTAAAAAGCCAAACGATAGGCAAAAAGGCGAAAAAAGGATAAAATTACGGCAAAATCGCCTAAAAATCGACGGTTTTTTCGTTTTGCTCTTGACTTAGGGAAGGTTTTAACATAGAATAAAAACGGAGAAGTCTGCTTCTCATATTTTGCGTACTGAAAAAACAGCTCATCGCCGTTTTTAAAGACGCAAAGTCGGAAGCGGAAACAAAGACTACATTGCGAAATTTTAGATTCCGTAAGAAGGGCGAGTTCATAAAAATAGGGGAGAATCTATGAAAAACCTTTTTAAACATCTCAAAGTTTTCGTAGTCGTTCTATTGGTTATTTTATCGATAGGCGTTCTTGCCGCATGCGGCAACGACGGCGCGACTCCTAAACAAAGCGGCTCAACCGTTATTGACGATGGTAAAACGGGAATCACCGATGACGTCACAATCATTGACAGTCTTGACGGCGTGTTCGACGCGTCTCAACAAATCGACGATTGCGACAACAACGTAGAGTTTGCCGTCGAAAGCGACGTTGAACTTAACGACGGAAATATCGGCGATTACATTCTCGTTACCGATCGTAACGGCAACTCGGTCGCGATTTCGGTTGTTTCGGACGGTATAGGACTTTTCAGAATTGCCAAGAAGGACGGCGTTTACAATGCAGGCGATACCTATCGCATCACCATTGTTGACGAAACCGGTTCCGTTTCTTTCATCGGAAAGGAACAATTCAAAGAATTGTCGTTTACCATTCACAAGGAAATAACTTGTGTATTTGAAGAAAAAGCAGAAATCGTCGACGTAAAAGTCGGTGAATACGAAACCGCCGAAAACGGCATAATCGTAGCCGACGGCACTATCGGACCGAACAGCATTTTAAGACTTTATTCAACCGATACCGAATACGATTTCGTTAAAGTCGTCGAAAGAGCGGAAAACGAAGGCAAATATTTGCTTACGGTTTGCGAAGCGACGCTCGGCGAAGTTTACGACAAGCTCGACATTTACTCGGTTGAAAAATTTGATTGCTCGCAGCTCGATCTCGATAAAATCGACGAAGAAGCCGTTAAGCAATCTATCAGCGAATCGGATATGTATTTGCGTTTCGTTTCGGCAATCGAAGAAGTAAGCGAAGCAAACCCTGCTTTCTCGCTTCCTGACATTAAGGACTTCACGATTTCCTTTAAGGCTTCCGTAAACGAAAACAACGACATAGTCATCGACGCGGTTATCGCATATAAGGGCGGATATACCGCAGGCGAACAAACCGGCAAACTTTACGTCGAACTTAAATATACGGGAGTTATCTCTTACGACGTAAAAGCCAACATCGAAAGCGGACTTAAAACTACTTATGACTTTGCAGTAACGGCAAACACCGAACATCACGTTTCGCTTGCCGTTCAATGGAAAGATGCCGACGACGACGTTCTCATCACGAGCGACGAAGAACTTGCCGCAGAAATTTCGGCAATACTCAGCGAACGTTCAAACGTACCGAGCAAAGTATTGGGCGAAGCAAAAGAATTCGGAAAGACGTTCGAAGTTCCTCTTTGCAAAGACTTCACTTACGTCATTCCTAATACTCCTATCACCGCAAACGTAGGTTTCAAATGGATAATCGGCGTTGAAGTTCAAGGCGAAATTTTCACCGACATCGATTTGAAGAGCTCGGATACGCTCGGCGTACGTTCGGTTGAAAAGGACGGAAAGGACGACCAAGAATTCTATCACGTAAAAGCTAAGGACAGCGGAAACGACACAATGCTCATGGGCGCGGTTACAATTAAAACCGGTGTCAGAATCGACGCTTATTTCTCAATCGTCGGTATGTCCAAAAACGTCAGAATAGGTATTAAAGGCGATGCGGGTATCTATCTTACCCTTAAAGGCATCACCGCAAAGACCGAAATTAACGAAGACGAAAAAATCGGTATGCTTTACGGCGAAGTCGGTTTATTTGTAGGTTATGAAGTTTACGGTAAAGTTTTCGTAGGCTTCAAGATTGTCGGCGACGATTACAGCATCAAACTTTTCGATTTCGGAACAAAATCGATTTATACGAACTTTGTCGATGCGGAAACGACCATTAAGACTACAAAGAGAATCAGCCTTAACTCGAATATCGATACGATAAGCCCTGTCACAAAGCTCAACAAACTTGCAGTCAACAAATTTGTCGTCAGCGAGTTCGGAATCGAAACCGAATCCCTTTCGAGAGATAATTTCGATTTTGAAATAGAAAACGGCTATATCACATATTTCGGCGGTCAATTCTATATCACGACGGCAAAACATCAATTCACCGAAAAAATTACGGTTACGCTTAAAGCCGACAATACTTTGTCGAAGACCATTATCGTAACTTATGACGACGGCTACGTCGCTCCTGTCGAAACTCCGGACGAATCGGAAACGACAACCGAGCCTGAAAATCCTTCGACCCCTAGCGAAGAACCTTCCGTTCCGACCGAACCTGAAAATCCTTCGGAACCTGTCGTAGAACCGTCTGAACCTGAAACTCCGTCAGAGCCTGAAATCGAAGAACCTGAAGTTATCGTTTCGACGCTCGAACTTTTTGACGGAAACAGCAAGATTTATTCAATCAGCACGACCTATGGCGAAAGCTATTCGGTCAGAGCTTTGGAAAAACTCGGTTATACGTTTAAAGGCTATGCTCTTAGCGACGGCACTTTGGTGACGACCTACGAAAACGGTGTTTACATCTATAAGATGCCTATCCCGACGACCGAACCTATCAAAGCTACCGCAGTTTGGGAAAAGACCTATAAGAATTTCAACTATGTCACGGTTGCCGCTGACATCAAGAATATCGATAAGAACGCAAACTATTTCTTCCTTAACGATATCAATTTGTGGGGAGTAGAGTTTACGACCGTAAGCGAATTCAACGGCATTATCGAAGGTAACGGATTTACCGTCAGCAATTTCTCGATTAAGAGCGACAACGGATATACAGGTTTCGTCGGCGTCAACAACGGCACGATCAGAAATCTTAAAATTCAAGATACGAAAATCGACTACACCTCTTCAAAAGAAGATATCTACTGCGGTATCATTGCTGCCGTAAATAAAGGAGTTATCGAAAACTGCAAAACGACGGGCGAAGTCAACGTGGTTATGAAAGGCAACGCAGTGTTCGTAAGCGAATATGACGGATACGTCGGCGGTGTTGTCGGTGTAAACAACGGCGGAAGCATTAAGAACGTAACGACTTATGCAAACGTTTACGTTTCGACAAACAACGTCAGAATCAATCCTTATGCAGGCGGTCTTATGGGCGCAAACCTTAAAGGCACGGTTACGAATTGTAGCGCATATTCATACGTCAATTCAAAAATCACGAACGGCGTTTCGGTTTGCAAATCATACGCAGGCGGCTTTGCGGCTTTGAACAAAGGCACAATCGCAAATTCGAGAGCAACCGCATATTCGAACAATAAGACCGACGCTAACTTCGCAGGCGGATTTGTCGCAGTCAACGAAGGCACAATCAGAAAGTGCTATTCGACGGGTAGCATTAAGGCAAATTCAAACGTCGGCGGCTTGGTCGGTGTGAACAACGGCAACGTTGTAAACAGCTATTCGAGAGTAAACGTTACGGGCGTTGAAAAAGTCGGCGGCTTGGTCGGCGAGAACAACGGCAAAGTCAGCTACGTCTATGCAAGCGGTTCGGTTTACGGTGAAAAGAGCATCGGCGGTTTAGTCGGCGAAAACACCAAAAACGGAAACGTAACAAGAGCTTACGCTTGCGGAAACG
Organism: uncultured Clostridia bacterium; assembly: GCA_934277645.1. GTDB lineage: Bacteria > Bacillota > Clostridia > Christensenellales > CAG-917 > CAG-917. Next base: position 188,792 of record CAKQUX010000002.1, on the reverse strand, counting down.
TAACGTCGACGAAAGACAACTGGATAACCAAAGAATGGGCAGGCGGTCTTGTCGGTAAGAACGACGGTAGCGTTTCAAACAGTTACAGAGCTCAAACTCAACAACTTAAAATCGAAGATTGCGAATGTAAAGTCGGCTCAATCGTAACCAAGTCGGTAGCAGACAAAGCAAACTTCTACAGCTCGCTTTTGGGCTTCGGCTCATCGGTATGGAATATGTCAAACGGCAAACTTCCTACCTTGAAATAAAGCAAGCAAGATTTAGTGGTAAAAACATAAACGACGGAGTTTTCCGTCGTTTATGTTTTTTAAAGATTGTGGCAAATAAACGTCGTCGAGCGTTGAATTAAGAATTTTAGCGACAGAATTTTTGGTCTATAATTTTAATCTTTACTTTACAACTTAAAACCTATGGTCTATAATTAAAAAATGTATAGTAGAAAAATATGTAATTTGGACGCTAGGAGCAAAAATGAAAAACATTGACATTAAAGACATTTTCAGCAACCCGAAAGAATACTTAGGAAAAGACATAACCGTTTGCGGCTGGGTCAGAACCAACCGCGATTCAAAAACAATGATGTTTTTGGCTGTAAACGACGGCACGACTTTGAAACATATGCAAGTCGTCATAAATAAAGCCGACTTCGACGAAAAGACGCTTAGCGAAATAAACAAGCTTGGCATTTCGGTCGAGGTGAACGGCACGCTTGTCGAAGGCGCGGTTCAAAAAGACACCGTTGAAATAAACGCAAAAAGCATTGTTCTTTTGGGCGATTGTCCGAGCGATTATCCGCTACAAAAGAAATATCATACGCTTGAATATTTGCGTTCGATTCCGCACTTGCGTGTAAGGACGAACACGTTCAACGCTATGCTCAGACTTCGTAGCAAAATTTCTTTTGCAATTCACGAATTTTTCCAAAAGAACAACTTTACCTACGTTCACACGCCGATATTTACGGGTAGCGACTGTGAAGGCGCAGGTGAAATTTTCAGAGTTACAAGCCTTAGCTACGACGAAATTAAAGGAACAAAAACCGAAGAGGAATATTTGAGAAAAGATTTCTTCGGAAGAAGAGCGGGACTTACCGTTTCGGGACAACTCGAAGGCGAAGTCGCGGCAATGGCTATGGGCAAAATTTATACATTCGGCCCGACTTTCAGAGCGGAAAACAGCAATACGCCAAGACACGCCGCAGAGTTTTGGCAAGTCGAACCTGAAGTCGCTTTTGCAAAACTTCCGGATATTATCGAAATTGCGGAAAATATGATTAAGTACATCATAAAATATGCAATCGATAATTGTCCTGACGAACTTGCGTTTTTTGAAACCAATTTTGAAAAAGGACTCAGAGCAAAACTTCAATCGGTTGTTGACAGCAAGTTTGAAGTTCTCGATTACACAAAAGCTATCGAAATATTGAAAGAATCAAAGGTCGATTTCAAATTTCCTGTCGAGTGGGGCTGTGACCTTCAAACCGAACACGAGAGATATATCACCGAACAAGTTTTCGGCAAGCCTGTGTTTGTTATAAATTATCCTAAAAAAATCAAGTCTTTCTATATGAAACAAAACGACGACGGACTTACCGTTGCCGCAACCGACTGCCTTGTTCCGGGCGTCGGAGAGATTATCGGTTGCAGTGAGCGTGAGGCTGACTTCGACAAACTTTTGCAAGCTATGAAGGACAGAAATATGACGCTCGACGACTATAAAGGATATATGGAACTCAGAAAATTCGGAAGCGTTCCGCACAGCGGTTTCGGCCTCGGATTGGAAAGAATTTTGATGTACGTTTCGGGCATTTCAAACATTCGCGACGTTCAACTTTATTCGAGAACAGCAGGAGATTTAATGGAGTAAACTATGTACAAATTGAAAACACCGCAAAACTACGTTTCAAAACTTACCGTTCGCGAAACGGAAAAGGCTTTGAAATTCGTTAAAGATACTTTTCAGAAAAAATTTATCGAAGCGTTATCGCTTGAAAGAATTTCCGCTCCGCTTTTTGTTAAAAGCAGAACGGGTATCAACGATGACCTTAACGGCGTAGAAAGAGCCGTTCGTTTCGATATAAAAGAACAAGAAGGCGTTACGGCGGAAATCGTTCACTCGCTTGCAAAATGGAAGAGAGTAGCGCTTGCCAAGTACGGCTTTAAACCCGGCGAAGGAATTTATACCGATATGAACGCTATTCGTCGCGACGACCATTGCGACAATCAACATTCGATTTACGTCGACCAATGGGATTGGGAAATGGTGATAACCGCCGAACAAAGAAAGACGGAATTTTTGCAAGAAATTGTCAAGAAGATAGTCGGCGCAATTTGCGACACTCTTGACGAAACTAAAAAGCAGTTCAAGCAAATAGATTTAGAGCTTTGCCGCGATATAAAATTTATCACAACGCAAGAGCTTGAAGATATGTATCCCGAAGCAACGCCGAAAGAAAGAGAGTCTCTTATCACAAAAGAATACAAAACCGTGTTTTTGATGTGCATAGGCGGCGAACTCAAATCGGGCGAAAAGCATGACGGCAGAGCGCCCGACTATGACGACTGGAAACTCAACGGTGACATACTGTTTTGGGACGAAATACTTGGCGAATCAATCGAGCTTTCTTCGATGGGCATAAGAGTAGACGGCGCGTCGCTCAGAAGCCAACTCGAAATAGCCGACTGCGAAGACAGATTGAATCTTGAATATCATAAGGGCATATTGTCGGGTAAATATCCGCTCACTATCGGCGGAGGCATCGGACAATCACGTCTTTGTATGTTGCTTTTGCAAAAGGCGCACATCGGCGAAGTACAAGTTTCGTTGTGGCCTGACGAAATGGTCGAAGTTTGCCACAGCGCAGGCATCTGGATTTTATAATAAAACAGAATATTATAATTGTGTATTTTATTATGAAATAAGCGGATAGATAAGTCCGCACTTTTAATCGCCATGTGAAAAACTTTGACTAAGTGCTACTGATAAACAGTTAGCTACCGAACATAGAAATTAAATCGTTTATTAAGGCTTTATGCCCAAAGGAAAAATATGTATTACAGAACTCATAATTGCAATGAATTGAGAATTGAAAACGAAGGCGAAACCGTCAGATTGTCGGGTTGGCTTCATTCCGTCCGTGACCTTGGCGCCGTCGTGTTTTTCGTACTCAGAGATTTTTACGGAATGACGCAAGTCGTTGCTTCGACCGAAGAATTCAAAGAACAAATCAGAAACATTCCTCGTGAATCTACCGTTATGGTAGACGGAAAAGTTATCCGTCGTTCAAGTCCTAACCCTGAACTTCCGACGGGACTTATCGAAATCGAACCGACGAAAATCGAAGTTCTCGGACTTTGCGAAGAGCTTCTTCCGTTTGAAGTTTCAAACTCTTTGCAATCGAGAGAAGACACAAGACTCAAATATCGCTTTCTCGATTTGAGAAATCCTGTCAATAAAGATAAAATTGCATTTCGTAGCAAGGTTGTCGCAAGTTTGCGTCGCCGCATGACCGAAAGAGGCTTTCTTGAAATAACGACGCCGATTCTTACTTCGTCGTCGCCTGAGGGAGCAAGGGACTTTATCGTTCCGTCAAGACTTCATCCGGGCAAGTTTTACGCACTTCCGCAAGCTCCGCAACAATACAAGCAACTTTTGATGACGAGCGGTTTTGACCGTTATTTCCAAATCGCGCCATGCTTCCGTGACGAGGACGCAAGAGCGGACCGTAGCCCCGGTGAATTTTATCAGCTCGATATGGAAATGGCGTTTGCAACGCAAGAAGACGTATTTGCCGAAATGGAAGCAGTTATTCCCGAAGTCTTCAAGGAATTTTCGACTTGGGAAGTCGACGGCGCGCCATTTAGAAGAATTAAATATGACGACGCTATGCGCGACTATTGTTCAGACAAGCCTGACCTTAGAAATCCGCTTATCGTAAAAGACTTGTCGAACGTACTTAACGATGCCGCACCGTTTATGCAAGGCAAAACGATAAAGGCAATCGCCGTGTCCGATTTCAAGGGAACCAGAAAACAAATAGACGGTTTTGTCGAAACCGCAAAACTTAACGGCGCAAGCAATATGTATTGGTTCAAGACGGATGAAAACGGAAACTTGGCAGGCGGCTTTGCAAAATTTGCCGAACCTAAAAAGGACGAACTTGCAAAGTTGTTGAATCTTTCCAAAAACGATTTCGTCGCGATTTTTGCGGAAGACAACAAGAATGCGGTCGTTAAAGTGGCAGGCTTTATGAGAAACGAAATAGGCAATGCGCTTGACCTTTTGGAAAAGAACGTCTATCGCTTCTGCTGGATTGTCGACTTCCACATGTATGAAGAAAACGAAGAAACGGGCGAAATCGAATTTTCGCACAACCCGTTCAGCATGCCGCAAGGCGGAATGGACGCTTTAAACACAACGCATCCGCTTGATATTTTGGCATATCAATATGACATAGTTTGCAACGGCGTCGAACTTTCTTCGGGCGCGGTTCGTAACCACGATCCTAAGATTATGATAAAGGCGTTTGAAATTGCAGGATACGGCGTAGACGTTATCGAAAAGAAATTCAACGCTTTGTTCTCGGCGTTTAAATTCGGCGCGCCGCCGCACGCAGGCGTTGCTCCGGGCGTAGACAGAATGGTTATGCTTTTGCTAAACGAGCCGAGCATAAGAGAAATCATCGCATTCCCTATGAACAAAAATGCGGAAGACCTTTTGATGAATGCGCCTTGCGAAGTAACCGATAAGCAACTTAAAGACGTAAGCATAAAGCTCGACGTTAAAAAAGACGACAAAGCGCAAGATTAAAACCCTATTGCAGTTTGATTTAATTTCGTGTAAAAACGATAAAGGCGTAAAGTCGTAGTTAGCGGCGATTAAAGAAAAAATAAAAATAATTTCTACCCGACGTTATTTCGGTAGACTTAAATTTCAAAATTTGTTATAGTTAAAGCAGTTGAGGTGACTATGAAAAAGGTTGGAATTTTAATGGGAAGCAAATCCGACTATGACGTCGTCAAACAAGCCGTCGATATTTTAAAAGAATTCGGCGTCGAGACGGAAGTCAGAATTATTTCCGCGCACCGAACGCCTGACGAAGCCGATAAGTACGCTACGACCGCAATAGACCGCAACGTGCGCGTGATTATTGCAGCCGCAGGAAAAGCCGCGCATCTCGGCGGTGTGCTTGCCGCAAGAACGACGCTTCCGATAATAGGGTTACCGATACAAACTTCGATGATGGGCGGGCTTGACAGCTTGCTTTCTATCGTGCAAATGCCGAAAGGTGTGCCTGTTGCCTGCGTAGGGGTAGGTGCAGGGCAAAATGCAGGGTTGCTTGCGGTTCAAATGCTTGCAATCGAAGATACTGCCCTTGCGTCCAAACTTTCCGACTATAAAAGCGCAATGGCGAAGCAAATAACAGAAGATGATAAAGCTCTACAAGACTAAGGTCTTATAGAGCTTTTTTATATGCTTTTTTATAAGCGGTCATAAAACAAAAAGTCGTTTAAAAGCATCCGATTGTTAGAAACGAACGCCATTAAAAATAAACGCTGTTAAAAAAACAGTTATAAGATTCAGACGTTTGTTAAAACAAAACGGCTATTAAGGACAAGACGTTTATAAAAATGACTATTAAAAGCCGATGCCATAAAAAGCGTTTAAAACAATACATTTATAAAAAGCAATTAAGCAAACAGGTATTAAAGTAAATGCTTGTAAGAATAAATGCTTGTTAGTACAAACAGATTGAACAAAAACAAATAAATCGAAAACAAACTTTAATTAAGGAGACAAAAATGGAAAAGAAAGAATTGCTCTATGAAGGCAAAGCAAAAAAGGTTTACGCAACCGATGACCCTAAAATCGTTTTGGTAGATTACAAAGACGACGCAACCGCATTCAACGGTCTTAAAAAAGGAACTATCGTCGGCAAAGGCGTAGTCAACAACAAAGTAACCAACTTCCTTATGCAGATGCTCGAAAAAGAAGGCGTCGAAACGCATTACGTTGAGCAACTTTCAGACAGAGAAACTCTTGTCAAAAAAGTTTCCATTGTTCCGATTGAAGTTATCGTCCGTAATATAGCGGCAGGCAGTCTTGCAAAACGCTTGGGTCTTGAAGAAGGCACGAAACTTAACAGTACGGTTTTGGAGTTCTGTTACAAAAACGACGAACTCGGCGACCCGATGATAAACGATTATCACATACGAGCAATTGGACTTGCGACCGACGACGAAATTAAAAAGATAACGGAAATGTCGTTTAAGATAAACGAAATTCTTTCGGCATTCCTTGCAAAGTCTAACATAGAGCTTATCGATTTCAAACTCGAATTCGGACGTTTTGACGGAAAGATTATTTTGGCGGACGAAATCAGTCCCGACACTTGTCGTTTCTGGGACAGCGTCACTAAGCAAAAACTCGACAAGGACCGCTTCCGCAGAGATATGGGCGGCGTCGAAGAAGCGTATGCAGAAATTTTATCTCGACTTATGGGAGAAAAGATTTAGGAGCTAAAATGCAAACAGAAAGGACAAAGAAACTGCCGTTCGACAGTTTTAGCGAAGAGTGCGGCGTTATCGGCATACACTCTCCGAACACATATAATATCGCTTCTACCGCCTATTACGGCTTGTTTGCCTTGCAACACAGAGGTCAGGAAAGTTGCGGAATTGCCGTCGGAAACGGCAAGCGAATCGAATATTACAAAAATATGGGGCTTGTGCCGGAAGTCTTTTCGGCAGAGCGAATTTCGTCGCTTCCCGACGGGAACATAGCGATAGGCCACGTGAGATATTCAACGACTGGCGCAAGTAAACTCTGCAATGCGCAACCTATATATTTTATCGGCAAACGCGGCAAAATGGCATTGGCGCACAACGGAAACCTTATCAACGCAAAGCAGTTAAGAAACGAACTCATAAAAGAGAACGCCGTTTTTCAAACGTCAATCGACAGTGAAGTTATGGCGTCGCTTATAAACAAGTACAGCGACGAAAGCATAGTGGACGGCGTGCTCGAAGCGTGCAAATACTTCAAAGGTTCGTATTCGTTCGTGCTTATGAGTCAGGACAAACTTATTGCGGTTCGCGACCCGTACGGAATCAGACCGCTTTGTTTCGGCACTATCGGCGACCGCTATATAGTGGCAAGCGAAACTTGCGCGCTTGACGGCGTAGGGGCTAAATTTGTCCGTGATATAGAACCTGGCGAAGTGCTTGTTTTTGACGGTGACGGCATCGAATTTTATCGCATAGACAATCCTGCTCCAAAAAAGGCGCATTGCATTTTCGAGTACGTCTATTTTGCCCGTCCCGACAGTGAAATCGACGGCGTGTCGGTTTACGAGTCGAGAAAGGAGTCGGGAAAGATACTCGCTAAAAAATATCCCGTCGAAGCGGATATGGTTGCAGGCGTTCCCGACAGCGCGGTAGTTGCGGCAAGGGGATACAGCGAAGTTTCGGGCATACCTTACGGCGAAGCGTTGACGAAAAACCGATACGTCGGTAGAACTTTTATCCAACCTGAGCAAGGAATGCGTGAAACAAGCGTTAAAATCAAACTAAACGCACTCAGAAGCAACGTTTGCGGAAAGCGTATAATTTTAATCGACGATTCTATTGTTCGAGGAACGACAAGCAAAAAGATTGTTCAAATGTTGCGCGAAGCGGGGGCGAAGGAAGTACATCTTAGGATAAGCTCGCCTATAACGAAGCATCCGTGCTATTTCGGCATAGACACAAACGATTATTCGCAACTTGTCGGCGCATTCAGAACGGAAGAAGAGATATGCAAGTTTATCGGTTGCGACTCTCTTCACTATCTGACGATTGACGAACTTTGCGAAACGGTACACCGTGACAAAAACGAATTTTGTCTGGGATGTTTCAACGGTGAATATCCGTATATAGTCGAAAACGAAAAAGAAAAAGAAGACAAGCAAATGCTTGACGATTAAGGAGATATTATGGCAATTTCTTACAGCGACAGCGGAGTAGACGTAACGCGCGGTTATAAGGCGGTCGAACTTATGAAAAAGCACGTCAAAGAAACGTATGACGGCAACGTGCTCGGTGACCTTGGGTCATTCGGCGGATTTTACGATATAAGCGGCGAAAAGATGAAAGAGCCCGTTCTTGTAGCAGGCTGTGACGGCGTGGGAACAAAACTTAAATATGCGTTCGTTTCGGACAAGCACGACACGGTCGGTATCGACGCCGTAGCAATGTGTGTAAACGATATCGTGTGTCAAGGCGCAAGACCTCTCTTTTTCCTTGACTATTTCGCAACGGGCAAACTCGACCCCGAAAAAGTCGCAACGGTCGTAAAGGGCGTGGCAGACGGATGCAAAATGTCTAACTGCGCGCTTATAGGCGGCGAGACGGCAGAAATGCCGAGTTTCTATCCCGACGGCGAATACGATATGGCAGGATTTGCAGTCGGCATAGTCGATAAAGAAAAAGTAATAAACGGCAAAAACATAAAGGCAGGCGACGTTCTTATCGGACTCGAATCGAGCGGCGTACATTCAAACGGCTTTTCGCTTATAAGAAAACTTTTCGGCGAAACGAAAAGCGAAATCGACGTTTACGACGAAAGACTTCAAAAAACATACGGAGAAGCGCTTTTAGAGCCGACAAGAATTTACGTCAAGAGCATATTGGGTCTTATGCAAAAAGTCGAAGTCAAGGGCATAGCTCATATAACGGGCGGCGGATTTATCGAGAATATTCCGAGAGTCTTCCCTGACGGCATAGGTTGTGAAATAGATTTAAACAGCTATAAACTTAGCCCGCTTTATGAAATAATCAAAGAAAAGTCGGGACTTAAAAACGAACAATTATACAACACGTTCAATATGGGAATCGGAATGGTTGTCGTAGTTGACAAAAAAGACGCCGATTTAACGATTGCAACGTTAAACGAACTTGGCGAAAAAGCGCACCTTGTAGGAAAAACGATAAACGGCAAAGGGGTAACGTTGAAGTGAAAAGGGTAGCAGTTTTTTGTAGCGGCGGCGGTTCGGATTTTCAATCGATAATCGACGCAAACGAAAAAGACAAGTTTTGCGAACTCGCTTTGATGATTGCGTCAAAGCCTAACATTATGGCAATTGACAGAGCAAACGCGCACGGCATAAAGAGCGTTGTCGTCGATAAAAACGATTATCCAACGCTTGAAGAAACGTTTCAAAAAATCGATGAAGAACTTGAAAAAGAAAAAATCGATTTCATAGTGCTCGCCGGCTATTTGTCCATTTTGGACGAGAAATTCGTCGCAAAAAGAAAAGGAAAGATAATCAACATTCATCCGAGCCTTATTCCGTCATTTTGCGGAAAGGGATATTACGGACTTAAAGTTCACGAAGCCGCAATAGAGCGTGGCGTTAAGGTGTCGGGCGCGACGGTGCATTTTGTGGACGAGGGCGCGGACACGGGAAAAATCATAATGCAACAGGCTGTCGAAGTTTTAGACGACGACACGGCGGAAAGTTTGCAAAAGAGAATTCTTGAAACCGAACATAAAATGTTGCCGATTGCGGTAAAAGGACTTGTCGAAGGAAAATATAGACTTTAAACAAATTCAGACGCATTTAAAGCGTCAAAAAACGATTAAAAGGAAAAGGAGAAAACAATGAAAAAAAGAGCATTGATAAGCGTATCTGACAAAAGCGGAGTCGTAGAACTCGCAAAAGAGCTCGAAGCTCTCGGTTATGAAATCATATCGACGGGCGGCACGCATAAAATTCTTGCGGAAAACGGAGTTAAAGTCATCGGAATCAGCGATATAACGGGTTTTCCCGAATGTCTTGACGGAAGAGTAAAAACGCTTCACCCTGCCGTTCACGCAGGTCTTCTTGCAATGCGTTCAAATCCGCAACACATGGAATCGCTCGAAAAGCTCAATATAAACACAATCGATATAGTGGTGGTCAATCTCTATCCTTTCAAAAAGACGATAATGAAAGACGGCGTAGATTTTCAAGAAGCTGTCGAAAACATCGATATCGGCGGACCTACTATGCTCAGAAGCGCGGCAAAAAACTTTCAAGACGTCGTAGTTTTGGTTGATCCGACCGACTATGATAGAACGCTTAACGAGCTTAAAGGCGGCGAAGTAAGTCTTGAAACGAAGAAGTATCTTATGTACAAGGTCTTTGCGCATACGGCGGTTTACGACAGCCTTATTTCAAATTTCCTTGCGGCAAAACTCGGAATAAAATTTCCTCAAACGATAACGCTTGCTTATTCAAAAGAGCAAGATATGCGTTACGGCGAAAACCCTCATCAGCAAGCGGCGTTTTATTGCGACGAACTTCCGAAAGCGACAAGTCTTACCGAGGCAAAGCAGCTTCACGGCAAGGAGCTTAGCTATAACAATATAAACGACGCAAACGGTGCGCTTGAACTCTTGCGCGAATATACTGAGCCTACCGTCGTTGCCGTTAAACACGCAAATCCTTGCGGCGTCGGAACGGGAAAGAGCGTTTATGAAGCGTATATGAAAGCCTACGAAGCGGACAAAGTTTCGATATTCGGCGGCATCATCGCTATAAACGGAATTGTCGATTTAAAGACGGCAGAAGAAATAAACAAGATTTTCGTCGAAATCGTAATAGCGAAAGGCTTTGAAGAAGAAGCCCTTAAAGTGCTTGAACAAAAGAAGAACATAAGGCTTTTAGAGCTTAAAGATATAAACGGAAAACGTGGTGAGTTTATTGATATGAAAAAGGTTTACGGCGGAATGCTTATGCAGGACGGCGACGTCGAACTTTACGACGAAGCCGAAGTTAAAGTTGTTACAAAGAAAGCGCCGACAGCCGACGAGAGAAAACAACTTGATTTTTGTTGGAAAGTTGTCAAACATACAAAGTCTAACGCAATCGTCATCGGCAAAGACTTCGCTACGGCAGGAATAGGCGCAGGACAGACAAACAGAATTTGGGCGACAAATCAGGCAATCGAACACGCAGGCGAAAAAGCAAAAGGTTGCGTAATGGCGTCCGACGCTTTCTTCCCGTTCCCTGACTGTGTTGAGGCGGCGGCGAAAGCAGGCATAACCGCAATAATTCAACCGGGCGGAAGCATAAACGACGAACTTTCGATTAAGGCGTGCGACGACGCAGGCATAGCGATGATTTTTGTCGGCAAACGCCACTTTAAACATTGATTGTACGTAGATTATATATTATATATCGACGCACAATCGGCGGACGATAGCATAATTTAATTATAAGATGTTTTTGAGTGTTACTCAAAAACAACTCTGCAAACAAAAACGATTGAACAAAAATCGTTTGAACAGAAAAAAAATCGGTAGGTTAATATGGATATATTGGTTGTCGGAAACGGCGGAAGAGAACATGCGATTATAAAAAAACTTAAAAGCTCGCCAAAGTGCGGCAAAATTTATGCGGCGAAAGGAAACGCAGGCATAGGCGAAATCGCCGAGCTTGTAGATATAGCTCCTTGCGACCTTAAAGGAATAGTTAAATTTGTGGACGAGCATAAAAACATTAAGCTTACGGTTGTCGCACCCGATGACCCGTTAGCGTTAGGACTTGTAGACGAACTTGAAAAAGCAGGGCATAGAGCGTTCGGACCAAGAGCAAATGCTGCAATAATAGAAGCGTCGAAATGCTTTTCAAAAGATATGATGGAAAGATATGACATTCCGACGGCAAAGGCAAAATCGTTTGACGATTTTAATGCGGCGGCCGAATACGTCAAATCGCAAAAGTATCCGCTTGTTGTAAAGGCTGACGGTTTGGCGCTTGGCAAAGGCGTTATCATTTGCGAGAGCGTGGACGAAGCGCAAAAGGCGCTTAGTGAAATGATGGTCGGCGGTGCGTTCGGAAAGGCGGGAACAAAAGTTGTTATCGAAGAGTTTTTGGTCGGCAAGGAAGTTTCGGTTTTGACGTTCACCGACGGAAAGACTATTTATCCTATGATTTCGAGTTGCGACCATAAGCGAGTTTTTGATGGCGATAAGGGACTTAATACGGGCGGAATGGGAACTATTGCGCCTAGTCCTTTCTATACAAAAGAGATAGCAAAAGAAGTCAGAGAAAACGTTTTACTTCCTACCGTAAAGGCAATGAACGACTTGGCCAGGCCTTTTAAAGGCGTTTTGTATTTCGGGCTTATAGTGACAGATGACGGAGTAAAAGTTATCGAATACAACGCGAGGTTCGGCGACCCTGAAACGCAAGTTGTTTTGCCGCTTTTAGAAACGGACCTGATAGACATTTTCGAAGCGATAATAGACAGTAGGCTAGGCGAAATCGAAATTAAGTGGAGTGACAAATCGGCGGTTTGCGTTATGGCGTGCAGCGGCGGTTATCCCGAAAAGTATGAAAAGGGCAAAGAAATAACAATCGGAAAGACGGCTTCGAATATAACGCTGTATCATAGCGGAACGAAAACGGAAAACGGAAAACTTGTCACAAACGGCGGCAGAGTAATCGGCGTTACGGCGGTTGCAGACAATCTCAAACAGGCAAAAGCCGACGCATACGAAGCAATAAAGCAAGTGCAGTTTGAAGGCATACATTATAGAAAAGATATAGGCGATAAATATATTATTTGATAAAATCGACATAAGCCGAAAAGGCAACGTTAAAAACATTAAACGGACGAAAGGATTATGGTATACAGAGTTTACGTTGAAAAAAAAGACAATAAAAACGCAATGGCGTTGATAAACGAATTGAACGAAATGATAGGCATAAAGCCGGACAAGTTGAGAATTCTTTTGCGTTATGACGTAGAGGGCGTGACGGCAGAAGAATTTAAGGCGGCGGTCGAAAACGTATTTTCAGAACCGCCCGTCGATTTTGCGTACGGTGCGGATTTAAAGATTGGCGGCACTGTCTTTGCGATAGGCTTGCTCGACGGACAATACGACCAAAGAGCGGACAGCGCGGCGCAGTGCATACAGCTTTTGACGCAAGGTGAAAAACCGCTTGTCAAGGTAGCTACGGTTTATGCAGTAAGCGGAATCAGCGGCGGCGGAATAGAGAAAATCAAAAAACATCTCATAAACCCTGTCGAAGCCGAAGAAGTTACCTTGGGCGAGTATGAAACCTTAAAGAGAGAAAAACTCGATACGGTTGACGTTCCGCAAGTTAAAGGCTTTATACATATGACAAAGGACAGAGTCGCAAGATACCATAAAAGCGTCGGCTTTGCTATGAGCGTCGGCGATTTGCTGTTTGTTCAAAAGTATTTCAAAAAACTTCGCCGCAATCCTACCGAAACGGAAATAAAAGTAATCGACACTTATTGGTCGGACCATTGCAGACATACCACGTTTTTGACGGAACTTAAAGATGTCGATATAAAGTCGGAAAATCCGAATATCAAAAACGCCTACGAGTTGTATCAAAGAGTTTTTAAAGACATATATAAAACAAGGCCTGAAAAATATCCGTGCCTTATGGATATAGCCACAATCGCAGTCAAAGAGTTGAAGCGTCGCGGCAAACTCGAAGCGCTCGACGAATCTGACGAAATCAACGCGTGTTCGATTGTCGTACCCGTAACTACAAACGGCAAAACCGAAGACTGGCTCGTTATGTTTAAAAACGAAACGCACAATCACCCGACCGAAATCGAACCGTTCGGCGGCGCGGCAACGTGTCTCGGCGGCGCGATAAGAGACCCTCTTTCGGGCAGAACGTACGTTTACAACGCTATGCGCATTACGGGAGCCGCAAATCCGCTTGAAAAAGAAACCTTAAAAGGAAAACTTCCGCAACGAGTTTTGACAAAGGTGGCGGCAAAAGGTTTTTCGTCGTATGGCAACCAAATAGGACTTGCAACGGGAACGGTTGACGAAGTCTATCACGAGGGATATAAGGCAAAAAGACTCGAAACAGGTTTTGTAGTCGGCTCGAATAAAAGAGAGAACGTCATAAGATATTGCCCTGAACAGGGCGACCTTATCGTATTGCTCGGCGGAGAAACGGGACGCGACGGTTGCGGCGGCGCAACGGGTTCGTCGAAGGCTCACGACAGCAAGTCGGTTGAGAAATGCGGAGCAGAAGTGCAAAAGGGCAACGCGCTTGTCGAACGCAAACTTCAACGCTTGTTTTTAAACGAAAAAGTTACGAAAATGATAAAGCGTTGCAACGATTTCGGAGCAGGCGGCGTTTGCGTTGCAATCGGAGAACTTGCCGATTCGCTTGAAATCGACCTTGACAAAGTGCCGATTAAATACGAAGGTTTGACGGGAACGGAACTTGCGATAAGCGAATCGCAGGAAAGAATGGCGATTGTTATCGCGCCCGAAAACGAAGAAGAGTTTAAAGAACTTGCAAAAGCGGAAAACCTTAAAGCTACCGTCGTTGCCAAAGTCACAAGCGACGGCAGAATGAAAATGACGTTTAAGGGCAAAACGATTGTCGATATAGAACGTGAGTTTTTGAACACGAACGGAGTAAGACAAGAAACGTCTGCAACAATAGACGACAAACGCACAACGTTTTTCGACAGAAAGTTGAAGAGCTTTAAGAGAGGACTTACTCTTGCTCTCAGCGACCTTAACGTATGCTCGAAAAAGGGACTCAGCGAAACTTTCGATTCTACGATTGGCGCAAGAACGGTGTATATGCCGTTCGGCGGAAAGAATCAACTTACGCCGTCACTTGCGATAGGCGCGCTTGTTGCTCCGACCGACGACTGCAAAATCGCGTCGGTTGCAAGTTGGGGATATTCGCCTTATCTTATGGAATCTTCACCGTTTGTCGGCGCAATATATTCGATTGTATGTTCCGTGTCGAAACTTGTCGCATCGGGCGTGGAACTTGACAAGATATACCTTACGCTCCAAGAGTATTTTATGAAACTCGGAAATTCAGCCGAAAGATGGGGCGTACCTGTATCCGCATTGCTCGGAGCGTTTTACACCGAACTTAGTTTGGGGCTTGGCGCAATCGGCGGTAAAGACAGTATGAGCGGAAGTTTTGAAAACATCGACGTTCCGCCGACGCTTATATCTTTTGCGCTCGGCACACAAAACGTTGACAAACTTATAACTAACGTGTTAAAAACAAAAGGCGAAAAGTTGTATTTGTTACCTTTCAAAAAGGACAGATATGCCGTTCCGAATTTTGACAGCGTGAAAAACGTTTATGCCGTCGTTTCAGAAAAAATCGCAAGCGGCGAAATAAAGTTTGCAACGGTTGTCGAAAACGGCGGCGTGGGCGCGGCTGTCGTAAAAAGCTGTTTGGGCAACGGCTTGGGCTTTGATTTTAAATACGGCGACTTGTTCTCCGAGCGTTACGGCGAAATCATAATTGCAACGGACGACGCAGAAAGTCTCGGGACGGAAGCCGTTTATATCGGCGAAACAACCGAAAAAGACTTTACGTCGGGCGGTCAGATTTTGTCTGTCGAAGAGGCGACGGAAGCATACGTCGGAAAGCTTAATCCGATATTCCCGACAAAGACCGATGAAAAAGGCGAAGTGAAAAACGTCAGTTACGTTTCGAGCGAAAAGAAAACGTCGAGCATAAAAGTCGCAAAACCGCGAGTTTTCATTCCTGCATTCCCGGGTACGAACTGCGAGCTTGACACAAAGCGCAGTTTTGACAAGGCGGGAGCGGAAACGGAAATATTCGTTGTTAAAAATCTTACGGCAAGTGACGTTGAAGAAAGCGTTGACGAAATCGTAAAGCATATTAAAAGAGCCAATATTATTGCGTTTCCGGGCGGTTTTTCGGGTGGCGACGAACCTGACGGAAGCGGAAAGTTTATCGCAACCACTTTCAGGAATCCTAAAATCAAAGAAGCGATAACGGAACTTTTAGAAAAAAACGACGGCTTGATACTCGGAATATGCAACGGCTTCCAAGCGCTTGTAAAACTCGGACTTGTACCATACGGTGAGATAAGACCAATGACAGAACAATCTCCGACTTTGACTTTCAACACTATTCCGCGCCACGTTTCGACGATGGTTGACGTAAGAGTAGCGTCGAACAAATCGCCGTGGCTTAATTCGCTTAAAGTCGGCGACGTATATTCGGTTGCCGTTTCTCACGGCGAAGGCAAATTTATCGCAACGGACAAAACTCTTGACGAGCTTATGAAAAACGGGCAAATAGCAACGCAATACGTCAAGGGACATAATGCCACCATGGAATCTCCGTTTAATCCGAACGGCAGTTTTATGGCAATCGAAGGAATCACAAGTGTCGACGGAAGAGTGTTTGGCAAAATGGGACATAGTGAAAGAATCGGCGCCGACCTTTACAAAAACTTCGACGGCAATTTCGATATGAAAATTTTTGAATCGGGAGTGAAATATTTTAGTTGATGAAAAACATTTATTTAGCTTTAAAAAAATTTATCGACGGGGAAATAAACGCCGACCAACTTCAAGGAGAGTTTGCGTATCGCCTTAACGCTTGCTTGAAGGAAACGAACGACGAAGGACTTAAAACCGAACTTAAAGCCTTTAAAAAGGAGCTTGACAAATTTTGCGATAAAGACGAGGATTTAAAGAGTACGGCGTCTGAACTTGCAAAGAAAATGCAATCGGAGTACGATGACGAATTCGTTTGTGGCTTTATTGAAGATGTCGGCGGCAAAGATGCCGAGATTAAAGGCGAAGAAGCTAAAACGGGTGAAACCGTCGATAACTTTCAAACGGTGTACGATGATTTCAAAAACACGGAAAGCGGCAGCGATGCAAATAGCAAAACAGCTCAGTCCGACGAAAGACCTATGGGCAAAATCAAGTCGTTTATCGATTCGATAATGAAAGACGTAACGGAGTCGCTTACCGAAACTTTCAACGACGTGAAAAAGGAAATCAAAGACGCCTGCGAAAATATCAAAAAGGGCGGCAAATAGATTAAAATTCATTTGCAAGAAACAGAGTTGATATAAAAGAAAACGCTTAGTCGTTTTCTTTTTATTATATGAATCAGCGAATATAGTTTATGGACAAGTTTTATAGCAATCTTAAAGTAAATATAAAATCTAAAATTAAAGTCTAAAATTATTATTTTTATAACTCTTTAAAAAACATTTATGTTGTTAAACCGATATTTATATAAGTATAAATATGTGTTTCAATTTAGGTACTTAATAAGTAACCGTATAGTTTGATTCAAAGTTAAATTAGTAAGCAGGGTTAATGGCGATAAACGAGTTAAAGTTATTTTTATTTTAGGTGTAAAAGTTAGTGTTTACATAAACGCAGGATTGTGATAATATTTGTGGAAGAGGTAAACCGATGTTAGAAAAGCTGTTTATAAAAGATTATAAAAACACGTCCGATCCGAACGTCAGATTTCGTTACGGAATATGCGCAGGCGTTTTCGGGCTTTTGTCCAACGTTTTGCTTTGCGTAGGCAAGCTCGTCATCGGACTTATCGGAAAGAGCATAACGATTGTCGCCGACGCAATTAACAACTTGTCGGACGCAGGCAGCAGTGTGGTGACTATGTTCGGTTTTAAAATGTCTAACAAACCTGCCGACAGTAAGCACCCGTACGGACATGCAAGATATGAATACATAACTGCGCTTATAGTCGCGCTTATCGTGTTCTTTCTCGGCGCATTGTCGGGAAAGGAAAGTATAGACAAAATTATCAATCCCGAAGCAACGAGTGTAAGCGTTGCTACTTACGTTATTTTGTCCGTTGCAATAGGAATGAAACTTTGGCAGTTGTTGATTTATCGCCGGTTTGCAAAGGCAATAGAAAGCGAAAGCCTTAAAGCGTCGTGCGTCGATAGTTTAAACGACGTTATTTCGACAACAGCGGTTTTGATTGCGACCATACTTATCGATTTTATTCCGAACGCAAAGGTATCAATCGACGGAATTTTCGGTCTTGCCGTTTCCGTGTTTATCGTCGTTTCCGGCATAAAACTTATCGCAAGCACCATAAACCCTTTACTTGGCGAAAAGCCCGACGCAGAACTAGTCGAAAAAATTAAAAACAAAATAATGAGCTATAACGGCGTTTTGGGAATTCACGACCTTATGATTCACAATTACGGCGAAGGCAGAAATTTTGTTATGGTTCACGTCGAGGTTTCGGCAAGCGTAGACGTTATGGAATCGCACGAGCTTATTGACAAAATCGAGCAAGACTTCAAAAAGGATATGCATATTCATTTGTCCGTTCACATGGACCCTATCGAAGTAGACAATCCTATGGTCAATCGTTATAAACAAGAGTGTATGCAAATTTTGAAGGGCATAAACGAAAATTTGAATTTCCACGATTTCAGGGTAGTTGTGGGAAAAACAAGAACGAACGTGCTTTTTGACGTGGTTGTTCCGTTCTATCTTGACTTGACCTTAAAAGATATAACCGACGAATTGAAAAATCGCTTTACAGGCGACGACGGAATGGAATATAATTTCATCGTAGATATCGACCGTGACTACGTTTCTCCGCCGAGCGAAGAAGAGAGCGAAGAAAAGGCGTACAAAAAAGCCGAAAAAGAAGAAAAACTTTTGGAAGAAAAAGAGAAAGATAACAAAAAGAACAATGACAAGAAGGAGTAATATATGACGTTAGACGAACTTAAAAAAGCAAAAGTAGAAGCAATGAAAAATCATGACAAAGACGGAGTTTCCGCATTGAACCTTGTCATAAACAAAGTAATGCTTCAATCAATCGAATTTAAAGCGCAAGGCAAGGAACTTTCCGAAGCGGACATAACGGGCATTTTGCAAAAGGCGGAAAAAGAACTTGTCGAGGAGCGTGACGCTTTTGAAAAAGCAGGCAGAGCCGAATCTGTCGAAAGCCTTAACAAGCAAATCGCAACCGTAAAGAATTATATGCCGAAACTTATGAGCGAAGACGAAATCAAAGCGGAGATTCTTAAACTCGAAGACAAGAGTGTTCCGAGCGTAATGAAGCATTTCAAGGCAAACTTTTTAGGCAAAGTAGATATGAAACTTGTCGGCGACGTTCTTAGAAGACTTTGATTTTACCGGTAGAAAGTAAGCAAGGAATTAAAATAGAACACATAAAGTAAATTTATTAAAAGAAAACAGTCGCTTTTAGCAACTGTTTTTTTAAACGCATTTTAAACGACGTTTAAACAACAATTCATAATTTATGAAAGATAAATTGTAAGATTAATTTATAACAAGATTGCCTTTTGTGAACAATCGATGACGTGTTTATGATATGACATTTATTATCGACCGCTTAAATTTTTTGCGCCACATAATTCTATTTATGATACGGCAGTCGGTTTGAAATGGTTAAGGCGCGATATATTTGTTCGCACAGCATAAGTCTGAAAAGCTGATGCGGAAAAGTCATTTTTGAAAACGAGAGTCGTAAAGCCGCCATATCTTTGATTTTTTTGTCAAGTCCGTACGAACCGCCGATTACAAACGTAAATTCGCTTGCGCCGCAAACGGCTTTATCATCGATAAAACGACTGAGTTCTACGCTAGAAAGCTGTTTTCCGTCTATGTCGGTCGCAATCACCACGCCTTTAAGTTTAGGCAAAATTTCGGCGCATTCAAAAGCGATTTGTTCCGATTCGCTTTTTGACGGCGGTGCTTCGTTAAGCTCGATTATATTGAAATCGGAAAAACGCGTCATACGCTTTTGATATTCGGCAATGCCGTTTTTCAAAAAATCTTCCTTTATTTTTCCTATTGCCACAACGTTTATTTTCATCTTAAAATTCCCCATACGAGAGTAAACAGCGTTACGACAACTCCGAGCACGACGGTGATTATTGCGTAAACGTCGCGTTTTGGGTCAATCCCCACAAAGGCGGTTTCGTCTTCTATCAGGTCGCCGAACGGGTCGAAGTCCTTTACTTTCTCTAAAAGTTCTTTCTTTTTGTATTCACGCTTCATATCTTTAAACAACAAAACTATAAGCGTGACGGCAAGCGCAAACAGAGCGGTAAAAATCAAAAGCCCCAAAAGGTTCGACGTCAAAAAGTCGTAGAAGCTGTTTACAAAGCCGTAAAGTGCGCCGTCGTTTTGTTCGGCGTATCCCGAAAGAACGGACGAAAAGTTGTTTAAAAAGTGTACGGTCATCGACGGAAAAATGCTGCCTGTGTAATAGCACATAAGCGCAAGAATTATGCCGTCGTAAAAAGTATAACCCGTTTGCCGAATGTTTTGGTGCATAAGCGAAAACATAAGCGCGGAAACGATGACGACAAGCCATTTGTTCTTTTTCTTTTCGGCAGGCGTGAACGCCGCAAACAAAAGACCTCTGTGCGTCGTTTCTTCAAAAAAGCCGGGAAGAATCGCGGTTATGAAAATTTGCAGAAATAACATTCCGACCGTTGAATAGTCGGTGTCCGACGGCGAGTACTTAAACCCGATAAGGTTGAGCAAAACGTGCCAGACGATAGAGATGAACGTTGCGGAAAAGGTCATTAAAATGCCTATTGCGATACATCTCAGCCAATTTAGCCCCGACGTTTTTTTGAAACCGAAATCGGCAAAAGTCGTTTTTAAATTTTTTGAAACGGTGAGAGAATACAGCGTGACGGGGACGATTCCGAAAATTACGATTTGGACGACAGTAGAAAACACGACGTCTATTTCGGTGTCGTTTAAAGTCGTGCCGAACGAAAAACCTATTCGCACGATAAGCGTCATAATGATTATGGCAAGATAGCAAAGCCAAACCTTAGAGCGTCTTGAAAAAAGTCTGTCCGTCATACAACCCCCAATATAAAGTTTACAATCCACCAGATAGAAACAAATCCTATTGCAATGTAAACGGAAAGCGCTTTATTCTTTTCCGTTTCAACGCCTGCATAGTCTACGAAATCGTTTAAAGTCGATTTAAAGCGAAGCCAACCGCGTTTGGTGAAAATTCCGACGAGGCACTTGAAGTAGGTGACAAAGAAGTTTTCCTTTTTAACTTCGCTGTCCGTGAAAGTGAAAGTATAGTCGTCTATTTCAAGGGACGCCGAGTTTTGTTTTTCCTTGCCCGTAACCTTATAGAATATGAGCATAAAAAGCGTAAGAAGCATCATGCCTACAATAAACATAGCAAGATAAATAAGATAATTAAAGCCGCCGAAGTCGAATGACAAAAAGTTCGGAGCGAAAGTCGTTATCGTAAGAGATATCAGGTTGTTGAAAAAATGCATTAAAATAGTGCAGATAATATTCCCCGAGTATACGGCGCAAACGGCAAGCACAACGCCGAAACAGAATTGATAGACCGTTTGCAAAGGATTGGAATGCATAAACGAAAACAAGAATGCCGAAATAAATATGCCGAAGAAAACGCTCTTGCCGTTAAGGCCGTTAAGTACTCCGCCGCGCATAAGCGTTTCTTCGCCGATTGCAGGGAGCAAGGCGATTATCAAAAGTCCGACGATATAAGGAGCGGCGTCGGGCGACGTCGGCAACGAAACTCCGCCTTTATAGCCGATAAGATTGAGCAGGTTTGCAAAGCAGGTAGAGAGCGGCAAAAAAGCTATAAGGCAGGAAACGGTAATAAACGGCGTTAAAATAAGTTGTTTTACGTTAGGTTTTCTTTTAAGACTGACCGCCGAAAGGAAATCGGTTTTTCTGAGCTTTGAGTAAACGAAAACGGTTGATAAAATCGCGACTTGAATAAGACCGTATCCGAGCCAATTAGAAAGCGAAAGACCGCCGAAGTAAATCTTTGACGGAATTAGGGAAACTATTAAGGAAACAAGACTCATTGCAATCAATGCAAAGAGATAAAGGTTTCCGCTCTCTGACAAGCTGAATCTGTTTTTCATTTTACCTCAAACAAAAGCGATTTTTCGGTTTGGCTTAAAGCGTAAGCCGAAACCGACGAGTTTAGTTCTTTAAGCGTTTTATTTGCGCTGCCAAGTACGAATTCGGGCGTGTTGTTTTCTTTCGATATGTGTCCTAAAAGCAAAACTTCCAATCTGTCCGAAAATACTCTTTTAAGCAGTAGCGAGCTGTCGGCATTGGAAAGATGTCCGAGATTGCCCATAATGCGCTTTTTCAAATAGTATGGATAGGGGCCGTTAAGAAGCATCTTTTCGTCATAGTTAGATTCTAAAAGCAAAAGATTGCAACCTTTTAAATTATTGACGATTCCGTCGTTTATATGCCCTATGTCGGTTGCGATTGAAATCTTTTCGCCGCCGTTATAAAAACTGTAACCGACCGGATAGGCTGCGTCGTGCGGAATTCTGAAAGGCTGAACGGTGACGTCGCCGACTTCGAAACCCAAATCGAAGTTTTTTATTTCTATGCGTTTAGGTTCGTATCCGACCTTATTTTTAATTTCGGCATAAGTACGGTCGTGGCAAATCAACGGAGCGGAAACAGCGATTTTGTTCAGCCCCGAAACGTGGTCGTTATGCTCGTGCGTAATGAGAACGCAGTCAAGGTCAGTCGGCGTTAAATTGAAAGCGCCAAGTTCCGATTTAAGCGACGAAATACTTATACCGCAATCGACAAGCATCGCGGTTTTGTCCGTCATTATTAAGGTAGCGTTTCCTCGGCTACCGCTTCTTAGCGCGCACAGTTTAAAAGCCATACGAAGATTATAATGCAAAATTAAAAAAATCACAAGAAAACCGTTCACTTAAACTTTCAACCTGCGTATATAATTTTATGACAATATATGAAAGTTATATTAAAAGATTAAACGAACTTGGCAAAAATTATTTTGTCGAAAGCGCAGGGGAGAGTTTTTCAGGCGAGCCGATATACGCCGTAAAGCCGAAAGGAACAAAACCGAAAGTATTGATGACGGCGGCAATACACGCAAGGGAATACGTTACGACGTTTATGCTAATTAAGTTTATCGAAAAGTTTTCGGATTATCCAGTCGAATACGTTCCTATGGCAAACCCCGACGGCGTAAGACTTTGCACGGAAAGGGCGGACTATTATAAAACCGTAAAAGATAAACTTGACGATAGAGTCAGAGCCGAAATCGAGAGAAGCGATTTAAAACTGTGGAAGGCAAATCTCAGGGGCGTTGACCTTAACGTCAATTTTGACGCAGGTTGGGGAAAAGGCGCAAAAAACAAAACAACGATAGGCAGTGAAAACTATATCGGCGAAAGGCCTTTTTCCGAAATCGAAAGTAGGGTTTTAAAACGCTTGTCGCTTGATAAAACGTTAGTTTTGTGTTATCATTCACTGGGCGAAGAAATTTATTACGGCTATAATAACGAAGTCGGCAAAGATTTGGCTATCGCTTTATCGAAAGAGAACGGATATGCCGCAAAAACGGCGGCGTTTAGCCACGGCGGACATAAAGACTGGTTTATAGCGTCGGGGCTTGGCAAAGGGCTCACAATCGAAGTCGGAAGCGAACGATTGTCGCACCCGATAGGCATAGAGTGGGCAAATTCTCTCGCCGTCCGAAACGAAGGAATATTTAAAGTGTTAAAACAATTCGGCTACGTGTAAACTTCATAAACGGTCGACCGAAGTAAACGCTTTAAATTAACGTCCTTATGCGTTGCAAAGAAAACATATCGAATCGTAAAATCGAACGATTTCATAAAGGGAAAAATGTACGAAGAAAAATTTATGCTCAGAGCCTTAGAGCTTGCAAGAGAAGCCGACAAACTTGACGAAGTGCCTGTCGGCGCAGTCATCGTTAAACGAGGCGAAATAATAGCGGAAGGAATAAATCGCAAGGAGCGTGACCTTGTGGCGACTCATCACGCCGAAATGGTCGCCATAGAAGAAGCGGCGAAAAAACTGAATAACTGGTGGCTTGAAGATTGCGAGCTTTACGTTACGTTGGAGCCGTGTCCTATGTGCGCGATGGCAATGCAACTGTCGAGAATCAAGGCGGTTTATTTCGGCGCGTACGACCCGAAAACGGGCGGCGCGGGAAGCGTGCTAAATATATTTGAAAAGGGCAAGTTCAATCACGATATCGAATGTAGCGGCGGTTATATGGCGCAAGATTGCGGAAGTGTGATAAGCGAGTATTTCAGGCGCAAACGCAAAAACAAAAATCAAAGCTAAATAACTTAGCGTTAGATTCGGCAATCGACATTTTTGAATTATAAGTTCAGCCGAATTTTAGCATAACCGCAACCGACGCATTTAGCAATAAAAATCAAGTCAACATTTCGGGCGGCGGCGCATAGAATAAATCTATGCTGAAAGAATTTATTTATCTGATTGAAACCGAACTGTCAAAAGAGGTTATGCTTGGCAGAAAACTCAGGGATTACGTTTTAAGAGAACTTGAAAAGTATCCCGTCGAAATCGTCGGAAGCGATTTTAACAACAGCCTTGACCCGATTGCCGAAGTCACTTACGTTTTGTATCTCGATATGCCGCTGATTAAAAGGGAAACGTTAAACTACGTTTTCGGGCAGATGAAGTCAAAAAATATAAATCGCATAAATTTTCTTAACGGCTATGCGGTCGGAGTCGGTGAAGCGGAAAAGAATTATTTTTTGACGTCGGAAGAATTTTTGCGCCCCGACGACGCAAGAAACAAAGCTGCAATTTACGACGCGATGCGAAAAAGAATTATCGACCGTAATTTGCTTAAAGGTGTTTATATCGATTCGCCAAACGCCGTTATCGACGACGTTGCGATTATAAAAAAGGACGCCGTGATAAGCGGCAATGCAGTCATTAAAGGAAGCTGTTATATAGGCAAAAGCAAGATATATTCGTCAACGATTATAAACAGCGTAATCGGCGACAATTGCGTGATAAAAAACTCATATATAAAAAATACGAACGTTGCCGACAAAATCGTCGTAGAGCCGTTTGCCGCTATCGAATCGAGTATGATAACGGAAAACGTTGCTTCGGGACGTATAATTTCAAGGCAAGTGTAGGAGAGATATGAAACTTATAGTAGGGCTCGGAAATCCGACGCCGAAGTACAGAAACACCTATCACAATTTAGGTTTTATGACGGTTGACGCCGTTTGCGAAAAACTCGGAATGAAATTCAACAAGGAAGAATGCAAGTCGAAAGTAGCGGTCAAAACGATATCGGGCTACGACGTGGTGCTGGCAAAGCCGCAAACGTTTATGAACTTGTCGGGCGAAGCCGTCAAAGAACTTATGCGAAAATACGGGGCATATCCCGAAGACCTTCTTGTCATATACGACGACGCAGACATTCCCGTCGGAAAACTAAGATTAAGGCTCGAAGGGTCTAGCGGAACGCACAACGGAATGAGAAACATAGTCAGCGAAATTTGCACCGAAAAATTCAATAGATTAAGAGTAGGGTTCAAAGACAAGGCGGTCGAAACCAAATCGGTGAACATTGTCGACAAAGTGCTTTCTCCTATAGCTTATAACGATAAGGAAAAAATAAGCGGCGCAATAGATAAGGCGTCGACTGCGGCGGCTAAATGGGCGAAAGGCGAAGCCACGCTCGATGCGCTTATGCAGGAGCTTAACAGATGAAGTATCCGTTTTTAGAATTTAAAAACATACAAGGGTTCGATTTCGAGCTTTCGGACAAAACCGACGTTTTGCAAGTCCCCGAAGGGGCAAAACTGCATTTGACGAGCGGAATAGACGGAAAAAAACTTTACGTCACGCAAGACAAACTGCAAGCAAAAAAAGCGTCAAACGAACTCAAAAAATACGGTTTAAAAGTCGTCACGGTCGTCGGCCGCGACGACGTTTTGCTATACCGCAAAAATTATTCGAAAGAACAGGACGGCTTGAACGCTTTGAATTTTGCCAAAATCGCAAAAGGCGACTATGACGTAATCGTCACTTCGCCCGACGCACTCGGCGATAAATTTTGCGACCTAAAAGATTTTGAAAACTTCATAGTCGATTTAGAAGTAGGCAAAAACTACAATTTAAACATTCTTTCAAATTCACTTGTTAAAGCAGGATATAAAAGAGAAGACGAAATTTTCGATTTCGGCGATTTCTCCGTTCGTGGCGACGTTGTAGACGTTTTTCCTTACGGCGTCAAAAACCCGTTAAGACTCAGCTTTTTCGATGACGAACTCGAAAGCATAAAGGAAATAGACCTTGAAAGCGGCGATAAGATTTGCGAATATAAAACCGTTTATCTTGCGCCGTCGTCCGACCTTGTATTTACGAAGAGCAGCGTCGATGAAGTTCTTGCCGTGAACAAACTTGTCGGCGGAAGGGTAAAAGAAATTTTTTCCGAACTTATAGGCGGACTTAAAGAAGGAGCACTCAGCGGACGATATGCATATCTGTTGCCGTTTTTAAGAACGCAGAGTTTGCTCGACCTTGATTTAACGGTCATATTTGACGAACCGAAAATAGTCGGCGAAAAATTCGAGCTGTACGATAAGGAGTTTAACGGCAGATTCAAGTCTATGGAATACGGCGGCGAAGTCACAAAAAGGCATCAGACCGCAAAACTTGCGCTGGGCGACATTAAAGCCGCGTTGCAAGAAAAAAGACTTGTAGGACTGTCGTCGCTCAATTTGAACAACACTTTGTTTGTTCCGACAAAGACGATAAATCTCGGCGCGAAAGCCGTAACCAGATATTGCTACGATTATCCTTCGCTTGTGTCGGACCTTAAAGGTTTTTCGGCAAACGGATTCAAGATAGTTTTATTTTGCCGAAACGCCGAAAGAGCAAAATTTGTTTCGGACAGTTTGTATGAAGAGGGAATCGCCCCTATGTTGGGCGGCGAACCGAAAAACGGAAAAGTCACGATTTTAAACGAAGATATAGAGCAAGGCTTTTTGTATCCTAAGTACAAACTTTTGGTTGTGGGTAGCGTCGAACTTGTCGGTAAAGGCAGGGGAACAGACGGCGTTAAAAAGGTTAAATCGTTCGCTCCGCCGAAAGTCGGCGACTACGTCGTTCATTCGGTACACGGCGTGGGTATTTGCGAAGGCACGGCTGTTTTTGACGTAGGCGAGTTTAAAAAAGAATATTTGTCCATAAGATATGAAGGCGGCGACCATTTGTACGTCGCAATCGACCAGATGGACAACGTCACGAAGTTTATCGGCGAAGAAAATCCTCCGCTTAACAAACTCGGCGGCAAAGAGTTTAAAAGAGAAAAGGAAAAAGTCAAAAAATCCGTCAGGCAGATAGCGATAAACCTTGTAAATCTTTATGCGGAAAGAGAAAAGACGAAAGGACATTGTTATCAAGCGGATACGATAAAGCAAAGACAATTTGAAGACGATTTCCCTTATGAAGAAACAGCCGACCAATTAGAAGCGGTTGCGACCATAAAACAAGAAATGGAAAAAGGCAAGGTCATCGACCGTCTTATATGCGGTGACGTCGGTTTCGGCAAAACGGAAGTTGCTTTCAGAATTATGTTCAAAACCGTTATGGAGGGAAAGCAGGCGGCGTTGCTCGCACCGACCACCATACTTTGCAAACAGCATTACGAAACGCTCAAACCCAGACTTGAAAAATTCGGAATTAAACTTGCTCTTTTGACTCGTTTTCAAACGGCGGCGGAAAGAGCGGAGATATTAGACGGTCTAATCAAAGGCGACGTGCAAATGATTATAGCCTCGCACAGACTTTTGTCGAAGGACGTCGCATTTTTCGATTTGGGACTTTTGGTGCTTGACGAAGAACAGCGTTTCGGCGTCGAACATAAAGAAAAACTCAAAGAAAAAAATCCGAGCGTAAACGTGCTTACGTTGTCGGCAACGCCTATTCCGAGAACTCTCAATATGTCGCTTTCGGGCGTCAGAGACATATCGCTTCTCGAAACGCCGCCTCTCGGAAGATTGCCGGTCGAAACTTACGTCGTAGAATACAGCGACTCTCTTGTCATAGACGCAATCAAGTTTGAGACCGCTCGCGGCGGACAAGTGTTTGTTTTGTACAACAAGGTAGAAACAATCGCAGAGTTTTCTGCCAAGCTGTCGGGAATGCTCGGCGGCGGCATAAAGGTCAGATACGCGCACGGACAGATGAACGGCAGGCAACTCGAGGACACGGTGGAAGCGTTTTACGACAAACAGTTCGACGTGCTTGTGTCTACGACCATAATCGAAAACGGAATCGATTTGCCGGACGCAAACACGCTTATAGTCATCGATTCGCAAAATTTCGGACTCAGTCAGCTTTATCAGCTTCGTGGCAGAGTCGGCAGACGAGGTGCGCTCGCAAAAGCGTATTTCACAGTGCCTGCGTCAAGGAGCATGACGGAAGACGCACAAAAGAGATTCGACGCATTGCTTGACAACACCGAGATAGGAAGCGGTTTCAAGATTTCGCTTGCGGACTTGTCCATAAGGGGCGCAGGAAATATTTTGGGTGCGGAGCAACACGGACATATCGAAAGAGTGGGATACGAAATGTATCTTGAAATTTTGGAAGAAACGATAAAGGAAATTAAGACCGGTGAAAAGACGGACGATGAAAATATCGATTTCAAAATCGACGCTACGACTTACATTCCGAGCGATTACGTTTCGCCGAGAGATAAAATTAAACTGTATAAGCGCATAGCGCAAGTTTTAAGCGTAAAAGACCGCGACGATTTGCTTAACGATATAGAACTTAGCTACGGCGTGCCTGACAAAGGAATTAAAAACCTTATCAACATTGCGCTTATAAAGAACAACGTAAAAGGCTTCGGCGTGAAAAACGTTATCGTAAACAGAAGCGGCGCGGCAGTCAATTTCCTTTCGGACGACGTTTTCAAAAACGACAGACTTATCGAAGCCGTGTCGAAATCGCGTGACAGCGTAGTGCTTACGTCAACGATTCCGCCTGCTTTGGTGTTCAACGTGAAAGATATGACGCCGGAAGAGAAATTAAACAAGCTCGCTATGTTCTTCTCGGAATGCTAACGTATGTTTTTAGTTGCTTTTTGACAATAAGTTGTGTATAATACATACGTTTAAGATTACATTGGAGACTAATATGAAAAAGGTAAAATTATTAGCTTTAATTTTAATAGTCTGCATGCTTGCCGTGACGTTTACGGCTTGTGACCAGATTTTTAAGAAAAACGAGAGTAGGGACTTTAATCAAGTTGTTGCGACCGTCGGCTATTCGACGACCGTAAACGGAAAGAACTCTACTCAATCCTTTGATATTTTAAAAGGCGATCTTAAAGCGTCGTATGATACGTATGGCTATCTTTACGTCAACTATTATAAAATGTCAAAGAGCGAAGCAGTCGAAACCTTGTTAAAACAGCTATATCAAAGAAAAGCTCTCGTTATGTTCGCAAAGGCTTATCTTATCGAAAATGCGCCGGAAGGCATTTCGATTACCGACCTTCCCGAAGCCGTAGACGTTGAAAAGTTTTTGACGGATGCCGAAATTAACAAGGCAATTAAAGCGACAAACAAAGATATGAAAAAATCGCTCGACACCGTGCTTGAAGGACTTATTGCGGACAAAAAGGCAAATCAAGGAACGAACAAGAAAGAAGAAGCCCCAAAGGCAAAGAGCGACAAAGTCTTTAAGGTGTATTTCGAGCTTAACTATGAAACCACTTCGACCATTGAAACCGAAGGCGTAAAGGACGGAACCTATGCAAGCGAACCTACCGCTCCGACAAGAGACGGCTACAAGTTCGGCGGTTGGTTTACGGACGAGGCTTTGACGGCAAGATACGATTTCAAAACTCCTGTCACCGAAAACCTTAAACTTTATGCTAAGTGGTATGAATACACCGCTCCGAGAACGGTAAAAGAAGTTACCGAAACGGAAGAAGATTTCGACCCGCAAGTCGGTGTCGAAATCGAAAGAGAAAAATATTTCTTCGACAAAGACTATATTGCAACCCTTACGTTCAAGGATATGGAATCGGGCTACACCGAAGAAGAATATCTCAAAGTTTTGGACGAAGGCGTAAAGAGCCTTAAATCGAAAATCGAAAAGAATCACCGTTCGTACGAATATTTCCTTAAAGAACAATACGAAACGGTTTTGCTTGAAAAATTCGAGCGTTGCTTAACGGCTGACCAAAACGTTACCGATGCCGAAATAGAAGAAAAGTATAAATCTCTTATCGACCAAAACGAACAAAGTTTCGTCCAATCTGAAGACAACTATACGTCAAGCCTTAAATCGAGCCTTACCGACACGATTTACAACTTGCATACGACGGCAGGTCAACGCTATGGCTTTGTGACGAACATCCTTTTGAAGTTCAATGCAGACGAGCTTAAACAACTCACCGACCTTGTAACGAACGGAACGAGCTCGGTCGAACAAATCAAAGCGTTCCGTGACGAACTCGCAATGAACCATAAAGTCAAAATCACCAATCACGACTATGATGCCGATTACGAATGTGACAAGCACGAGTGCGAAGACGATTGCGACCCTATGACTTGCCCGAATCACGAATGTAATAAAACCGACGCATTGACGGAAGAACAATACAACAAACTTATCGAAGTCGTGGCAAACGACGGCAAAGTCGAGATTAAATATAATGCGACTATCTGCCCTTCGATGGCATATCTTCTTACTGAATGGCCGGCATTTACTAAGGGAACTAAAATCGGTATAGTTGACCAATATAAGGCAAGTTTGGAACAATGTGACAGCGTATGCGATGGCTTAGGTCTTAGCCTTATGCAAAAGATTTATTGGAGAAACGAAGTCGTTTCGGCGTGGCTTTATCTTGTGGGCGATGATAGCGGCTCGGTAAATAAAGATAGCAACAACGGCGGACTTGGTTACCTTATTTCCCCTGAAGAAGTCGGCAAGTCGGGATATATCGACGAGTTTGAAGAAAGAGCAAGAGCGGTTATCGCAAAGGGTACGGGAACTGCCGCAATAGGCACGGGTGCAAATCTTAGCGATTATTACGTTATCGGCGAAAACTTCATTGACGAAGGCTCGACAAGTAGCGCATACTGCGGAATTTTCTTGGTTTACGCAACCGACGTGCCTTACGACGTTGACAGCTACAAAGCAAACGGCGGAACGGAACTTAACGAAACGGCAGACGATTTCAAAGAAAGCGGATATTTGCCTCTCGATTACGTCATCAAGGTCGACGGAACGGAAACGGGACTTACGATTAAGAGCAATATCGAAAAAGCTCTTCTTTCGGCAAAGAAAACCGAAAAATACAACAGCGTTGTAAATACTTTCTTGAACGGCAAGGATATGAAAGTCGAAAAATTCGACAAGATTATCAAACAAGTTTACGAAGGTAAATAACGAAAAAACCAGACAAATAAAACCGCCGATATCGGCGGTTTTTGTTTTAATAATCAATGATAAAATTTTATATATAGAGCGCTGTTTGTTAAAGCTCGATTTATGATACCGCTTTATGAGCGATGTTTATGGTTAAAGTATCTTTGTATAAAGGAGTCGTCAGTTGATAGGCTAAGAAAAGCATTGTCAGTCGATAGACGGCGACGTGATATTTTCGTCCTTTTTCTTGAACAGTTTTTTGCTTTTCAGTTTATCGGAGAGCTTTTTTAGCGGCATTAGAGCAGATAAAAGTCCTATGGCGGCAACGGCGACGTGATAAAATTTTACGTCGCCGTTTTGAGTCGTTTGCAAGCAATATAACAGCAGAGCAAACGAGCCGAGCGTCAAAAACAAATCGGCAATAAATCTTAAAGGCGGTTTAAGTCTGAAAAGCCCGAAAACAAAAAATGCAAAGCCCGAAGCAAGACCCACGCCAAGGCACACGAGCGCGCCTATCGTTTGATAAGGAATGCTTACCGTCATTTAAACAACTTCTTGAAAAACGACTTCGGCGTTTTTTCGCCTAAGTAAACGAGCTTTGTTATTTCGCCGTCAATTTCAAGATTGCCGCCGTCGACGTCGAGATTGACAACGCCTAGTCCTATGCCGTCAAGAGTCAGAGTTTTGCCGTTTGATAAAGTCATAAAGACTTGCCTTTCGGAAAAGCTTTCGACGTTCTTTATTCCGCTGAGCGTGATTTTCTTTTCGTTTTCATATTTCAAATTGTGAGTTTTTACGATTTTATTCTCTTCCATAATTTCACCTGTGACAATATATGCCGCAGCGCGCCGCATTATACCGACGCTAATTTGATTGACAAGGCTTTGATTTAAGAATAAGATAAACCTATGAAAAGAACTTTGGATTGGTTTAAGCTCGATTATTCCGCAAGCTTTTATCCCGTAATGACGACGAATACGACGCAAAGCATATTTCGATTGTCGGTCATTATGGACGAAGCGATAAAGCCCGAAATTTTGCTCGACGCTTTAAACGAAGTAATCGTCAGATTTCCGCTTTACAAGGTACGCCAAAGAGCAGGCGTTTTTTGGTACTATCTCGAAGAAAACGTAAAGCCGTTCAAAGTATTCAAAGACGACGGCATTTTGCTTAAAAAGATAGACACGAAACTCACAAACGGCTATCTGTTCAGACTGTGCTATTTCGGCAAAAAAATATCACTCGATATGTTCCACGGACTGACCGACGGAACGGGCGCAATGGTGTTTATGCGCGCAATCGTCTATGCTTATGCCGTTAAATGCGGAAAAACTCCGTCAAGCGAAAACGTAATAGATTTAAATGCTGTGCCGACCGAAGCGGAAACCGAAGACAGCTTTCGCAAGTATGCCGAAAAGACAAGGCTTAAAGATATCGAACTTAAAAAATTTGCGGGAGCAAGTCCGACCGTCGTTTCGGGACATAAATTTGTCGGCGAAGGTTACGGCTCTATAAGCGGAACGGTCAGCGTTTCGGAAGTTAAAGAAGTCGCAAAGAAATACGATTGCAACGTAACGCACATTGTTGCCGCAGAACTTATAAAGGCGATTTACGACAACGACAAAAAAAAGAAGAAACCCGTTGTCGTTATGGTGCCGATAAATTTCAGGAATCAGTTTCCGTCGGAAAGTTTGAAGAATTTCGTTCTTTTCACAAAAATTTACGTTTATCCGAAAGACTGTGAAAAACTTGAAACGATAATCGAAGTCGTCAAAAAACAAATGGCAGCTGCGGCGAAAAAAGAAGAACAGCAAAAGCAGATAAACACGACTGTCAACGGCATAAACACGTTTGCGTTCAAAATTTTGCCGCTTCCGCTCAAATTCTTTTTCATAAGACTCGGAAAGTTGTTTTTTAAGTCCAAGCATTCGATTATATTTTCAAACTTGGGAATTGCAAATATGCCTGAGGGCGCAGGAGTGGAAAAGGTGTTTTTCAACCTTAACGTATCCAACAACAATCCCGTAAACTGCGGTGCGCTTTCAAACGGCGACGACCTTATGCTTACGTTTACGCGCACCATTGCCGAAACGGAAGTCGAACGCAGATTTTTCACTTCGCTGTCAAAAGAGGGCATAAAGGTCAAAATACTTTCTAATTTCAGGGAGGAGCAAATTGTATTGTAAAAATTGCGACGTCGAAATCGAAGGAAGCGCCAGAGTTTGTCCTCTTTGTCACAGACCGCTTGACGGCGACGACCTTGCTTTTCCGATAATAAAAAAAACCAAAAGAAAAAATAACGTTACATTCGGACTTATTTATATTATAATAGCTTTGGCGGTAAGCGTAACTTGTCTTACAATCAATCTTGTGTTGCCGCACAAACTGTTATGGAGCTTGTCGGTCATCGCATTGCTTGCATACTTTTTCGTTGTGTTCGAAACTGTATTTTCAAAACGTAACGCGGCGGTGAAGATATTCTTTCAGATATTGTTTTTGGTGATTGTGGCGTATGGCTTAGAAGAACTCAGCCCGAACGTCAAGTGGGCGGCAAATTATGCCGTTCCGATAATCATCTTACTTGGCGGCGTGCTTTTGATGATTTTATCGCTTGCGGTAAAAAGCGCAGGGCCGTTCATATTGAATCTTTTGGGCGTGGCGTTTTTGGGACTTGTACCGGTCGTGTACAACCTTATAGTCAAAACGCACGTTTGGGTGCCTACAATCGTTTGCGCAAGCGGTTCGGGCGCATTGCTTATCTTTGCCGTGCTGTACGGAATATTCAGCGGCAGGGGCATACTTAAAGAAGAAATAAAAAGAAAATTTCATTTGTAAAATGAGAGGATAAAATGGAAAAATTGACATCAAATGAGCTTAGAGCAAAGTACCTTGGATTTTTTAAAGAACGCGGTCACGCAATCATTCCGTCCGCATCGTTGATACCGGAAAACGACCCGACGGTTTTATTTACAACGGCAGGAATGCATCCGCTTGTTCCGTACCTTCTCGGAGAAAAGCATCCGCAAGGCACAAGACTTACCGACGTTCAGATTTGCGTCAGAACGGGCGACATCGAAGAAGTAGGCGACGCGTCGCATTGCACGTTCTTTGAAATGCTCGGCAACTGGTCGCTCGGCGATTACTTTAAAAAGGAAGCAATCAGCTGGTCGTTTGAATTTTTGACAAAAGTTTTGGGAATTCCGCTCGACCGTTTGTCGGTCAGCGTTTTCGCAGGCGACGAAAGCTGTCCGCGCGACGACGAGTCGGCAGATATATGGGCAAGTCTCGGACTCCCGAGAGAAAGAATTTTCTTTTTGCCTAAAAAGAACAATTGGTGGGGACCTGCCGGAATAACCGGACCTTGCGGACCTGACACCGAAATGTTTATCGATACGGGCAAACCTGCGTGTTCGCCGGATTGCAGTCCTGCTTGCGATTGCGGCAAATATCTTGAAATCTGGAACAACGTATTCATGCAATATTTCAAGGGACAAGACGGCAAACTCGCCCCGCTCGAAAAGAAGAACGTAGACACGGGCATGGGACTCGAACGTACTCTTTGCATTTTGAACGGTTACAAATCGGTTTATGAAACGGACTTGTTCGATTTTGCAATCAAGAAACTCGAAGAGCTTTCCGGCAAGAAATATTCGGACGGCGGCGAAGATATGGTCGCTATGAGAATAATTGCCGACCACGTCAGAACGGCAACGTTTATGCTCGGCGACGTCAACGGAATTACGCCGTCTAACGTAGACCAAGGTTACGTTTTAAGACGTCTTATCCGTCGCGCCGTAAGATACGCAAAGAAACTCGGTCTTGAACAAGGTGCGCTCGAAGAAATAGCAAAACTTTATATCAAGAAATATGAAGACGTTTACGAATCTATAAAGAACAATGCGGCGAAAATCGTCGAAGAGTTCAAACTCGAAGAAGAACGTTTTTCAAAGACTCTCGAATCGGGACTTAAAGAATTTGAAAAGGTCATCACCCACATTCCTACAAAAACAATTTCTGGCAAGACCGCATTCAGACTTTACGATACTTTCGGTTTCCCTCTCGAAATGACGGTTGAGCTCGCAAAGGAAAACGGATTTGACGTGGACACCGACGGCTATGAAGTTGCGTTTAAAGAGCATCAGGAAAAATCGAAGCTCGGTGCAGACCAAAAATTTAAAGGCGGCTTAGCGGACGGCGGCGAAGAAACCGCAAAACTCCATTCGGCAACTCACCTTTTGAACGCTGCTTTAAAGGAAGTTTTGGGCGACCCTAACATTATGCAAAAGGGCAGTAACATAACCGCCGAAAGATTGCGTTTCGATTTCAATTTCGACAGACCTTTGACAAAAGAAGAAATCGAAAAAGTCGAAGAAAGAGTCAACGCCGAAATAGCAAAGAAAGCCGATATCAAATGCGAAGAAATGACGGTTGACGAAGCAAAGGCAAACGGAGCAATCGGCGTGTTCGCGTCGAAATACGGCGAAAGAGTCAAAGTTTACACAATCGGTTTTTCAAAGGAAATTTGCGGCGGACCACACGCAAGCAATACGGGCGATTTGGGACATTTCCACATCGTTAAAGAACAAAGCTCGTCGGCAGGTGTAAGAAGAATTAAGGCGGTTCTCACCAAGGAAGAAAACTGATGAAAAAAGTTGACAGTCATACACATTCGGAACATTCTGCGGACGGACACGTGCCTATCTCCGAAATGGTCGAAACGGCTGTTAGGAGCGGCGGCAAGTATCTTTGCATAACCGACCACCTCGACCTTGACGCTTTGCAAGATTATAACAATGCGCCTAAAGGCTGGACGCAACTTGACGTTCAGGCATACGAAGCCGATTTGCTTTGTGAAAGGGAGCGTGCGCCAAAAGGTTTTTATCTCGGTTTCGGCGTCGAAGTCGGATTTGACGAAAACACTTATGACGGTTATGAAAAAATCATAAACGAATTGCCGCTTGACGCCGTGATAAACAGCGTACACTTTGTAGACGGCTACGACGTGTATTTCGCCGACTATTTCAATGACAGAGCAAAAAGCGACGCATACGGCGCATACCTTAAAAAAGTCAGACAAAGTTTGGAAGTGCCATACAGATACGATATAGTGGGGCATATCGGCTACTGCGTCAGAAATGCGGGATATGCCGACAAACTTATGCATTATGCCGAGTTCGAAGAATTGCTCGAACCTATCTTAAAACGCATAATCGAATTAGATAAGACGCTCGAAGTCAACACGCATCACGCGCTTTGTCCGAATGAAGAAATATTGAAAAAGTATTACGAATTCGGCGGACGAAAAGTATCTTTCGGTTCGGACGCGCATCGCGGCGACGTTTATAAGGACTTTGACGAAACGGTAAAAATGTTAAAGTCGATAGGGTTTAAAGGCTTCACATATTTCATAAATCACGAAGAACACTTTGAGCCTTTTGACTGATTTATAAAATTATAAAAAGCGATAAAGAAAAAGACGGATTTTCCGTCTTTTTTTGTAAAACTTTTTAATTTTTAAGTTTGCACGATTTAAGTTTGCACGATTTAACCGACTATTTGAATTGCCTATTGCTCTAATTAAATTGCGTAACTTAAATTATGGATTTTAAGTTTAACGATTTCGTTAAGCGGCGATTCGGTTACGGTTTGATAAAACTAAATAAAACGTTTAAACAGAGCATTTATTTTAGTCGTTTTAGCAAACTTTTTTCGACTAAAAGCCGTTTGATTTAACGTTTTCAATAAAACGCAACTGTTGCGACAAGCGTCAAACCAGACATTTAGCGGCGTTTCCGATTTGTCAATGATTATTGATTTGTTTTGAAAACGTCTTTGACAAATCCGTCCAAAATTTTTCTTTGTTCTTCGTCTTCCACGTTGATTGCCGTAACCGCGGCGACGATAGGAAGCCACTTTTTGACGTATTGAACGGCGGTATCGCTCTTTTTGCAAAATGCGTCGAGATAAAGGTCGGCGACTTTTTGTTTCTTGGCAAGCACGAATTGAAGATAGGTGAGCGCAGCGTCTGCCGATGCGTTACCTTGCGTTGCGTGTGACCAGTCTATGATGTAGTAATTGCCGTTATCGTCAATCATTATGTTCGACGGGTTGAAATCACCGTGACAAAGTTTTGTGTGAGTCGGCAATTTCTCCAAAAGATTGAAGAGCTCATAGCGAGTCGTTGCGTCGTACGGAGCTTTGCAAAGTTTGTCACCGTACTTGTCTTTGAGCTTTTTAAGCCCTTCGACCTTTTTAGAATGCATTTCGAGTTCGACGTCCACCATAAAATCGATATGTCTTTGAATGTTTTTGGCGTCTTTCTTCATAATCGTTTCAAGGTCATGGCCGTGGACATATTCCATCGTTATACTGCGTTTTGCGCCTTCGAGTTTTATGTCGATAAGGCGAGGGACGCTAAGTCCCGATTCTTCGACCATCGAATGATTGAGCGCTTCGTTAAGAACACTCGATTTAGGGAACAAAGGGTCAAATTCCTTTACTACCTGATTGTTTTCGAGAAAAATCAATTTAGTTTTTCTTTTTGCTATAATTTGCTCTTTGTCCATAATCCCTCCTAATTTTCGTTGTTCATAATTTCCGAAAGTCTTTTTGAAAGCACCGCAAGCGACGACGCCATATCTTCTTGTTTGAGCGCAATGTTTTCAGGGAGTTTCAAATGGCAAGGCGCAAATGACCAAATGGCTTTAATTCCTGCTGAAATCATAGTTTCGGCAATCGATTGTGCAACCGCTTTCGGGGTTGTGATGATGCCGATATAAATCTTATTTTCCTTTATGAATTTCGGCAACTCGTCAAAAGGATAGACCTTTGCGTGATTGATTTCTTGCCCGACGACTTCGGGATTGACGTCAAAGCCCGCAACGATGTGCAAGCCGTATTTTTTGAATCCGTCGTAGCTTAGCAAAGTCCTTCCGAGTCCGCCGACGCCGACGATAACCGCTTCGCTGGTGTTGTTGTAGCCTAAGTAGCCTTCGATGTCGTGTATGAGCAAATCGACGTCGAAGCCGAGTTTCGGCTTTCCTGCGACGCTTGAAATAATCGCAAGGTCCTTACGCACCTGAACCGAATTCAGCTGCATATCGTTTGCGATAGTCGTTGACGAAATGTTAAGTTTGCCTTGTCTTTTGCATTCGAGCAAATAGCGCAAATATCTCGGCAACCTCGATATAGTTGCCTTGGACGCTTTCTCGTTTTCCATAAGCACCTCTGTATTTAACATAGACTCAAACTAAGACAATGTCAAGTCTTTTTGAATTATTTGATAAAAATTTATCGATAATAATTGTAGAATTTTATCGATAAAGCCGAGTGAATTTTTTATCGATAAAGGTTAGTCCGTTTATTATCGATAAAGACCGGTTTGTTTTTTATCGATAACGGATGCCTTTTAGCGTCGGGCGGTGGTTGTCGGTTGCCGTAATATGGTGTTTGCTAGTCGTTGTAATTTTTTGAACAATAAAAAAAGACAAACAAAAAAGGAAGCCGCCGGCTTCCTTTTTTTTGTTTTGATTAAAGAAATTATCAATCTTGATTGTAGTAGTTCATATAGCGCATATCGTCTATTTGGTAAGCGATAGGCTTTACGTCGAACGTGCCGTTCGTCTTTGTGAGAATAAGTGTGCCGCCGCGCTGTGCAATCTTTTTATAAATGCCTGCGTAGGCGAGATAGTCGATGCTCATTCCGTAAGTTAAGCGAACGCCCTTATAATCGATTGAGAAGTTGTTGTAGTGGTCGTGTCCGCAGAAGACGCCTTTCGTGCTGCCGAGTTCGTAAATCTTGTCGAACATTTTGCCGTCCGCTTTGCCAGGGTAGCACTTTTCGCCTTTTTCGCCTGCCATACCGTAATAGTAAGTTACGTTTTCGGTGTTCTTATGTCCGTTGGCTACAAACTCGTTCCAAGCGGTTTGGAATTGAACGAGCGGAATGTGGAAGAACATAAGCGATTTGACGTCGTTGCTGAAACCGCGAGCCGTGTTTGTGTCGTTGACTTTCTTAACGCTGTCGGCATACCAAGCAACTTGATTATCGTGAATTTTGTCGTATTTCCAAGCGATTCCGAAATAGTCGCCGTCGGTGTAGCTGTGCGAGTCGATAAGGTAAAGCGATTGAGTTATTTCGCCGTTTGCGGTCTGAACGTTGATAAGTTGATTGCCTTTGCCGTCGATATTTGTAGGACCCGGTGTGAAAAGACAGTATTTCCATTTGTTTTGAGTGTAAACTCTTTCTACGATTTCTTCACGGGTATACAAGCTGTAAATTTCGGTATCGTGGTTGCCGAAGCTCATTGTCCAGTAAACGCCGAGCGAGTCCATAAGCGTTGCAAACATTTCGGCTTCTTTTTGGTTGTTGAACGTTCCTGCTTGGAACGGAACAGGGTAAGCAACGTCACCCGTTACGACAACGAGGTCAGGCTTTGCCTTTCTGACGGTTTCCGCAACCGCTTCCAAAGCCCAAGCGTCTTTCTTTGCGCTGAACGCACCTGCGCCGATATGCACGTCGGTAAGTTGCAGAACTCTGAATTCGCTTTCGTCTACGTCGGTAGTTGCAGGGTCGTCGCTAGGCGTGACAAACGTATAACATTTGAGTTCGTCGTCCCAGAAGAAAGTTTTTTCGGTTGCCGCCGTTTTGTCGGCAGGCGTCGATATTTCCGAAAAACGGGTTCCGACTTTTGCCATGCTTGCCGCTTTTTTGAAGTTTGCGCTCTTTCCTGCCGCGGAAATAATAATCAATATAATAAAGAAAAGGAGAACGCCGCCTAAAACCGAGCCTGTGATAATAAGGTCACGCTTTAAA
The DNA here is from genome assembly GCA_934277645.1 of uncultured Clostridia bacterium. Lineage (GTDB taxonomy): Bacteria > Bacillota > Clostridia > Christensenellales > CAG-917 > CAG-917. The sequence goes on along the minus strand of CAKQUX010000002.1, from coordinate 148,915 downwards.
AGGCGCTTTCTTTCTTCGGGCGGTAAGTCCTTACGTTTTACTCTTTTTTTCTTTTCCTTTTTGCCCTTTGCCGTTTTGTCGTCCGCCTGTTCGCTTTTAGCGGATTGTTCTGTTTGTAAGTCTTTTTCTTCTTGATTCTCGGAAGTTTCGTCGACTGTTTCGTTTAAAACGACTTCGGCATTTTTATCATTCTTTTTCGCCATAATTTTCTCCTTTATCGTTTTTATTGTTTTGCTCTGTTATTTGTTCTGTTAAAAGATTGTTTCCTGTATCGATATAAAGCGTAAGATTAAGTTTTTCTTTCGCTTCCGATTTTATTGCCAAATCTTTATCTTCGTCGATTTCGCTTATAACCGCGACGGCGTATTTTTCCGAGCCGAAACCGAAAATCTTTACGTCGACGTCGGCATAGCCGTAAGTCTTAAATAATTCGCAAAGCGAGTCGTAAGTTGCTTCGTCTTTTTTGTCGATAAGATTTCCGAAACTCTTTGCGGCAAGTTTTACGCCTACAACTACAATAATGGCCGCAATCGCCACGCCGAATATGCCGTCTACAGATATGCTGGTGTATTTCGATATTCCGAAACCGAGCAGAGTGGTTGCTGTTATGGAAGCGTCGAGTATGCAGTCGAGTTTTTCGATTTTGACAATCGGCGAATCGGATTTTTTGTCTACCCACCATAGGAAGACGGCAAGTCCGATTTTTACGGGAATGGTTGCGGCGATAAGTCCGAAGTGCAACCAGTTGAACGTAATCGGCAAAGGCATAAAAACTCTTTCAAGCGATTGATAACAAAAAAGCCCGCCTATGACGAGAATAAGCACTGAAATCAAAAGCGAAACGACGTGTTCGGTTTTTCCGAAACCGTAAGGAAATTTATCGGTCGGTTTTTTATCGCTGACCGCAATGCCTATCGACGCTCCTATAAAGCCGAAGGTGTCGCAAAAGTTGTTGATGCCGTCCGCAAGAATACTTATCGAGTTCGATATAAGCCCGACGTACAGTTTTAAAACGGCAAGAGCGGCGTTTACGACGCTGCCGACTATTGTCGAAATCAGTTTCAGCTTTTTGTTTTTCATCTTAGACATTATACACTTTAAGAAATGCTATGTCAAACCCCAATATTTTCGGATAAACTTTAAGCATTAGCCAAAATTAGTCAAAAAAACCAAATATAAATCAAATTTCTCTTGTTTAAAGAGTATAGAATAAAAGCGTTTCACGAAACGAAACTAAAATGCAAAACGGAGGCGACTATGGCATACATATATTATTACGACAAATTTTTCGACAACGTTTATCTTGCCGCACTTGCGGTGCTTTCTGCATTTTTCGTCGTAAACGTTATGGTCGCCAAATATTTGCTTGCACGACGCAACAAAAAAATCGTTTTGCTTGTTTTGCCTGTTGTGGCGGCAGGATTGAGTTTTTTGGCGGGAATCTGGATAGGACTTATTTGTTTGTCCGTATTTACGCTCGTTGAATTTATGTTTATGCTCAACCTTTATTACATAAAACTCGGAAGCGGAACAAATACGGGCGAGCGCAAGGACAAAAAAGTCGAAAACGAAACCTGACGGCGTTTGTTCGGAAAGTCGGCAATTTCTTTGACAAAGCATAACGTTTTGACAAGGCATAAAGTTTGTTTTAATTAACTTGCAGAGCTAAGACGAAGGACTAAGCGGCAAAAATCGAAAAGCGATAAATCGTGCGGATGAAATCAAGAGAATTTTTAAGAATTGAAATCAAGAGAGCATTAAAGCAAAAACCTTTTAACGTTCTAAGCAAAATTCGAATCAAGATGCGGCAAGAGTATAAAAGCAGAATGTTACAAAATCTGTCTTTTAAAGCCATAAAATACCTATTGATTTAAAATGATATATATATTATAATATAATTACAAATAAAATAAATGATGCATTAACGTTTGTCGAAGCAGCTTTTCATAACCTACTTGCAGGGGCTTTAGACGTTGCAGAAGGAGGTAATTATGTATGACGAATTGTTACTCGGTGATATTCTCGGCGTAAAACCGGAGTATCACAAGGTAAAAAAGAATCAAAGTAAAAAGTGGAAAGAAGACGTAGCAATGTGCTTATGGCTTGATGACCTCGGCAGAGAAGAATGCGAAAAAGAAAAGCGCGAATATGAGGCGTGGACAAAACAAATCACGGGCGGTGAAGTGAGAAGAGTAAACACGTTCAGCGATATGGGCGAAAATCTTTTCATTCAAGAACCTATGACTTTCAAAAGGAAACGCTAAAAGAGGATTTTAAAAGAGAAGCGGCAATGCCGCTTTTCTTATTTATGGCGAAGTTTGTATCGTTTTGCCGAATATCGTAAATAACTAAGCGAAACTTTAACCGTACGCGCTTTCGATCTGTCATTGTACGAGTAATCGTTATTACTCGCCATTGCATAGTTGCTTTTGCCGACGGATAGTCACCTTAAAGCGTTGCGGAAAACCGTGATTTGCAGATTGCTTGAAGCAGGCGGCATTTTGATTGACAAATCATATATGCGTTGACATAAAAGACGGAAAAGGGGCGTATATTTTATAAAACCGACGACAGCGCTATTTGACTAAATTTGAAAGATTTGCAATAACCGAGATTTTCAGAAGAATAATAGGCGGTTTTGTTCAAAAAAATTGCGATAAATACAAAAGTGCGAAAAATTTTATGGGCAGATAGTTGATTTTACCTTTTTTTAGAAAAATGTAAAGCGTTTTCAATGCATAAATGAAAAAAAGTTGCAAAAATATGCAATTTTTTTTAAAATCGGTATTGACAAACGCCCTATAAGGAAATAAAATATTCTTAGACATAAAAACGGAGACCATTTTTCCATAATTTTAAACGCACATGACTAACGAGACTTAATTTTGATGAAGAATTTCGTTTCACCGAAATTTTTTTCGTTTGAGTGTACAATTAAGGTTTTGATAGTTTTCGGGCGGCAACCGTAAACGTTGGTCACAAGTTTTTAAATTGAAAAATTCATTTTACGGCAAAAACTTTTGGAGGAAAATTTGTATGGCAAAAGAAGTATTGCAAATCGGAATCGACCTTGGTACTGCTAACACTCTTGTTTATATAGCAAAACAAGGTATCGTTTTCAACGAACCATCATACGTTGCTTACGATAAAGCAACAAAGAAATGCATTGCTTGTGGTCACTCGGCAAAACTTATGGCAGGAAAAACGCACGACAAAATCCGTGTTGTTAAACCGCTTGAAGGTGGCGTTGTTGCAGACCTCGATGCAACGAAATCATTACTTGAGTATATCTTCTCAAAACTTGACAGAGCAGATGATATCGATTGGGCTAAATCAACGATCTTGCTTTGTTGCCCGTCAGAGATCACAGTAGTTGAGCGTGCCGCACTCATCAACTTGGCTCACGATATGGGTATTCAAGACGTATTTATCGAACAAGAAGTTAAAGCTGGCGCTGTCGGCGCAGGCTGCGACATTTACCAAACTACCGGCTGTATGATAGTTGACATCGGCGGTGGTTCAACCGATATCGGTGTTCTTTCCTGTGGCGACCTTGTCGTTTGGGATTCTATCCGTGTCGCAGGTAGATATTTCGATAACGAAATCGCAAAATATGTAAAGCAACACTACAATCTTCTTATCGGTGAAAGAACTGCAGAAAGACTTAAGTTCGAACTTGCAACTTTGGCACCAATCGTCGGCGAAGAAAAAGAATGCGAGGCTTCCGGTAGACATCTTAGCCAAGGACAACCTGCTACGGTTACTATCAGACAAGGCGAAATTCGTGAAATCATGCTCAAAGCATTTGACAGAATTAAGCACGTCATTCTTGCAACGTTGGAAAGAACTCCGCCTGAACTTTCGGCAGATATCCTTAAAAACGGTATCACCATCAACGGCGGCGGCGGTTGCATACCGGGTATCAAAGAATACTTTGAAGCAGAACTCAAGCTTCCTTGCACGATCTCGCCTAACTGCTTGACTTCTATCGTAGAAGGAACGAAGTACTTGCTTAAAAACAGAGGCAACTATTTGCAAAGACCTGTTGAATAATCTTGCGATTATTCGTTAAATTCAATAAATTCGTAAAGGAGAAATTATGAAAAAACAATTTGATTTAGTCTTCAATCAACCTGAAGACAAGAATAAGAAAGTCGGTATTGGTATTGACCTTGGTACTACAAACCTTTTGGTTTACGTTCAAGGCCACGGCATCATCTTCAATGAGCCGTCAGTCGTAGCATTTGACATCGAAACAGGCGAAGTTATTGCCGGTGGTGCAGATGCTTACTCAATGATTGGTAAGACCCACAGCAAGATTAAAGTTTGCAGACCTCTTCGTGAAGGTGTTATCTCTGATATGGAAGCTGCTAAGGCACTCCTTAAATACGTTTTCACCAGAGTCAACAACTTGAAGAACATCCAAAACGCACTTTGCCTCATCTGCTGCCCTTCGGAAGTTACACAAATCGAAAGAGAAGCAATGAAACAACTTGCAGTTGAAATGGGTATCCAAGACGTATTTATCGAAGAAGAAATCAAAGCAGGTGCTATTGGTTCAGGAAACGATATCTACAATTCAAGAGCAGTTATGGTCGTCGATATCGGCGGTGGTACAACTGACGTTGGTGTTCTTGCACTCGGCGACGTTGTATTGTCACAATCAATCAGAATCGCAGGTACTTACATCGATAACGAAATCATCAAGTATGTTCACAAGAACCACAACCTTGTCATCGGACCTATGACCGCTGAAAAGGTTAAGAAGGAACTTGCAACATTGTACGCAGATGACGACAGAACGATGAGAGTTTGCGGACGTGACCTTATGAAAGGTATTCCGTCATCAACCGAAATCAACTCGCAAGAAATCAGAATGGTCGTACTTCCTGTACTTGCTGAAATCGTAAGCGTTATCCGTAACGTTCTCGAAATCACACCTCCTGAATTGTCTGCTGACTTGGTTGACGCAGGTATTATCTGCGACGGTGGTGGTTCACAAATCCCTGGACTTAAAGAGTTCTTGGAAGAAGCAGTTTCACTTCCTGTTGAAGTCTGCGCAAACCCACTTACCGCAGTTGTCGAAGGAACGAAAGTTCTTTTGAAGAACAGAGGCTACTACTTGATTAATCCTGTTGATTAATCGCCATACATGTGGTTCCAAAAAGACAGCTTGATTGCTCTGCAATCAAGCTGTTTCTTTTTGTCGATTTTTAATTCGCTTTAAATCGACGTATGCGTTAAAGCGCCGAACGCTTAAATGATTAAAAAAGTCATTTCGTAATATAGACATTTTTTTAAAAGGGTGTTATACTTACCTAAGAATTTGAAAACATTTTTTATATATAAGGAGAACATTATGCCAAAAGTTATTTTAGATTGGGATACTGCAGCTAAGTTTGTTACCGACGCATTCGTGGGTGTCGGAGTTCCGAGAGAAGACGCGAAAATTTGTACCGACGTTTTGCTTGAATCGGACAGACGCGGTATCGAATCGCATGGCTGCAACCGTTTTAAGCCGATTTACATCGACCGTATCAATGCAGGAATTCAAAATCCTGTTACAAATTTTGAAATCGTCAAAGAAACCGAAACGACCGCTGTCGTTGACGGACACGACGGAATGGGACAAGTCATCGGCTATAAGTCAATGAAACTTGCCATCGAAAAAGCAAAGAAATACGGCATGGGTATGGTTGTAGTTCGCAATTCCTGCCACTACGGAATTGCAGGATATTATCCTACTATGGCTTGTAAAGAAGGTTGCATCGGTATCACCGGTACGAACGCTCGTCCGTCGGTTGCTCCTACTTTCGGCGTTGAAGGCATGTTCGGAACAAACCCTCTTACAATCGGTATTCCTACCGACGAACCGTTTGATTTCTTGATTGACTGCGCATCTTCTATTACGCAAAACGGCAAAATCGAGTATTACGCAAGAATTGGCGAAAAAGTACATCCGGGTACTATGATTGACCTTAACGGCAATCCTGTCGAAGGCGACGCAGGCGAAGCTCTTAAAATGATCAGAAAGGGCACTGCCGCATTGACCACACTCGGCGGTATCGGCGAAGCTCTCGGCGGATACAAGGGTTACGGCTATGCAATGGTAGTCGAATTGTTGTCGGCTTGCTTGCAAGACGGCGCATACGGCAAGGCTCTTAACGGCGTTGACGAAAACGGAAACAAAGTTCCTTATCATCTCGGACATTTCTTTATCGCAATCGACACGAACCACTTCCTTGGCGAAGAACTTTGCAGAAAGAAGGCCGGCGAAATCATTCGTGCAGTTCGCGCTTCTAAGAAAGCTCCGGGACAAGACCGTATCTACTCGGCAGGCGAAAAAGAATACGACGTATGGCAACAAAGAAAGGACAGCGGCGTACCTATCAACGAAGCAGTTCAACAAGAAATGAACAAAGTCCGTGACGATTTGGGCTTGAAGTACGTATTCCCATGGGAAAAATAATTTTTTAGCATAAAGGAGACAATATGAATTACGCAGAAGAGTCATTAAAACTTCACTATCAGTGGAAAGGTAAAATCGAATGCACTCCTAGAGCATCGGTTAAGACAAAGGAAGAGTTGTCGCTTGCTTACACTCCGGGTGTTGCTCAACCTTGTCTTGAAATCCAAAAAGACATTTCAAAATCTTACGACCTTACTCGTCGTTGGAACATGGTCGCAGTCGTAACCGACGGCACTGCAGTTTTGGGTCTCGGCGACATCGGACCTGAAGCAGGTATGCCTGTTATGGAAGGCAAATGCGTTTTGTTCAAAGCATTTGGCGGAGTAGACGCATTCCCTCTTTGCATCAAGTCGAAAGACGTCGACGAAATCGTAAAAACCGTTCAACTTATCTCGGGTAGCTTCGGCGGCGTCAACCTTGAAGACATTTCGGCGCCTCGTTGCTTTGAAATCGAAGAAAAACTTAAAGCATGCACCGATATCCCTATTTTCCACGATGACCAACACGGCACGGCAGTAGTTTGTGCAGCTGCTATAATCAATGCTCTTAAAGTTGTCAAAAAAGACCTTAAAGACTGCAACGTAGTATTCAGCGGAGCAGGTGCGGCAGGCGTTGCAATCGCAAAACTTCTTACAAGCCTTGGCGTTAAGGATATCGTTATGTGCGACAGAAAGGGTATCATTGCAAAAGACAGAGAAGGTATCACTCCTGACAAGATGAAGATTGCCGAGTTTACGAACAAAGCAAACAAGCACGGTTCGCTTGCAGACGCAATGAAGGGAGCAGACATCTTTATCGGCGTCAGCGCTCCTAATATGGTTACGCCTGAAATGGTTAAGTCAATGAATGCAGGTTCGATTATGATGCCTATGGCAAACCCTGTTCCTGAAATCATGCCTGATCTTGCAAAAGAAGCAGGCGCAGCTGTTGTCGGAACGGGCAGAAGCGACTATCCTAACCAAATCAACAACGTTTTGGCATTCCCTGGTATCTTCCGCGGAGCTTTGGACGTAAGAGCTTCTGAAATTAACGAAGAGATGAAACTTGCCGCGGCAAAAGCAATCGCTTCGCTTGTAAGCGACGAAGAGCTTAACGCCGAATACATCTTGCCGAAGGCATTCGACGACAGAGTAGGCCCGACGGTTGCTAAGGCAGTTGCAGAAGCTGCAAGAAAGACTGGCGTTGCCAGAATCTAAGTTTTCGCTTAATTCGTTTGCCCTGTGGTAAACGATAAAGCATTAAAAACAAAAATAAAAAGGAAATGCGATTTGCATTTCCTTTTTTATTTTTCTATATTATCTTTATATCATATTAAATAATATAAATGCCTTTGAATTTAATGGCTTTGTATATGAGGTGGTGAAAACAAAGACTAAACGGTTTTAAACTTAATCGTTTGAATTAAAAAAACAGTTTTATGAAATGTCTATAATATTGATTAAAAACCGAAATTGTCAAATGTCCGCTCTATACTTTTATAAAGATATCGATAAATGATAAGTATTGATTAAAGCGGCAACGATTAAAAACGACGACGCTTATAAAAGCAGACGTTGCAAAATTTAGCTGTTCTACAAATCGACTATAAAAATAATAAATAAAGATGATTAAACAAATAAAACCGCAAATAAAAACCGCCGTTTAATCGGCGGTTTCATTTTATAGATAAATCAAACGATGTTTTAAATGTCGTCATCTTCGTCGTCGGTTTCGTCATCTTCGTCTTCATCTTCGTCATAATCGTTTATGTCGCCGATGGATTCGTCGAAATCGTCTACTTCGTCGTGATTTTCCTCTTCTTCGTCATCGTCTTCCTCTTCCTCGTCTTCGAGCATTGAAAGCGAGATTTCACCTTCTTCCTCGTCTTCGGAAATATCTTCTTCGACGAAATCTCTCCAATCTTCTTCTTCCTTTTCGTCGGTTTTCTTTTCTTCTTTTGCTTCGCGGCAAGAAGCGCAAATGTCTTCATCGTCCGCAAGATAATTGATTTTGCATACAGGGCAAATTCTTTCTTCGTACAATGACTTTTCGTCATCGTCGTCTTCGATAAGCGAAGCGTTCGATTTGCCTAATTCGACTTTGCAAACTTCGCAATAGTCTTCGTTTTCAGGGATATAATTCAGTTCACATCGTGGGCATTTTTTATACTTTGCCATAACAACCTCTTTGCTCCAATTTTTAGATAGAAAATATATAGCGTAGTTTATGAAAAAAATCAAGAGATTTTACATACTTTTTTAAATTTTACCTATTTTTTTGTTTTTAATCTTTTTAGCAAAAAAATTCGCTTCGGTATTTTATTTGACGGCGGTTTTTTTATGGTGTATTATATGGAAGCAAAAGAAATATTGTTACATAGAGGAAACAATGGCAAACGAAAAGAATCAATTTGTAAAAGAAATAGCAGACATGTCGGTGGATTTTCCGCAATGGTATACCGACGTGGTTTTAAAGACGCAACTTGTCGACTATGGCCCCGTAAAAGGAACGATGGTCATTCGTCCTTACGGCTATGCGATCTGGGAAAACATTCAAAAGGCTCTTGACGAACGTTTTAAAGCAACGGGACATCAGAACGCATATTTCCCTATGTTCATTCCGTACAGCTATCTTTTAAGAGAAGCCGAACACGTCGAAGGTTTTGCGCCGGAAGTTGCCCTTGTTACGCACGTCGGCAAAACGGAGCTTGAAGAGCCGATGGTAGTAAGACCGACAAGTGAAACCATAATCTGCGAAATGTACAGCAGATGGGTTCAAAGCTATCGTGATTTGCCTGTTTTGATAAATCAATGGGCGAACGTCGTCAGATGGGAAAAGACGACAAGACCGTTTTTGCGAACGAGCGAATTTTTGTGGCAAGAGGGACATACTCTTCACGCGACAGAAGAAGAAGCGGTTGAAGAAACGCTCAAAATGCTTGAAGTATATCGTGAGTTTATGCAAAACGTTTTGGCAATCGAAGTTTTGACGGGCAGAAAGTCGGAATCGGAAAAATTTGCGGGCGCAAGCGCGACATATACAATGGAAGCTATGATGCTTGACGGTAAGAGCTTGCAATCCGGCACGAGCCACTTTTTGGGCAAAAACTTTTCTAAGTGTTTTAAAATAAATTATCTCGATAAAGACGGAACGTTGAAAAACCCTTACGGCACAAGCTGGGGTGTATCGACAAGACTTATCGGCGCGTTGATTATGGCACACGGCGACCAAAGAGGACTTAAACTTCCGCCGAGAGTCGCGCCTATTCAGGTGGTAATCGTTCCCGTTGCCGCTCATAAAGAAGGCGTAAAAGAAAAGGCGTTGGAACTCGAAGCCGCATTGAAGAAAGCAAACGTAAGAGTAACCGTCGATTTGCGTGAACAATCTCCCGGCTGGAAATTCAACGAGTGGGAAATGAAAGGCGTTCCGATAAGACTCGAAGTAGGACCGAGAGATATAGAAAACTCGGTTGCCGTAATGGTACGCCGTGACAATTTCGAAAAGACGACCGTCAAGTTTGACGAACTCGAAAAAATTGTTTGCGCTACACTTGACGCAATTCATGAAAATATGTACAATGCGTCGAAAGAATTTACACATTCGCATATCGTGACCGCAAAAAATATGGACGAACTTACGGCAGGAATCGAAGGCAAAAACTTTGTCAAAGCTATGTGGTGCGGTTGTCCTGAGTGCGAAGCGAAAATAAAAGAACTTACCGCCGCGACCTCCAGATGTATGCCGTTCGACCAAACGCCTGTCGGTGACACTTGCGTTTATTGCGGAAAGAAAGCGACAAAAGTCATCTATTTTGCAAGGGCATACTAATTTAAGTCAAGATTAAAGCCATAACGAATTCGTTGTGGCTTTTCTTTATGGCGAACACGAAATGATGTCCGTCGTATGAGAATTTCGGACGGTAAAAAGAAAGCAATTTTTAAAATCATTTGCAAGAGTAAGAGCTGAAAAAATAGCCAAAAAACATAGGTGTTGTAAGAGCGGAATTTGAAACATACTGAAAGGACAAAACCTGATTTCCGAGTTATACGGGGAGTCAAAGCTAATGCGCCGCCGTATCGTTTGACTAAAAAAAACCGTTGTGATAATATATGCCTATGAAAAAAGTAGAATTGCTGGCTCCCGCAGGGAGCTTTCAAAAACTTAAAACGGCTTTTCATTTCGGAGCGGACGCCGTATACGTCGGCGGAAAGGAATTGTCACTGAGAGCCGGCGCAGAAAATTTTGACAGAAACGAGCTTAAAGAAGCGACAGAATATGCTCACTCTTTAAACAAAAAAATTTACGTCACCGTTAATATATACGCAAAAAATGCCGACCTTGATTTTGCGAAGGAATATTTTGAATTTTTAAAATCGATAAACGTGGACGCCGTCATAGTGTCCGACGCGGGGCTTATTTCGATAGCAAATGAAGTAGGCATCGAAATTCATCTTTCGACGCAGGCAAACACGCAAAACGCCAAAGCAGTCGAGTTTTGGGGCAAAGTCGGAGCGACGAGAGTCGTTTTGGGCAGAGAACTTACTCTTGACGAGATAAAAGAAATAGCAATGGCAAATCCGACGGTCGAGCTTGAGATTTTCGTCCACGGCGCAATGTGCGTTTCGTATAGCGGCAGATGCTTATTAAGCAATTATTTTACGGGACGCGACGCAAACAGGGGTGAGTGCGCGCAGATATGCCGTTGGGATTTCAAACTCAGTCACGAGCGTTACGAAGATAAGGAACTAATAGTCGAAGAAGACGAAAGAGGAACTTATTTTATAAACAGTAAAGATTTAAATCTTTTGCCGTATTTGCCAAAACTTTTAAACGCTGGCGTGCACAGCTTTAAAATCGAAGGCAGAATGAAGAGCGAGTATTATCTTGCCACGGTCGTAAACGCTTATAGAAAGGCAATCGACGAATGTTACGAATTCGGCGAAGTCAAAAATCTCGAAAAATACCTTATCGACGTAAACAGCGTTGTAAGTCACGGATATACGAACGCATTTATAGACGGACAGAATCTCGATACGATAAACTACGGTTCGTCAAGAGTTGTGCCGAAAGTCGAATTTGCGGCTCTTGTTAAAAAGGGTAATTTTTTAGACGGAACAAACGACGAGGCGGCGGTTGTGGAAATGCGCAACAGATTTAAAGTCGGAGATACGTTGACGCTTGTCAGCCCTAACGATAATCACGGAAAGAGTTTCGTCGTGCAAAGAATCATAAACAGTAAGGGCGAAGAAATCGACGACGCAAAAATCGTGCAAGAACAGGTCACAGTGTTTGCGCCTTTCAAAATCGACGAAGGCGACGTGCTGCAAATTACGAGGCAATAATGGCTAATACAAAAAAGAAAATATTCAACACCAAACAGATTGCGATAATAGCGTTGCTCCTTGCAATGATGATTATATTCGCTTTCGTTCCGATAAACATTGCGGGAACGTCGATTGCGGTTTTACCGCTTATAGCGATATTCATCGCTTGTCAGGCGGAAGGCGGAAAAGTCGGCTTTTTTATGGGGTTTGCTTTCGGACTTTTAAGTTTGATATCTGCAATAGCGATTCCGCAACTGTTGTCGCCTGTCTTCTATAATCCTATGGTGTCGATAGTACCGAGAATTTTTATCGGCATAACGACGTACTTTTCGTATATAGGTTTAAGAAAAGGATTCCGCAGAGTTTTCAAAAACAAGGACAAAAAAGTTGCGACGAGAATAAATATATTATTGTCCAGCTCTATAAGCTCGGCGGTCGGAACGATAACGAACACCGCTCTTGTAATAGCTATGATTTACGCATTCAATGCAGGCAAGGCGTACGGCGGAATAGTAATCGACGCGGCGTTCTTGTCGGCGCTTGTCGGCGTAAACTTTGTAATTGAAATTGCGATAGCAATGATTTTGACGCCACCGATAGTGCTTGCGATAAGAGTAGCAATGCATATGCCTGAAATCGAAGATATGTATGATGAAAACGGCAGACCGATTGACATAGACGAAATTAAAGGCAGAGTGTTGGACGAGAGCATAGTTGACGGCGATGCGGCGGATACTGCATTGCCGGACAAAGATGAGTCGGCCGATTCGATAAGTAATGCCGCCGAAACGGCAGACGACGAGAAATAAAGTCGCAAACGGAACGTATATGAGTATAGACGAAGAAATAAAACAGCACGACGATAATAAAAAGGTCGGTCAAGAAGAACGTGTCAAAGAGCGTTTGAACGGAAGCCTTGAAACGGACGAGTCGATAATAAGGATTTTGCGAACCGATTATAAGTCTTTAAGGGCGCTGAGAATGCTTGGCATCGCAGGCATAATAATCAGTTTAATGTGCATTATAATAGGACTTGCCCTTTATTTAAGACCGCTGATGTTTAATTGGGGCGAAAAGGGCTTTATGTTTTTCTTTTGGTTTGCGCTCGGAATAATAACGATGATTTTAGGCATAATTTTTTTGGTGTCCGAGAGCAGGAGCGGTAAAAACGGCGGAATAGTCTTAACGAACAAGCGTTTGATTTTTAACGGCGGCTACTTTTCCGATAAAGCGGAAAGCATAGCGATAAACGACGTCGATAGAATTACGTTCAAGCATTTTAAAGGCGGTAGTTACGTTTTAAAGATTTTAGGAGCGCGTTGCTATCATTACGAAGAGCCGTTCGACCTTGTTGCGGACTTTGAAAAAACCAAAGATTTACAGTGCAAAAGCAAAGAATAAAGCGGAAAAACAGGCAACAAAAATCGCCGACAAATGGTTGAATTTTGTTGCTTTTTTTGTTTAGTTATAGTACAATAGCGGAAATGAACGGAGAATACTTATGAAAATCACGTCAAACGCATTTTCAATAACAATTTGCGTTCCGACCGCATCGCGTGTTGGTTTTACTAAGCATTTTCTTTTTATTTCAAAAGGCAATATATTTATTGATTAAGTTTCCTAACGGGAAACTTTTTTTTTGTAAATTGTTTGTCTAAGTACAGTTGAAAACAAAAACAGGAGAAACGTATGAAACTTATTTATGACGTAGAAGACAAGCCAAAGTTTAATAAACTTCTTGTTTTCGCATTGCAACAAGTTTTGGCAATCATGGCGGCAACAATCGCAGTTCCGACCATCATCGGATTGCCTACGCAAATCCCTGCCGCTATACTCGGCGCAGGCTTAGGAACGATTGTATACTTGCTCTTTACAAAATTCAAGAGTCCCGTTATCATATCGAGTTCGTTCGCATTTTTAAGCTCGCTCGGTTCGGCTCTTGCGTTCGGTTATTGCGGTATCATTGTCGGCGGTATCTTGGCAGGTCTTGTATACGTTGTCATCGCGATAATCATTCACTTTGCGGGAACGAGCTGGGTATCGAAACTTATGCCGCCTGTAATTATCGGACCGACCGTTGCTCTTATCGGACTTAGCCTTGCAGGAAGCGCAATGGGCGATATCGTAAAAGCAAGCGTAGGAACGGCAGTCAATGCGTCGTACAACCTTGTTGCTCTTCTTTGCGGATTGATTACGTTCATCACGGTTGTCATCTGCTCGACGCAAAAGAGATTTAAGATGGGCAGACTTATTCCGTTTATCATCGGTATCGGCGTAGGTTATGCGTTTGCGGCATTCTTCTCGATTTTCGGCTATACCTTGGACGTAGACTATTTGAAAATAATCAACTGGGCTCCGCTTGTCGACAACTTCAAAGTTTTGGGCGACGCGGCGGCAAGCGCTGGCGACAAAGTTCAAGCATTCCTTACATATCCTGACTTTGCTCTTATCGAAGCAATAAAGGAAATGGTAAACGGAAGCACTGAAGTCGGCAAAACCTACTTCTTTGAAAGCGCGGCAGGCTTCGGCGAAGTCGCAATCGCATTCATTCCGGTTGCTCTCGTCGTATTTGCCGAACACATCGCAGACCACAAAAACCTTTCGTCAATCATCAACCGTGACCTTGTCGAAGGCGAACCGGGACTTAAAAGAACTCTTCTCGGCGACGGCGTAGGCTCGATTGTAGGTACCGTTTTCGGTATTTGCCCTAACACGACTTACGGCGAATCGGTAGGTTGTGTAGCTATCACGAGAAACGCATCGGTCAGCACGATTTTCACTGCGGCAATTATGTGTATCATCCTTAGCTTCATAAGCCCGATTATGTCGCTTCTCGAAACAATTCCGAGCTGCGTTATGGGCGGCGTATGTCTTACCCTTTACGGATTCATCGCAGTATCCGGTCTTAAAATGTTTAAAGACATCGACCTTGGCGAAAACAAAAACTTGTTTACCGTATCCGCAATTCTTATCGCAGGTATCGGCGGACTTGCAATTAAAATCCCTTACCACATCGCAGGCAGCGACGTTTTGGACAAAGCAGGCAAAGTCGTTATGGTTGCAGGCACCGTTGACAAGACGATTACGATTACTTCAATCGCAACCGCTCTTATTCTCGGCATCATCACTTACGCCGTTATCAATGCGGTCGAAAAGAGAAATGCAAAACTTCCTGACGATCCGGACGAAATCGACACGAAGGAAAATGCAATCAATGCTCCTGTTATGGCAGAAAGCACTTACGAAGTCGGCGTTGACGTAACGACGCTCGGTGAAAATAAGGACGAAGCGGCAAGCGAGACAAAGGCAGAAAACGTCGAGACCGCCGCTGAAACTGTCGAAGAAAACAAAGACTAATCAATTCACCCGTATGCCCCAAACGTTTTTGGGGCATACAAAAAGAGGTACTTATGAAAGAATATAAAAACGTTACAATTTTTGATCATCCGCTTATTCGTCATAAGATAGCGATTTTGCGTGACGAAAAAACAACGACAAAACAATTTCGTGAGCTTGTCGAAGAAATTACGACGCTTATGACTTACGAAAGCCTTAAAGACGTTCCTACCAAAAAGATTATGGTTAAAACGCCGCTTGAAGAGACCGAACAAAGCGTCGTCGTAGACAATGCGGTTACGATTGTTCCTATCCTTCGCGCAGGTCTCGGAATGGTAAACGGCGTCCACGAACTTTTCCCTACCGCAAGAGTCGGACATATCGGAATGTATCGTGACGAAGAAACTCTTGAACCGAAAGAATACTACTGCAAACTCCCTGAAGGTATTCAAGACAGCATAGCAGTCGTTCTTGACCCAATGCTCGCAACCGGCGGAAGCGCGATTGCGGCAATCGATTATCTCAAAAAAGTCGGTTGCAAGCGCATTAAGCAAATGTCTATAATCGCCGCTCCGGAAGGCATCAAGGCTCTTGCCGAAGCTCATCCTGACGTTGAAATTTACGTTTCGACTTTGGACAGAGAGCTTAACGAAAACGGCTATATTCTTCCGGGTCTCGGAGACGCAGGCGACAGATTGTTCGGCACGAAATAAATTCGGCTAAGCAAAAACAAAAAACCTAATAGAAATCGAAACGATTTAACAATTTATTTTGTTCGATAATTTGGTTTGTTAATTAAAAAGGATAACGGTAAGTTATCCTTTTTTAATGCAAAAATTAAGATAAAATTATAAAGCAAAAGTTTAAGAGTAAGAAAATCAAAGGGAAATATAAATCGAATAAAAGAACAAGAAAAAGACTTAAAAAACAAAAGGAAATATAGGGAAAATAAAAACGTAAGTGGTTGTAACAAAACTGAAAAGATTAAAATCTTAAATAAAAAGTTAATTAAAACATAAGCCAAAAGGTAATAAAACGCAAAAGGGAACATCGATTTAATAAAAACGGGGAATGTAAAATCAATGGGGATGAAAATCAAAATGCACGAAAAAACGGCAAAGAAAACTTTGCCTATTTGGGCAGTATTTATTTGGTTTTAACGGAATGATGACTTAGTCCTAAAAAACGGAGCTAATGTTTTTCGCCATACTTGTCGTCGATTTCTTTTGACAATCTTTTATGTCTGTTCAAAAATTCGGCATACGCTTTTCCGTTTCCTCGCGATTGAAGATTTTGCGGTTTATCGTCGTATTTTTGCGAGCGATTTTCGATTTTTGCGACGTTATTGTCGGTTATCAAACTATTTTGTTTAAAAAATTGAAAAAGCATAATCACCTCAAAAAAAGTCAAAATCCTTGCTAAATTTTGTTTTATATTATATACTATATTGGAATTTGTGAAAAGTTTCTTTTTAAGGAGAAATTTATTGATGAAAAAAAGAATTTTAATTGCTTTATGTCTTGTAATTGTCGTAGTTATGGCGGCGTTGACGCTTACGGCTTGCAATCCTTTTAAGCAAGACGCAATCAGCGGCGGCGACAGCAAGGCTACCGTTTATTCAAACGGCGGTTTTGCGGTAAGACAAGGAAGCTGGCTTTATTTTGTAAACGGATACGATGCAGACGCGAAAACCAACGAGTTCGGCGCGGTGCTTAAAAACTCGATTTGCAGAGTTAAATTAAACGAAGACGGCACGGTCGGCACTAATGCGGTCAAGTGCGTCGTTCCTAAGCAAGTATATTGGACGAACAAGGAAAGCGGTTTTGCCGTTTACGGAAATTGGATTTACTATGCAACGCCTAACAATGATAGGGACAGAAACGGCACGGCGTCCACAACAAACCTTGACTTTATGAGAACAAGCCTTGACGGAACGGTGACGCAACTTATCTTTACGGCAAGTTCTCGTTCGCTTCAATATTGGTTTATGCCTACTCGCATAGTCGTTTATAACAATTCAAACCTTACGGCAATCGATTTTACGGCTCTTCAAGAAACGAAATCGATTTCAAAGGTAAGCAAAAAAGTGACGACGTCGCAAATCGCAACAAACGTTACGAGTGTTGTGTTTAAGCAAGATGCGGAATGGTCGGCAAGTCAGGGCAAATCAATGAGCGATTACGTCTTCTACACCAAAACCGTTACGGGCACGGAGGCGTATAAAAACTACAACGAACTTTATATGGTAAAATACGACGGAAGCGGCAAAAAATTGCTTGCAGGCGATAAGGCTTTCGGCGAAACCAATTATAAACTCACCTTAAACGGCGGCGTACTCGAAGGCGACAGCCAAATGACTCTCGTTTACGTAAAGCAACACGTCGAAGGCACCGCAACAAAAACGGACGGACTTTATATGAACAAAGTCGGTTTGGACGGACGTTTCGACAAGGCTAACGAAAAGTGCCTTACTACGTCCGTAACTTCGACAACTGTCACTAATTACCCTGTCAGCTACGAAAAGGGCGCGCTTGTCACGTCGGGCGACGAAATATATCTTTTGGACGGCACTAAGAGCGGCGAAGCGGTATTCAGTGAAGAATCAAAGGTCGTCGGAAAGGCTTCGATGTCAATCAGATACGTCGCAAAGAATGCGGACGGCAATTATTACGCTTATTACGGCGCAACGAGCTCGATACCTACGCTCTTTAGAATAAACCTTACTCCAAATGAAGGAGCAAGCCCTAACGAAGATATCGTTCTCGAAGAAAAGTTCGGCACGTCGTGGATTGAGTTCGATTTCATTACGGTCGGAAACGATACGTTTGTGTATTTCTTCGATACGAACGACTATAATTACGTTCACGGCTACAAACTTTCTGCTTATAACGGCGAAAAGGGCAAAACCGAGCTTATAGCAAAAATGACAAGTGCGGACAAAAAGAGTAAAGACGCAGCAAGTAAATAACAAAAAAGCAAGGCTTGCCTTGCTTTTTTTAATGTATATCGATTGAGAACAAACCGATTGATTACACTCGGTTTAACGAAAAAATAATTTATATTCGATTTATCGAACAAAATAATTATATATACTTGGTCCATCAAAATAGATAATTATTTATATCGGTTTAGCGGATAGATAATATTAAATATATATTTGATTAAATAAATATTTGATTTAACAACAGATAGAGTTTATTTTGGTTAGACAAATATTCGATTTATCCATTATTTATTTGTTTGGTTCGTATTAGGTTTATCGAATAACTAATTGAGTAATAACAGACTTAGACGAACACTATAAAAGGTACGATTATGAAAACTATGTTCATTACGGGCGGAAGCCGCGGAATAGGAGAGGCGATTGTCAGACGCGCCGCAGGAAAATATAACGTTGCGTTTTGCTACAAAACAAACGAGCGAAAGGCAAACGATTTGATAGATGAACTGGGTGCAGGCGTATTTGCCGTTAAGTGTGACGTTGCGGACGTAAACGCCGTAAAAGACGCCGTCGATTTGGTCAAAAAACGTTTCGGCAAAATCGATATTGCGGTTTTGAATGCGGGCATCGCTCGTCAAAAAATGTTTTGCGATTTGTCGAACGCCGATTTGTGCGATATGATGTCCGTAAATTTTGTGGGCGCTTTCAACGTTGCAAAGGAAGTGCTATCCGAGATGACGTCGAGAAAGAGCGGCAAAATCATTGCGATAGCGTCAGTTTGGGGGGAGGTCGGCGCAAGTTGCGAAGTGGACTATTCGGCATCGAAAGCGGCGCTCATAGGAATGTGCAAAGGTTTGGCAAAAGAATACGGACCTAGCGGCATAACCGTCAACGTGGTTTCGCCCGGCGTCATAAAAACCGATATGTTAGCGCAATTTAGCGAAAACGATTTGCAAGAGTTGGTAGAGGAAATTCCGCTTGGCAGATTAGGCACGGCGGACGACGTGGCAGACGCCGTTATGTGTTTTGCGGACGGACTCGATTACGTCACGGGGCAAGTGCTTGCAGTGAACGGCGGCTTTTCAATCAGATAAGCATCGAAGCGTTAGTTCGGTGCTTTTGAAATTTAATTTTATATTGACAATTTTTTACAAACAGTTTCATAAAAGTAAATAATTATATATACGGTTTTTTGCAAATTTTACATGGAAATATTTGGGAAATCAAGTCGCAAAAGGATAGCCGCAGTTAATTATTTTGTCGCAATCGAAAAAATGCGTTTTAAAAACATTCGTATTTGTTGATTTGTCAACCTTTTATAGCTACACAAATGGGTATTTTGTTCATTTTTATGCCGTTTGGGCAAGAATTTTTTCCACTTTTGTCAAAAACATAAGTTTATTTTAAATTTTGTAGCTAAATTTTTTTTGTTATTGACAATCAAAAAACAAATAAAGTATAATTATGATACCTATTTAAGAAACTTTTTTTAGGAGGAAATATGAAGAAGTTTAATTTTAAGGCTCTCGTCCTTATCGTATTGGCTTTGGTTATGGTATTTGCTCTCGCAGCTTGTGGCGAAAACAAAGGCGATGACCCTAAAAAACCTAGCGGTAACAAAGGTACCGAAGTATCGGCGAGTGACTACTTTAACGCATTGACCGAGTCGGTTAAATCAATCGGCAACACGGCAATCAGCAGCACACAAGATATTTACGCACAACTTGGCGCAGGTATCTCTCTTACAAACGGCAGTAACGTAAACATCGATCTCGAAGTTAAAATCGAAGTCGTTTACGACCGTACACACAGCAACAAAAACAGTGCGGCACACCTTGCTATCCTTGATAAGTCGGGTTGCTTCACAAAGAAGACGGCGAACGGTCAACCGATCGTTGAGTTGTTCTACTTCCTTAACGATCCTACCTATATCTACGCAAACATGTTCAGCCAACAAATCAAGTTGGAGTTTGACGCAACCGGCGCAAACAACGGCGCTCTTGCAGACAACCTCACAGGTTTCTTGACCAGCACGTTTGAAACGGGTATGTTCGAAGGAAAGAGCCTTGACGGCTTTGTCACCACAATCGCAAACGCATTTGGTCCTGACTTCACTTTGGACGTACTTGTTGACACCGTTGCAAAAGAAATTATGGGTATCAGCACCGCTGAACTCATCGGCTCTGTTGCAAGCATGGTCGGTTCAAAAGAAACGACTATTAACGGCTTACTCAACTCGGTTTCAGGTCTTTTGATCTCAACCGAAAAGGGTTCTGTCACAAAGACAACCGAAGGAACAAAGACTGTTTGGTCGGCTAAGCTTGGAACACTTGTAAACAACCTTGCTGAAGGACTTCTTGCAGGCGTTCTTGCTTCTGACTCGAACCTTACTCTTGCATTCACCCTTGACGGTTCGGCAATCGACGAACTTACTCTTACCGGTAAGACCGCAGCTCTTGGAACCGGAACTAACGCAAAGAGATATGACCTTAAAGTTGCAATCACCGATTTCAAATTTAAGGGTGTTGACGCAACATCGAAGCCAATTCAAGCAGTTGGCGATTACAAGACCGACTACGTTGTAGCTGCAACGCTTAACGCAGAAGTTTTGAAAGAAAAACTCAACCTTACGTTTGAAGATCCGCGTACTGTCGAATCAAAAGACGGAAAAACATCGTTTAAAGACATCTGCACCGCATTCGGCAAGGATGCCGCAAGCTTTGATATCGCCTTTCCTAATAACGGCACTGAAATTCAAGGCAAAATCTCAGCAGATTTCAAAGGCAAACTTTCGCTTGCAAACACCCTTGGTTTCTCGAAAGCATACATCGAACTTAAATACACTTCACAAGACGGCGGCGACGCAATCACTGTAGCAGAAGCTGTATATCAAGAAGTCGAAGTTGCCGGCAAGATGCAAGGACAAGTTCAAATCATCACCAAGGACGTTGATCAAAAATACGTTTCGATGATTCGTGACAATCTCTTTGTTGCTATGATCCAAGCATTGTATAATGCAAAAGACAAAGTTGAATATGGTAACTATGAAGCTCAAATCAACGCAATGTTCGAGGCGATTCAAAACAAAGTAAACGCATTCGAACTTACGAACATTCAACTTCAAGACCTCTTCCAAAACATCTTCTTCGGCGAGAAGAAAGTAGGAAAGGTTGCAACGCCAGATGAGATGAACGTTATCAGCTTCGTCGACGTTAAAAAGAAAGCTATTCTTAACAACTACGTACAAGTTGACACTGACAAATATCAACTTATCAAAGGTGAAGACGAAACACACGGAACCGATATCCCTTCAACTTTTGAAATCAACGCAAACTCGCCTTATGCAGGCAAGAAAGTTGTTTACTACACCGATGCTGACGGTAACGTTTTGACCTACACCTATGCAAACCTTTACAAATCGTTTGCAAGCGGCAAGACGACTTCTGAATATCCGGTTAAATTCAACATTGCTCAAATCTTGAACATTGCTCTTGACAACCTTCAAATCGCTGACAACAGCCTTAAAGTTGCAACGGCAAACGGTATCTTCAACGTATTGTTCGGTTATGCCGGCGCAGCAAGTGCAACCTCGAAGGGATATCTTAACGATGAAGAAATCGGTTACCTCTATATGGGTATTCTTGAAACCGGCGCAATCTTAAGCGGCGATGATATCAACGGTTATGAATCGATTTCAACCGCAGAAGAACTTTATGCAGCAGTTTACAAGGGAAGCGCAACCGCAATCAAGCGTTTGACCGATGCAAATCTTCTTCCTGCAATTAGACTTGTTGAAGTCAGTGCTTCGACGAAGGGCGCTCTTGCTTATAAGAACGGAGCTCTTGTAGCTTACGATTCAAGCAAAGCCGATGAATTTGACAAGGGAACCAAGTTCTATCTCTATGAGAAGGCATTTGTCGGAAGCAAATACGGTGATACAAAAGCTCCTAAGACGGTTGCTATCGGAACAGACGGCTGGTGCTATCAAACCGGATACACCATCAACAAGGCTGAAGCTGTAATTATGTGGAAAGTCACCGCAGGCGTTGCGATTAAAAATTCAGAATGGGCAGGAATCGGCGCAACGGCTCCTACAGCTTCGGTTGTTGAAGGCCTTTACAACGAAGGCATCGTTAAGACCATCAAAGATATGCTTAAAGGTTCAAAACTTATCGCGAACTTCGATACGTTGAACGGCAACCAAATCTTTGACGCTCTCCTTGCTTTGAACGTAAAAGCAAACATCGTAACCGATGCGGAAAAGATTGCTCTTGACATCAATTACGCAGACGCAATTAAAGTCGGTCTTACTCTTAGAGTCAGCACCGCAAACACCGACGTTGCAGCCTTGGATAGCGCAATCGCAGGTTTTGCAGAAAGATTTGCAGTTGCAAAAACAGCAGGCGAATTCGTATTCGATATGTCTATCTGGATGCCTGAAGCATAATCTTAAGATCAAACAATAGTAAATTAAACTTTGTTTAATAAAAAAAGAACGACCGCAAGGTCGTTCTTTTCTTTATAAGAAAACGAAAAACCGTCAGTAACGTGGGCAGGGAAAAAGGAAGCGGAACTGCGATTGATAGAAGTGGCAAAAACGGAAGTGGAACGGTAAGGATTATAAAGCAGAAAAGTGAAGTTTGCAGACATTGTAAGTTCCAAAAGCCGCAATCGAAATTCGCAAGAAAATTAGATAAGAAAGATAAAAAGAAAGCAGCTATCGATTTTGCAATAAAATACGAAACAAATTTGCGAGTGCACAAAATAGAAAACAGGAAGCGGAATTCGCTCATTTATAAAGCAACGTAAATGTAAAGCGAAAAGCGCAAGACGTTGTGTGACGATAAATTTGCAGGTTGCCGCTAAGTCTATGGCTAAATGCTTGAATTTTTTTTAATAATCTACTATAATTTGGTTAATCTATTTAGCGGAGGGCTTATGTCTAAACTTTTAACGGACGAAAAAAGAATAACCGATTTCTTTGCTTGCGACGTCTTTGACGACAAAGCAATGAAACAATATATGTCGGCAGAAGATTATGCGGCTTTTAAGGAAGTGACGCAAAACGGTTGTGAACTTAACAGACAACTTGCAGACAAAGTGGCCGACGCTATGAAAGAATGGGCTATGTCAAAAGGCGCAACGCACTATACGCATTGGTTTCAGCCTTTGACAGACGCGACAGCCGAAAAACACGACGCTTTCATTTCGATAGACAAAGGCGGAAACGTAATTCTTGAATTTACGGGAAAAAACCTTATGCGCGGCGAAGCCGACGCTTCTTCTTTTCCGTCAGGCGGAATAAGAGCTA
This sequence comes from uncultured Clostridia bacterium, assembly GCA_934277645.1. Taxonomy (GTDB): domain Bacteria; phylum Bacillota; class Clostridia; order Christensenellales; family CAG-917; genus CAG-917. The sequence continues at coordinate 125,555 of CAKQUX010000002.1, read as the reverse complement.
CTTTCGAAGCAAGGGGCTATACCGTTTGGGACGTTATGAGTCCAGCCTTTATCAAAAAGTCGAAGGGCGGCGCAGGCGTTCTTTGTATACCGACGGCATTCTGTTCGTTCGGCGGCGAAGCGCTTGACAAAAAAACTCCTCTTCTTCGTTCGATGGCGTTTTTGGAACGTGAAGCGAAAAGGTTTTTATCGCTTATCGGCAAACCTGCAAACAGGGTATACCCGAACGTTGGCGGCGAGCAGGAATATTTCCTTATTTCAAAAGAAGATTATTTAAAGCGTGAAGATTTAAAACTTACGGGCAGAACGTTGTTCGGAGCGGCTCCACCCAAAGGACAGGAAAAAAACGATCAATATTATGCAAAGATAAAAGAAAACGTGCTTGATTATATGGCGGACTTAAACGAGGCGCTTTGGAAACTCGGCATAACCGCCAAAACGCAGCACAACGAAGTTGCTCCGTCGCAGCACGAACTTGCGCCTATTTTCGCAACCGCAAACATAGCGACCGACCAAAACCAAATCATTATGGAAACCATGAAAAAGGTTGCCGACAGTCACGGACTTAAATGTCTTTTGCACGAAAAACCTTTTAGGGGAGTGAACGGCAGCGGTAAGCACAACAACTGGTCGCTTTGTACCGACGACGGAAGAAATCTTTTGGATATGGGACGTGACGACGAGTCAAACAGAGTTTTCTTTTTGTTTTTCCTTGCCGTTATTGCCGGTGTGGACGAATTTCAAGATTTGCTCAGAATGAGTTGCGCGTCGGCAGGAAACGACAGAAGAATCGGCGGTCACGAAGCGCCGCCTGCAATAATTTCGGTGTTTGTCGGCGATAAAATCGAAGGAATGTTAGACGTCATCGAAAACAAAGTCGGCAAGGTCGACAATATGAAAGAGTACCTTGAAATGGGCGTTTCCACAATGCCGAAACTCAAAAAGGACGACAGCGACCGCAACCGCACTTCGCCGTTTGCTTTTACGGGCAATAAATTCGAGTTCCGTATGGTAGGTTCTCAGCAGACTCTTTCAACTCCAAACGTCATACTCAATTCGATAACCGCATATACGCTCAGTCGTTTTTCGGATATTATCGAATCGAAAAAGGGTGAAAATCTCGAAGACGTTTTGTCAAAATTGATTTACGACGAATACGTCGCCCATAAACGCATTATCTTTAACGGAAACAATTATTCTGTCGAATGGCAAAAGGAAGCCGAAAAGAGAGGACTTTACAATCTCACGAACGCAGTTGACGCATTCGAGGCATTAAAGCGCAAAGAAGTCAGAGATTTGTTTATCTCAAACGGAATATTCAGCGAAGTCGAACTTGACGCAAGATATAGAATTTATCTTACCGATTATTCGCAGACGATAAATATCGAGGCGCAAACAGCTTTGTCGATTGCCAAGACAAGAATTTTGCCGAGTGTTATGAAATATGAGGGCGAAATCGCAAAAGAGCTTGTCGCACTTAAAAATTTCGGGTTTGGGAAAACTCACGAGGAGCAACTTGCAAAGTTCGACGGATATATATCGAAGTTTAATTCGGCAATTTCAGAACTTGAAAAAGCAACGAAAACCGCTCTTGAAAAAACCGACCTTAAAGAAAGAGCCGTCGTATGTCGTGACAAAGTAAACCCTAAACTTGACGCCCTGAGAGAAATTGTCGACGAAATGCAGGTTATTTGCGATAAGGCTATTTGGCCGTATCCTAACTATCAGGATATTTTGTTTAAGGACTGATTATGAAAGAAGGAAAAGAAAAAAAAGAAAGAAGATTCAGTTTTTTCGGCAGGAAAAAGAAAGAAGACGTTGAATTGACGTCTAAAAACGATGCAGAACAGGAAGTCGAACAAATCATCGAAGAAAAGCCTGAGGACGAGGTTAAGGAATTTTTCGTCGAACCCGAACTCGAAGCGGTTGACTATAACGAGTTTATGGAAACCGAGTCGAAGAAGATGGAAAACCACAAGGCGAGAGTTGCAGGCAGTTGGGGCGAGAAAAGAGCCGCAAGAATGATTCGCGACGACAGCATCAAATTGCTTGGAATTCCGTCCAGAATGGAGCCGTTTTACAGTCGCAGATTTAAAGGCAGACCTTGCTTTATGCTTATCGGCATAGTTTATGCCGTTTGCCTTGCTTTGTTTTTGACCTCTTTCGCAGGCGGAGTTTACGGCTACGTTTCTGCCGCTATTTCGCTTGTCGGAATACTTTTGTCTACGGGCTTTTTGGTGTCGCTCTATATCGGACTTCCTTTTGCTCAAAAATTTCTTAAAAAAACGACGTCATACAACGTCGTTTCGACAGTTAAAGCAAAAGAAGAGTGCAAACGCAATATCATCATTTCCGCGAATTACGATTCGCAATACGGAAACAATTTCAAAATCAGCGATAAGGCGCGTTTTTGGATTATCGCTGTTTCGCTCGGCTCGATTGCGCTGTTTGCGTTAATTTGTATATTGAGGCTTATCGTGGGCGTGGCGTCGGTTCCGGCAAAAGCAAGTCTTATAGTTTTGAGCTGTATTTTTTCGGTTCCGTCCATTCTCGCATTGATTCTCACTTTCTCGTTGTCTAAAAACAAAATCGAAGAAAACAACGGACTTTCGACTGCCGTTGCTTTGACAACCGTAAGATACTTAATCGACGAAGACCTTATCCCAAAAGATACCGCCGTCACTTTTGTGGCGTTCGGTGGCGAAAACGCAGGACACGACGGCGCAAACGCATTCGTGAAACGCCATGCAGACACAAGTCTTTTTGAAAACGCCACGCTTATAAACGTCGGCGATATTATAGAGCGTAAATATTTTGTCGCGACCATTGACGGCGTGCATAAACATAAGTTTGACGAGTCGCTTGTTCAAACGGCAAAGAGCGTAGCGGAAAATCTTGAAATCGAACTTAACGAAGAAGGCAAAAATTTCGGCGCAATAAGCGGCTATGCCGCAACCGCATTTGAAAAGGCGGGCGTAAAGAGCGTGACTTTGCTTGCTCGCGACAGAAATCCTTTCAGAGAAATTACGGAAGAAAATACCGATATATCGGACGTAGTGACAAACTGTTTTAAGCTGTGCGTCGGCATAGCCAAACAATTATCGGAGGACTAAGATGAAAAAACAAAAAGCCATTGACGAGAGTACAGTCAGCGTCGCAACCGAAGACGCATTGAACTTGGCAGAACAACAATCCGAAACGGAAAACGTTGAAACGGCGGCAACGGAAGATTCGGAAATTCGCTCAGACGAAGAAACGAATACCGAATTGACTCAGACCGAAACCGTGGCAGACAGTGAGAACAAATCCGCAGACGGCGATGCAGATGGCAAAGAGCCGACCACAAATAAGGAAAAGGCAAAAGCCGTTGTCAAGAAGTATGCGAAACGCTATTTTATAGACGCTTTCACCGGAATGGCGCAAGGCTTGTTCGTAACGCTCATTGCAGGAACGATTCTCGCACAGATAGCTTCTTGGTTCGGAGATAACACGTTTGCAAAAACACTCGGATACATAGCAAGCATAGCAAAAATGCTTATGGGCGCAGGTATCGGCGTAGGTATCGCTCATAAGCTCGGAGCAAAGCCGCTCGTTGTGTTTACGGCGGCAGTTACGGGACTTTTGGGCGCATGGGCAATGCCGCTTATGAATTATCTTGTCGGCGGAAATACGAGCGCAGTGTTTACTGTTGCATTCGGAGCGCCGGGAAATCCTATCGGAAGTTACGTCGTGACGTTGCTCACGGTCGAAATAGCAGGGCTTTATGCAGGAAAGACAAAACTCGACATAATTTTAATTCCGCTCGGAATGATGCTTATAGGCTTTGTCGGACTTTTCGTTGCGTGGCCGTTTATAAAACTCATAGACTTGTTCGCTCAGCTTATCGTAATTTTGATTAAAGCAGGCGAAGCCGTAAAGATTATCGTCGGAATTATAGTTGCGGTCGTAATGGGAATACTTTTAACAATGCCTACGTCGTCGGCGGCAATATGGATAGCGATAGCAAACAGTACGGTCGGTCTTGCAAACCCTGATGTATTTGCAATCGCAGGCGGAGCGGCTGTTGCAGGTTGCGCCGCGCACATGGTCGGGTTTGCCGTCACGTCATTCAGAGAAAACGGCATAAGCGGTCTTATTTCGCAAGGCATAGGAACGAGTATGTTGCAAATCCCTAACATAATGAGAAAGCCTGTCATCATGGTTCCGCAAATCATTTCGAGCGCAATATCGGGACTTATCGCAGTTGTTATGGGTCTTAGATGTAATGCGGCAGGCGGAGGAATGGGAACTTCGGGACTTGTCGGAATATTCGGAGCTATCGACGCGTCGAAAGGCTTTATTCCTGCTTGGCAAATCGCTCTCGCAATTATTTTGGTTATGTTTGTAATTCCTATCGGCGTCGGCTTGCTGTTTAGCGAATTGTTCAGGAAGAAGGGCATAATCAAAAAAGGCGATATGGCGCTCGATAAATAACGGGTTGTAAATTACATAACTTGAAGTAGGGATTAAAACTATTCTATTTAAGGCAGAATAAATTAACCTTTTTAAGATAGAAAATAAACGATTCTATTTTAGGTGAAACAAAGCCAATTCTACCAAGGCAGAATAAACGTAATCTATTTAATGTTAAACTAAAAACAACTCTAATTAAGATAGCATAAAAATAATTATTTTAGAATAGCATAAAAATTCTATTTAATATCTAACTAAAACAATTCTATTTGAGATTAACTTAAAATTTTAATTCAGGTCTAAGATAGAATAGAAACCATATTGATTATATGTAATAATTAAACACCGACAAACAGCTGTCGGTGTTTTTATTTTTTGATGAAAAAAACAAAAATCTAAATTAGTATTATATAGTTGCAAACTTCTTTAAAAAGTCTTTAAAGGAAAAGCCGAGTTTTTTGAAATCGGAAATGATTTTTTCTTGTTTTTCCTTAGGTTGACTATTAACGTATTTTTCAAAACTTTCTTTTGCGTATACCAATAAATCTTTTACAGGCATAGCATTGAGTTTTTCAAGGCTGACTTGTTTACCGTTCAATTCCGTCACGTCTTTGATGATAATCAAAGCGTCGAGTTTGTTTGAACTTGCGTTTAGCTTTTTCATCAATATTTCGCGCTTTTGAGCGGATATACTTGTGACTGGGCAGTTAGGATTAAAATCCTTTTCGTAAAATTTTACGATTGCAGGCGTCATAAGGTCGAATATTTCTCCGTCTGCTTTTGCGACGCTGACGGGCAATGTGGTTAAACCTAAAAGCAAAACGATTGCCGCGGCTATAATTGTAAACGTAAATAAATTCTTTTTTGTGTCTGTCATAAAATTAGTTTTTTTAGCAAATTTAAAAATATTCAAAAAAATCCGTTTTGTATTGCTTTTTAGCAAAATTTTTGATATAATGCAACAAGTTATGAGATATTAACTCATTTTTTTTATACCTTTGCGTTACAAAACAAGACCATAGACGCCAAAAGTTCCTTTTTTTTGTGCTTGACGAATCGGCGGCTTTGCGATATAGTTGTGGCACAATCAGGAGGCGGAAATGAAAAAGAAAATTTTTGATAAGGTTTTATCGATAGCAAGCATGGTAATCGGAATAATATTTATTATTGTTTTGCTTATCACAATCTTCGGCGGTTTTGACCAAGACGTTTTCAACAACGACTTAGTAAAAGGTTTGTTCGTCGCGCTCGGCGTTGTATATCTTCTTATGTCGCTTGGCGCATTGTTCTACACGTTCAGCGACAGCGACGCAGTCAGAGAAATCGTCATCAACAGCGACAAGGCTAACAATACGAAACTTAGCGCGTCGGTCGTAAAGAAAATGGTCAGAAAGAACGTTAAGAGCGTCGAAGGCGTTAAGTGCCAAAAAATCAGTTTGATTTTGACCGAATACGGCGTAAAACTTAAAGTCGGAATCAAAATCGTCAGCGGAAACGTACAAGAAAAGAGCGTTTATCTTAAATGCCTTATCGAAGACGTATTTTATAAAACGCTTGGTTATAGATTCTATGCAATCGATTTTAAAATCAGCTCGCTTAAAATGGAATACGTCGGAGCAGACGATAGCTTAAAAGACAAGGCAAAGCACGAATACGAGCAACTTGCATCTAAACCACAAGAAGAACCTAAGGCGGAAGAGCAGACGGAAGAAGTAGAAGAACAAGCGGCTCAAAGCGAAGAATAATTATCCGAAGGGAGATAAAAAATGAAAGAAGTTTACGTGACTAAGGAAGGGCTTGAAGAATTAAAAGCAAGACTCGAAGACCTTAAAAGCAACAAAAGACTTGAAGTCGCAGCAAAAATCAAGTTCGCAAGAGAACTCGGAGATTTGTCTGAAAACGCAGAGTATGCCGCGGCGAAAGAAGAACAAGGCTTTTTGGAACAAGAAATCAGAGAACTTGAAGAAAAAGTTTTACACGCTGTAATCATCGAAGAATCAGCCGATAAAGGCTCGGTTTCTATTGGCAGCACGGTTAAAGTTTTAGACGTAGAATTCGGCGACGAAGAAGAGTATACGATTGTAGGCACGACCGAAGCGGACATTTCGAGCGGAAAAATAAGCAACGAATCGCCGCTCGCCATTGCATTGCTCAATAAGCGCAAGGGCGAAACCGCAAAGGTTACAACCCCTAACGGCGCTATCGTCGAATATAAAATAATGGAAATCAAATAATTAACGGAGCAGTATGGACGAACAGAAGGAAATGACCGAAGCGCAAGAGTTCGAACTTGCCAAGGTAAGAAGAAATAAACTTAAAGAACTTGTCGACAGCGGCAAGGACCCGTTTGAAATCGTTCGCTATGACAGAACGAACGTAACCACCGATATCTTGAATAACGTGTCGGAATTCGAAGGCAAGCAAGTCAAAATCGCGGGACGTCTTATGGCGAAACGCGTTATGGGCAAAGCGAGCTTTGGACACATTATGGACGGCTTTGGCAAAATTCAAGGCTATTTCAGCCGCGACGTTCAAGGCGAAGAAAACTATGCCGAATTTAAGAAATACGATATAGGTGATATTATCGGAATCGAAGGAGAAGTTTTCGTTACTCACACGGGAGAAACGTCGATTAAGGTTTCAAAAAGCGAGTTGCTTTCAAAGTCGCTTTTGCCGCTTCCGGAAAAATATCACGGTCTTAAAGACAACGACTTGCGTTACAGAAAACGCTACGTCGACCTTATCGCAAATCCGGAAGTTAAAGATACGTTCATTAAGCGTTCAAAAATCGTTTCGGGCGTCAGAGAAGTGCTTGACTCGGAAGGCTATCTTGAAGTCGAAACACCTGTTTTGAACACTCTTCCGGGTGGCGCAAACGCAAGACCGTTTGTCACGCACCACAATACGCTTGACCTTGATATGTATATGCGTATAGCTCCGGAACTTTATCTCAAAATGCTTGTAGTCGGCGGTTTTGAAAAAGTTTACGAAATGGGCAGACTTTTCCGTAACGAGGGCATGGACACCAAGCATAATCCCGAATTTACGACCGTCGAGCTTTATTCGGCATATCAAGACTATCACGATATGATGAATATCTGCGAAAAGATTTTCATTCATTGCGCAATGAAGGTTTGCGGCACAACCGAAATCAGCTATCAAGGAACGCCGATTTCGCTTAAAGCTCCTTGGAAGCGTATGACTATGTGCGAAGCCGTCAAGGAATTTACCGGTCTTGATTTCGACAACGAAAAGCTCGAAGACCTTATTGTAAAAGCAAAGAATATCGGCGTCGAACTCGATAAGAATATTTCGTGGGGCAAAGCTCTTGCGGAAGTCTTCGACCAAAAGGTTGAAGAAAAGCTCATTCAGCCGACGTTTATATATGATTATCCTGTCGAAATTTCTCCGCTTGCGAAGAAGAAGCCGACGGATAAACGCCTTACGGAAAGATTTGAGGTCTTTATGACTGCTCGTGAAATGGGCAACGCATTCAGCGAGCTTAACGACCCGATTGACCAAAAGGAAAGATTTGAAAAGCAAATGGCGCAACGTGCAAACGGCGACGACGAAGCGCAAGTTATGAACGACGATTTCGTCAACGCTCTCGAATACGGTTTGCCTCCTACGGGCGGTCTCGGAATCGGCATCGACAGACTTGTAATGCTTTTGACCGACAGCGCGTCAATCAGAGACGTTTTGCTTTTCCCGACTATGAAACCGATTGGCAAATAGAAACTGACAGGACAGGTTTTATACAAAAGCCTTATTAATCGAAAAACCGATTTAACGAGAATAAAGCATTAGTTAAGTCTGAAAGAGAAGATTTAAAAGGTAAAGAAAAGTTTAAATGCAAATAAAAAAGATTGAAGAGTAACTTCAATCTTTTTTTGATGTTTAATTAGTATTGCAAATAATCGGTCGTTTAGAGTTTTACGGTGCCTTCCAGCCAAGCGTTTAGTGTTTTGCCTGCTTGCTTTGAATATTTGTCTATGGCGTTTTTGAAGTCGTCGACCGTTGCTATTTTAAAGGCGTTGTCTTTAAAATATTTTTTTGCCGCTTTTAAAAATCTCTTTTCGCCCATAATTTCGTACACGCTGTTGAACGCAAGCGCGCCTTCGTCATAGGCAGTGACTATATAATCGTTTTCGGACGAAAAATCGCACAATCGTTTCGACATTTTTCCGTCAAAGGACGAGCCGTTAGATGCTGAATATTCGCTGAAAAGCTGATAATTTGCCTTATGCGATTTTATAAGTCGCGAGAACGTTTCGACGTCGCCCGTGGCTTTATAATAATACGCAGTAGAAAACTCTGTCAGCCCTTCGTCCAAAAACGCTTCGTCGAATTGATTTGAGCCTACGACGCCGTACCACCATTGATGGGCGGTTTCATGCACAATCGTAAGTTCGCGCTCTTTCGGCGTCATTTTGTCGTCAATCATAACGAGCGTGGAAAATTCCATTCCCTTATGAACGAACGGCGTTTCGCAAACGGTGTAAGTCGAATACGGATATTTTCCGAAAGCTGTCGAGAAAGTCGTCAGAGCCGATTCCGCGATTTTTAAAGACGTTTCGGGTTCTGGGTCGGACAAATAGTCATAAATAACCGTAACGCCGTCAACGTCCGCAGACAGGCTTTTTAAAGCGGTTGAAGCGACCAATCCGAAATCTCTCGTTTTTTCCGCAATAATTTCGTAGTCGATTTTTTTCGGCTCTGCGTCAATTTCTTTCGCTTCGGTTATTTTGCCGCTTGTCGCAATTTTATACTCGTTTGACGGCAAAGTGACGTTGACGAAAAAGTCGGAAATTTCCGAGCAGAAAGGGTCGCCCAAAGCCGAATACTCGTTGCAGACGAATTGTCCGTTTTTGAGCGGACAAATTTGCGGATAGAAACCCGACAGGTTTACGCTGTCCTTTGTCTTGCCCAAACGTCCGTTGCAAAGCGGCAGAGTGATTTCGTATTCTAACGAAAGGTTGACGCTTTTTCCGCTGCTAAGCGTCGGAATTTTGAAAGACATTTTCGTGTCCGACACTGTGAAATCGGTTTTCTCTTTCTCAACAGTCAGGCTTTTGATTTCGATGCCGCCGTAGCTAAGTCCGTCGTAATAAGCCGCTCCGACGTTTTGCGCCGTGAAAGGTTTGCCGCTTTCGGAGTAAGCGTTTGCATATAGCGCCATAACGATTTCCGTCAGGTCGCCGTCGGAGTTGTTGAAATAGCATACGTTTTGAGTCGCATTCACGGTTCTGTCGCCGTCGTAACAAAGATTGATTTCGTATATCGGCGAAGTGACTACTTTTTCGTTTGCTTTGTTGCAGGCTGTCACAATAAAGGTCAGACATAAAACCGCGATGACAACCAAAATGATTTTTACGTTAAATTTCCTGTTTTTCATATTTTCTCCTTAGCTTTCAGAACTGGTTGTGAGTTCGATGAGCTTGCCGTATCGTCTTGCTTTTTCAACTACGGCAGGCGTGACGGTCGTGCCGCTTGCAATGATAAGTTCGCCGCTGAATGAAAAGACGTTTTCTTTGACGATGCGCCCGAGCAAAAAGTGATAGTCGGATATGATTCTGAGCGGACTGTTTTCAAGCGCGTTTTCAAATCCGCCTTGCAATTCCTGCGGCGATAAATTTTCCGAAATGCCGCCGTCGAAAGATTGCGGATTTAAATCCTGTTGCGATTCGCCCTTTTGAGTAAGCGAGTCGAAAATATTGACGGTACGATTGTCGTTTGTCGCTATTTTTTTAGGAAGCGGTTTTGCGATTTTTACTTCCTTGTTTCCTTGAAGCACGATATAATCGCGGCTTGCCGTCAAAATGCGATTTGCCGCAATCGTTAAGCCGAAGTCCAAATCGATAAGAATGCCGCCGTCAAAATTCGTTTTTTCGAGCCTGCCTATTCTTTCGCCGTCTGTGTTCACTCCGTACGTCGGGAAGAGCAAGTGGCAATTCTTTTTGTCCGAATCCGTAAGCGGCGAAAGATACAAATCGTTTTTTATAAGTATGCAGTCGCCAACCGATACAATGCCGTCCGCTTTGACGTAATTAACGGGCTCGATGCGGTCGAGAATTAAATATTTCAGTTTGAAAGTTTTTTTGGATACGATAACGCCCGTGACTATACCGAGAGACTTGGCTTCAAAAAGGCATATCACTTCTTTGTCAAATAAATTCATAAAATCACCCCGTTTAAAAATATTTCAAAGGCGAATGAATTATGCTTAATCCTATCTTGGATTTGTCCGAAATTAAAATCTGAAAAGCGGAATATCAAGGCATAAAGGTTAATATAATAAAATAGTTATGCACACTTATCCACAATTATGTGGATAACTTGGTGTACAACTTTGCATATAAATTCAAATATACATTTTTCGACAAAAAAGATAGTAATTTGGTTTTTATAGCGTAAATCCCGATAGGTATGAATAAATATAATCATAGCCGTTCTTTTCGGCGTAAAATTTCAAGGTGAAAATTATGTTTGTTGTAAAAGTAAAAAGAATCGTTGTGGCGGTAATTTTAATTGCGGTCTTTGTATTTCTGGCGGTGGGTGTCCCGTCAATAGTAGTTGCCGCTTCGCCGAAGCCTAACTACGTTGTAGTGCTGGACGCAGGTCACGGCGGAGCGGACGGCGGCGTAGTGGGTGTAAACACGGGCGTGTGCGAAAGAGAGATAAATATGATTATAGCCTACAAAGTGAAAGCCTTGCTTGAAAAACAAGGCGTAGGCGTCGAGCTTACGCGCGACAGCGGCGTGGGAGCAGAACCGACGATAACTAAAAAGCAAGAAGATATGAAACTAAGAAAGGAAAAGATACTGAAAGCAAAACCGAATCTTGTAGTAAGTATTCATCAAAACAAATACAGCTCGCCGAACAGACGAGGCGCGCAAGTGTTTTATTGGAGTGACGATACTCTTGCAAAGTCGCTTCAAGCCGTTATGAACGAAGAGATAAACAAGGTCAATCAAGGCAGAACATACAGCGCGCTCAAAGGCGACTATTACATTTTGCAATGCACGGAATATCCGTCCGCCCTTGTGGAATGCGGCTTTTTGTCAAGTCCGCTTGACGAAGCGTTGCTTGTGACCGATGAGTATCAAAACAAAATAGCAAAATGCATAGCGCAAGGCATTATGAATTTTCTTGTCGCGTGACGGCTAAACGTAAACAAAAATAAAGTCAAAATCAGGTGACAAAAAACTCAACTGCGACGAGTTTATCACGATAATAAACACAGTTAGAATATCGATAAAAATGATGATGCTCTTTGCTTTGTCGGCAACAAATATACACATTTAAAGTGCAACAATAATATATAAAGTTTAAACAGGCAAATTATATATTTAAATAAGGCAAAGAAAAAGGGAAACTATTGTTTCCCTTTTTTATTTAATTGCTTTAAATGCTATGCGTCACAGACGTCCGAGTCGTGATAAATTAATCTAAACAAACACTTTTTAAATTTCGGCGTTAATTTGATTTGACTTGTTCAAATTAAACTTGCTCAAAATCGAACTTGTTTAAATCGGTTTTAAATTTTGTCGGACGCTAGTTGACGATAAAACTTTTAAGTTTAATATTCCGTTTCGTCATACTCGCTTGCTTCTACATACGTATCGAGGTCATTCGGGAAAGTAGGCTTGCTGTCGGTTCTCGAAATCTCGAAATTAAGTTTCATAGACATTGTGATTCTAAGCGTGTCGGCATATTCTTTACCCAAAGATTCTTCTATGCTTTTAATGTACGATTCCGAGAACTTGTATGAGTAGTCCATCGAGATTTTCATACCCTTGACGGTGTTGTCGTCGTTAAGCGAAAGGAAGAGGGTAAAGTCGTTGAAGTTCACCAATTCGCAATATTTTTGAAGTTCCTTTGTTTCCAAGAACGATTTGTCGAAAGAGAATTTGTATTGTAATTCGTCGCCGACCTTTGCCGCGGAAACGGTTACGCCTTCGAGATTTTCAAGGTTTTTAATCATATCCAAATAACCGTCGAACATTTCAGCCGAGTATGGGCTGCTTTGTGTTTCCGAGAACGCTTCGTAGGTTTTTGCGGTTTGTCTCATCGATGAAACGTTGAAGTACATTTTATTGTCGGTTATATAAATATTGCCTTTTGCCTTAAAGCCCATTGCCGACGTTTCGTTGTAGCCCGAAAGCAACGTACCGCCCTTTTCGTCAACGCCCATAATTGCGTCGATAAGCGTCGCTATAGGTGTGCCGTCGGTGTTTACGTTCATAGTGCCGAAAATTCTGAAATTTTCGTTTGCTTTGATTGCTTCGCTGTCGGACGCGACTTTCAAAACGTTAAGCACGTTGTTTGCGTCTTCGGCGTTGAGCGCCTTATACGTTTGGTTGAACTGCGAAGCAGGCAATTTGTAAGGCTTTTCATTGCCTTTATCGTTTTTATCGCAAGCAGCGAACGCTATAGTGATTGAAAGCACAAGCACGATAAGTAAAATGGTTTTTAAATACTTTTTCATTTTGTTCTCCTTTTTTCGTCGGGCGGACTGCTCGAAGTGATTTTCGATAAATCGAAAACTAAACGGTTCTTAAATTAAGTGTATTTTTAAAAGCACAATTTGTCAATGGCGATTTTATAAATTTCATACATTTTTTTCAAATCGCTTAGCGGCAAATATTCATCGGGGCAATGAATATCGAGATTGCTATTAGGAAAAACAGGCCCGAAAGCAACGCCGAGCGGCAATGCTCTCGAATACGTTCCGCCGCCGATTGAAATAGGCGTTTGCTTTTCGCCCGTGTATTTGTTGTATACGTCAAGAAGCGTTGTCACGAGCGGATTGTCCTTTTCAACGTAAAGCGGCAAGTGATAATGCGTGCGGACAATTTCTGCATTATTAAAAGCCTTTTTCAATTTTGACAAAACGAATTCTTCTTTAAAAGTGACGGGATAGCGAATATCCAAAACGAAATTCAATTTGTCGTCGGTGAACGCCTCTCCAACGTTTTGGGTGAGTCTTCCGCTTGGCTCGTCGCTTACGTCAAGGTCTAAACCGCCGCCGTAATAGTCGGAAAGTTTTTCATAAAGATCTTTTATTTCGTCGTTTTTCTCGCCGAGCAGTTTAAGCATTTTTGCTATGGCGTTATCGCCGTTTTGCGGATTTGCCGCGTGTGCGCTGATACCGTTTGTTTCAAACTCTTCGCCGTTTAAAGTCGCCGTGCATTTATTCGGAACTATGTTCGGACGCTCTCCGCTTTTTATGGTAAAGCCGCCAATGAGCGGAAGAGAAATTTTGTAGTTGACTATACCTTTTTCGCAGTTTATGACAGGGAAATCGGCATCCGGCGAAAATCCGATTTTAGGCATCGTATCAACCTTATTGAAGTATTCTATGCATTTCCAGCCGCTTTCTTCATTAAGCCCGAAAATGATTTTGATTTTCTTTTTAGGCGTTTTTTCTTTTAATAGCTCGCCGCAAGCCATAAGACAGCAGAGCATAGGAAGTTTATCGTCGAGCGCGCCCCTGCCGTAAATTCTGTCGTCGGACAGTTCGCCGAGCGGATTTTTTGTCCAGCCTTCGCCTATCGGCACGGTGTCGAGATGACCTAAAATCGCAAAGTCTTCGCCGCTTCCGCATTCGGCGTAACCGATATATCCGTCGTGATTTACCGTTTTAAAACCCATATCTTTTGCTAGGTCTAAAACGTAATTTAACGCTTTTAGCGTGCCGAGCCCGAAAGGCGCACCCGATGCAGGTTCGCTTTGTACGGAGTTTATTGCAAGCAGTTCCAGACAACGTTTTATCAAATTATCCATATCTACCTCATAAATAAGTGCAATTAAAAATTGCAGTTTTGAAATACTTATGTTATTATATTATTAACTATAAAAAAATGCAACATACTCAGGTGAAAGGTTATGTCTGAACACGAAGGACACAGAGAAAGGTTCAAGGAAAGAGTGTTAAAAGAGGGACTTGAAAACTTTCAAAATCACGAAATTTTAGAGTTTTTGCTTTATCCTTTTATTCCTCGAAAAGACACCAATCCGATAGCTCATAAATTGATAGAGCGTTTCGGCAGTTTTCACAGCGTGCTTAACGCAAGCGTTGAGGACTTAGAAAAGGTGGACGGCGTTACTCATTCGGCAGCTTTGTATTTAAGCTCGATGCCGCAAATATTTCGTCGTTATCATCAGGATTTTGAAACGAAAAAGCCGTCGTTTGCGACTCACGGCGACGCAATCGCATATCTGAAAAACTATTTCGATTGCCGAACAAAAGAAGCTGTTTATGCGGTCGCCCTTGACAAAAGGTTTAATCTTATCGGCGTTTTCGCTTTGAGCGAAGGCTACGGCGATACGGTTTCTCTTACGGCAAGAGAAGTTGCGGACGTCGCTATGCGCACGAACGCGTCTGCAATCATAATTGCGCATAATCATCCGAGCGGTTCGGCGTTTCCGTCGCAAGCCGATTTCAGAATGACGAACATAATCGCTTGCAATCTGTCGTTTATGGGCATTACGCTTTGCGACCATATCATATTTGCGGGCGACAGTTATTACAGCTTTGCTCAGCACGATTTGTTTACCTACATCGACGGAACGATAGACAAGTTTATAAAAGAAGGCGCGAAATTTTACGAGATTCCCGATTTGCTCAACGAAGCGGCGATTGATCCTAAAATTTTCGGAAAAATCAAAATCAAAGACGAGAGCTTTTTGTCTGAAAGGCTCGATGAAAATAAGAAGGATTAAATATGACAGTCAGAACTAGATTTGCTCCAAGCCCGACAGGCTTTATGCACATAGGCAATTTGAGAACGGGGCTTTATGCCTATCTTTTCGCGAAGAAAAATCACGGCGATTTCATTTTGCGTATAGAAGACACCGATCAGGAACGCTACGTCGAAGGAGCGGTCGAACTTATTTATCGCACGCTTGAAAAGGCCGGTATAAAATACGACGAAGGTCCAAACAAGGATAAGGGATACGGTCCTTACGTTCAAAGCGAAAGAAAAGGACTTTACAAAAAGTATGCTTTGGAGCTTGTCGAAAAGGGCGCGGCGTATTACTGTTTTTGCGACGAAGAAAGGCTCGGCACTTTGGCGGGTGATAAAGGTTTTAAGAAATACGACAAGCATTGTCTTAATTTGCCGAAAGAAGAAATCGCAAAGCGTCTCGAAGCCGGCGAACCTTACGTCATAAGACTCAACGTGCCTACTCACGGCGAGGGAACGTACGAAGATATGGTTTACGGAAAAGTCACCGTAAAGTATGAAGATATGGACGATTGCATTTTGCTTAAATCGGACGGAATGCCGACTTACAACTTCGCTAACGTCGTCGACGACCACCTTATGAATATCACGCACGTCATAAGAGGCAACGAGTATCTTTCGAGTACGCCGATGTACAACCTTATGTACGACGGCTTCGGTTGGCAAAGACCTACCTATATGCATCTTGCGCCTATTATGAAAGACGAAACCAGAAAGTTGTCGAAGCGTTACGGCGATGCGAACTTTGAGGACTTTATCGCAAAAGGTTTCTTGCCTGAAGCTATCGTCAATTATGTTGCGCTTTTAGGCTGGTGCCCGAAAGACAACAGAGAAAAGATGACAATGGACGAAATGATTGAAGCGTTCGACGTTTCGGGCATTTCGATTTCGTCGAGTATTTTCGACGAAGCCAAAATGAAATGGCTTAACAGCGAATATATAAAAGAATTGTCCGACGAAAAGTTTTACGAGTTGTCAAAACCGTATTTCGACAAGAGCACGGCAACGGCATACGATTATAAGCTTATCGCGCCGCTTCTTAAAACGAGAGTGGACATTCTTTCGGACGTTATCGAAAAGGTTGCTTTCTTAGCGGACTTTAAAGAGTTCGACAAAGAAATGTTTTTGAACAAAAAGAACAAAATAGATTTTGATCTTGCGATTAAATGTCTTGAAATCGCAAAAGACGCTCTTAAAAGTCTTTCCGATTGGAATATGGAAAGCATAAAAGAGTGCTTGGCAAAAGCTGCCGAAGACGCAGGCGTCAAAGGCGGTCAGGTTCTTTGCACTTTAAGACTCGGCATAACTGGCGTTCAGGTAACGCCGGGCGGCGCATACGAAATCGCGGAGATACTCGGAAAAGACGAAACGATAGACAGAATAGAGTTTTCCTTAAAATTGCTTAGGGCATAAGCGAAAAAAGCAGATGAGCGGGCGTTATTAGCCGTTTTGACTGAGAATTGCGAACGTATCAAAAAGTAAGAAAAGCAGAAGTACGAACGTTTGGCGGCTTAAAGCCCGATATAAAAAACGAAAGGAATTTAAACCTTTATGAGCAGAAGTTTTATTGAAAAATCTAAATATTTAATTTTGATTTTGGCGGCGGTTATCATCGCTTTGTCCGTTTGCCCGATGCTCGGAATTGCAAATGCGGGAAGTTTGACGGACAGCGACGTGCCGAGCGAAATGAAAACCGAAAGGTGGTATTTTGACGAAAATTATTTCGACGTCGGTTTTGCCAGAGAATTTTTTGCCGATTTCAAAAAACTCGACAAACCTGTTTATATAGGCGTTATCGATACGGGAATAAATTACAATCACGAGATTTTCAAAAAGACTTTGCTTTGGGTCGACGACAACGGGACTCAAAAGCCTGTCGGCTATAACGTCGGAAACTCTTCGACGCCTGCGCTTATAAGCGACTCTGCAAGCGATTATCACGGCACGCACGTTGCAGGAATAATCTCGTCGATTATTTTGGAACTCGGACTCGAAGACACGGTTAAAATAATTCCCGTAAGAGCAACAAACAGCCAAAATCAATTTACGTCGACGGCGGTTGCAGCGGCAATAAGATGGCTTTGTGGCGAAAACGAACTCGAAACAAGGCTCGGACATAAACTCGAATGTTCGGTAATCAATATGTCGATTTCCATTTTGAATTCGGCAATTACGTCGAGCAGCAGTTGGAGCAATCTTACAAAGCTTCAAGACGCAATCAACGACTACGTTGAAAAAGCGATTTTCGTTGCGGCGGCAGGAAACAGCGGTAAAGACACGAAAGACGATTTTTCTTATCCTGCGTCCATAACGGAAATTGTATCGGTCATGAACTATGAAAGCGGAGTGGACAGCGCAAGGCTCAATTCGACTTCCAATTTCGGTGACTACGACCTTGCGGCTCCGGGTACGAACGTTTATTCGGCTATGAGCGGAACAAACTCTTACGGCATAAAGTCGGGCACTTCCATGGCGGCTCCGTTTGTATCTGCGCTTGCGGCTATGCTTAAACTTCGTTATCCGACTGTTACGGCAAGCAAACTCACGCAAATGCTCAGAGGTCACGAAAGCAAAATTACTATGCGTGAAGACAGTTATCTCATTAAAGGCATCGACGTCAAGAGCGTTCTTGAAACAGATTTTTTGGCGAGTGAAGACTATAAATATATAACTCCGACAAAAATCGTATCTAAACTTGTCAGCGCACAATCGACGCTTAAACAGAATATGCGCGACAGAAAGGACGTCGAATTTTTAGCTACCATTTCGCCTGCGGATTCTCATAATCCTAAATACGACGGCGAGATAGTTTGGGCCGTAGAAAAGACCAATGCGGACGGAACGACGTCGGTCAGCAGAATTAAAAACGGAAGCAGAACTTTTGTTTTCGACAGCAAATTTAACGGCAGCAAAAACACCGTATGGGCAGAACTTGCGGTCGGAAAAGAAACGCTTGTTTCCGAAAAAACGGTTATCGAAATTAAGTATGCTCCGTTCGATTTCTCGGCGATAAGAATTACGCCTGTCGAATGGACGAAAAAAGACAATGCAAATGCAAAAGCGCCTTGTTATCTCGGAACGCCGCTGACTCTTTCGTTCACCGACATAGAGTATTGCGATACGTCGGTCGAAATTAAATGGTTTGTTGACGGTGAACTTGTGCAAAAACAAAACGGCGGAACGACTTTCAGTTATGTTCCGACAACGCTCGGAAAACATACTATTGCGGCAAAGATTGACGGTAACAAAGTGGCGGAATTCGAAATAGAAGTAAAACTTCCGCTTGCGTTGGGCTTTACGCTGTTCGGTGTTGTTTTGGCTCTTGCGATAAGTCTTGCCCTTTTAATAGCGGTGCCGCTTAAAGCTACGCCGTTTATGGTTAAACCCGTAAAAGACCGTGACGAAGTACCAGCGGAAAACAACGCAGACGCAGTGAGCGAAAAACTCGATTCCGATGATGACGGCGAAAACGTCGCAAATGACGAAAAGGGCGACGAGCAAAGCGTCGAGGCGACCGCAGACAAAGACGATTTTGCAGAAGACAACGAACAAATCGGTAACGACTAAGCGGCGAGCGATTTATTTATGTTTTATAACAATTTTAAAAAGGCGTTTATTGAATAAACGCTTTTTTTATTAGATATTGAATGCTTTTGGCAAAGTATTGAATGTGATATAAACATTAAAAAACGCAATTACGATTAAATTTAATTTTAATGATACGACGATAATGCTTAACGAATGCAATTACAATTTCAGAAAGTTTTGAAAGTGGATATGACCTTGGCGGTCTGTTTATCGTAGTATTATAGCTTTTTTATTTGAATGCGCAAAAGGACATAAAAAGACCCGTAGATTAGATACGGGCTTTTTACGCTTTTATGCCGTAATAATTGCGGCAATTTCAGTTTTTGAAGAACTTGATGTTTTTTGTCAACACGTCGGCATAAGGGAAGGTCTTTATGCTTTCGTCATCCGTTTTAAATGTGAATACGGACGGATAGACGCTTTCGACTTTCCCGACGTAATCGATAATTTTGTTTCTGCCTTCGTTTACTTTAATAAGCACGTTTATGCCTTTAAGCAATTCTACTCGTTTTTTTGTTTCGCTCAAATCTTTTCCTATTTCTCTCATATATAAATTATTACCGAATTGAAAGAATTTAAACTTGCGCAAAGCACGGCAAAGCACGGCATTTTGAACGGCGTTAAAAACGATAGTGAAAGCGGTAGAGAAGAAAGATATAAATCCGATATGGGAAAGTCGAGGTGAAAGCGACGGCAAAGCGCGACAGTTGTAAAAAGCGGCGAAAAAATTTCGGTGAAAAGCATAACTCAACGGCGTTCGTCATAATTTATATCAAGCTATGGAGGTTGTATGGGATATAATTACGAGAGCGTGAGCGCAAGTTATTTAAAAGAAGTCGCCGAAGCGGACAGAGTGGTCGAGTTAAAACTCCCGTTATCCGACGGAAGCAACGTTCAAAAAGTGCTTTCGGTGGTTGCGGACGGCAGAGCCGTGAACGTAACCGCAAACGAAGGCGAAATCGATTTTAGCGGACGAGTATCGTTTAAACTCACTTTTATATCGGATAGTGACGAACTGAGCAGTCTTGACTATTTTGCCGACTTTGAAGAGAAATTGACCGCCGACGTCAAACAAGGCGCAATGGTCAGCGGCAGAGCGGAAGTCGTCGAAACGGATGTGTCAACAAACGGCGAATTGACTCTTTCGGCAGTTGTGAAAATCAAAGTTTTCGCGTCGGTCAAAAAGGAAATCGATTGTCTTGTAGAAACGCCCGAACAGTGCTATGCGGAAAAAACGGAAGTTGCCGTAAAGACGCTTGCCGATTGTATAGGGAAAGAGTTTGTCGTGACGGGCGACGATTCTATCGGCGGCGACGTCAAAAAGATTTTGTCAACCGATTGCGTTGTGGCTATAACCGAACTCAAAGCAGGCGAAAACGTTGCGTATTTGGGCGGCACGGTTACGGCAAGGGTGACGTACGCTTTTGCCGATACGGTGAAATGTTCTGTGTTTGAAATGCCGTTCGCCGAAGACCTCGAGATCAACGTCGATTCGGTCGGCTCGCTCTCTTGCGACGCCGAAATCAAGAACGTCAGAATTATAATAAGCGGCACGGAGGGGGACAACGTAATCGAGTTCGAAGCCTTAGTTGCGGCAAAAGTTTGCTCTTACGTCGAAAAGAAAACGAGCGTAGTCGGCGACGTATTTATGCTTGACCGCGAAATAGCGGTGGCAAGAAGTGAATTCGAATATTCGCAATTCGACAAAACTTTGCTCTTCGACGACAAATTGACGGACAGCGCAAAACTTTCCGAGTCGCGTTCTGCGGTAAGGGAGATATTGTCGCCTGTGAACGCAAGCAATAACGTCGCTAAGGTTTGGGCGGAAAACGGCAAGGTGTTTATCGAAGGACTTGTTTGTTCGACCGTTATTTATAGCGATGAAAACGGATTTAATTCCGTTAAGGTCGAAATTCCTTATTCGACGTCGTTCAATGCCGATTTGACAGGCAGTGAAAACTTGACGGCAAGCGGCGTCGTGACTGAAATTGCGCCGAAAATAAAACGTGACAGAGAAATTGAAATTTCGGCAAAACTCAATTTCAAAGTCGAAGCGTCTACGTCAAGAACGTTAAAAGTCATTTCGGAAGTGACAGAAGGCGAAGCAAAGCCTGTGAACGAATCGACGATTTCTGTTTATATCGCAAGCGAAGGCGACACGATTTGGGACGTCGCAAAAGCGTTCAGCGCATCGCCTGATAAAATATTGTCGCAAAACGAATTGCCGCAAGTATTGTCAGAAGGTCAAAGAGTGATCTATTTCAGATGCCTTTAAGACTTTTCGATTTTAAGTAATCGGACTAAAACAAAAGAGCAAAGGTTTACTATGAATTTGCAATGAACGTTAAAAGCTATCGTCTTTACGGCGGTAGCTTTTAATATATCGCTTGAATTATTTTTGTTTGCCGCCGTGTCACGGCTTTCACTATAAAACTTAATTCGACAAAAAATGCGGTTAGTTTTAAAAAAGACGCTTAAAACAAAAAGCAAAACCGCGCTTAATTTAAGTGAAAGGATAACTTTTCGCTTTTTTTGTGTTATACTGTTGTCGATTAAAGGATAGGTATGAAAGTCAAGGTAAACGCAAAGATAAATATCGGATTCAAAGTGACGGGAAAGGAAGGCGAACTGCATACGGTCGACGGACTTTTCCATTCAATCGACTTATGCGACGAATTCGATTTTTCGGGGAAAGAAATAGCCGTCAAAGATATGACGGGAGAAATCGAACTTGACCGCTACGAAAAATACCTGACCGACCTGTTTGCCGCTCACGACATTACAAGCGGAGTAAAGGTAACAAAAAGAATTCCGCTCGGCGGCGGATTGGGCGGCGGCTCTACCGCAAGCGTAGCGATTGCCGCATATCTCGAAAAAAACAGCAAGAGAGTGGGCGAAAAGTTTTTAAAGTCGCTTGGAAGCGACGTTCCGTTTATGTTTAAAGGCGGTTTTGCGAGAGTAAAGGGGACGGGGGACGAAATAAGTTTTTTGCCGCCGCTTAACCGTTTTGCGTTGCTTGTTAAAGCCGGAACGGTTTCGACGAAAGACGCATATAGGCTTTGCGACGAAACGGAAAGAGAAAAATTCAGCATAACCGACGTGCTTGAAAATTTGATTTTGGATTCGGACAACTTTGAAGTGCCGAACGATTTATACAAAGCCGCAGTTAAATTGGACGACGAAATCGAGGGTGTATTCGAATTTGTAAAACAATATGGCTGTCCTTGTTTTATGTCGGGTAGCGGGTCGACAATAGTCGCGCTAAGCGATAAAAAGGAAAAATTGTCGAAAATAGAAAACGATATAAATTCTGCTTTCAAAAACAGTGAAAAATTTTTCAAAAAAATCGTGAAATTTGAAAAAATCGGCAAAAGTGCAAATTAAAAATTTGCAAATTTTGATAAATTTTAAAAAAGAATAACAAATTTTGCAAGTTCTATTGAATAAGTTTTTAACTTTTGTTATAATAAATTGAAATATTTTCGTAAGAACAAACGGGAGAAACCAAATGGTTAGACAAGAAGACAGTTTTCCGATGTACCTATTTCACGAAGGTACAAACTATGAGGCGCACAAATTATTCTCGCCTCATCGTGTAAACGAAAACGGTGTTGACGGTTGGTTGTTCACTTGTTGGGCGCCAAACGCAAAAGGAGTTTCAGTCGTAGGCGATTTCAATAATTGGAACAACGACGCAAACAAGATGCAATGGGTAGACGGCGGTGTATGGCAGCTTTTTATCCCGGGGCTTAAACAATATACGACCTACAAGTATGCCGTAACTCAGGTTGACGGCAAGGTTGTGCTTAAATCGGACCCGTACGGACTTCACTTTGAAACTCCGCCTGCAAACGCGTCGAAACTTTACGACATTTCCCAATATCACTGGAAGGACAACAAATGGATGCAAACGCGCAAAAATTATAATCCTTTCAGCAGTCCGATGAATATCTATGAAATTCATTTCGGCAGTTGGAAAAAATATGCCGACGGCAATTTCATCAACTATGAAGCAATGGCTGACGAAATTATTCCGTACGTCAAGAAGATGGGTTATACGCATATCGAGCTTATGCCGCTCACCGAATATCCTTTCGAAGGTTCGTGGGGTTATCAGGTTACGGGTATGTTTGCGCCTACTTCGAGATACGGAACGCCGAGCGGCCTTATGAATTTTATCGACAAATGTCACCGCAGCGGAATAGGCATTATTCTCGACTGGGTTTTGGCGCATTTCCCGAAAGACGAACACGGACTTGCCATGTTTGACGGCACGCCGCTTTACGAATATGCCGACCCTAAAAAGGGCGAGCATAAAGAGTGGGGAACAAAGGTTTACGATTTCGGCAAAAACGAAGTCAAGTCTTTCCTTATTTCCGCCGCTATGTTCTGGTTTGACGTCTATCATATAGACGGAATTCGTTGTGACGCCGTTGCGTCTATGCTTTATCTCGACTACGGCAGAGAAAAGGGCGAGTGGTCGCCAAACGCTTTCGGCGGCAACTATAATCTCGAAGCCAAGGACTTTTTAAAGCAAATGAATTCGGCGATTTTGTCGAAGCATCAAGGCGCGTTGTCTATTGCGGAAGAATCGACCGCTTATCCTATGGTTACGAAGCCTGCATACGACGGCGGTTTGGGATTCAGCTTTAAATGGAATATGGGCTGGATGAACGACAGCCTTCATTATCTTTCACTTGATCCGTTTTTCAGAAAGGACAATCATAACGACCTTACTTTCTCGATTAGCTATGCATACTCGGAAAATTACATTTTGCCGATTTCGCACGACGAAGTCGTTCACGGCAAAAAGTCTATGATAGACAAAATTCCGGGCAGCTACGACGAAAAGTTCGAGGGACTTAAAAGTTTTTACGGCTATATGATTGCTCATCCGGGCAAGAAACTTATCTTTATGGGTTCGGAGTTCGGACAGTTCATCGAATGGGATTATAAAAAACAACTCGATTGGTTGCTTCTCGATTATCCTAAACACAGAATGTGCCAAAAGTGGGTGAAAGACCTCAATGCTTTCTATCTTGCAAATCCTGCGCTTTGGCAACTCGATTGCAGTCCCGAAGGATTTAAGTGGATTGTCGTCGACGATTTCAAACAAAATATAATTTCGTTTATGAGAAAGGCGGCGAATGGCGAATACGTTATCTGTATCGTCAACTTTTCGCCTGTCAGAAGAAATAAATACGTTATGGGCGTTCCTGAAAACGTGCCGTACAAGACCGAACTTATATCCAGTCTTAAAAAGTACGGCGGCGACGAAGCAAGACGTCCGACTTTCAATGCAAGCGAGAAACCGTCGCACGGTTATCCTTGCTCGATCAAGATCAATATACCCGCAAATACGGTTATGTTTTTAAAGCCTGAATATGGTAAGGAGGAGAACTAATTATGAACCGAATGAAAAAGGAATGTGTCGCAATGCTGCTTGCGGGCGGTCAAGGCACAAGACTTGGAGTTTTAACAAATGACGTTGCAAAACCTGCAGTTCCGTTTGGAGCAAAATATCGTATCATCGATTTTCCGCTTTCAAACTGCGTCAATTCAGGAATCGACACGATAGGCGTTCTTACGCAATATCGTCCGTTTGAATTGCACCAATACATAGGTAACGGTCAACCGTGGGACCTTGACAGATTAAACGGCGGCATTTTCGTTCTTCCTCCGTTTATGAGAGCTAAATCCGGCGAGTGGTACAAGGGTACTGCAAACGCTATCTATCAAAACATCGACTTTATCGACCGTTATGACCCTGAATACGTCGTGCTTTTGTCGGGCGACCATATCTACAAAATGGACTATGCGGATATGCTTAAACTTCACAAGAAGCAACATGCAGACTGCACAATCGCAGTTTTGGACGTTCCGATTGAAGAGGCTTCGAGATTCGGCATTATGAACCTCAACGAAAAAGGCGAGATTTACGAATTCGAAGAAAAACCGAAGCAACCTAAAAGCACTAAGGCTTCTATGGGTATCTATATCTTCACTTGGGAAAAACTCAGAAAGTATCTTATCGAAGACGAAGCGGACAAGACTTCCGAAAACGACTTCGGAAAGAATATCATTCCTAAAATGCTCAGCGACAACCAAAAGATGATTGCATATCAATTTGACGGCTATTGGAAAGACGTCGGAACGATTTCGTCTCTTTGGGAAGCAAACATGGACATTCTTCACGGAAACAGCGGACTTAATCTCGGTGACGACAAATGGAAGATTTATTGCCGCAACACCGCAGAGCCGCCACACTACGTCTCGGACACCGCAACGATAAGCGAATCTCTTGCAACGGAAGGCGCAATGATTTACGGAACGGTTAAGAACTCGGTACTTTTCGGTTCGGTCACGATAGGCAAGGGCGCATACGTCGAAGGCGCAATCATCATGCCTAACGCCGTTATCGAAGAAGGCGCAGACGTAAGATACTCCATCGTCGGCTGGAACGCCGTCGTAGGAAAAAATGCAAAGGTCGGAGAAACACAACCGCCTTCAAAAGCAGGCGAATGGAAAATCAGCGTTATTGCTCCGAACTATAAAGTCAAGGCCGGCGAAATCGTACCTGCCGACAAAATGATAGGAGGCTGATTATGAATAACAATACATTGGGCGTTATTTTCGCATCTGACAACGAAAGCCATTTGAATGACCTTACGCTTCATCGCACGACGGCGTCTTTGCCGTTTGCGGGCAGATATCGTCTTATTGACTTCGTTTTGTCTAACTTCGTAAACGCAAACATTACGACAATCGGCATCGTCGCAAAGAATAACTACAATTCTTTGATGGACCATATCCGTATGGGCCGTGACTGGAACCTTAACAGAAAGAACAGCGGTATCACGATTTTTCCGCCGTTCGTTCTCAACTCTTCTCACGATATTTATAAAGGCGCAATCGAAGCTCTCTATTCGCTTCGTAACTTTATTGTCAACAGCAAAGAAGAGTACGTCGTAATTTCAAACAGCAACATTGCGTTCAATATCGATTTTGACGCAGTAGAAGCGTTCCACCTCGAAAAGGGCGCAGACATTACGGTGCTTACTCACAAGACTACGGAAATCAATCCGCGTAAGTACGTTGTAAGCGTCGATAAAAACGACAGAATAACAGACCTTCGTTATCCTATCGCTTCCGATCCTGACGAACAACTCGCAGATCTTAACATCTATTACATAAAGAAAGATTTGCTCGTTTCCTTGATTGACAACGCATACGCTCACGGCGCATACGATTTTGAAAAGGAAATTCTTCAAAAGGAATTGGACAATCTTTATATTATGAGTTATGAAGTAAAGAGCTACGTTGCCGTTATCGACAGAATTCCTGTCTATTTCAAGCACAGCATGGAACTTCTTGACCCTAACATCAGAAACGAATTATTCTATAGCAATTCGACGATACTTACAAAAGTTAAGGACAGCAAGCCTACGAAATATATGGAAGGCGCCGTCGTTAAAAACAGTATGATTGCAGACGGTTGCGAAATCGACGGAACGGTTGAAAACTCCATTTTATTCCGTAGCGTCAAAGTTCAAAAAGGAGCAGTCGTCAAAAACTCAATTATTATGGAAAACGGAATTATTATGGAAAACGCAAAACTCAATTACGTTATTTCAGATAAGAACGTTATCGTACAATCGGGCAGAGAACTGTCCGGCTTTGAAAGCTATCCTATCGTAATCGTAAAAGGTAAGGTAGTATAGCTTAAAGGAGTAGGTATGAAAATTTTATTTGCAGCCTCAGAAGCAGGTCCTTTCATCAGAACGGGCGGACTTGGCGACGTTGCCGCCGCTCTTCCGAAAGCGTTTAAAGCATTGGGTCACGACGTAAGAGTCGTCATTCCGTATTACAAAACGGAAATTCCTGCCCAATTTCAAAACCTTATGGCGTATGAAGGTTCGACGTTTGTCGACCTTAGTTGGCGTCGTCAATATTGCGGCGTGTTTAAGGCAGTCTATGAAGGAATAACTTATTACTTTATAGACAACGAATATTATTTCAAAAGGAACGGACTTTACGGACATTTCGACGACGGCGAAAGATTTGCTTTCTTCTCGAAAGCTATTCTCGAATCAATGCCGATTATGGATTTCGTTCCCGACATTATTCACGCAAACGACTGGCAAACGGCTTTGGTTCCTGTATTTTTGGACTGCTTCTACCGCTATTCAAAAGAATATCAGAAAATCAAAACGGTGTTTACAATTCATAACATCGAGTTTCAAGGTAAGTACAACAAATGTCTTATCGACGATATTCTCGGATTGCCGTTCGGCGCAGGTTCGCTTGTCGAAGACAGCGACTGCGTAAACTTTATGAAAGGCGGCATCGAATCGGCGGCGAGAGTCACGACCGTCAGCGAAACGTATGCAGAAGAGCTTATGCATCCGTTCTATTCGTTCGGACTTGACTCTATTCTTTCAAACAGAAGCTTTAAATTGCGCGGCGTATTGAACGGAATCGATACCAAACTTTACGACCCTATGACGGACAAGGCTTTGTTTAAAAACTACGGTGTTGACACTATCGCCGATAAAGTCGAAAACAAAAAAGGACTTTGCGAAATGCTCGATTTGCCTTTCGACCCTGAAAAGCCTATCATCGGAATGGTAACTCGTCTTACCGAACAAAAGGGTATGGATTTGGTTGCCGCGGTTATCGAAGAAATTTTGGCTGCCAATCTTCAATTCGTCGTTCTCGGCACGGGAGATTGGAAATATGAAGAAATGCTTCGCAATCTCGAAAGCAGATATCCGACAAAAGTAAGAACGGTTATTAAGTTCTCGCAGGATATCGCATCTAAGATTTATGCAGGCAGCGATATGTTCCTGATGCCGTCGAAGTTCGAACCTTGCGGCTTGTCGCAAATGATTGCGATGCGTTACGGTTCGATTCCGATTGTAAGAGAAACGGGTGGACTTAAAGACACCGTAATTCCGTTTAACGCAGAAACGGGGTTGGGTCGAGGATTTACTTTCAAGACTTACAACTCTTACGATATGCTCGACGCCGTATGGCGTGCGGTCGGAACGTTCGGCGACAAGGACAAATGGAATCAGGCAGTTGCCAATTCTATGAGCGCAGACTTCGGCTGGCTTAGCTCCGCAAAGAAGTATATCGACATCTATAAAGAGATTTAATGCAATCACGGCGCATTGCGCCTCTAAATAAAGGAAAACAGTATGGACACTTTTAAAACTACGAGTAAAGAATTTCAAAAAGAAATAGTATCAACGCTTGCCCGTTATTTTGGAGTTAAGCAAGAAGAAGCGACAAAGCAACAGATTTATCAATCGGTTTGTATCGTCGTCAGAGAAAAATTGACGCAAGCAAGGTCTACGTTCAAAAAGACCGTTCGCGAAAAGAATGCGAAACAAGTCTATTATATGTCGATGGAGTTTTTGCTCGGCCGTTCGCTTAAAAACCATATCTTCAATATGGGCATTATGAGCGAGGTCGAAAATGCGGTAAAGGAACTCGGATTCGATATGCAAGAGATTTACGAACTCGAACCTGACGCAGGTTTGGGCAACGGCGGTCTCGGCAGACTTGCAGCTGCTTATATGGACTCGCTTACTTCCTTAGGCTATGCCGCAAGCGGTTTCTCCATCATGTACGATTACGGTATTTTCAAGCAAATTATCGTTGACGGCTGGCAGCTTGAACAACCTGACGATTGGCTTAAAATGGGTAGCGTTTGGCTTAACCCTCGTATGCAGGACATTTACGAAGTCAATTTCGGCGGAACCGTCGAACAAACTTGGGAAAACGGAAATCTTAAAGTTCGTATAAAAGAGCCTATGACCGTTCTTGCCGTTCCTTACGACCTTAACGTTTCGGGCTATGAAACTTCGGCTGTAAACAGATTAAGACTTTGGTCGGCAAAAGCTCCTATGGATTTCGATATGACTATGTTCAGCCGCGGCGAATATGTTAAAGCGACCGCCGCAAAGGCAATGGCAGAATCGATTTCTAAGGTTTTGTATCCTGCCGACGACCATTACGAAGGCAAGTCGCTCAGACTTAAACAACAATACTTCTTCGTTTCGGCGTCCATTCAAAGCATAATCAAGCGTCATCTTAAAACGAATCCTACGCTTGACAATCTCGGCGAATGCGCGGCAATTCACATCAATGACACGCACCCGACGCTTTGTATTCCTGAACTTATGAGAATACTTCTCGACGAGTACGGATACAGCTGGGAAAAGGCTTGGCAGATCACGCAAGACACCATTTCGTACACAAATCATACGGTTATGGCGGAAGCTCTCGAAACGTGGCCGCAAAGTTTGTTTGAAAACTTGCTTCCGAGAATTTTCCAAATTATAAGCGAAATCAACCAACGTTTCTGCAAAGAACTTTGGGAGTTCTATCCTAACAACTGGGACGCAGTTTCCAAAAACGCAATTCTTGCAAATACGCAAGTTAAAATGGCAAACCTTTGCCTTGCGACTTCTCATACGGTCAACGGCGTTTCTAAACTTCACAGCGAAATTTTGAAGGACGACGTTTTCCACGATTATTATCGTATGCATCCTGAGAAGTTTACGAACGTAACAAACGGCATTACGCATCGCAGATGGACGTCGGAAGCAAACCCTGAAATGGCAAAACTCATTTGCGAGCTTATCGGCGACAAGTGGCTTAAAGAGCCTCAAGCGCTCGAAGCCCTTCTTAAATACAAGGGCGATAAGCATGCTCTTGCGAAGTTTGCGGCAGTCAAGCGTGAAAACAAGGTCCGTCTTGCAAACTACATAGAAAAGGCAAACGGCGTAACGGTTGACCCTGATTCGATTTTCGACGTTCAAGTCAAGCGTTTGCACGAGTATAAGAGACAGCTTCTTAACGCTTTGCACATTCTTGACCTTTATTACAGACTCAAAGAGAATCCTGATCTTGACATCAAGCCGAGAACTTTCATCTTTGCGGCAAAAGCGGCAAGCGCGTACTACATGGCAAAGCAAATCATAAGACTTATCTGTATGATAGGAAAGATGGTAAACAACGACCCTGACATTAAGGGCAAAATCAAAGTCGTCTTCCTTGAAAACTACAGCGTTTCTCTTGCGGAAATCATTATGCCTGCGTCGGAAGTATCCGAACAAATTTCTCTTGCAGGTAAGGAAGCATCGGGAACGGGCAATATGAAGTTTATGATAAACGGCGCGGTTACAATCGGAACGCTCGACGGCGCAAACGTCGAAATTCACGAAGAAGTCGGCGATGAAAACATCTTCCTTTTCGGACTTTTGACCGAACAAGTTCAAGAGCTTTATCGTAACGGCTACAATCCGAGCTGGTATTATCAAAACAATCCGTCGATTAAGAGAGTCATCGACAGCCTCAGAGCAGGTATTGCGGAAGTCAACTTCGGTGAAATCGCAGATTCGCTCATTACGGGCGGCGACCACTATATGTGCCTTGCAGACTTTGACAGCTACAAGGAAGCTCAGGCAAAAATCGACGCCGCTTATCGCGATAAAGAAAGATGGGGCAGAATGAGCCTTGTCAACACGGCAAAAGCAGGTTTCTTCGCAAGCGACAGAGCTGTAAAGGAATATGCGGACAGAATTTGGCAAATTAAACCTATCGTATAATGTATAATCCTTTAATAAATAAAAAGCCTTACGGCGCAACTGCCGTAGGCAAAGAAAACTATATCGAATTTCCTCTTGACGTCTGTTTCGGCGCCAAGAGGGTTCGTTTTATTTTGCGTAATGATTCCGAAACCTTTACCTATGAAATGATGCGCAAAACCGAAGACGTTTGGTGCGTTTCGTTTAAAGTCGAAAAGTCGGGCATATATCATTACAGATTCGAGGCGGACGCCGCTCTCGGAATTTGCTATTTCGGACAAGGCGGCGACGGCGTTGCCGTTTGCGGCGAATGGCTTCCCGAATGGCAACTTACGGTCAGTGAAATCGACTACAAAACTCCCGATTGGGCAAAGGGCGGAATTATCTATCACATTTTTGCCGACAGATTTTGCAAGGTCGGCGACAATACGTTTGACAAAGACGGTTTTTTGCATACCGATTGGTATGAATTGCCGACGGTTGCCAATCAAGGCGAACCGTATTACGCCAACGACTATTTCGGCGGAAACATAAAAGGCATAATTTCAAAGCTTGATTATTTAAAGTCGCTCGGGGTGACCATTCTTTATCTTTCCCCGATTTTCGAGTCATTCTCAAATCACAGATACGACACGGGAGATTATTTCAAAATCGACCCGCTTTTCGGCACGGAAAAAGAATTTAAACAACTTATCGACGCGGCAAAAGATTTAGGAATGTACGTTATGCTTGACGGTGTGTTCAATCACACGGGAAGCGACAGCGTTTATTTCAACAAAAAAGGACGTTACGACAGCGTGGGTGCGTATCAAAGTATAGATTCGCCTTATCACGACTGGTATTATTTTTATAAATTCCCCGACGAGTATCATTGCTGGTGGGGCAGCACCGTAGTGCCTACGGTAAACAAGTCCAACGAAGATTATCGAAAGATGATTTTCGGCAAAGACGGCGTGCTTAAAAAATGGATGAATCTGGGCGTAAAAGGTTGGCGTCTCGACGTTGTAGACGAACTTCCGATTGATTTCGTTTATCTTCTTGCCGATTGCGTAAAATCGACCGACAAAGACTGCCTGCTTATCGGCGAAGTCTGGGAAGACGCTTCGACGAAAGTCGCTTACAGCGAATGGCGTCCGTATTTTATGGGCAGACAGCTTGACGGCGTTATGAATTATCCGTTCAAAGAAGCCATTTTGGCGTATGCGATAAACGGCAACGTTTACGAGCTTAAAGGCAGGCTTAGCTCGATAATGCAAAACTATCCGAAAGAATCGCTCGACGTGTTGCTCAATATGCTCGGTAGTCACGATACCGTAAGAGTGTTAAATACGCTTGCGGAATATCCTATCGACGGACTTGACAAAAAGGGAAGAGCGGCAGTTAAACTCACGGGCGAGTGTTTGGAAAGAGCAAAAAGACGGCTTAAAATCGCGCTTGCGCTTTTGTACTTCTTGCCGGGAAATCCGTGCATTTATTATGGCGACGAAGCCGGGCTTACCGGTTATGAAGACCCGATAAACAGAAGAACGTATCCGTGGGGATTTGAAGATAAAGAACTTATTGAGTTCTATCGCAAACTCGGCAATGTAAGGGCAATGCTCCCCGATGAAATTTTAGGCGAGACGTATTTTGACGATGACCTCGAACTTGTTCATTTCGTAAGGGTAAACGGCGGCAAAAGACTTGACGTATACGTCAACAATTCGCCTAACACCGTAAAAAGAAGTCTTGACGGCAGATTCGTCGATATGTGGACGGACAAAGTCGTAAGAGACGAAGTTATCGTCGAGCCATACGGCTTTGCGGTGCTTAAAAGCGCTAAAAAATAAGTATTTACAGCGAAAAAAAATTGCTGTATAATAGTTGTATTGATAAGGAGAAAAATATGGACGAAAAAGAAATGACTACGGTCGAAAATGCTTCCGAAACGGAGAGTGCAGTCGCCGAAGTCGCCGTCGAGCCGGAAAAAAAGTTGAAGCTTAACTATCCTCAAACCATAAAGGTCGGTTTTGCTTTCGCTATCATAATGATTTTCTGGACGATGTACGACTTTGTCGTGCCGCTTCTTCTCGAAAACGCATTCGGCTTATCAAACACGCTTCGTGGTCTTATTATGGGACTCGACAACCTTCTCAGCTTGTTCTTGCTCCCTGTGTTCGGAAAACTTTCCGATAAGGCGCACGGCAAACTTGTAAACAAATGGGGCAGACGTACTCCGTTCATCTTGTTCGGAACGATTGCCGCAGTCGTGTTTATGATATTTGTTCCCGTTACCGCGCAAAAACAACTTGTTCGCTCCGATGCGGTGAGAACAAGCTATGAACAAAAACTCAACGACGATGAGTTTATGGATGTGCGTCTTAACGAGTTCTACGGAAACAGCAAGTATTACGATAAAGTTTATATCGAAGAAACTGCAAAAATTTCTAAGGAACAATATCTTGCAATCAGATACGACGACAAGCTCGTCGCAAAGAGCGGTTTCCTTGGAATGGGCGGAACGACTTACACCTATGACGGAAAAGCCGTAACCGAAAACGACACGGTCGAAACCATACACGGCGAAAAACTCGTAAAAGACATAATCAAAGGCAACAGCGATTACAAACTTTACGTTGCTACGGGTATGAATGCTTGGATAAGCGAGAGAGTAAACGAAGCCGTTATATCGAGCAAACAAGGCATAACGAGTCTTGCTCTTTATATGGTCGTGTTGCTTATCACTCTTGTTGCTATGGCAGTGTTCCGTTCTCCTGCGGTTGCGCTTATGCCTGACGTAACTCCGAAGCCACTCCGTTCGCAAGGTAACGCAATGATAAACCTTATGGGCGGTATCGGCGGCGCAATAGCGTTCCTCATTTATACCGTGGCGTTGATATTCGAAAGCCTTAATACTTACGCTATCATATTCGGCGCAGTCGGTTGCGGAATGATTGTATTGCTCGTTTGCTTTATGTTGCTTGTCAACGAAAAGAAAATGGCCGAGGGATGCCGTCAGATTTGCGAAGAGTTCCACGTTACCGACGAAGACGAAGAAAAGGAAGAACTTCAAAAAATCGATGAAGAAATCGCCGAACTTCCAAACGAACTCGTATGTCAAACCGAAGCGGGTGAAAACGCAGACGGAGAAGCTACGGCAAAGGTCGAAGCTCCTAAAAAGCGTTTGTCGTTCACCGAAAAGATGGAACGCCGCTTCAACGAAAAGTACAAAGATTTGTCACCTGAAGAACGCAAGGCAAAACTTGAAAAAGCAAAGTTTACGTCTTTCATTTTGATTCTTGCATCTATCTTTATGTGGTTTATGGGTTACAACGCGGTTTCATCAAACCTTTCGGTTTACTGCGTAAAAGCGTTGAACCTTAAAGCATCGGTTGCATCTATTATCTCGGGCGTATCTATGGGCGTCAGCGCAATAGCGTTTATTCCTGTCGGATATCTTGCGGCAAAGATAGGACGTCGTAAATCTATTATGATAGGCTTCGCGATGGCAGTCGTTTCGTTTATCTTGATACTCGCATTCGTATTACCGAACGAAAAACAAATCATACCTGCCGTATTGTTCGCGCTCTTCTATCTTATCGCAGGTTTCGGACTTATCATCGCAAACGTCAACACGTTCCCTATGGTCGTTGAACTTGCAAAAGCCGAAGATTGCGGAAAGTACACGGGCTTCTACTACACGGCAACGATGTCGGCGCAGGCAATCACTCCGTTTATCGCAGGTCTTGTTATGGATGGTGTCGGAATGAAATTCTTGTTCCTTTACTCGGCAATTTGCGTATTTATCGCAATCGTATTGATGTTCTTTGTCAGATACGGTGATAGCATGCAAATTCAAAAGGGCAAAAAGCTCACCAAAGAAGAGAAACGTCAAATTCGTCTCGATTCTATGGATTCCGCTGACTAAAATTTAGCTAAACAAAATTAAGCTAAATAAAGCTAAGCTAAATTAAAACCAAAACCCGCCGAAATTCGTCGGTGGGTTTTATTTTTGTTTTTTTAGATTCAATTTTTAGATTTTTAGATTCGGATTTTAGATTTTTCAATATTTATTTTAAAATTGCTTTTAAAGTGCAAGGTGTGACAAAAACGCTGTGCAGAAATTAAATACAAGACGTTCTGCCGATAAGTTCGTCGATAGAAACGTGCAAAGCGTCCGCCATTTTCCAACAATCCTCAACGTTCGGAATATTAACGCCGTTTTCCCAAAAACTGATTGCCGCATGACTGACGCCGATTTTTGCGGCGAGTTCCTTTTGCGTCAATTTGGCGAGCAGGCGACACTCTTTTATAGATTTTCCTATAACGTTTGTTTCCATAGTGTAATAATATAAGAATTCTTAAAGTAAAGTTTGTTGTTTAAGAAAACTTACATAAATATTGACATTTAAGAATTCTTAAACTACAATATTTATATGACATTTTGGGGGCATTTATGCAAAAACGAAAGATAGCCGTCTTAGGCGGTGGCAATATGGGGTCATTGCTTTCGGTGAAGTTTTCACAAGATAGCGACGTAACCTTGTATCTAAATTCAAACAAGAAAGCTCGATATCACAAAGATATGAGAGCTTACAATTCCGATAAAAGAACGTACACTACAGGAAAAATACGAAAAGTCACGACGAATCTAGCGGAAGCGATTGACGATGCCGAATGGATATTCATAACGTTTCCGTCGTTTGTGTTCGAGTCGTTTGCAAGCAAATTGCTTGCGCTGTTAAAAAGCGGACAGCATTTGGTTTTTGTTCCCGGTAGCGGCGGAGCGGAATTGTATTTTAAAGACGCTTTAAAAAAGGGCTGTACGATAAACGGTTTGCAACGAGTACATTCGGTGGCAAGAATAACGGAAGCAGGGAAAGAAGTATGCGAGTCGGGCGTCAGAAATATGCTTAAAGTCGCTTCTGTACCGCAGGCGTTTAACGAGCAGGCGTGCAAAGTTATCGGTGAATTATACGGTATAGAAGTTGCGCCGCTAAGTAGTTATTTGAATGTTACGCTGATAAACTCGAATCCTATTTTACATACGTCAAGGCTATTTACGATTTTCAAAGATTATGTCGGCGGCGACGAAAACGGCTATGACAAGTTGCCGCTTTTTTATGAGCATTGGACGGACGAAACTTCTTGTTTGCTTGAAAAAATGGACAACGAGTTATTTGATATAATCGGCGTTTTAAATAAAAACGGAATGAAAGTCGACGATATAGTTCCGCTTTTAAAGCATTATGAAAGCAAAAGCGTAACCGAAATGACTGCGAAATTAAAATCCATAAACAGTTTGAAGGGACTTACTACGCCGTCGAAAGCACAACCAGACGGCAAACTCGTTCCGGATTTAAGTTCTCGCTATTTTACGGCCGATTTTCCGTTCGGACTTGACATTTTAATTGCGTTTGCCGATTTAACAGGAACACCATGTCCGCATATGTTATCCGTTTCGGATTGGTATCATAGTCTTACGGAAACGAAAAGAGAATTCGATTTAAGCAAATTCGGTTTTAATGACGTAAACGATTTAAAGAATTTCTATTAGAATAGATTTATCGGATAAACAATCTTTTAAACATTTAAAAGGCGGCGTGAACCGTCTTTTGCTTTATATTGGAATTGCTTTAAACGGAAATAGGGTTGCAATATGCGAAAAAATCGATTAAAATTTAATGGGAATATCGTAGAGAAAGTAAGATTATTTTTTTTAACTTGCTTAACTACGACATAATCGTTGCAATATTGAAATTAAACATCACTCTAATAAGATTACGAGCAAACAGGATTGAGCTTGAATGGCGGAATTTTGACGCTATTTAATTTAGTGACTATGACGGACGAGCAGTGCGAAAAGTTTTGAAAACCAAAACTATCTAAGTAGCGAATTTAGCGATGCATATTGCAAGTGGCGATTAAAGATTGATAACGCAAAGTTTTAGTCGCTAAGCAGAAACACAAAGGAGACGTATGGCTGAGATAATCGAAGGAGAATTCAAAGAGGACACCGCGCCTAAAAAAACGGCTATGCAAGAGCTTAAAGACAAAATTGCCGTCTTTAAAAAATTGTCGCTTGCGTGGACGATTATTTCGCTTGTTTTCAGCACGGCGTTTTTAATATATTCGATATTTTCAAAGTTCGGCAATCCCGTTTATCGTTACGTTTCGATTGCCGCGCTCGGCGCATACGTTTTGATATTTGTCGTTTTGTTTGTTTTTGCGGTTTTAGGGAAGAAGAAAAAGCGTATGCTTTTAAAAACTTACAAAACGGGCATATCGGTCTTCAAGGCGATATTGAACGTCATACATACGGTTTTGACAATCGGCGTTATTCTGTCGAGCGTTTCGGGAAGTGAAATAAGCCGAACGATTTCTCTTTTGGTTTGCATATTCACAATAATTTTTGCCGTGCTTACCGTCGTGTTTAAATTGGTTACGCTTATTTTGACAAACGTCATTCCGAAACTTGCTAAACTCGGCGCGCAGATTGCAAAGGAAGCCGTTGACGAGAAAATAAAAGAAAGTAAAACTTTGACGAATATCGTTTCCTATGCAAAGAAAAGAAATTTAAAAAGCAAAGAAAAGGCGGCAAAGAAAAAGGAAAAAGCAGAAAAGAAAGCAGAAAAATTGCGTCTTAAAGAAGAGAGAAAGGCAAGTAAGTCAGCGTCTCAAACCGAAGACTCTTTAACCGTAGTCGATAATACGGCAAGCAATGCGGCAAGCAATGCGGAAGATATGGCGGCGTCGACAAAAAGGCAAACCCTTTCGGAAAGAAAATTCGACAGGCTTGTAAACGAATTGGCGTTAGAGTTGCAACAAAACGAGAGTGCAGAGAAAGAGCTTGAAGAACTGGAAGTCCCGACTTTGCCGAAACGCAAAATCAGACTGATGAAAAAACGAGAAGAATCGAAGCCTAGTGTCGCCACGGCAGAAACGATTTCAAAAGTCGACGAAACCGAGCTTAAAGCGAAAGCGGCGTGCGACGACATTGACGGAAGAGAAAACAAAAAACCAAAAAGATTTTTAAGATGATAATAAATTACCCCGAAGACGGGGTTTTTTATTTACAAAAATTTTCAAATGTATTATCATTAAATAAAGAAAATTTTTGAGGAATTATGACGAAATTACCTTTTACAAAGATGCAAGGCATCGGCAACGATTATATTTATTTCGATTGCTTTAAAACGAAAATCGACAATCCCGAAGAACTCGCGATAAGACTTAGCGACAGACATTTCGGCATAGGCGGCGACGGCATAGTTTTGATTTGTCCGTCTTCCGTCGCGGACGCCAAAATGCG
The DNA here is from genome assembly GCA_934277645.1 of uncultured Clostridia bacterium. Taxonomy (GTDB): domain Bacteria; phylum Bacillota; class Clostridia; order Christensenellales; family CAG-917; genus CAG-917. The sequence continues at coordinate 87,880 of CAKQUX010000002.1, read as the reverse complement.
CATGTTCAATCTTGACGGCAGTGAAGGCAAAATGTGCGGCAACGCCATAAGATGCGTGGGTAAATATCTTTACGACAACGGCATCGTTTCTAAAACCGAAATCAGCGTCGAAACGCTTTCGGGCATAAAATATCTTGCTTTAACCGTAAAAGACGGCAAAGTTGATACGGTGAAAGTCAACATGGGTAAGGCGGAGCTTGACGGCAGAAAGATACCTACAACTTTTGACGGCGCAGTCGTTAAAAAGCCTGTGATCGTTGACGGGGCGGAATATAAAGTCACCTGTGTTTCTATGGGAAATCCGCATTGCGTAGTCTTTTTGTCCGACGCGCCTTGGCTTAATGGTTTAGATACGCTTGAAATCGAAAAGATAGGACCTAAATTTGAAAACGCCGAATACTTTCCGGACAGAGTAAATACGGAGTTTATCGAAGTTCTCGGACGCAACCATATAAAAATGAGAGTGTGGGAGCGCGGTTCGGGCGAAACGCTTGCTTGCGGAACGGGCGCATGCGCCGCGGCGGTGGCGAGCGTGCTTAACGGATACGCAGTAAAAGGCGAGGACGTAACCGTCGACCTTATCGGCGGGCAACTCGTCATAAATTATACAGACGAACGTGTTATGATGACAGGCAAAGCCGAAGTCGTCTTTAACGGGGAGGTAGAAGTTTGAACCAAACTATTTTAGTTTTAGACTTTGGCGGTCAATATAAAGAGCTTATTGCTCGCCGCGTCAGAGAAATGAACGTGCTTTCGATTATCAAACCGGGCGATATGCCGATTGAAGAGATAAAGCAAATGAACCCTATCGGCATCATACTTACGGGCGGCCCGAATTCGGTTTATGCCGAAAACGCGCCTACTTGCCGTAAAGAATTGTTTGAAATAGGCATACCTATTTTGGGCATTTGTTACGGAATGCAACTTATGGCGTATAAGCTCGGCGGAGAAGTCATTCCTTGCAAAGTCAGCGAATACGGCAAAATCGACGTAACGGTCGATACGTCGGAAGCGTTGTTCAAGGGACTTGCGGAAAAGCAAATTGCGCTTATGTCGCACACCGATTACGTTGCGAAACTTCCTAGCGGATTTAAATGTACGGCAAAAACCAAAGATTGCCCGACGGCGTCAATGGCAAACGACTACAAAAAACTTTACGCCGTTCAATTCCATCCCGAAGTCGAACACACTCCGAACGGAAAAACGATGCTTCACAATTTCGTTTACGACGTTTGCGGAGCAACGGGCGACTACACTATGGAAGGTTACATCGAAGAACAAATCGCAAAAGTCAAAGCGCAAGTAGGAAACGAAACCGTAATCTTGGGACTTTCGGGCGGCGTTGACAGCTCGGTTGTTGCCGCACTTTTGTCAAAAGCAATCGGCAATCAACTTGTTTGCATTTTCGTTGACCACGGACTTATGCGTAAAAACGAAGGCGACGAAGTCGAAGCGGCTTTTAAAGACTTCGATTTAAGATTTATAAGAGCAAACGCAAAAGACAGATTTTTGTCAAAGCTCAGCGGCGTAACCGACCCTGAAACTAAGAGAAAAATTATCGGCGCAGAATTTATCAACGTCTTTCAGGACGAAGCGAAAAAGTTCGGCGACGTCAAATTTTTGGCGCAAGGTACGATTTATCCCGACGTTATCGAATCGGGCGCAAAGAACAGCGCTAATATAAAGAGCCACCATAACGTAGGCGGCTTACCTAAGGATATGAGCTTTAAAGAGCTTGTCGAACCGCTCAGGGGCTTGTTTAAAGACGAGGTCAGGGTTATCGGCAAAAAGCTCGGACTTCCTGACAAGCTCGTGTATCGTCAGCCGTTCCCGGGACCGGGACTTGCGGTCAGAATTATAGGCGATATCACGGAAGAAAAACTCGATATATTGAGAGAAGCGGACGCAATTTTCACAAGCGAAATGGAAAACGCAAACGTAAAGGCAAATCAATACTTTGCCGTACTCACAAATATGCGTTCGGTCGGCGTTATGGGGGACAGCAGGACGTACGACTATATTCTTGCGTTAAGAGCGGTCGTAACGAGCGACTTTATGACGGCAGAGTGTTGCAGAGTGCCGCACGAAGTACTTGAAAAAGTCGCGTCGAGAATAGCAAACGAAGTAGACGGTGTTTCGAGAGTGGTTTACGACATTTCGGGAAAACCGCCTGCAACTATCGAATGGGAATAAGAGGTTAATATGAAAATAAATTCAAATTATCAAAATATCAACGAAAGCTATCTTTTCAGCACGGTAGCGAGAAAAATCAGAGAAGACAAAGAAAAGCATCCCGATAAAGAGATTATTCGTTTGTCAATCGGCGACGTAACGTTGCCGCTTCCGCAAATCGTTGTTGACGCTCTCAAAAAGGCGTCGGACGAAATGGGCAAGAAGGAAACGTTTAAAGGTTATGGCGACGAACAGGGCTATGCGTTTTTGAGAGATAAAATTGCCGATTATTATAAGGGCAAAGGCGTAACGCTCGATCCTGCCGAAATTTTCATTTCTGATGGTGCAAAGAGCGATCTCGGAAACATTCTCGACATTTTCAGCGTAGACAACACCGTTTTGATGAGCGATATAGTATATCCCGTTTATCTTGACACAAACGTTATGGCAGGCAGGAAAATCAAGTTTTACGAAGGCAATCTTGAAAACAATTTCCTTCCGCTTCCCGACGACAGCGTCGATGCGGACATAATTTACATTTGTTCGCCGTGCAATCCGACAGGCGCGGTTTATGACAAGGCAGGACTTAAAGCGTGGGTAGACTATGCAAACAAAAAAAATGCGATTATTTTGTTTGACAGCGCATACGAAGCGTTTGTTACGGACAAAAATCTTCCTACGTCGATTTTTGAAATAGAAGGTGCAAAGACCTGCGCCATCGAGATTTGTTCGCTTTCAAAAACGGCAGGCTTTACGGGAACAAGACTCGGATATACAATCGTGCCAAACGAGCTTGAACGAGAGGGCGTAAGACTTAACAAAATGTGGCTTAGACGTCAAACGACAAAATTCAACGGCGTTTCGTACGTCATTCAAAAGGGCGGCGAAGCGGTCTTTACGGAAGAAGGATATAAGCAAACGAGAGAAAACATCAAGTATTATCTCGGAAATGCAAAAGTAATGATGGAAGTTTTGGACGAACTCGGCATTTGGTATATAGGCGGCGAAAATTCACCGTATATCTGGTTTAAATGCCCGTGCAATATGGGTTCTTGGGAATTCTTCGATTATCTTTTGTCCTACGGCGTTGCAGGAACTCCGGGCGTCGGCTTCGGCGAACACGGAGAGGGCTACTTCAGACTTACGGCTTTCGGCGATCGTGAAAACGTTATAAAGGCAATGGGCAAGTTTAAACAAGCCGTACTTGACCTCAAAAAGTAGTTAAAGGGTGACAGTAGTGTCACCTTTTAAAAATTTGAAATACAATAGAAAAAGCGGAGGACGTAATGGCAAAAGGAGCAGAGAATAAATCCGGAACCAAAAAAACCACTTCGACGACGAAATCGGGTAAATCTAGTGCAAACGGCTCATCGAAAACAAAAAGTTCGACGTCGATGAAATCTGCATCAACGAAATCGGCGACAAAGAAGTCATCGTCGAGAGCCAAAACGAAAGAAAAGGGCAATTATGGCGATAAGCCGCTTGTGGAAGTCGGAAAGAAAAACGTCAAGGTTGCAGGGGTAAAAATGAAAAAGAAAACCGCGCTTATAGTAGCGCTTGCGATAATCGCAATAATTTTGGCTGCGGTTATAGTATTCGTCGTTTTGTATGAAACGAAACCCGACTTTAAAAACACGGTCGACGAATGGTGGAAATATAACTTTGTAGATAAAGGCAACGGAAACGGCAACGGCGGCGGCAGTAACGGTGGCAGTAACGGCGGCACTATTATTTCCGAAGGCGAACTCCAAGTACATATGCTCGACGTTGGACAAGGCGACTGCATTTTGATATTGTTCCCTGACGGAAAAGAGATGCTTATCGATTGCGGAAACAAAAGCACGGGATATAGTTATGAAGAGACTACCAAGCCGTATCTTGAAAAGTATATAACCGATGGGCAAATCGATTATCTTATGCTCACTCACTGTGACGAAGACCACGTCGACCAGCTTGATAAAGTGCTTGCGGGATTTGTCGTAGATAACATTTATATGCCAAACGTCAAGTCGGGATCAACGAAAGATAAATTTGCCGAACAGTTTGCAGCTCTTCCGGCGGACAGGGTTGCTATGTTTACCGATGAAGATACGATTGACAGCGACGTTTATACAAAGTTCTATCTTGGAGCATTGACCGAAGTCGCTTCGGACGGCAACCTTGCCGACATAATTCTTAACGTCGGCAACTTTGCTATCGAGGGCGAAACGTATAAAATCGATTTCTTCGGTTATACCGCCGAAGAATGGAAGACAACAAACCTTAGCAATGCGCATAAAAAGAATGCCATTTCGCCGATAGGCATTTTGCAATACAACGGCAAGAGAGTAGTTTTGACGGGCGATTCTAACGTCGAAAATGAACCTATCTTTATCAAAAAGGCAAAAGAGTTTTACGGCGTAGACAAACTCGACTGTGACGTTCTTAAAGTCGGACACCACGGCAGCGAGACGTCTACCACCGACGAGTTTCTCGACTTTATAACCGTCGAATATGCATTCATAAGTTGCAAAGCGGCAGGAAACACTTTCTATCATCCACGTCAAGCGACTCTCGACAGACTTATTGCAAGAAACATAACGTTCTATCGAACCGACCTTAACGGAAATATCGTTTGCAAGATAAGCGGAACTACGATTGCGTTTACGGTAGATACCGAAGTCGATAAATCGGTGCTTGACGTAGGACTTACGGGAAAGACAAGCTAAACGAGATTTGGCAACTGAAAGCATTGTTTAGACGATTAGACAACATGATTGGCAATAGCGGCGGTTAACATTAACGATATGCTTAGCGTAGATGTTTATTGTTAAACCTGTCGTTCGCATAGTTTTTAACGGCATTATTCAAAACACTATATATTGTGATTTTGACCACAATATATAGTGTTTTTCTTTAACGAAAAAAGTTGTAAAAACACTACATTTTGTGGATGAAACGGCGAAAAATTGTATAAATTTATAAAGTTCGTATAAATTTATAAAAATAAATGGCTGAATATGGTTAAATCGTTTATCTATATGCGTGATTTTATGCAAAATGTGGACAGTTTTGCGCGTTTATGCAAGTGTTTTCGGTGTGAAACAGTTTCACGAAAAGTTTCACAAAAAAACTATATATTGTGGTCATTTTCCTATTGACAAACTACATATTGTTATGATAGATTATTCTAGCAAACAAAAATGCTCGGCAAAATTGCCGAACAAATTCTGACAATAGGAGAAAAAGACGTATGATTATCAAAATTTTGAAACGTGACGGCAGAATCGAGTTCTTTGAAAAGGACAAGATTACGGAAGCTATCTTTAAAGCGGCGCAAGCGTGCGGCGGCAAAGATAAAATTTTGGCGGCAACGCTTGCCGACCTTGTAGTTAAAGCGGCAGAAGCTAAATTTACCGACAAGATTCCTTCGGTTGAAGACATCCAAGACTTGGTCGAACAAGTTCTTATTAACGAAGGTCACGCTCAAACGGCTAAGGCTTATATTCTTTATCGTGAAAGACGTCAAGAAGCAAGAAACATCAACGCTCTTATCGGCGAAACGAGCGAACTTTTCACGGGCTACCTTGCCGAAAAAGACTGGGGCGTCAAAGAAAACGCAAATATGCAAAAGAGCGTAAACGGACTTAACAACTACGTCCGCGAACACTTCACCAAAAAGTATTGGCTTTATAAGGTATATCCGAAAGAAGTCAGAGAAGCGCACGAAAGCGGAGCTATTCACCTTCACGACCTCGGTTTCTTCGGACCGTACTGCGCAGGTTGGGACATTCGTCAACTTTTGACAGAAGGCTTCGGCGGTGTTTCGGGCAAAGTCGAATCGCACCCTGCAAAGCATCTTAGAAGTTTCTTGGGACAACTTGTAAACAGCACGTTTACGACGCAAGGCGAAACGGCAGGCGCTCAGGCTTGGAGTTCTATCGACACCTATTGCGCTCCGTTCATTCGTTACGACAACATGACTTACGACCAAGTAAGACAATGTATTCAAGAGTTTGTCTTCAATATCAACGTTCCGACAAGAGTAGGCTTCCAATGCCCGTTCAGCAACCTTACGTTCGATATCAAAGTTCCTAGAACGCTTGCAGATCAACCTGTCGTTATCGGTGGCGAATATAAGGAAGAAACGTACAAAGATTTCCAAAAAGAAATGGATATGTTCAACCTTGCATTCTGCGACGTTATGCTCGAAGGCGACGCAAAGGGCAGAGTTTTCACTTTCCCTATTCCTACAATCAACGTCACCAAAGAGTTCGATTGGGATAGTCCTGTCGTAAACGCATTTATGAACATCACTTGCAAATACGGAATTCCTTATTTTGCAAACTATATCAACAGTGACCTTTCACCTGAAGACGCTGTTTCGATGTGTTGCAGACTTCGTCTCGACGTTTCGGAACTTCGTAAACGCGGTGGCGGCTTGTTCGGCTCGAATCCGCTTACAGGTTCTATCGGCGTTGTAACAATCAACCTTCCGAGAATCGGTTATCTTTCAAAGACGGAAGCCGAATTTATGGACAGATTGAAGCAAATGGCAACGCTCGGCAAGACTTCGCTTGAAATCAAGAGAAAGATTATCGAAGCTCAAAGCGAAAGAGGACTTTATCCTTATTCGACAAATTATCTTCGCGGCGTTAAAGAAAGAACGGGCGAATATTGGACGAACCACTTCAACACAATCGGTATCGTCGGTATGAACGAAGCCTGCCTTAACTTTATGGGCAAAGACATCACAACCGACGAAGGTCAAGCGTTCGCTTTGAAAGTTATGAAATATTTAAGAGAAGTTATGATCGAGTTCCAAAAGGAAACGGGTCACAACTACAACCTTGAAGCTACGCCTGCCGAAGGCACGACCTATCGTCTTGCAAGACTTGACAAGGCTCAATATCCTGACATCATCACCGCAGGCGAAAAGGACGTTTATTATACAAACTCGACTCAACTTCCTGTCGGATACACCGACGATATTATGGAAACGGTCAGATTGCAAGACGAACTTCAATTCCTTTATACGGGCGGCACGGTTCAACACCTTTATCTCGGCGAACGTATCGAAGACCCTGAAGTCTGCAAAAAGCTCATCAAGAAAATCTTCACCGTTTCGAAGATGCCTTACATCTCTATGACTCCGACGTTCAGCGTTTGCAACACGCACGGATATATCGCAGGCGAACATTTCACTTGCCCGCATTGCGGAGCCGAAACCGAAGTTTACAGCAGAGTCGTCGGATATTTGAGACCTGTTCAAAACTACAACAAGGGTAAGAAGGAAGAATATCGTGAAAGAGTTAAATACGTTATTCGTCCTGACCAAGTAAAAGACGTTAAGTAACAAAAGTAGAGGCGAGTTCAACTCGCCTTTATTTTTACCGAATAGAATAAAAGTTTAACGGCAAAATAAAACGAACTCGCAGTGAAATGTTACAATGTCAATACCACACTGCATAAGACTTAAATCGGACGCCGATAAACAGAGCGGCTTAATAGCTCGCAACAAACAAATAACACACGAAACGTAACAGAGGGGTATAAAATGAACATAGCGGGATTTCAAGCAAATTCTTTTGTGGACTATCCGTCGCACATAGCCGCAACGGTTTTTGTGGGCGGTTGCAATATGCGTTGCTGGTATTGTCACAACGAGCAGATTTTAGATACGAAAGATTTTTTGAATCAGGACGAAATTCTGGCAAAAATCGAAAAGAACAAATTGTTTTTGGACGGCGTTGTCGTAAGTGGCGGCGAGCCGACTCTGCAATCCGATTTGGAAGATTTTATCGATAAAATCAAGGCTATGGGGCTTGACGTAAAACTTGACACCAACGGAAAGCGCCCCGACGTGCTTAGAAAACTTTTGCCGACGGGAAAAATCGATTACGTCGCAATGGACGTCAAGGCGCCGCTCGACAAATATCATTTGGTGACGCCGACTACGAACGAGAGCAAAGACGTTTTGACGGACAGCATAGAGATAATAAGCACTAGCGGAGTGGACTATGAATTTCGTATGACGGTTATTCCGCAACTTACCGTTGACGATATAGTAGCTGTGGCAAAAACACTCAAAGGCAAAAAGGCGTTTTATCTTCAACAATATATCGACCACGGAAAGGGATTCAGCTCGCATCCGAGAGAGTTTTTTATGGAAGCGCAAAAAGCCGCGTCGCAGTTTGTTCCTACCTTTCTTAGGGGAGTATAAAATAGCTTGCAAAGTTTTAAGATTATGATATAATAATCTGCGAGGTACTTATGGCAAATTTTGATATTGAACTTGTCGGAAAAATCGGTTCGATGGCGCTTATCAACCGTGAATATCAGGACATAAATTACAACATAATAGCGCGTTTGTCTCGTGAATTGAAACCGGGCTACATTTGGGTAACGTCGGGCGCAACGGAAATCGGAAAACTCGACTATATCAAACGTAACGGCAAGCCTCTTGACGGAAGCGAAGAAGACAACAAAACCGACTATGCGGCGCAAGGACAATCCGTCATTATGCAAACGTATCGTCAGTTTATCGACAACAGATACAGCGTGAGACAAATTCTTGTCGAGCATCAACATTTCAACGACGATGAAAAGCGTCGTCATCTTTCGGAAATGCTCGTCCGTTGTCCTAAGCAAAACGCAATTCCTATCATAAATTACAATGACGCCGTTTGTAGCGAAGAGAACCGCAAACTTGAAATCGACAAAATAAAACGCAAAAACGGCAGAGCAATCGAATGTATCGACAACGACGAAACGGCAAGCCAAATCGCGTGCCTTGTTAAATGCAAAACTCTTCTTATTTTATCGACTCTTGACGGCATTTACAATGACATTTCCGACGAAAGCTCGCTTATCGAAAAAGTGTCGGGACGTGACCTTTACGAACTTATCGACAACGTGACCGAGCTTCAAAACCATTGCTACGGTTCTAACAGACAAGGTTCGCACGGTGCAAAGGCAAAGCTCGAATATATAAAAGAGCCGCTTAAAAACGGAACGAAGGTCATAATCGCAAATTCAAAATATTCCATAAAAGATATTTTGGAAGGCAACGTAAAATCGACTACTTTCGGTCTTAACTAAGTCTGCAACTTGCAGACTTTTTTAATAGGATAACAAGTTTTTTGTTCGACCATTTGACTTGCAAACGGAAAAGCAAAATATAGAATAAACAAAAAAACGAAGCAGTAAAAAGCTAAGCGGGAAATAAAGCAGTTTAAAAATAGAACATATAAAGAAAGCCAAGCGGCAAAAAGATAAGCAAAAACAAATCAAATAGCAAAAGTAAAGTAACACAAAACATAGAAAACTAGAGTAGAAAGCAAAAAGATAAGTAGCAAAAGGCAAAGCGAAAAATAATTAGCAAAAAATAAAAAAGCGTTGTAAAAACAGGCTTTTATATTGTTGTATTATCAAGGAGAAAAATGGACAAAAGAATAAACCGCTTATTCATTGAAATACAAAGCGGCAAAGAAGAAAAATTTGACGAATTGTATAAATTGACAAACAAGTACGTTTATTTTTTGGCGTATCGAATTTTGGGCGACAAAATGTTGGCGGAAGACGTTATGCACGACGTGTTTATATCTCTTATCAAAAATATAAAGTCATACAACGCAACGGGCAACGCAATAGGCTACGTGTCAACGATAACAAAAAATATCGCGCTCAATAAAATTAAAAAAGAAGGCAGAGCAATAAACTGCGATTTTGCCGAAGAAGCAAACAGTTCTATGATAAAAACCGTCGACGAGCCTATACCGTTCATATTTGACGCGGCTAAAAGGGTTTTGTCCATCGAAGAATATGAACTTGTCGTGCTTAACGTCATTAGCGGATATAAGCAGTCGGAAATAGCGAATATAAAAGGCGAGCCTGTTTCAACGATAAATTATAAAATTAAAAAAGCGCTTGAAAAAATACGAAAAGAATATGAGGAGGAAGAAGTATGAACGTAAAAAGACAACTGAAAAAAGAAGCCGACTTTGTCCCCGATATTCGTGAAAACTTGAAAGAGGAATTAGGCTTAAATAAAAAACCGCAAAAAACGAAAATAAAATGGCAGTTTATCCTTGCGCCGATAATGACTGTCGTTGTTTTGGCAATCGTGCTTAGCGTAGTTTTAGTGCCTAATATAGGCGATAAAAATTCTACCGTGCCGACGCAAATGCAAATAGGCAGCGGCAAAAGCGTTGTTGTGGCGTTGAGCGTGCTTAACGGCATAAATCAAGAGGCAAGCGCGGCGGCTGACGAAAGCGAGAAAAAAGCCTTAGTCGAGCAGGTGGACGGATATGTAAAATCCCTTGAAAAATATCTTGACAGTTCCTTTACCATAACGCTTGACGGAGGCAATAAATTAAAAATCGTAAACGGACAAAACACCTACAATTTTGAATTTAAAAGGAATAAAGGCGGCGGCATCGAAGAAATGCAAGGTACGCTGAAAGTCGGCGAAAAAAGCTATTATGCCGAAACCTATGCAAAAACCGTCAAAAGTTCGTCAAAAGTAGAAACGAATTACAAGGCAAAGATATACTTTGGCGATAAAAAGGGAGATAGCTACGTTAAACTTAGCTATGAAGTCGAAGAAGAAGTTGACGAGAAAGAAGTTACGCTGTCGTATTCTGTCTATGAAAACGGGATTTTGACGGAAACCGCGGTTATAGAAACGGAAATAGAAGCTGCCGAAAAGTCGGTGGATATAGAGATAACTAAGGGCGGCAAGAAGTATCAATATAGCTATGAAATCGAGAATGACGAGGCGGAACTCGAAGTAAAAGTCGACGGTGTGAAAACAGTGGACTGCAAATTGATTTTTACGGAAAACGGGACGAAATATAAATTTGACGATTGTGAGTTCGATTTTGACGATTGAATATGAGCGTAATGCAAAATAAAAGCAAACGTAAGTGCGAAAAAATAAACTAAATCCGATTTAATCAAGAAGCGTCAAAATAAAACAGAATTTAAAAGCCAAAAGTAAAAACCGAAAATAAAACAAAAAAATAAGGGTAAACGAACAAAAGGCTAAAATAAGTCTTAAAACGGCAAGAAAAAATAATAAAAACAAAAAAAATTTAAAAAGTTTGGAAAAATCGCTTTCTTAGTTGTTGTATTATCAAACAACTTAAAGGAGGCGATTTTTATGAAAAACAAATTTGTAAAAAGTGCTTTAATAATTGCAGTAGTAATGATAGTATCGGTGGTCGCTCTTACGGCTTGCTCGTCAGGCGGACCGAAAAACGGCAAGACAAGCGTAAATCCGCTTGACGTTTATTGTTTTTCGGCAGTAACGGGCGGAAGTTTGCTTCAAACGACAGCGGTCGGACATGAAGCCGCGGCACAAGCCGACAGCTTGACGGCAGACGAAATCGAAAAAGTAAACTCCTACGTTAAGACGTTTGACGCATACGTCACAAGCGGCGGCTTTACGTCGGAAGTGGTCCCGTCGGACAGAGAAGAATATGCCGTAAAAGTAAAAATCACAGCAACCAGCTTAGGCGGCGTTGAGGAGAAAATTTTGTATTACAATGAAATCGATACAAAATCCGGCGAAGTGGTCGATGAAGACGAAACGGAAAGATTTAGCGAAACGACGCTTAGCGGCATTCTGGTTGACGGCGAAAACACTTATTTTGTTGAGGGTTACAGAAAGCAAGAAGTCGAAATCGAAGGTGATGAAGCCGAAGTCGAAAATGAGATTTTCATTAAGACGTATTTGACAGAATCGGAAAAAGATAAAAATTTTGTAACCGTCAAATATTGCATTGAAAAAGAAAGTAATGAGGTTGAAAGCGCATACGAATATTGTCGCTATAGCGAGGGTAACCTTATTGAAAAAACGAAAATAAGCGTTGAAAAAGAAAACGAAGCGGATAAGAGCGAAGAAGAAATCGAAATTAAAAGTTTGGTGGGCGGCGTAGCGAACGTCTATAAGCTCAAAAGAGAAATTAAAAACGGCAAAACGGAATTAAAACTTAGCTACACGGACGGCAATAATATAAACACGATTGAAGTCGAAGTAGTGGACGGCAAATACGTTTATTCTGTAGGCAACGAAAAATATGAGTTTGATTAAATAAAAGTTGCTCCATAAAGGGGGGACGGCAGTGTGAACAAGTTAAATTCACAACAAGTGCCGTTCCCTTTTTTGACGCTGTAAAGAAGCGGCAAAACGGTCGCTAAGGTGTAAGAGACGGTCGACGTTAAACTTTGCGGCAAAACAGATTAAGAGAAAGGGAAAGTTGCCTTTTAAGAGAATGGGGAAGTCGCCTTTTAGGTAAGGAAGAAAAATAATTAAGGCACAAAAAAAGAGAAGCGTTTGCTTCTCTTTTTTGTATATAAGAATCTCGGATTATTCTTACTTTTCGGCCTTAGCCTTATAGAACTCTCTCTTCTTTCTCGAATCGTCTTCGTTCATTTTGAGAAGCGTCTGCGTTTTTTTGCTTTTGTCGTGTTTGGCGTTACTTCAATCGTTAAAAAGCGGGGTAGACAAATATCTGTTGCCTGCGTCGGGCAGAAGAGCAACGATTGTTTTGCCTGCGTTTTCGGGACGTTTTGCGAGTTCGATTGCGGCGAACGTTGCCGCGCCCGAAGAAATGCCTACAAGCACGCCTTCCGTTTTTGCAATTTCTTTTCCGATTGCAAAGGCGTCTTCGTTTGAAACGGCGATGATTTCGTCATATATTTTTGTGTTGAGAACGTTTGGTACAAAGCCTGCGCCGATTCCTTGAATTTTGTGCGGACCGCTTATTCCCGTTGATAGAACGGCGGAAGTCAAAGGCTCGACGGCAACAATTTTAACGTTCGGGTTTTTGGATTTCAAATATTCTCCCACGCCCGTTATAGTTCCGCCCGTGCCGACGCCTGCTACGAAAATATCGACTTTGCCGTCGCTGTCTTCCCAAATTTCGGGTCCCGTAGAATCAAGGTGCGCTTTAGGGTTCGACGGGTTATCGAATTGTCCCGGAATGAAACTGTTCGGAATTTCTTCGGCAAGTTCGTGCGCTTTTGCAATTGCTCCTTTCATACCTTTCGCTCCGTCGGTTAAGACGATTTCCGCGCCGTATGCTTTGATAAGTTGTCTTCTTTCCACTGACATTGTTTCGGGCATCGTGAGAATAACTCTATAACCTTTTGCCGCGGCAACCGCCGCAAGTCCTATGCCTGTGTTGCCCGACGTCGGCTCGATTATGACCGAGCCTGCTTTCAGTTTGCCGCTTTGTTCGGCATCGTCTATCATAGCTTTTGCTATTCTGTCTTTTACCGAGCCCGACGGATTGAAGTATTCGAGCTTTGCGACTATTTTTGCTTTTAAATCATATTTCTTTTCCAATCGCGATAATTCCAAAAGCGGAGTTTTTCCGATTAGTTGGTCTGCCGACGTATAAATTTTTGCCATAATTATCTCCTATCTAATTTTATCGAACGCTTGTTTCAAATCGTCGATGATATCGTCGATATGCTCTGTGCCGATTGAGAGACGCACCGTTTCGGGCGTGATGCCGTTTTCGAGAAGTTCGTCTTCCGACAGTTGCGAGTGCGTTGTCGAAGCAGGGTGAATGACCAAGCTCTTGACGTCTGCAACGTTTGCGAGAAGTGAAAACAACTTTAAGCTTTCGCTGAATTTTCTTGCTTTTTCGCTTCCGCCGTCGATTTCTATCGTGAATATAGAGCCTGCGCCGTTTTTGAAATATTTGTTGTACAACTTCGCTTGTTCGCCTGTCGATAACGACGGGTGGTTGATTTTTTTGACGAGCGGTTCGGTTTTTAAATACTCAATGACCTTTTTCGTGTTTTCGACGTGTCTGTCGATTCTGAGCGACAAAGTTTCGAGACCTTGCAACAACAAGAATGAGTTGAACGGCGAAATAACAGGGCCTTCGTCTCTCATAAGGGTAGTTCTTGCTTTTATGATATATGCAAGATTTCCTGCCGCTTCGCTGAATACTATGCCGTGATACGACGGGTTGGGGCGAGTTATACCCGGGAACTTATCGTTTTGCGTCCAGTCGAACGTCCCGCCGTCAACGATAACGCCGCCCATTACGGTGCCGTGTCCGCCGATAAATTTAGTTGCCGAGTGAACGACGATATCCGCTCCGTGTTCGATAGGTCTTAATAAATACGGCGTTGCAAACGTGTTGTCGATGATTAAAGGAATTCCGTGCTTGTGCGCGACCTTCGATAAGTATTCCAAATCGGCTATGTTGCTGTTAGGGTTATCGAGCGATTCCGCATAAATAAGTTTTGTCTTTTCGTCGATAGCCTTTTCAAAGCCTTCTTTGTCTGTCGGCTTGACAAACTTTGTCGTAATGCCTTGCTCTTTTAGGGTGTTTGCAAACAAATTGTAAGTGCCGCCATATACGTTTGTAGACGATACTATATTGTCGCCTGCCGACGCTATGTTCTGAATTGCAAGCGTTATTGCGGCTTGTCCCGACGCCGTTGCCAAGGCGCCGACGCCGTTTTCCAGTTTTGCGATTCTCTCTTCAAAAACGGAAGACGTAGGGTTCATAAGTCTTGTGTAGATGTTTCCGCCTTCTGTCAGCGCGAAACGGTTTGCGGCTTGATTTGAATCTTTGAAGACGTAAGACGTCGTCGCATAAATAGGCACGGCTCTTGCGTCGGTCGATGCGTCGGGATTTTCTTGTCCTGCGTGTACTTGTAACGTTTCAAATTTATAATTACTCATATTTTATACTCCTTTTGGTTTTAATGATTTTTTGGCTAACATTCGAATCGGTCAACATCGACACATTCGATGAAAGTCGAAATCATATTTTGCTAAGTTTAAGGAATAAGTAAATAAAGTTTTTTGCATATTAAGCCTGCCTTTATTTTTTTATTTTCTTTTGACAATCGGAGTATACTATAAATAACCTACCTTGTCAATAGGTTTTGTATGTTTTATTTAAAAAAATTTAGGAGACACATTTGCCTCCTAAAATTTTTAGCTTATTATTACTTAACGATGATATAGCGGCCATTTAAATGCTGTAAGTATTGCCGCCGTTTTCAATTTCCTTGTCCAATATATCTTGAAGCGTTATGCCGCCCAAATAGTCTTCTTCGACTTTTTGCAGACCTTTCCATACATACAGAGTAGTGCAGAATTCTGCGCGCGGACATAAGTTTTCCGCACTTCCCAAGCAGGCGACGGGAGCTAAACTGCCTTCCGCAACTTTCAGAATATCCAAAACTGTGTAGTCGCTCGGGGATTTGCTCAATTTATAGCCACCGCCGTAACCGCGCGACGCAATCAACATGTTTTCGCGATTAAGTATGGGAATAATTTGCTCCAAATACTTTTTGGAAATGCTTTGTCTTTCCGCTATGTCTTTTAACGTTACAAATTCGTTTTTGCCGTGTTTCGCCAATTCAACCATAACTCGAAGAGCGTATCTGCCTCGTGTCGAAATCATTTTTACACACCTACCTTTGTCTAATTATACCATAGGTTTAGTAGGTTTTCAAGTCGATATGAGAATTCCCGAAACTTATAAATGAAATATAATTAAATTTTATATGTACATAATTAAAATTTATAATGTTAGCGTATAAAAAAAGTAAGTGATAAACTCACTTACTTTAATTTTAGGTTTAACGCTATAAGTTTTAAAGATAAACCTTATAGCGCTAAACTTCGATTTTATAAGAATCTCGGATTATTCTTATTTTTCAGCCTTAGCCTTATAGAACTCTCTCTTCTTTCTCGAATCGTCTTCGTTCTTCTTGAAGAGTGCTTGCGCAGCTTCAGGATTTTGTTTTGCGAGCGAAGCGTAACGGGTTTCGTTCATAAGGAATGCTTGATAGTCGCCTGTAGGCTCCTTGCTGTCAAGTGTGAACGGATTTTCTTCCGTGCCGACTTTGTCAGGGTTGAAGCGGAAGAGTTGCCAATATCCGCATTCGACGGCTTTCTTCATTTCTTGTTGAGCGTTTTCCATACCGCCTGTGATGCCGTGGTTGATACACGGAGCATAAGCGATAACAAGTGACGGACCGTGATATGCTTCTGCTTCTGCCATAGCTTTAACTACTTGTTGCATATTTGCGCCCATAGAAACTTGAGCGACGTAGATGTAACCGTAGTCCATAGCAAGAAGAGCAAGGTCCTTCTTCTTGGTGCGTTTACCTGTTGCGGCAAATTTTGCGACAGCGCCCGCAGGCGTTGCCTTTGACGCTTGTCCGCCGGTGTTCGAATAAACTTCGGTGTCGAGAACAAGGATGTTTACGTCTTCGCCGCTTGCGAGTACGTGGTCAACGCCGTTGTAACCGATATCGTATGCCCAGCCGTCACCACCGACAATCCAGATGGACTTCTTGATGAGACAGTCTTCCATAGCTTCGACATTCGCAAGAAGGGCTTTCGTTTCGGCGTCGGCTTTCTTCATTTCGTTAGGAAGAAGGGCAACGATTTGGTCACGAGCAGCTTCGCTTGCTTTTGCGTCTTCTTTGCCGTCGATCCAAGCCTTCAATGCGGCTTTGAAATCATCGGAAACTTTTGCGTCCAAAAGTTGAGTTGCATAGCCACTAAGAACGTTTCTTCTGGTGCTGTATGCAAGGTTCATACCATAACCGAATTCTGCGTTGTCTTCGAACAAGCTGTTTGCCCAAGCAGGTCCGCGACCCTTGTCGTTTGTCGTGTAAGGGCAGGTAGGAGCAGAGCCGCCGTAAATCGAGCTACAACCCGTTGCGTTTGCAATGAGCATTCTGTCACCGAAAAGTTGTGACATAAGTTTGACGTAAGGAGTTTCGCCGCAGCCTGCGCACGCGCCCGAGAACTCGAAGAGCGGTTTCTTGAATTGGCTGTTCTTGACGTTCATAGTCTTGAACTCTGCGGTCGTTTCTTTGAGCGATTCCGAATATTCCCAGTTTGCCGCGTCTTTTTCGATTGAATCGTCAAGCGGAATCATGGTGAGAGCCTTTTCCTTTGACGGACATACGGCTACGCAGTTCTTACAACCCGTGCAGTCGTATGGGCTGACTTGAATACGGAATTCATAGCCTGCAAATCCTGTTGCGGCTTTTGTTACGAAGCTTTCAGGCTTGTTTGCCAAGTCGTTTGAAAGGACAGGGCGGATAGCGGCGTGCGGACAAACAAGGGCGCATTGGTTACATTGAATACACTTTGTAGGATCCCATTCAGGAACAGAAACCGCGATACCGCGTTTTTCGAATTTCGTTGTGCCGGTAGGAACGTAACCGTTCGGATTGAATGCCGATACAGGAAGCTTGTCGCCTTCTTGAGCCGCGATAGGAGCGATGAACGTTCTGAAATATTCGTCGTTTGCGACTTTAAGCGGAGCTGCGCCTTCGGTTGTTGTTGCCCAGCTTTCAGGATACTTAACTTCGACAAGTTCTTTGATTGCGTTGTCTACGCAAGCATAGTTCATGTTGACGATAGCGTCGCCTTTTTTGCCGTAGGTAAGTTTAATCTTTTCTTTCATATAACGCTCTGCATCTTCGTAAGGAATGATGCTTGCGAGTTTGAAGAAAGCAGCTTGCATAACGGTGTTTACGCCTTTGGTCGTGCCGAGAGCGGTAACGACTTTAAGACCGTCCAAGGTGTAGAACTTGATGTGCTTTTTAGCAATCATATTTTTCATCGATGCAGGAAGTTTGACGTCCATTTCTTCCGGAGTCCATTGCGAGTTAAGAAGGAACGTGCCGCCTTCTTTGAGGTCCGAAAGCATATCGTAACGGAGAACGTATGATTCGTTGTGGCAAGCTACGAAGTTTGCTTGGTCGATAAGATACGTGCTGCGGATAGGCTTGTCGGAGAAACGAAGGTGAGAAATGGTGATGCCGCCCGATTTCTTCGAGTCGTAAGCAAAGTATGCTTGAGCGTATTTATCGGTGTGGTCGCCGATAATCTTGATGCTGTTTTTGTTTGCGCCGACCGTGCCGTCAGAACCGAGTCCGTAGAATTTGCAAGAAACGGTGCTGTCGTCCGAAGCGTCGATTTTTTCGGTTACAGGAAGCGAATGGAAGGTTACGTCGTCGGTGATACCGATTGTGAAACGAGTCTTCTTTTCGCCGTTCATATTTGCGTAGATAGCGTTGACCATCGAAGGATTGAATTCTTTGCTACCGATACCGTAACGTCCGCAAAGAACTTCTTTCTTGATGCCCTTTTCGGTCAAAGCGGTTACGACGTCGATGTAAAGAGGTTCGCCAAGCGCGCCCGGCTCTTTGGTTCTGTCCATAACGGTGATGACTTTTACGCTGTCAGGAATAGCTTTGACAAGAGCGTCTTGTGGGAACGGTCTGAAAAGTCTGACTTTGACAAGACCGACTTTTTCGCCTTTTGCGTTGAGATAGTCAACCGTTTCTTCGGCGGCTTCTGCGCCCGAACCCATAATGACGATAACTCTGTCAGCGTCTTTTGCGCCGTAGTAGTCGACAAGGTTGTATTTTCTGCCCGTAAGAGCGGAAACTTTATCCATTTGAGCTTGAACGATTGCAGGAACAGCATCGTAATATTTGTTTGAAGCTTCTCTGTTTTGGAAGTAAATATCAGGGTTTTGAGCAGTGCCTTGTTGATGAGGATGTTCAGGGTTCAAAGCACGCTTTCTGAACTCTTCGATTTTCTTGAAGTCGACGAGTTTTTTCATTTCATCGTATTCGATACCGTCGATTTTGCTTACTTCGTGCGAAGTTCTGAAACCGTCGAAGAAGCTGATAAACGGAACGCTCGATTCAAGCGTAGAAAGGTGAGCGACCAAAGAAAGGTCCATAACTTCTTGAACGCTGTTCGATGCGAGCATAGCAAAACCGGTTTGACGGCAAGCCATAACGTCCGAGTGGTCGCCGAAGATGTTAAGCGCATGTCCTGCGACGCTTCTTGCCGAAACGTGGAAAACCGACGGAAGCAATTCGCCCGCGATTTTGTACATATTAGGAATCATAAGGAGCAAACCTTGGCTAGCCGTGAAAGTGCTGGTCAATGCGCCTGCCGCAAGAGAACCGTGAACTGCGCCTGCAGCGCCTGCTTCGGATTCCATTTCGGCGATTTTGAGAACGTTGCCCATAAGGTTTTTTCTACCTTGTCCTGCCCATTCGTCGCAGTTTTCTGCCATAGGTGACGAAGGAGTGATAGGGTAGATGGCGGCTACGTCAGAGAACGCATAGGCTACGTGAGCCGCAGCGGTGTTGCCGTCGATAGTCATTTTTTTCATAAATACCTCCGAGATTTATCTAAATTACTCTTAATCGTTATTATAATTCTATAAATAAGTTTAGTCAAATAATAAATAGGAAATCAAAAAAAAAGGTGATAAAAATTTGTCAAAAACGCCCCGTAATGTTATAATGCGCTTATGTCACAGATCGAAGTCAAAAACGTTAAATTTTCATATTCGAAAAAAGGAGAAAAAGCCGAGTATGCGCTCGGCGGCGTTTCCTTTCAGATAGATAAGGGTGAGTTTGTTTCCGTCGTCGGGAAAAACGGTTGCGGAAAGTCGACTCTTGCCAAATTGTTAAACGGACTTTTCGAACCTACGGTCGGGAAGGTTTTTGTGTGCGGTTACGACACGGAAAACGAAGATACGATTTTTGAAATTCGCAAAAGAGCGGGAATGGTATTTCAAAATCCCGACAATCAGATGGTTGCGACAATCGTCGAAGACGATATAGCGTTCGGTCCCGAAAATCTCGGCGTTCCGCCGCTCGAAATTAAAGAGCGAGTCAAAAGGTCGCTCGAAACGGTAGGGATGACGGATTATCGCTATGCGACGGCGTCGAAACTCAGCGGCGGACAAAAACAAAGGATCGCTATTGCCGGCGTGCTTGCTATGGAACCCGAAATTCTCATTTTGGACGAAGCTACGAGTATGCTTGACCCGAAGGGCAGAGCGGAAGTTATGTCGGTTGCAAAAAAACTCAACGATAGCGGAATTACCGTTGTCAACATTACGCACAATATGGACGAAGTCGCATTAAGCGACAGAGTTATAGCTCTCTCGTCGGGGCTTATCGTTTTTGACGGAGAGCCGAAAGAACTTTTTAAAAACGAAGAAGTTTTGAAAAAAGCAAAACTCGATTTACCGCCCGTCGCAAAACTCAGGAATATGCTTTTGGAAAAAGGCGTGGCAGTCGGCGTCGATACGCTTGACGAAAATACGCTTGTGGAGGAGATATGGCAGTCGTTGAAGTAAATAATTTAAGCTACGTCTACTCCAAAAAGACGCCGTATCAGAAACTTGCGCTGGACGGCGTGAGTTTTACCGTCGAAAAAGGCGAGTTTTTCGGAATCGTCGGCGCAACGGGAAGCGGAAAGTCTACACTCATCTCTCACCTTAACGTACTCAACAAACCGCAAAGCGGAAGCGTCGTGGTTTTGGGAAAAGATTGCAGCGTGAAGAAAAACTTTTTATCTATCCGATTCGGCGTCGGAATGGTTTTTCAATATCCCGAATATCAACTTTTTGAAGATACGGTTGCAAAGGACGTTGCTTTCGGACCTAAGAACATGAAGCTGTCCAAAGAAGAAATCGACCGCAGAGTAAAAGAAGCGTTGGACCTTGTCGGTCTTCCGTTCGAGACATACGGTCAACGTTCGCCGTTTGAACTTTCGGGCGGTGAAAAAAGAAGAGTCGCAATAGCCGGCGTAATAGCCATGGAGCCCGAAATTTTGGTGCTTGACGAAGTGGCGGCGGGACTCGACCCCGAGGGAAGAGAAGATATTTTAAAACTCATAAAAACTTTGCAGAGAGAAAAATGTCCGACAATCGTGCTTGTGTCGCACAATATGGACGACGTTGCCGCTCTTTGCGACAGAATACTCGTTATGTCGAACGGAAAAGTCAAGTTTTTGGATACGCCGAAAGAAGTGTTCAAAAACGTTAAAGAGATGAGCGAATTGGGACTTGGACTTCCGACCGCAACGAGAATACAAGTCGAGCTTGCAAGCCGCGGCGTCAGGTTCGACGACGTTTGCATTACGCTTGACGAACTTGCGGATTGCATCGCAAAAAACAATACGGCAGACGACAAGGAGGACGACTATGTTTCGTGATATATCTTTCGGACAGTATTATCCTACGTCGTCGCCCGTGCATAGGCTTGATCCGAGAACGAAATTGATTCTGACGATTTTGTATATCGTCACGATATTTTTCATTCAAACCTATTTCAGCTATCTTGTGACCTTTGTGTTTTTGATAGCGGTTATACTTTTGTCGAGAGTGCCGATGCTGTCGGTCTTGAAATCGATAAAAGGCGTAATATTCTTAGTGCTGTTTGCGTCGATTTTAAACTTGTTCTTTGTTAAAACAGGCGAAGTCATCTATGAAAAACAAGTTACCAGCGTATGGCATTTTATGATAACTTGGGACGGCGTTCATAACAGCATAAAGTTGACATTAAGGCTTATTCTTCTCATTGCGGGCGCGTCGATAATTTCGCTTACCACAACGCCTATGAGCCTTACGGACGGAATCGAAAGTTTGCTTAAACCGCTCAAAGTCATTCGTTTTCCCGTTCACGACGTTGCAATCATAATGAGCATAGCTTTAAGATTTATTCCGACATTGCTCGAAGAGACGAACAAAATCATAAACGCACAAAAGGCAAGAGGAGCGTCGTTCGATACGGGTGGCATAGGAAAAAGAGCAAAAGCCATGTTGCCTATTTTGATTCCGCTTTTCGTAAGCGCGTTTCGCCGTGCCGACGAACTTGCGTTTGCGCTCGATTCTCGTTGTTATAACGCAACGGAAAAACGAACGAAAATGAAAAAGCTCAAATTCAAATTCGGCGACCTTATAGCGACTCTGTTTGTCGCGGGATACGCAACGTTTATATTTATCGACAGATATTATTTCTTGGGGCTTGACCACGTTTTGTTTCCGGGGGTGTTTTGATGCGTTATAAACTTACCGTCGAATATAACGGAAAAGATTATCACGGCTGGCAAGTGCAAAAAAACGCTATAACCGTTCAGGAAGTGTTGGAAGCCGCTCTTTGTAAAATCGGCATAAAGACGACTACGGTCGCCAGCGGCAGAACGGACAGCGGAGTTCACGCTGTCGGGCAGGTCGTGCATTTCGACAGCGACGTCAGAATTCCGTGCGACAGTCTTCCGCTCGCAATAAACGCCTACCTTCCGCTTGACGTTGCCGTGGTTAAATGCGAAATAGTTTCGGACGACTTCAACGCAAGATTCAGCGCAAAGAAAAAGACTTATTGTTACAGATTTTACGTTTCGAGGCTTAGACACCCTCTTTTGGAAATCAACCATTATCAGGTCGTAAAATCGCTCGATTTGGACGCAATGAGAGATGCCGCAAACGAAATCGAAGGCGAACACGATTTCAAATGTTTCGAGGCGGTAGGGTCGAAAGTCATCGACACCGTGCGTACCGTCTATGAAATTCGTTTTGAAACGAAAGACCTTATCGGCGGCAAGGAGATTGAAATTTACGTCACGGGCAACGGCTTTTTGTACAATATGGTGCGTATAATCGCAGGAACGCTTCTTTACGTCGGACAGGGCAAGCTGACGGCTGAGAACGTAAGGACGATTATCGAAAAAGGCGACAGAACCATGGCGGGCAAAACGCTTCCTGCAAAAGGACTGACGCTTGAAAGGGTCGAGTACGACTAGCATAAGCTAAGTCGCTATGAAAGCAGAGCCAATTTTATATACGGCGGCGGTAAAACTTTGCCTACATAGTGAAAAAAAGAAAAGCAAAAAATTAAAAAGTGTCGAAAAGTGCCGCATTTTACTTGACATAGTTTTTAAATTTTCTTATCATAATAAGGCTAATTTGGTTATTCTGCCATGAGGACTAGCCCCCTAAATGGCATTGACTAATAAAAACATATACCCATCGGAGGTTACGTAATGAGTAAGGATTTGCAATCGTTTGCAAAAAACAATAAAACCTTTATGCCTACGGCTGAAACGGTTGAAAGAAAATGGTACGTTATCGATGCAACGGGTTTGGTTCTCGGTAGACTTGCAAGCCAAGTCGCTTCTATCCTTAAAGGAAAGAACAAGCCGACATACACTCCGCACGTTGACACGGGTGACAACGTTATCGTTATCAACTGTGACAAAGTCGTTTTGACAGGCAAAAAGTTGGAGCAAAAATATTATCGCTATCACACCGGATACATCGGCGGTTTGAAAGAAGTTCAATACAAGAAATTGATGGCTGAAAAACCTGACTTCGCAGTTTACAGAGCAGTCAAGGGTATGCTTCCTAAAAATAGCCTTGGCGCACAAATGCTTAAAAAACTTCGCGTCTATGTCGGTGCCGAACACAATCATCAAGCTCAACAACCTATCGAGCTTAAAATCGAGGATTAAGGAGTGAATTATGGCAACTAAGAAAGCAGTTAAAAAAGTTCAATATATCGGAACGGGCAGAAGAAAATCTGCAATTGCCCGTGTTCGCCTTATCCCTGGCGGCGAAGGTCAAATCATCATCAACAAACGTTCGCTTGAAGAATACTTTCCGCTCGACACCACAAGACTTATCGTAAATCAACCGCTTGTCGCAACCGAAACGACCGACAAGTTCGACGTTTACGTAAACGTTAAAGGTGGCGGAATCACAGGTCAAGCAGGTGCAATCAGACACGGAATCGCAAGAGCTCTTTGCACGGTTGACAGCGCGGCTTATCGTCCTACGCTTAAAAAAGCAGGCTTCTTAACTCGTGACCCTAGAGTCAAAGAAAGAAAGAAGTACGGACTTCACAAAGCAAGAAAAGCTCCGCAATTCAGCAAGAGATAACTTCAAATCAAAAAACCGACTGCAAAGTCGGTTTTTTATTTTGCATTTAATTGTTTAAAAATCGAAACCGCTGCAAGAAAAATATTGCCGAAATAAAAGTTTGTGTCTTTAATCGTCTAAAAGGTTGCAATCGCTACAAAATTATTAACATACGCATTTTGCGGACAATAAATGAAAAACCTATAAATTTACGTTATGGGGAGCAATAGATAAGCAATCGTATTTTTATTTATACAATATGAGTTGAAAAAATGAGTTGAAAAAAAATCGATTTTAAGTTAGAATAAACAAGATAAAGAAGACGGCGGACGCTTTGTAGGAAAACAACAAGATTGAATTGAGTCGTAACGCCGCTTAATAAATGCTCGTAATCGACAATGATTTAGCAGTCAATGCTTGGGCGTTCAAAATTAACAATGGAGTGAATATGATATACGGAGTAATACTTGCAGCAGGTTGCGGTTCGAGATTCGGCGAGCCTAAGCAATTTATGCTTATTGACGATAAGCCGCTTATAGCGTACAGTCTTGACACGTTTAAATCGGCGGTAGATTTCGTGGTGGTTGTCACCGACGAAAAACATACCGGCGTAATGAAACCTTACGTCGATGAAAAAACAGCCGTCGTTTGCGGCGGAAAGAGCAGGGGGGAGTCGCTTGGCAATGCCGTTGCGTTTATTGAAAAGCAAGGCGCGTCGGACGACGATATAATCGTTACGCACGATGCGGCAAGGCCGTTTGTGACGAAAGACGTTATAGACCGCTCGGTAGTTTTGGCTGGCGAGTTCGGAGCTTCGTCGGTCGGACTTAAAATCAGCGACACGATAGTTTCGGTTGACAGCGCGCTTGACGTTGTCGGAAGCGTTGACCGTTCAAGCGTTATGACGGTGCAGACACCGCAAACGGCAAAGTTCGGATTGCTCAAAAAATGTCTTTCAAACGCAGGCGATTACACCGACTTATGTACGATGCTTCTTTCAAAGGGTTATTCGGTCAAGGTGTTCGGCGGCGACGACGACAACGTAAAAGTCACTTATCCAAAGGATTTGGAAAAAGTCAAACGCATTTTGAAAAATATAGACGGCTAAAAACTTAGACAGTTAATATTGCGTTCTAAATTAGACTTGCGATATGATTTGTAAGCAAGTTCGGCAAAACGAAAAAGAGTTTTAATTGATAACACGCCGCTCGATTGAATTTAAGTTGCAATCGGCAAGTGGCAAAATGCAGAAATAGTAAAAACTTATAAGAGAATAGAAGTTTAAAGTAAATAGGCTTTAAATCGAGCGATAAGAGAATTTGTAGAGTAAAGATAGTCAAAAAGAAAAAGTTAAGAATAAGGAATTGTTATGTTTAGAATTAAAGACGATATTTTAGTTGCATATTTCGGTGACGACGATACGGTTGTCGTTCCTTACGGCGTGAAAGAGATAAGGGAATACGCCTTTCTCGATTGCGACGAAATCGAAAAAATCAATTTGCCTAACACTGTGGACGTTGTCGAAAAGGGAGCATTTTACGGCTGTATGAATCTTAAAACCGTTGAAGTGTCAATGCCCGTTTTGCCTTTGGGATTCGACGATAAATGGCTTGACGGAACGAAAGCCGAGTTTGTTTTGCAAGAGGAAGCGGTCGGCGACTGCGATATCCCCGACGGCATCGAAATCGAAAACGATTCCATTGTCGGCTACAAGGGAAAAGCAAGCGAGCTTGTCATTCCGAGCGGCGTCAACAGTATAGGCGACAAGGCGTTTTTGAAATGCAAGACTTTGCGAAAGGTAGTTATTCCCGACGGCGTTACGACAATCGGCAAGAGAGCGTTTGCGTATTGCGAAGGACTCGAAACAATCGTTATGCCCGACAGCGTAAAGAAAATCGACGACGAAGCGTTTGAAGAGTGCCGCAATCTTAAAAACGTAACTCTTTCTTTGGGGCTTAAAAAAATCGGCAAGAACGCGTTTTTGTATTGCGTAAGCCTTGACAAAATCATAATTCCTGAAAAAGTTACGACAATAGGCGTGAGCGCGTTTGGCGGTTGCAATATAAGAAGAATTACTATTCCTGCAAGCGTAGTTGAAATCGGAGAGAGTGCGTTTTGGAATTGTCCGCTCGATATCAGAAAAGTGGACGGACACAATTTCTATTTCCAAGGCGGCGCATTGTACGACAAAAACGGCAAAGTGCTTTGGAAAAAATAATCATAACAAGATAATAGGAAAATCCTAAGAAACAATAAGAAATATGAATAATAAGAAATAAGAAAATTCTAAAGCAATTTAGAATTTTTTTATTGGTTAAATATAAAGCGATATTATAAAACGATATTATAAAGCGTTTTTAAATGAGCAAGTTATAAGTTGAATAGTTAAGTTAGATAAGCAAGCGAAAAATAATAAACCGCTTTAACAAACAACAATTAACTGTTCTAACGAACAAAAGATATAAAAGTTTTATAGTTCAATTTAAATATGGCGAGTTTTATAGGATAAATTTAATTTTTGATTTTTAGTAGGGTAACGGCAGCAAAAGCCGCAATGGCGTTTCCGTCGCCTATGTCACCGACGCCTTCGTTTGTGGTTGCGCTTATGCCGATTCTGCCGACGCCGATTTTAGTGACTTGCGAAAGACGATTTTTGAAATCGTCGATATACGGAGCAAGTTTAGGTTCTTCGGCAATAATCGAAATCGAAACGTTGCCCACTTCGTATCCTTTTGTTTTTGCGATATTCAAAACGTCGAGAAGAAGCGCCATGCTGTCCGCGTTTTTATAGCGGTCGTCGTCTGTCGGGAAAAAGTGTCCGATGTCGTTTTCGCCCAGAGCGGAAAGAATAGCGTCCATAAGAGCGTGAACGGGAACGTCGCCGTCCGAATGAGCGACAAAACATTTGTCAAACGCAAGTTTTACGCCGCACAAAGTTATGCCGTCGCCGTCCGATAAGCGGTGAAGGTCGTACCCGACGCCCGTAAGCACGTCGTCCGTCGGCTTCGATTCTATTCGTTCCATTCTGATTTTCATAGGCAGTATTTAAAACCTTGTCAAGCGTTTTGAACGCATTTTTTCGATATTTTTTTAAAATTATTCCACTATTTCGTAAAGCTCGGTCGGATTTTTGTTTCCTAGTTTTTCATCGACCGAAAGCACTTTAAACGTAAGCCCTTTATCGCCGAAAGCGACTTTTACGACGTCTCCGACCTTAACTTCTCTCGAAGGTTTGGCAGTTTTGCCGTTTATTTCTATTCTATTTCCGTCGCAGGCTTCCTGAGCGACTGTTCTGCGTTTTATTACGCGGCTAACTTTCAAAAATTTGTCTATTCTCATAACTCGCCGTAAAAACTCCTTTAAAATAAAAAATTCAACCATTTTAAAGTTTTCTGCTTCAAAATGCTTGACTATTGAAATTGTTATTAGTACAATTAGAAACTGCCTTATAATACAATTATTCTGCCCCTTAGACCATTTCTGGGGTTTGGGGGTTTTGTTGTTAAAAGTAGTATAAGATAACAAAACACAAAAAACAAGAGTTTTTTTTAAATTGTTCGCAAAATTTTTTTAAGGAGCGTAATATGTCTCAAAAGATTCACAAGGAAAAATACGGCAATACCGAGAGAATGACGTTTTCTACCATTAAAAACGTACTCGACATACCGTATCTAATTGCAGTGCAAAAAGATTCCTACAACAGCTTTAAAGACGAAGGCATCAGCGAAGTTTTTAAAGACTATTCTCCAATCAACGACTTCGCAGGAAGAATGAAATTGGAGTTTTTAGGTCACTCCCTCGAAGGCGAGCCTAAATACACCATTAAAGAGTGTAAAGACCGTGACGCAACCTATGCGGTTCCGCTTAAAGTCAGGGCAAGGCTTACCAACAACGAAACGGGTGAAGTTATCGAGCAGGAAGTCTTTATGGGCGATTTTCCGCTTATGACGGAATCGGGTTCTTTCATTATCAACGGCGCGGAACGTGTTATCGTCAGCCAGATTGTCAGAAGCCCGGGCGTTTACGGACTTGAATCGAAAGACAAGAACGGCGTAACCAGATTCGGAACGCAAGTTATTCCGAGTCGTGGCGCATGGCTTGAATTTGAACAAGACGCAAGCGACGTTTCGTGGGTCAAGGTTGACAGAACCAGACGTATTACGACTACTACTTTGCTCAGAGCTTTGGGTATCGGCACCGACGAAGAACTCAGAAACTTGTTCGACGGCGACGATATGATTGAAAACACCATAGCAAAGGACGGAAATTGCAGAAGCGTTGAGCAGGGTAAACTCGACTTGTTCAAGAGACTGCGTCCGGGCGAAGTCCCTACTATGGACGGCGCGGAAGCATTGCTTCGCAACACCTTCTTCGACTACAAGAAATACGAAATGTCGAGAGTAGGCCGCTATAAGTACAATGAAAAACTTTCGATTGCAAACCGCATCGAGGGCAGAGTTTTGGCAGAAGACGTCATTTCGCCTTTGACGGGTGAAGTTTTGGCAAGCGCCGGCGAAACCGTTTCGGAAGAAAAGGCAAAAGAGATTCAAAACAACGCGGTAAACGTTGCGTTTATTCGTCTTGCCGACGGAACGAGATTTAAAGTCATCGGCAACAACACCGTTGACCTTGACGCTTTTGTCGATTGCAATCCTCGCGAAATCAAAATTTTGGAAAAGGTTTATTATCCTGAACTCAAAAAGATTCTCGATACTTATTCAAAGAAAGACGAAATAATTGCGGCTTGCAAGGCGAGCGCGGATATTCTCGTTTCTAAACATATTACGACAGACGACATTATTTCTATCGTCAGCTACAATCTCGGTCTTCGCAAGGGACTCGGAAAGGGCGACGATATCGACCACCTTTCAAACAGACGTATAAAGGCTGTCGGCGAACTTTTGCAAAACCAATTCAGAATCGGTATTTCCCGTCTTGAAAGAGTTATCAAAGAAAAGATGAGCACGACGCAAGAAAACGTAGAAATCACGCCGCAAACTCTTATCAATATAAGACCTATCACGGCGGCAATAAAAGAGTTCTTCGGCTCTTCGCAGCTCTCTCAATTTATGGACCAACCAAACCCTATCGCAGAGCTTACTCACAAGAGAAAACTTTCGGCTTTGGGTCCCGGCGGTCTTAACAGAGAAAGAGCAACGTTTGACGTCCGAGACGTTCACCACTCGCATTACGGAAGAATGTGTCCTATCGAAACGCCTGAAGGTCAGAACATCGGTCTTATCACGTCTCTTTCGACTTTTGCAAAAATCAACGAATACGGCTTTATCGAAACGCCGTACAGAAGAATAGAAAAGGTCAAAGACGAAAACGGCAAGGTTGTCGACGTATACGTCACCGACGAAGTCAGATATATGACTGCCGATATCGAAGACAAATATACGGTAGCGCAAGCAAACGAAGAGTTGACGGAAGACGGACACTTCGTTCGTGAAAGAGTTATGTGCCGTATCCAAAACGATATCCGTGAAGTTCCTAGAACCGAAGCGGACTATATGGACGTTTCGCCTAAGCAGCTTATTTCTATCGCAACGGCTCTTATTCCGTTCCTTGAAAACGACGATACCAACCGTGCTCTTATGGGCTCGAACATGCAACGTCAGGCCGTTCCTCTTCTTCGTCCGGAAGCTCCTATGATTGCAACGGGCGTCGAACATAAAATCGCTTACGACAGCGGCGTTATGAAGACCGCAAAACACGACGGCGTCGTTAAATACGTAGATTCGGACAAAATCGAAGTCCTTACAAAGGACGGCACTATCGATACTTACGATTTGTCGAAGTTCCAAAGAAGCAACCAATCTACCTGCATAAACCAAAAACCTATCGTAAACACGGGCGACAAAGTCGAAGCCGAACTTAAAGACGCAAACGGAAACGTTGTCAAAGAAGCTACGATTTTGGCAGACGGTCCTGCAACTCAAAACGGCGAACTTGCTCTCGGACGTAACATTCTTATCGGCTTCATGTCGTGGGAAGGTTATAACTACGAAGACGCTATTTTGATTAACGAAGACCTTGTTCGCGACGACGTGTTCACGTCTATCCATATCGAAGAATACGAAACCGAATCGAGAGATACGAAACTCGGCGAAGAACTTATCACAAGAGATATTCCGAACCTCAGCGACGACGCTCTTAAAAACCTCGATGAAGACGGTATCGTCAGAATCGGCGCGGAAGTAAAACCGGGCGACATTCTCGTCGGTAAAGTTACGCCTAAGGGCGAAACCGAGCTTACTCCTGAAGAAAGACTCTTGAGAGCTATCTTCGGCGAAAAGGCAAGGGAAGTCCGCGATACGTCGCTCAGAGTACCTAACGGCGAAGCCGGTATCGTAGTAGACGTTAAAATCTTCACAAGAAAGAATCGCGACGAGCTTGCTCCTGGCGTAAACAAACAAGTAAGAGTTTACATCGCTCAAAAGAGAAAAATCTCGGTCGGCGATAAGATGGCAGGACGTCACGGAAACAAGGGTGTTATCTCCCGTGTTCTTCCGAAAGAAGATATGCCGTTTATGGCAGACGGAACTCCGCTTCAAATCGTTCTTAACCCGCTCGGCGTTCCTTCGCGTATGAACATCGGACAGGTTCTCGAAGTTCACTTGGGACTTGTCGCAAAGATGCTCGGCTGGAAGGTCGCAACGCCTGTATTCGACGGCGCAAACGAAAACGACATCAGAAAGTTGTTTAACGATATGGGCATGGTAAACGAAAAGGGCGAAGTCGACGGAAAGATTCAACTTTACGACGGACGTACGGGCGAACCTTTCGAAAACAGAGTCACCGTTGGATATATGTATATGCTTAAACTTCACCACCTCGTCGACGATAAGATTCACGCTCGTTCGACAGGTCCGTACAGCCTTGTCACGCAACAACCGCTCGGCGGTAAAGCTCAGTTCGGCGGACAAAGATTCGGCGAAATGGAAGTTTGGGCTCTCGAAGCTTACGGCGCGGCTCACATGCTTCAAGAAATCCTTACGGTTAAGTCGGACGACGTTGTCGGCAGAGTTAAGACTTACGAATCAATCGTTAAGGGCAACAACATAAGCGAACCGGGTATTCCTGAAGCATTCAAAGTTTTGGTCAACGAATTGAAGAGCTTGGCTCTCGATATTAAAGTTCTTACAGAAGACCACGACGAAATCAAACTCCGCGGCTATTCGGACGACGACGATTATGAACCGTCAATGGTTAAGAGCGACGAAGCGCTCGAAGAAATCGACCTTCAAGGTCTTGGCTTCGGCGACGACGCGACAAAGGACGCATTCAACGTGTTCGATGACAACCAAGCCGACGACGAAGATATTTCAAACATCTTCGGCGGCAACGACGACAACGATATTTCGTCCTTGTTCGGAACAAGCAACGATGACGACGCTTCTTCTTTGTTTGACGACGAAGAGTCAGATAAAGAGTAATAGGAGGTTTATATGTACGAACTTTCAAATTTTGAATCAATACAAATAGGTATAGCATCGCCTGAGAAAATCAGAGAATGGTCTTACGGCGAAGTTCTTAAACCTGAAACTATAAATTACAGAACTCAAAAACCTGAAAAGGACGGTTTGTTCTGTGAAAAAATCTTTGGACCTACCCGTGACTGGGAATGTCATTGCGGCAAGTACAAGAGAATTCGTTATAAGGGCGTAGTCTGCGAAAAGTGCGGCGTCGAAGTTACGAAGAGCAAAGTCCGTCGTGAAAGAATGGGACATATCGAACTTGCTACTCCTGTTTCGCATATCTGGTATTTCAGAGGCGTTCCGTCGAGAATTTCATTGCTTCTCGATATGTCGCCTAAGGAACTCGAACAGGTTTTGTACTTCGTTTCGTTCATCGTTCTCGATGCAGGCAACGTAACGGAAGTTAAAATCAACGAGGGAACTTCTAGCGAAGAAATCGTCAGAATCGCAAAGAAGTCGGTTATTTCGGATAAAGTTCAAAGAGCGATTCTCGAACAATACAAAGAAAACGCAGGTTCTTTCAGAGTAGGTATGGGTGCGGAAGCAGTCAAAGAGCTTTTGCAAGAAATCGACCTTGAAAAGGACAGCAAAGAACTTAAAGAGATTATCGAAACAAGCACGGGTCAAAAGAGACTCAAAGCGGTAAAGAGACTTGAAATTGTCGAAGCGTTCCGTATTTCGGGCAACCGTCCTGAATGGATGATTCTCGACGTGCTTCCTGTTTTGCCGCCAGAACTTCGTCCTATGGTTCAACTCGACGGCGGAAGATACGCAACGAGCGACCTTAACGATTTGTATCGTAGAGTCATTAACCGTAACAATCGTCTTAAAAAGTTGCAAGAACTCGGCGCGCCTGACATCATCGTTCGTAACGAAAAGAGAATGTTGCAAGAAGCAGTAGACGCTCTTATCGATAACGGCCGTCGCGGAAAGGCAGTTACGGGTCCTGGTAGCCGTGACCTTAAATCGCTCAGCGGAATGCTCAGCGGCAAGCAAGGTCGTTTCCGTCAAAACCTTTTAGGTAAACGTGTCGACTATTCCGGACGTTCGGTTATCGTTGTAGGACCTGAACTTAAACTTTATCAATGCGGTCTTCCTAAGGAAATGGCGCTTGAATTGTTCAAGCCTTTCGTTATGAAGCGTTTGGTCGAAGAAAACCTTTGCCACAATATAAAGAGCGCAAAGAGATTCGTAGAAAACGGAAAGAACCAAGTATGGGATATTCTCGAAGACATAATCAAGGATCACCCTGTATTGCTTAACCGTGCTCCTACACTTCACAGACTCGGTATTCAAGCGTTTGAACCTGTCCTTGTAGAGGGCAGAGCAATCAAACTTCACCCGCTCGCTTGCGGCGCGTTCAACGCCGACTTCGACGGTGACCAAATGGCTGTTCACGTTCCGCTCAGCATCGAAGCTCAGGCAGAAGCAAGAATTTTGATGCTCAGCACGAACAACATTTTGAAACTCAGCGACGGCAAACCGATTGTTTCGCCGACGCAAGATATGGTTATCGGTTCGTATTATCTTACAATCGTTAAACCGGGCTCCGTGGGCGAAGGAAAAATCTTCCGTTCGTTCGACGAAGCGGTTATGGCATATCAAGCGAAAGAACTTACTCTTCAATCGCTTTGCTATATCAGATTTGAAAAAGAACGCGAAGACGGCACGGTGGTAAAGCAAATGCTTCACACCACGCTCGGCAGATGCATATTCAACAATGCTCTTCCGCAAGATATTCATCTTTGCGACAGATCGAACGGCAAAAACTTTATCGCATTGGAAGTCGAAGGCTTGCTTGGCGGAAATTGCTGTTTGGAGCAAACTCAACTTGAAGAAATCTTCGAAGCATTCAAGGGCGCAAAGGTTGACGCCGATTTGCTTAAAAAGTTCAACGTTATAATGAAAGGACTTAAAGAAATCGATGAAGTCACCGCTCAAAAAATCGTGGACGAGGCAAACAAGTACGAAGCTCTCGACAAGTTCGACGACTTCGGACCTACGTCAACTGCAAAGGCATTCCGTGACGCAGTAGAAAAGTTGCTCGGCAAAAAGGCTTCGGCTGTCGGAAAAAAACAACTTTCTAAAATCGTCGACGCTTGCTTTAAGTATCACGGAGCAACCGAAACGGCAGTCGTTCTCGACAACATTAAGGCGCTCGGTTATAAATATTCTACAATAGGCGCAATTACGACCAGCGTTTTCGATATGCACGTTCCTGTAGAAAAGAAGGAAATCATAAAGAAAGCGGAAGAAGACGTAGTTAAAATCGAAAAGAACTTCAAACGCGGTATCTTGACCGAAGAAGAACGTTATAACAACGTCGTTAATATCTGGAAGGGCGCATCGGACGAAGTCGAAAAAGCTCTTGTCAAAACGCTTGACGATTTCAACCCTATCTGGATGATGGCAAGCTCAGGCGCTCGTGGTAACATGGGACAAATTCGTCAGCTTGCAGGTATGCGTGGACTTATGGCGGACCCGTCGGGTAGAACAATCGAACTTCCTGTTCGTTCATCGTTCCGTGAAGGTTTGTCGGTTCTCGAATACTTCATTTCTTCGCACGGCGGACGTAAAGGTCTTGCCGACACCGCTTTGAAGACGGCTGACTCGGGTTACCTTACACGTCGTTTGGTTGACGTTTCGCAATACGTTATCGTTCGCGAACAAGACTGCGGCGACACCAAAGGTACGGAAGTTATCGCAATCAAAGACGGTAATACCGAAATCGAAGGATTGGCAGACAGAATTGCAGGCAGATTTACAATCAATCCGATAACCGACCCTAAGACGGGCGAAATTATCGTCGAAGCAGACCAAATGATAACCGATGACCAAGCACAAGCAATCGTCAAAGCCGGTATCGAAAAGGTCACTATAAGAAGCGTACTTACCTGTAAGACCAAAAACGGCGTTTGCGCAAAATGCTACGGCAAGAATATGGCAAGCGGAAACCCTGTCAAACTCGGTGAAGCCGTCGGTATCATAGCTGCACAATCTATCGGCGAACCCGGTACTCAGCTTACGATGAGAACCTTCCACTCGGGCGGTGTTGCAACCGGTGACGATATTACGCAAGGTCTTCCTCGTGTCGAAGAATTGTTCGAAGCAAGAAATCCTAAAGGACAAGCTGTCATTACCGAAATCGCAGGCGTTGTTTCTATCGAATCGAAAGAAAACGGAAAGAACGAAATTACGATTACGGGTTCGGACGGCGAGCAAAAAGTTTATTCGCTTCCTTTCGGAGCTAAACTCAAAGTTGCGAACGGCGACATTTTGGAGCCGGGCGATCCGCTTACGAAAGGTTCTATAAATCCGCAAGATATGCTTAAAGCAAAGGGTGTAAAGGGCGTTCAGGATTACATCACCAAAGAAGTTCAATCGGCTTACCGCTTGTCAGGTGTTGAAATCAACGATAAACACATCGAAGTCGTCGTACGTCAAATGCTCAATAAGGTCAGAATCGAAAAACAAGGCGACACGGATATGCTTCCTGGCACGCTTGTCGATATCTTCGCTTATGAAGAAGAGAACAGTAAAGTGCTTGAAAACGGCGGCGTACCTGCTACGGCAAAGAGAACTCTTCTCGGCATAACGAAGGCATCGCTTGCAACCGAATCGTTCCTTTCGGCGGCATCCTTCCAAGAAACCGCAAGAGTACTTACCGAAGCAGCAATCAAAAACAAGATCGATCCGCTTATCGGTATTAAAGAAAACGTTATCATCGGTAAACTTATTCCTGCAGGAACGGGTATGAAGAACTATAAGAACATTACGACCGTACCTGCCGAACACGGAAGAGTCGAAGCCGTTGAAAGCGTCGATGAAGAAGAAACAGGAGAAAACTAATGTCAAAAAGATTATTTACATCCGAAAGCGTAACGGAAGGGCATCCTGATAAGGTTTGCGACCAAATTGCCGACGCGCTTTTGGATAAATATCTTGAACAAGACCCGGAGTCGAGATGCGCAATCGAAGTCTGCGCTACAACCGGAATGGTTATGGTTTTCGGAGAAGTGACTTCAAAAGCCGTCGTTGATATTCAAAAGACGGTCAGAGAAGTCGTCGCCGATATCGGCTATAATTCGAGCGAAGTCGGTTTCGATGCAAAAACTTGCGCGGTGTTGTCGTCTTTGCACGAACAATCGCCGGATATCGCAAGGGGCGTAGACGAAGCGACCGAATATGTAGGTTGCGACGAATTCGACAAAACGGGCGCAGGCGACCAAGGTATGATGTTCGGCTATGCGACGAACGAAACCAAAGAGTTTATGCCGCTTGCAATCGTACTTGCGCACGCTCTTTCAAAAAGACTTGCTCAAGTCAGAAAGAAGGGTATCATCGAATATTTAAGACCTGACGGCAAGACGCAAGTCACGGTCGAATATGACGGCGACGTTCCTAAAAGGGTTGATACGATAGTAGTTTCTTGCCAACACGACGACGAAGTAGATAACGATACGATTTTAAAAGACATTGTTGAATACGTCATCGAAAAGGCAATTCCTGCAAATCTCATTGACGACGACACGAAGATTTACGTCAATCCGACGGGCAGATTCGTGACGGGCGGTCCGAACGGCGACAGCGGCGTTACCGGCAGAAAGATTATCGTCGACACCTACGGCGGTTATTGTGCGCACGGTGGCGGAGCTTTGTCGGGTAAGGATGCAACAAAAGTCGACAGAAGCGCGTTCTACATGGCAAGATACGTTTGCAAAAACCTTGTTGCCGCAGGCGTTGCAAAGAAATGCGAACTTGAAATCGCATACGCAATCGGAATGGCAAGACCTATTTCGGTTTGCGTGAACTCATTCGGAACAGGCGTTGTTTCCGACGATAAGATTGAAGAAATCGTAAAGCAAGTGTTCGATTTCAGACCGCTTGCGATAATAAGTCATTTGAAGCTAACAAGACCGATTTTCAGAGCGACTTCAAATTACGGACATCTCGGCAATCCCGAATTTCCGTGGGAGAAGCTCGATAAGGTAGAAGCGGTCGAAAAAGCTCTTGCAAAATATATGATTTAATATGCGTATCGAAGGTGAAATCAGAAACGTAATATTTCGCAACGAAGAAACGGGCTACACCGTTTTAGAGTTGCTTTCGAGCGGCGGTGAGCACATCACCGCCGTCGGCATATATCCGCCTATCAGCGAAGGACTTCATCTTTCGATAGACGGCAATTTTAAACAGCGCAATCAATACGGATTGCAATTTGAAACGGAACAATATTTCATTTCCGACCCCGTAAAACTCGAATCTATAAAAAAATATTTATCCAGCGGACTTATAAGAGGACTTGGCAAGGTTACTGCGCAAAACATAATCGACAAGTTCGGTTTAGCGAGCCTTGAATATATGACCAAACCTTTTGAACTTGCAAAAGTAAGCGGTATTTCGCTTAAAAGGGCAACCGAATTCGGCATTGCGTTTGAAAAAGCGAGAAAAGCGCAAGAAGCAGTCATATTTTTGCAAGGACTCGGCGTCGGCATAAATATGAGCCTTAAAATCTATCGCGCGTACGGAAACTCGACGATAGAGAAAGTTAAGAACAATCCGTATATGCTCGTCGAAGACATAGACGGCATAGGTTTTGTTACGGCGGACGGAATTGCCGCTACTTTGGGCATTGCAAAGGACAGCGACAAGAGAATTTCGGCTGGACTTATACATACGCTTAAAGACGCCGCTTTAAGAAACGGCAACACATATCTTCCGAGAGAACAACTTGTAGAGCAAGCGGTTAAATTGCTTAAAATCGGAATAGAAAACGAAAGGGAAAGGGTGAGCGAAAACCTTGACGACCTTGTCCTCTTGGGGCAACTTAAATCGGTTGAAACCGACGGCGGAAAGGCGATAATGCTCGCAAAACATTATAACGTTGAAAAAAGTATCGCAGGCAGAATAGTCAGGTTTATAGATTCCAAACCGAATCTGACAAGCGACTGCGAAAAAGAAATAGAGATTTTTGAAAAGGAAAACGGTATAGAATTGCACGCATCGCAAAAGGACGCGGTAACGGCGGCTGTGAACAACGGACTCGTCGTTATAACAGGCGGCCCCGGAACGGGCAAAACCACAATCGTCAAGTGCATACTGAACGTTTTCAAAAATATGAAACTCAGAGTTGCTTTGTGTGCACCTACGGGCAGAGCTGCAAAACGTATGACTGAAGCTACGGGAGTCGAGGCGAAAACCATTCATCGGCTTCTCGATATAGAAGTCGACGGCGACGAGAACTTTACTTACGAAGAGTACAAAAAATTGCCGATTGATGCGGTTATCGTTGACGAAGTAAGTATGGTTGACGAATACGTCTTTAACAGTCTTGTGAAATCGCTTTCGCAAGGGACGAGATTGGTGCTTGTGGGCGACCGCGACCAGCTTCCGTCCGTCGGAGCAGGTAACGTTCTTTACGACGTGATAAAAAGCGGAAAGTGTCCGGTAAAACAATTGACGCATATTTACAGACAAGCGCAAGAGAGCGGAATCGTAATGTCGGCGCATGCGATAAACTCGGGCAAAATGCCCGTTTTGGAGCGAATATACAAAGACTTTTATTTTATCGAACACAACAACGGGCAAGATATAAAGGATGAGATAGTGAGTCTTTGCACTACAAGACTTCCGAAATTTTTGAACGTAAGTCCTTATGAAGTTCAGGTGCTTTGCCCTATGAAAAAGGGTGTGAGCGGAACGGCAAGTCTTAACGCCACTTTGCAAGAAAAACTGAATCCGAAAAAACAGGGCGAGAAAGAATTGTATTATGGCGAAACGGTCTATCGAATAGGCGACAAAGTAATGCACACTCAGAACAACTATCAACTTGCGTGGTCGATAGAGCGTGACGGACACTACGAAAGAGGAACGGGAGTGTTTAACGGTGACATCGGAACTATCGAACTTATCGACAACGAGTCGTTTATAGTAAAATTTGAAGACGGCAGAAAAGCGAACTATTCGGTGAGTGATTTAGAGCAACTCACTCTTGCATATGCGACTACCATTCACAAATCTCAGGGTAGCGAATTCGACGCTGTGGTCATTTCGCTCGACGCAAACTTTTTGCTTCAATCGAGAAACCTTATATATACGGCAGTCACCAGAGCGAAAAAAATGGCGGTGCTTGTCGGCAGCAGGCAGATGCTTAAAGATATGATAAGGCGCAGTCAAACGCAAAGATATACGATGCTCGCCGATTTCATAAAAAAGGAAGTCGAAAGAGATGAACTTTAAAGGCGTGTTTGACAAATTTAAAAACGCTCTTTATCCCGAAAACGAAACTTGCGACGTTTGCGGCGGAGAGCTTGCGTTTGAGTCGAGATATAATTTGTGTTCAAAGTGCGCCGAAGAACTCGAATTCAACGACGGCAAAATCTGCCTTACTTGCGGAACTCCGATTTATAACGAAGCCGATTATTGTTTGAGATGTTCAAAAGAAATAAATCTTTTCAAACTCAATCGCAGTCCGCTCGTTTACGAAGGACTTGCAAAGAAAACAGTGCTCGGGTTTAAGTACGGCGAAAAGAGATATTTGGCTAAGTTTTTGGCAAAACTTATGACGGATGAATTTATAAAACAAAATCTCTCGGCAGACGTCATTGAATTTGTACCTATGACGAAAAAGGAAAAGCGCAAAAGAGGATACAATCAAGCAGAACTTTTGGCAATTGAAGTAGGAACGAATTTAAAGATAGAATTATCGCGTTCGCTTGAAAAGATAAAGGAAACGCCCGAACAAAAGAAACTGACTGCCAAGGAAAGAGCGGAAAACTTAAAAAGTGTATTCGGCATTTCGTCGCAGGCGGTCAAAGGCAAAGACGTTTTGCTTATAGACGACATATTTACAACGGGCGCTACGGCGAACGAATGTACGAAACAACTTTTAAAAGCGGGCGCAAAGAGCGTATCTGTGCTGACGGCGGCAATTACCGCACTAAGGCCGTATATGGCTTAACCGTTTGACAAAAAACCTTGCCGATTGTATTATAGTTAGGCAAAAGGAGTAGTAATGGGACTTTTTGGAAACGAAAACAAAAGACAAGTCAGAAAGCTCGAAAAAATCGCTGAGAAAATCGAATTGCTTTCCGATGAATATAAAGCGCTTTCAAACGAAGCTCTTATAGCAAAAACGGCAGAATTTAAAAAACGAGTGGCAGACGGCGAAAAGCTCGATTCTATTTTGCCCGAAGCGTATGCAACGGTCAGAGAGGCTTCCGAAAGAGTTCTCGGAATGCGTCACTTCCACGTTCAACTTTTAGGCGGCATAGCTCTTCATCAAGGACGTATCGCAGAAATGGCAACCGGCGAAGGTAAAACGCTTGTTGCGACTCTTCCTGCATACTTAAACGCGCTTACGGGTAAGGGCGTTCATATTGTCACCGTCAACGACTATCTCGCAAAGCGTGACGCTCATTGGATGGGCAAGCTTTACAAGTTTTTGGGACTTACCGTCGGAATTATCGTTCCGCAAATGAATCAGAACGATAAACGCGCCGCATACGATGCGGACATAACTTACTGCACGAACAACGAACTCGGCTTTGATTTCTTGCGTGACAATATGGTCGTCAGAAAACAGGACAAGGCACAAAGGGGATTAAACTTCGCAATCATCGACGAAGTTGACTCCATTTTGATTGACGAAGCGAGAACGCCGCTTATTATTTCGGGCAGAGGCGAAAAGTCGAGCGAACTTTATAAATCGGCAAACGCATTTGCAAGAGGTTTGCGCGAAGGCGAAGACTTCACCATCGACGAAAAAGAAAAAGCCGTCGTTTTAACGGAAGACGGAACTTTGAAAGCCGAGAAGTTCTTTAAAATAGAAAACCTTTCGGATATGGAAAACAACGAAATTTACCACCATATCTGTCAGGCATTAAAAGCGCATTTTATAATGAAGCGCGACCGCGATTATATCGTATCCGACGGCGAAGTGCTCATCGTCGATGAATTTACGGGACGTGTTATGGTCGGACGCCGCTACAGCGAAGGGCTTCATCAAGCTATCGAAGCGAAGGAAGGCGTCGTTATAAGAAGCGAGAACAAAACGCTTGCGACAATCACGTTCCAAAACTTTTTCAGAATGTATGCTAAACTTTCGGGTATGACGGGTACTGCAAAAACGGAAGAAGACGAATTTAAAGGTATATACAATCTTGACGTCGTAACGATTCCGTCAAACAAACCGTCGCAAAGAATTGACGAACACGACCTTATATATACGACGGTTAAGGGCAAGATGAATGCCGTTATCGAAGATATAAAAAGATGCCACGAAAGCGGACAGCCTGTTCTTGTAGGTACGGTTTCGGTCGAAAAATCAGAAGACCTTTCAAAGTCACTCAAAAGACTCGGAATTCCGCATTCGGTACTCAACGCAAAACATCATAAACAAGAAGCTGAAATCATAGCTCAGGCAGGAAGATACGGTGCTGTTACGATTGCTACAAATATGGCAGGCCGTGGTACCGACATAAAACTCGGCGGCAATCCCGAATATCAGGCAAAGCAAAAACTCGAAAAGGACGGCTATGACGATTTGGTCATCGAAGCCGCAACTTCCGTTTTGCCGAGCAGTGACCCTGCCGTAGTCAAGGCAAAAGCGGAATACGAACGCCATCTCAAAGCGTTTGAAGAGATTTGCGACAAAGAAAAAGAAGAAGTCATTGCGGTTGGCGGACTTCGCATTATCGGCACGGAGCGTCACGAATCGAGAAGAATAGACAATCAGCTTCGCGGTCGTGCAGGTCGTCAGGGCGATAAAGGTTCTACCGTTTTCTACATTTCTATGGAAGACGACGTAGCGAGAATATTCGGCGGCGACAGAATGAAACAAATTGCCGAAATGTTCAGAATGGACGACGATATGGCGATTTCGAGCGGACTTGTGACAAAGCAAATCGAAAGAGCGCAACTTATGGTCGAGTCGCGAAATTACAGCATAAGAAAGACGGTTTTGAGTTACGACGACGTTATGAACGCGCAACGTGAAATTATTTACACCGAACGCGGAAAGGTGCTTGACGGACTTGACGTTCACGACCAGATTCTCGATATGATCGACGATTTGGCGGAACATATCATTTCGACTTACGCCGATTATAAGCAGGACTATTCGACTTGGGATTATGCGGCGTTTAATGCGGCGCTTGAAAGACAGATGCTTCCTGAGGGCAGTAAAGTCATAACGGAAAAACTCGCGTCGCATTGCGACGTGTACAAAATGAAGAAAGCAGTGCTCGATATAGCTCTTCCGCTTTATGACGAAAAAGTTAAAAAGGCATCGGAAGACGGCATAGACTTCGGCGAGATTGAAAGAATAATTCTTTTAAAAACCGTCGACGCAAAATGGATGGACCATATAGACCAAATGGACGCGTTGAGACGAGGCATCGGACTTCGCGGCCTCGGTCAGCGTGACCCTGTCATTTCCTATAGAGAAGAAGGCTGGGGAATGTTCGACGACATGATCGATCGTATTCACAACGAAACGGCGTCGATATTGCTTAAAATCACAGTTGAAAAGAACGACGGCGGGAAAGACAAAATGGCGGTCAAAAAGGTAGCCGCAAAAGCCGCGCCTAAAAAGACGGTGGTCGGCAGAAACGACCCGTGTCCGTGCGGAAGCGGAAAGAAATATAAACAATGTTGCGGTAAAAACAATGATTGATACGTTATCGAGAAAAAACAGAATAAACGAACTTATTAAAACCTTGGGCGTCGCATACGCTTCGATTGCGCCCGACAAAATCAAGGCGGAGATAAAAAGGCTTACCGAAATAGAACACGGCGACGGGTTCTGGAACGACGTCGACAATGCTCAGAAAGTTTCGAAAGAACTTAAAAGATTGGAAGCCAAAATCGACAAATTTGAAAAGCTCGACAAAAAGCTTCACGACGCTCTCGACACGGTTGAGATTTTGGAAATCGAACCTGACGAAAACGTTGTGGCAGAGCTTGACAAGGAAATCGACTCGCTTGCAAGTAACGTTGAAGAAATAAGACTTGCGACTTTGCTTAGCGGCAAATACGACGGGCTTAACGCAATTCTTACTTTGCACGCAGGCGCAGGCGGAACGGAAGCGCAGGACTGGGTCGGTATGTTATACAGAATGTATACGCGCTATCTCGAATCCAAAGATTACAAAGTCACCGAACTCGATAAGCTCGACGGCGACGAAGCAGGGATAAAGAGCGTCACTTTCAAAGCGGAAGGCGACAATGCGTACGGATATCTCAAAGCGGAAAAGGGTGTGCATAGACTTGTAAGAATTTCGCCTTTTGACGCAAACAGCAGACGCCATACGTCTTTTGCTTCACTCGAAGTTATGCCGGAAATTGTTGATGACGGCGATATCGTCATTCGTCCCGAAGATTTAAAAGTTGACACTTATCGCAGTAGCGGCGCAGGCGGACAGCACGTCAACAAAACCGAGTCTGCAATCAGAATTACGCATATTCCTACGGGCATAATCGTTGCTTGCCAAAACGAAAGAAGCCAGATTCAAAACAGAGAAACCGCAATGAATATGCTTCGCGGCAAACTTGTTGAACTTAAAGAAAGAGAGCGTGAGCAAGAAGCGGCTTCCATTTCAGGCGTTCTCAAAAAAATCGAATGGGGCAGTCAGATAAGAAGTTACGTTTTTTGTCCTTATACTATGGTCAAAGACCATCGCACGGGTTATGAAACGGGAAACGTGCAGGCAGTTATGGACGGTGATTTAGAGCCGTTTATCAACGAATATTTAAAACAAGCCAACTCGAAAGAAAACTAAAAACGAATGGAACTCAAAGATAAAGAAAACGTCATTATATTGTCAATAGAATCGTCTTGCGACGAAACCGCGGCGGCTGTCATTAAGAACGGCCGCACTGTTTTGTCGAGCGTAATTTCGACGCAA
This sequence comes from uncultured Clostridia bacterium, assembly GCA_934277645.1. Lineage (GTDB taxonomy): Bacteria > Bacillota > Clostridia > Christensenellales > CAG-917 > CAG-917. The sequence continues at coordinate 44,605 of CAKQUX010000002.1, read as the reverse complement.
ATCGAAATTCACAGAAGATTCGGCGGCGTCGTTCCCGAAATCGCTTCGAGAAATCACGTTCTTGCAATAGAGAGCGTCGTTGACGAAGCAATTAAAAAATCGGGAGTTACGATAGACGATATCGACGCCATTGCCGTAACTTACGGCGCAGGGCTTTTGGGCGCGTTGCTCGTCGGCGTTTCTTATGCAAAAGGCTTGGCGTATGCCTTAGGCAAACCGCTTTATGCTGTCAGCCATATAATGGGGCATCTTGCCGCAAATTATCTCGATTCGCAGTTAGAGCCGCCGTATCTTTGTATGTTGTGCAGCGGCGGACATACGGCGATTTTGAAGGTTGACGACTACGACAAAACGAAGATGCTTGCAACGACGCGCGACGACGCGGCAGGCGAAGCGTTCGACAAGGTCGCAAGAGTTTTGTCTTTGCCTTATCCGGGCGGTCCCGAAATCGAAAGGCTTGCAAAAAACGGCAAACCGACGATAGAATTTCCGCATCCTAAATATAAGGGCAAGGAAGTGTATTTTTCATACAGCGGACTTAAAACTTCCGTCATAAATTACGTCCACAATGCGGAGCAAAGGGGCGAAGGCATAAACGCCGCAGACCTTGCTTGCAGTTTTCAAACGGCGGCGATAGGACAAATGGTTACGGCGATAGATATTTTGCAAAAACGCACGGGTATAAAAAAAGTGGCGATAGCCGGCGGCGTTTCGGCAAACGGTTATTTGAGAGATAGCTTTAAACGATTATTTGAAAAATCGGTAGTCGAAGTTTATTATCCTAAATTGTCGTACTGCACGGACAATGCGGCTATGATCGGCGCGGCATGTTACTTTATGATTAAAAAAGGAGCAAAGCCTGCAACCTTAAATCTCGACGCAAAAGCGAACGTGACTTTGGAAAATTGACGTTTTTTACGTTTGACGCGCATTTTCCTCAAAACAAGACGAATAACGACTTTTTAGGATAAAATCCGACCGACGTTTCGGGCGGTCGGCGAATTTTATCGTTTGATAGATTATAATAAATTCATTGAATTTTTGCGATATTACGCCTTTTAGCGACTAAAAATTTTGTTTTTCATTATTTCAAAATAGGGGTTAAATCGTTTGACAATAGACAATTAAATTGGTAAGATAATATGGCTTGTAGAAGGCAGGCGATTTTTTCAAGTACCAAAAAAGTATATGAGAAAAGAACAAGAAGTTATAACATTGCTAAACAATTCTTCAAAAGTTGTTGGAACAAAACAGGTTTTGAAGGGTATGGCTTCCGACGAATTACGGTGTGTGATTCTCTCGGAGGATGCCGACGACTTTATAAAGACGAAGGTAAAAACGCAGGCGCAAAAGTGCGGCGTGGAGGTTATTGTTGCACCCTCTATGGCGTGGCTCGGAAACGAGTGCAAAATTGCGGTCGGCGCGGCAACCGTAGGAATTATCAAGGAATAGGTAATAGATGCTTCCCCAAGGGGTTGCGGAAAGCATCCGAAAATTTACAGGAGGTTAATATGCCAACCATTAATCAGCTTGTCAGAAAGGGTAGAGAAAGACAGCTCAAAAAATCGATGACGCCTATCATGGACGAATGTCCGCAAAAGAGAGGCATTTGTTTGTCGGTTACTACTACTTCGCCTAAGAAACCTAACTCTGCAGTCAGAAAGATCGCAAGAGTAAGACTTGTCAACGGTCAAGAAGGTACTGTCTATATTCCTGGCATCGGCCACAACTTGCAAGAGCACAGCGTTGTTCTTATTCGTGGCGGACGTGTTAAGGACTTACCTGGTGTGCGTTACCATATTATTCGTGGCGCTCTTGATACTGCCGGCGTTGCAAAACGTAAGCAAGCAAGAAGCAAATATGGCGCAAAACGCGCAAAATAAGAAACAAATCTCGGATGAATATTTAGGAGGACAAATATGCCAAGAAGAAGTGGCGTATCTAAAAGAGACGTATTGCCTGACCCTATTTACAACAGCAAAGTCGTTGCAAAGCTCGTCAATCAAATTATGCTTGACGGCAAAAAGGGTACGGCTCAATCAATCGTCTATGACGCATTTAATAAAATAGAAGCAAAATTGGGTCAAAATCCATTGGAAGTCTTTACGAGAGCGCTTGAAAACATTATGCCTGTTCTCGAAGTAAAGGCAAGACGTGTAGGCGGTTCTACTTATCAAGTCCCGCTTGAAATCAGACCTGAACGTCGTCAAACTTTGGGTATTCGTTGGCTCGTAGATTTCGCAAGAAAAAGAGGCGAAAAAACTATGGACGACAGACTCGCGGCAGAAATTATGGACGCTTTCGGAAATAGCGGCGGCGCTGTAAAGAAGAAGGAAGAAACGCATCGTATGGCAGAAGCCAACAAGGCGTTTGCACACTATAAGTGGTAATTGCAGAGGTAACGAATGGGAAAAATCTCACTTGATAAAGTAAGAAACATCGGTATTATGGCTCACATCGATGCCGGTAAAACTACGACAACCGAACGTATCTTGTTCTACACGGGCAAGACTCACAAGATTGGCGAAACCCACGACGGTACCGCTACGATGGATACCGATAAACAAGAACAAGAACGTGGTATTACAATTCACTCGGCGGCTATTACGACGAGCTGGAAAGACCACAGCATCACAATCATCGATACCCCGGGCCACGTTGACTTCACCGTTGAAGTAGGAAGAAGCTTGCGTGTTTTGGACGGCGCAGTCGCAGTATTCTGCGGACGTGGCGGTGTTGAACCTCAATCGGAAACCGTTTGGCGTCAAGCTAACGACTACAAAGTTCCGAGAATCGCATTCGTCAACAAGATGGACAAGCAAGGCGCGAACTTCAACAACGTCGTAAAGATGATGAAAGAAAGACTCGGCTGTAACCCTGTTCCTATCACGATGCCTATCGGCAGCGGAGACGACCTTCAAGGTATCATCGATATCCTTAAAATGAAGGCTATCTACAACGAAGGCGAAAAGGGTGAAACCATTGTCGAAAAAGAAATCCCTGCCGACCTTTTGGCAGAAGCTGAAGAAAAGAGAAACAATCTTTTGGAAGCAGTTGCGGAAGTCGACGACGACCTTATGATGCAATATCTCGAAGACCCTACGTCAATCACCGACGACCAAATCAAAGCGGCTTTGAGAAAAGGCACCGTTTCGATGCAACTCGTTCCTGTACTTTGCGGTTCGGCTTACAAATTCAAGGGCGTTCAAACGATGCTCGACGCAGTCGTTATGTTCTTGCCTTCACCGCTCGACGTTCCTGCAACGGTCGGAATCAATCCTAACACCGAAGCGGAAGAAATTCGTAAACCTGACAACAAAGAGCCGCTCAGCGCGCTCGTCTTCAAGATAGCGGTTGACGATTTCGGCAGACTTGCATTCACCAGAATTTATTCCGGCGAACTTAAACCGGGTATGGAAGTTTACAACCCGAAGTCGGGCAAGAAAGAACGTATCAGCCGTATCGTCAGAATGAGATCTAACCAACGTGAAGAACTTCAAGAAGCGGGAGCAGGCGACATCATCGCGCTCATCGGTCTTAAAGACGCTTCGACGGGTGACTCGCTTTGCGACAAGGAACATCCGATTATTCTTGAAAACATCATTGTTCCTGAACCTGTTATCAAACAAGCAGTCGAACCTAAGACTAAGGAAAGCCAAGGCAAACTCGGTATCGCTCTTCAAAAACTTTCGGACGAAGACCCGACCTTCAAGTATTACACCGACAAGGAAACGGGACAAACGATTATCGCAGGTATGGGCGAACTTCACCTTGACGTTATTATCGACAGACTTCTTCGTGAGTACAAAGTCGAATGTAACGTCGGACAACCGCAAGTTGCTTATCGTGAATCTATCACCGGTTCTTCGGACGTCGAAGGAAAGTACATTCGTCAATCGGGTGGTAAAGGTCAATACGGACACTGTAAAGTCAGATTCGAGCCGTATGCAGACGGCGACTTCGCTTGGGAAGACGTTACCGTCGGTGGCGTAGTCCCGAAAGAATACGCAGCGGCAGTTCGCGCAGGTATCGAAGAAGCAGCTAAGACGGGCGTACTTGCAGGATATGAAACGGTCGGATTTAAAGCAACTCTTTACGATGGATCTACTCACGAAGTCGACTCGTCGGAAATGGCTTTCAAAATTGCAGGTTCCATGGCGTTTAAAGACGGTATGGCAAAAGCAAAACCTGTCCTTATGGAGCCTATCGTAAAACTCGAAGTCGTTACGCCTGACGAATATCTCGGCACCGTAATCGGCTCTATCACGGGTAAACGCGGCAACATCAAAGGCACGGAAATGAGAAGCGGTAACCAAGTTATCGACGCAGACGTTCCGCTTTCGGAAATGTTCGGATATGCAACGCAACTCCGTTCTATGACCCAAGGCAGAGCATCGTTCACAATGACACCTGACCACTATGAAATCGTTCCGAACTCTATTGCGGAAAAAGTCATCGGGTCAAGAAAATAACCAACAATAAAAAAATATATTCACTTTTTGTTAGGAGGAATTAAAAATGGCAAAAGCGAAGTTTGAAAGAACAAAGCCACACGTCAACATTGGTACTATCGGACACGTTGACCACGGCAAAACAACTCTTACTGCTGCAATCACTATGTATTCGGCATCGAAGGGCTTGGCAAAAGAAATGAAGTATGACGAAATTGACAAGGCTCCGGAAGAAAAGGCAAGAGGTATCACAATTAACACTGCTCACGTTGAGTACGAAACAGCTAACAGACACTATGCTCACGTTGACTGCCCGGGACACGCTGACTATGTTAAAAACATGATCACCGGTGCTGCTCAAATGGACGGCGCAATCTTGGTTGTTGCTGCATCTGACGGCCCTATGCCACAAACCAGAGAGCACATTCTTTTGGCAAGACAGGTTGGTGTTCCATACATCATCGTATTCTTGAACAAGTGCGACCAAGTCGACGACGAAGAACTTCTTGAACTCGTCGAAATGGAAGTTCGTGAACTCCTTAACGAGTATGACTTCCCAGGCGATGATACGCCTATCATCCGTGGTTCGGCTCTTAAAGCAACCGAAGCTCTTCTTGCAGGCAAGACAGACGATCCTGCTCTTAAACCTATCCAAGATTTGCTTGACGCAATCGATTCTTATATTCCGGAACCAAAGCGTGACACCGATCAACCGTTCCTTATGCCTATCGAAGACGTATTCACGATCACAGGTCGTGGTACCGTTGTTACCGGTAGAGTAGAACGTGGCGAACTTAAACTTAACGACAAAGTCGAAATCGTCGGTATTAAGCCACAAAAACAAGAAACCGTTGTTACGGGTATCGAAATGTTCCGTAAACTTTTGGACAGCGCAGTCGCTGGCGATAACATCGGCGCACTTCTCCGTGGTATCCAAAGAACAGACGTAGAACGTGGACAAGTTTTGGCTAAACCTGGCACAATTCATCCACACACTCACTTCACGTCGCAAGTTTACGTCTTGACGAAAGATGAAGGCGGACGTCACACCCCATTCTTCGATGGATATCGTCCACAATTCTATTTCAGAACAACCGACGTTACCGGAACTATCAAATTGCCTGACGGTGTAGAAATGGTTATGCCTGGCGATAACATCGACATGGAAATCACCCTTATTACACCTATCGCTATCGAACAAGGACTCCGTTTCGCTATTCGTGAAGGCGGCAGAACTGTAGGTTCAGGCGTTGTCGCAAAAATCATCGAATAATTAGTCTTTCAAACAGCTTCTATGCGTGGCGTGAAAGCGTCACGCATAGTATGCCTGTGTAGAAAGCGTGAGGAGGCTAACAATGGCTCAAAAGGAAAATAGAGTCAAAATTACGCTTGCTTGCACGGAGTGTAATCAACGTAACTATAATTTAGACAAGAATAAGAAAAAGCATCCCGACAGAATGGAATTGAAAAAGTATTGTCCTTTTTGTAAAAAACGTACCTTACATAGAGAAACTAAGTAAGGCATAGGAGGCTCTCATGGCAAAAGAAATGCCTGAAAACAATGACTTGATGAATAGCGAGAACGAAGCAGAAGAAAAAATCGAACAAGACGCTTTGACCGAAACGTCAAACGGCGTTGCGAACGAAGAATTCGATGCTTCTATCGGAGCTGTTACCGAAGCGATTGAGGAAATGAAAGCGGCAAACGCCGAAGAAGCCGAAATCGAGGAAACCGAAACCGTTGAGGCCGAGCAAACGGAAAACGTAAGCGAAGAAACGGCAGAAAACGCGGTAGTGACGGAAGCTCCTAAAACGTTAAAATCCATCAAGGCAGCGAAAAATAAGAATAATACCAAGGCAAGTTCCACTGTTGTGCCTGTCCAAATTGAAAGACGCCCTGACGCAACCGCCGCAATGGCGCAAAACGACAAGAAAGCGTCTCAGAAAAAGGAACAAAAAGGTAAAGGCAAGACAAATAAGCCAAAGCGTAACATCTTTAAAAGCATGTGGAAAGGTATCAAAGGTATCATTTCCGAACTTAAAAAGGTCACATGGGCAAAACCTAAAAAGGTTTTCGCTTCAACGGGCATAGTTATCGCTTTCGTACTTATCTTCCTCGTTATTCTTTTCGTTTTCGACTATGTATTATTCGGTCTTTTGTCATTGCTTATGGGTAATGGCTGGGTAAACATATTTGGCTAAGACAAAGGAGTGATTATGGATAATATGGAAAATAACGCTCTCGGCGGTTCAACTGCCGTAAGAGACGAAAACTACGAATGGTATATCCTTCACACGAATTCGGGTTACGAAAACGTAGCTGAAGAAAACCTTCGCAACATGGTTGAAAATAATAAACTCCAAAATTACATCGTTGACATCAAAGTCCCGATGGAAGAAGAGTGGAACGAAAAGAGAAAGAAAACCGTTCAAAAAATCAAATTCCCGAGTTATATCTTCATAAAGATGATATACACCAACAACATTTGGTTTATGGTCACGAATACGCGTGGCGTAACGGGTTTTGTCGGACCGAAAGGCAGACCTCTTCCAATGACTGCCGAAGAAGTTAAGAGAATGAATCTCGAAGTCATAAGCGTTGAAGATTTCGACATCAAAGTCGGCGACAACGTCAAAGTTATTTCGGGTGCGCTTAACGATTTCATCGGTGTTGTTGAAGAAATCAGTGGAGAAAAACAAAAAGTTAAAGTTATCGTTTCGATGTTTGGCAGAGAAACGCCTGTCGAACTTAACTTTTCGGAAGTCGAGAAAATTTAGTCGACTTAAAATTTTTGCCCGCTTGATAGTCAAGCAGGCTTGTGGGAGAAAGAAAATCTTTAATCTTTCGATAAACCACGTTAGTCAGGAGGATATATGGCTAAGAAAATCGCAGCAGTTGTAAAACTTCAATTACCTGCAGGAAAAGCAACGCCGGGACCACCTGTCGGTTCGTCACTCGGACCTCACGGTATCAATATCCCGGGATTCACAAAGGAATTTAACGAAAAGACCGCAAAGCAAGCAGGTCTTATCATTCCGGTAGTTATCACCATTTACGCAGATCGTTCATTCACATTTATTATGAAAACGCCACCTGCAGCCGTTCTTATTTTGAAGGCAATCGGTCTTGAAAGCGGCTCGGGTGTTCCAAATAAAACGAAGGTCGGTAAAATCACTAAGGCACAAATTCGTGAAATCGCAGAAACGAAAATGCCTGACCTTAATGCAGCATCGATTGAATCGGCAATGAGTATGATTGCAGGCACGGCACGCAGCATGGGCGTCGTCGTTGAAGACTAAGGAGGCGTGTTATGAGTAAAGGAAAGAATTATGTAGACAGTTCAAAAATCATAGACAAGTCTAAGGTTTACGACAGTGCCGAAGCAATGAAGCTCGTTGTTGAAACGGCTAAAGCTAAATTTGACGAAACCATCGAACTTCACGTCAAACTCGGCGTTGACCCTCGTCACGCAGACCAACAAGTTCGTGGCGTTGTCGTTCTTCCGAACGGAACGGGTAAGAAAGTCAGAGTTTTGGTTATCGCAAAAGGCGACAGAGCAGACGAAGCTCAAAAAGCAGGCGCAGATTACGTCGGCGCAGAAGAATACATTCAAAAGATTCAAACCGAAAACTGGTTTGACTTCGACGTTGTAGTTACAACCCCTGATATGATGGGTGTTGTCGGTAGAATCGCAAGAATCTTAGGCCCTAAGGGTCTTATGCCAAACCCTAAATCGGGAACGGTTACAACCGACGTAACGAAAGCTATCAACGATATCAAAGCAGGTAAAGTCGAATACAGAGTTGACAAAACTTCTATCATTCACGTACCAATCGGTAAGAAATCGTTCGGCGATGCAAAACTTCTCGAAAACTTCGATACTCTTATGGAAGCAGTCGTTAAGGCAAAGCCGGCAGCTGCAAAAGGTCAATATTTGAGATCGATTTACGTCGCATCTACGATGGGCCCGTCAATCAAAGTCAACTATAAACCTTCAACTGCAAACAACTAATTAAACAAAATCATTTGACAAACAAATTTCGTTTGTCTATAATGAACCCGTAATTATGCCGAAGACAGCAAGTGCGAAAGCGTAAATTCTAAGGAATGCTTGCCGAGGACAAACACTAAAACAGTAGTGTCGTTCTCCTTTGGCGAACGACACTTTTTTTGTGTCATCAATCTTTAAGGAGGTACAAATGGCATCACAACAAATTATTGAAGAAAAAGCAAAAGTTGTTGAGAGTATAAAAGAGAAAATCAAAGCCGCGCAAGGAATTGTTTTGGTCGATTATATCGGACTTACCGTTGAACAAGACACCGCAATGCGTTCGGAACTCCGCAAAAACGGAATCGAATACTCAGTTCTCAAAAACCGTCTCGTACAACGTGCTTTCAATGAACTCGGTTACAATGAATTTGACAGCTATCTTAACGGACCTACCGCTATCGCTTTCTCTAACTCAGACTGCGTAGTCCCTTGCAAACTTATGGCTGAATCTGCGGATAAATACGCAAAGATGAAGATTAAGTGCGGAATGGCAGACGGTAAGTTTATCGACGAAACGGTTGTCAATCAATATGCAAAATTGCCATCGAGAGAGCAATTACTCACCAACTGTGTTTTTGCTTTGTCAGGCTTGGTCAGAGGTCTTGCAGTTTGCCTTAATAAAATTGCAGAAAAAGAAGAAAACAACTAATAATTATTTGGAGGATAATTAAAATGGCAGATACAAAGAAATTTATCGAAGAAATCAAAAATATGACAGTTCTCGAACTTTCGGAACTTGTTAAAGCAATAGAAGAAGAATTCGGAGTTAGCGCAGCAGCTCCTATCGCAGTAGCAGCAGCACCTGCAGCAGGCGGCGCAGCAGCAGCTGAAGAAAAGACTGAATTCGACGTAGTTTTGAAAGCAGCAGGCGCAAACAAAGTTGCTGTTATCAAAGTTGTTAAAGAAGCAACCGGTCTTGGACTTGTTGAAGCAAAAGGCATCGTTGACGGCGCTCCTAAGACAATCAAAGAAGCAATGCCAAAAGAAGCAGCTGAAGAACTTATGAAGAAGCTCAAAGATGCTGGTGCAGAAGCTGAAATGAAATAATCGAAATCGATTTGATAAAAACGCAACCGCAAGGTTGCGTTTTTTGTTAAACCTATTGACTCGTAGTCGCTGTAGACGATAAAATAATATTAGTCGTTTATGTAGTCGTTATATAGATTTTGGGGAACGTCAAAAGCGCAGAGAACCAAAATAATGTAAAATGCGAAATGCTTGCAATAAATGATTAAGACGTGCGGTTTGCAAGAAGTTGCATTTAACGTAATAGGCGGTTTTGTAGCAGGAGTAATTACTAGGGCTAATTGTAATAGTAATTATAATTAGTATAGCTATAAAATGAGTGAGACAATTTAAAGTGTGTATGGTGTTTACCTAATTGTTAAGCAGATAATTAAGCAGGCGACTTGCAAACGATTGACTAATAATCGATAAACAATCAGGCGATGGATTACAAACTGTCGGACGTTAACAAAACTATTAACCAAGCGTATTGCAAGTTTATTAAGAAACGAGCGAATATTAAACCAATCAAGAACAAGCAAAACAATAGAAATTTAAAAACAGCTAACAGACGGCAAATTAGCCAACTATTATACAAATAAATAAATGAACAACAGATAACAAACTATTAGCGGAGCAACTATGTGGTGGGAGAATAGTATTTTTTATCAAATATACCCGTTAGGTTTTTGCGGTGCGCCGAAAGAAAACGACGGCGTAGTCACAAACAGAATAAAAAAAGTGACCGATTGGATTGAACATTTCAAAAGGTTGAATATCGATGCAATCTATTTTTCGCCTATTTTCGAATCGGACAGACACGGCTACGATACAAGAGATTATTGCAAAATAGATTGCCGCCTTGGAACAAACGCCGATTTCGGAAACGTCTGCGAAGCGTTGCATAATAACGGAATAAAGATTGTGCTTGACGGTGTGTTTAATCACGTCGGCAGGGGATTTTGGGCGTTTAAGGACGTGCTTGAAAACAAATGGAACTCAAGATATAAAGATTGGTTTTTTATAAACTTTGACGGCAACAGCTGTTATAACGACGGCTTTTGGTACGAAGGTTGGGAAGGGCACTATGAACTTGTAAAACTCAACCTTAATAACGACGAAGTGGTGAATTATCTTTTCGATTGTATCGACAGTTGGATAGACCTGTTTAAAATAGACGGATTAAGACTTGACGTTGCATATCTTTTGAACGAAAACTTTATGCGCAGACTTCGCGCTCACGTCAACGGAATAAAAGAAGATTTTTTACTTGTCGGCGAAATTCTTTTTGGCGATTACAATCGTATAGCAAACGACGTAATGCTTAACAGTTGCACGAATTACGAATGCTACAAAGGACTTTATTCGAGTTTCAATTCGATGAACCTTTTTGAAATTGCTCACTCGTTAAACCGTCAATTCGGATATGAAAATTGGGCGCTTTATCGTGGCAAACATTTTCTGTGCTTTGCCGACAACCACGACGTAACGAGAATTGCAAGCTTGTTAAACGATAAAAACGCTATTTACCCGCTTTACGGAATTCTGTTCGGAATGAACGGAATGCCGTGTCTTTATTATGGCAGCGAGTGGGGAGCGACAGGCGTCAAAGGACACGGGAGCGATGACGAATTAAGACCGAGTTTCGATAAACCGCAATGGAACGAACTTTGCGACTACATAGCGAAACTTGCGAAAATTCATAAAAGCAGCGACGCGTTGGTTTGGGGCGGATACAGAAACGTCACTATAACGAACAAACAACTGGCGTTTGAAAGAGCGACCGACAAAGAGCAAGTTCTTGTTCTGACAAATGCCGACAGAAGCGAATTTTCAATTCATTTAAACGGATTTGAAAATCGCAAAGCAATAGATATGTTTACGAATAAAGAGATATATCTTGAAAACGGCAACTATATTTTAAAGCCTTACGAAACGGCGTACCTAAAAATAGTTTAAAATATGCCTGCGAAACAATGCAAAGCAGTTTAACCGCTGAATTGTATTTGTTTGCAGGCTTTTAAAATTGATATTATTGTTGAAAATCTTTTAAATTTGTTTTAGTATTAAAAAGAAATATTTAAGGAGTATGCAACAAATGGACGTTGCTGAGTGTTTAATAAATGATTATGGACAACAGAGCGTTGAATAAGCTGTTACTTAAAATTGCCGACGGTGACGATTCTGCCCTTTCAAAGCTGTACGAAGAAACGAAAAAAGGCGTATTTGCCTTTGTTTTGTACTACCTATCGAAAGAGGATGCAGAAGACGTTATGCAAGACGTTTATCTTGCAATAAGGGCAAACGCAAATAAGTATACGGCGGATACGAACGCTAAGGCGTGGATTTTGCAAATAGCCAAAAATCACGCTCTCAACAAAATCAAAAAGAACAAAAGGAACGTGCCTCTCGACTTAGTCATCGATAAAGGGCAAACGAGCGAGTATAACGGCATAACCGACGTTATGCGCAAAGTGCTTTCAGACGAAGAATTCGAAATTGTCACTTTGCACGTAGTGTGGGGTTATAAGCATAAGGAAATAGGCGAGATGTATTCCGCTCCGACGGGAACTATAACGTCGAAATACAAAAGAGCCGTAGAAAAGGTAAAAGCGGCTTTAAAGGAGGTGTGATATGAATTGGAAAAAACAATGGCTTAATGAATTGTCCGAAAAAGCTCCGAAAGCAGAAAAATTAAATATCACGCCTAACGGCGGAGGAACGGTTGCGCTTAAAAAGAAAGCCGGCATAACGACAGTCGCAATTGTCGCTTTTTTAGCGTTGTTCCCTATCGTATTTTTGAGTTTGTGGTTTACCGTGTTTAGGCAGCCGACAGACGTTGATTTTGGCGGCGACTTTGTCGCAGTGGAAATCAATCCGTCCGTTGTGTTTAGTTTGGACAAAAACGGCGAGGTGGAAAAAGCGGTAAGTTTAAACGGGGACGCAGACCTTATTTTGTCAAACGAAAATGCAAAATCCGCTATTATAGGAAAGAGCGTCAACGACGCGCTAAATGCCTACGTTGATTATGCGGCAAAACTCGGCTACGTCAATTTGCTTCTTGACGCCGTAAAAGTTTCCGGTACGTCGGAAAAAACCGTCGATAAAGCGATTGCGTCACTTGAAAATCATTTTAAAAAAGACGGAATTTATTCTGCTGTGGTAAACGGTGGCTATGACGGCAAAAACGTTGCAAAACTTTGCGGCTCAAAAGCGGAGCTTGGCGAAATAGCGAAAAAAATTAAAGATATGGAAAGTTTCGCCTTTGAAAACGAGGCAAAATTTTTGACGTTTGACGCTATTCTCGAAAAGTACAAAAAAGAAATTTTGCTGATGCCCGAAATAAAGAATTATATTGTAGAAGTTCTTTGTTCGGAAAAAAGTCCGCTTGACGAGCGTGTAAAAACTCAAGTAAGTTATCTTGCTCAGTGTTATCCGGAAGAATTTTTGGAAAAACTCGAAGAATGGAAGAAACTTGCCGAAGCGATTGCTCCGTCATTTGCCTACAGTATCCTTGATTTTATCGACTTGCCAAAAACCCTCAATGAGTATTTTGAGAAAGTTGTAAAAGCGTTCAAATATGATTTTGAGAAAAAACTAAGCGTGAATATGCCGAAATACAATTTGCCGCGAGAAGAAATAACGACGGAAGCATACGAGGAGTTTTTAAAGGGCATAGAGGAGACTTACGGTTCGGTCGAAAAGTTTTGGGAAAGCAAAAGGTAGTTTCGTGCATAGCGAGGCGATGAAACTAATACTTTTTGACAGATGATACTAAGTTTAGCAATAAAAGCCGAAACGGCAATAAAAAAATAAATTGTTGCAACAAAACGCCTATTATGATTGTTTAATAGACAAATACAAATTCAATAAAGCGGAGGTGCTTATGAAACAAAAAATTGCAATCATTCTTTGTTTGGCTTTAGTCTTAGTATTAGGTTTGACTTTGGTAGCCTGTAACAAAGATTCGGAAAAAGAAGCAACAGCTCAATCGTTCGTAAGCCTTGACATTAACCCTGAAATCAATTTAACTTTAGACAAAAACAACAAGGTTATAAGTGTCAGCGGAGCTAACGAAGACGGACAAGTTTTACTTTACGGCGAAAAGGGCATCATCGGCGTTGACGTCGAAACGGCGGTAGGCAATATCGTAAATCTTGCAATTAAATACGGCTATCTTGACGAAAACAACACAGTAGTCGGAACAAGCGTAAGTTCATCGATTGGAAATGCCGACAAAATTCTTGCGAAAGTAAATGCAAAAATTGAAGCGACAAAAGACGAAGACGGAAAACTTACGATTAAGGCGGACGCAAGCGGCTCGTTTGCTCTTCTTAGAGAATATGAAAACTTTAAGGCAATTCACGCCGACGTCGACATAAGCCTTGCCGATTTCAAACTCGCATTAGCGGCGTCTGAAACGGGCGAAGTAACTCTTGAAGTAGCCGTCACGCTTGACACTTCTAAACTTATCAAAATCGTGAACGATGCTCAAAAGAAAGCTGCCGAATATGCGACCGAAGCATATGACGACGCTGTAGAAATGGCTAATGCTGTTTACGAACAAGCGTTAAAAGCGGCAGACTCTGCGGCGTATATCGAATTTTACGGAAAACGCATTGCTAAAATCGCAACCAATCTCGATTATGCAAACACTGTCTATTACGGCGGGCTCTACGGAATGTACGCTTCAACGTCGGCAGGACTTAAAGTTACGTCGGCAGGCATAAAGGCGGCAAACAAAGTCGCTACTTACGCCCTTGACGAAGTGCAAATCAAAAAGATTGCCACAGCTCTCGGATTTACCGATGAAGACGTAAACAAACTTAAAGACAGCAGCGGAAATATTACGATTGAAAGCATCGAGGCTTATGCAAACAAATATTTCAAAAACAGCGAACAAACCCAAGAAATTAAAGCAAAGGCTGAAGCGTTGAAAAAAGCGTTAAACGATATCCAAATAGATATCAGAATTGAAATTGACGGCAAAGTCAAAGAATATTCTTTAAATATCGAAAAGGTTGTCAAAGCAGGCGAGGATGCCGTTACCGCTTTAAACAATACGCTTGCTTCGGTTAAGAGTTTCCTTCCGGAAGAATTCCAAACCTATCTTGACGATTTTGCGGTAGCTGCCGCTAAGGTCAGAGCGGTGCTTAAAGGCGAAGAAGGCGCAATGGACAATCTTGACGAATATATCAAAGAGTTAGACGCAAAAGCCGACGAGATACTCGGAAAAATCAAGCAAGATATGACGGACGAAGACAAACAAGAGTTGCAAGAAATCAAAGATAGAAACGCAAAGACTTTGTCGGATGCAAAAGCTAAATTCGACAAGAGCTTGGCAGACGCTAAAGACGAAGCAATGAAATTCTTGCAAGACAAAAAGGACGCAAGAAGACCAACCCCTATTGAAGGTTAAACGAGGACTATTCAATTAGGTTTAAACAATAAATGCCAAATTCAAACAATAAATTTAGGCTAAAGGTTAAAGTATAAGTTTGAAAGGCATTTGCAATAAAACCGCAATTTAGAGCCGACAAAAAGTGTAAGCGCAAGTTTAAAGTATAAGTCGATGAAGATTTGATGAAATAGTTTAAGTTTTAACCAACTACTATTCCCCAAAAGTAGTATAGACAAAAAGGCAAGAGCCGCAGTGAAAACTGCGGTTTTTGTTTGCCATATTATTTGACGCGTTTATGTTTTCGGTTAAAGCGTTTGCAACATAATTTTAAGATTTTAAGGTGACTGCCGATTGACGGCGTATGACCAAATTGTTTGCGCGCGACTTTAAGACTTAAAGTAGTCTAAAACGAAATAAAATTTTATTTAACGTCTGTGTGAGTATTTATTATATTGTCGCCATATTGTCGTCAAAAACGGACATTAAAATTGTAGGTTATTTTATGTATAAACTTTACAAATAAAAAATCAGGGCGCATAATAGTTAAGGATTGAACAATTAACATTTTTTTTACATTAGACGCCGAACAGTAAAGGCGTATCGCGTTTTGTTTTGGAGGCATTATGCTCGAAGTCAGACATTTAAAAAAGACTTATACTCCTAAAAAGGGAGTTCCTGTCGTTGCTTTGAACGACATATCAATCAAGTTTCCCGACAAAGGACTTATATTTATTTTAGGTAAATCGGGAAGCGGCAAATCGACGCTTCTTAACGTAATGGGCGGTCTTGATAAAGCCGACGAAGGCGAAATTATCATAAAAGATAAGTCATCGGCGGATTTCAGGCAAAGTGATTTCGACAGTTACAGAAACACATATCTCGGCTTTATTTTTCAAGAGTACAACATTCTCGAAGACTTTTCCATTGCCGCAAACATAGGCCTTGCTCTCGAATTGCAAGGTCAAAAGGCGACAAACGAAAGAATAAACCAAATTTTGCAACAGGTCGGACTTGACGGCTACGGAAAGCGTAAACCGAACGAACTCAGCGGCGGTCAAAAACAAAGAGTTGCCATAGCAAGAGCTTTGGTCAAGAATCCTGAAATCATAATGGCGGATGAACCTACGGGCGCGCTTGACTCGAATACGGGTATTCAAGTTTTCGATACGCTCAAAGAATTGTCCAAGGAAAAACTCGTTATCGTCGTTTCGCACGACCGCGACTTTGCCGAACAATACGGCGACCGTGTCATCGAATTTAAGGACGGCATCATAATTTCCGATATAGAAAAAACGAGAAGCGAAGCTCTTTCTTCACCGAACGGCGAGGTTAAGGTTTTTGACAACAAGCTTTTGAAATTCAGAAAAGGCTATAAACTTACTTCGCGCGACGTCGAAATGATAAACGCATGTTTAGCAAACAACGACGCAATGGTTTCGCTTGACGAAGATACCAACGTTCAAGTGAGAAAGTTTGCAAGAATCGACGAAAACGACAATATCGAAAGTTTTAAAGCTACCGACGAAAGCGCGATAGTGAACAGTGACAAAACTCCGTTCAAACTTATCAAATCGCGTTTGCCATACAAGAACAGTTTGAAAATGGGCGCAAGTTCGCTTCGTTCGAAACCTGTAAGGCTTATTTTCACGATTCTTCTTTGCTTTGTTGCGTTCGCAATGTTCGGTTTTGTCGACAGCCTTGCGGCATACAACAAGATTGACGTAACCGTAAACTCAATGAAGGACCAAAACATAAATTACGTTTCGATAAGCAAAGAAATCGGACGTCAATATGATCCCGAAGACGACTATATCAGCTACAACGAGTCCAAAATGTCCGACGAAGATATTCAGTTTTTAAACGATAAAATCGGCGGCACTTTCAAACCTATTTATGCCCCGATGTCAGACAACGGATACAGTTCGGGACTCAGCCTTTCGGCGTCGCTCGCAAAGGAAGAATATAACGAAATTTATACTCGTCAACTTAGCGGTTATTGCGAATTGACGCAAGCAGACATTTCCGCAATGGGATTTACGGTCATCGGCAGAATGCCTGAAAACTATGACGAGGTTTTGTTGCCTAGCTACGTTTTTGACCATTTCAAGCAATTCGGCTATAAAGACGGTTCGAGTACGATGAGTTCGACCGAAGTGCAAGCTATGTCCATGCAAAATTTCTTGGCGGGCGTTGCGAAACATATTACTCTTGGCGAACAAACGTTTACTATTAGCGGATTTGTCGATACAAGACTCAATTTGAGTGCGTTTTCAGGTATCGGTTCGTCGAGCGGCATCGATAACTATATGAAAATAGAGCAACTCAGAAACGAAGTCGGTTACGGTGTAAACGCCGTCGCGATAGTTAAAGAGGGCTTTATTGCAAAAGCGAAAAGCAAAGGCGGCGCAATCGGCGCAAAAGTATATAACGGCGCAGAGGGCATAAACCTTAAAACGACTAACGATACTTGGCCATATAGTTTGCAGTATTATATAAAAGCGTCGATGATTGACGCAGGCGATATTAAGTATTTCGATTCTTCAAAAACGTCTTTAAACAGCGGCGAGATGCTTATCAGCGCAAGCAGGCTTAAAGAGATGTTCAATTGGATTTACGAATCGAGCACCGCAAAAG
Source organism: uncultured Clostridia bacterium (assembly GCA_934277645.1). GTDB lineage: Bacteria > Bacillota > Clostridia > Christensenellales > CAG-917 > CAG-917. The sequence goes on along the minus strand of CAKQUX010000002.1, from coordinate 27,062 downwards.
AGAATATCGACACGGCAAGAGCCGACAAACTCGAGTCGTTAATCGAAAACTCATTCGATAACCTTTCTTATGACAATAGGGTTAAGATTTTGGTTAGGTCAGGCGCAACCGAAGAAGAAGCAAAGACTATGCTTGACAATATCGCAACCGAGAAATCGAACATCGTCCAAAGGTATGCAAACGTCCTGTCCGACAATCTGACAGAGAATGAGTTCGACCCTGACAACACGCTTTACGGAATGAAAATCACAGCTCTTAAAGATGCTATGGTTAATAACTGGAATGACGTTTTGTCTTTGCTCGAACACGCTAACGTCGCGCCGAACTTCGACCTTACGGCAGATTACAATAGCATTTCGAGTGGCTATAAAAACGGCGTCAGCATTAAGGTGGTCGGCATATTCTTTGAAAACACTCAAATGGCGGCAAAGAACAGTAATGACGAAGAATTGTCAAACGGATACTATTTGCTTAACGATGAGCTTTTCGATGAAGTCGTGCAAGACGCAAACGCTATTTATACGGGCGCAATAGCCGTAGGCACAGAGTCGGTCATTAAAAACGCAGTTGACATTAACTATAAGGGCGGAACGAAAAACAGTAACGGAACGTATAAACACTTTAAACTCAACAACAAAGTCACGGCGGCGCTTTCAAACGTAAACGGCATATTCGAGAGCCTTTCAAAGATATTCCTTTACGTAGGACTCGGTTTGCTCGTGTTTGCTTCGTTGATGTTTATGAATTATATCGGAACGTCGATTTCGTACAAGAAACGTGAAATCGGTATTCTTAGAGCAGTCGGCGCAACATCGGGTGACGTTTTCGGAATATTCCTTAACGAAGCTATGATAATTTCAATCATCAACTTCGTTTTGGCGGCAGTAGGTAGCGGCGTTGCCGTATTCATTACAAACAGAGCGCTTGTAAACGAGTATTCTTTGCCTATCTCGCTCTTGACTTTCGGCATCAGACAAATTGCAATTATGCTTGCCGTTTGCGTAGCCGTTGCATTTATATCGAGCTTGATACCTGTTTTGAAGATAGCGAAGAAACGCCCGATTGACGCAATCAGAAACAGATAGCGATAACATGCACCGCATATCGAAATTAGCGACAAAGGGCGGTTTGCGAAAAAGACAAAAGAAAAACAAAAAGGCTTAAAATAAAAATATCTATAAAAAATATCCGTAGTGTATTGCTGCGGATATTTTTAATTGTGCAAAAGAGAATTAAGGTCGAATTCCATAAGCTCGTTTGTGTATGGATTGATAAAACTTATATATGAACATTCGAGCATCTGACCGCCGTTATATTCTCCTTCATAGTTTCCGTACAACGTATCGCCTACGACGGGGTGTCCTATGTGAGCGGCGTGCAATCTGATTTGATGAGTTCGTCCCGTAAAGAGTTTGACTTTGCAAACGGTGTTAGGGCCGTCGTAGCGCAAAGGTGTGAACAGGGTTTTTGCTTGTTTTCCGTTTTCGTCAATCGTGCGTTTCATAACGAGCGGCTTGCTGAGTATGGGGGCGTCTACAAAAGTTTCGCGCTCCAATTTGCCAGTCAGAGTTGCGGTGTAAATTTTTGTTATGTCGTTTCCGTCCGACAGCAGCGAGTGTGTAATTCCGTTCAGCGCGACAAGCGTAAGCCCCGACGTGTCCTTGTCAAGTCTTGTGACAATTCTAAACGTTTCTTTAGGAAAAAGATAGGTAAGTCCTGCAAGAAGGTTGTCGTCATAATGACCGTGCGTCGGCATAGACGGCACGCCCTTAGGTTTAAACAAAACCAAAAAGTCTTCGTCCTTATACAAAACTTTTATGGGAACTTCTTTGGCGGTTCGATAAGGCTTTGAAGTTTCGGGTATAAAAATGCTCACTTCGTCATTTGGACATAGCCGCACGTTGCCTTTAAATGTTTGTCCGTTAACTAAAACTTGTCCGCCGTGCAGTCTTATTAAAACCGATATGCGGCGTGAAAAAAGCGAATTCATAAACGTTTTTACGTCGGTGGTTTCTTTAATTGTGAAGCGCATAGTTTTGTCCATAGATAAAGTATACCGCCCTTTTTCAAGTCGGTCAAATAAAATTATTTTGGGTATTGATTGAATAAACAAAATATGTTAAAATAAAATTACCAAAAACTTGGAGGAAATTATGTTAACCGTAAATTTTGTAGACGATGTAAAAAAGACTTTCAACGGCGACAGTATGAGATGGGTTGCCGGCGGCAATATCATCGACCTTATCGAAGAACTTAGTGATTGGTATAAACTTGACCCTAATTCACTGGTTGATTTCAGATACCTTGTAAACGGCAAGGAAGTTCCGCAAAAGAAGTGGGGAAAAATCAAACTTAAACCGCGTGACGGAATTATGATTATGCCGAAAAATTTTACGCCGGTGCAAGCCGACGATTAAAACGTCCTTTGCTTAAAGGCGGAGAATTTATCGAAAAAACGATGAAAAAGAGAGCGACCTATGCCGCTCTCTTTTTTTGAGGTTTTAAATTTATAAAATATAAAACGCAAATTTCGACAAATAAATATTTTGTCGATAAAAGTTTTAAGAGTTAAAAAGCAAATCGAAAAAGGACGAAATATTGAGAAAAACGCAAATATGAATGCCTAAAAACGTCGAAAAAACGCCGATTTCGGCGCGTTGAAAATTCCGAAAAAAAAGTAAAAATAATTTCATTTATGCCGTTAAAACGTTTGACAATCTTCCCTGAATTTATTATTATGGTTAAGCCTTGTATAGCAACAAGGGATATTTCTGCGTTCAAAACGCTAAAAAAGCTGTGAAAATGCGCAAAAAATATGGGAAAATCGAATGGTTTTCCGATAAAAAAGCGCGCGACACACACGGCATAGTGTATGAGAATGCAAAAATCTCTCGGCTTAGGCTCAAAAATAAATACACACACTCAGTGTATACCAATAAACAGGAGGCTATTATGGCTGGACAAAAAATCAGAATCAAGTTGAAGGCGTATGACCACGATCTTATCGATTTATCGGCAGAAAAAATCGTCGAAACGGTTAAAAAGACGGGCACTAAGGTTTCAGGACCTATTCCGCTTCCTACCGAAAAAGAAATCATCACGATTCTTCGCGCTACGCACAAATACAAGGATTCGAGAGAGCAATTTGAACTTAGAACACACAAGCGTTTGATTGATATATTCAATCCTACGGCAAAAACGGTTGATTCGCTTATGAAAATCGATTTGCCTGCAGGCGTTGATATTTCTATCAAACTTTAATAGAGAGTTAAGGAGGGTGAACTTTATATTATGAATAAAGCAATCATCGGAAAGAAAATCGGTATGAGCCAAATCTTCTCGGCTGACGGAAAAGTTATTCCTGTAACCGTCGTAGAAGCAGGTCCATGCCCAATCGTGCAAAAAAAGACAGTAGCAAACGACGGATACGACGCTCTTCAAGTTGCGTTCGGCGAAGTCAAGATAGCAAGAGTCAACAAACCGCAAGCAGGACATTTCAAAAAAGCTAACGTTGAACCTAAGCGTTATTTGAGAGAACTCAGACTTAAAGACTGCTCGACGTACGAAGTAGGACAAGTCATCACCGCAGACGTCTTCCAAGAAGGCGACCACGTTGACGTTTCGGGTACTTCGAAAGGTCACGGATTCAGCGGCGTTATCCAAAGATGGAATCAACATCGCGGACCTATGGCTCACGGCTCGGGTTATCACAGAGGCGTCGGCTCTATGTCGGCTTGCTCGGACCCGTCGAGAGTTTTCAAGAATAAGCATATGCCGGGTCAATGGGGCGGCGAAAAGGTTACCGTTCAAAACCTTGCCGTTGCGAAAGTCGACGCAGCAAGAAACGTTCTCCTTATAAAGGGAGCAATACCCGGTCCTAAGGGCGGCTTAGTCGTCATCAAGGAATCCCTTAAAGGCTAATGGAGGTTAATATGCAACTTAATGTTAAGGATATGAACGGTAAAGAAGTCGGACAAATCAAACTTGACGACGCCGTATTTAATAAAGAATATAAAGAGGCTTTGATTCACCAAGTAGTCGTAGCACAACTTGCTAATCGCAGACAAGGCACTCACTCGGCTTTGACCAGACGTGAAGTCGCCGGCGGTGGTATCAAACCTTTCCGCCAAAAGGGAACGGGTAGAGCTCGTCAAGGTTCGAGTCGCTCGCCGCAACACGTAGGTGGCGGTATCGTCTTCGCTAAGAAGCCTCGCGATTTCTCGCAAAAGGTCAACAAGACGATGAAGAAAGCAGCATTCCTTTCGGCAATTTCGGAAAAGATTCGTCAAAGCGAAGTTACGGTTTTGGATAAACTTGCTCTTAAAGAAGCAAAGACGAAACTCTTCCAAAACGTCATCGACGCATTGAAGCTCGAAGGTAAAGTTATTTTCGTAACGGAAGGCTATGATGAAACCTTGATTCGTGCAATCAGAAACATTCCTGACGCACAAGTTCAGGAGGCAAGAACGCTTAGCGTATACGACATCGTAGCAAACCGCAACCTTGTCTTTACTAAGAGCGCTATCGAACAAGTCGAGGAGGCAAACAAATAATGAACGCATACGATATTATTTTAAAGCCTATCTTGTCTGAAAAGAGCTTCGACGGCATTTCGGATAAGAGATACACTTTTGAAGTTGCCAAATCGGCAAGCAAGACGGACATCAAAAACGCCGTCGAGCAAATCTTCAAAGTTAAGGTAGAAAAGGTTAATACAGTAAACTATGACGGCAAAATCAAAAGAATGGGCCGTCACGAAGGAAGAACAGCTTCTTACAAGAAAGCAATTGTTCAACTCACGAAAGAGTCAAAGGCAATTGAATTCTTCGAGAGCTTGTCATAAGGAGGCATCAAATGGCTATCAAGAAATATAAACCAACTTCACCGGGTCGCCGTTTTATGACCGTTTCGGAATTCAATGAAATCACTTCGACAACTCCTGAGCGTTCATTGCTCGACGTAAAGAAAAAGACGGGCGGCAGAAACTCATACGGAAGAATCACGGTCAGACACATCGGTGGCGGAAATCGCATTAAGTACCGTATCATCGATTTCAAACGTAATAAAGACGGAATCCCTGCAAAAGTTGCTTCGATTCAATACGATCCGAACCGTTCGGCAAACATTGCATTGCTCAACTATGCAGACGGTGAAAAGCGTTACATCTTAGCTCCTTTGGGACTTAGCGTAGGCGACGTCGTACTCAGCGGCAAAGACGCAGACATCAAAGTCGGAAACACGCTTCCGCTTGAAAACATCCCTGTCGGTACTTTGGTACACAACGTAGAACTTCATCCGAACAAAGGCGGTCAGCTCGTTCGTTCGGCAGGCAACGCGGCTCAGCTTATGGCTAAGGAAGGCAGATACGCAACGTTGAGACTTCCGAGCGGCGAAATGAGATACGTTCTTATCGGTTGCAGAGCGACCATCGGTCAAGTCGGAAACGTAGACCACGAAATCGTCTCTGTCGGTAAAGCAGGTAAGACCCGTCACATGGGCGTTCGTCCTTCTGTCCGCGGTGTTGTTATGAACCCTAACGATCACCCGCACGGCGGTGGTGAAGGTAAGTCGCCAATCGGTAAACCGTCACCTGTAACACCTTGGGGTAAACCGACGCTCGGTTACAAGACCAGAAAGAAGAAGAATACGACTGATAAGTTTATTATCAAGCGTTGCAACTAGGAGATAGAAAAATGAGTAGAAGTTTGAAAAAAGGTCCTTTCGTTGACGAAAGGTTATTAAAGAGAATTAAGGCTATGAACGAGAGCGGCGAAAAACGCCCTGTCAAAACGTGGTCTCGCTCATCAACGATATATCCTGATATGGTAGAACACACGATTGCAGTTCACAACGGACGCACTCACGTCCCTGTCTACATCACGAGCGAAATGGTCGGCTATAAGCTTGGCGAATTTGCTCCGACAAGAACTTTCAAAGGTCACGCCGGCGAAAAGACTACGGGTAGAAAGTAGGAGGAATTATGGCAACTAGAACTAAGCAAAAAACATTGCAAAGACACGCTACTGCGGATAATCGTCCTAACGCTACCGCAAAATTCCAAAGAATCTCGGCATTCAAAGTAAGAATCGTTCTTGATATCATCAGAGGAAAAAGCGTAAACGAAGCACTTGCCATTTTGGAAAACACTCCGAAGGCTGCAAGCGAAATCTTGAAAAAGCTCGTAAATTCGGCTGCTGCAAATGCAGAAAACAACATGAACATGTCTCGCAACGACCTTGTCGTCGCAGAGTGCTATGCAAACGAAGGTCCGACGCTTAAAAGAATTCGTGCAAGAGCACAAGGCAGAGCTTTCAGAATCAACAAACGTACATCACACATCACAGTCGTCTTAGACGCTGCATCGAACAATTAGGAGGAAGGATAGAATGGGACAAAAAGTCGATCCGAACGGATTAAGACGTGGCGTCAACAAAGATTGGGAAAGCCATTGGTATGCTGACAAAAAGACCTTTGCCGACAACATCGTTGAAGATAACAAAATAAGAACCTTCCTTAAAAAGGCATATTATAAAAACAAAGTTTCGAAAATCGTCATCGAAAGAGCGGCTGACAAACTTACCGTCAACATTCATACCGCTCAACCTGCAATCCTTATCGGCAAAGCAGGCGCAGGCGTTGAAGAAATCAAAAAGGCAATCGCAAAGATTTGCCCGTCAAAACAAATCGCAATCAACGTTATCGAAGTAAAGCGTGCAGATTCCGACGCAACTCTTCTTGCAGAATGGATTGCGGAACAACTCGAAGCAAGAGGTTCGTTCCGTCGTTGCATGAAGCAAGCAATCACGAGAGCTATGAAGTCGGGCGCTCGCGGAGTTAAGACAAGCGTTTCGGGCAGACTTGACGGTGCAGAAATCGCAAGAAGCGAAACGTACAAAGAAGGCTCGATTCCTCTTCAAACAATTCGCGCAGACATCGATTACGGATTTGCTACCGCACACACAATGTACGGCGCAATCGGTGTAAAGTGCTGGATTTACAAGGGTGATATCCTCGGCCAAAAGAAATTAACGAATGAAGGAGGAAACGCTCAATGTTAATGCCAAAAAGAGTTAAGCGTCGTCGTCAATTCCGTGGAAGAATGAAGGGTGACGCTCATAAGGGTAATATGATTGCATACGGTGAATACGGCATTATGGCTATGGAGCCAAGCTGGATTACCTCCAACCAAATAGAAGCTGCTCGTGTCGCTATGACGAGATATATCCGTCGTGGCGGACAAGTATGGGTTGATATCTTCCCACACAAACCGGTTACAAAGAAACCTGCCGAAACTCGTATGGGTAGCGGTAAAGGTTCTCCTGAATACTGGGTAGCAGTTGTTAAGCCGGGCCGCATTATGTTTGAAATCGCAGGCGTGGCAGAAGAAGTAGCAAGAGAGGCTTTAAGACTCGCAGCTCACAAACTTCCTGTAAAGTGCAAGATTGTAAGCCGTGAAGATTTGGCCGAAGGCGGTGAACAATGAAAGCAAAGCAAGTATTTGAAATGACAGACGTCGAACTCGCTAACAAACTTAACGAGTTGAAATCGGAATTGTTTTTCTTGAGATTTAAACACGCAACTAATCAGCTTTCAAACCCAAAGGTTTTGACTGAAACAAGACGTGATATAGCCCGCATTAAGACGGTTATCCGTCAAAGAGAAATCAGCCGTAAGAACGGTGAGAAGTAAGCGGGAGGTACAAGATGGAAAACGAAGAAAGAAATTTAAGAAAGACCAGAGTAGGTTTGGTTGTTTCCAACAAAATGGATAAGACAATCGTTGTCGCAATCAAAGAAAGAATCAATCACCCACTCTATAAAAAGACAGTCAATCGTACGAAAAAGCTTAAAGCTCACGATGAAAAGAATGAATGTGGTATCGGCGATACCGTTATGGTTGCCGAAACTCGTCCGCTTTCAAAGGACAAGCATTGGAGACTTGTTCAAATCGTTGAGAAGGCTAAGTAGGAGGGCGATATGATACAACCACAAACTATATTAAAAGTCGCAGACAACAGCGGCGCAAAAGAAATTATGTGTATCAGAGTTTTGGGCGGTTCTTTCCGCAGAAGCGGTAACATCGGTGACACAATCGTAGCTTCTGTTAAAACTGCTATCCCTGGTGGCGGCAAAGTCAAAAAGGGTGACGTAGTTAAAGCGGTTATCGTCAGAAGCCATTACGGCGTAAGACGTGAAGACGGCAGCCATATCAAATTTGACGACAATGCAGCCGTTATCATCGATAACCAAAAGCAACCGGTCGGATCTCGTGTATTCGGACCTATTGCAAGAGAATTGCGTGAAAAGAATTTCGACAAAATTTGTTCTCTTGCCGAAGAAGTTCTTTAGGAGGCTACAATGGCTAGTTTGAATGTTAAAAAAGGCGATAACGTAATGGTCATCACCGGCAAAGATAAGGGCAAGAGCGGCAAGGTTTTGAAAGTCGACACCGCAAAAGGTCGCGTCTACGTCGAAGGTGTGAACATCGTTTCAAAAAGTAAAAAGCCTACGAGCGCTCAAGACAAGGGCGGTATATTGAAAAGAGAGGGCAAAATCGACGCGTCAAACGTTATGATTATCTGCCCGACCTGTAAGGAAGTCGTAAGAGTTCGTCATAAGGACGCACCGGCAGGCAGCACTCAAAAGGCAATCAGAGTCTGCGCAAAATGCGGAGCATCGCTTGACGACAAGAAAGCGGCGGCTAAGAAGACAACGGCTAAGAAAGCTCCTGCAAAAAAAGCGGCAGCTCCTGCAGCTGACGTAGCGGAAGTTAAAGAAGTCGAAACCAAAGTCGTAGAGAAAGTCGAAAAAGCACCTGCAAAGGCAGCTACAAAGACGACCGCGGCTAAGGCAACGGCAGAAAAAGCCGAAGGCGAAAAGAAAGCTCCTGCAAAGAAAGCAGCAGCTCCTAAGGCAGAAGGCGAAGCAAAAGCTCCTGCTAAAAAGACAACCGCAACGAAAGCAACGGCTGAAAAGGCAGAGGGTGAAAAGAAAGCTCCTGCAAAGAAAGCGGCAGCTCCTAAGGCAGAAGGCGAAGCAAAGGCTCCTGCTAAAAAGGCAACTGCAACAAAGACTGCAACAGCAGAAAAGACGACCGAAGCTAAGAAAGCTCCTGCAAAGAAAGCAGCGGCAAAAGCTGACGGCGAAGATAAATAGTACGGAGGTATTATCGTGGCAGAAAAGAAAAATCAGGTTGCTAAAGCAGCTGCAACCGATATGGCGAACGCAGACAGATACAGACTTAAAAAAGTCTATGCCGAAAACGCAGTTCCTGCGCTTCAAAAAGCATTCGCTTATGAAAATGTCAACCAAATTCCTCGTCTTGAGAAAATCGTTCTCAATATGGGTTTCGGCGACGTGAAAGATGACAGCAAGAGCTTGAACGCAGCTGTTGAAGAGTTAAAGTTGATTGCCGGTCAAAAGCCAATCGTTACGAAGGCAAAGAAAAGCGTTGCAAACTTCAAACTCAGAGAAGGTATGAACATCGGCGCAAAGGTTACGCTTCGCGGTAACAGAATGTATGACTTCCTTGATAAGTTTATTTCGATTGCGCTTCCTCGTGTTCGTGACTTCCGTGGTGTGTCCGCCAAATCATTTGATGGTAGAGGAAACTATGCTATCGGTGTTAAAGACCATTTGATTTTCCCTGAAATCTCATACGAGCAAACTCAAAAATCGAGAGGCTTTGACATTTGTATAGTTACAACCGCAAAAACGGACGAAGAGGCTAGAGAGCTTTTGAAGCAACTCGGAATGCCTTTTGCGAAGTAAGGAGAATTAAAAAATGGCAAAGAAATCAATGATAAACAAACAGCAAAGACCACAAAAATTCTCAACTCGTGAATATACAAGATGTCGTATTTGCGGCAGACCTCACGCAGTTTTGAAGAAGTATGGCATATGCAGAGTATGCTTCAGGGAACTTGCCTACAAAGGTCAAATCCCTGGCGTCAGAAAGTCAAGCTGGTAAGGAGGTTAATATGGTATTCACAGATCCTATCGCAGATATGTTGACAAGAATCAGAAACGCTCAAACTGCAAAGCATGAAACCGTAACTGTTCCGAGCTCAAAAGAAAAACTTGCTATCTCTGAAATCCTTTTGAAAGAAGGTTATATCAAAAACTTCGAAGTTATCGAAAAGGACGTTCAGAACGATATTAAGATTACTTTAAAATACGTCGGCAAATACGAAAAAGTCATCAACGGTTTAAAGCGTGTATCGACACCTGGTCTTAGAGTTTATGCAGGTGCAAACGAGCTTCCGAAAGTTCTTAACGGACTCGGAATCGCTATCCTTTCTACTTCACAAGGCATTATGACCGATAAAGTAGCAAGAGAAAAACACATCGGCGGCGAAGTTCTCGCCTACGTGTGGTAAGGAGGTAGGGTATGTCACGTATTGGTAGAGCTCCTATCGAAATTCCTGCAAACGTAACGTTTGAAAACAAAGACAATCTTATTACGGTTAAAGGTCCTCTCGGAACTTTGACGCAAGAAGTCGATAAATCAATCACCGTTAAGAGCGAAGGCGGTAAAATCCTTGTTGAAAGACACAGCGAAGACAAAGACCATCGCGCACTCCACGGTTTGTACCGCGCAATTATCAACAACATGGTAAAAGGCGTCACGAACGGCTTTGAAAAAGCATTGCTCGTAAACGGCGTCGGTTATAAATGCGCAGTCGCAGGAAACAAACTTACAATGAATATCGGATTTTCACATCCTGTCGAAGTTGTCGCTCCAGAAGGCATTAAGTTTGAATTGCCAAGCCCGCTTGAAATCGTGGTTAAAGGCATTGACAAACAAAAGGTCGGACAAGTTGCGGCTTCTATCAGAGAAATAAAGAAAGTCGAACCGTATCACGGCTATGGTATTCAATATAAAGACGAAGTCGTTATCCGCAAGGTCGGTAAAGCGGCAGGTAAATAAGAGGTGACACTATGATAAATAAGAAAGACAAGAACGCAGACAGACTTATCCGTCATAAGCGTGTTAGAAAGTCGGTAAACGGCACCTCTGAAAGACCACGTCTTAGCGTTTACAGAAGTGCAAATCACATCTACGCTCAGATTATCGACGACGTTCAAGGAGTAACTTTGGTTTCTTCTTCGACGCTCGTAAAAGAGATTGCCGCAAAAGCAGACAAAGTCACGAAGATCGAAGCTGCAAAGCTCGTCGGCGCTGACGTCGCTAAAAAGGCTATAGCAAAAGGTATCGATACAATCGTTTTCGACAGAGGCGGTTATATCTATACGGGTAGAGTCGAGGCTTTGGCAGATGCTGCCAGAGAAGCCGGACTCAAATTTTAGGAGGAAGTATGGCAAAGCGTGAAGAAAGACAAAATAGAGAACAAAATGACGGTATCTCAAAAAAGCTCATCGCTCTTAACCGTGTTACCAAGGTTGTAAAAGGTGGTAGAACGATGCGTTTCAGCGCTCTTGTTGTTGTCGGTGACGAAAAAGGTTCGGTCGGACTCGGAATGGGTAAGGCTGCCGAAGTTCCTGAAGCAATCGAAAAAGCAACTCAAAGCGCAAAGCGTGCTATGAAGCCTATTGCTCTTAAAGATACGACGATTCCTCACGAAATCATCGGTAAATTCGGTAGAGGTCAAGTCAGACTCCTTCCTGCCGAACCCGGTACTGGAGTTATCGCAGGCGGACCTGTTCGTGCGGTTTTGGAAGTCACGGGTATTAAAGACATCAGAACGAAGTCGCTCGGCTCAAACAACCCTATCAACTGCGCAAAAGCAACGATTGAAGGTCTTATGAGTCTTAGAGACGCAAAACAAGTTGCGGCTCTCCGTGGAATATCTCCGGAAGAACTCTAAGGAGGAATTATGGCAACGAAGAAAGTTAAACAAATTAAAGTAACTCTTGTCAAAAGCACAATCGGTTGTTTGAAAAATCAAAAGGCTAACGTAGAGGCTTTGGGTCTCGGCAAAATCGGTAGCAGCAGAGTTCACAACGATGACGCAGTCACAAGAGGAATGATAAGCAAAGTTTCTCACCTTGTAAAGGTTGAGGAAATCTAAGGAGGGCAAGAATGTATATTCAAGAATTGAAGAGCGCTGAAGGCGCAACGAAAGCCCCTAAGAGAGTTGGTCGCGGTATCGGTAGCGGCACCGGCAAGACTTCAACCCGTGGTCACAAAGGTCAATGGGCAAGAAGCGGTGGCGGTGTACGTCCTAACTTCGAAGGCGGACAAATGCCGCTTACGAGAAGAATTCCTAAACGCGGATTCAACAACAAGAGATTTGCGCATGATTACAGCGTAGTCAACATTGGCGAATTGAACGTTTTTGAAAACGGCGCAGTCGTCAATGCAGAAATGCTTGTTTCTAAAGGAATAATCTCAAACATCGCTCCATACGGTCTTAAAGTTATGGGCGACGGCAAGCTTGAAAAGAAATTGACCGTTCAAGCTGCTAAATTTACTAAAACTGCAAAGGAAGCTATTGAAAAAGCAGGCGGCAGTGTTGAGGTATTATAATGTTTGAAACATTAAAGAACGCATTTAAAACTAAGGAAATCAGAGTTAAAATCTTTTTAACTCTGGCTCTCCTTTTGGTTTACAGAATTGGATGTTACATTCCGCTTCCGGGAATCAATGCGGCTAAAATCGAGGAAGCTATTCTCGGTACGAGCGCAGGCGGCGATTTCCTTAGCATTTTGTCAACGATGACCGGTGGCTCAATGCAAAACGGAACACTTTTTGCGTTAGGTATTTTGCCTTTCATCAATGCGTTCATTATAATGCAGCTGTTGACGCTCGCAATTCCTAAGCTCGAAAGGCTTTCTAAGGAAGGTGAGCTTGGCAGAAAAAAACTTACGCAAATTACCAGATATTTTGCAATAGTATTGGCTGTCGTTCAAGCAATCGGTATTATCTTTACATGGAAGTCATACGGCGCAATAGACCAAATCTTCGGTGACGGACAAGCAAGCCTTGTTATGACTATGATATCGATTGTCATCTTGCTCGTAGCAGGTTCGACGATGGTCATGTGGCTCGGCGAAAGAATGACCGAGTACGGAATCGGAAACGGTACGTCGCTTATCATCTTTGTCGGCATCCTTTCATCGTTCGGCGTTTCGCTCGCAAAATCTTTCAAGATGGTCGGCGAACAATGGACGTATATCTGGAACATTATCGGCTTCCTTATTATCGTTTTCCTTATATTCTTGTTTATCGTATTTACCGATTTGTCAGAAAGACGAGTTATGGTTCAATACGCAAAACAAATTAAGGGTAACAAGATGTATGGCGGAAGATCGACGCATATCCCTATCAGAGTAAACAGCGGCGGCGTTATGCCAATCATTTTCGCATCGTCAATCTGCATGTTCCCTCAAATGATTATGAGCTTCTGGCCGACGAGCAACGCTTACGTCTGGTACGCTCAAAATATGGGTAGCGGTACTTGGCCGTACTATGTGTTCCTTGCAATATTCATCATATTCTTTAGCTATTTCTACTCGATGATTCAATTCAATCCTGACGAAATTGCAAAGAACATTCAACAATCGGGCGGCCTTATCATGGGTATAAGAGCAGGCAAACCTACGGCGGACTATTTAAGACGAGTAAACAACAGAATCGTTTTGGTGGGAGCTTTGTTCCTTGCCGTTCTCGCTCTTGTTCCTACGTTCATATTCCAAGCATTGTCGGATAACGGCGCATTGGGCTTCGGCAGCGCATTCTCCGCAACGGGACTTCTCATCGTAGTTTCGGTAGCGCTTGAATTGAACAAGCAATTAGAATCGCAAATAATGATGCGTCATTATAAAGGTTTCTTGAAATAATCGATTAGGCTACGTCTTCGGACATGTTCGAAGACGTAGACAAAACCTAAACGGAAAGGAGAAAACGATATGAAAAATATAGTTTTACTTGGAGCGCCGGGTGCGGGAAAAGGCACGCAAGCTGCGCTTATAGCAAAAGAATATAACATCCCGCACATTTCAACGGGCGACATTCTCCGTAGAAATATCAAGGAAGCAACCGAGCTCGGCAAACTTGCAAAATCGTATATCGACAAAGGAGCTTTGGTTCCGGATGAAGTCGTTATTGACATTGTAAAGGACAGACTCGCAGAAAAAGACGCTCAAAACGGGTACATCTTAGATGGATTCCCGAGAACGATTGCGCAAGCCGAGGCTTTGTCCAAGGTTGCGAAAATCGACATAGCTTTAAACATCATCGTTCCTTTTGAAACGATAATCGAAAGATTGTCAGGAAGAAGAGTTTGCATTTGCGGCGAAACTTCTCACGTCAACACCTTGAAAGGCAGTGAAGTTTGCCCTAAATGCGGCGAAAATATGTTCGTTCGTGACGATGATAAACCGGAAACCGTTAAGGCAAGACTTGAGGTTTACGAAAAACAAACTGCGCCGCTTATCGGCTTTTATGAAAAAGAAGGCGTGCTTGTAGATATAAACGCAACGTCGGTCGAAGCAACGTTTGACGCGGTTAAAGAGGCGCTTAATAAATGATTTATTTAAAAACACCGTTTGAAATCGATAAGATGAGGAAAGCGGGAAAAGTTGTCGGAGATTTGCTTAAATTTCTCGAAGAGAAAATTCAAGCGGGGATGACAACGAAACAGCTTGATACGCTGGCAGAAAATTTCATCAGAAGGCATAATGCGGTTCCGTCCTTTTTGAACTACGGCGGATATCCCGCATCGATATGTTGCTCGATAGACGATGAAGTCGTACACGGCATTCCGGGCGATAGAGTTATAGAAGAAGGGCAAATCGTCAGCGTCGACGTCGGGGCAATCCTTGACGGATGGCAAGGCGATGCGGCGAGAACATTTCTTATCGGAAACGTTAGCGAAGAAAAGAAAAAACTTGTTGAAGTGTGCAAAGAAAGCTTCTATAAAGGCATAGCCGAATTTAAAGTCGGCAATCGTCTCGGAGATATATCTCACGCAGTGCAAAGCCACGTCGAAGCTAACGGATTTTCCGTAGTCAGAGTTTTGGTTGGACACGGCATAGGAAAAGATATGCACGAAGATCCGAACGTTCCTAACTATGGCAGAGCGGGTAGCGGAATCGAGCTTAAAGAAGGTTTAGTGTTGGCGATAGAGCCGATGATAAATCTCGGAACGTACAAAGTATATACCAAACGTGACGGCTGGACGGTCGTAACAAATGACGGCAAACCGTCTGCGCACTATGAAAACACCGTAGCTCTTACCGAGAACGGAATAGAGATATTAACGCTTTGAGGTTTATATGGAGTTAGGGCAAGTAGTATATTCCAAACAAGGGCGTGACAGCGGTCGATACTATGCAGTTGTCGAAATCGTTGACGAAACCTACGTCAAGATTGCAGACGGCAAGTTGAGACGAGTAAAATCGCCGAAACTGAAAAAGGTCAAGCACCTTAAAACAAAGGGCGATATGCTTGACAAAATCAGCGAAAAATTGAAACAGAATGCGCAAGTTTTCGATACGGAACTTCGCAGTGCGTTAAGACCGTATAACGAAAAAGTTGACGGCTAAAATATCGGAGGTTGTATGTCGAAAGAGGACGTCATTGAAGCAGAAGGCAAAGTCATTGAAGTTTTGCCTCAAACCAAGTTTAAGGTTCAACTTACAAACGGACACGTCATCATAGCTTATCTATCGGGAAAGCTCAGACAAAATAATATCAGAGTATTAGAAGGTGACAAAGTCACCATCGAACTCAGCCCTTATGACCTTACAAAAGGCAGGGTTGTGTGGAGATTTAAAAATTAATTAGGTCGGAGGAAAAAACAATGAAAGTTAGACCATCGGTTAAACCAATGTGTGACAAGTGCAAAGTTATCAAGCGTAACGGCAGAGTTATGGTTATTTGTTCTAAGTACAAAAATCATAAGCAACGCCAAGGCTGATTAGTAAATATTCCAAAGCGGCTGCCTGTGGCATTCCAAATTAACACAGGACTTTGGTTGTTCAGATAGATTTTTTAAATTTTTGGAGGTAGAAAATGGCAAGAATCGCCGGCGTGGAATTACCACGTGAGAAAAGAGTTGAAATCGGACTTACCTACATTTTCGGTATCGGTCGTCCGACAGCCAACAAAATTTTGAGCGAAACAGGCATCAGCCCTGACGTACGTGTTAAGGACTTGGATGAAAACCAAGTTAGCTTGCTTCGTGACTACATTGAAAAGCAACTTACTGTCGAAGGTGACTTGAAAAGAGAAATCGACACTAACATTAAAGAACTTAAAGAAATCGGCTCATACAGAGGTATCCGTCACAGAAAGGGTCTCCCTGTTAGAGGTCAAAGTACAAAACAGAATGCGCGCACGAGAAAGGGCCCGAAAAAGACCGTTAGCCGCAAGAAGAAATAAGGAGCGATGACATGGCTGGAAAAAATGTAAAGAAAAGAGCATCAGGCAAAACTGCGGAGAAGGGTCAAGCCCATATCCACGCTTCATTTAACAATACTATCGTTACTATCACCGATATGAACGGAAACGCAGTTTCATGGTCAAGCGCAGGCAAACTTAAACTCAGAGGTTCGAGAAAATCGACCCCGTTTGCAGCACAAGTTGTTGCCGAAGACGCAGCTAAAGTAGCATACGAACAAGGTATGAGAGTTGTCGAAGTTTACGTCAAGGGTCCGGGCGCAGGTAGAGAATCTGCAATCAGAGCACTTGCAAACGTCGGTCTCGAAGTATCTTTGATTAAGGACGTTTCGCCGATTCCACACAACGGCTGCCGTCCACCGAAGCCTAGAAGACTGTAATTAGGAGGAATTAGAAAATGGCTAAATATACAGGCGCAGATTGCCGTTTGTGCAGACGTGAAGGCTGCAAACTTTATTTAAAAGGCGACAAATGTAACTCACCGAAGTGTACGTTTGATAAAAAGCAAACCCCTCCTGGTATCCACGGTCAAGGCAGGAAGAAGCCGTCGGGATATTCGGTTCAACTTCGTGAAAAGCAAAAGACCAAGAGATTTTACGGTCTTAGCGAAAAGCAACTTTCTATGTATTATGAAAAGGCTGCTTCACTTCGCGGTATCACCGGTGAAAACCTTCTCATTTTGATTGAAAGAAGACTTGACAACGTAGTATATCGTATGGGATTTGCCGCATCGAGAGATATGGCAAGACAACTTGTCAATCACGGACATTTCACCGTTAACGGTAAAAACGTTGACATTCCATCTATCTTGGTTAAGGCAGGCGACGTTGTAGCAGTCAGAGAAACTAAGAAAGACAAAGAGCTTTGGAAGGCTGCAAAGGAAATTAAAAATCCTAGCGTTCCGGGTTGGCTTGAATATGACAACACAACTTTGACAGGTAAGGTTTTGGCTCTTCCTGAAAGAGCAGACATCGACCTTGACGTCAAGGAACACTTAATCGTCGAGTTGTACTCCAAATAATAATTAGTTTAGGAGGCTTAATATGATGGAAATCAAGAAACCTAAGATTGTATGCGAAGAGAACGAAAGCAAGAATTTTGCTAAGTTCGTTGTCGAACCTCTTGAAAGAGGTTTCGGCACGACTCTCGGCAACTGCCTTAGGAGAATATTATTGTCATCACTTCCGGGCGCAGCGGCTGTCGGTATTAAAATCGAAGGCGTTGACCACGAATTTGCCACAATCAAAGGCGTTAAAGAAGACGTAACCGATATTATCCTTAACATCAAAGGATTGCGTCTTAAAATTAACAGCACCGACAGACTCGGCAAAATCGAATTGACGCTCAGAAAGACAACGGCAGGTGTCGTCAAAGCCGGCGATATCGACGTTCCCGGTGACGTTGAAATTATGAACCCTGATATGTACATTTGTACAATCGACGAAGGCGGCTCGATTATGATGTCTATCTTTGTCGACAGCGGAAGAGGTTACGTTCCTGCAACTAAAAACAAGGACCCTAGAGCGGCAATCGGATATATTCCTATCGACTCTATCTATACTCCTGTTTTGAAAGTGAACTACACGGTTGAAAGTACTCGTGTCGAGCATAGCATCGATTTTGACAAACTTACAATCGAAGTCGAAACGGACGGAACCACGTCTGCAAAGGAAATCATTTCGCTTGCAGCAAAAATTATGAATGACCACTTGAAACTTTTTGTAGAACTTGTCGAATCAATGAGCGATTGCGAAATTTTGGTTTCGCAAGGCGACGACAAACAACAAAAAGTTTTGGAAATGTCGGTTGAGGACTTAGACCTTTCAGTACGTTCGTACAACTGTTTGAAACGCGCAGGTATTCACACCGTTGAAGACCTTACAAAGCGTTCGGAAGACGATATGTTGAAGGTTAGAAATCTTGGCAGAAAGTCGCTCGAAGAAGTCATCAAGAAGTTGGAAGACTTAGGACTTGGACTCAGAGCTCAAGAAGATTAGGAGGTAAGATATGCCAAAGAAATTAGGTAAAAGATCTGACCAAAGAATGGCTTTGCTTAAAAATCAAGTCTCAGAGCTTCTCTGGTATGGACAAATCGAAACAACTGTTGACCGCGCAAAGGCAGTTAAATCAATAGCGGAAAAACTCATCACCGTTGCTATCAACAGCTATGAAGATACTGTAAAAGTTACAAAACAAGTTAAGAACGCAAAGGGCGAAACCGTCAAGAAGGAATTCACAAACGACGGGCCTAAAAAGCTTGCCGCTCGTCGTA
Source organism: uncultured Clostridia bacterium (assembly GCA_934277645.1). Taxonomy (GTDB): domain Bacteria; phylum Bacillota; class Clostridia; order Christensenellales; family CAG-917; genus CAG-917. Next base: position 8,425 of record CAKQUX010000002.1, on the reverse strand, counting down.
AACTTATGGCAAACCTTAGAGATTTGCAAGAAGTCAAATCAGACAAAGAGAGCAAGGCAAACTTCAAAGCTCGTACGAAGGACATCAAGCATCCGCTTGTTGAAAAAATGTTCAACGAATATGCTCCTAAGTATGCTGCAAGACGCGACGAACTTGGACAAGGCGGTGGCTACACCCAAATGTTCAGACTCGGTGAAAGACGTGGCGACGCTGCCGAAATGTGCGTTTTGAAATTGATTTAACTTTCATAAGACATAAAAAAAAGAACCTTGACGGTTCTTTTTTTATGCTTAGATTTTACTTGCAGTCGCACTAATTTGCAGCAGCCGGTGTTTAAATTTAAATACAATTAAAGTTTAAGCGTTAAATTTAGCTCAATTAAATTTTAAGCATACGCAATTAATTTATAAGACGTTTAATGCCGTTAATCGTTTTAATTATATTTGCTTAAATATATTTGCTAAAAGCCGTTTTAAATTTCTATATCTCGTTGTTTACATCGTCATTTACAGAATTTAAGTAACAGCTTTTGAAACGCGATAAACTTGAATGCGTTAAGCTGTTTAGACTTAAACATTAAGGCTAATAGCGGTCGCAATTACAAGCACATCGGAATGACTATTGCTACAAGAATAACAAGAATTACAACGATATACAAGACTTTGTATACTGTTGCTTTGTTTGCAACGTAATTCCAGCCGCATATTCCGCAAATGATGAGCAACAAAATTGCGCCGACATTTTGAAGAATCGTAACGGCAAGCGAGCTTACTCCGACAAGGTGAAGAATCATCGCCACCAAGTACACAATTGCGATAAGGCAAAGCGTGAAGAATGCAAGTTTGTTTGTTGAATTTTTCTTTCCCATTTTTTATTCTCCTTTTAAAATTCGTAATCGATTGAAATGCTTTTTTCGGCTATGCGGTGCATAAGCTCTTTTACGACCGAGCAATGATAGCCGTCGTTTTGGTATTCGTCCAAAAATTCTTTGCCGTCCAATGTGACTTCGAGCATTATGTCATAGCTGCGCGGACTTTCAAGAAAATCGCGGTGGACTTCAACCTTTTTTGCGGTAGGGACGTTGCCGTTCATCGAAAGAAGGGTTTCCATTGCGGTTTGAACGATTTCTTCCGTTTTATCTTTGAGTTTAAAACAAACGATATGTTTAATCATTATTTTTGCCTCCTATCGCAAGTTTAGCACAATCGGCATAATTGGGCAATAAAATTTTGATGTCGTAATAAAAAATATAATATAATAAAGTAACGAAAAGTAGCCATAAAGAAAGGCTGAACGGAGTTTTTAATAGCATTGTCGGCTGCTCTATTAAAGATATTAGATTGCTTAATATTAGATTGCTTAGTTTACACGGTCAAATGCAATATTTCGTCGAGCGATATTTTCTTCAGGATACCATTAAATGCTAAGAGCATTGAAATTTCAATAAAATATCGAGCAGTAAATTGCTAAACTAAACAGCCTTTAAGGTGTTAATTTTAACTAAGAAAGTCAAAAGTTTTCAATGAAATGCTATAAGCATTTGAAGCGTTAATAAATACAAAGCTATATTTAATCAGTTGTTATTATTTTGTAACGGCGTTTTCGGTGCTTTTGTTTGTTGGCATAGTGGACCTGTTGCTGAAAAAGAAAATTACCGATATAGATATGAGACTTTAATAATCGATAAATCGGGCATTATAATTACGATTGATTAAGCGCTTTAAAGAATAGTTTAAAAACTTCGGAAAGCGTTAAAACACAAAGCTGAAGCCGAAAACCACAGCGGAACATACGACCGCGACTATTGCGAGATTGATTTTGAAATAACTCATAACAAGAGCGAACGCCGTTCCGATAGTGGCGGTCCAAACGTTGCCCGTAGACGACAAAATGGCAGGGAACGTAAGCGCCGACAGCACGGCGTACGGCATATAGAACAAAAACGACCGAATAAGATTAGACTTGATTTTTTTGCGACAAAAAACAAGCGGAACCATTCTCGGAATAAGCGTGGCGAGCGCCATTATGATTGCGGAAACGATTTGATATATCACAAATTGCCTCCTTTTGACATAATGCTTCTTTTGCTCTTATGCGCATATTCGGATATGAAAACACAGACGAAGTTATTCATAATCGCCTCCGTTCGGCGGCAGAATATCGACGTCGTTTAAATCACGGTTTTCTGTTTTATGAATAGGAAACAATACGGCAGTCGTGAACGCCGCAATGCAAGACGAAATTACAACCGAAAAGCCCATAGAAAGATTAGGCAAGCCGTAAGTCATAAGGCAGGACAAAATTGCCCCGAGCGACACGCAAAGTAAAATCGGCTTTGATTTTTTTGCCGGCGGAATTATAATTGCTATAAACATACAATAAAGCGCGATGCCCATAGCCGCCGAAAGCGCAGGCGGCAAAACACCCCTTATAAGGCCGCCGGACAGCGTGCCGATTACCCAACCGAAATACGGCGTCGTCGAAAGGCCCATAAAATACGCAAAGTTCAGGCGCTCTTTTGCCGTGGACGCGATGGCGAAAATTTCGTCTGTCACGAAAAGGCTCATAATAAATCGCTTAAACCCTTTAACGTCGCTTGAAAGCTGTTGCGAAAGGCTAAGGCTCATAAGCATATATCTGGCGTTTATGACAAAAACCGCAAGCGCAATTTCGACGTAACTCGCCATAGATATAATAAGTTCGACACCTGCAAACTGACCTGCCGACGTAAGATTGGTTGCCGAAATGACCGTCGCAAGCCAAACGGGCAGTCCGTTTTGAGTGGCAACGAGTCCAAACGTGAACGACACGGCGATATAGGCAAAGCAAACGGGAAGCCCGTGCTTTAAACCGTCTAAGAAAGTCAGTTTTTTATCCATTTTTCGTAAGATATAATAGCATATCTTTTTTTATTTTGTTCTGTTTTAGCTATGATATTTGTTCGATTATGAATGTTTTTTATAGTTTCGGCAAAGCAACGATGTGCACGTTAAAAGAGCGATAAGAAAATGTCTTGATAAATGAACGGCTTAACGCTTATGACAAAAAACGACGATAACGTGAAAAACGTTACAAACTGCGGAATTTGTTTATAACAATTAAAATCATTTAGCAACAAACTGCGCCTAAAACCGACAAGACAATAGACAAGAAAATCGATGCGCGACTAAATCCGACAATATTCAAATATGCCATTAGCCTACCGCACCTTACGGTCGTTACATTATAATTTAATCTTTTATGTTTACAACTTTACCTATCGATGCTATAATGTTTAAAAAGATTTGTTTGAGGAGTAATATGGACCCCGACAGTAAACTTATACTTTCATCTGTTTTTATAGTAATTTTAGTAGCGTTTTCCGCATTTTTCTCCGCAACGGAAACAGCTTTCAGTTCGGCCAATCGTACCAAATTGAAAGTCAAGGCGGCGGACGGAAACCGATCGGCAAAAAACGCATTGTCGCTTTTGGATAAATTCGACAAATTGCTTTCGGCGATTTTGGTCGGAAACAACCTTGTCAACATTACGCTTTCAGTATTGTTTAACAACATTTTTGAAACGGTCATTCCGAACGCTGCAATAAGCGGCGTCGTATCGGTTGCGGTTTCTACCGTGATAGTTTTGACCTTTGGCGAAATAACGCCGAAGATGATTGCAAAAGAAAATTCGGAAAAAATTGCCATGATTGCAGGCTATCCTATAAAAGTAATAATGGTTATACTTTTTCCGATAACTATTATCTTTTCGGGTTTGAAATTCGTGCTTAAAAAGATGTTCAAACCTAAAAAGGACGTAATAACAGACGAGGAACTTTTGTCTATCGTAGAAGAGGCGCAAGAAGACGGCGCGCTCGATATGCAGGAACGTGAACTCATTTCAAGCGCGATAGAATTCGACGAAGCAGAAGTAGAAGACATACTCGTTCCGAGAGTAAGCATCGTTGCCGTGTCGCTCGATATGGACATGGAAAAAATCAAGACGCTATTTTTGGAAAACAAATTCTCTCGTATGCCTGTTTATAAGGGAACTATCGACAGCATAGTCGGAATGATTCACAACATAGATTTTTACGTCGCTCTCGAAAAGGGCGAAACAAGCATAAAGAATTATATTACGCCTGTTGCGGTTGCAACTGCGCATATGAAAATAGCCACTTTGCTTAAAAGTATGCAACGCCAAAAAGTCCATATGGCTGTCGTTGCCGATGAATACGGCGGAACTCTCGGTATAGTCACGCTCGAAGATATTTTAGAAGAGCTTGTCGGCGAGATTTGGGACGAACACGACGAAGTCATAAACTACTTCGATAAAATCGACGATAATACTTATATGGTAGACGGCAGAGCGCCGCTTGACGAGTTTTTTGAAACTTTCGGACTTGATAAGGACGATGCGGAAGACTTCGATTCGCAAACGGTCAGCGGCTGGTTGATCGACCAAATTGGCGATATTCCGAAAAAGGCACAGACTGTCGAATATAAAAACCTTACGATAACGGTCAGCCGCCTTACGCAACGCCGAGTACTCGAAGTCAAAGTCATTATTGCCGCTGTCGAAAGCGATAAGGAAAAGGACAAAGAGAAAGAATAACCAAAACCGCCGCCGACTTATTATTGTTATACCTTTTGTTTTATTATGGCGAACTGTTTTATTATGGCGAACTGATATAAAAACAAATAAGTTTAATTTAAATGAATTAAACGTCGACTAGTTTGAATTTACTCAAATGTAGAATATTTAAATGAAACCTAAGAAAAAACAACCTATGTAGTCATAGGTTGTTTGTCTTTATGGTGCGTCCGATAGGATTCGAACCTACGGCCTTCAGAATCGGAATCTGATGCTCTATCCAACTAAGCTACGGGCGCATAAGACTTAAAGGCAAATTTAAAAACGAATTTGCGTTTTCTATTTTTCTATATGTTAAAACGAAAAAACAAAAAAGTCCATTAAAATAAATCTTTTTTTGATATTTACAACCGTGGGCGGCGGTGGTATACTTTATTAAGCATTTGGAGGGCATTGTTTATGGACGAAAGCAATTTCAAAGAGTTGTTAGGAAGAATAGGAAAGACGCCGCTTGTCGAAAGCGGTATCGATAGAGTTTATGCCAAACTCGAAAAATATAATCCTGCCGGTAGTATAAAGGACAGAGCGGCTTTGTTTATGCTTATCAACGGGTTCAAAGCAGGCAAGCTGTCTAAAGGCATTGTCGAGGCCACCAGCGGAAACACGGGCATCGGACTTGCGTACGTTGCAGGAGAACTCGGCGTTAAATGCGTTATCGTTATGCCCGAAAGTATGAGTTTGGAACGCCGCCAAATGATTGCAAAGTACGGCGCAGAATTGGTACTGACGCCTGCGTCGGAAGGAATGGCAGGTTCGGTAAATAAGGCAAAGGAAATCGAGACGGAAGGATATTATTTCGTAAATCAGTTCGGAAACATAGGCAACGCTTTGGCGCATTATTATACGACTGCCCCCGAAGTATTTAAGCAACTGCCAAACGCTAAATGGATAGTTGCAGGAATCGGCAGCGCGGGCACGGTTATGGGGTTTAAAAAATACATTTTGGAAAATGGCATAGATTGCAAGGTGTGCGGTGTCGAACCGGCGTCCAGTCCGCTGATTTCAAAGGGTATTGCAGGGGCGCACAAAATCCAAGGAATAGGCGCAAACTTTATTCCCGATTTGCTTGACAAGTCGAAGCTCGATAAAATTCTTACGGTGACGGATGACGATGCGTTCGATTACGTCAAATGGTTTAATCGCAGAAAAGGCGAAAAAGTCGGAATATCGTCGGGTGCGGTTCTTGCGGCGGCGGAATTGCTTTCCGAAAGAGTGGACGGCGATATAGTAGCCATTTTGGCTGACGGCGGCGACAGATATCCGAGCAGCCTTTACGAAGAAGATTAAAAGTTGTCAAGCGGCGGCGGGCGATATTAAAAGTGTTTTGGGCACGCATAAGTGACGGACAGCGCAAAGTCGCTTAAAGTCAAACGAATAGAATAAAACGTTAAAAGATAGCGAAAACAAGCGTTGTAAATAGCGATAACCAAACGTTGTTTTAATTGATAAAAACAAGTTGAAACAACTAATTCATATTAAATATCAAGAAAGAAGCGAACGACCTTTTGTCGTTCGTTCTTTTATGCCGTGCGTAAAGTTGCTGTTTTGTGTCGCATTTGCGTTTATGTTATTTTGTTAAGTAAAGTAAAAAAGACGACGCAAGACGGCTCGATTTTAACTATGTGAACGGAAAACGGTCTTTAAAGTTTTTGTTTGTCGCTATTTGTTTATTTGATTTGATATTTAACATATATAATGTTATTATATACATATGAAAAAGAAAGTTGTGGTTGGAATATCGGGTGGCGTCGATTCGGCAGTATCGGCATTGCTTTTAAAAGAGCAAGGTTTTGACGTTATCGGTCTTTATATGTCGAATTGGAAAGAAACGGACGACAACGGTTGCTGTACGGGTGAAGAAGATTTCATCGACGTGCGTTCGATTTGCGGAAAAATCGATATACCATATTATTCGGTTGATTTTTCGGCGGAATATATGGAAAGGGTGTTCAAGCACTTTGTAGAAGAATACCGTCGCGGAAGAACGCCTAATCCTGACGTGCTTTGCAATCGCGAAATCAAATTCGACTCGTTTAAGCGTTTTGCTATGGAGCTTGGCGCCGATTATATCGCAACGGGACATTATTGCAACCACGAATACCGTGATGGTTTGAATTATCTCGTAAGGGCAAAGGACGAAAACAAAGACCAGACTTACTTTTTAAATCAGGTTACGAGCGAGCAACTTTCAAACGTTATTTTCCCGATAGGAAATATGGTTAAAAGCGAGGTCAGAGACGTCGCAAAAAGATACGGCTTATCTGTTGCCGAAAAAAAGGACAGCACGGGTATATGCTTTATCGGTGAAAAGAGATTTCGCGAGTTTTTATCGAAGTATATTCCGATGAAAGACGGCGATATAGTCACAAAAGACGGCAAAGTCGTCGGCAGGCATAAGGGCGTATTTTATTACACAATCGGGCAACGCAAAGGGCTCGGCATCGGCGGCAATGCGGACGGCAACGGAAATGCGTGGTTCATTTTGGAAAAGGACGTAATAAACAACCGTCTCATAGTGTCGCACGGGGAAGACGACGTTCTCTTCCGCGACGAGCTTACGACCGAAGGATTTAATTTCATAACAGGGGTACCGCCCGAAAAGGAATTTGAATGTATGGTCAGAATTCGCCATCGCCAGCCACTGCAAAAGGCTGTCGCAAAGGTCACGGAAAGCGGCGGCAAAGTCGAGAGCGTAACGGTTAAATTCGACGAGCCGCAACGCGCGATTGCAGAAGGGCAGTATGCGGTTTTATATAAAGATAAATATTGCTTAGGCGGAGGGGTTATCGGGAAATAACTCCTTTTTATTGCAAAAAACGCCATGAAAAATAGTTTAAAAATTTTTTAAAAAAGTTGTTGAATTTTGTTGACAATTATCTTAAAAAGTATTTTAATAGTAGAGCACTGTGATTGAGCTAAAACAACAAACCGTTTGAAGTTCAAAAAGTGCTTTTGCAAACATTTGACTTTGAAATGTCGAACGCAACGCAAAAACAAACAAATCTGCTTATAATTCGTGACTAATTTGCGTGGTTTTGGCGGTTTTAAAAACTTTAAAAAAAACTTTAAAAATTTTTTAAAAAGTAGTTAAAAATCGTTGACACAAAAATTTGGTTATGATATTATATGAAAGCTGTCGGGAACGACGGCAACGAACTTTGAAAATTGAACATTATACGAAAAGCGAAAGAATGTGAATTAAATCAAATTCAATGCGTCTAAAACCTTTGAACGCATAGTCAAGATTGAACTTAAGAGTTTGATCCTGGCTCAGGACGAACGCTGGCGGTATGCTTAAGACATGCAAGTCGAACGGACTTAGACCTTCGGGTCGAAAGTTAGTGGCGGACGGGTGAGTAATGTATGAGCAACCTGCCCCTAACAGAGGGATAACACTTAGAAATAGGTGCTAATACCTCATGTGACCACGCTGTCGCATGACGAAGTGGTAAAAGTGATTTAGCGGTTAGGGATGGGCTCATATCCCATTAGCTAGTTGGTAAGATAACAGCCTACCAAGGCAACGATGGGTAGCCGACTTGAGAGAGTGATCGGCCACATTGGGACTGAAACACGGCCCAGACTCCTACGGGAGGCAGCAGTCGGGAATATTGGGCAATGGAGGAAACTCTGACCCAGCAATACCGCGTGAGCGATGAAGGTAATTTTATTGTAAAGCTCTTTTCTCAGTCAAGAATAAATGACTAGCTGAGGAATAAGCCCCGGCTAACTACGTGCCAGCAGCCGCGGTAATACGTAGGGGGCGAGCGTTGTCCGGAATTACTGGGCGTAA
>CAKQUX010000001.1 GCA_934277645.1 uncultured Clostridia bacterium | reverse complement strand
TATCTTCCGTTCTTTTCAAGGTCGCCACGCTTTATAAGCTCGTCCACATATCTATATGTTTGAGGAACGGACAAGCCGACGGCGGTTGCGATTTGTTGAAAAGTAGGATAAACGCCACTTTCAAAGTAGCAATCGTTAATCAACTTCAATATGTTATTGAGAGTTTGTTCATTTTTGCTTCTCATAGGTGTCTCCTTTTGTCTAAACGAGTTTCGTTTCTCATTTAGGTGTTTTTATTATACTCAAATCAAAACCGAATGTCAAGAGCAGAATAGGGGTAAAACAAAAAAATATTTTATTTGTCAAGAATGCCCAAATTTATGTTTCATTGTAACAAAACTTGAAAATTCCTTTTGTCTTTCGGGGGTATAGCCTAATCGCCTGCATCGACTGGTCAAGGCTCACAAAAAATAATCCGATTTCAAAGGTAAAAACATCTTAACATACAATTGATGACAACCGTATGGCATATTTTGAAGAAAAAATAAAAACTATGACTATGCTATTTTTTGCTCGTCGCTCCGCTTTTTCCTTGACAAGTCGCTGCATTCGATTATTCTCGCCCCCTGTCGAAAGACAAAATGAAAAATACAAGGTGGTGATTCGGCACGAACCATTGTTCAACCCTTCGGATGCCATTGTCGGCATCTCGCCCGAGGGGTGTTTATCCATTGAAAGTGGAAAAAATGCCTTGAAAGTAGACTTCCAACCATTCACACTTTTTTCTCGAAGTGTGCTAACGTTGATTCAGAAGTTAGCGAGCGATATGCAAAACATACGCCGATTGACTTCAATTCAACAAAAGGAGGTTCAAGGCAAATGTTAAGAAGCATCAAAAAAGCATTCGATATAATCAAAGCCGAAGACGCTGAAACTGCCATAACCGTTCACACTATCCGAACTTGGTGTAAACAAGGCAAAATTAAGTGTCTGACTGCCGGCAACAAGGTTCTTGTTGATATGCAAAGCCTCTTGGATTATATCGCAATCAAAACAGACAATACGGAGGTATAAAATGGCATACTACAAAATCACAACAGACAAAAAAGGAAATCTCAAAGCAAAAATTCAAGTTTACGGAAACGATCTCGATTCAGGTGGTAAAAGATTGTATACAAAAACAGTCTATAACACCGACGGTCTGACAGAATCGAAATTCAAAAAACGCGTAGATAGAATGAGCGTGGAATTTGAGGCAAGTATCGAAGATTCATATCGTTCGGGAGCAACAAGCGTTATGAACGGTGTTCTGACGTTTTCACAACTCTCGAACGAATGGATAATTGCGCTTGAAAACAACTTGTCGGAAAGCTATTATTTGCGCGCAGTCGAAGTAAAAGAAAAATTCGAGGCGTATTTGAAAGAGCAAAAACTCTATAATCGCCCTATTTCAGACATTAAGGTTCGCGACGTGCAAATGTTTCTCAATTCATTTATGACGAAAAAACCTGAATTTACGGGTATGGTTCAACTCAAAGAGCCTTTGCCTAAGAAAGTAAGTTTTCGTGAATTGGATAGAGAAAACATCATTCCACGCAGCACCTCTTACTACCTAAACCATCGCGAAGGACGAATTTCAAAAGCGGTCGCAACGAAAATTTGCGAATACTACGACTTGGAGTTTGATGATTATTTCGACGAAATCGTCAAAATCAAACAGTATTCGCAAGAAACTATCAAGGGTTACAGACGAGTTCTAAGAACTATCTTTAACGAGGCTGTGCGCTTTGAATGGATAACGAAAAATCCCGTTTGCGGAACAAAAGTCAGTGCCGGTAACAGCAATACGTCTTTGAGACCTGTTACGGAAAAAGCGGTATTTTCAATCGCTGAAACAAAGGAATTTCTTAAGGCGGTAGATTCTCTCGGAGAAGAACACATTAACAACAAAATTATGATTAAGCTTATGCTTTTAACGGGTATAAGAAACGCGGAATTACACGGTTTGCGTTGGAGCGACATTGATTTTGAAAAGAAATTGATTCATATCAAACGCAACCGACTGTATTCAAAAAGGCTTGGCACTTACGAAAAGTGTCCGAAAACAAAGACTTCCGAGAGAGATATTCCGCTTTCAGACGGACTTATTGCCGATTTGAAAGTATATATGGATTGGTTTCGCTTGGCTGACGACGACTTTGACAACAAATTGGACAACTATTATCTTGCAGTAAACATTATGCGAGAACCGGAGTCCGTTCATCATATAGGCTCATGGCTTAAGAAATTCGAGGAAAGAAACGGTTTCAAAGCCGTAACTTGTCACGGACTTCGACATACCTATTGTAGTATGTTGCTCTCTCAAAACGTGCCCATTCAGACCGTTAGTAAGTATATGGGACATAGCGACTCGAGCATAACTCTACAGGTTTATAGCCACTTCATACCAGACACGCAAGAAAAGGTTGTAAACGCAATCAATCTTATAGAAAGTGAGGAATAAAATGTACATACCACGATTAAGAAGAATAAACGACGTTCTCGCAGAAATGAAGAAACGCGATCCCAAAACAGCATTAAAATGGCGAACCGTTCAATATATGATAAAACAAGGTGCTATTACGTCCATTAAATTTGGCGACGCTTGGCTTATCAATATTGACGAACTCTACAACTACTTCACAAAGGCAGGCAAAAATGAATAAGTTAGTAACAAGCGGATATATAGCAAAGATATTCAAGCAAGCCGATAAGAACACAATTATCCGACGACCGAATTTGCGACGTTTTGCAGAACAAAATGACGTCGAATACTATGTTCACGATACTGCTTGGCTTATAAACTTTGATGATTTTATGAGCAAAATAAACCCACAAGGCGAACAAGTTAAGTGCGAAATGCCGCTTCTAAGGAATAAGCACGACTCACTTATTCGTTTTAATCGGACTCATAAATATGCCGTTGATAAGCATACAATCGACAGATGCACGGCATCGGATAACGTATCTAAGTTTCTGCACGGAAGAATATGGATTATAAACTACCGCGAATTGGAAAAAGAGATCGAACGTAGAGTCGAAGAAGGCTCAGAAAAGAAACGCGAAAAAGTATGAAACAGACATTATAATAGCCGAGGGTATCGAAACTCTCGGCTATTTTTTGTGTTGGGCATAAATAAAAGGAATCGTATCGGTCGATGCGATTCCTAACGGAAGTGGCGTCGGATCCCGGGCTCGAACCGGGGGCCTTGCGCTTAGGAGGCGCACGCTCATATCCAACTGAGCTAATCCGACAGATACATTATATTTTACTCAATTTGCCTGAAAAATCAATGGTTTGAAGTTCATCAAACAAAAGATATTTAATGTTCTGAAAGACAGTTTTAGCATTGAAAACTATGCCAAAACTATGCCAAAACACCACTCAGCACAATATATTGACTTAAAATTGTCGTCAAAACACAATATATTGTGGTTTTTGTAGGCTAAATCCGCACCTTAGGAGGCGGTCGCTCTATCCAGCTGAGCTACGGAAACATCTTTAAAATCTATTCAATTTTAGTCTTAAACTTACTCAATGTCAATCGCCTTTGCCCGAAAGGCGGTCGTTATAACATATTCTTAGGAGGGGACTGTTATATCCATTTAACTACGGGAGCATTTGTTTTGCTCGCAAACGAACTTTGTAGATTTGTAGTTTACTTAAATTGCAATTTCTATTTTTTCGTCAAGCCGCATGGGCGCTTAACAAAAGCAATCTTAGTGCTACAAGTTTAAAGTCGTTTGGCAAAACCTATAAACGATTAAAGCTGTTTGCTACATTATTATACACTAAGACTTTTAAAAATCAAACCTTTTTGACTTTAATGTGCGCTTAAATGATTTGTAAATCAAGTAGTAAAGTGCAGGAGCAGGCAAGTTCTCACGGCGTTTACATTTCGGCGTTATATGTATATCTCAAAAAAAAGAAGGATTGGCAAGTCGATGCTGTTGTTTAAGGTATAAATTTGCACGTTGAAAAGGCGATAGCCCGTGTTATAATAAAACGAAGGTGTTTATGTTTTATTACAACAAATTAAGCGATTATTTAATTGAGAAATACGGCGAAAAGGTATACAAACTTTCTCTCGACGGCAAAATGACTTGCCCAAATCGTGACGGCAAAATTTCAAGCGGCGGTTGTATTTTTTGCTCTTCGGGCGGAAGCGGCGAGTTTGCCGAACCTGCGTGCGACGATGTAGCTTTGCAAATCGAAAGGGCAAAGGAGCGAGTTAGAGATAAGGCAAAAAACAAGTTTATTGCATATTTTCAAAATTACACAAACACATACGCGCCGATAGCTTATCTCGAAAAACTTTTTACGGATGCAATATCTTGCGACGATATCGTGGCTCTAAGCATAGGAACAAGACCCGATTGCCTTGGCGATGACGTACTTGCTTTGTTAAACGGGTTAAACAAAATCAAACCCGTTACGGTTGAACTAGGGCTTCAAACGATACACGAAAAGACCGCCGAATTTATAAACCGCGGATATAAACTTGCTGTTTACGACAAAGCCGTTTGCGATTTAAAAGCGATAGGAATAGAAGTGGTTACGCACGTTATACTCGGTTTGCCTTTTGAAACGAAAGAAATGATGCTTCAAACAGTCAAATACGTCGGAGCGGTGACAGACGGAATTAAACTGCAAAACTTGCAAGTTTTAAAAGGTACGCCGTTATCAAAACTTTATGAAAAAGGCGAAGTGACTCTTTTTGAAAGAGATGAATATATCGATTTGCTTTGCGACTGTTTGAGCGTTTTGCCGAAACGAGTCGTTGTGCATAGACTGACGGGCGATCCGCCGAAAAATCTTTTGATTGCGCCGAAATGGTGCGCTAACAAAAAAGGCACTCTAAATGCGATTACTAAAGCGCTTAGTGAGCTAAGCGTCGAGCAAGGGAAAGAGTCGGATTTTTAACTATGCTATAAAATAAGCCTATCGTTTCAATGTGTCCTAAATTTTGGACAGGGGCACTATTTACTTTGACTGCGATATATGATAGGATAAATTTAGCTTATTATTTAACATTTGAGATTTTGAATACTGTTTAAGGATAAGGGATTATGAGCAATTTGAAGAACGGACAAAAAATAAGGCTTTTGATTTTACTTGATATACTAAGGCAAGAGACGGACGAAAATCATAAACTCACCACAAACGAGCTTATCGAAAGGCTTGAAAAAAAAGGCACGGCATGCGACAGAAAAACTCTGTATAACGACGTAGACGTTTTGAACGAATTCGGCTATGAAGTTATGTTTGACAAAAGCCAAAGTAAAAACTATTACGTCGTAAATCGCGATTTTGAAATTCCCGAACTTCGTATTTTGATTGACGCGGTTCAAGCCGCCGGTTTCATAACGCCTAAAAAGAGCGGCGAACTTGTTGATAAAATCGCAAAACTTGCAGGATTAAATAAAGCTAACGTTCTTAAAAACACAACGACTTGCAATACCGTTAAACACCAAAACGAAAGCATTTATTACAACGTTTCGGCAATAGACGAAGGTCTTAGCGAAGGAAATAAAATTTCTTTTGTTTATTTTGATTACGACGATTTGGGCAAGCGTGTTTATCGACACGATAAGGCACGTTACGTCGTCAACCCGCTGTCGCTTATGATAAACGACAATTTTTATTATCTGTCTGCGTACAACGATAAAGACGAAGAAGTGCGAACCTATCGTGTGGACAGAATGGAAGAAGTAAAATGCACGGACGAGCCTTTTAGCGAAGCCGCGCTCGAAACGAAATTTATTCCGGAAAAAATGCGTAAAGCGACTTTCTCTATGTTTTCGGGCGAAGAAAAACGGGTGGAAATCGAGTTCGATTCTACGCTTATCGATGCGGTTAAAGACAAGTTCGGACAACCTAACATAAGCGTAAGAAACGGGAAGCTCAAAATATACGAAGACATAGAAGTAAGCCATACGTTTTTCGGTTGGTGCAGTCAGTTCGGCGAAAAAATAAAAATTTTATCCCCGGACGTCGCCGCCGAATACACCGACTATTTAAAAAGCGTCTTAAAAAGATACGAAGAATAAGTTCCGTTAAATGCAATGCAATTTGGCAATGAAAGAAGCAATGTTTAAGCAATGCAACAATTTCGTTTTTTGTTGAGCAATTTATCATATCTTCATTGACAAAGCCATTGAACTTGTGTATATTAATATTAGAGTCAAAGTTATTGAAATTGTTGGGCAATTGGAGCCCAAGGGGGTCAATTAAACTTTGGCTTTTTTGTTTCAGTTTAAAATAGCATTTGAATTTAATGCCATCTTAAGTGTGGAGAATTTAAATTGTTATAAGCATGATTGCAGGCAACGGCTACAGGACATATACGGGCTTTAAGGTTTAAGAAATGTTTATTAAGACGAAACCTAAATATTATGCTTACGTAGTTAAAAATTGTTTTAAAAACGCTCCGACTGTTGAAGTGTACCCCAAATGTTGGACAGAAATGCAAAACTTTTGGAGGTGCACTTCATTGTAAGGAGTGCTTTTATTTTACGTTAGTTTTGATTAGCTATGTTTAATGTTTTAATATTATTTTCAAACTACAATTGAAGTCGGCGGGAGCGTTTGGATGGGGTTGTTGACAAGTTAAAACATAAGTCGGCAGATGTTTGGTGCGTGATTTTGACAAGTTACAACATAAATAGACAGGCGTTTGGTGTGTGATATCGACAAGGCGCGATATGAGTCGGCGGAAGCGTTTGATTGGTGGTATTGACAAGTTGCGATTAACAAATTATAATAAAGTTTAGTGATTTGCAAATGAATGCAATATTTGGGGACTTGTATGAAAAGAAAAAGCATAATCATATTAACTTTAATTTTGATAACCATACTCGGTTTGACGATATTTACCGCTTGCGGGAATGAAGATACGAAGAATCAATTTGTTGTGAACGAAAAAGGCGAACTTGTAGCTTACAACGGCACGGCAACCAAGATTACGATTCCTAGCTCCGTAAAGAAAATCGGCGTGTTGGCGTTTTATCAAAACACGAAAATCAAATCGGTGAAACTGCCGAACAGTGTGATTGAAATATGCGACTCGGCTTTTGAAGGTTGCACGAAACTTACTACCGTCGCATTTCCCGATTCCCTTGTGACCATTGGTACAAGAGCGTTTTATGATTGCGACTCCCTTGTGTCGGTCAACTTACCGAGCAAAGTTGCAAACTTGGGCGAACAGGCGTTTGCGGAATGTTCGTCGCTTAATTCCGTTTCTTTTAAAGACGGAATAGTTTCTATTCCTGACAAGGCGTTTTATAATTGCGTCTCTCTTTCAGGCGTCGAGTTTTCCGGCACTCTTCAAACGATTGGCGAGCGCGCTTTCTACGGCTGTAAATCGCTTGGTTCTTTAAGTTTCCCTGAAGGTCTTAAAAGCATAGGTTATCAGGCGTTTTCAAAATGCGACGCATTGAGCTCGGTATTTATTCCTGAAAACACGAGCTATTTCGGCGCATTTGATCTGACAACCACAGTCAGCAAAAAGAACCAATTGTCGGTTCGCGCCGCAAGCATAGACGAGTATTTTTCAACTCTTAAAGAATCGGTCGAACAGTTAGGAAAAACCGAGATTGCGGCAAACGAAAACGTTTACGCTTCGGCAAATTTTAAAGTGACGCTTTTTGACAATCAAAAAATCAGTTTTAAAATTTTTGTAGAGGCCATATACGATAAAGACGAGGATACAGAAAACCAAAGCAGCGCACTTCACGTTTCCGTGTTCGATGAAACGGGATTCTTTAACGGCGGCGATGCGAACGGCGAAGTTTTAGGATTGTATTACTTTGCCGCCGACTCTGCAAACGTTTATTTAAACGTATTAGGTCAAAAAATCAAAACGCCTTTGAACGGCGACACAAGCGGAGGGCTTTTAAACTTTGCGGCGAAACTTGTGGGCGGGACTTTGGGCTTCGATGCGTTCGAGACTGTCGATTTTGACGGCTTTATAACCGATTTAACGGCGAGTTTCGGAAATGACTTTACTGCGCGAAACTTCTTAGAAGCTTTAATTCAGAATTTGTTCGGGTCAACCGAAGACGAATTCGAGCAATGGCTTTGCGCGTGTTTCGGATATCCTGCTACAATCGGCATTACGATTGAGAATATCGCAAAAGAGAATTTCTTTGACGAAAAGGGCGTCACGCAAAGCGAATACAAGGACGGCAAAGTCGTTTGGCAAGGGAATATAGCAAACGAAATTTTAAAAGAACTTGCCGCAAAAACGGACGGAATAGTTTCCGAAACGTCAAAACTTAACGTCGCTTATGAAATTTTAAACGGCGTAATTTCCGTAATTTCGTTCAGCGGAGCGACGGCGGCGATAGGAAAAGACAACGTTCCTGTTGCGTTTTCGTTTGAGGTTTCCGATTTTGTCATAAAGGGAATCACGGCAGCCGAACAACCGATTGCGACGGTCGGCGATTACGGAACCGATTACGTAATTAAAAAAACAACGACTTTTAAAGTCGACGATAATGCGTTGAAGATTACGACTTTAAATCCTTATGAAACAACGAACCTTTTGGGAGTCGGAATTAAAGACGTATGCGACAAATATTATACGCAGCTCGGAAGCGAGTCGAGCGAAGAATTTTATAAGTCGTTGAATATTGACGGGTGGACGGGCTTTGAAATCGGCGGCGAAATTGTCGCAGAGTTTTTCGGAACGCTCAGCGTCACCGACCGAATCGAAGTCGGAAACGCTTACGTCGAATTTGTATATTCAAGCGGCATAGCAAAAACCGTTTTGGCAAAAGCAGTCTATTGCGACGATTTAAACGGCGGCAGTGAGATTAAGGTTATCGTCACGGATGTCGAGAACGAATATATAAAGGTCTTAAAAGATTTAGCGATTTTAAAAATCATAACGAGTCTTTACGAAAACAACGCCGAAAAGTACGACGCTCAAATAAATACGCTTTTAAGAGCGTTGCGGGACGAATCGAAAACGTTTAAAATGAGCGGACTGCCGTTTAATCAATTCTTCGTTGCCTCTATCTTCGGAATGGACGCAGACAACGAGCCTGCAACCGATTATGAAATGAAAACAGTAAGTCTTGTCGACGTCAATAAAGAAATTTCAAAAGGCGGCTATGTTTTGACTGCCGACGGCTATAAGAAAATCGAATCCGCAGTCGACGACGGTTATACTGTGACTGATGAAAATTCGCCGTATTTCGGACTTCAAGTTAAATTTGAAAAGGTAGGCGAAAACGACGTTATTTATGATTATCGCACACTTTACAAAGAGTTTTGCGAAAGCGATAAAAAGGCGGAATTTGACGTCAAAATCAATTTGAAAAAACTTTTAAGCGCAATTTTGGACAGCGTTACCATGTCCGATAAAAAGTTATCGTTGAGTTTTAACGGGTTGCTGAGCGACTTTGCAAAGTACGATGCCAAATTGAAAGCGTTGGCAAACGGCATTTTGGCGATAGGCGATAGTGAAGAGATTGGTTATAATTATCTCGGCGTTTTCGATACGCTTCCGATTTTCGACAAGGACGGAAATGCGACCGATTATCGCGCTGCCGCAACCGTTGAAGAAATATATGCTATATTATTGCGCAGACAAAGCGATATAGTTGCGTTGACTGACGCCGGTATTCTTCCTGCCGTCAGGGTTATAGACTATGACGCTTTGACTGTCGAAAAAAGCTTCGGAAAGGAAATAGGCGTGGACGGTTGGTGTTATCAATCTGCAATTACGCTTTCAAAAGCGGAAACGCTCGTTATTTGGAAGGTTATGTCTCAGAATTCGCTTGAAAGCGCAGACCTTATCGCTATCGGCTTAACCGACGAAACGGCAATAGAGAGTGCGATAGAGCAAGTGACGAACTGTTATAAAAACGGCTACGTTTATCGCTTTATTTCCACGCTCGGCGAATCGGCGTTTTTGGACAGTCCGTCAAACGGCAAGCAGTTGTTGAACAAATTGTTCGACGTGCCGTTTGCTATTGAAACCGGTTTTGAGTCGAACGGTTTTAACGTAAGCGTTCGAGTCGACGGTTTGTTGACGGCAACGTATAACTTGACTATCGATACGAATAAAGATGCCATCAAGGCTTATGAAGACAAGTTGACCGAATTTAACGAGATATTCGACGCCGATTTATCTACGGTTTCCGTTTCGTTGCCTTATTCGGCTTGATAACGTCAGGTGACTGCCAAAGCAATTTGCAATTTAAGGTTGAAGTTTAATTCTTTAACTTAATAAGCAATTTACCTATTACGGCAAGGGTAGTCGTTGACACAAGTTTAGTTTGCAATTATAATAATAAAAACAGAACGAATTTATGGGGAGTAAATATGAGTAAATATCCTGATTACATTTCACCGAAGCGTGAAGCGGCTCCGACGCCTGAATCGATTGTCGAAAACGGCAAGGTACATTTCGGAACGTTTGACGCGCCGTTTAAAAATCTCAATCTTTTAGATTGCGTAAAGCCTTGCGGCAAAATGCCTGATTGTATGAAAAAGGCAAGACTCGTCGAATGGGAAGCTTTTGAAGTTCATTTCGACGAAGGCGCTCTTATCAGCGCAGTTTATAACACCGGACCTATGGGTTTCTCGATTTTCGTTTGGTACGACAAGAAAGAAGACAAAATTTATAGCTGGCGAAACCTTGTGCCAAAAAAGAAAGCAAAGGTAGCTTCGCAACTTATAGACGATTATTGCTATTGCAAAACGTCAAAAAGCGAATATCGCATAAACAACGACTTTTTGAACGGCAAGGCAAGCGCAAAAGGCTATACGAAAGGCAAATGCGGAAAGTTTGAAATCGACGTAAAGTTTGAAAGAATTTCACCGCTTGCAAACGGCGTTATGCCGCTTGCCCAAAACAAAGACGGCTCTTTCAGAAACGCTCTTTACAGCGAAAAGGACTTCTTTAAAGCGGAAGGTACAATAACCGTAAACGGAAAAACATATACGTCGAACGAACGCTCGGTCGGCATAATTGACGACCACAAGGGCTATTATCCGTTCAAGGCGCATTACGATTGGCTTACTACAATGGGCGTGCTTGACGACAACGGCAAGCAAAGATATTTTGCGTTCAACCTTACACGCAATCAATCGGTTGACCAAGACAGCTACAATGAAAACGTAATTTGGGTTGACGGCGAATCGTTTCCTATGCCGCCTGTAAAGTTTACGCATAAAAACGGCAAGAAAAAGGCAAAAGAGTGGTATATCAAAGACGAAAAAGGACTTGTCGATATAACCTTTAAAATTAACAAGGTTTTCTACAATCCTATTCACGCTCTTATTATAGATTGCTACTATGCATTGCCTTACGGCTACATTTCGGGTTACGTCACGGATACCAACGGCAAAAAGTACGTCGTTGACGGAATGCTCGGTATCGGTGAAGATAAAACTACGAGAATGTAAAACAGGTTAAATTCGCGCGGTTAAGTCGCTTAACCGTAGTGACTTAGAATAAAACAATTCAGGACGGCTTTGCCCGTCCTTTTTTGTGCAAAAAAGCGTAACGGAGTTTCAAGAATACACCTTGCAGAATGATAACGGTAACGATTATTCCGATTGTGTCTAACGGAATTAAAAAGATATACGTTGTAGGCGGCGATAAGGAATAATAATTCCTTAATAAGCGCTTTAACAAATACGCATTTATTAGATGCAAAAACATATAAGAAGTAGTTTGAAAAAAAATAAAAAAATTTTAAAAAAGTTGTTAAAAACACTTTACAACAGTAAAGTAATAAAGTATAATGCAATTACAAAATCAATTTACCACAGTAAAGTGAAGGAGAGATAAAAATGAAAAAAACCGTTGTAATCATTTTAGCATTGGCCCTTATCGTGGGCACGCTTGTTTGCCTTACCGCATGCGGAAAGGGCGGTGAAAAAGGCGGAGCAAAGGCAGCGATTCTTGAAATCGGATTCGGAGAAGAACAATACGGAATTGCCGCGGCAAAAGGAAACGATGCGCTTATAAGCAAAATCAACGAAGGTCTTATCGGTATTGCAAACGGCAAGATGCTCGAAGTCGCAGACAGCTATTCGCTCAGAACAGAACTTCTTATAAACAGCGACACGCAAAATCCGAAAGCAGACGCAACCGACGGAAGCTGGGACAAAATCGTTTCTAAAAAGAAAATCGTTATCGGCTACACAGTGTTCGCTCCGATTGCTTACACCGACGAAAACACCAAGAAGTTTACGGGCTTCGACACTGAAATGGCTCGTGAAGTTATCAAGTATCTTAACGACAAATACAACACTTCAATCTCTATCGAGTTTACCGAAATCGACTGGGATACGAAAGTCGTAAACATCAACGCAGGTCAATTCGACCTTATCTGGAACGGCATGACGATCACCGATGAAATCCAAGAAAGTCTTTCGGTTTCGCTTCCTTATCTTAAAAACAGACAAGCAGCCGTAGTTCGTGTCGCAGACAAAAACAAGTATCCTGATTTGGATAGCCTTAAAAACGCAATCATCGGTTGCGAAAAGGGTTCGGCAGGTAACGCCGCAATCACCGAAAACGGACTCGGTAAAAAAGTTATGACGTTCGATGACCAACTTTCGGCTTACAATCAACTTTTGGTCGGCGGCGTAAACGTTGTCATCATCGACTCGATTATGGCAGGCTTCTATATCTCAAAAGGCTAAAATCACGGCAAAAATACAATAGTTAAAGGTAAAACAAAATGAACGTTTCTTTCGTTTTGGAAACGCTGTTTCAAGGGTTCGGCAAAACAGTTCTGCTGTTTGTCGTAACCCTTGTCTTGGCTCTTCCGCTCGGTTTGATTATGTCGTTTGGCTCTATGTCAAAGTTCAAACCGCTTAAATATTTAATAAAGACAATCATTTGGATAATTCGCAGCACGCCGCTTATGCTGCAAATTTTGCTTGTCAGCTTCATTCCGTATTATGTGTTCGGAACGTTTACGGTTGACCTTGCCGACAAGCTGAATATGGAAATCGATCAACTTATGTTCTTTTTCGTCGCAGTGGCGTTTGTCATAAATTATGCGTGTTACTTCTCGGAAATTTACCGTGGCGCGATTCAGGCTATTCCAAAGGGTCAATATGAAGCAGGCAAAGTTTTGGGACTTAAAAAAGGACAAATATTTTTCAGAATAGTCCTTTTCCAAGTATTCAGAAAAATTCTTGCGCCTATGAGCAATGAAATAATAACTCTCGTAAAAGACACTGCGCTCGCCAGCGTACTCGGCGTCGTAGACTTGTTTACGGCGGCAAAAGACGTTATGAAAACAGTCATAAGTCTGTCACCGCTTTTGTATGCAGGTATATTCTATTTGGTATTCAACGGTTTACTTACTATATTATTCAGTGTCCTTGAAAAGAAAATGGCGTTTTATAAGGAGTAAATATGGCGTACTTGACAATCGAAAATTTCAACAAGAGTTTCGGCAAAACCGCCGTATTAAAGGGCATAGATTTCACTATGGAACGCGGTGAGGTCGTATCGATTATCGGCTCGTCGGGTTCGGGCAAGACAACGCTTTTAAGATGCATAAACTTTCTTGAAACTCCCGACAGCGGCGTTATGACTTTGGACGGCGAAACGTTGTTCGATTCGCAGTCGGGCAAAAAGGAAACGGAAGGCAGTTTGCGTGAAAAGCGTCTAAATTTCGGACTTGTGTTTCAATCGTTCAACCTTTTTCCGCAATACAAAGTTTTGAAAAACATTATGCTTGCGCCTATGCTTATGCTTGGCGAAAGATGCAGGAAGTATAAAAATCATTTGACGGTTAAGGCTCTTGAAGATATGCTTAAAATTAAAAGCAAAAGGGCGGTGCGTGAAGCCGAACTCGATGATTCCGTTTTAGAAATTGTGGGCGGAAACCGTGGCGACAAGTTGACGATTAAGACTGTTAACGCACTCATAAAAGGTTATCGCAACCGCGAAAAAGAAAGAATTGCAAACGAGGCAACCGAGCTACTTGAAAAAATCGGACTTTCCGATAAAAAGGACAACTATCCGTGCGAATTGTCGGGCGGGCAATGTCAGCGTGTTGCAATAGCAAGAGCTTTGGCGCTCAGCCCGAAAATTCTTTGCTTTGACGAACCTACGTCGGCACTCGACCCTGAACTGACGGGTGAAGTTTTAAAAGTTATCAAATCGCTTAAAGGCGACAATCGCACTATGCTTATCGTAACTCACGAAATGGAATTTGCAAAAAACGTTTCGGACAAAGTTATCTTTATGGCTGACGGCGTTGTCGAAGAAATGGGCGAACCTAAACAGGTTTTTGAAAATCCGCAATCGGAGAAGTTGAAGAGTTTCTTGTCTAAGGCGGAAAATAAGGAGCAGGAAAATGACTGAGAGTATCGGGGATAAAAGAAAAGAGCTTTTCGAAACTTTTTTGAAGCTCAAAACAGTGGAAGACTGCGAAGAGTTTTTTAGCGACCTTTGCACTTACAAGGAAATAGACTGCATGGTTCAACGCCTTGACGCCGCAAAACTTTTGCTTGCAGGCGAAACTTATGAAAAAATTATTTCCGAAACAAACATATCGTCGACTACGTTGTCAAGGATCAGCCGTTGCGTAAAGCACGGAAGCGGTTATAAAAAGTTCCTTTCAAACGACGAAAAAGATAACGGTAGCAATTAGTAGTTGCGATAAATATTTACCGTAAGTAAGTCACCGAATAGCAAACGATAGCGGCGTGAACTCGCTCTGTCAGCGCGTCGGTGACTTATGTTTTAAATTTTCTTGTTGTTTTAAATTCTTATACCGTGAGATATGAGCGAAATCGTCCGTTTTAAAGTTTTATGTTGCGAACTAAATGACCTGTAATTGTTCTTTTTAGAGGTTAAACTGTAAGCTAAGGGAATCGTAATAGTTAAATCGTCGAATTTGAATGCCCGTTCAAATCGTCAAAAACCGATAAAAAAAATGCGGCAACACTATGCCGTAGACTTGACACTGTCAATAAATCATGCTATTATATTTTAGCTTGATAAATACTTGTTTTATGCATGGCGTAGAGCAAGGGCAATGAAAAGCATACGCAATTTGCGTTAAAATTTTATAGCGACGGCTGAGACCGTTGCAAACCGTCTTCAGTGGAGAAATACCCAAGTGGCTGAAGGGGCTCCCCTGCTAAGGGAGTAGTACGGCATAACCGTAGCTCGGGTTCAAATCCCGATTTCTCCGCCAAAGCCCTGAACCGCTATATATTGCTGGGTCAGGGTTTTTTTATGCGCTATTTAGGTGCTAAATAATGCCTGTTTTTGTGGGTTTTTGTGTGGTTTGTTAGCAAATTTGTTAGCAAAAATTATGATTTGTAAGCGTAATTGAAATAAACGAATGCGAACTATGATAAAAAACTGTGATAGTGTTTAATATTGTAAAGTTTTCAGAACTGCGTTTGTAAAAAATATAATATCAACAAATAATCGATTTGAGCTGTGATTTGATTTTATTAAAGGTTTAAATAAAAAATCTTTCGATTGATTGTACCTAATTTAATTGGGTTTTGAACTTTTATGTGTAGTCAGAATTAAAACGATAAGAATTGAAACGATAGCAAACAAGTTTTATGTTGCTATCGTTTCATTTCATACCGATAAAGTAAGGCAATTATAATTTGTTTCAGAGTTTAAAAAGCGAGGCAAATTGTAAGCCGTAAAATTGCCGAACTATGACATGATTTACTTTTCCATTGCGGCTTTGATAAGTCCCATAAAAAGCGGATGCGGTTTGTTCGGGCGGCTTTTAAATTCAGGATGGAATTGAACGCCCACAAAGAATTTGCATTTCGGGTTTTCGACCGTTTCGACGATATAGCCGTCAGGTGACGTTCCGCCGATGACAAGACCGTGCTCGGTCATAGCGTCGCGATAGTCGTTGTTGAATTCATAACGGTGACGGTGTCTTTCGAATATTTCTTTTTCGCCGTAACATTCGTAAAGTTTGGTGCCTTCTTTAATCGCGCACGGATATGCGCCGAGTCTTAAAGTGCCGCCTTTGTTTACGGCGTCGCTTTGGTCAGGCAAGAAGTCGATAACCTTGTTTTTGCTTTCCGAATTAAATTCGCCCGAATCGGCGTCGGCAAGTCCTAATACGTTTCTTGCAAATTCGATGACCGCAGTTTGCATACCGAGGCAAATTCCGAGATAAGGGACGTCGTTTTCTCTTGCGTACTTAGCGGCAAGGATTTTGCCCGAAATACCTCTGTTGCCGAAGCCGCCCGGGACGAGAATTCCGTCTGCGTCTTTAAGCACGTCGTTTACGTTGTCAGCGGTTATTTGTTCGCTGTCCGTCCACATAATGTTGATTTTTGCGCCGTTCCAATATCCTGCGTGGCGCAACGCTTCCGCAACCGAAAGATACGCGTCGTGAAGAGCTACGTATTTTCCGACCAAAGCTATATTGACGGTTTTGTCGAGCGATTTGATTTTCTTTACCATAGCTGACCATTCGGTGAGGTTAGGGCGAGGAGCGGTAACTCCGAGTTCGCGCAAAACGACTTCCGAGAAGTTGCTCTTTTCGAGCATAAGCGGCGCTTCGTACAATATAGGCAACGTGCGGTTTTCGATGACGCAATCTTTTTTGACGTTGCAGAACAGCGCAATTTTGTTGAAGATGCTCTCTTCGAGCGGCTTGTCGCAACGTAAGATTATGATGTCGGGATTTATGCCCATGCCTTGCAACTCTTTGACGGAGTGTTGAGTAGGTTTGCTTTTATGTTCGTCGCTTCCCGACAGGAACGGGACAAGAGTGACGTGAATAAAAAGGCTGTTTTCTCTGCCGACTTCGAGAGATATTTGTCTGACGGCTTCGATGAACGGTTGCGATTCGATGTCGCCGATAGTTCCGCCTATTTCCGTTATAACTACGTCGGCGTCCGTTTCTCTGCCGACGCGATAGATAAAGTCCTTAATTTCGTTTGTGACGTGCGGAATGATTTGAACGGTCGAGCCGAGATATTCGCCGCGTCTTTCTTTGTTCAAAACGTTCCAGAAGACTTTGCCTGTGGTAAGGTTTGAATACTTGTTTAAGTTTTCGTCGATAAAGCGTTCATAATGTCCCAAATCGAGATCGGTCTCTGCGCCGTCTTCAGTCACGAAAACTTCGCCGTGTTGATACGGACTCATAGTTCCCGGGTCGACGTTGATATAAGGGTCGAGCTTTTGAGCCGCTACTTTAAGTCCGCGAGCTTTAAGCAGTCTGCCGAGCGAAGCTGCCGTGATGCCTTTTCCAAGTCCCGACACAACGCCCCCTGTAACGAAAATGTATTTTTTCATAATGTATGCCTCTTAAAATTTTATTCGGTAGTTTTACGGCTTAGCCGTACGTTTTGATTATGTCCATAGCAACAGCCGACTTTTTAATGCAATCGTCCATGGCTCGTTTTTCGATGTATCTGTGCGCTTCGTCTTCCGAAAACGAAAGTTTTGTGATGAGCAAAAGTTTTGCGCGCGATATAAGTTTAATCTCTTCCATTTTCTCTTTAAGGCTTTCCGTCTTTTTGATTAAGCCTTTAAGCCTTTCGTTTGTAGTGACCGCAAAGCCGACGCCTTGAACGAAGTTTTGCGGAGAAACGGGCTTTGCAAGGCAATAAACGCCGCTTTTTTCCAATGCGAAAGCCACGCTCTCATAAACGTCTGTTTTTATGAGCGCAATGACTCCCGAATAGGAGTTGTTTGAAATTTCTTCTGCGAGCAACGTGCCGAATTCGTCTCTTAGCGGACAGTTGACGATAACGACGTCATAATCGAATTCGTCGACTCGTCGTCTGGCTTCCGAACCGCTGAAAGCGAAGTCTATTTTAAAATATCCGCTCAGATATTTTTTGAAAAACTCTTCGCCGCCGTTTGCAGAAGAAATCACTAAAACCTTAGCGTCTTTTGCCATAATTACTTAATCGATCGAATCAGTTTTTCAGGTAAACACTTTTTGATAAATTCGCTGCTAAAAGCAACTTCTTTTGCTTCGCTCAAAGTCGACGGCAATTTGTCCGCCGCTTTGTCGTCAGCTGCGTTTTTGTTTGTTTCGTCAGGCAGTTTAAGCGCGTTTTCTACGCCTTCGAGTCCTGCGTAAATGATGAGAGCATAGCTTAAATATACGTTTGTCATTCCGTCCGGCGAACGAAGCTCGAAACGCTTTTGTCCGTTTGTCGCAGGTATTCTGATAAGAGTGGTGCGGTTTTCGTTTGCCCAAGAAACGGTGCTAGGCGCTTTCATTTCGCCGAGTCTGTCATAAGAGTTTTCGGTAGGGTTTAAAAAGAAAGTCATATCTTTAATTCTGTTTAAAACGCCTGCCGCAAACGGCTCGAACACGTCTTTGTCCGATTCGACCGAAACGTTGACGTGCAGTCCGCTTCCGCTTTTTCCCTTTATAGGTTTTGGCATAAACGACGCAACCATTCCGTTTTTATACGCAATGGCTTCGGTTGCGTTTTTAAATATGACGGCGTGGTCGGCAGACGACAAAGTGTCGGCATATTTAAAATCTATTTCGTTTTGTCCCGGACCTTCTTCATGGTGCGAACATTCGGGGCTAAGTCCCATCTCTTCGATAGTCAGACAAATTTCACGTCTGATGTTTTCGCCCTTGTCGGCAGGGAACACGTCCATGTATCCTGCATTGTCGCAAGGTTCGTTTGTTTCGTTTCCGTTTTCGTCGATTTTAAAAAGATAAAATTCGAATTCCGTGCCGAAGTTGCATTTGATTTTCATTTGCTCGGCTTTTTTTACCGCCGCTTTCAAAATACTTCTGGCGTCAAGCTCATACGCTCTGCCGTCGGGATATCTGACGTCGCAAAAAAGACGAATGACCTTTCCGTGCATAGGTCGCCAAGGAAGCAGGGTAAGGGTGTCGGGGTCGGGGAATAAAAACAAATCGCTCCTTTCCGCTTTTTCAAAACCTTCGATTGCCGAACCGTCAAACGCTATGCCTTCCGAAAACGCTCTTTTGAGTTCGCTCGGCATTATGGAAGCGTTTTTCATTCTTCCGTCGATGCCTAAAAAAGCAAGTCGAATAAATTTGACGTCCTCTTCTTTGACGTATTCCATTACGTCGTTTACAGAATATTTCATATTATCTCCTTTGTCGTATGAGATTTTGTTTGTCAGTTTTCAACGTAGAGTTGTCTGTACGGGTTGTTAGAGTTCGGCGTAAGCACTAAAAATTCGTCGCTTAAAATTGCCTTTTCGTCACCGCCGAAATAAGAACAAAAGTTTTTGATAAGCGGAGCGATTTCGGCTAAGTCCGACTTTGTAGCCTTGCATTGATGAACTTGCGGCGGCAGGGAAGGAATCTCCGTTTTTGTTCTGAGAAAAATTTTTCCGCCGTGCATACCTGTTCCGCAAAACTTGCCTACTATCTCTTTTTTGTTTGAAAGGTTAAGCACGACTATTATGCCGCCTGCCTGATACTCGCCCAAAAAACTTCCGACCGTCCCGCCTATAACCATAACGGGAAGTTTCGATTTGTAGGCTTTCATATGTATGCCCACGCGATAGCCGGCGTTTTTTTGAACGTAGATTTCGCCGCCGCGCATCGCATAGCCGACAGCGTCGCCTGCGCTTCCGTGGACTATGATTTTTCCGTCGTTCATCGTGTCGCCGACAGCGTCCTGAACGTTGCCGAAAGCGGTAATCGTAGCTCCGTCAAGATATGCGCCGAGCGCGTTTCCCGCAGTGCCTTCGATTTGAATTTTCTTGCTGCCGAGTCCGCTTCCTATAAAGCGTTGTCCTAAGCAATCTGAAATTATAATATCACCGTCCGTTTTTCTTATCAACTCATTGAGAGTATCAAAGTTTAAATTTTTTGCGTCTATCTTTTTCATTTTTTCACCGCCTTTATACAACCTTTGTAAGAGAAGAATCTCTTATGCTCTTTACAAAGCATATAAGCGACGCTTCCTTTTTAATCAAATCGAAATCTACGTCGCTTAGCGAAATTTCGTCGCGTACCATTTTTGTGTAAATTCCGGCACGGTCTACGTTGCCTGCAAGAATAAAACCTTTCAGCTTGCCGTCCGCCACAAAAAACTTTTTGATGAAATCGTCGCCCTTTTCGATTGACACTTCTCCGTCATAGTTTCCTGCGCTGATTATATGATAGCCGAAAAAGCCTATGCTATTCATCGGAATCGCCTTGTCGAAACTCGCACTTCCGCCTGCCATATTTATGCCTGCCGTTTCGCCTTGCATATACGCATTCGGCAAAATCGCCATAATTTTGTTTTCGTTGCAGCTTACGTCAAGATATTCGGTGCAGTCGCCGCAAGCGTAAATGTCTTTTAAAGTCGTTTCGCTTTTGGCGTTTACCACGATGCCTTTATTGACTATGGCACCGGCATCCTTTAAAAGAGCGACGTTCGGTCTTACGCCGACCGCCATAACAAGAATATCGAAATTCAAGGTTGAGCCGTCAAGGTACGCCGTTTGTCCGTCGAATTTATTAACGCCGTTTTTGAGCATAAATTTGATGCCTTGTTCTTCTAAGACTTTTTGAACTTCATCCGCTTCTTCTTGCTTTAAAATGCTGTGCAGAACGTAACTTGCATGGTCTACGACCGTTATGGATTTGACTTTATGCGCCAGACATTCCGCGCATTTAAGACCGATAAGACCTGCGCCCATAATAAGTACGTTTTTGGTTTTATCAATCATACCTTCAAGGCGTTTTGCATCGTCGAGCGTTGAAAACGTCGTTTTGTTTTTTACGCCGTCATAGCCTTCGATTTGCGGAATGAACGGAGTAGAGCCCGTTGCTACGGCAAGTTTGTCGTACGGCAAAATTTGTCCGTCAGACAGGGTAACCGTTTTTTTGTCCTTATCGATTTTTACCGCTTTTATTCCGAGCAAGGTCGTTACGCGGTTTTTTTCGTAAAAATCGTCCGCGCGATATTTCATTCTTTCTTCGTCCGTTTTCCCTTGAATGAGATATGAAATCAAAGGGCGAGAGTAGACGTGATGCTTTTCTTCGCCTATCACGGTTATTTCGCCTTTGTCGTCGATACGGCGTATACCTTCGATAACTCCCGTGGACGCGATGCTGTTTCCGATGATTAAATATTTCATATTATCTCTCCTCGTATACGATAGCTTGGTTCGGGCACCCCTTTACGCAAGCAGGCGAGCCGTTTCCGTTTGAAATGCAAAGCTCGCACTTTTGCATTACGCCGTTGTCGCCGATTGACAGCGCGCCGTAAGGGCAAACCAAAACGCAAGTGTAGCAGCCGACGCATTTCGATTTGTCGATTTCGACAACGCCGTCCACGATTTTGATTGCGCCTGCGATACAACTCTTTTTGCAAAGCGGCTCGGTGCAGTGTCTGCACGAAACGGCGTACGTTATGCCGTCTTTTTCTTCGACTTTTATGTTCGGATGTATGACGGCGTTTTTAAGCGCAAGATACATAGCCTGTCCGCCTTTGTTCGCAAAAGCGCAGTTGTATTCGCAAAGTCTGCATCCTAAACACCATTTTTCGTTGACGAATATTCTTTTCATGTTATTCACCTGCGTGCTTGATACCCAAAATTTCAAGCTCCTTTTCGTTTAGTCCGACGCCTCTGAGCATAAGGCGGTTTCCCTTTAAGGCTTCGATGGAGTTGATACCCATTCCGCCCATAAGTTCTTTTATTTCTCTGTTCCAAGCGGTCAGCAAATTGACAAGTCGCTTTGCGCCTATTTCGGGGTTAAGTCGCTTTACGAGTTCGGGAATTTGCGTCGCTATGCCCCAGTTACATTTTCCGCGTTGACAGCTTCTGCAAAGGTGGCAGCCGAGAGCGATAAGCGCCGAAGTTGCTATGTACACAGCGTCCGCTCCCAAAGCGACGGCTTTTACAACGTCGCTACTGCTTCTGATAGAGCCGCCGACCACAAGCGAAACTTTGTTTCTTATGCCTTCTTCGCGAAGTCTTGAGTCTACCGAAGCAAGAGCAAGTTCAATCGGAATGCCTACGTTGTCTCTTATTCTTGTCGGAGCCGCACCCGTGCCGCCTCTGAAACCGTCTATCGCAATGATGTCTGCGCCGCTTCTCGCTATGCCGCTTGCTATTGCCGCGACGTTGTGAACCGCCGCCACTTTAACGATAATCGGCTTTTTGTATTCGGTCGCTTCTTTAAGCGAATATACGAGCTGTCTTAAATCTTCGATTGAATAAATGTCGTGGTGCGGAGCAGGCGAGATTGCGTCGCTGCCGACGGGTATCATTCTCGTTTTAGATACGTCGTCCGTTATCTTTGCGCCCGGAAGGTGTCCGCCGATACCCGGTTTTGCGCCTTGACCCATTTTAATTTCGATTGCCGCGCCTGCGTTCAAATAGTCTTTGTATACGCCGAATCTGCCCGACGCGACCTGAACGATTGTGTTTTTGCCGTATTTATAAAAGTCTTCGTGCAAGCCGCCTTCGCCTGTGTTGTAATACGTTCCGAGTTCTTCGGCAGCTCTCGCAAGACTTTCGTGTGCATTTTTACTTATCGAGCCGTAACTCATTGCGGAGAACATAATAGGAAGTTTAAGGTCGAGCATAGGTTCGCCGCTAGTTATGATTTGTCCGTTTTCGTCACGTCTGATTTCGCCGAGCCTTTTTCCGAGTTTGACTTTCGTTTCCATAGGTTCGCGGAGCGGGTCGATAGGCGGGTTTGTAACTTGCGAAGCGTTAATCAAAATCTTATCGAAATAAACGGGATACTCTTCGGGGTTTCCCATCGAAGACAAAAGTACGCCGCCGCTTTCGGCTTGTTTGTATATTTCTTTTATTTTGGCTTCCGACCAGTTGTCGTTCTTTTTAAACGACAGGTCGCTCTTTACGATTTTCAAAGCTCTGGTAGGGCAGAGACAAACGCATCTGTGGCAGTTGACGCATTTTGTTTCGTCGGCAATCATAAAACCGCCGCCGTCCGTTTTTACAAACGAGTGTACGCCATTTGCGCATTGCCTCTCGCAGACTCTGCATCTTATACAGCGAACGTCGTTTCTTTCAATTTCATAATCAGCATATTTATATTCCATAATTACCTCTCAAGTTTAACCACGACGGGTTCGCCGCCTTTTGGTGACCAGATTCTGTCAACGTTTAATTCCATTTTTCTTATCGCGCATTCTTCGCTTGCGAAGTACGTTCTGTCGCCCTTTTCTCCGACTACCATAGACCGAAGTTTAAGTCTGTCGTTAAGAGCCATCATTCCGCCGTCGAATCCTACCAGAATCGAAAACGGTCCCGTTATCAAAAGACTGTCGAATTCCTTTCTGAGATATCCGTACAGTTCGGCTTTCTTTTTGTCGGCCTCTTCTATCGTTTGCCAGAAAGGAGCAGCGATGACCGCCGCGGTTTCTTCGAGCGTCAGTCCTTTTTTTCTTACTAAAAAATCGATTATGTAAGCAATGACTTCGGTGTCTGTCAAAAGCGTGCATTTATAGCCGAACATTTCGATGTATCTGCGGTTTGCGTCGTAAGACGAAATCTCGCCGTTGTGAACTATCGAATAGTCGAGAAGAGAAAACGGATGCGCGCCGCCCCACCAGCCGGGCGTGTTTGTCGGATATCTTCCGTGTGCTGTCCAAGAATAGCCGCTGTATTCGTCAAGCCTGTAATATTCGCCGACGTCTTCGGGAAAACCTACCGCTTTAAAACAGCCCATATTCTTTCCGCTTGAAAAGACGTATGCGCCCTTTATGGTCGTGTTTACGTAAACGACGCTTTTCGCAACGTATTCCTTTTCATCCAAATGGCTGTCGCGGAGCATATTGTGGTTAGGCATAACGAAATATCTCCATATAAGCGGTTCGTCCGTGATTTTAGGCGATTTTCTGACGGGGATTTTTGAAAGGTTGATAATTTCGAATTTTTCGTCAAGATAGCGTTCGCAGTTTTCTCTTGCCGTCTTATCGTCATAGAAAACGTGAAAGGCATAAAAATCTTTATATTCCGGATATATTCCGTATCCTGCAAAACCGCCGCCGAGTCCGTTTGACCTGTCGTGCATAGTCGTCATAGAATCGACGATAAGTTTTCCCGAAATTCTTTCACCGCTTTTTGAGAACACGCCTGCTATAGCGCATCCTGCCGGAATTTTAACTTGACCTTCTTTTACCATATCCTTTTCTCCAAACGTTTAATAATAACAAAAAAAGAGGGCAACGGAGCTAACTGCTTTTACAGTTTAGGACTCCATTGCCCTCTTTTATGGTCGAATTATAGCACCGACTTTAATGGCTGTCAAGAAAATGTCCTAAAAAAAATTTTTGAAAAATTTTTAAAAAAATCGTTGACAAACGGATAAAACGGAATTAGACTACTCACATAAAATCATTTGGCAAAGGTGTCAAAGAGAAATCTTTGATGCCTTTGCCTTTTTTTATGCAAAAACGAAATAAATTTTAAGGAGATACAATATGGAAACTATCACAAGCGTATTCGGCAGTATGGTCTTTAACGATTCTGTTATGAAGGCAAGACTTCCGAAAGAAACCTACAAAGAAGTAAGACTCGCAATCGACGACGGAAAACGCCTTGACATAAATACGGCGAACGTCGTTGCAAACGCAATGAAGGATTGGGCGGTCGAAAACGGTGCAACGCATTTTACGCATTGGTTTCAACCTATGACGGGAGTAACCGCAGAAAAGCACGACAGTTTCATTTCTCCCGACAAAGACGGAAACGTAATAATGGAATTTTCGGGCAAGGAGCTTGTAAGGGGTGAACCCGACGCATCGTCTTTCCCGTCGGGCGGTCTTAGAGCGACGTTCGAGGCAAGAGGATATACGGCGTGGGACCCTACGTCTTATGCGTTTATCAAAGACGGCGTACTTTGTATTCCGACCGCATTCTGTTCGTACGGCGGCGAAGCGCTCGACAAAAAGACGCCGCTTTTGAAATCGATGGAAGCGATAAACGAAGAAGCGTTAAGGATTTTAAGATTGTTTAAAAACACAACTGCGAAATCCGTTAAAACGACCGTCGGACCGGAACAAGAATATTTCCTTATTCCCGAAGAGTTATTCGATAAGAGAAAGGACCTTATATATACGGGCAGAACGCTTATAGGCGCAAGACCGCCAAAAGGTCAGGAAATGGAAGACCATTACTTCGGAATTATCAAACCGAGAGTTCAGGCGTATATGAAAGAACTTAACGACGAACTCTGGAAACTCGGAGTACTTGCAAAGACGGAACACAACGAAGTCGCGCCTTCGCAGCACGAACTCGCTCCGATATTTGCGACGACAAACGTTGCGACCGACCACAACCAACTTACAATGGAAATTATGAAGAAGGTTGCAAAACGTCATCATCTTGTATGCTTGTTGCACGAAAAGCCGTTTGCAGGCGTAAACGGAAGCGGCAAACACAACAACTGGTCGCTTTCGACGGATACGGGCGTCAACTTGCTCGAACCGGGCGATACGCCTTATGACAACGCACAATTCTTGCTTTTCCTTTGCGCCGTAATTAAGGCGGTCGACGATTATCAGGATTTGCTCAGAATCTCGGCGGCGTCGGCAGGAAACGACCATCGTTTGGGTGCGAACGAAGCTCCACCTGCGGTTGTGTCTATCTTTATCGGCGACGAGCTTCAAGAGATTTTGGACGCAATCGAAAAAGGTTCGTCTTACAGCAAGAAAGAAAAAGAACAAATGAAAATCGGCGTTCACGTCATTCCTAAGTTTCCTAAGGATACGACGGACAGAAACAGAACTTCACCGTTCGCTTTTACGGGCAACAAGTTTGAGTTTCGTATGGTAGGCTCGTCGATGTCAATCGCTGAGGCAAACATAATTCTCAATGCCGCAGTCGCAAAGTCGCTTAGGGAATTTGCAGATTACCTCGAAAAGCAAACCGACTTTACGAGCGCGCTTCACGACCTTATCAAAAAGACGATTGTCGAGCATAAGAGAATTATCTTCAACGGAAACGGCTATGACGACAAGTGGATTTTAGAAGCGGAAAAGAGAGGACTTTTAAACCTTAAATCCACGCCTGAATGTTTGCCGTATATGATGAAAGAAAAGAACGTCGAACTCTTTAAAGAGTTTAAGATTTTCACGGAAACCGAACTTAAAGCAAGATACGAAATCGCTCTTGAAAACTATTCCAAGACGATAAGAATCGAGGCTTTAACAATGGTGGATATGATAAACAAAGACGTGCTTCCGTCAATTGAAAAGTATGTGGACACGTTAGCAACGACGGCTGAAAGAAAAGCGAAACTTTCTATCGACGCGGCGTTTGAAACGGACAGGCTCAAAAAATTGTCTGCGCTTCAAACGGCGATTATGAACGGAGTAGAATCGCTTGACGAAGCGTTGACAAAAGACAGCGAAACAAGTCAGAAAGAAGCCGAATACTATCACGACGTAGTATTTAAAAAGATGCAAGAGTTAAGAGCCGTAACGGACAGAGCCGAAATGCTCACGAGCAGCGAAGCGTGGCCGTATCCGAGCTATGGCGAATTGCTCTTCGGTGTGCGTTAAAGGAGGACTTATGG
The DNA here is from genome assembly GCA_934277645.1 of uncultured Clostridia bacterium. Lineage (GTDB taxonomy): Bacteria > Bacillota > Clostridia > Christensenellales > CAG-917 > CAG-917. The sequence continues at coordinate 488,425 of CAKQUX010000001.1, read as the reverse complement.
CAGAAATTACATTCGGAGTTTGGCTCCTTATCGGAGCGGCAATCGTATTCTTCATGCAATGCGGTTTTGCAATGGTGGAAACGGGATTTACAAGAGCAAAAAACGCAGGCAACATCATAATGAAAAACCTTATGGACTTTTGTATAGGCGCAATCGTTTATATGTTGCTCGGTGCAGGGTTATTGCTCGGCGAAGATGCATTGGCAGGACTTATAGGTATTCCGAATTACGGATACATAACGAACTTTGCAACGTACGATTGGAGCAGTTTCGTGTTCAACCTCGTATTCTGCGCAACGGCGGCTACAATCGTTTCGGGTTCTATGGCAGAAAGAACGAAGTTTGCGTCTTACTGTATCTATTCGGCAATCATTAGCCTTGTTATATATCCTATCGAAGCTCACTGGGTATGGGGCGGCGGCTGGCTTTCAAAGCTCGGATTTATCGACTTTGCAGGCAGCGCGGCAATCCATATGGTCGGCGGCATATCGGCTTTAATCGGCGCGATTATGGTCGGTCCGAGACTTGGCAAATATACCCGCGACGCAAACGGCAAGGTCATAAAAGTAAACGCAATTCCGGGACATTCGTTGACGCTTGGCGCGCTCGGTTGCTTCATTCTTTGGTTTTGTTGGTACGGCTTCAACGGCGCGGCGGCAAAGAGTGTGGCGCAACTCGGACAAATTTTCGGAACGACTACAATCGCCCCTGCGGTCGCAACGGTCGTATGTATGTTGTTCACTTGGATAAAGAACAAAAAACCCGACGTATCTATGTGTCTTAACGCATCGCTTGCGGGACTTGTCGCAGTAACGGCAGGCTGTACGAACGTGGACGCGATAGGCGCGACTATAATCGGAGCGGTTTCGGGATTCTTGGTTGTGGGAGTCGTCGAACTTCTCGACCTTAAACTTCATATCGACGACCCTGTCGGTGCAGTCGCCGTACATTGCGCAAACGGAATGTGGGGCACGATTGCGGCAGGCTTGTTTGCTACAAGCACTTCGGCGGGCGGAGTAGACGGACCGATTTATGCTTTGATTCACGGAACGAGCTTTGTGGAAGGACTTAGAGTTTTCGGCGTACAGATAGCAGGACTTGTTGCGATTGCGGCTTGGACGACTGCAACTATGACGCTTACGTTCTTTATCATTAAAAAGACTATCGGTCTTAGAGTTACGAAAGAAGAAGAAATTGTCGGACTTGACAGAACGGAACACGGACTTCCGTCGGCATACGCAGATTTCCCGATTACCGTTCACGATTACGACGCTCTTCCTGTTACGTTTATCGACGTAGTTCCGTCAACGCAGGGCGCAGTCAACAGTGAGGCGGCGGTAAGCGTCGAAAGGAAAGATTTGGCAAAACCGAAGCAGACGCACGAGCCGAAACTTACGAAAGTAGAAATTATTTGTCGCGAGAGAATGTTGGAACCGCTTAAAAACGCTATGGTCGATATAGGCATAACGGGAATGACCGTAACGCACGTTATGGGTTGCGGAGCGCAAAAGGGTAAGCCTGAATATTATCGTGGCGTCGAAATAGAGCCGAGCTTGCTTCCTAAAGTTCAACTTGAAATGGTCGTAAGCAAAGTACCTGTTCGCGACGTAATCGAAACCGCTAAAAAGGTTTTGTATACGGGACATATCGGCGACGGCAAGATTTTTGTTTATGACGTCGAAAATGCCGTTAAGGTCAGAACGGGAGAAGAAGGTTACGACGCTCTCCAAGACGTAGAATAAAGGAGTTAATATGTGTTCGATAATGGGATGTTTTTCGGAAGCGTTTTCCGAAGACGAGTTTAAAAAAGGACTTTCTAAAACCGAATCGAGAGGGCCTGACGCAGAAAGAATTATCAAACTGCCGAAAGGGTGGCTCGGATTTCAAAGACTTGCGATAATGGGTTTGACGGACGACGGAATGCAGCCGTTTGTGCTTAACTCGAACGCAGTCGTTTGCAACGGTGAGATTTACGGGTTCAGAAAGCTCAAAAAAGAGTTAGAGGGCGAATATGCTTTCAAGTCGGATTCCGACTGCGAGATATTGTTGCCGCTTTACGAAAAATACGGCTTTGACTTATTTAAAATGTTGGACGCCGAGTTCGCTCTCATTCTCTATGACGGAAAAAACGAAAGACTTATCGCTGCTCGCGACCCGATTGGCATAAGACCATTGTTTTACGGATATAGAAACGGCGACATTATTTTTGCGAGCGAAGCGAAAAACCTCGTAGGCTTATGCGACGAAATTATGCCGTTTCCCGTCGGACACTATTATGACGGAGAAAAGTTCGTTTGCTACTCAGACATCGCAAACGTAGACGAGTATTCTTCAGACGACGTTGAAACCGCCTGCAAAAAAATCAACGAGCTTTTGACGGAAGGCATTAAAAAGCGTCTTGACAGCGACGCTCCGCTCGGATTCTTGTTGTCGGGCGGACTTGACAGCTCGCTTGTTTGCGCAATATCCGCAAAAATTCTGAAAAAGCCGATTAAGACTTTTGCAATCGGAATGGATACTGACGCAATAGACCTTAAATATGCGAGAAAAGTTGCGGACTACATAGGCAGCGAGCATACGGAAGTCATTATAACGAAAGACGACGTAATAAGGGCTTTGGACACAGTCGTATCGATTTTGGGAACTTTCGACATAACGACCATAAGGGCGAGCGTGGGAATGTATCTTGTGTGTAAGTACATTCACGAACACACCGACGTCAGGGTGTTGTTGACAGGCGAAATTTCGGACGAGCTTTTCGGATATAAGTATACCGATTTCGCTCCGTCTGCAGAAGAGTTTCAAAAAGAGGCTCAAAAGCGAATTCGCGAACTTTACGAATACGACGTTTTGAGAGCCGACCGCTGTATATCTTCAAACTCTATGGAAGCGAGAGTGCCGTTCGGAGATTTGGCGTTTGTAAAATACGTTATGAGTATAGACCCGAAACTCAAGATGAACGTTTACGGAATCGGCAAGTATCTTTTAAGGCACTCGTTCGAAGGCGAGCTTCCGCACGATATTCTCTATCGTGAAAAGGCGGCTTTTTCGGACGCGGTAGGTCATTCTATGGTGGACGATATCAAAGAATATGCAGAGCAAAAATACAGCGACGCCGAGTTTGAAAAACGCAAGGCAAAATACGACTATCTGCCACCGTTCACGAAAGAATCGCTTCTTTATCGAGAGCTGTTTGAAAAGCATTACGGAAAACAGGCAAAAATGATAACCGATTTCTGGATGCCGAACAAGTTGTGGAAAGGTTGCGACGTAAGCGACCCGTCTGCAAGAGTTCTCTCGAACTACGGCGACAGCGGAAAATAGTTCTTCCCCGTTCGTTATCGAAGTGGCTTTAGATAACGAGAAATATAACGCTACCGCTATATGCGGTAGCGTATCTTTTTTTAGGTTAGGGCTTAAATTCAAGTTTTTGATTTTTAAAGTTAAACCTTAAAATAAGATGTTTTAGGTAAGTCTTAAAGTCGAAATATTAAAGTTTAAGGCTTAAAGTTAAAATTTAAAGAAAGATGTTTTAAGTTAAGGCTTAAAACTAAATTCTTAAAGTCGGGGCTTTAAAGCCGAATTTTAAAGTCTAAGGTTTAAAGTTAAATTCTACCTATTAAACGTCTATTTAGCGATTTGCTTAAAACGGCGAAACGAAACGGAACCTAACTGACAAACCGAACAAAACCGAACTAAATTGAACAAGACTTGACTAAAACCGATAAATGGTGTATGGTATAGCATATCAAAATGCTATGAACGCTATTTTTGTAAACGGCGTATATTGGTGGAAATGACAAAGAACAAATCGAGCGAAAAATTTATGATAGGCTATATCCGAACGACGCTTTTGCCGATATTGGTTTTCGGCGGTGTTAGCGGCGTTCTTTCGGGTTTAGTCGTATGGGGCTTTAAATGGTGCGCGTCATATCTTGAAAACGAATCGATTCAGATATACAAGTGGTTCAGGCTCAATCCTACGTTTATACCGCTTTTGTTCGCAGGGCTTATAGTTCTTGCGCTTTTGTCGGCAATTATGAACAAAGCCATTCCCGAACTTCGTACAAACAGCATAGCAAACGCAGAAGGCGCAATGCGCGGAATGAAACGTTACAATTGGGTAAGGACGATTTTCGGCACTATGGCAAGCAGCTTTTTGTCATACACCGGCGGCTTGACGTTCGGAGCGGAAGGCCCTTCGATTCAGCTCGGAAGCACAATCGGACAGGCAACGAACGACTTCGGACATTTCATCGAAAAGGGAAGTCCTGCTTGGGAACGCTACAACGTAACGGGCGGTGCGGCTGCAGGTTTTGCCGTAGCATTCGGCGCGCCTTTATCGGGCATTTTGTACACACTTGAAGAAGCGCATAAAAGACTTTCGCCGATGCTTTTGATGACGGCGGCGTCTTCGGTGTTCTTTGCGACCATAGTAAGCCAGTCGATAGGAGACCTTGTCGGACAATCGGATTATTTTTTGCAAATCGGAACTCTCACTCTTATGCCGTACAAGTTCTATTGGACTTTGCTTATTATCGGCATTGCGTGCGGTTGTCTTGCCGCGCTTTTTAACACGTTGTTTGCAAAAACGGGCGAACTTGTTCGTGAAAAGCTCGTCAAAATTCCGACGTGGCTCAGAATAGTTTTCATATTCCTATTGACGGGCGTTGTCGGACTTGTTTTTGTCGACGCAATCGGCGGCGGACACAGAATTATACAGGGAATTTTAAATCTCGATTTTACGTGGCAAGTGTTGCTCGTTATGTTTTTCGTCAGATTCGCACTTCTGATTATCACGCCTAACTCCGGCGCAATGGGCGGAATGTTTGTTCCCGTATTGACAATCGGCGCGCTTGTGGGCGGACTTTTAGGAAAAGCATTTATCGCAATGGGGCTTTCGAGTGAGTTTTATCAAACGATAGTTTTGATTACGATGACTACGTTTATGGGCGCGACAATGCGCGCTCCGCTTACCGCGATAGTGCTTGTCGTTGAGATGACAAACAATTATTTCAGCAGTTTTTTGTCGACAGGCATAACGGTTATGATTGCCTATTTAATAGTCGAAGCTTTAAGAATAGAACCGCTTTACGAAAAAGCGCTTATGGATTCTTTCAAGAACGCCTACAAGGGCAAGCACCGTAAGGTCTATGAGTTTTCCGTCGTTGTTGAAAAAGGTTCGTTTGTCGAAGGCAGAAGCGTAAAGGATATTTTGTGGCCGTACGGCTGTACTATCGTAAACGTCATCAAGGTCGACGACGAGGGCAACAAGGTAGATACGACCGATAAAGCAGGCGACAGAGTTATAAGAGCCGGTCAGACTTACACCGTAAAGGCGTTTGTTTACGACGAGCTTAAAGCAATCGAAGAAATGGAATATTTGACGAAGAACTATTCCGTCAGAGAAACCACCGAACTTTTGAAGCGAAAAGGTTTTGGCGGCATACTTTTAAGGCGTAAAGCAAAAACTAACAAAAAAGAATCTGACGGCGCTAACGGAGCGGTTGATTCCGCTTTCGATGCCGAAAGGGAAAACGTCGAGACGAAAGAAACTCCTGCGGACAATAAAGAGATTCGTGAGCAAGTCGACAATGACGAAAAAGTCGATTCGGATAAACAATAAGAATTGTTGCAAAAAGAATTGTCGTAAAAACAAAAGGTAAGAGATGAGGAAAAAACTTTTTTTGATTTTAATAGTCGTTGCTGTTATGGCGGCGATTCTGTGCGCTTGTAACGGAAAAGGAGATAGCGGCGATTTGTCGGAGCCGAAATATCCTATGAATCAGTTGCCAAGCGACCTTTTGCCACCAAACGGATACAAGTCCGTTTCGGACAGTTTTGCCGACGGATATAAATCATTTTGTTTTGAATTCGGCAAGATGAATGCGGCAGGCGAACAGCGTGATAGGTTGACTGTCGATTTACAAAAAAAGAATTACGATTTGACGTTTGAGGGAGTGAATAACGTTCTTAGAAAAGGTGACGTCGAAATAAAGATTAGACAAAGCGTCGTAGGCGAAGAAAGCGAATTGTACGTTTCGGTGCCGTATGATTTTTATCTTAGAAACCTCCCTGCAAAAATGATAGACGTTCCGACTTTTGACGGCAAACTGTTTAATATGCCGATGGTCGAGTCCGAAAGCGATTACGACGCATTTACGTCGGTTACCGTAAGTCTTGAATATTTTGAAGTAAGCGAACAAGCGGCAAACGCGTTTTGCAGATTTATGGAACTTGAAGGCTATGCGTTCGGCAAAAAACTTTCCGAATGTAACGTTAAGGTTTCGACAAGTGTGAGCGGCGATAAACTTTTTGTCAAGTATTTAATCGACGGTTTTACGTCGGAGCGTGATTGGGAAACTTTCGTTAAAGCGTTAGGAAAAATTAATTTTGAAAAGGGAAGCGTTACGCCGATTAAGTTAAAAATCGAAGATTACGAATGGATTGGCGAATGGCTTGAAAAAGTCGGTTATTCAGCTGCTGTTCCTAAACCTAATAGCGGCAGGATAAAATATAATTTCGTGTATAGCAATAAGGCGAATAAAACCGTCGGAGCGCACGTCGAAATATCAAATTTCGCTAACGGAAGCGCAGTGTCGTATTGTTCCCGACTTATTTCGGGCGGCTTTAAAGATGCGATTTGGGTCGATAACGAAGAGAAAATCAAATGGCTCGATATTGCCGACAAATCGCAGGACTTTGAATGGTACGGCAAGTTCGGACTTTTGCTCGGAAAGTTTGTTTGGAAAAACGATACGAAAACTTTTACAATCGATTTGACAAGGCTTGCTCCGAATATAAACGACTACGCTTTCGATAATTGTAAAAATTATAAAATCGTTTACACCGCAAACAACGGCTCTAATCCGTTCACTTGCATAGGCAATGATTATTATTATTCAATAAGTCAGAACGGCACGGCGGTTTATCGTTCGTCGGCGCCGGTGTTTGGCGATTTGGTAGATATATTTCGCTCGCAGCTTTTCAATGCGCATTTGACAGCAAAGAATTTGGCAGGACTCGAAGTCATTGAAAAATCGACTTATTTAAATCGTAGCGTAACGATTTACGAGGCGGTTGTCAACGGCGAATTGCACCGTTATACGGTTGACGATTTGACCGACTTAACTTTGGAGAACGAAATAGGCGAGAAACGCAGCGGCGAGTTTGTGACAAAAAATATTTTGTTTGAAGTTTCCGACTTTGAAATAGGTCAAGAGTGACAAGGCAGGAACCTTAAAGCGCCGTTGAGCGTAATTTGCCCAAATAAGAAATTACTTTATTAAACCTTTGCGGCGGCAAAGGTTTTTATTTAACGCCGCTTAGCGAAACGTTCGTCAAAACTAACACTGAAATTATAAGTCGTATGCCGAATTTTGAATTTTAATCGGTTAAGGGCATTAGGTTTTAGCCTAAAATAAGGAGATTTACAAAGGAAACAAAATTTTGCGATTTTGTTTCCTTTTTTAAAAGGCTGTTGAACGGCAAAGCAATCGGATATATAATTAAATATAATTTATTTGTTAATCATTATATCACAAAAAACGAATACGCGGCGGATAGGAGGTTGTTATGAGTAAGGCTGTTAAATTTTTAAAAGAAAACAAGATTATGGCTGTCGGCTTTATAGTCTTGGGCAGTTTGGGCATTTTGTTTGTCCTTCATCAAATATTTGCTTACAACGCATTGATAAGACCATATCTTTACGACGCAACCGCATTCGGCGTTCCGTTTTATCCTAATATGACGACAAACTATGTCAGCGGTCCGAATATGCTTATGTATTTCACGATACTGTCCAACATTTTTGCAAGCGTCTATTTAATTATGATAGGGGCGGCTGTGTTCGCTACGGATAAGTTTAAAAAGGTCGCATACAATCCTATCCTTAGCGGCATGGTGACAGAATACATATTTATAACGGGGCTTGTCTATTGCGCGGTTTTGCTTCCGTTTGTTCAAAGCTATCCTTGGAACACGGGGCTTTGGCTTAACAATCTTATCAACTACTTCCAGCACATAATTATGCCTGTGGGAATGACAGTTCTTTTCTTCTTTCCGCTCAGCGACGAAAAAATCGAGCTTAAACAATGTCCGCTCTTTATGGTTTTTCCGCTTTGCTATTTGTTTGTGTCGGAAATGCGCGGATGTCTTGCGGCGGACCACTGGTTTCCGTATCCGTTTTTAAACGCAAATCAACTTTGGAAATATGTCGGCGGCGGCAAGCCTTTCGACGCGGCAAAAGGCTACGCGTTTATGATTTTCATTTGTCTTGCTTTGCTAGGCGTGTTCATCGGGCTTAGCTATGCAATTCGGGCATTGAGAAAAGTTATGGTGAAAAAAGCGTACGGGGCGAGCGATGCCGACGAATCGCCGGCAGAGAATAAGCAAACAGTCGAAATCGCAGGCGATGAAGTTCAAAGCGAAATCGTAATGTTGGACAATTCGGAAACGGCGCAAAAAGTTGCAGCCGATAAAGACGAATAAATTAACGTCCAAACGAGGCGTTAGGCAGTAAACAGTTAAGGTGTTTATAAAAAAGAGAGCTTGCGCTCTCTTTTTAAGTTGAAAAAACGGACACTATGTGTTAAAGTTGAATTATGAAAAAAGTTATGACCAAGGCGAAAAAAATTACGCTTATCGTTTTTCTTGCGATAGCGGTCGCGGCGATAATAGCCGTGTGCGCATATTTCGTTACGGTGCATTGTATGTCTAAGCGTTATAATTTAATTAAAGTAGATACAAGTTCGGTTTGTGAACCGTCGTCCGAAACGATGATTGAAACGGACGTCGAATTGTCGTTCGGCAGAATGCATTATGCCAAAATCGGAAGCGGCGAGCAAGCTGTCATTTTGGTACACGGCAACGGCAGTAATCATACTAAACTTGCAAGTTTGGGAAGATACCTTGCAAATTCATATACCGTGTATTTGCCTGACAGCCGCAACCACGGACAAAGCGATTCGGCATCTGAAATTTCATACAAACTTATCTCTGCCGACCTTGTAGAATTTGCCGAAAAACTTAATATTGAAAAACCTATTGTCATCGGACATTCCGACGGCGGAATCGTCGCAATCAACACGGCTATCGAATATCCCGATTTTATGAAAGCGTTCGTGTCGTTTGGCGCAAACAGTCATCCGAGCAAATTTAAGGCATATTTCACAATCGGCGTTAAAATCAAAAATGCTTTTAAGCATAGCATTTTAAACGATATGATGTTAAACGAGCCGAACTTTACGCCGACGGACTTAGCAAAAATACGTGTTCCCGCATTTATCGTTGCAGGCGAGTTCGACATTATGCACCTTAGCGATACGGCGTATATCGCAAACAATATAAAAGATAGCGAAATTGCAATCATACAAGGCGCAAACCACTCTAACTACGTCCACGACGGCAAAAAGTCCTATGCGATAGTAAAGCCGTTTTTGGACAGAATCAAGGGTGCGGAATAATTTGATAAATTAAATTACGTCGGACAATATTGTGCCGACGAATAAAATTAAATGCAAAGGGCAAGTTAAGATTGCCTGAAAGGATTTTATGACAAACGAAGAATTGAGAAGAGTTCAACTTACGCAACTCGAAATAGCAAAAGAAATTAAGCGAATTTGCGACAAGTACCAACTGAAATATATTATCGACTTCGGCAGTTTGTTAGGCGCCGTTCGCCATAAAGGTTTCATCCCTTGGGACGACGATATGGATATGTCCATGCCGAGAGCCGATTATGAAAAGTTTTTAGATGTCGCGCAAAAAGAACTGGGCGATAAGTATTTTTTGCAAACCTATGAAACGGACAAGTATTATCCGATACCTTTTGCGAAAATCAGAAAAAACGGCACAAGTTTCGTGGAAAATGCCTATGAAAACGCAAAGTCGCATCAAGGCATTTACGTCGATATTTTCCCTTATGACGTTTGGACGGAAAACAAAAGATTGCAAAAAAAATTGCGTCTGAAACACCATTTTCTCGTTGCGATGCTCGCTATGAAATGTCGCGCGTTGAAGTTTAAATCCGAAAATGCGTCATTTGTTAAATTTGTCTATAAAGTTCTGATGTTTACGGTGATTAAGTTTTTCTGTTTGTTTACCACCAAAAAACGTTTGGTAGCCGCATACGAAAAGATGGCTAAAAAAGGCGATGCCGATTTCGACGGCATTTTCCCGTCGAGCAACGGACTTAAATATCCTTATCTTGTGTCGCCTAAGAGTATTTTTAACGAAACCGTTGAATTGCCGTTTGAAGATACGACTTTCAGTTGCCCGAAAGACTTTGACGGATATTTAAAAACTTTATACGGCGATTATATGCAACTTCCGCCCGAAGAGAAACGCTATGTCGGGCATCACATTATAAAGCTCGATTTCGGCAACGATAACGAACAATAAGCAACGATAATTGTTGATATAGCAGGTGACAATTTCGTTAGCGGTCAAAAGCGGCGTCCGCTTTTATGGCAAAACGGATAAGAATTGTATAAATGCGTCGCATAAAACGAAACATAAGTTTAATTGCCGAAGAAAAACAATTTTGCGTTAAATCATTGCATTTTTAAAAAGTTATGATATAATACCATTGCTTGGGGGTATAGCTCAGTTGGCTAGAGTGCTTGACTGGCAGTCAAGAGGTCATGGGTTCGAATCCCATTATCTCCACCAAGATAAGTAACAAATACCACTCTTTTTGAGTGGTATTTCGCTATTTTTGGCACTTTTTTACATTTTCTAAATTACCCAAAATTTTTTGATTACACTTTTGACTACACTTTTTTTCAAATTTTTTGCTTTTTTTTGACTACACATTCATTAAAAACTACATTTGCACGGGTTTGTGATTATATAAATAATGCGTTAGATAAATAGTTTAGAGTCCAAAAGTTTGATAAACGTTGAAAAACGCTCGCCTTAAGGCGAGCGCTTTTTGCGAGTTCTATGCTAAATCAGGTGAGTTTTAAAACTGTGATATAGCCGTTTGTGATATTGACGGTGTTAGCGCCTGCATTGTGAATGGACAAGAGCGTGCCGTCGCTGGCGGCGTTATAGACTATCGTTTTTGCAACGTCTGCCGCTTGCGTGTTGCTTGCCGCATCGGTGACAATTTCGTTTGCGATAGGCGTGCCGTTTGCATAAAGTTGAATAGAGAACGGAATTTCGCTTCCGTCTGTTCCTGTTCCTGTCGCGCCGAAGCTAATCAAATAATAGCCGCTTGTAAGACTTACGCTTTGTCCCGATATGGTCGAAGTGTTAAGCGGAGTTGCGGTCGTTTGCACAACGGGAATGATAGCCGTTGTTGCGATATTTGTCTGTGCGCCGCTTGACGCATATAGGGCGTTGCTTTGTCCTGCAGGACCTTGCGGACCGGTTGCACCCGTAGCACCAGTTTCACCCTGTGGGCCTTGCGGACCGGTTGCACCCGTAGCGCCAGTTTCACCCTGCGGACCTTGCGGACCGGTTGCGCCTGTAGCACCCGTTTCGCCCTGTGGACCTTGTGGACCTGCCGGACCTTGAGGACCGGTCGCTCCGGTTGCGCCCGTAGCGCCTGTTGCACCTGTTGCTCCTTGCGGACCTTGCACGCCCATAAGTCCCCTAGGACCTTGCGGGCCCTGAGGACCCGTGAATCCTCTTGGCCCTCTTGGACCTTGTCTGCAAACGTACTCGATTTGGCGCGGTCCGTCGCAACAATTATTATCGCCGCCGCATCTTCCGCAGCCGTTACCAAAACAATTTCCGAACATATATTTCCTCCTTTTCGGTATGTACGCTATCTGATTTATTTTATAAAGTTGCATCTTGCTTAAACGTTTAACAATCTCTGCCGGAATCAAAAACCGATAAACCTATTTATTTGCGTATCCGCTTGGGGTACTACATTTGCGCATTAGTCAAGTAAAACTTCCGATAGTTTAAATAAACGTTGCAAACTCGTAGGAAAGTAAGGCTTAAACTTCGAAGTCGGCGGATAGACTTGCTTTGTTAAGTACGAAAGCAAATTTTGAGATTTATCGAAATTTACTCTCTTGGTTTATAATATGTTTAGCCTTGCGTTTTGCGTGAATGAATTTTAAAACTTATTCTACCCGATAAAAAGCATAAAATGCGCTTTAAAATGCGGTGAAAATGCGGTCAAAAGGGAATAATAAAACAAAAACGATTGATTAAACGTGTTCGATATTATATAATAATATGAAGCGAAAGCTGAAATTCATCGAAAGACGAACAATTTTATTCTAAATACATAGGATGGTAATATGTGCGGAATAGTTGGCTATTTAGGAAATGGCGATTGTATAGAAAATATTAAAGAGGGTTTGTTGAACGTCGAATATCGCGGTTACGATTCGGCAGGAATAGGCTATATCGACGAAAACAAAATCGTTGTACAAAAAAGAGTAGGCAACGTTGCAAATTTGTTTGACAGCATTACTTGTCCTAGCGGATTGCATTGCGGAATCGGACATACGCGTTGGGCGACTCACGGCGAAGTGTGCGAGAAGAATGCGCACCCTCATTTAAGCTACAACAATAGGTTTGCGATTGTGCATAACGGAATTATCGAGAACTACGCTATGCTTCGCGACAAGGTTTTGGCGGACGTTCCGTTCAGAACCGATTGCGACACGGAAACGGTTGTGAATATGGTGGCGTATATAAATGCGCAAAGACCTAATTTGTCTATCATCGAATGTTTGGGCGAGAGTTTAAAGTCCGTTCAAGGTTCATACGCTATTGCGATGATTGCGTTAGACACCCCCGACGTTATCTATTTTGCAAGAAAGGAATCGCCGCTTCTTATAGGTAAAGCGGACGGCGAAACTTTTGTTTCGAGCGATATTTTAGGTTTCGGAAGAAACTGCAAAGAATACGTCGTCGTTCCGAACGGCATTTACGGTGAAGTTACGAAAGACGGTATAAAAGCATATAAGCAAGGCGGAGAGGCATACGAGCTTGAATTTAAGCCTATGGTTTCGCTCGGCGAAAGAGCGGACAAAGGCAACAACGCACACTTTATGCAAAAGGAAATAAACGAAATTCCCGCAGTTATCGTAAAGACGATAGATATATATATGAAAAAGCTCAATCCGCTCACAATGATAGAGCCTGAGTTTTGGAAAGATATCGACAGAATAGAATTCGTAGCGTGCGGAACGAGTTATCATGCAAGTATGGTCGGCGCAATCTTTGCGGAAGACAATGCGCACAAAGTTTGCAGAACGCATTTTGCAAGCGAGTTCGTTTACAATCCGCCGTATATCGACAAGCACACGCTTTGCGTATTCGTAAGCCAATCGGGCGAAACTGCCGACACGTTGCACGCCGTTAAGGTGGCGAAAGAGAACGGCGCAAAAACGCTCGGAATAACGAACGTTATGACAAGCAATCTCGTTCATATTTGCGACCATTCGCTTCCTATTTGCGCAGGCACGGAAGTTGCGGTTGCTTCGACTAAGGCGTATAACGCGCAAGTCACCGTTATGATGCTTCTTGCCGACTTCCTTCGCGACGGAAATTACGAAACGATTGCGCGTCGCATTTCGAGTCAGGCAATGACGATAAATCTCGACGAAATGTGGACCGCCGCCAAAGCGTTTGTCAAAAAGATAAACGGCAGCAGGTCGATTTATTTCGTCGGCAGACACATGGATTATATAACGTGCTTGGAAGCAAGCCTTAAACTTAAAGAAATTTCGTATATACCTTGCGAGGCGTATGCGGCGGGCGAATTAAAACATGGCACGATTGCTCTTGTCGAAGAAGGCACGACTATGCTTGCAATCGTAACCGAACCGAAACTTATTTCAAAAACGCTTAACATAGTCGAACAGGCAAAAGCAAGGGGAGCGATGCTTAAATACTATACGTCGCTCGACCTTAAAGACTTTGCGGTGAAAGACAAGGATATTTTGAAAGCGCCTAAGGTTGACGTGGAATTGTCGCCGCTGTTTTCGATAATACCGATGCAGATGGTTGCCTATCTCGTTTCGGTCGGAAAGGGCTATAATCCTGACAGACCGAGAAACCTTGCAAAGTCCGTGACGGTTGAATAAGCGGCGGATTTGTTTTTGAGTGAATATAACAAAAATGTCTATGTTTTAATCTATACTTAGCGAAACGAAAATATCGGAGTAAAGAGAATCGGCAAACCGTTTACGATTTGCTTTTATGTAAACGAGGATAAAGGAGAAAGAATACCAAATGGTACTTTACGTAGTAATTGCGGCGGCGATTCTGCTCGCTTTGGCGGTAGGCGCAAATTACAATAAAAACGCAATTATGAAGTCGAATACGGGAGTAATTTCCAGAAAGAACGTCGGCGACGAAAGATTGTATTTTTTTGTCGTGCTTCTTTTTTTGTGGGTTCTTACCGCATTCCGCAGTTCCAATATCGGCAACGATACTCCGACTTATCTGAATTATTTTACGAGAATAAATCTTTGGGGCATCAATAAAGATTTCGCAATCGAGATAGGGTATCAATACTATTGTTTGATAATCGGAAAAATAACGACGAGCGGCGCGGGACTTTTGATAATAACCGCAACGATTTGCTATCTCGGAGTCGGAATATACGTTTATAAATATTCCAAAAATTTAATGTTTTCACTGGTGTTGCTGTTCTGCACTTGCTTTTCTATTTTTACGAACATTTTAAGGCAAAGTCTTGCAATGGTCATTTGCTTATATGCGTATCAGGCAATAAGACACAGAAAGCTGATAACGCCGATAGCTTTGATTTTGCTTGCTTATACTTTTCATAAAACGGCGCTAATATGCTTTGCATTCTTTCTTAAAGGTTTATGCCCTAAAAGAATGTGGTTTGTCGCATTTGTCGCGATAGTTTTAGCAGTACTTTCTGTCAGCGGAATGTTGTCAAAAATCCTATTAAAAATCATACCTGAATATGCGGGGTATTTTAGCGGCAAGTACGTAGGTAGCGGAAGGCTCGCTGTTACGTATTCGATTGTGCAAAGTTTTGTTTTTTGCTGTGTGATATATTGCGCAAACAGGAAAAATGGGTATTGCGATAAACTTGTTACAACCAATTTCGTGGGACTTTTGCTTTTAAACTGCTTAGCGTACAGCGTAAATTTGTTCACGAGAGCAAGCACGTACTTTATGCTTATAGGCATTGTGGAACTCCCTAACGCCTTGATGGCTTTGCCGAAAGAAGAGAGGAAATTTCTAACGTACGTAATAGGTTTGGTTATGGTGGCGATGGTGTTTGTGTCTATGATATTCAGACCGGAATGGAATCGCTTGTATCCGTACGAATTCTGGAATTTTTCAGGCTAAGCAACAAGCGGTTGTTAGGGCATTTGCCAAAGAAGCGTGGTTTGACATCGCCTTGGCAAAATGTTAAAATAAACGATTGAAAAGGCTAAGACAAACCGTATGCTAAGAGCCGCGTATCGGCATTGAGGGAAGAATGATAATTTTACATTTGGTCAGTAGTTCTAATAATAAGACGAACGGCGTTCACGTCGTCGTTCCGCAATACGTAAAAACGCAAAACGAGTTTGCAGACGTAAGGCTTGTCAATTATCGTAATATTGATTGCGAAACGGGCGATATGCAACTTGAATACAAGGGGGCGGAAAATTTTCCCGATTATTTGCCTAAGCCTTATGACAAGCCCGACCTTGTAGTTTTTAACGAAGTCAATCTTGTCGAAAACATAAAGGTTTACAAACAGCTTTTAAAAAGGCACATCCCGTATGTCATAATTCCGCACGGCGAAATCACAGACGGCGCATTGCATAAAAAATGGCTGAAAAAGAAGATAGCGTATATTTTGTTTTTCAACAAGTTCATAAGAAAAGCACAAGCCGTACAATGTTTGTCCGACGGCGAATTGAATGAAATTAAAATCAAAACGCCGACAAAATTTATATCTACGAACGGCATTTTCGAAATGCCCGAAAAGAAAACCGAATTTTCCGAAGACGGTTTCAACCTCGTTTATATCGGCAGACTCGATTACGTGCATAAAGGTCTGGATTTGTTGTTTGACGCTTTATCAAAAATTAAAGCAGAGGGCAGTATTCCGAATATAAAGCTCAGCATTTACGGCCCTGATTTTGCAGGAAGACTTGCGACTCTTAAAGAGTTTGCAAAAAGTTTCGACATAGAAGATATAGTATCGTTTAACGAGCCTGTTTTCGGCGCCGAAAAAATTAACGCGCTTAAAGCAAACGATTTGTTTATTCAGACTTCGCGTTTTGAGGGTATGCCTTTGGGAATTATCGAAGCTATGAACGTCGGTATGCCTGTTATTATCACGGAAGGCACAAATCTTACAGCCGATATTGCCGAATACGGCTACGGGTATAATGCGGGAAACGATGCGGAAAGCATTAAAAATGCGATAAAAGAAGCATATAGCGACAGGAAGAATTGGAAAGAAAAGAGCAAAAACGCAATCGCATATACCGATAAAAAGTTCGCGTGGAAGAGCATTGCGAAATCTTGCATTGAAAAATACGAGAAACTGTTAAATAAATAGGAATATTTGCAAATCGAGTTTTTGATTTGCATGACAAAACGAAAAATGAGCGACATAAGAAAAATCGTAAAATCGACGGGAATATATTTTGTGGGAAACATACTGTCCAAAGTGATGGTGTTTTTCCTTGTACCGCTTTACACAAAGTATATCGATTCGACGGCATTCGGTTATTACGACGCCGCAACGGCAATCGTTCAGTTCTTACAGAATTTGATTTTTATGGATATAGGCGCGGTAATTCTCCGCTATATGTTTGACCTTAAAGAGAATAAGGGCAAAGCTATATGCGTCGGAATGAGCATGTTCTTTATGTGCCTTATAGTCTACGTCGTAGGCGGTTCGATAACGGCGGTGACTGCGCCGGTCGAATATCCTTGGTATTTGCTCGCTTACGGCTTGGTCAGTATGCTTGCGCAAATTTCGGGCTATATTTGCCGCGGATACGGAAACAACGTTTACTATGCGGCTTCCGGTGTCGTGGCGACGCTTGTCAGCGTTTCGCTCAATTTGCTTTTGATATTGGTCGCAAAAATGGATTACAGCTCGCTGTACATAGCAAGTATTTGTTCTTGTTTCGTGCAGTTTGCTATGCTTGAAATAAAAAACAAGTCTTACAAGAGCCTGAAAAAACAGTATTTTGATAAGCCTCTTTTAAAAGAAATGTTCAAATATGCATTGCCGCTTGCGGTAAATTCGGTTGCGTATTGGGGACTTACGTCGTTAAATAAGGTCTTAGTTTCGTTTTTGCTCGGAACGGCGGCAAACGGATATCTTGCGATAGCGAACAAATTTACGTCGGCTGTTTATCTTCTGTCTACTTGTTTCCAACTCGCTTGGACGGAACTTGCATATTCAAAAGATAACTCACTATCCAAAGAAACGGGCGAATATTATACAAAAGCACTTGACTTGCTTATAAGGGTAGTAATGGTAGGGCTTGCTTTAATGCTTCCTGCAATCAAAATATTGCTTGCCATTTTCCCTTCGTTTATAGATACAAGCTATTCGACGTCTATTTATCTTATTCCGCTTGCAATGGGCGGTGCAATAGTTTCTATTGTCAGCTCGTTTGTCGGCAGTATTTTTGGCGGTATCAAAAAGACGAATATGGTTTTTGTTTCGACCGTTATCGGCACTTTGGTTAATGCCGGACTTGTCGTAGGGCTTATTTATGCAGGAGTCGGAGTGCAGGCTGCAAACATCGGATTCTTGGTCGGATTCTTTGTGAATTTGGTGTTCAGATTTATAGCTTTAAAAAAGTGTATAAATTTAAAAGTAAGATATTGGTATTTCTTGGCATTTGTTCCTATTTATGCAGGAATTTCGTTTATGTTCTTGTACTTAAAATGGTACTATTTGATAATAGCGATAGTGGTAGTCATCGGACTCGGAATTTTGCTGTTTAAAAACGAAATCAAAATTTTGATACAAAAAATTAAAGATAAAAAAGCTAAGAAAGCTAAAAAAGCGGAAAACGATAATAAAGAAGTAGATGATGCTCAAGCCGATGTTTCAGAAGAAAACACGGCAGAAGTAGTGGAAAAACAAACCGAAGAAGAGAGTGTCGATATGCAAGCCGATAATGCGTCGCTTGATAATGGAATTCTGGATAAGGCCGATAATGAGATATCAACAACGGACGATATCGAAACAGATGAATCAAAAAATTAGATTCGTAGAATTATAAATATTAAACGGAATAAATATTTTTGGAAAGGTGTTTATGGAAAACGAAATGGCAGAAAACGAAATAAATAAAAGGATACAAAAAATAGCGCTTGACATATTGCTGGAAATCGATAAAGTGTGCAGACAAATCGGTGTTAAGTATACTATGACATCCGGAACTTTGTTGGGCGCGGTGCGCCATAAAGGGTTTATTCCGTGGGACGATGACGTGGACATCGCCATGACGTATGATAATTACGTGAAATTTCGTGAAGAAGCGCCGAAACTTTTGCCTGAACATATAAAAATTCAAGACCACACAAACTGCAAAGATTATACGTTGATGTATGCAAAAGCATTTGATATACGAACCACATGCGTTGAAAATTTGTATTCGGAATTGGATTCATATTATAACGCTATATGGGTTGATATTTTCCCTATTTATAGAATGAGAGACAACAAAAACGTTATAAAGAAATTATGGCGCAATAAAATTAAGTCTGACGGATTCAGAGCGTCGCGTTCAAAGATTAACATTAAACGAAAAAAAGGCATAATAAAACTCGCTATGCAAACTGCTCGATTGATTTCTAAGATGTGCGGAGCTGCAAATTTAACTAAGCATTTTGTTAAAGCGCCTATACGAGAAAACAATAAAAACGGCACGGTAACGTTTGCCGATTGCATAAATTTCCAAAGAGTGATGCCATACGATTGGTTTACTGATTATGCCGATTATGAATTTGAAGGGCATAAGATAATGGGAATAAAAAATGCCGACGCTTATTTAAGTACGGTTTATGGAAATTATATGGAATTGCCGCCTGTCGAAAAGCGTAAAGGCACACATTTTGGCGTATTCAAACATTTGGATTTGGACAAGCCGTGTCTCGAGTATAAAAAAGAACAAAAGCAGAAAAAATAATTTTCGCTATTAAAGCAAGTCGAAGACAGATGTTTTCGGCTAACAAGAATAACATAATCAAAAAGCTCCGCCGTGTGGCGGAGCTTTTAAATTTAATTTTTAGATACAAACTAAACCGTAACTTTATTAAAGCTAAACGGAAATCACATCTCGAAATTGTCTTCGATGAAAGATTTCATTTTTTGAACCATTTCTTTGGCAAGGCTTGCTTTGCTACATTCTGCCATAATTCTGATTTTAGGTTCGGTTCCGCTTGCTCTTAAAAGGACACGTCCTTTGTCTTCGAGTTCGATTGCCAGCGCGTCGATAAACTCTTTGACGATAGGGTCTGCCATGATTTCCTTTTTCTTTTTGGTTTCGAGGTTTACCATAACCTGAGGGTAGTGCGAGCTGTCGTCGAGTTTTTCAAGCGGTTTGCCCGTTTCTTCCATAAGTTTGCAAAGATAAAGGCTTGCCAAAAGTCCGTCGCCCGTGTTTGAAAATTCTCTAAGTATGATATGTCCCGATTGCTCGCCGCCGACCAAAAGGTCTTTTCTGAGCATTTCTTCCATAACGTTGTGGTCGCCTACGTCCGTTCTCGTAAGTTTTATGCCGAGTTTTTTAAGGCTTTGTTCGACGCCCATATTGGTCATAACGGTGCCGACGACTTCGTTGCCGTTAAGTCTTTCTTGTTGCTTTAAGCGTTTGGCAATCATATAAATGATGCTGTCGCCGTCAACGGTTTTACCTCTGCCGTTGATTGCTATAAGTCTGTCGGCATCGCCGTCGTAAGAAAAGCCCACGTTTGCGCCGTGTTCGAGAACTTTTGCCGCGCAGAATTCAGGGTGAAGAGCGCCGCAATTTTCGTTTATCTTGCTACCGTCCCCCGTGTCATTATACGAAAACACTTCCGCGCCGAGTTCCTTGAAAAAAGCAGGGGCAACTTTTGAAAGCGCACCGTTGCTGCAATCGAGAACGACTTTAAGTCCTTTAAGGTTTCCGATAAGTTTTTTAAGGTCGTCGTGATAGCATTGCATGTGCATTTTGCCGTCGACGACTTCACCCTTTTCTTGCTTTATAATAGGAGTGTTGTTTGAAATGTGGGTTTCGATTTCGACTTCTTCTATGGAAGTGAGTTTTCTTCCGTCATAGTTGAAAATCTTGATGCCGTTATACTTGGCAGGGTTGTGCGACGCGCTGAGTACGACGCCGTAGTTTGCTCCGACGTGCGTTGTGACAAACGCTACGGCAGGGGTTGAAACGACGCCGAGATCCACGACGTTTGCTCCTGCGTCGGTGATGCCTTTTATTATAGCCTTTGAAAGGGCTTCGCCGCTGATTCTCGTATCTCTACCGACAACGACGCTACCGCCGCTTGCCGAGTAGCCGAGATAATTGCCCGTCATATAGGCAAGCTCGTCGGTAAGGTCTTCGCCGTATACGCCGCGGATACCGTCCGTGCCGAAATACTTTTTATCGAAAACGTTTTTATGGAATTTGCTGCGGTTTTCTTTGACCGTTTCGCGGTTACGGCCTATGCACATACTGTTTTTAGGAAGGTCGATGGTGACGGTCGTGCCTGCCGCGATATAGGCGTTGTCTTCGATTTTAACGGGAGCGATGACGTTGCTGTTCGAGCCGATAAATACGCTGTCGCCGACCGAGCTACGGTGTTTGTTTTTGCCGTCATAGTTGACGAATATAGAACCGCAACCGATATTGCATTGATTGCCGATGTCGACGTCGCCGATGTAGGCAAGGTGCGCCATTTTCGTGCTTACGCCGATTGTGGCGTTTTTAATTTCGACAAAGTTTCCTATACGGCATTGGCGTTCGATGATGCTTCCCGTATGTACGTTGGCAAAAGGTCCTACGGTGGTTTTGTTTCCGATACGGCAGTCTTTAAGCACGCTTTTCATGATTCTGACTTCGTTGCCGATTATTGCGTTTTCGATGACGTTGCCCGTTTCGATGATGCAGTTCTGACCGATAACCGTGTTACCTCTGATGTGCTGGTCTCCGTAAATAACGGTGCCTGCGCCGATTTTTACGGTGTCGTGAATATAGATATTGCTGATGTTGCGAAATTCAACGCCGTTGTCCAAATGCTTTTTTATAATTTTCAAACGAACGATGTTTATTGCTTCTTCAAGCTCTTTTAAATCTTTAAGATTGTAGTCTTTGACGTCTTCGCAGGTGTCTAAGTCTATTCCTAAAAAAAGTCTCATATAGTCTCCTGATTAAATTGCGAAATGCATTAAGCCTTAGCTTTTGCATTGCTCCGCATACTATATTATTATATTATAAAACCTTTCCGTATGCAATCGATTGAATGATTTTATACCGTTTTATAGCAATAATAAACCAAAAAATGTCATATAATTAGCTTGAAAATTAAAAAAACCGCGAAAAAGGAAACAGAAAAGCCGAAGAACGATGTGCAAAACAAGGTTGTCGGCTGTAGCGGCGATATCTTTTTGTTAGTTTTTGTTGATTTTTATATAAAGGTTTGTTAAAATGAACATTATGGAAAAAGAAATACTAAACGCTGAAAGCGTAAACGAAGAAACGACGACGGTAGAGAAAGTCGAACTTCTCGGCGACGAACTCGAAGCTCCGTCGACTTATAAAAAGTTCAAATTCGAAGAAAATCCGAAATACAAAAATTTTATCGAAAAACTCGATAAGTTTTTATATTCGGACTATTATTTGTTGACAATAGCGGCAATAATTTTCATTTTTTGGAATATCGGTTATTATGCAAGACTTGTCGAAGTGGCAGGACTTATTTTAATAGTCCTTTTGGCATCTTTCGTTCTGGTCGTAAAGGACGACGCTACTCCTACAATCCCGATTATTTTTATGGTTACGGCAATATTCCCCGTCGAGGTGAATCCCGCTTCTTACGGGCTTGCCATTTTGGGCGTCGCGCCGTTGCCTTTCGCTCTTGTCTATCATATTGTTCATTATCGCAGAAAGTTTAAAATAAACAAATTCTTCTATTCGCAACTCGCCGTGTCGATAGCTTTGATTTTCGGCGGTATCGGCACAATTAACGCTGAAGGCTATAAAAACGGAATCGCTTGGGTATTGCTTTTAGGCGTTGCCATTCTTGCGATATATTTCATTTTCAGCAATTACTGCAAACCTAAAAGAGAAATCGATTTGAAAACGTATCTCGCAAAGATTATGTTTTATGCGTCGATGCTCATTATGTTCGAGGTTTTCGTGTTCTATATGCGCGACCCAAGCCGTATCCACGATATGAACGAAAGAGTTTCAATCGGTTGGTGTATAGGCAACAACTTCTCGACGTGGCTTGTGCTTTTGATGCCGGGAACTTGCTATCTTGCGGTTAAGTCCAAATTGTCTTGGCTTTATACCTTATTGTTCCTTGGCGAGTACGTCGCAATCATATTGAGCCTTTCGAGAGGCGGAATTTTGTTTGCGCTCATCGTTGCACCGTTCTTTATCGCCGCGATGATTTATTTCGGAAAGGCATACAGAAAGGGAATAGTAATTCCTCTTGTCGTTGTCCTTGTAGTCGGTATAATTATAATTGGCGCAACTTGGGAAAAGACTATGGCGTTCTGCTCGATGGTTATAAATCGCAGTTTCTCGCCGGATGGACACATCAAGACAAGCGGAAGATGGGAACTCTATGCGGAAGCGTGGAATTGCTTTAAGGCAAACCCTATATTCGGCGCAGGCATCGGTTATTTCGGAAAGAATTATAACGGCGGAACGCTGGGCTTCTATTTCTTCCACTCGACGCTGTTTCAAATTATCGGTTGTATGGGACTAGTCGGACTCGGCGCGTATATCTATAACTACGTCGAGAGATTCAAAATTATCTGCCATAAAGATATGTTCAACATTTTTATCTTAATCGGCATGCTCGGCTTCGAAGGATACGCAATGATAGATACAGGTACGTTTGTTCCTATGCCGTCGATGATAATGGTGACGCTCATCATCGTGGTTTTAGAGCTTATAAATGAAAGAAAAGAAAGAGAGTGGAAAATCGATTTGGATTCAAACGGAAAACTTGTCAGCGTTTTGCCTAGTGACGAAGAAGACGTAAGCGCAGTTTACGGCAGAGTAATCGAAGAAACGGAAATTGAAAAATCAAAAGCCGAATAGAAAGGCAAAATACACGGAATATAATTAAAGGAGAAAAGAATGATGGAAGACAACAGACAAGAGAACTTCAATAGCGGCTTAACGTTTGGAGATGTTTTGAAATTTTTGAAAAAAGCTGTTCCTATGCTTTTAATATGCGTGATTTTGTGCCTGATAGTCGGCGCAATCGTCGGCGTGGGCATTTCTCTCAGTGACGAAACGAACGGCAATATACAGGGAACTATAGAGCTTACTTACGACGGAATCGAAGACGGCCGTGATCCTAACGGCGCGATTTACAACAGCGACGGAATAAGAGACGTTCAAACGATTTTAACAGTGCTTACAAATCTCGGTCTTAACAATAGATATGACGTTTCGGCAATTCGTAATGCTATAAAAATCACGGGGGTTACGCCTAAAAATACCGGCTCCGATGCCGATAAAGAAGTCATGCCGACAAAGTTCAACGTTACACTTAATTATAAAAGCGTAAGCGGTTTGACAAAGAGCGAAGCTGTCAGCATAGTAAACAATATAATGAATACTTACACCAAGAGCTTTGAAAAGCAATATATAGTCAGCGACAGAATGACGGTTGATTTCATTACGGAAGCCGATATTAAGAGTAGTGACTTCGTAGAGCTTTTCAGCGTGATAACAAACGAACTTCAATACGGATTAGACTACGTTGCATCGCTCCACAATATACAATTTGTTTCTTCTAAGGGAGATTCCATATCGACTATTAAAACAAAAATCGATTCCTTTATGCAAAAGGTTAATATTATAGTCGCTAATGCTAAAAGCAACTGCATTGTACGTGACGAAACCTCGACTCTCAATTACCTTAACTACGAAATCAAGAGAATAGAAAAAGAGATAACGGCTAAAAACGAAACGCTCAACAGCATTAAAGAGTTTTTGGAATCGTACAGCAAGCAATATCCGAGCGTTGTCGTAAGCGGTAGCAGCGTTGCCAATATCACCGTTCCTAAGTCGGATGTATTCGACAACGAATTCAAAAAACAATCGGTTATAGCGGAAGAAAAAGAAAGACTTACAAAAAAAATGGATAACTTCCAAGCGTGGGTAACTGATTTAAGTACAGCGCATACTCCTGCAACCGCAGAAGATATTGCGAAAGTTGAAGCAAGCATTATCGAATTGACAGGCATTATTAACGTGTTTATAGAAAGTTATAACGAATTTACCGAAGAATATTCTGATAAAGAACTCGCAAGCGACATAAAGATTATTTCCGCCGCTTCGCCTGTTTCGAGCATCGCAACCGTTCCTTGGCTTCAAATTATGCTTATATCTCTCGGCATAGGCGTTGTGTCGGGGCTTATTATGACTCCTGTCGGCGTAAAAATCAAAGAGGCAATGAAAGTAAAAAAAGCTAAGAAAGCCGCTTTGGCTGTTGCCGTTTCGGGTGAAGACAACGTCGCCGCAAATGAAAACACAGACTCAAAAGTCGAAGAGTAAATAGAATAGTTTTAAAGATATTTTAAAAATCAAGAATAATCGATTAAAATCGATTTCGGAAACGTTTAACACTAATAAAAGCGACCATACGGTCGCTTTTATTATTTTGCCTAATTATTCTGTATAATTCTTCCCCTAAAAAAGTCGTTTTTAACTTTTAATACTTATTTTTTAATTTAATTGATAATTGTTGCTAAATAATATATATTGCTTAAATAAACATTTATTGCAATAATACCTATCGCTTAATTAACACGTTTTTTGTTAAAATGTACTAGCATTCAATTAAACGTTGATTGTTTTAATTATGCTTCCCGTTTAGCTAAACTTTTTTACGTTAAGTTTAATCAAACAATTATTGCTTGATTTGTGTGGCGTTTAGCGCAGGTAGGTTATATTTCGTCTGTTTGAGCATAATATGTTAAGAGGTGAAATATGGAAGACAGATGTATTTGTTGCGGAAAAGTCGTACCTGAGGGAACTATGGTTTGTCCCGATTGCTTAGCAAAGGCGAGCGATAACGTGCCTAACGGTGGCGCGTCCGATTCGTCGTTAAAGACAAAAAAGGTTTTGTCTGCAAAAAAGGACTGATATGGCGGCATACGAAACGTATGTCGTTAAAACCTTCAAGCGTAATTTTAGAGCAAACGTATTAGAATAGCAATTTGCACTATATGAGCAATTCGCATTATATGAGAAGTTTCCCCCAACTGTTTTGCGTAGGGCGGCAAAAACCATCGGAGCGATAAGTCAAAGTCAAACACTTTTAACGTAATTAAGCTCGGATTAAGTTCATAGACGCTTGCTGCAAGGCTAATGGCCTGACTATGCTTGACTATTACTTGCGGCGGTGCTATAATCAATCGCAAAGAATAGACGTACAAATGGCGTTACAGAGGATAATATGATTAAAAATCGAATGTTAAAGTTCACTAAAAAAGAAAAAAGTAACATTGTGGACTTTTTGATTTTACTTGCTTGTTCGGAACTGTTGTTAGTATTTTTCAAATTTAATATGTCGGCTCCTATCGATTGGCGTTATTACGTCGCATTGCCGATATATTCGATTTTCTTCTATTTTGTTTTTCAGTGCATATTCAAACTGAATAAAATATTGTGGGAACACGCAAGCGGAAAGCCGTTTTTGGTTTTGCTCTTGATTTTAATTCTTGATTTCGTTTTTACGGCGGCTCTCGGATTTGCGACGTTCGGATACGCAAAGTGGTTGACTTTCTATTTCGTGACGTTGTTCCTTATCGTTTATTTGGGACTTTCGGTAGAAAAATTGTCGTCATGGCAGTTGTATTTGAGAAAGCACCAATTAAAGCACGTTCTTGACGTAAAGAGCAGTGCGAAAAACAATACTCTCATTATCGGCGCAGGCTGGACGGGCTCTGCCATAGCGAAAGGCTTTGCAAACGACCCGACCATCTTTAAGCCTGTTTGCTTTGTCGATGACAGCGAAGAAAAACAAGGCAAGCAAATTGTCGATATCCCTGTCGTGGGAACGACGAAAGACATTGCGAGCGTCGTTAAAAAGTATTATATAAGAAAAATTATTTTTGCAATTCCTACTTGCGACCCTGTTAAAAAGGCGGCAATCATCAACGATTGTATAGCGACAAAGTGCGTTTTGAAAATTATTCCGCCTGTTCAGGAACTTGTCGAAAGCGCGGATATGACAACTCAACCGCGTGACGTCAAAATCGAAGATTTGCTCGGACGCGAACCGATGACGTTCGACTCGAAGGAAGTTAAGGAACATATTCAGGGCAAAGTCGTTTTGGTCACGGGCGGCGGTGGTTCGATAGGCAGCGAACTTTGCCGTCAGATTGCGTCGTTTGAGCCTAAACAACTCATCATAATGGAAATTTATGAAAACAACGCCTACGACATTCAACAAGAGCTTAAAAGGAAATATCCTAAGCTCGATTTGCAAGCCGAAATTTGTTCGATTGCCGATTACGACAAATGCCGTATTCTTTTCGACAGATATCGTCCCGAACTTGTTTTCCACGCGGCGGCGCACAAGCACGTTCCGCTTATGGAACACGTCCCTGAACAGGCAATCAAAAACAACGTTGTCGGCACGCTCAATCTTTGCAAGTTGTCGGCTGAGTTTAAGGTAAAAAGATTCTTGTTGATTTCGACGGATAAGGCGGTAAACCCGACTAACGTTATGGGTGCGTCAAAGCGTTGTTGCGAAATGATTGTCAAATATCACGCACAGAGATTCCCGAATACGATTTTCTGCGCCGTTCGTTTCGGAAACGTTTTAGGTTCTAACGGCTCAGTAATTCCGCTTTTCAAAAAGCAAATCGCAGAAGGCGGTCCGGTTACGCTTACCGATAAACGCATAATAAGATACTTTATGACGATTCCGGAAGCCGTTTCTCTTGTCCTTCAAACGGGAACGTTCTCGGAAACGGGTGAGATTTTCGTTCTCGATATGGGACAACCCGTCAAAATTCTCGACCTTGCGGAAAACCTTATCAGACTTTCGGGCTTGGAACCTTACAAGGATATCGATATAGTTTTCACGGGACTTAGACCGGGTGAAAAACTTTATGAAGAACTTTTGATTTCGGGCGAGGGTATGAGAAAGACTTCTAACAAGAAGATTTTCATTTGCAAGCAAATCGACGTTGACGAAAAGGCGTTTGAAAAAGATTTGGCGACTCTTATCGGACTAGCGAAAGAGAACAAAGCGCCTGAGGTTAAAGAACAACTTCACATTATGATTCCGACTTACAAACAAGAGCCGAGAATCGACTAATAACAGATATAGTCACACTAATGATTTCAAAATGGTTGCGATAATCGTAATTTCAGTTTTAACTTGTATAGCGACGGTGACGCTTGCGCTTTTAAAGCCGAGCGTCGCTTTTAACGTTAAAAGCGGGAAAAGAATAAAAATCGATATTTTTTGGATTGCTCCTTTTGTCGGCGCGATTGTTATGTTATCGTGCGGCTTTATCGGAATAGGCGATTTATGGAATTCGCTAACGGCGGATATGTGGTCGGGCTTTACGGGCGGCGCGTCGTCCAAGGTCAACCCGATAAAGATTTTAATTTTATTTTTCTCGATGACGTCGCTCTCGATAGTGCTTGACGAATTGGGCTTTTTCAAGTATCTCGCTTTAAAAACTCTGCAAAAAGCAGGGGACAGTCAAAAGAAACTTTTTGTTCTTTTATATCTGATTGTTTCGATTTTGACAGTGTTTACGTCAAACGATATAGTCATATTGACGTTCACGCCGTTTATATGTTGCTTTTGCATAAATGCGAAAATCGACCCGATTCCGTACGTCGTAGCCGAATTCGTTGCAGCAAACACGCTTTCTATGTTTTTGATAATAGGCAACCCTACGAATATTTATCTCGCGTCGAGTTACGGAATAAGCTTTTTGAATTACGTTGCGGCAATGGCAATTCCGACTTTGATTGCAGGCGCAGTTGCGTTTTTGATTTTGTTTTTGCTTTTCAGAAAGAAACTTTCCGAGCCGATTGATAAATCGGCAGAAACGATTGAAATCGAAAACAAACCTATGCTTGTCATCGCCCTTATACATATAGCGGCGTGCATTTTACTTTTGGCAATTTCCGATTTTATCGGAGTAGAAATGTGGTTTTTGACGTTGTGCTTTGCCGTTTCGCTTAATATTTGTTCGCTTATTTGTTTTGCCGCGCAAAGACAAAAACCCGTAGTTTTATGGTCGGCGATAAAGCGTATACCTTGGTCGCTTGCGCCTTTCGTTTTATCTATGTTCGTGATAATTCTGTCGCTCGAAGCGGGCGGCGTCACCGAAAAACTCGCCGTTTTGCTTTCGTTGGGCGGTAGCGACCTTAACATTTTAAGCTTCGGACTTAGCGGTGCATTGGTAGCAAACCTTGTGAACAATATTCCGATGAGCGTTTTATATTCGTCTATGGCGGCAAGCGGCAAGATGGGGCTTATGGGCGTTTATGCGGCAATAGCCGGCTCTAACATAGGCGCGTATTTGACGCCGATAGGTGCATTGGCAGGCATAATGTGTGTCGATATAACCGAAAAGAACGGCGTAAAATTCGGTTTTTTGACTTTTGCGAAATACGGCGTCATAACGGCAATCCCCGTATTGTTTGCAACTCTCGGCGGATTGTATCTTTCTTCGTTGTTCGTGTTATAAGCAAAAAGGCAATAGTAAGACTTTATCGTAAACTTTCGGAAAAGGTTTGATAAAAAGATTTTACATTAAAAACTCGGATAGGTGGCTATTCGCTTGGATTTTGTTTGACGGCAAATCGAATAACTCGAAATTTAATTGTAAAGGCAATAGCAAAATTTTTAAGCATCTAAGTCTAAGAGAAAATGTAATCGTAAAGTATTTAATGTTTTGAAAACAAAAAAAAGCAACGCTTAGCGTTGCTTTTGTTTTGTATCCGTTTTCTGCTTAAAAGATTTAACACTTCATATCGATTTTTTTTGTTAATTTAACACTTCGTTTCGTTTCGTTTGAAAGTTTAACGTTTTGTGTCGGTTTATTTGATTCGATGACTAAATGATTTGTATATACTTGTTTGTTCTGCGTTTAAGGCATTTATAAGTTTAAACTTAATGTACCTATATGTGCCTATCGAATTTGCTGTTTTACCGTCAAACAATGTTGCATAAAAACGCTTTTAGACGTTGCATTAGTAACGCTTATATCAATAAACCTCTTCGGTGGTGTTAAGTTGGGTACTGTTCATCGAAGCGAAATTGAAACCGTATTTTGCAAGAATAGCGTTTTCGGTTTCCGACTGTTTTGCTACGACTGCGTTATCCATCGGAATTCTGCCGTCTTTATGCAATTTTTTGAGATTAGAGTCGTTTGTTTTTTCGCTATGTTTGATATGTTTGTCAATGCCTTTTATTTCGGCTTCGTATGCCTTTTTATCGGCGGCGTCTAAAACTTTAAACGATTTTACAAGGTCGCCGAAGAGCGTTGCGCCCTTTTTAAGCCCTAAACTTTTATATGAAAGAGCTTCGTAATTAAAGCCGTTTCGATAGTCGCATATAAAAGCGTCGTAGGCAAAGCATTTCAAAAGGTCGATGCCTGCGGCAATATCACCGCCGTTGTATTTCGTGCTAAGTTCGTAAATAACTCTGTCGTTTTTCATAGTGGCCTCCTGCTAATTGATTTGCTATTAAAGCGATAGTTTTTATTACGGAAAAGTATGTTTACCGTAAATTGTCGCGCCGTTTTGGTCGGCGTAAAGCGTTATGATGTCAGTTTAGGGCAAAAAACTTTTTAATAAGGTCTTGCGGAGCGAAAAGTTCGCCTTTTAAGCCTTCGTCTTCGTTGAACGTTTCGTGACTGCCGAGTTTTTCTTTCGACGAGTACATCAAAAACGGAACAGGCGTGCCGTCGTGCGTTCTTGTCGAAATCGGGGTGAAGTGGTCGGGCATAACGAGCATAGCCAAATCCGAACCCTTAAACGCCTTTAAAACCGTTCCTATGATTTTTTCGTCAATCAGCTCGATAGAACGTTTCTTGCCGTCCACGTCGCCTTGGTGGCCGCATTCGTCGGGAGCTTCGAGATGAATGAAACAAAAGTCGCTTCCTTCTTTAAGCGTTTTGATTGCCGCCGCCGCTTTTCCGTCGAAATTGGTGTCTATGGTGCCTGTCGCTCCTTCGACGTCGATACTCTTCATTCCGCCGCCGATTGCGATACCTTTTAAAAGGTCGACAGCCGAAATCATTGCGCCGTCGATTCCGTAACGCTGCTTGAAATTTTCAAGTTTAGGGCGAGTGCCTTGCCCCCAAAGCCAGATGCTCGTTGCCGGATTTTTGCCCTCGGCGATTCTTTTGAGATTGGCAGGGTGGTTTTTAAGTATATCTTCCGACTTTTTCATAAGGTCGAGATAAAGTTCGGCGTTGTCGCCTTTCGGAAGGTAGTCTTTTATCGGTTTATTCGTAATATCGTGCGGTGGGGTAAGCTCTGAGTTTGTAAGACCGTTTTTGCAGATAAGGCAATGGCGGTAGCTTACGCCTGCGTAGAATTTCAAAAGGTCGTTACCGAGTTTTTCTTCGACGGCCTTTATAAGTTCTGCGGCTTCGGCAGTCGAGATTTCGCCGCTCGAATAATCTATCATGGTTTTTGCTTCGTAAGGCTCGTCGTCAGACAAAGTAACCACGTTACAACGAAGAGCAACGTCGCCTTTTTGCATATCTATGCCGAGCGAGAGCGCTTCGAGCGGACTTCTGCCCGTGTAGCACGCTTTTGCGTCGTAACCGAGCGCGGAAAGGTTTGCAACGTCCGAACCCGGTTTCATGCCTTTCGGCACGGTATCCACTCTGCCGATGAGAGCGGTTTTTGCCATCATATCGACGTTTGGCTTGTATGCCGCTTCGAGCGGAGTTTTTCCGCCGAGCTTGTCGATTTTGAAATCAGCCATTCCGTCGCATAAAACTAATACGTATTTCATAATTACCTCGCTTATAATTTAACACGAAAACGGAGTTATGTAAATAATGAAAGATTAAATAGTAAAATAAATGACAAAATTATCGGTTTAATTCGATTCTATAAATCCTTTAATCGAAAAGAGAGATTGTTGCTGTCAAAGGCGTCTGCTTTGCCAAAGTATTTTTGTGTGTTATAGGCTTAGCTTGTATTTATTGATTTAGCGCCGACCGTTAAAGGAATATGTTAAAGGAATATAAGTTTTAGTGTAGCTAAATATTTTGTTTAGCCGATTAAGGAGAAAAGAAACGAATTGCCCGTAGAAATAAGGCAAACCAAATCGAGCAAAATCACGATTGCGATTATATGAAGGACGTAAACGACAAGCGTGTGTCTGCCGATAAAATTGACCGCCGTATTCCAACCGCCGTCAAGTTTCGGCAAAAGCGATTTTTTGTTTTTGTAAACGGTTTTGCCGATAACGACTCCCGTGAAGAAAAATGACGCATACGGAACAAACGGGAAGAAGTCGGCAGGCGAAATTTCAAACTGCGAGAATTGCGAATGACATTTAAAGTCGATAAAGTGCAGTCCGTCAAAATATCTGGTAGGGAACAGCCAGCTAAGTTCAATCGGCAGATTTTCGGACGGAACGTAATAGTAAAAGAGCGCAAGAGTTATAAATGCAATCGATGCGCAAACGCTTACGTTTATCAAACTGCCGAATTTGATTTTTTTAAATGCAAATTCTATGACGGCATAAACGATTATGCAAGTTGCAAGGAAATTCAAAACGCCGTAGTTTACAAGCGCTTCTGCTCCTGCGAATTTCGATACTCCGAACGAAATAAGCGAATAAGCCGTTGCTATCAAAGCGAGCAATACGCCGCGTTTGAAGTTGGAGCGCGACAGCGAGCAAGAGATGCCGCAAAGTGCGAAAAAGAAAAATAAAACTATAAGGTGAATATATTTTCTCGGGCTGTCGTATAGGTAAAAATAACAAAAATCGACAAACGCTTGTCCTGCCGCCGATTCGGTAAGGGCATATCCGAAAATTTCGCAACCGAAAAAGAAAAGATGGTCGAAAATCATCAGTATTATGCAAACGCCGCGCAAAAAATCGAGTTCCCAAATACGCTTAGGCGCATCTAAAAACTCGTTTATTTTGTATCCGCAAAAGTCGTTCGACTTTTCTTTTTTTATATCTGCGTTTTGCGGATCGGGTTTAACTAAAACCTCTTTTTCGATTGTTTCCGATTTGCTTTTCAACGTCGTTTTCCGTCTTCCTTAAATTCGGTCGATACCTTTTCGAGTACGCCGTCAATCTCTTCGTAAAGGTCGTATCTGTTTTCGTATTCGTATACCGTTATGCCGGGATTTACTCTGCTTTTATAGATTTTAGGCGGTTCGGGCGCTCCTTTATGGCGTTTACCTGTATATTCGACGACTTTTCCGTCTATGAAATACTTTTGAATCGGTTTGATAATAACGTTGCGTATTGTGATTATAACCGCGCCTAAAATGCTTAGACACAATCCGAAAACGTAAAGGTTTCCGTCTATGCCGCCGCCGAAAGGGTTGAAACCGTAGGCAAGATAAAGCGCACCGCCGAAAATCAAGCTCATTATAGGCAAATAAAGCCCGAAATAAACCACGACTTTTGCGATGACGGATATGACGAGTTCGAGTACACTCCATATAACGGAAAATACTTTGCTCGCTACAAATCCTAAAACACAACCGCCTTTCATAGCTATGATAATAACACCGCTAAGGCAAGTTGTCAAATCTACCGATTGTCGTAATTTGTTTATCTAACCTGTGTATTTTCGATATTGACATAAACGAATAAGGCGTATAGAATGAACTGGGAGTGAAAGATGACAATAAACGACGAAAGACTTGCGATAATCCCTAAGCCTACGACGCTTGAAAAGTCGGACGGCGAGTTTGTTTTCGGATTAAAAACGGAATTCGGCGAAAATGCAAGCGAATTTAAATATTTGTTTGATTTGGATTTTAAGGGCGACGGCGGCGGAAGAATAAAAATCGTTATAGACGACGATTTCGATAAGTTTGCGAACAAAACGGACTTAGGCGAAAACGACTTCGATTCGGATGCTTACGCTTATGAATTGACAGTCGGGCGCGACGTGACGGTGCGCGGCACAAAAGCGGGCGCGTTTTATGCTATGATAACGCTTAAACAACTCGCGCTTTTAAACTTTGACGGGTCGGTGTCTAAAATTCCGTGTTGCAAAATCGTCGATAAGCCGCGATTTAAGCATCGCGGTTTTATGATGGACGTTGCAAGGCACTTTTTCCCTTTGAGTTTTTTGTATAAAGTCGTAGACGCATTATCGCTTTATAAATTCAGCGTTTTGCATCTGCACTTAAGCGATGACCAAGGTTTCAGATTCGGCTCGGAGAAGTTTCCAAAACTTATTAGCGTAGCGAGCAAGAGAAGCGGTACGAGAAAAGACGGCAAGCCGATTGAAGGCTTTTACACTAAATCCGAACTTAAAGAACTTGTAAAATATGCAAGCGAAAGGGGAATAGAGATTATCCCCGAAATCGATATACCGGGGCATACGGGTGCGATTTTGGCGGCATATCCCGAATTATCTTGCACTAAAACCGAGAGAGAAGTCAGAGAGTATTTCGGAATAAGCGACAATATACTTTGCGCAGGAAAAAGCGGTGTATACGATTTTGTTTACGGCTTGCTTGACGAGATAACCGAAGTTTTTCCGTCAAAACTTATTCATATCGGCGGCGACGAAGCGTTGAAAGACGAATGGAAAAAATGTCCCGATTGCAAACGTATGATGCAGGCGTATAATATCGGCACGTTCAAAGAATTGCAAAGTTTCTTCCTGAATGCAGTGAACGTTTATCTTCAAAAGAAAGGCAGACAGGCAGTGGTGTGGAACGAAGCCGTATCGAGCGGCAAACTCGGCGGAGTGGTTTGTCAGTATTGGCTTGCAGGAAAAGACGGAAAGGGTGCGCTTGCGTATAGCGACGGCGGCGGAAAACTGATTGTTTCTAAATGTACGCCGTTTTATCTCGATTATCCGCACGGAATGCATTCGCTTAAAGCTCTGTATGAATTTAATCCTATCTTAGACGGACTGACGACGACTGCCGTTAAAAACGTAATCGGTGTAGAATCGCCGCTTTGGACGGAACACGTCGAAACCGAAAACGACGCTTTCAAAAAAATGTTCCCGAGATTTTTCGCCGTGGCAGAAAAAGGTTGGAGCAGTATGAGCGGAAATTTCAAAGATTTTGAAAGGCGCGCGGCGGCAAACGAAAGAGTTTTAAAACTTTTGGGAATCGAAGGAACTTCCATAAAAGGCGCAACGCCGTCAAAGGCAAAAGGCACTATGGAAGCGATAAAATTCGGCATAAAAGCATTTGACAAAACGGCATTTAAGTCGTTTGTAAATATGCTCAAAATTAAAAACGACAAATAAACAATTATAAACAAAAGATAAAATGCGACTTTGTAATACGCTTGACTAAATGTAGCTTTAAATATGTAGGATTGCAAACATTTAAAGCGTATTAAAAGCGTACGGCTTAACAAATTAAACGAGGGTGAATATGAAAATTAAAAGACTTGCAATATGCGCGCATCCCGACGATGCGGAAATTTTTGCGATAAATGCAATAGCAAAAGGCGATTTTGCGCTTGTGGTTATGTCCGACGGCGCAGGTTGCGCAAAAGGAAGCGGCTATGAGAAAATGACGGCGGAAGAGCTTAAAGAATTGCGCAAGGCAGAGCAACAGGAAGCGGCGGAAGTCGGGGGATATAAAAGGCTTTATATGTTAGGGTTGACTTCCGAAAAAGTGCGAGAAGGCGGCGAAAAAGTCGAAGCGATGTTGTCGGAAATCATAGACGAAACCATGCCCGACGAAGTATACATTCACAATCCGTTCGATAGTCACCCTACGCATCTCGGCGCATTTTGGAGAGCGTTTTATGCCCTTAAAAAGGCGAATCACAAAGTTAAAAAGCTGTATGCCTGCGAAGTGTGGAGAGGACTCGATTGGTTTATCGGCGACGAAAAAGTCGCGCTCGATACGTCGGATACGGACGAAATTTCAGATGCTCTTATGGACAAATTCGCAAGTCAGAATGCAACGAAAAACTATAATCTCGGCGCAAAAGGCAGGCGTTACGCAAACGCCACTTTTACGGGAATAAGAGAGGCGAACAAAATGAAATCGTTTAACTGGGCGCTCGATATGACGGAATATTTAGGCTACGACGACAACAGATTGATTGCTTTTATCGAGGATAGCCTTGAAGAATTTAAGCAAACCGTGCTTGAAAACACCTTTAAAAACATGAAATAGGTCAAAATTTTCGGGAAATACACACCGATTTTATAGAACAAACGACATCGATTTTATTGATTAACCGACGCGAGTTTTATCTGATAAAAGGCGTTTGATTTAATCCAAAACGATATGCTCTAAGCATTTTCGGCAAATAAAAATATTGTTTTTTTAAAAAAATTTATAACAAAACAAGCAGCGACAGCCCGACGTATAGATTGCGAACGGCTGTTTTTTTGTGCCTTTTATTTGTAAAAACGATGAAAAAAGCAATGCAAAAGTCACGTTAAAAATTGCCCGAAACGGCAAAGCGAACGTTAAATTTTAATGTGTATGAAGGTAGAAGCGGACTGGAAATATGCCGAAAACGTTAGCGAAATCGTGCGAAAAAACAAGATAAATTCAAAAAAATTAAAAATGAAATAAGGGGCAAAAATCGCCGAAAATCGACGTAAAAAGTTTGAATAAGCGGCCTGAAACAGCTTGAAAAACAGCTCGAAAAACGTTTTGAAACGACCGGAAATTTAGCAAAAACGATGCGAAAAAGAGCGGAATTTTGTTAAAATTTTGTCTCAAAAATCGACTTAAATCGGCATAAAAAACGTAAAAAATCGGACAAAAATAAGCTCGAAAAACGCCTTAAAATTCACGAAAAACAAGGGCGAAACAGCGTGAAATTCAGCGAAAAAACGTTAAAATTTTGCCGCCGAAAATCACTGAAAAAACGACAGAAAAAGACGTAAAAAACAAGGTGAAAAAAAGCTCGAAAATTGTTATAAAACGGCTAAAAAACATGGCGAAAAGCGAGACGAATCGGCAAAAAACGAAGCTTTTTGCGGCAACAATCGATAATCGTTTTTTTGCCGAAAACACCGAATTTTCTACAAGAATTTTTGTTGAAAAGGTTAGAAAAACGCAAAAAACGCCCCTATGCCGCCAAAAAGGTAAAATTTGGCAAAAAAGGGCAGTTGATTGACAAGTAAACCGAAATTGCCAAAAAACGGACAGTTTTTTAAAAAAATGCGGTAAAAATACAGAAAGTTCCAAAAGAAATTAGCGATTTGTATTGACATACTTTCGCTTGCACTTTAAAATAACTAATGTATATTATCATACGTGCGCCCACGCGCGCACACGTGCGTACGCGTATATGCGTAAGGCACAAACAAGTTAGCGTTTAACGCAAGGGAGAAAGAGTATGAAAAGAAAACTCGTTTTGATTTTAACGGTTATTCTGCTCGCCGTAATAGTGGGGACTATTCTTACGGCGTGCGGCGAACAACCGTCGAAGATCAGCGACCTCTATGAAAAAGAGGTCAATGCGTCTTCGAGCGAAATCACCAAAGCTTATGCTTGGAGAAAAATTTACAACGGCCTTTCGTCTATGGCAAAGGAGAGTGCGGATTCGTCGTACATGAATTTCGACACGACAATTTACTTCACGTTTTTGCGTGACGGTGTCGGTTCGACGTACTACGTAAGACTTGCCGGCACAATCGACGTGTACGACAACGAACACTCGAAATTCCTTTTAGAGCTTGGGGCGAATAAGTCGGCTAGCGACGGAGGAAGCGATAAGCCTATTTTAGGGCTTTACTACTTAGACGAGCTTCTCTACGTCGATATGACGGCTATCTCGGGCGGTTCGCACGTTCTCAAAGCGGACGACCTCGATTTGGCGAAAATCACGAAAATCGTCAAATCGCTTACAAGCGACCTCGATGTCATCGGCACGATTGACGGATTGTTAAAAACCGAAATCCCTGCGCTCGGCAAAGTGGAATCGGTTATCACAACCCTTCTTTTCGGCAAGTCGACTTTGACCGACCTCGGCGCAGGTGAGGAAAGAGTAGACGTCGAGCTTGCGTTCGGCAGTATCATTCCTGTCGCTATCGGCTTGGTACAAAACATCCTTTCGGGTTACCAAGACGTGCTTTTGGTTGTCAAGAACATTTTCGGTCTTGACCTTACGGACCTCAGCGCGCTTATCCCGAACCTCAGCGCAAACCTTACGGCATATTTCAAAAATTCCGAAATGACGGGCGTTGACCTTAAAGCTGGAATCGAATACGATAAGACGCATACCCCACAAAACGTCAATATCGAACTCGGTTTTACAACCGCAAAAATCGAAAATATTCAAACTGTCTCTCTCCCTGAATACATAGAAAAATCCGAAATGAAGGACTTCTCCTTCACGACCGTCAGCATCGACGCGGACGTGTCGGTTTCGACTACGAACAACACAATCACGGTGGGCGGAGTCATCGACTCGCTCGGCTCGTTGCTTACGGGCATTTTGACGAAGGAAATGCAAGACCTTCTTGCAGAAAAACAAATCAACTTCGAAGGCTCGATTTACAAACTTGCCCTTACGATAAGAGGACAACTCAATTTTAAGGACAACGCAAAAACGAACATAGTGTTCGAAGCGTTCGGCGGCGTTTCGGCATCGCCACGTTTCGGCATTTACTACGTCGGTGCAAGCGAAACGCTTTATCTTGACCTTGAAGGCATTCTCGGCGTCGGAAGCCGTTATAAACTCGACAACTTCAATCTTATTCAAACAATCGACGACGCGATTATGGGAATGCTCAAAAAGGACGAAGGAACGACCAGTTCCGTTAGCGACCTTGCAAGCGGCGTAGCGTCTGTTGTTTCGGAATATATGTCCTATGACTTCAACGACGGCACCGTTATGGACAAAGCCGCTCTTTACGAAATGGTCAAGGATATGATTTTGACGGGACAAGTCAAAGAAACTTACGGCGCGAACGGCGAGTACAAGCTCGACAAAGCCGCTCTTTTAGACGCGGCAAACACCACCGTACTTTCTAAGTACACTCTTACGAGCGAAGCGTCATCGGCGGCTATCGACACGTCGAACCTTACGTCGATTATTGCGGAAGTCATTTCGAATATCGAAATCGTTATGGGCGAACAAGGATTGCTCAACCTTAAACGTTTCAACCTTGCTCTTACAAGCAGCACGTTGAACAAAATCGTAAAGATGTTCAACCCTAAGGCGGAACTTCCTATTGACAACGCTTCTATCTCGCTTGAAAGAGACGAACTTACCGGTGCGAACTTCGTTTTGCGTGTAGGCCTTTCCGAACCGTTTGACGGTTTCAGTGCAAGAATCAGTGCAAACGTTTTCTACGGTAGCCTTACGACAATGAGAGGCAACAAAGAAATGTCGGAAGTTTTGAGTAACGTCGAAGCTAAAAAATCGAGCTATCTCGACCTTGCGAAAGACGACGACGGCAAGTTTAAGCTGGAAGAAATTTACGTTTCGCTTAAAGGCGAATTCGACCTTTACACGGCAAGCGGTGATTTCACCGACATTACGTACAAAGATATCGACGCAAAAACGACGATGCTTCTTCAACTTCTTATGAAGCTCGACAACACGACGCAAGATAAATTCGTGTTCAGCATCGAAGGAAATATCAATCTTAAAGATTTCTTGAAGAGCGAAGTGCATCTCAGCATCAGCAACGCTGTCAGCGGAGAAACGTACATCGACCTTTATTATATAAATAAAGTAATATATTTAGATTTATCATTCTATAACATCGCAAAAGTCAAAATCGACCTTACCGATTTTATCAAAGATAAATCGAACGAAGGTGAAACTACCGCCGAGGCGGAAACATCCGCAGTCAACATTCCTGCGATTATCGCGGCTGTAATTTCGGGCGCAGACCTTGGCGCGGACTACTTTGAAATTTATCTTGCAGGTAGCCTTGTTTCCGAATTGCTCAAAGTTTTAGGTCTTGGCGACAAACTTATTATCGGCAATACGGACTCTATGGTCGGCGGTTTGAGACTTAGCTTAGGCGACGGACTCAACTTCAACGAAATGAAAGTCAACCTTTACCTTTCGTCAGGTAACCGTATGGATATGAACTTTACCGTAAGCGACCTTACGGTTAAGGCATCTATCGACAGAATGGAAGCTCCTGAGTATCGCAGACTCAGCGACGAAGAAAGCGCGGCATACTCCGGAACGAGATATTCGAGAAAGACGACGGAAGACGGAAAACTTATCGGATACGTCGTTGACGCAAACGGCATGTATTGCGAAAGCGGATACGCAAACTTTATGGAATCGCCGTATTTCTACGTCGGAATGAACGGCGAACTTGACCTTAACATCAAGGCAGGTCAAGTCGACCTTGACCAAGGCATTGCCGGACTTCTCAACACTTTGGGAATTGTCATCGACAGCCAAATCAAATCGCTTGTCGTTGAAGAAAATATCGACATTACATACAAATACGACCTTCAACTTTCGGCTGACCTTACGCCGCTCATCCAATTCTTGAGAGACGAAGAAACGTACAGAAAGATGGTCAAAACAGGTTCGATGTTTGCAAACAACAAGACGCAATTCAAGCTCAACTTGCAACGCACGCTTGACGGCGGAGCAAGCTATAAGACCGTTCTCGGACTTTACTATATCGGCGGAATGATGTACGTCGACGTCGAATACTTGGGACTTGAAAAGATTGCACTTGAAGTAAATCTCTTTGAACTTTTGATGCAAGTCATTCTCGGCAACAACTGGCTTCAATCGATTAAGCCTGCAAACCCTGAAGCGGGTACTACGGCTACAATCGATTTCGATACCAAATATACCGACAAAGACGGAAATATCAAAAACTATGACCTTGCAATTCTTCTTTCGGTCGCAATGTCCGATTCGAGAATCCTTGTCGAAGTCGCAGACGGTTTGACAGAACTTGTTCTCAATAAACTCGGTCTCGGATTTGCCGGCATCTCGGCATCGCTTGAACTTCGTTACAAAGATACCGACGAGGTAGTGGACGGCGTGGTTACGCACTACGACAGCGGTCTTAAAGGCTCGCTTGCAATTAAGAACGAAAAAGATGAAGATATGATCGCCGTTTCGCTTAACCTTAACGCTCCGAAAGTCGAATTCTCGCAAATCGACATCGAAGGTCTCGACAAGGCAATCGGCGAAGGTTACGTCAACGTCGCTTTGTTTAACGACGACGGAACAATCAATCTCGAAGGACTTTATTTAGAGCTTAGCGGTTCGCTCGGCGCATACGCATATCAAAGCGATTCGCACAGCGATGCGGGCAAGTGGGACGTAGGCAGCTGGATTGAAAGCCTTTACAAGACGGATTCTCCTGCTCTTGAAAGTTTGCTTTATCAACTTATGCTTGCGTTTGAAATTCCTGCGCAGATCAGCGACGAACTCGGATTTAAGATTTCGGCTCTTTT
Source organism: uncultured Clostridia bacterium (assembly GCA_934277645.1). Taxonomy (GTDB): domain Bacteria; phylum Bacillota; class Clostridia; order Christensenellales; family CAG-917; genus CAG-917. The sequence goes on along the minus strand of CAKQUX010000001.1, from coordinate 447,698 downwards.
GAGACTCGACCTTTCGGGAATCAATATTAAGGAAAAGACGTTTGACCTTAAAAACCTTATGAATATCGAATATATTCTTACCCACTCGGATCTCGCAATCGAAATCTGGGACGGAAAGGTCGGACTTTCTACGAGCAAGAAGGCTTTGGGCTTGTATCTTGTATATCAAGGAAACAACAACTTCGGACAACCTTACAGCACGCTCTTCCTCGATATAGATTTGGGAATTTGGCAAAATACTCACATTATGCTTGACGGTTTCGATATCGGCAAGATTTTGGGTATGTTTGAAACCAAGTACGATTTCGATATGGGCGTTGCTCTCGGCGAGGCTGAAACTTTCATTTCCGACGACGTATTCGAAGACGCAAAGAAAGCGGAAGACGGCAGCATTGCCGGACTTAAAGTCGAAAGCGCAAACGAAACCGTTGCCACTACCGAAATCGTTGGCGGAAACAGAATCAAAGTAAACGGAAAAGCTAAGGGCGAAGTTGCTCTTACGGTTTCCTATACCGATGAAAAGGGAGCTACCGTAACCAAGAAAATCAAAGTTACCGTTGTAGACGCCGTTTCTCGTGAAATCAAAGTAGGCGACTCTTCGAGAACACCGTGGGTACCGTTCAGCAATCCTACAGGCAAGGTCGAAGTAGTATCGTCAGACGAAAGCATTGCAACTGCAACCGTTACGGCGGCAGGCGGCGTTGTCGTCACGGCTAAAAAGGCAGGTTCGGTCACAATTACCGCAACTTATGCAGGTTTGTCGAAAGTCCTTTACGTCAAGTGCTATGAACTCGCCGACGAAGCAGTAGGAAGCGAAGGTGAGGATACTACTGCATCTAACGATTCGCTCAATCTTCTTGCAGTCATTCTCGGCACGGGACTTAGCGCGATTACGCTTAAAGAAGATACGCTTCTTGTCAACTTCTCGTCGAAGTTCGTTGCCGTATTGCTTGCACAATTCATTCCGTCGCTTTATCAAGTAAATCCTGACGGAACGAAGACGCTTAAACCTATGATCGAGCTTACGCCTGACCGTTCGTATGTTCAACTTAACACGGCGGCGCAAGACCTTGAACTGTCTGTGGGCGTCGATCCGTTGCAGGTAACCTTGTCAATCGTCAAACCTACAATATCTTTCAACAGACAATCGATAGGTAAAGACATAAACAGAACCGACTACATAGCTCTTCAAAACTTGTCGCAGTTCAGCCTTAGTTTTGCTATCGACATTCAAGGACAACTTAAAAACTCTCAGGAAGAAGAGGACGGCATTATCAAAATCGACAGCTATTTGAAAGCGTTGGTTGCCGACCTTGCTCTTGACTTCGGTCTTGACATTAAAGAAGACATTTATCTCGATATGGCTCTCGAAATCGAAGCCAGCATCAACACCGAAAGTAAAAACGACACTCAACTTTATCTCGTCCTTCGCGATAAGACCACGGGCAAAGTTTTGTTCGGCGTTTACATTTTAGGCACCGACCTTTACGTCGAACTCGGCGCGCTTAGCGAAGACAACTTCGTTATGAACAATATCGACGTCGGCACAATCGTCAGCGATACGATAAACGGGCTCGTCAAGAAATTGACGACTTCGGTCACGCAAGACGGTGAAGCCGAAATTTCGGATGAAGGAGAAGAGGGCGGCGACAAAGCTAAAGAAGCTCTCGAAACCGTCATCGCTCTTGCAAGCAAAGAAATTTCTATCACGCTTGCACAAAACCTTATAATAGCAATTATCAACTTCGTTCTTAACAACGGAAAGCCGGAAGACGAACAAGTCGACATCGACACCATTCTCAGCAAGATGGTTGATGAAAACGGCAATCCTGTTGATCTCGGCTTGTCTGCCGAATTTACGATCGACACCGCAATCCCGCAAATTCTTGTCGGACTCGATTCCAAGATTTTGTCGGTAAGCCTTTCGATTGTAAGACCATACCTTGCAACGGGTGCGGCAAAAGACCGTTATGCCGAAATAGACTTCAACGAAGTAGATAACTTTATCGGCTACTACGTCAGACAATCGAACACGGACGTTTACTATAAACTTACTCGCGAAAACGTTTTTGAAAAGGTCGGCGACACGTTTAATCCGCTCACAGGTGACCCTGTAAAAGCAGGCGAAACCAATCCTTGGGCAAATTACTACGTCGAAATAGGCGGAGAAAAATTGCCTATCTCGTTGCTCGATACCTATGAAAGATTGCAAAGCGTAGGCGAAAAACTCAGTGACGCTATCACGCGTCTTACTTCAGGTGTCGACAAAAACGGCAATTCGACACTCAACAACTTCGACGACAATCCGTGTATCACGTTTGCGTTCGATTTCTATTTCAACTACTCGCTTGACGCAACTTTTGTCAAGATGACGCAAACTCAAATCGCATCGGGCAGTGTTCCTAAGTCGGACAGATACTCGTTGGCATCGGACGGAGTACACTTCATTCAAGACGAAAACGGAACGTATCAAAGAGTGCCGAGAGAGTTCCAAGAAATTCTCGACGCAACTTTGAACCTCGATTTCATAAACAACCTTATAAAAGGTTTCTCGTTCGGTTCGGGCGCAAACAAAGTTTCGCTTAAAGATTTGCTTAAAACTATTGCGTTCAAGTTCTACGTTGACGATATGGTTGACACGACGCTTATCCTTACTCTTAAAGGTAACATCGACCTTCAAAAACTCGGAATTTACAGCGTTATCGACGGCGGTATGGAGCTTAAAGATTTCCTTGGAAACTTCTCCATCGATCAACTTCTTAAAGCGTGCGAATTCGGTATCGAACTTTGCGCTATGGATCACAACCGTCAAGCTATCGCAGGAAAGACCGTAGGTATTTATCTTGTAGACAACTATTTGCTTTTAGACCTTAAAGGAATTGACGGACCGAGAGCAAAGATCAGCGCAGACTTTATCTTCGATATGATCGGCGGTGGCAATAAAGAAGAAGCCGGCACGACCGACGAAGAAAAAGAACAACTTAAAGGCACAAAACTTGTTGCCGCGGTTTTGAATGCTATCGTAAAGACGGTAGTCGTAAAGGCAAAACTCAGAAGCGGCGCAACGCTCAAAACTTTCGATTCGTTCGACATTATGTTCAACAGCGATATGCTTCAAGCGGTCATCGCATTGTTCAGTGACAATTCGGTAAACCTTAGCAGATTCAATCTTGACGAAAGCACGAGCGGACTTTTCCTTAAACTCGCAGACGACGATTTCGACGGCAAACCGTCTATTTCGGTCGGAATGCAAACTGCCGACGGCTTGAAACTTAAACTTGCTCTTGCCGCCGCATTTACAATCGATATCGGCGCAACGACTTCTATTCTCGGAGTCGGAGTAACGCCTAACGACTTTGCAGACCTTACGAAATTCACGTCGCAAACCTACAACCTTTCGGTTGACGGCAAACTTTACGTAAGCGCAGACGGCAGTGCAAGCTACGACTTGTCGCAATTCCTCAATTCTTCGGATATGCTTGCTCAGTACTTCGGAGACATGGTCGTTTCGCTTATGGCTGACCAACAATTCTATAGCGCGGTCGGCGTAAGAATCGGCGCAAACTTCAACCTTGGCGATTTGTTCCTTGATTACTTCACGGCAAACGGCTATGAACTTATCAGCGATTGGGAAGCAAGAGCAGAAAACGAGGGCAGAAAGTATAAAGGCACGAAGTATTCGAAGGTCGAAAAAGTCGATGAAAACGGTAAGGTTATCGAAACGACCTACGAAGAAGATAAAGAAAACGGAACGTATAAGAAACAATACAGCATTCTCGACTTCCTCAACAAGAGCGAACTTCGTTCTCTTGAAATTTCGCTTGAACTTTTGGAACTCGACACTTACGGAAATTATAAATACGATTCGGAAGGAAACGCTATCGTTAAAGGCGGTTTGTATCTTGCTCAGGATACGTTGTATCTTGACGGAAGAAAACTTTTTGCAGGCGCTCCTGCAGCTTACATTCCGCATATCGTAAGCGTTATCGAAAACGTCATTAAGGGCATCGATAAAGCAGACGACGCCATAAGCGACGTCGTTGACAAAGCGGATGAAATTTCGGGCGGCATCAAAGACAGAACTGAAGCATTGACGAGCGACGTTTCGTCGGATGCGGCAAACCAAGCTGTTTTGGAACTTATCATCTCGGACCCTGCAATTCAACTTGTTTTGACAAAGAGCTTCTTTGCGGTTATCCTTTCGATGATTATGCCGACGCTCGGCGATATCGGAGATATATTCGACGTGCTCAACTTGTCGCTTAGCCTTGACAAGGGCAAGTTCAGCCACGAACTTATCGATTATTCGGAGATTTGCAAAGATCAACGCTTTAGTCGTAGTTATGAAGAAATAAGCGATATGATTGACGTTCTTACGAACGCTACAAACAATTACGCTTATGACAAAGCTAACAATAAATACGTTATGATTTCGTCGATTGCAATTTGCAATGTCGAAGGCGTGGAAGATACGAACGGCGATTACTATATCGTAAACGGTGACGCTACGCTCATTTACCTTGCAAGCGAATTTAAGTATTACAAGCGTCACGCAATCGATACCAACGTCTACTATGAAAACGAAAACGGCGAATTTAAAGTTTCGGGCGGTCTCTATTACGAAAAACTCGATTGGAGCGAAGATCTCTTAAAAGACGAGAACAAAAACTTGCGTTATACGATGGGCTATTACGCATACGGCACAGGACTTGAAAAAGAAGTCGATTACGTTGCGTCTGCAATTATTCCTGCAAACTTGTATTTCATCGTCAAGGGTAGCGACGGATTGTATTACAACGTTTCGACTCACAGCCGTTATAATGACGAAAGCGGCACGGTGTCTAACGCTGATACGGGCAAATACGTTGCAATAGGTTCGGAATACGTTGCGCTCAACTTGACCAATACCATCGGTAGATACGTCAAGATAGGCGATACGTATTATGACTTGACAAATTACGTTATGGGAGCAAACGGCGTAGTTTCGATTGACATCGACGGAACGGCCGTTGACCTTTCGAGCGTCCAAACGTACAACTACGGTTGGCATCAAAACGACACGGGCTTGTATGCAAAAGCAGACAAGTTCGACGTTGTAAGCAACCAAGCATTCAGAGCGATTTACGTCGGAAGTGACGGAATCGAATCGGATTGGAGCGTCGATAGATACGGCTACGGCTACTTTGCAAATGCGTCTATCGCATCTAAGAATGCGGAAACGGACGTAAACAACACCGACGTATTCTATTTCAGCTACAACAACGTTGTTTACAACCTTAACAACTATATCTGGTACAGCGACGAAACGGGTTCGACTGTAATCCCTATCTCGCAACGTACTGCGGCGAACGTCGAAAACGTCAAGTGCGTCAACTTGACCGATATCGGACAAAAAGTTAAAGTTTCCGATTTCGACACCGTTGCAAAACTTCAAGCAAACGAAGAAGTTTACAAGATTTCCGGCGCAGACAGCGACTATAAGTATTTCTTCTTCAAGGGATACTATAAAGCCGAAAAGGGCGAGTACAAGTGGGTTGCCGCTGAATACTCGTTGGTTTTGCCATACGAAGAAAGATATACCGAAATCACTTACTTCCGTGAATACGAAAGCGGCGACTATATCTTCGACAATTCAAACGTTGAATATTACGTCGAACTTGCAAGCAGCAACGCAAGCGGCGTAAGAAACACGATTACGAAATCGGCATACGACGCTTTGAACGAAACCGAACAAGCTAACTACGGAGCAATCGGAAGTTTCGTACTTTACGATAACCTTACTGCCGAAAAGAAAGAACAATTTGCTTCGAGCACTCGTTATCAAAAAGTTTCGGACTACTATTTGTTCAGCTATCTTGTAGCTCACGCCGACGAACTTTACGTTCAAGATATCAACGGCTACTACGGAAAGACGACAAATACCGACGGCACGGTCAGATACGAAACGTATGACAGCAGTAAGCACAACCACCGCTACAGCAAAGCCGTAAACAACGTCATTGTTAAGACGGAAGCTGAAGCAAACGTCGGAAAGCAAAACTATGAAGAAAAGATTGTCGGCACATACGTTAAATATAAAGGCAATGAAGATAAACTTGCCGCATATGAAAATATCGCAGTAGAAATAGGCGGCGAAAAGTACGTCATTTACAGCGTACTTACCGACGAACTTAAAGCGGCTCTTTCGAGCATGCGTTACGTTGCGATTTTGGACGTATTCACTTACGATGCAGACGAAACCTATACGTATCCTGCATACGTTGCGTACGACGAATTTAAAGATTATAAACTTACGGCAGACAAGTACCTTTCGGAGCTTATCGGCAGCGCAGACCGCAGTGCGTTTATGGAAAACTACTGGTGGGTCAACACAACCGAGGGCTACGTTCTTTGGTCGAGCCTTACAGCGCAACAAAAAGCAAGTTACAGCGCGCGTGTCAAATACGTTCTCGACTACTCTGTAAAGGGTAGCAAGTACGATTTGCGTAACGACGATGGCAAGAATTACGGAAGCTACACGTTCGATATTACGCAAAGCGAATATATGCGTAAGTCGACGAAGTATACTTCGATTTCCGATTTCGGAATCACGCTCGGAGTTAAGGCGGGTACGTTCGGCTTCGGCGTAAGCATTGGCGGACTTAACATCGGATTCGGTTCGACCGCATCGCTTCTTCCGAAGGATATCAACGAAGCTATTCCGTTCACCAAATCCACCGTCGGCGCAAGCGTTGACGTCAGATTGCACGGCGAGTTTACTGCCGGAACGGTTGACCTTGGTAGGGTATTCAGCGGAATCGTCGGTGACATAAGCGGAGTTGTCGTAGAAGTTCCTGAATATACCGCAGGCGTAACCAAGATGGATTTCAGAATGAGCGTAAGCGCACTTCTCGATTTCAGCGACCTTTCCAAGTCGGAACTCAAAGCCGAGCTTATCGACATTTCGGCTGTCGACGTCGAAGAAGTATTCATTGGTGTTTACTATCAAGACGGCTCGTTGTATATAGATGCAGAAAAACTCGGTCTGCCTAAGATGGTTATCAACGAACTTGACTTTATCACCGACACGCTTAACGATTTGCTCGTTAAGATATTCGGCGACGACGTTTACAATTCGGAACAAATTCAAAATGAAGCAGGCGGCGCAGACGTTGACTACAACGTGGCACTCCAAATTTTGCTTTCAAACAAACACTTCTCAGTCAGAATAGGTAAACAACTTATCGATTTTGCATTGGGACTTATCAAATTCGGCGACGTATCGCTTAAAGATTTCATCTATGAAGGAATCGATTACAGCGGATTTGCCGACGTTAAAGTTTCGCTCGACGATCTCGAAGCGACCGAAATCGGCGCAGAAATTTCGTTCAGAATGCCTGCAGGCAGCAAGTACGTTCAAGTTAAGATTGAAAATCTCTTTGACGGCGAAAACAACCTTACTGACGAAGCAAAAACCGCAATCGAAGCGGCTCAAGAAGCGAACGGACTTAAAAAGGACGGCGTAGCGGAAAAACTTATGCTCTTCATCGAAGACCCTGACGGAATCTGGGCATTCGACAGCGCAAACAATATTTTCGTCAGAGGCACCGCAATTACGACGGGTAGCAGATTTACACCGTACGCCTACGGCACTACGGAGTTTAACGCCGCATTGCAGGCTGCTGAGAAAGACGGCGCAAAGACGATTTACTATATCCTTGTGGAAGGTGAAAGCGCAAACTATGACACTTACGCAAAAGAGGTTAACTTCAGCCTCGGTATCAACAACGTAAGCCTTAAATTTGCGCAAACCGACCGTACCAGACCGCTTACCGACGACGCGATTAAAGACTACACGCTTTACTCGGAAATCGAAAACGTCGTTATCGAAGAGAGAATCGACGTTACGACTTACCTTGCAGGCGGTGACCTCGATTTGTCGGAATGGGTACAACTCTTCTTCCAAGACGAGTCACTTGCAGACCTTGAAGGTATAATTAAGGTTATGGACGAAACGGGCGACTACCTTAACAGAAAGACCTATCTCGATATGAAGATAGACATCAAGCTCGCTTCTATCATCAACTCTATCAGAAAGACAATTCTTGACAAAGAGATTGCAGGCACGACGGAAGATAGCGAAAAGAAACCGACGTGGCGCGAGGGCGACCTTGATCTTCAATTATTGTTCGATACGCTTAAGGGTGGCGGAATTGACATAGTCAAGATTTTGAGCCTTGTAAACGCAGAATTCAAAATCGTAACGCAGGGTAGCAGCTATGACGCATCGACAGGTCAAACCGTAACCACCGAGGAAAACACTCTTGTCAGAATGTATTTCGCAGGCGGAAACTATGCGCTCGTTTGCGATTACGTCACGATTGACGGATACAACGAGTACGTAAAGGTTGACGAATACGACGAAGCAAACAAAGATAAGTACGAATGGAACGCCGAAGGCACCGAACTTGTTCGCTACCGCTATGACGATATCGAAAAACAATACATTTCGGGAACGGGCGCAGAATACGGACTTATCAAGTACTTCCCGTATAAGGACAACGTCGATTCTTACTCAGGCATTCGTTACAGCAAGAACTATAAGGGATATTACACCGACGCAAACGGCAAGTATATGGCTGTCGTCGACCACGAAAAACTTGGTAACACGGCAAGCAAAGACAAATGGTCGCACTATTTCGTCAACCCGTACGGCGATTATGCTTACGACATATTGAACAAAGAGTTCTTCAACGTAAAAGAACTTGAAAGACAATATGCGGCGGAAGGCAAGAAACTCGACCTTAGCGACACCGACCGTTACAGCGCAGATCGTTACAGCTATGACCCTGTAAACTACTATCAAAACGAATACGGCGTTTACAGCTTTGTTCCTGGCGGTCTTAACATCGACTTGACGGGATTGGGTCTTGCGGCTTACACCGTTGACAGCTTCACTCTTACGGAGATTGGAAACAAACTCTTCAATAAGGATAAGAACAGCGAAGCAAGCACCACGGACGATACGACGGGTGGCGATAACACCGGCGACGATAACACGGATGACAATACAGGTTCAAAGATTTCGCTTCCGTTGTTGCCTGACAACATTTGCGAATATATCAGATCGTTCCTTTACGGCATGCAAGTTACGTCGAACTATATTTCGATTATGCTTCACGCAAATTACCTCAACGTCATTGCAGACTTGGTAACGGGTGAAGATACGTCATTCTCGTTTGACTTTGACTTCAACAAGCGTTCGTATCTTAGAATTAACACTGACGCAAAGAGGTATAGGTTTGACTCGCTCGTTACAAACGACGCTAACACCGACCTTGATGCAAGCGGCAATACCGACGTAAACGGAGGCATCAGACTTTCGACAAATCCGACGGAAATTTTGACGGATGAGTTCGGAGCGCAAATTACTTACGAACAATTCGTAACCGATGAAAGTCGTCTTGTTTATGCCGTCCTTCCTAGAACGGGCGACACGGGTAACTACGTATTTATTGACAAGAACACTCAGCTTGTCAAGTTTACGGCGGCAGAAAAGGCACATATCACAGCAGGAACTAACAATCAAATTCCGACGGGCGGACAAGAGTTGCTCGATTATTTCGACAACGTCTTCTATAGCGGTGGAAAACTTAACGAATATCTCGCCACAATCGGACAATCGTATCTCACGTTAAAGAGCACCGTTGCGGACGCAGAGTACGTATCCAACGTTGCAGGCGAAGATTATCTTACCTACGATATTTACAGAGTACATATCGTAAAAGTAGGTTCGAGCTACGTCATTACTTGCAACGGACAAACCAAGACGTACGACAGCATCGACGACTTCAAGACCGAAATCGGCGCAAGACGCTTGTTCACGGTCACGGTTGACGACGACGCTTTGGCACCGCTTGTCGAATTGCTCCTTTACGTATTCGACAACTATATCGGCGTTGACATTCAGTCGCCAAAACTTAGCTTTACTAAGTATTCGTACACATCGAACGGCGCAGACACGTTCCCGACGTCGATGACGTATGATATTATCGACAACTTCGGAACGATGGCTCTTAACGCAGGCGAGCTTAGCAGCCTTAGCGTAAACGGAAAGAGCTTCGGTGAAGACGTCGACAGCGAACAAGGCGTAAGCCACGCAACCATTCAAATGACGATTGCCGACGGTTCGGCAAGCGGATATAAAGTTGCAATCAGAAATGCAAACCGTTATTCGATCAGCGGTTCGTTCGGCGACGCAACAAGCCTTATCGCAAACCGCTTCGACGGCAAGATTTGCGCATACGACAAATATCAAGCCGTATACACCGCAAACGCAAACGTTGCGACGCAAGACGACGACGGCGAATGGCTTCTTATCGAATACACAAGATCTGATAAGACAAAACAAGAGTTCTTCATCAGACTTTATAGTGCTGCCGACCTTAGCGCAGGCAAACTTACCGAAACTGTCGGATTTAACTATTACGGCACGGGCGCATTGCAAATAACGGACAGCACGCTCACAAGCAAAGTAAGCTATTACAGATGGCTCAGATTCGACTTCGTCAGACACTATGACGAAAACGGCTACGTCATCAGAAACAAGTACGTTCGTGAAAACTCGCTCACGTCAATGATTACGGCTGACAAGTTCTATGGCTACGACGCAGGCGAATACGTTTACAACGACATTTTGAACGACTACTTCAACTCGCCGCTTTACGTAAAGACGGCTGACGGAACTTTCGCATATTACAACAAAGCCGTTTACGGCGAACTCAGCGAAGGCCTTAAAGTCGGTGACGAACTTGAAGTTCGCATTTCGAGCGTCAATTTGAGCGGCAAGAAACTCGGCACGGGTGAGGGCGAAATCAACGAAAACCTTACGACCAAAGTCGGTAAAGTCATTGTCACAAAGAGCGGAGCAGACCTTGTCAAGACGTTTATTCTCGACACGGCTATCGCTTGGTACACAATGGACGAAAGTGGTGAGTTCAGCGCATTTAGCGGAACGGCAACCGAAAACACTTCGCTTTATGCAAAAGCAGGCGACGAGTATTTCTGCCTTGCGTACTATGACGTTAAGACAAACGCTATTGTCGCATTTGACCGCTACGACGAACTCAGATATATGAACGTAACCGAAATCTCGTCTGTTTCGATGGTTTTGGGCGGAACGTTCAGCCTTAGCGGCGACTATTCATCAACCGAACTCAGCAAAGTTCTTTACTCGGTATTCGGCGAACTTACCACGGCTCTCACAATCAGCGAACCTGGTAAGAAGCTCAACAATACGTTCGGATATTCGATTGCTCTCAATCTCGACGTCGATATTGATCCGATGAGCTTGTTTAACGGCGGAAAGATTACCGATATGATTAAACTTCACAACCTCGACCTTGCAATCGACATCTGGACGACAAAGGACGACGGCAGCCGTGACAAACAATTTATCGGACTTTACTATCTCGACGGCGTCGTATACGTTGACCTTTCGTTCTTCCTTGCAGACGGCGGCTTCTTCAAGATAGATCTCGGAGCAGACGCAGTCGAAGTTATCGTTGCAAACCTTCTTAAAGGCAACGAAGCAGGACAAGCAGACGGAACGATTCGAGGCGCAGACCGTGACAAGGCAGGCTTCTATATCGACTTTGTTCTCGATATGATTACCGCTTCGATTTCGTCGAAACTTATCGGAATGATTGTCACCGAAATTACGGGCGAAGAAACCATTGCGGATATGCTTGAAAACCTTCCGAATATGGTTCCTTACGTCGGAATGTCGGTCGCAAAGGGCGAAGGCTCGACCTTCCTCGGAGTCAAGATTTACGACACGACGGGCGAAACCGAAATTCTTGACGTAAACTTCTCGGTGTTCGGCATCGACACGAAGCATAGCCACATGATGTTCGGCAACAAGGCGGGATATTACGGAAACGCTAAGTCGATTACATCACTTACGGGTGACTTGTACCGCAAGGAATATCTCACCGAAGACGGTAAACTTCGCGTCAACATCTTTGACGACAACAGCGACAACGCAAAAGACCTTATGACGAATGAGGAATGCAGAAACAAGTTCAGACTTATCGCAAGCGTTGACCTTGCTAAGATTTTCAGCGGCGAAATGCAATTTGCGGACGCATTCGACATCAACTGGGGTAAGGCGGAACTCAGCGCAAAACTTGACGTAAGTCTTGAAGTTCTTGCAGGTATCATCAACTTCAGCGAAGAGTTCGGCGCGCTTCTCGATGCGGAAGTTATGGCTTACATCAAGTCACTTTCGGAAAAAATCGAGGAAATCGGTCAAGACAACAACACCTACTTCACGGCAACTCTTTCGGCTTACGTTGACCTTGCTAAGTTTATGAATGACAAACTTACGTTTGTCGAAAAACTCGGCGGAGCGCAAATCAACCTTATTATGACGGTCAACTCCAACTTGTTGCCTTACGATAAAGACCCTACAAACGGCGGAGCGGCGCAAGACATCAACGTAAACGTAACCGTTCTCTTCGACGAAGAAGGAAAGATTTCGCTTTACGTCGACTTTGAAGACCTCGGAAGCCGTATGGGACTTGGCGAAGCGTTCAACAAGATTAAGTTTGAAGGACTTGACATAAGCGGTATCGTCAACAACGACAAAGAAGCAGTTATCGCAGACGAAGCTATTTCGTCGGCAAGCACTTTCGTTGACGGCGAAGAAGGCAGCGCAGGTATCTTCGGAAGCGATATACTCAACGTCCTTAAAGTTATGTTTAAGGAAATTCAAGTATTGCAAGGCGAAGTCAGAGTCAACTTTATGAGCACTATGTTCGACTCGCTCCTTGGCTTCCTTACTCAAAACCAAACTCTCAGAGATATGGTTAAGTTGCCGCAAATCGATGACGGCGGTATTACGCTTAGCCTTAACGACGGATTCAGCGTAGGTATCGACCTTTCGCTTGCCGTTGCCGGCGGAAGAGAATATATGCCGAAAGAAATGTGGCTCGGCGAATCGGATACGACGTGGAAGGGCGACCGTTACAGCTTTGCGGCGTTCGACGCAAGCGACCTTGAAAACGCAGGCGTTTACGGCTATACGAACAACTTGTTCGGAAAAGCAACCTCAGACACGATCGGCACGCTTTACGTCTTCACCGTAGACGACAAGCACGGCAACTACTATCTCGATACAACCGACGGCGGCACTGTTTACTACTATGACAATGCAGGAAACAAACAAACCGCAACGGGTACGTTCAGACTCGTAACGTCCGATTTGGATAAGAGCGCATATACGGGCAATTACTTCTCGCTTAGCAAACTTTACGTCCAATATGCTACGTATGCCGATTTCAAGGCGGCATATCCGAACTCGGAAACGACCGAAGCTCAATTTAATAGCGGTATTGATAAGTTTGTCGCAACTGCAGGCACAGAAAACTTCACCGCTAAGACGCTCTATATCGCAGTACTTGACAGCACAGGCGCATACGTCAAACCGTCAGATTTCAGCCTTGCGGTCGGACTTAACAACATTAAGCTCGAATATGACATAGAGAAATCCAGTGTATCGTACGTTGAAAACGACGTTACGTACGTTGCAACGAGAATCTACACCGACGGCGAAACCTTGGGCGCAAACGAAACGCACCCTGAAGGTAGCAACTACGTCTTTATGGCGACGACGAACTTCAACGCCCTTAAAGATATGGAGCTTAACCTCACGTTCGAAGGCGGAATTTCCTTCCACGCTGCGGCTCTCGACGACAAGGGACTTTCAAACATCGTTGACCTTAGCGGTCTTGCAGGACTTGTCTTCGGCGATGATAGTTCGCTTGCAAACACCAACGTAACCGTTCGTATCAAAAACGATATGGATATGGAATTTACGATCGGAATGTACGTCTACTTAGACCTTAAACATCCTGAAACGATGGAAGCCGTTCTTACTCTTAACAAGAAGAATAAGGATACAGGCGTAAGCGAACGCTTCTTGTCGCTTTACGTCGCTCCTTCGTTTAATGCAAACGGCGAGTATCAAGGACACACGATTTATCTTGACGCTTACTTCTTGCTCGGCAATGACGGAAGAATTGCGATCTCTAACTTTGACGTAGCGACAATGCTTAACGGATTGCTTGGCGGATTGCTCAATAGTTCGGAAGCATCGACCTCATCGCTTAGCGAAGCGGCAGGACTTACGATGCACCAACTTGCATACGCGCTCATTATGTTCAAGCCTGAATACTTGGGCGTTGCAATCAACACGGCGGCAATCAACGAAATCGTAAACTTCTATCGTAGAGCGGACGGCAAGGAAGAGAAGGAAATATTCAGTAGCTCCGCAGCGGCAGAATTTATGCTCAAACTTGCAACCGTTCACAACTCGGCAAACGAAGGCGACACTTCGCTTACGACGACTATCCTTGCAAAAATGAACGATAGCTTCTATGCGTCGATAGATATCGACGACCTTAAAGTCGATACGGGTGCAAAAGTCGCATATCAATTCAATGATGACGGAACCGTCGCAAACGCAAATTTGGCAAAAGGCACGGGCAAACTGCCTAATAAGTCGGAACTTGACCAATACACAGTAGTGTTCGACATAGGCAATAAGAAACTTATGGTCGAAAAGCTCAGCCTTAAATTGTCGGGCGAAGTGACAATCACTTCTAACACCTCCAACGAAGAGGGCACGTTTGCAAACTGGCTCGGCAAGTTTGTAAGAAACACTCTCGGCAAATTGCTCGATTCCGATATGAACAAGCTCGGCAGCTTCAACTTCTACTTGCCAAGCATTCTCTCGCTCATTATGGACGCAGAGCTCGATATCAATCTTGCGGCAATGTTTACGTCGGCAGGCACACTTAATATGGGTGGCATCGTTTACAGCGATATGAAGATCGACGTAAGATTTGGCGAACCGCTCAACAGCCAATTCCTCAGTCTTTACTACTTAGGTTCTTCGAAACTCAGCGGTAGCGCGGGCAGCGGAGCGGATACAAACAGAGACATTATCAACAGCAAGACAGGTTTGTTTAACGACGCATTCTATATCGACCTTACCGCATTCGGTTTGGGCAAAGTCAAACTTTCGGGTCTTGTCGGACTTCTTGGCGGAAACAGCGGAAAAGTCGAAGCGCAAAGCTCAGGCTATGCCGAAACCACCGACGAAGCTAAAACGCAAGCCACGGGCGCAATCGATATGGGGGTTGTTTCCGGTGAACTTCTTTTGGAAGAAACGAGCATCGGTATCAACTTCAACTCGTCGTTCATTGAGCGTATCTTCGATATGCTTAACGTCGATTTCGGAACGGCAGGAAATCCTCCGTTCGGCGATATCGCGATTTCGGTCAACTTTGACAACGGACTTGAATCGGCGACCTTTGAAATGGCTCTTGACAACAAGGGAACAAACATCGGCGCAAACATCAGCGGAATCAGCGTTAAGTTCGGCGAAAAGGCAGGACTTATCGACGTCGAAAATCTTGTAAACGAATTGAAGACGGGTTATGGAGCGCTCGATATGGGTACGCTTTCGGTCGGCGGCATCGTTCAACAACTTATCGACAGCATGGATCCGACGCTCAGCATCGTTTACAGCAAAAAGACTTCTGATAGCCGAGTCGTTACAAACGTCAACCTGTTCTCGGGTTGGGGCGCAGGCGGCAAGAGCGATAAAGCCGGAAGCACCGTTTCGATCACCATGACAAAGGGTAGCAAGTCGATTGACAAGAGCGCAACGCTTGACAGATTGAAACTTGCAATCAGCGCAAAGCACCCTATGAGAAGCAGCAATTATTCTCTTGAAGGTTATATCTTTAACGGCAACGTAGCTCTCACAGGTATTGCAAGCAACTTCGGTGGACTTGCAGGCGCAATCGTCGGAATATTTGACCCGTTGAACCTCGGAAGCTACATCGGCGACAAGTCTACGGGCAAGATATTCACCATAACGGATATACTTAAAGGTAACAACGATTACTTCAACTATCCTTCAAACGGAAAGTTCGGCGAAATTTATTCGACAAACGACAAGGATGAAGAGAAAGAATATCAATGGATGCCGAAAATCAACAACGTTATCAAGAGCCTTAACGTTCAACTTTTCGGCACGAACAAAGTAAGCTGGTCACCGTACGGAAGCAAGTTCAGCGCGTCGGGCAACAGCCTCAGATATTCGACGGTTGAAATCAACTTCGATAAAGACACGTTCAACGATCTTCTCAGCTATCTCTTCTATATGATAGTTTCGATGATCAACAACGACGACTTTGTCAGTCGTATGAATGATTATAGAAGCGGCGGAAACAAGTACACGACCACAAAGGCGTTGCTTACGGCAGTCGAAAACGCCTCAAGCTCGACGGCGAGAAGAAACATAGTCGAGCCTTATGCAAACGCAATGCCTGCCGCATTCATGCCTTGGCTTATTTCGGATATGGGCGGCGTCGCCGGCAACATTTGCGCGGCAGCACATACTGAGATTAAAGAAATCAGCTACTTGCTCGATTCGTTGCTTCCGCTTCCTTATGCAAACAGCTCGGCAAAAGCTCTCATCTACATTGACTCGCTCACTAACACGGGAACGGGCGTTGACGGCGGCATCAAGGCAATTGAACTTTACATCGACGCGTCGAGATCGACGACGACAAGCAACGGCTCGAACTACTTGCAACTTATAATTCAACCTACGACGGCAAGCGACAACCTTCTTTCGCTCTGCGAAGTCGAAACGGTTTCGATTCCTAGCGGACAAGCAAGCGTTCCGTCAAGAATTAACCTTCTTGACCCGTCTACAAGAGAAGCACAAGCAATTTACGGCTCGGCCAAGAAATCGATATTCCTTACGGCAGAGTATTTCACCGACGAAAAACTCTTCCCACAAATTGCTAACGCATATTTCAGCGACGGCACGAAGGACGAATACACAGGCAAGTCGGGCTATGACGAAAACGGCGGCGTTGCAATCGTTTGGGACGCGTCGAGCGTTGACCTTACGACATCGCACAGCAAGACGGAAAGACTTATCGGCTACGTCTACGGCTACGTTATGAACAAAGTCGTATACGTCGTACCTGTTTACACGACAAACAGCTACTCGGTATCGTCGATTTCGGGACTTACGTATAAGAGTGGCAAGATTTTGACAAAAGACCTTGTCATCGATATGAAGGCAAACGACACCTCGAAAGGCACGGCTGTCAGCAACGCAGCGTTCAACGTAACGCTTCCTGAAAACGTTCAAATTACGTTTGAAAACGGCAGCGCGTATACGTTCAGCACGCACTATGCGGACTATGCGGAATACGGCACGGCAGGAAGAGCCGCTTACGTCGAATACGCTAAGTATTTGAAGACGGCATTCGGCTTTACGGGCACGGTTGCTACAAGCGCAAGCGGAAAAGACACGTTCACGGGAGTTACCGCAAACTATCCTGTCGGCAAGATAACGTGGAACGAAAAGAACTTCGTTTACGACTTTGCAGGCGGCGTGGTCAAAGTCAGCTATACGTTCAGCTGGGGTCTTAGCGGAACTTACACCGAATCGGTTGAAATTCCGATTAAGAACTACAAGGTCGGCAACGTCACTAAGTTTGCTTATGCAAACAGCAGCGGCGCTCTCGATTACTCCGTCGATACGTTGCAAGGCTTTGACAGCGCAAAACTTGTAAGCTACGACGTAAAGAAGGGCGGCTTCGTGAACGGCACGAACAAGTTCTTGGTTACGGACGGACAAGGCAGCTCGTTTGTAGACGTTTCAAAAGTAACGGCAGAAAATTACACAAACTATGCGTTCGACTTGTACGCATACATCAAGTCTATGAACAGACTCGAAGGTAACTATGCGCCTTACGAAATCGACGGCGTCGAACAAGACGTTGAAAGCTACAAGCTTGACCTTAGCTGGAGTCTTGGCGGACAAGACGATTGCTCGGGACTTAAACCTCTTAAAGACGCAATCGACGCGCTTTACGATCAAACGAACAAGTGCTGGAATTACTTCAAGGGCATTGACGTCATCGTTACGGGTTACGTCGGAGGCGGAAACAGCAAGACCTTCTTCGCAAGCGAATACTTCAGCGGCTATCCGACCGACACGGCTACGACGAAATACGTCGCAGGCACCGTAAACGGCGTTGACGGCTACTGGGTATATCAAGCGCTTAAATTCAGAATTAAGGTCGCTCCTACCGCATTCGAGAAATTCGGAAAAGCGGACGTTCAAATTGACCCGTACAAGTATGCAACTATCGATGAAGCCGCAATCGGAAATACGCTTTCGGCTACTATGGATAAGGGCAACTCTACAAAGAGCATAACCTATACGCTCGGTCAAGATATGAAGTACAACATTCCAAGCGTAAATGCAGAAGAATTGACCTATATGGGCTACACCGGTTCGGGCAAACTTAAACTCGGCGTAACGCTCGGAACAAAGAACTACGGATTCCAAAACGTTTCGCTTCCGATAACCGTCAAGAAGATGGCGGCAAAGGGAACGGCGATTGCGGTCGAGGATAGCCTCAATCCTGACTGGTTTACAAACGATGCTTTGAAAGTCATTGACGTATCGTTTGCGGGCAACGTAACGCACAAGATGAGCCTTGATTGGGACAACATGCAACTTTACAGCGACTCGGCTTGCACGAAGAAAGTTGACAATATCTTCAAGGGCGGCACGTTCTATGCAAAAGTCAGAGCTGACAAAGTCGAATTAGTCGACGGCAAGTATCAAGTCGTTATGGGCGCAGACGGAATTACTCCGATTGCAAGCTATAAGGGTACTTCGCAAGCTATTAAGATTACTATCAACGCAACCGAATACGGACTCGAAACGCTTGGCAACAACGCCATCACGTTTAACAGCGCATTCGAAGCTATCGGCAATACGATTGATATCTATCGTTATTACACCGATAAAGATTACAAGAGCGCATTCGACGCAATCTTCGGCGAAGCGGCTGACAACGGATATTGGGGCAATACCGACAGAAAAGTAACCGTCAAACTTAACAAAGAGGTTCTTGTCGGCGGAGTCGTTACAACCGAAATTCCTGCATACGTCAGACACTTTAACATTGACAACCTTGTCGGTAAGAACAAGAAGGGTGAATTTATCACCAACTTCAAGTCCGATAAGGTCACAATCGGAGTCACTGTCGGAAACAGAGAGTTTGACTTGACGCTTGGCGTAACGCCTTACGAAGTATCGGCTCTTAGATTTGCAGACGGCTCTGTTAAAGTAACCGAAAACGCCGAAACGGGTGAATATGAATATCGCTATGACGTGCTTTCGAACTTCACCGTTCCAACCATGGCATTTGCAGTTTGCCGTGGAAACCAATATGAAGTAGCAGACTTCAAGTTCAACACCGAAACAAGCCCTAAGGCGGAAGAATATCTCACTGCCGAGGACGGAACGAAGTACGTTGAAAGATTGGTTACCCTCTATAGCGGAACAGCTCTTGAACAAACGCTCACAATCAAGATTATTCTTGAAAACGTCGACAAGAACGGCGAGGACGTTGACTTTGACTTCGACCTTGCGTTCGAAACCGATTTAAACGGCGGCGAAGCAAGCGGAGAGGCTTTGGTATCTGCCGAAGCTCAAACCGCGGCGGCAAAGACCTATCAATTTATGGCGTTCGGCAAGTTCGAACTTCCTAATAAGGGAACAATCAAAGTCAATGGCGAAAACGGCGCTACGTATGAAAACGTTCCTGTAACTTGGGACAGACTCAGCGCGCCTACCGCCGACGAAATCATTGCCTACATCAGAGCAAACGGCGGAGCGGACTATGACAGCTCGAAGGGCTATCCGTTCACACGCAAAGCTACGATGGCAGGCATCGAAAAGAGCATCAACTTCGTATATTATTACGATTTTGAAATCGTCAAACTCGGCGGTCAAGACTTTGGCGGAACTTACACGCTTAAAGCTGCCGACTTCTTCAAAGGCTTGCCTACAACGGCATCGGTCGTAGTCAAGACGGCAAGCGGAAATAAGACGATTGACAACGTAACTGTGGAGTGGCTTAAAGCAAACGCTAAGGATAAAGTCGCATACGACGAAAACGGAATTGAAAACCGTGGCGAGATAAATGCTTGGATCAGACTTTCGTTTAACGGCTTCACGACCGAAAACAGCTTTGGCGAAGACTTTATAAGTTATGGTTATGCAAAGGAAGACGGCGAACTCGTATTCACCGATATACCTAGCTCGCTTACAATCGAAAGCGTAGACAAGGCGCAAATTCTTGAAGAAGCATTCAAGAAATATATCGACGAAGCATACGTTTACGACGTGCTTGGAATTTACGACATAACACCAGACGAAGTCACGCAAGGATTTGTCAAAAAGCTCTTTGATAACAACTTTGTAGTTGACGAAAAGAACGTAACTATCGGTGAAGGCGAGGGCGCAATCACTATGGACGTCTTGGCAACGCTTAGCTATCAACTTCCGAGCGACGTTCTCACCGCTCCGAACAAGTATTTCGGAACTTCGCAAGAAATCGTCGTTAAGATTCAAAGCGAGCAATGCGTGATTGAAAAGACGATTAAAGTTTACTTCCTTGACCGCTCGGTTAAGAAAGTCGCAAACGTAACCGACCGTTCGCTCATCTTCGACCCGTATCGCGGTATCTCGGAAGACGCATTCAAGGAAAACCTTGACGTTCTTATCGCAAACGAAGAAGT
The DNA here is from genome assembly GCA_934277645.1 of uncultured Clostridia bacterium. Classification (GTDB taxonomy): domain Bacteria; phylum Bacillota; class Clostridia; order Christensenellales; family CAG-917; genus CAG-917. The sequence continues at coordinate 427,025 of CAKQUX010000001.1, read as the reverse complement.
CAAGAGCTATGTAAACGGTGAAGGCAAAGTTGCGTTTGACGTACAAAAAATTGCGGACAGAAAAGTCAATTTCAACGCAAACTGGACGAACAAGGCAAACATTCTCAAAACCGTCAAGACAAGCCGCGAAGGCTTCGAATGGCCTGATAATATGGTCACGCTTACGGCAGAATCGGGCGCGGTTTTGGAAGTCAGAATTCCTGTTTACTTGATCAACAGAACGATTGCCGAAATCAGACTTATCACCGACGGCAAGTACGATCAACTTAAATACTACGAGTACAGAACGAGCAAACAATATATCTTTATGGACGATGCGGTTCTCGACCAAATGATGACTGTAACGTACGACAACAAGACGAACCAAATTTCGAAGCTCGAATTCAGAAACCCGTATACGTACTCGACAGACGTATTCCCGACGACGGTCAAAGTTACGTTCTCGGACGGACAGATTATGACGTACAACATCGTTTGGAGTAACGTCCCTGAAAAGGCAGACGGCTTGACCACGACAAAGGCTACGATTAAAGCGTCTATCGTCATCGGAAGCGTCGAAAATAACATTTATAACGGTGAATTCAAGTATGACGAAAACAGCGTGATTATCGTTGACGAGTTTGACCTTGACCTCGCTATAAAGAGCTTTAATCTTACGAGATTTAACTCTGACGTAGCTTCGAAGTCGCTCGACACGAACTATAACTATGAGTTCTATCCATACGCTACGACAAGCGGCACGGCTATCACGATGAACGGCTCGCAAAAGACTGTTTACAACCCGTTTGTCGATAGCAGGGACGTCGATGGCAAGTATACTTATTATGCAAACGGCATAACCGCTTACCTTGACGGTCAATGGATCAAAACAAACTACGTTGCAAACTATATAGGATATAAGACGCTCACAACGTCGGGCGAAACAAAAATCACAACGGCAACCGTACCTAGTGACGCAATCCTTTATAGAATCGACCCTATCACTCGTCGTTATGAAAGCAGTGGAAGCGGTAACTTCGATTATATCTACGTTTACAACGTTGCGTTCAACCTTGACGTAACGGAATGGGATCTTAGCGACGTTAGCTACTCGGCTGTCGGCGGAACGACTTACGCAAAAGTCAAATTCGGAAACGACAAGATCGCAGCAAGCTATCGCACACCTGTCAAGATTGTTCAATCGACTTTCGTGAATTTCGATTGGAGTACGGCAAAATTTGCGAAGACCGACGCCACGGCAAACAACGTGTTTAAGTCTTCTGTCGGCATAGGAAGCGGCGCTAAGTTCGACCCGTGGAAAGACGAAAAGTACACAACGACCAATGCGGACAAGTACTTCCCGAATGCAGTCACGGCTAAGTTTACGGACGGCACAAACGAATGGACTCAAGAAGTAAGCATCGCATGGAACTTCAACAACCTTGAAATCGATATGACGGGTGGCGAAGGACACACTAAGGTCGTCATCGGCTCAAGCAACGAATACGACGTAAGCAAGTATAAGTTCGAACTCAAAGAACTTAACGTAACGCAAATCGTCGACTATATCGACAGAACGATTACGTTCAATATGGACAACAACTCGTCGATTAAGTCGCAAACAGGTTTTGCGGGAGCGCAATCGTATGACAGCTTCACGAAATACACGGGAACGATTTCAAACATTGACCCGTATAATTACACAAGACCTACGATGCCGACATCGCTTTACACGATATCGAACGGCGTAGCTCAAACGTTCACGGAAAGCAGCAGTACTTACAAACTTGTTTGGGACTACTCGGCATTCTATCCGTCATACGTTGGCGGCGAAACGCAAATCACGGCTCAACTTACCGTTCCGAGCGGCTTGAAACAAGAAATCAAAATTAAGTACTACGTTTACAAGATGATGATTTCAAAACTTGCAAGCACGAACTATACGACGAACGTAAATACGACAACGGGCAAGGCGGCTACCGCATTCACGGTAACTCCGTTCAGCGTAAACAGCTACACGTTGCCTACAAGTTACACCGTAACGTTCGCGCAACAAAAATATGACGGAACGAGCTTCGGAACAGCAGCGTCAACAAGCAAGTCGTACAACTACGTACAAACCTCAATGCCTTCGAGCTTCAAGTATGAGTTTGTATCGACAGCAAAGACGGGCTACTTAGCTTCGATTAAAGTCGGCTCGCAACAACGTGTTACGGTTGACGTAAAACTTGCGGCTTGGACAACGACTATGACCACAAGTACGTCTCTTAGCGGAACGTCCAACTCGAAGACTTACGTCTTGACTCAGTACAGCGGAAAGCCTGTTGCATACGTCGGATATGCCCAAGTTTACAACAAGGCAGGAAACCAAGTAGTTGCAACCTACAACGTTTCGATTTCTGCGGCAGACGAGAAGTACTACTTGCCTAAGTTCTCGGGCAACAGAAAAGTCGTTTACTACTTGCAACCGATATTCGGCGTAATGGTAGATAAGAGTGGCAGAGTCCTTACTACAAGAGTGCTTACAAGCGACTACAAAGTCAACGGCAGAGTAGTTCTTAAAGCCGGCGCCGAAATTCCTAACGGTTACGGCAACGGCTCGAACAACGGACTTAGCACAAGCTATATCACCGTCACAAGCAACAACTAAATCGATTGCCAAACGGCAACCGAGTAAGCAAAAAGCCTATCGCAAGAGCGATAGGCTTTTTCTTTTAGCCGGTTTATTTGTTTCGGCGTTTTACTATAACGATTTTTATTTTAATAATTTTTGCCGTAACAAATTTTCAGGTTAATAACCGATTGGCATAATAGTTTTAGTTTAACGTGTTTTTGATTTGATAAGAGTTTATTTTAATAACCTTTTAGCTTTATAGCCGTTTTAGACTGATAATTCTGTGCGCAATAATTGGTTATAATTTTGAACTTTATAATCGTTTAAAACATAAAGACGCTTACGAAAAAGCAATAACTAAAAAGATATACGATAGGCTGTTTAACAATAAAAAAATCGTTGACAGTAAACTTTGCAAATATTAAAATGTTTGCAAAGATATTTATTTGCGCATACGACTTTGTCGCAAATGCATGGTTGCAGATATGTCTATACAAAAGGAGAGTGTAAACAAGATATGGATTTCGGACTTACTGCCGTAAACGTTTTATTGCTTGTCGTAATGGCAATTCCCGGTTATATCTTAATAAAAGCGAAGGTTGTCAAGCAAGACGCGATTAAATATTTCGCAAAGGTTTTGCTTTACGTCAATCAACCGTTTTTGACGTTCAACTCTTTTTTGAGTACGGCTTATACGCCATCCATTTTAAAAAATCTCGGCATTGCCGTGGCTTTGTCGTTTGGAGTGCAACTCTTTTTGATTGCCGTGCTCGTTTTGTTTTATTTTAAAAGTTACAATCGTCTTGCACCTAAAAAGGTGAGCGGATTTTTGCAAACGAACGTCGAGGATTTTGCTTTTTCAAACAGCGAAGAAAAAGTTATGAAAGGCAAGGGAATGAGAGTGCTTACGACTTGTTCGGTTTTCGGGAACGTCGGCTTTTTGGGCATCCCCGTTGTCAAAGCGCTTTTGCCGTCTTATCCCGAAGCTATAACTTACACCGCCGTGTTTATCGTGGCGATGAATTTGCTTTGCTGGACCGTCGGCGCATATATCATCACGGGCGACAGGAAGTACGTTTCGATAAAGCGTGCGATTTTGAATCCGCCGACGCTTACGCTTGTGATTGCGCTTCCGCTGTTCTTCACCGGTGTAAAATTGCCTGCCGCGGCTATGAAGGGCATAGGTCTTCTTGCGGATATGACAACGCCTATGTGTATGCTCATTCTCGGAATGCGTTTCGGCGCGGCGCCGTTTAAAGAGCTTTTTACGAACGGCTACGTCTATATAAGCGCGCTCACGAAAATAGTCGTTCTTCCGCTCGTTATGTTCACGGTTTGCTATTTCTTGCCGATTGACAGAACTTTAAAAATCACTCTGTTCATTTTGTCGGCAATGCCTTGCGCTTCCGTCAATCTTAACCTTTCGGAGATATTCAACGGCAACAAAAAAGTGGCGGCAAACACTATACTTTTGTCAACGCTTTTCTGCGTCGTGACTATTCCCGTGCTTATGCTAATGACCAAATTTTTGTAGGAATAAAAAATTTACAAAATTTGTTGAAAATTAAACCGCATTATGTTATAATGCACTCAAAGAAATAATTTACTTTTTAAAGTAACGGAGGTCAAAATGGGCTTTTTAAAAAAGCAATTACTTAAAGTTATCGAATGGAAAGATGACTCGAATACAACAATCGTCTATCGTTATATCGTGGACGACAGATATGCAATTATGAAGGGTTCTAAACTTGTCGTAAACGAATCGCAAGTTGCAATATTCACTTCAAAGGGTAGAATCGCCGATGTTTTCGCGCCCGGCACATATTCGCTCGACACGGGCAATATTCCAATTCTTACCAAACTCTGCAACTGGAAATACGCATTTGAAAACCCGAAAGAAGCAGACGTCTATTTTGTAAACACCAAACAATTTACAAACGTCAAATTCGGCACGACAAATCCTATCATGATGCGTGACGCCGACTTCGGCGCAATCAGACTTCGCGGATTCGGCAACTTCTCGTTCAGAGTCAGCGACGCCGCTTTGTTTATGCGTGAGATTTTCGGAACGGTTAAATCGTTTACGACCGCCGATATCGAAAATCACCTTAAAAACAGAATCCTCGCAACGTTGACCGACAGCATCGGCGAAAGCAAAATTCCTGCTCTCGACCTTTGCTCGAGCTATCTCGAAATCGGCGACAAGACAAAAGAAATCGCAAGCGCAACCTTTGCCGAAATCGGTATCGAAATTACGCAAGTTACAATTCAAAATCTTTCGCTTCCGCCTGAGGTCGAAAAGGCTCTTGACGAGCGTTCGACAATCGGAATTCTTAGCGACAAGATGGGAGAATATCAACAATACAACGCAACGAAAGCCATGCGCGATATGGCGGCAAAACCGTCGAGTGGCGGAGCTGCCGATATGGGCATGAATATGAGCGCAGGTATTGCTATGGGACAAATGATGGCGCAACAATTCGGAACGCTCAACCAACAACCTAAGGCAGCTACCGCTTCTCAGGTCGAAATGGGCAAATGCTCAAAGTGCGGCGCGCAAATCAAAAAGGGCGCAAAGTTCTGTCCTGAATGTGGCGCAAAACAAACCGTTATCGGAATGATGCCATGTCCTAAGTGCGGAGCGGAAATAAAGTCCACGGCAAAGTTCTGTCCTGAATGCGGAGCAAAAATTCAAAAGGCTTGCCCTAAGTGCGGAGCCGAAGTAAAATCGGGCGCAAAATTCTGCCCTGAATGCGGAGAAAAACTTTAATGTCAAGAGATAAATCCGAAGTCGTAAAATGCGAGGCTTGCGGCGCCGATATGTCGTTTGACATCGCAAGCGGTCGTCTTACTTGCCCTTATTGCGGCTCGTCAAAGACGGTCGAAGCAAAAGCTACTGCGGCAAGAGATTATTACACTTTTAAAAACGAAGGAGCCGTCAGTTTCGAAGGCTTAGTCGTCAGATGTCCTAACTGCGACAGCGAAATGGAAATTTCCGATTTTTCCACGTCGGTCGTTTGCCCGTTTTGCGGCGCAACCAACGTTCAAAAAACGGACACTCTCCCGGGACTTAAACCCGACAGCATTTTGCCGTTCAAAGTCACAAGGGAAGAAGCGAGCGATTTTGCAAGAAAGTCCATAAAGAAAAACTTTTTTGCTCCGCTTCGATTGAAAAAGGGCTTTGATCCGAACAAATGCAACGGTGTTTATACCCCTGTGTTTTTGTTCGACGCAAACACAAGTTCGTCGTATGAAGGTCGAATCGGCGAATATTATTACGTCACGGTCGGAAGCGGCGAAAACAAGCGCACCGAAAGAAGAGTCAGATATAAATACATTTCGGGCAATTTCAGCCAAACGTTCAACAGCGTTGCGGTTGAAGCAAGTTCGCACCTGACGCAAAAGGACCTTTCTAAACTTGCACCTTTCGACTATGCAAACCAAGTCGCATACGACAGCAAATACGTTGCGGGTATGCAAGCTGAAAGATACAATACGTCGCTTGAAGAATCGTTCGGAACGGCAAAAAATATGATGGATGCCGCAATCAAAAAAGGCATTTTGTCGCAATACAGCTATGACGTTCTCGACTATATCAACATTTCGTCGACTTACAACCCCGTCAAGTTTAAGTACGTGTTTGTTCCTATCTGGATTTTTGCATATCATTATCGCAAAAAGAACTATATGCATTTTGTCAATGCAAGAACGGGCAAGGCTTACGGAAAAACGCCTAAATCTTTCTTCAAGATTTTATTGCTTGTTCTTTTAGGACTGGGACTTGCCGCTTTGCTTGTATGGTTGTTCGGTTTTTCGGGACTTTTAGGATAATTAGCTTTGCGCCTCGATTGACAGTAAAATTTTTATGACATATAATATGTGCGGCAAAGGGCGGCAAAAACTATAGCGGTTATTTGTTCGCTTTCTGCAAATAATAATTAAAAGATTAAAGGAGATATAGTTATGGTAAGAAAAGATATGTTGATTGCAGACCTTTTGACTCTTGGCGACGCAGAAAAAATCGCCGACACTCTTATGCAATTCGGTATGCATTGCTTGGGTTGCGCTATCGCGCACAACGAAACTCTTGAAGAAGCTGCGGCAGTTCACGGCATCGATATCGAAGAACTCGTTAACGCGCTTAACAAAGTTATCGCTGAATAATTTTTAGGAATCGATTATGGCAGGAAATATTGAAGATTATGCAAAAGTAGCGGCAAGACTTGTCGAACTCAGAACGTTTTCCGACTATTCGACGGCGGACATTGCGGATATGCTGAATATCCCCGAAGCCGAATACGTCGCCTACGAAACGTGCGAAAAAGAAATGCCGATAAACCTTATTTATAAGTTTTCAAGTTTGTTGGGAACGGAACCGAAATACGTTTTGGACGGCGTTATGCCGACAAAAGAAACGGCTGTCGTCGTTTACGACGGAAAGGGCGTTTCGGTCAATCGTTACGACGGCTATTCTTTTACGTCGCTTGCGGCTGATTTCAAATGCAAGTCGATGAATCCGATGCTCGTCACGATTGCGCCGACGGACACTCCCGAACTCGTTATGCACGGCGGTCAGGAGTTCAATTTCGTTTTGGAAGGCAAACTCAGAGTCATTGTCGGTGACAAAGATTATTTCCTTCGTGAAGGCGATTCGATTTATTTCGACCCGTCACTGCCACATGCTCAGCTTGCAATGGACGGAAAAGACGCAAAGTTTTTGACCGTCATAAACGAATAAGCTCGGCTCCCTTGCTCAGGCAAGGGAGTTTTTTTATGCCGCTTGTATTTGTTGAAAAGTTTTCATATTGCTTTAACCTTAAAATCGCTTCGTTCACGTTTTGAGTTTTTGATTGTATAAAGACAAAAAGAGCATTTAACAAAAGATTTAAATAGTCGACAAATGCCGTCAAAAGCTATTGAAATATTCGTTTGTCGTTATGTTAAAGTTGCATCGAATATGATAGTAAGCGAGGTTATTTATGACTGATTTTGGCGGAGTGCAATATGAAAAAATAGGAAATGCGGACGTATATCTCGGAGAAAACATGGCGTCGGTTTTGCCGTCGCTTATTCCCGATGAGTTTAAAGCGGGACACGTTGCGTTTTTATATTACGGTGACGAAGCTCGAGTTGCCGAAAAGGTTTTAGCAAACTTGAAAACGGGTAAAATCGACGTGTACGAATGCAAGCTCGATAGCGGTTTAAGCGATGAAAAATCGCTTGTGGCGGCAGAACAAATTCCCGAATACGTCAGATACGTCATCGGCGTCGGAACGGAACGAGCGGCAAAAATTTGCAGCGCGGTCGCAACCTCTTTGAACGTGGATTTCGCATTGTTCGTTACGGCTCCGAGCAGTGACAGATTTCTTTACGGCGCAGGCGAAACGCCCGACGCTAAAATCGCAAGTTTAATCGTTGCCGATATTGCCGTGCTCGAAGACTGCCCGAAACCATTGCTCGCGGCAGGTTGGGGAATAGCTTTGGCGGAAAGGCTTAAAATTTTCGAGAAATGCGTTGCCGACAAAACGTCGGGGAAGTCGCTTTTAGGGTTCCGTGACGGCGAGAGCATATCGGAAGTTTTTAAACGCGCGATAAAGCAACAGACAATCGACTTATCGCCGAACGTCGACGAGCTGTTCTGGTATCTTTTAAACTTGTCCGAAAGGAAAAGAAACGAAAATTTCAAAGGCGGAGTCGAGACTTTTTGCGAGATTTTGCAACTCACCGACAAGACTAGGGGACGCGGAGAATATATGTTTATTGCGTCGTACGTTCTTTGGGGATACTACAAGTGCTTTTTAAGTTCGTCGGCTTACGACGTATTATTGCCGCCCGACAAAATCAAATCGATGAAGCTTCTTGAAAAGAAATGCGGGCTTTCATTCAATTTGTTATTAAAAAGAATTGACTTTTTAACCGTGAACAGCTATTTTAGAATTAAATATATATTAGAAGAATATAGGCTCGATTTGCTCTCTTGCCTTGAAGAAATAGATTATTCGACAAGTCAAAGGCGTTGGCGCAGAATTTACGACGACGCAGGTTTTTGGCTTAAAGAGAATTTTTCTTCAAAAGAGTTGCTTTCGATAATGGCTCTTGCAGGCGAAACGTCAAAAGGCTTGCTCGGTTATGCGAAAGCTACGGGCGCGCTTGAAGATTATATTTAACAAAGGAGTTAAAATGACAAAAGATATTAAAAACGTCGAATTGTTTTTGTTTGACCTTGACGGAACGGTTTATATCGGTGACAACGAAATCGAAGGTTCATTCGAAGCCGTAAACGAACTCAGAAAAATGGGCAAACGTATTTGCTTTTTTACGAACAATTCGTCCAGAATGCACACCGACTATATCGCAAGACTTAACAATCTCGGTCTTAGGGTATACTCGGACGAAATTTACACAAGCGGACAAGTAACTTGCGAATATATCTTGGACCATTTCAGAGGAAGCAAGGTTTATCTTTTGGGCAACGAACGTTTGCGCTCCGAATTTTTGCTTTACGGCATCGAGCTTACCGATACAGACCCTGACATTGCGGTTTTAGGTTTCGATACGACTTTGACTTACGACAGACTTTATCAATTTTGCAAATTTATCAAAAAGGGCATTCCTTATATCGCTACTCACCCTGACTTCAACTGTCCTGCCGAAGAGTGTCCTATGCCTGACGTAGGCGCGTTTATCGAGGCAATAAGACTTACGACGGACAGAGTTCCCGAATATATTATGGGCAAGCCTCATTCTATTGCAGGCGACAGAATTTCAAAGAGATACAACCTTCCTCCGTCGCAAATCGCTATGGTAGGCGACAGACTTTACACCGATATAGCTTTTGGCAAAAACTGCGGATTTGTTTCGATTTTGGTTTTGTCGGGCGAAACTACAAAGGAAATGGCGGACAAGTCGGAAATTAAACCTGACGTTATGCTCGATAAAGTCAAAGACATTATTCCGCTTATGAAGGGGTAGAAATGTTTAGTTTTTCGATTTCTGCCACAAACGTTGCCGCATACATAATTTTTGCTCTTTACATTTTGATGATTATCGTCGTTTCGATAGTCTGCCGAAGAAAGAGTTCGTCGGTCAACGAGTTTTTATTTTCTAAAAAGGGCGTCGGCGGTTGGTTGACCGCGTTTGCATACGGCGCAACTTATTTTTCGGCGGTCGTATTTGTCGGATACGCAGGCAAGTTCGGTTGGAGTTTTGGACTATCCGCAATTTGGATAGGCATAGGCAATACGATTTTCGGAACGCTTATCGCTTGGATTGTGCTTGCTCGTCGTACTAAAATTATGACTAACAATATCGGCGCAAAAACAATGCCCGATTTCTTTGAAAAAAGATATGACAGCAAACATATCAAACTTATTGCGTCTATCGTTATTTTCATTTTTCTTATTCCTTATTCGTCATCGGTTTATCAAGGACTCGGATACGTTTTTGAATCGGTTTTCGGACTTAAATCGGTTTGGTGTATCTTGATTCTTGCAGTTCTTACCGCTTTGTACCTTTTCTTGGGCGGCTATTTCGCAACGAGTATTACCGACTTTATTCAAGGCTGTATAATGATTGTGGGAATCGTGACGGCGGTTTTCGTATTGCTCGGAAACGGAAATATGAACTGGGGCGAAGGTTTAAAATCTATTGCCGACAGCGGGAAGGGACTTATTCCTACTGCAAATTCGGCAAGCGGAAGATTTATCGACAGTCCGCTTTTCAACGTTATTATCATAACTCTTTTGACGTCGTTCGGCATTTGGGCATTGCCGCAATCGATACATAAATTCTATGCCGTAAAAGATAACGACGCTATCAAAAAGGGAACGATAATTTCAACCTTATTTTCGCTTATCGTCGGTGGCGGCGCATACTTTATGGGTAGTTTCGTAACAAAGTTCGTGTCGGCGGAACGCTTTGCGCAGCTCGGTTCTAACACCGATATGCTCGTTCCCGAAATGATAACCAAAAACTTGCCGTCGGCTCTTTTGGGACTTATCATCGTTTTGCTTTTCTCGGCAAGTATGTCGACTCTTGCGGCATTGTCGCTCTCTTCGTCGTCAACCGTAACTATGGACTTTGTTAAAGGTTACGTCAAGCCGAAACTTCCTGAAAAGAACACCAACATTTTGCTTCGCTGCTTATGCCTTGTGTTCGTTGCGCTCAGCGCGGTTTTTGCAATCGTACAAATCGACGCAATCGTCACCTTAATGTCGCTTAGCTGGGGTGTGCTTGCAGGTTGCTTTATCGGTCCGTACGTTTTCGGGCTGTATTTCAAAAAAATGAATAAAGCAGGCGCGTACGCTTCTATTATTGCGTCACTCGTTATGACCGTAATTTTGATATTCGCTTTGGGATACGGTTTGTCACCCGACGGCATATCTTTTGGACAAGCGATAAAAGTCGGCGTCGGCAGAAGTCCGCTTATCGGCGTTATCGATATGATAACTTCGCTTATCGTGACTCCTGTTTTCAGCGTAATCTTCGATAAAAAGTGCGCCGTAAGCAAGGCGACCTTGGACAAGGTTTTCTTTGAGCCTAAGGAAATCGACGTCGAAGAAATGAACGGCAGAGTAGTCGAAGAGTGTGAAAGTTATGAAGCAATGCTTGATAGCAGAGATAAGACCGAACAAATCGAAAACGAAGCCGATATTAACGATATAAAATAGCATATCAAAACTAAGATAAAGAATAATCGAATTAAGTTTCTCGGAAAATTAAATTTATAAATTTTGATTTATCGAGTAGTAGCTAAGGAACGCCGAACAGCGTTCCTTTATTTTTATAAGGTTCTTGCAAAACGATTGTTAAAACAATGTTATGCAGACGGTTCATAGAATCGCAGTCGTGGGCTAGCATACAAGAGTACAAAAAATTTAATTTATCGTGTATAAAAAATTTTCCGCTGTCAATAATCACCACAGCGGAGGTTTTATGGAAAAAAACAATTCAGAAAAGTGGGCAAAAGTTAAAGCGTTCTTTAAAAAGAACGGCTACTATTTCCTGATTGTTTTGTGTATAGGCGCAGTCGCCACGATGGTCGGCGTCGCCGTATCGCAAAGCAAGAAAGGACAAGATACGAATATCAGTATCACGGACGATTCTAAAACGACGATAGGCGGCGGCGAACAAGATAAACCAAGCGACGGCGAGCAAGATAAACCAACTCCTAGCGAACCGGACAAAGAGCCTGAAAAACAAAAAACGGTATTCAACGTTCCTGTAAACGGCTCGGTTACAAACGAATATTCGGCATCGTCGGTGTTCTACAATCAATCGCTTAACAAATATCAAACACACGAAGCTATGGATTTTAAGAGCGAAACCGATAACAACGTTTACGCTTCGGCAAACGGTGTTGTAAAAGAAATCGATTATAATATGCTTGACGGCTACTACGTCGCTTTAGAACACGAAGACGGCATTGTCACGAAATACTGTTCGCTTGCGGCAGAAACCCCGATTAAGGTCGGCGACACCGTGAAGGGCGGCGACGTTATCGGAACTATGTCGGACAGTATGGGCACCGAGTGCCTTGACGGCAATCATCTTCATTTCGAAGTGTATAAAAACGGCGAGCTTATCAACCCGATCGAGGTTTTAGTGCTTAACGAAAAATAAAAAATCCGTATTATAAAAAGAGCCGAAACGGCTCTTTTTTTATAATATAACGAATGATATAACGATTTATCGCTGCTTGTTTTGCTTAATGCATCGCTAGTCCTTGCCGTTTTCGTCTGTCGGCTTGACCCAAAGGTTGTTCCGTTCGGGGTGGAAAATCGCGCTTTTTATTCTGTCTTTTGCAAAAGGGATTTCCTTTCCGAGTTCGGAGATTTTGTCTTTTGCCCATTGCCTGCGTGAATTGAAATTCGACGGGCAAGGGTTGTGAACAATCGGCATATTCATTTTGTTTGCAATGGATTTTACGTCGCATTCGTCGATATAAATGAGCGGACGAATGAGCGTAACGCCGCTTCTGTCCATATAAGAAACGGGTTGAAAAGTAGACAATCTGCCCTCAAAAATAAGCGACATCAAAAGCGTTTCGGCTACGTCGTCGGCATTATGACCCAAGGCGAGTTTGTTTGCGCCTATTCTGTTTATGACGTCGTTTAAAGCTCCGCGACGCATTTTTGCGCAAAGGCTGCAAGGGTTTGACTCTTTTCTTTCGTCGAAGACGATTTGCGCGATTTGCGTATCTTCGCGAATAAACGGCACGTCGATATCGGCAAGATATGCTTTAAGCCTTTCGACTTCCTCTTCTTTTGTGTCTTTAAATCCGATATTTATGTTTACGGCGGTAAGCGAAAACTTTTCAGGCGAAAATCTTTGATAGGCTTTAAGAGCCGTAACAAGGACTATACTGTCCTTTCCGCCCGAAAGACCTACGACAACGTGATCGCCGTCCGAAATCATTTTATAGTCGGTTACTGCCTTTCTAAGGCCACTCAAAATACTTTGTAAGCTATATGCACTCATACGGAATATTATAACTATTTGTTTGACTTTAAGCAATAAAATATATATACTTTTCTTGGCAAGAGGAGGTTTTATGACTGACGCCATCGTACAATTTTTCCAATCGTGGACAAACAACAATTATTTGACGTTGTTTCTTGTTTCAATAATTCCTATTATTGAACTTAGAGGCGCAATCATACTTATGGGCGGAATGACGGGAATATCGAAAATTGCGGGAATGTTCGTTTGCCTTGCAGGTTCGAGCGTAGTTATAATCCCGTTGCTTTTGTGTTTAAGACCTATCCTGAACAAACTCAAAAAGACGAAAGTTTTCGGAAAAATCGCGAACTTTTTTGAAGAGTTGTTCTCGTCAAAGGCACAGGGCGTAAACGATAAAGCTGAAAAGCGTAAAGCGACGAAAAAGGCGTCTGCCGACACAAAGAAGTTTTTGGGACTTGCCGTTTTTGTAGGCGTTCCGCTTCCTTTTACGGGGGCTTGGACGGGTAGCGGCGTTGGCGCGTTTATGGACATAAAAATATGGAAAGCCGCGCTTGCTATTTTTATCGGAAACTTGTTTGCCGCAAGCGTACTCACTTTGCTCACTGCGTTTATTCCTATTAAATACGTGGACATTGTTTTGTGGATATTCTTAGCGCTTGTCGTAGTTTGTCTTGTTGTCTCATTTGTGGTTGCCGTTGTAAAACACAAAAAGAAAAAGGTTGCCGAAGTACAGGTCGTTGAGAACGCCGACGAGGTTTTAAGCGATGAAACGGCAGAGAACATAGGAGCGCAAAGCGTTGAAATGGCTGAAAGCGAAACAAACGAAACGGTCGGAAATGACAATTCGGAGAACCACCCTTCCGAAGACGCCGTCGAAATCGGACTTGCCGCAAAGTCGGACAGCACGGATAATTGCTGATTTTTAAGTGTAATTAAATAAACACTTTATAGGACGTTTAACAACCGACGCTAAAATGCGGAAATAAATTTATCATTCAAAGTAATCTGAAAAGCAATCTAAAAGGCTAACGAATTTTCGTTAGCCTTTTAATTTTGGTCTTTAACAATCTAAATAACCGAACTTTAAAATTCGTTTTGATAGATTTAAAATTATGCCTTGCCTGCGCAGCCGAGAACGTCTCTGAGCTTGTGACGTACAAGTTCTTTGATGTTTGCTCTTGCAGGTTTAAGATATTCTCTAGGGTCGAACTTCGACGGATTGTCGTTGAAGAACTTTCTGATTGTTCCGGTCATAGCAAGTCTCAAATCGGAGTCGATATTGATTTTGCAAACCGAAAGTTTTGCAGCTTCTCTCAATTGTTCTTCAGGAACGCCGATAGCATTTGGCATTTGACCGCCGTTTTCGTTTATCATTTTGACATATTCTTGCGGAACGCTCGACGAGCCGTGCAAAACGATAGGGAAGTTAGGAAGACGTTTTGAAACTTCTTCCAAAATATCGAAACGAAGAGCAGGAGGAACAAGAATTCCTTTTTCGTTCAAGGTGCATTGTTCAGGCTTGAACTTGTATGCGCCGTGGCTGGTTCCGATAGCGATTGCAAGAGAGTCAACGCCTGTCTTGGTGACGAATTCTTCGACTTCTTCAGGGCGAGTATACGAACCGACAGCGTGGCTGACTTCGTCTTCGATGCCTGCAAGAGTTCCGAGTTCGCCTTCGACTACTACGCCGTGGTCGTGAGCGTATTCAACGACTTGCTTTGTAAGTTTGATGTTGTCTTCGAACGAGTGAGCCGAACCGTCGATCATAACAGACGTAAAGCCGCCGTCGATGCACGATTTGCATGTTTCGAAGTCAGGGCCGTGGTCAAGGTGCAAAACGACAGGGATTTCAGGACATTCGATAACTGCCGCTTCGACAAGTTTTACAAGGTAGGTGTGGTTTGCATAAGCTCTTGCGCCCTTGCTGACTTGCAAAATGACAGGAGCTTTTTCTTCTTTACAGGCTTCCGTGATACCTTGGACGATTTCCATATTGTTTACGTTGAAAGCACCGATTGCATAACCGCCTTCGTATGCTTTTTTGAACATTTCCGTTGATGTAACGAGTGGCATAAAAACCTCCGATAACTTTTTTTCTTTATTTTACCGCAGAATATGAAATAAAACAAACGTTTTAATAAGTTTTCGTCAAAATGATTAAATTTTTTGTAGAAGTCAAGATTATATTTAAAGCCGAATTATAAAGATAAAGACAAACGGAATACGCAAGCGGCGTGCTTTTTTAGCGGTTTATGCAAACTGCTTTCAAAAGCAAAAAATGACGGTTTTAGTTTCGATTTTTTGAAGAACCGATTTTTTAGACGGCAAAATAATTAGCGACGGTTAAATTTTAAATCTTGTAAAAGCGTTGAATTTTGCCACGGATTGATATACAATATAAGCGAAATTAGGAGGCGTTATGTTAACAGACGTAAGACTTGAAAAATTAGCAAAAAATCTTGTCAACTATTCTTGTCGAGTAAAAAAGGGCGAGAAAGTTTGGATCGATTTCAGCGGCGTTGATTATCAACTTGTCGCTCATATCGTCAGGGAAGTTTATGCAGTCGGCGGATATCCGTTCGTATTTATGTCGGACAATCGTATAAAGCGAGAAATTTTGAAAGGGTCTTCAAAAGAATATTGGGAAATTCTGACGAAACACGACGAACAGTTTATGTCGCAAATGGACGCATATATCGGTATTCGCGGCGGTCAGAACAGCTTCGAACTCAGCGATATATCGGCAAGCCAAATGCAGGATTACAGTTCGATTTACGCGCAAAACGTTCATCACAACATAAGAGTCAAAAAAACGAAGTGGGTTATTCTTCGCTACCCGACCGAAGGAATGAGCCAACTCTCTAAGATGAGTACCGAAAAGTTTGAAGATTTCTATTTTGACGTTTGCAATCTCGATTATGCAAAAATGTCAAAGGCGATGGACCCGCTTGTCGAACTTATGAACAAGACGGACAAGGTCAGAATAGTCGCAAAAGATACAGACCTTACTTTCTCGATAAAAGATATCCCTGCAATTAAATGCGCAGGACTTTGCAATATTCCCGACGGCGAAGTCTATACTGCGCCCGTTCGCGATAGCGTAAACGGCGTTATCAGCTACAACGTAGGTTCAATCGAAAACGGCACGATGTTCGAAAACGTCAGACTTGAATTTAAGGACGGAAAAATTGTCAAAGCGGACGCAAACCACCGTGAAAAAATCAACGAGGTTTTCGACACGGACGAAGGCGCAAGGTACGTTGGCGAATTTGCTCTCGGCGTAAACCCTTATATCAATAAGGCGATGGGCGACATATTGTTCGATGAAAAAATCGCAGGCTCGATTCACTTCACTCCGGGCGCTTGCTACGAAGACGCTTGGAACGGCAACGTCAGCGCAATTCACTGGGATTTGGTTCAGATTCACACGGAAGAATACGGCGGCGGCGAAATTTATTTTGACGACAAACTTATTCGCAAAAACGGGCTTTTCGTTATTCCTGAACTTAAAGGACTTAACCCCGATTACCTTAAATAGGTTTTAAATTTATCGCAGAATAAGCGGCAGGTTAGGCAAGTAAACGGAGATAGGGGAGCTGTTCGCTTTATAGGCGGACGGCTTAGGGCAGAATTTAAAAAGCTATTTAAGGCTAATAAGTAAAACGCAAGTAAAGCATAAATAAAGCGCAAGTAAAGCGTATACAGCGCATAAGTAAAACGTAAGTATAAAAAAACTTGTAAATATTAAAAACTTTGTTAAAATGCTTGTCTTAATCGATAAAAAATTATAGAATAGTAAAAAAAGGAAAACATTTTTTTGGAGGAAAAAAATAAATGGCAAACGTTAAAGTAGCTATCAACGGTTTCGGAAGAATCGGCCGTCTTGCATTCAGACAAATGTTCGGTGCAGCCGGCTATGAAGTAGTCGCAATCAACGACTTGACAAGCCCAAGCATGTTGGCTCATCTTTTGAAGTATGACTCAACTCAAGGCAACTATGCAAACAGTCACGAAGTTAAAGCAACCGAGGACTCAATCATTGTTGACGGAAAAGAAATCAAAATCTACGCAGAAAAAGACGCTGCAAACTGCCCTTGGGGTAAAATCGGCGTAGACGTAGTTTTGGAATGCACAGGTTTCTACACCTCAAAAGAAAAGGCACAAGCTCACATCAACGCAGGTGCTCGTAAGGTTGTTATTTCTGCTCCTGCAGGCAAAGACCTTCCAACCATCGTTTACAACGTAAACCACAAGACCTTGACAAAGGAAGACAACATCATTTCTGCTGCATCTTGCACCACGAACTGCTTGGCTCCTATGGCTAAGGCTCTTAACGACTATATGCCTATTATGTCGGGTATCATGACCACCGTTCACGCTTACACCGGTGACCAAATGCCTCTTGACGGACCACAAAGAAAGGGCGACCTTCGTCGTTCGAGAGCAGCTGCTGTGAACATCGTTCCTAACAGCACCGGCGCTGCAAAAGCTATCGGTCTTGTTATCCCTGAACTTAACGGCAAACTTATCGGTTCTGCACAACGTGTTCCTACCCCAACCGGTTCGACAACTATCCTTGTCGCAGTTGTTAAAGGACAAGCAACCGTTGAAGGAATCAACGCAGCTATGAAGGCAGCAGCAACCGAATCGTTCGGTTACAATGAAGACCAAATCGTTTCTTCGGACATCATCGGTTCAAGATTCGGCTCGATCTTCGATGCAACTCAAACCATGGTTGCTCCTATGGAAGACGGCAACACGCAAGTACAAGTTGTTTCTTGGTACGACAACGAAAACAGCTATACTTCGCAAATGGTCAGAACCATCAAATACTTCGCAGAACTTTAATCTTAAAGCAAAGCATAAAAAAGCTACGCATTGCGTAGCTTTTTTTATACGCTTTTTAGCGCTGAATCTGTTGAAAACATGTTGACTAAAAGCAGTAGTGACTAAAAGCCGCGGCGTTAAATATGCGACAATTTGAAAAGAGACGACTAAAACAGCGGCGATTTTAAAATGCGGCAATTTAAACTTGGCGAGTTAAAAACGCGACGTGAATGCATTGAGATTTATCGATAGGATTTGAAATGCAACGGTTGCCCTATGACATTTGAGCGTTTTAAAGTCGTTGCGTATACGATAAAAAATTATTGCGTAAAATCAGGTGTGGTGATATAATTAAAAAGTATTAAGTTACTATCGGAGGATAAATAGTGAAAGCACTTATGTTGGCTGCCGGAATGGGCAAGCGCTTAGGCAAGTTTACTAACAACAATACAAAATGTATGGTTGAAATAGCAGGTAAAAAACTTATCGACCGCGCTATAGAAGCCGTTGAAATGGCAGGCATAAAAGAGATGATTATCGTCGTGGGTTATTGCGGTGACAATCTTATCAAGTATATCGAGAGCAATTATAAAAATTCAAACGTTAAGTTTAAATTTATCGACAATAAAGATTATGCGATAAGCAATAATATCTACTCGTTCTATATGGCAAAAGATTATCTTGTCGAGGACGATATCATTCTTATGGAATCCGACCTTATTTACGATACTTCAATCGTAAAGCAACTTGTGGACGATCCGCATCCGACTATTGCCGCAGTCGCTAAATATGCAAGCTGGATGGACGGAACTTGCGTCACTCTTGACGAGAAAAACGATATCGTTCAGTTTGTCGATAAAATCGATATGGATTTTGCAAGCGGCGAACAGTATTATAAAACGGTAAACATTTATAAGCTCAGCAAGGAATTCAACAAAAAGATTTATATTCCTTTCCTTGAAGCCTATATGAAAGCGTACGGACTTAACAGCTATTACGAAACCGTTTTGAAAGTCATTTCACCTTTGTCCGAAAGCCGCATTTACGGATACGATATCGGCGATATGCCGTGGTATGAAATCGACGACGCGCAAGATTATGACATTTCAAGCGTTATGTTCAGCAAAGGCAAGGACAAGTACAATCTTGTAATGTCGAAATTCGGCGGCTACTGGCGTTATGAAAGAATGCTCGATTTCTGCTATTTGGTAAATCCGTATTTCCCGCCTAAGAGAATGGTGGAAAAATTGCAAAGAGAATTTCCTGTTTTACTTTGCGATTATCCGTCGGGACTCAATATGCAAAACATGAACGCCGAAAGAGTTTTTGGCGTCGATATGGACAGTATGCTTGTAGGAAACGGCGCTGCCGAACTTATAAACGTATTGGGCGAATATCTTACGGGCAAAGTAGCGGTTGCACTTCCGACGTTTAACGAATACGTCAGATGTTTCAGACACGCGGAACTTGTCAAAATCGACAACTCGGCGTGGGATTATGCGCACAACGTAAGCTATCTTGCCGAGATGACAAAATCGGTCGATACGTTGATGCTCGTAAACCCTGACAATCCAAGCGGATATTTGATTGACAAAGGCGACCTTATCGAACTTGTTAAAGTGGCAAAGGCAAACAACTGCCGAATTGTCGTTGACGAGTCGTTTGTCGATTTTGCAGTCAGCGACAGAAGATTTACGCTTTTGGACAATGCGATTTTGAAAGAATACGACAATTTGGTTGTCGTTAAGAGCATAAGCAAGTCTTACGGCGTTCCGGGACTCAGACTCGGCATTTTGGCAAGCTATGACAAAGAATTGTTGAAGAACTTGCGAAGCCTTATGCAAGTCTGGAATATAAACAGCTTTGCGGAATATTACTTGCAAATTTACAACCTTTATGCAAAAGATTATTCTTCGGCTTGCGACAAAATCGCCGACGAGCGTACAAGAATGATTGGAGAACTTAAAAAGATTAAATCGATAAAGGTATATCCTTCGGAAGCTAATTACATTATGGCAGACCTCGGAAAAACCTCTTCTTACGATTTGTGTGTAAAGATGCTCGATAAATATAACATTCTTATGAAGGACCTTTCGTCTAAAAACTATTTTGAAGGTAAGAACTTCGTCAGAATCGCAGTAAGAGATACGCACGACAACAACGTTTTGATAGACGCGTTGAAAAAGGAACTTGTATGATTATCACAGACGAACAAATAAAGGCGTTAAACATTTCATCTAAACAAAAAGTCGAATGGGTAGACATTTGTTTAAGACATAAAAAAGAATATGACTTGCCGCCTAAAATCAGCATTAAAAAAGAAAACGGAGTTTTTTACAACACTATGCCGGCGATTATGGAGCCGCTTGACGTCGCAGGCGTGAAACTTGTCAACCGCTATGTCGACAGAGTTCCTGCTCTCGACGCAAAGATTTTGTTGTACAAATATTCTACGGGACTTATGGACGCTATTTTGGACGGAAACGAAATTACCGCAATGCGTACGGGCGCGGTTGCTGTTCATTCGGCAATGCTTATTGCAAGAAAAGATTTTTCTACCGTTTCGATGATCGGACTCGGAAACATAATGCGTCATACAGCAGACATTTTCTTCGATATTTTTTCGGACAGAAAATTGGTCGTAAAACTTTACAATTTTATGGGCGAGGGCGAAAGATTTGTAGAAAGATACAATGACATCAAAAACGTCGAATTCGTCTTATGTGACAATTATGTCGATACTTTCTCTGGTAGCGATTTGATTTTCTCTGCGGTGTCTTATATGGACGGCGATTTTTGCGACGAGAAAACGTACAAGAAAGGTTGTACGATTATACCGATTCACACTCGCGGATTTATGGGATGCGATTTGACGTTCGACAAAGTGTTCGGTGATGACACGGGGCATTTGCACGAGTTTAAATATTTCGACAAGTACAAGTCGTTTGCGGAAATAGCCGACGTTTTATCGGGCGAGAAAAAGGGCAGAGAAAGCGATGACGAAAGAATTTTGGTTTATAATATCGGACTCGCAATTCACGATTTGTATTATTCAAAACGCATAACCGAACTTTTAAATGAGAAAAAGTAATCGTAGGAGATAAGCTAAAAACAACAAAACCTTTTTTCAGAAAGATTAAAACTTTTTTAAACAAGATTAAAAGTTTTAGCGTCGAACAAAAAGTTTATTGCTAAGCGAAATGGAAAGTTTTACTCTAAGAAAAACAAAATAATTATTGAGCGAAACTAAAAGTTCGGCAACCATTGCCGATAAAAACAAACGAAGCGTCGCTGTTGCGGCGTTTTTTGTTTGCCCGACATAATGTAGCGCATTTAGTTATGTAAAATAACAGGACTATGTTCGATTGACTGCGAGTAGTCTGCCAATCATACGACTAAGTTGCGACTATCTTAAAGTACGTAAAAAAAGTCGTAAAAAATTTTTATAAAATATAAAAATTCGATGCAATAATTTTGACAAATTGTTTGTTTAATTATCGTAATAATCGTCGTATGTTATTGACTTATCGTTTTTATTTTTTTATACTAAACGTAAGGGTGGAAAATGAGTTATTTGGGTGAGTTTGAAAATACTGGCAGAACGATGTTCGACTATATGCGAATTTATCGTTCTACTTTTTACGGTAATGCTTACGCTTACGGACGGAAAAAGCGTGAGCTGTTTTTATTTTTGAAGGACGTTGACAACGTCGCAGGCTCATTTGTCCGCATGGGAATTAAGGCAGGGGACAATATCGCAATGTGCTTGCCGAACATTCCGCAAGCTCTTGTGGCTCTTTATGCCGCCAACAGAATAGGCGCAACGGTCAGCGTTATTTATCCTAAAAGCAATCCCGAAATTTTCAAATCGCAACTTAATCTTACAAATCCGAAAATTTGCTTGCTGTGCGAAGTGAATTATTTTAAGTATAAAAAATTGCTCGGCAACGTGAAGGCGGTTATATGCTCGATTTTCGGCGGAAAGTTTTACGGGCTTAAAAAAACCGCAAAATTTACTCCTTATCACAGCGACGGAAACGACGTTGCGATTTTTATGCATTCGAGCGGAACGACGGGCGCGCCTAAAACGAGTATATTGACAAACAAAAACATAAACGCGCTTGTTTATGATATGCTTAAAACGCTCGGCGACCCTTATGACGAAAGATGCTCTATGTTTGCGGTGCTTCCCGTGTTTCACGGCTTCGGACTTGCAGCAACCATACATTCAAGCATGTGTACGAGAATGACGCTTTGTCTTGTTCCGTCTTTCAATGCGGCAAAGTCGCTGAAAATCATAAAAAAGAACAACGTTACTTGCATGAACGTCATACCTAATATGCTCGCAAAAATGGTCAGGCAAAAGAATTTCGGCGAGTGTTTAAAAAGCGTAAAACATATTTACGTCGGCGGCGATTCGCTCGGCGAAGAACTCACAAAGGAAGCGCACGCACTTTTGGAAAAAGCAGGTAGCAAGGCAAAGATTATTCAGGGCTACGGATTGACCGAAATGGGAAGCGTTTGCACTTTGAATTTGTCGGGCGACAAGTTCGGGTCTATCGGCAAGCCGCTTATAGGAGTCGATATGAAACTGATGAAAGACGGAAACGAAGTAGGCGTTGACGAAATAGGCGAAATGTGCTTTTCGGGAGAACAGCTTATGCGCGGCTATCTCGGTGACAGCGACGTGTTTTTTGAAACGGATGGCAAAAGATATTTGCGTAGCGGCGACCTTGCTTCTATGGACGAAGACGGTTATTTGTTTTTTAAGGGCAGAGAGAAAAGACTTATAAAAATTTCGGGCATAAACGTTTTCCCGACAGAAATCGAAAGAGTTGTAAATTCGGTTGAAGAAGTCGAAAACAGTTGCGCTATTTGCAGATATCATGGCAAAAAGCCTTACGTGCATTTAATCGTCGAATTGAAAGGCGACGCTTTGATTGACGACGATTTGTCTAAAAAGATTATAGGAACGATAAAGGCAAATTTATCGCATTGGAACGTTCCGAAAACAATCGAACAAATAGACGAGATGCCGATAACCGATATGGGCAAACTCGATTATAAGTATTTTAATTAGCTAAAAGAAATAACGAATAAATGCCAAAAAAATAAACCACCGATTTAGTCGGTGGTTTTTTGTTTTAAAATTCTTATTGCTCTTTGAGCGCAAGTTCGTATGCGTCGAAAATTTTCTTTCTTATCATTTCTCTTGTTTCCGGATTGATTGGGTGAGCAATGTCTTTAAATTCGCCGTCCGGTGTCTTGCGGGATGGCATTGCAATAAAGTTGCCTTCCGTGCCTTCAATTATTTTGATGTCGTGAATGACGAAACAATCGTCAACAACTATTGAAGCAACTGCTTTAAGTTTTGCATCGTCCTTTTTGACGAGTCTGACTCTTACGTCTGTAATGTTCAACATAACTAATACCATCCTTATCTTTGGTAATTATATTTTAATATAAAAATCCCAACATTTCAATACCCAATTTTAAATTTTACCAAAATAAGTTAAATAGGCCGTCTAGTCGGCATATATTGATATGAGGCTTATTATGTATAAAGAAAGGATATTGTTTTTAGGAATCGGCGGCGTTAGTATGTCAAAACTTGCGCTTTTTGCTCTGAGCAGGGGTGCAACGGTAATCGGTTATGACGCTGTGAGAAGTTCGGTAACCGATATGCTTGAAAAAAGCGGAATAGAAATTTACTATTCTCCAAGGCCGTTTTTTACAAATTTCGATTATGTCGTGTATTCGTCGGCTATAAAAGAAAGTGACCCCGAAATGATAAAAATCAGAGCTATAAAAAAGACTTGCTATGAAAGGTGCGATTTTTGGGGATATATTGCTTCGCTTCATAAAAAAACGGTGGCTATTGCGGGCGCGCACGGCAAAACTACCACTACGGCGCTTATAAGTCATATTTTAAAAGACGGCGGCATAAGCGTTACAAGTCATATAGGCGGCGAGAGCGACTATTCGTTTATCGGCGACGAAGTGTTTGTCACGGAAGCGTGCGAGTACAAAAAAAGTTTTCTGTCGCTTGCGCCCGATGTTGCAGTCGTCCTCAACGTAGAGCGTGACCATCCCGATTGCTATCCCACCGACGAAAGTTACGTTTCGGCATTTGAAGAATTTGCCCAAAGAATTAAAACGGGCGGAAAACTCGTAATAAGAAAAGACGATTATAAAAAGTTTAAAAACCTATCGTCTGCCGTTTTGCATCCGAAATGTGAGTTTAACGGTGAATGCGACGGCAAATTGAATTTCACATATAAGGGTATAAACGTAAAGTCGGAACTTATGGGGAAGCATAACGCAGAGAACGTCGCCTTTGCGATAGAAGTCGCAAGGCTATTCGGTGTGAAAGACAAAAGCATCGAAAATTCGATTGAGTCCTTTACGGGCGTAAAGCGGCGTTTTGAGAAGGTGGGCGAGTTAAACGGCGTAGGGGTTATCTCCGACTATGCGCATCACCCGACGGAGCTAAGCCGCACTATAGAAGTCGCAAAGAGCTGCGGAAAGGTGTTCGGTATATTTCAGCCGCACACCTATTCGCGAACTGCCGGCTTTTTTGAAGAGTTTAAAAATGCTTTAAAGATGCTTGACGGCTATGCCGTATATAAAACCTTTGCTGCCAGAGAAAAGCCGTCGGACGGGATTGACGCAAAGGCCCTTGCGGAGGCGATAGGCGGCGAATACTTCGATTCGGAAAGAAAAGTATATAACTTTTTTGACGAACAAAAGGTTTTGAAAGAATATGACAAGATTTTGATTTTGGGCGCAGGAAATCTCGACGAAGTCGTCAGACGATATTTTCAATCCTGACGCCTAATATGTCGCGAGTGTTTGCGGAGATTGTCAAAAGCGATTCCACTTTGGAAAGCGCATTTTGAAAGTCTTCGCATTCGAGACTGCCGAGCGTTTCGCCAAGGCAAGACGATATAAGTCTTAAATCCTGCGAATAGCTGTAAAATTCCATCTTTGTTTTTTTGTCGTCCCACCATGCGGTGGTTTCTTTTAATTGTTTTATCGATTCTTCTTTATTTTCTGCTTCGACTAACGTTTTAAGACTGTTTAATTTTTCGTCGAATTGGTCGAAAACCTTATCGACGTTCATATTGTCTAAAATTCCGCCCGTTATCAAAAGCGCCAAAATTACTATTGCAATAATCGTTTTACTCATTTTGACTCTCCTGTATGCTACGGTTTATCGGGTCGCCGTAATATGGCTGAATGAATGCGTTTTCACCGCTGAGCGACATCAGGAACACGTCTTTTTGTCTGAGCCCTACGTTGTCGAGAAGCGCGCATATTTGCTCTTTTGTGATTGTTACCGAGTTTTGTTTGAGATTGTCTTTTAAAAACACTCCTTCGACGATCGCCGTGACAGGCAAGTCGTTTTGTCCGCCCTCGATACCCATATCGGCGTTTGTGACGGGCGCGTTTGCGAATTTAGGCAAAACGGCAACAGTGCCGTTCGTTTCGACAACCGCACATTCTACGTCACCCGGTTTGAAATAACCTGCGCAACGCAACGCTTCGAGTACGTCGTTTGTGTTCATATCGAGCTTTTTAAGAGCCTTGACGTCGAGTTTTCCTTCGCTTATTATTACGGTCGGCTTTCCGTTGATAACTCTACGAAAACGCACGCTTTTTACGCATATCTTTGTGATGAGAATATGGAAAACAAGCAACGTGAAAATCGGAATAATGCCGTACAGAATAGGCATCGTGTTGTCTTGCATAGGAATGCAGGCAAGATCGGCAACGACTAACGTTATTGCAAACTCAAAAGGTTGAAGCTCGCCGATTTGTCTTTTCCCCATAAGACGCATTGCGACGAGCAGAACCAAATATAAAACTATACATCGTAAGAAATTGTTTAACATATCATTAGTTTGAAAACAGCCGCAATATTTATGCGTGCTATTTTGTTTTTGCGTGAGTTATCGTGAGAATAGTTAAGCCGAAAATGATTTTTTGCGGTGTTAAACCGCAAGCGTCTGTTTTCTTGTTTTTCTTTTGGTGAGTTTGGTTTTTTTGTCCTTGCGTCTGATTTTGAACGAAAAGTTAATCGGCATAACCTTAAACACTGTGATGACAAGCGTATACAAGCCGATTGCGACAATCGAGCAAAACAAAATGACGAAGAAATCGGTAAGATAATTTTTCAAGATTCCTCTCAAAAAATTCGACAGCAGTATACAAGGCGCTGTAAG
Organism: uncultured Clostridia bacterium; assembly: GCA_934277645.1. Taxonomy (GTDB): domain Bacteria; phylum Bacillota; class Clostridia; order Christensenellales; family CAG-917; genus CAG-917. Next base: position 400,919 of record CAKQUX010000001.1, on the reverse strand, counting down.
AGCCGCCATAAACAGATTTCTCAATTTGTAGTTAAGTTTTATTCCGCGTTTTTTGAGCGTGAGAAAGTTTAATAAGCAACTTACGAGCAGCATTGCGCCGTTTGCTATGGCGATTGAATAAACCCCTACGAATTTAGGCAAAACGAGAATTAGCGGAATGAACAGGGCAAGTCCTATTATATAATTCCTTAGCGTTTTGTTTTCAAGCCCAAGAGAGTTAAGGACGGGCGTTGTCGTTTGGTTTGCGCCGATAAAGAACATAAGAGATGCGCAAATCGAAACGAAACGGCCTGCTTCTTTATTTCCGAAGAACAACTCGCCGATTTCTACACCGAGCGACGTAAAGGCGATAAATGCCGCCGAACAAACGTAAGTGCAAAATATAAGGGAATAGCCGAGTTTGTTTTCGATGTCTTTGTTGTCGCATAGGACGTTTGCTTTTGCCATGTCAGGCAAAAGAACGATTGCAAGCGAACCGATAATCGTCGTAGGCGCGGTGATTAAAGGCAAAGCCATTCCCGACACTTCGCCGTACAGCGCGGTCGCTTCGTTTGAAGAAAGCCCGTTTTTAGTCAGCATAAGCGGAACTACTATTGCGGTCAGGGAAGCGACAAGTCCGGTGGAAATTCTGAGTGTGGTAAGCGGCAACGAAGATTTAGTAAGTTCTAAAAAGCCTTGCGGCTTGGCTATCCTTCCGCCACTTGCGAAAAATACTATGACAAGCACTAAGGCGCAAACACAGTCGGCAATCAGGAATGCGACGGCTATTGCCGTAGCTCCGCTAATCCAAGATACGGCGCAGGTCGCAAACAAAACCGTGAATATAATTTTTAAAATTTCTTCCAACAGTTCCGTGACGGAAAAAGCGAAAAACTTTTTTTTGCCCATAAGGAACGCCCGTATCGAACAGTATATCGTCGACGTGATAAGAGCGGGAAGCATAATAAGGAACAAGTCGCCTGCGCGTGCATCGCTAAAAATCAAATTTAGATGCGAGCGCATCAAAAAGCATATTGCAATGATAATCCCCGACGTTAAAAGTCCGATTAAAATCGATGCGAACGTCAGCGCATTTTGTCGTTTGAAATTTTTGAACGTTTCGGCTTCGGCAATTTTTCGTGACAAAACGGTAGGCATTCCGCCAACGGAAATTGAAAGCAATAGCAAAAGCACGGAAAGACATATTTGATAAAGTCCTACCGTTTCCGCTCCGTACGCCCGTGAAAGATAAATTTTGAACAAGAAAGAAATGACTCTTGTCATCACGGCAAAAATGGTTACAACCGCAACCGATTTAAAAATTTTATTTTGACTTTTACTCATTTTTGCGTTTAAAGTTTAAAGCGGTAATTTTATTGTTTCGCCGATTTTGACTTCGTTTCCGTTAATTTTTGTAAGGCTGTCAAGACTTACGTCAAGTTTTTTTGAAATCGATGACAGCGTTTCAAAAGGTCCAACCGTATAATCTTTTCCGCTCGGGGTAGGCACTAAAATTCGTTCGCCGTAGCGGACTTCGGAAATGTTGTTCAGTTCTTTGATTTTTGCCACGGTCGAGCCGAATTTTTGAGCTATTTTAAATATGGTATCGTTTTGTTCAACCTTATAAATAATCATAGTGAATTGTATGACGGAAATTGTCTGTTTTAGAACGCCGCAAATTTTTTAGGGTAATAAAATCGGGAATTAAATCAAGCTATATGTTAAATCGGCTATATGCGTGACACTGGTTATACATTGACAAAGGAACTAATTGTGATAAAGATAAATTTTAACGGAAATATGACTTAAAATAAAACAAGTTAAAACGGCAATATGACTTAAACCAAGGTTAAAACGAAAACCGCAGTAAAATGGAAATAGAACTTAAAATTGAACAGTTAAAATGTCAATATGGTTTAAATTAAGGTTTAACGAAACAACGGCAAAACGGAAGTAGGATTAAAAGTGGAATAAATCGAGAAGCAAATAATGAATAAATAAAAAAGTAAGTAATAAATAAAAAAGGCAAAACAAAAGGCGAGATTTTATCTCGCCTTTTTAGTTTAACCATTAAGTCATTGATAAGTTAATCACTTTAACGATTCAAAGTTTAGTGATTATTTTTTCTTTGACTTCTTTGCTTTCTTTTCTTCGACTACGCCGTTGCTTTCATCGAAGCTGTTCTTATAAAGGTCTTGCTTGCGTTCGACTGCTTCCGTGGTGGTTGCATCGGTTTCGTAGTTGGCTTCGACCTCTTGCTTCTTAGGATGTTTTTGCTTGAACTTTCTGACTGCGAATACGACGATTACGATAATGGTTGCTACAGCAAGAATAATCGTAGGAATCATCCACCACAAGTAGGTAAGGTCAGGTTTATATTCGCTTCCGCCGTCATCGCCATTGTCGTCGCCGCCGATTGAAATGTCGGAATCTTTTGCGGTGAATTTCTTAACGTTGTCGTTTTCGACAATGCCGTCGAATTCGGTTTCGGATACTTTTTCGATTTTGAAATCATCAAAAAGCGCATAGCCTTTTGTCAAAAGCGTAGGGTTGTCATCGTCGTCGACTTCGCCGAGTCCCAACGAAACGGTAAGTCCGCTAAGGGCTGCGTCTGCAGTTTTGACGTAATAGACGTATTCCGTCCAATCGTTTGCGACAATTTTCGAGAACGTCTTCTTTGCGTCGGCATAGTCAAGTCCGCTCGACGTAAGTTTGATAAATGCGCCTTTACCTTCTTCGAGCATATTCGTTTTTACGAAAACCGAAATTCTGTAAATGCTCTCTTTTGCGAGAGAATAGCTCGAACTTGTGTAGTAATACGAACTGCTTTCTACGTTGTTGATTGCAAGCGCATATTTGCCGCTGTGCGTTTTAAGGTCGTTGTAGTTAATAAACGAAGCCTCACGCTCTTCGGTGTTGAGTTCGTATTTAGCAAGAACGGTTTCCTTGTCGTCGTTCGTGGTTGTAGCAAGGGTTATGACTTCGGTGTCCGACTTCTTGTAATAAATTCCGTTGTCGGCGAGAGTGGTGCAGGCAGGGTCGCTGTAAATCTTGCCCGTTGTGTCGCCAATCAAGATGAAGTCGCTTGATTTTGCCGAGTTTTTGTAATGCGTGCCGCTCGTAAGGTTGATTGTTCCTTTAAGGTCCAAACCGAACAAGTCGCTGATTTCATAGTCGCCGCCGACACCCGAGAAGTAGTAGATACCGCTCTTGGTGTTCGATTTAACGCAGTTCGTGCCTGCGTTGCCCGTCCAACCGGTTGCGCTTGTCAAAGTTGACTTGCTTTCGGCGTTTGTCGATTGAGCGTCGAAGCCGTCGGTTACGAACGACATCTTGCGTGAATTTTCGGCTTGCGCCGCCGCTACGAATTCTTCAGAATTTATAGATTGGCAAACAGCCGAATCGAACACGACGTAGCCGTTTGTTTTGGCGTCGTCCTTGTTTGAATAGTTGAAGATATTAGCGTTATCGCCGAGCCACAAATTTAGATTGAGCGAAGCGGAGTTAAGACCGACTTGAATATAGAATACGTATTCCGTCCAGCCCGCTACGGTCGTTGTTTTAGAGATTGCAGGAGCTTCGTCAAAGAAGTTCGTTACCGTGTTTTCACTGTCAAGGTAAACGCTGTATTTTACGCCTGCGTCAGCATAAGCCCAAACGCTTATTTTGTAGTAAGAGTTTGCGCTAAGGCTTATAGAGCTTGATTGATAGCCTACAGCATGCTTGTTTGCCGCATCGGTGTTTGCGATTAAAAGAGCGTTAGGTCCGCCGTTTGGAGCTTCCCACGAATCATAGATACTGCTTGACGCCGTGCCGAGTGTGTTCAAAAGCGAGTATTTCGCTTGAAGGTTTGCGATTTGGCTTCCGCTTTCTACGGTATATTTAAGTCCGTCGGTAGTGTTGAAACCGATAACGCCCGATTTGATTGCGTCGATTTTGTTGTCGCTCTTTGTCCAGTTTTTAACGTAACCGACGTCACCCGAAAGTTTTCCGCCCTCAATGCCTTCGGTTTTGCTAAGGTCGTAAAGTCCGAACGAACCGTTTGCGATAGTCTTTGACGTTTCCGTTGTTTCGTAGCTTTGGCTTGTCGAATAGCTGGTGTTGCTTGAAAGCGTAGTATAGGTTGAAAGCGGAATGTTTACGACGCTGACGTTTGCGAAATAACCTGCTCCTTTGTTAAGCGTTGAAGCATTCCATCTTGTGCCGTAGCCGTATTCGAGCAAAAGAGTAGCGTTTAGATTTTTATTCGAGTATCCGCGGATATTGAACGAATAATCAATCCAACCGTTGTTGTAGTCGTTGTCTACGTCTTTGCTGTTTACGACAGACGACGATTTAAGAGTTTCTTTGGTGTCGGCGTCAATAAGGCTTACTCTGATACCGCTTGACGCATTGTCGGTTTTAAGCCATACGGTAATCCTGTAGCAATTATTTTGCGTGAGGGTAAAAGCAGAGCTTTGCAAGGTGTACTTTATGTTTGAATTAGAGTAGACCATATAAACCTTGCTTGAGCCGAAATCGTAAGGGAGTTTCGGGTTTGTAAGGTTTAATGAAGCGAAGTCAAAAGAGTTCACGTCGATTGTTCCTGCGACCGTATCGTTCGACAAGAATACGCCGTCGACTTTACCGTCCGTTACGTTTGCCTTCCAATCGACAGGCGTTCCGAGCGTCTTTTCGTCGAAGTTTTTGTTGCCGTCGCTCTTAACCGCATTTTCAAAGTTTGCGTTTGCGGTAAGCCCGTTTGCGATACTAAGGTCGATTTTTGCGTCTGTGGTTGTTCCGTCTACGATTCTATCTGCCTTAGACGAAGAATATTCCATTGCCGCTGCTCCGATTGCGTTGTATTCCGTTTCTGAAATCTTTGAAACGCTTACGCCGTCAAAGAACGCCCAACCTTTTGCGAACGTACCGTTTGCAGTGTAGGTCTTGAAATCGGTTTTTGAGCTGTATCCTGTTGAAGAGAATGAAGAAATTGTTTTTTCGGTGTTTTCACTGGTATCGCCTGTGCCGAGCCACAATTCGACGTTGAAGCTCGTGTCCATATAGGCATTGCCTTTGACGTAGAAAGAGTAGGTTACCCAACCGCCCGTTGAGCCAGCTCTGTCCATATAGTAGCTTTCAGGCACGACTTCGCCGTTGCTGTTGTAGAAAATCGTGCTGTTAGTTTTAGAGTTTGTAACTTGGTAAACGTCTATTTCCTTGCCGTCAATCGTTTCGAGAGCGGTCGTAGGCTTTGAAATGTTTTGGAATGCGAAATCGTCACCGTTGCCCGTAAGTCTTATGGACACGCCTGCGCCGAAAATGTGTTGAGTGTAGACGGAAACGGAAACCTTGGTGTAGCCGCCTTTTTCAACGACGATAGGGCTGCTCGACTTAATGCCCTGAGCGGTCATATAGGTGTTTGAAAGCATATAGACTTTTGGCGACAAACCGTTAACGGTACCCGGATTTGTGACGAGCGAGTAATAGTTGACCGCTTCGACGTTGTCCGAATCTTCGATATTTCTATAAACTTCGGTGCCTGCAACTAAAGCGTATTTTGCTTTGTCGGCATCCGAAAGCGCATCGTAAGCGGCTTTTGTTATGGTTAAATACTTTTTGTAAATATATCTCGAAGTGCCGAGTTTCGATTGTAACTCCTTAAAGTTGTTTGGCTCGGTGTCCACTATGCCGTTATAACGATATGTGGTAGGAGCGGAGAAAGAAGTGTTGCTTCCGCCCGTGACCGAAGACCAAAGCGAAGGAAGCGCGCTTGACGAGCCGCTTGCGAGAGTGCCGTAATCGAAATCGCCGTTCGGAACGTAGTAAGTGATTTTTTGAGTGTATTCGTTTACGCCTGCTTCCGCATATTGAGCCGCCGCCGACTTGCCGTCCTTTTCGGTCATCTTTTCAAGTTTTACGTTATCGAAGAAAGCGTAACCCGTGGTAAGTTGATTTGCGGTTATCGACGAAGAATAATAGCCGAGCGAAAGGTTCACGGTAAGAGTGCTGTCTTGCCATTGGCTACCTTGAATGTAAGCCGTGTAGGTTGTCCATTCGCCGTTTGTATCTATGCTTGAAAACTCTGCAAATGCGCTTGACGAAAGATAAACTCTTGCGCCCTTGTCCGTGCCGCCGTCAAGATTTACCGTTTTAACCGATACGGTAAATTTGTAGTAGGTATTTTTCTGAATGGTGAAAGAATTGGACGTATATCCGTAAGCAGTGTTGCCGTGTTTTGTGTCGGTGCTGTTTGCCTTTTTCGGCATATAAATCATAAGCATACGGTTGTCTGCCGAGCCGTCTGCTTTTCCCGGATTTGAAAGATTGTCCCAAGTAGACTTGTTTGCCGCATACTTATCGTCCGAAACGTCGATGATGCCTGCCGTAACGCCGCTTGGAAGGTTAGAGCTGAAAACGGCTCCCGTCCACTTTCCCGCAGTGCGCGGATAGCTTGCCGAAGAATCGGCTACTACGAAATCGGAATTTTCGATTAAAAGATCTTTCGTGTAGTCGATAGTTGGCGTTGTCGTGCTGCCTTTATCTTTGCTTTCGGTTTCGCCGCAAGCAACGAGCATAAAGGAAAGAGAGAGCAAAAGCACGAATAAAGCTAATTTGATAATTAAGTTCTTTTTCTTCATTGCCTTACCTTTTCAAGTTATTTGTCTGTCGCCGTCGGCAAAACAGTAAAACAGTTAAGCTTCATAGCGCAATATGTTATATATTATATAGACTTTAAAATTATATAATATATAGGAATTTTTGGCAAACATTTTTTATAATATTCTGAATTTTGGCAAGACTTTAAATTATGGAAATGTTAGAGCGCAAATATTTCGAAGAGTCGCCGAAGAAGAAGCGATTGCAGAATTTTTATGCCGTTTTGGGCGGACTTGCCGTGGGATTCGCAAACGGCTTTTTCGGGGCGGGCGGCGGTATGCTTGCCGTCCCCGTTCTTACGTTTATTATGGGACTCGAAGAGAAAAAAGCGCATGCGACCGCTTTGCTTATAATCTTGCCGCTGTCGATAATAAGTTCGATTATTTACGGCAAATCCGTAAGCATCGGCGACAACTTTTTAGAAATACTGTTAGGAGTTTTAATCGGCGGAATTTTGGGAGCTTTGCTCCTTAAAAAACTCAATACGGCGTCACTCGTCGTGAGTTTTTATTTCCTTATGGCGTTTGCCGGTTTTCAGATGATAAGATGATTTATTTATTGGCAGGAATCATAGGCGGTGTGCTTGGCGGAATGGGAATGGGCGGCGGAACGTTGCTTGTTCCGTTGCTTACGATTTTTCTTGACGTGGGGCAAAAGACAAGTCAACTCATAAATCTGGTTGCGTTTATTCCGATGAGCGTAGTATGCCTGTTTTTACATTTTAAGAACAAACTCGTCGAAGTGAAAAGAGTTTTGTTCGTGCTTTTGCCTGCCGTCGGAATGGCGATATTATCGTCTTTTTTGGCTACGGGACTTGACGGAGATATGCTGAAAAAGGCGTTCGGATATTTCCTTATCGTGCTTGCCGTCGTGGGGCTTGCAGGAAAGCTAATCGAATATTTAAAGGCAAAAAAGAAACGTTGACCTTTTTCGATTTAATTTGCAAGTCGGAGCATTTTTTGGGCGTGGCAAATGAGAAAATACCTTTGACATTGCCGTTTAATGAGAAAATACCTTTGACATTGCCGTTTGGATATAATAAAATATTTTATATAGCAATATGTACGCGAAACGGCGTGCTAAGGCTAATTTTAACATCGGAGTGTTTTATGCTTAGAACTTTCAGACGCGGAACTCATCCGCCGCAAAGCAAATACACAAAAGATATGCCGCTTGCGGAATTCGACGCTCCGCAAATTTTGGCGATTTCTCTTGCTCAACATATCGGCGCACCTGCAAAGCCCGTCGTAAAAGAAGGCGACAGCGTAAAGGTCGGAACGAAAATCGGCGAAGCGAACGGTTTTGTTTCGGCAAACGTTTTTTCGTCCGTTTCAGGCATAGTAAAAGGTTTTAAAAAACTCCCTAATGCCGTCGGGGCAAAAGTTATGCACGTCGAAATAGAAAACGACTTCAAATACGATTCCGTTTCCTTGTCACCGATAACCGAGCCGACAAAAGAGAATGTTCTCGAAAGAATAAGAGAAGCAGGCATAGTCGGAATGGGAGGCGCTACTTTCCCGACTCACGTCAAACTTTCGCCGACGAAACCCGTGGATACGCTTATAATAAACGGTGCGGAATGCGAGCCGTATATCACTTGCGACTATCGACTTATGCTTGAAAAGTCGGAAGAGATTTTAAAGGGCGCAGAGTATATAAAAACCGTTCTTGGCGTCGAAAAGGCGTATATAGGCATCGAAAACAATAAAAAAGACGCGATAGAACTTTTAAAAACGGTCGCGCCGAGTGATATAGAGATTGTCGCTTTAAAAGCGAAATATCCGCAAGGAGCCGAAAAACAACTTATTTATTCAATCACCAAACGCATTGTTCCGACGGGCGCGTTGCCTATGGACGTCGGCGTGGTGGTCGCAAACGTACATACCGCATATTCTGTTTGCCGAGCAGTGGATAACGGCGAACCTTGCTATATGCGCGCGATGACTTTGTCGGGCGACGGCATCGAGAAGAAGGGCAACTACTTCGTTCGCAACGGAATAAGTTTTGAATTTCTTTACGAAAAAGTTTTAGGCTCGGTTTCTCCCGACGTGACCAGAAAGGTCGTATCGGGCGGTCCTATGATGGGCTTTTCCGAAAGCAATCTTCTTCCTACGACTACAAAGGGAACTTCTTCGCTTTTGTTTTTAAGCGAAAAACAAGTGAACGTAAGCAAGCCTACGCAATGCATAAACTGCGGAAGTTGCGTAAGAGGCTGCCCAATGAGTCTTAATCCGAGCAAAATCGAAGCTATGGTGCTTAACGCTCACACCGAAAAATTGAAAGAAATGAATCCGCTCAGTTGTATCGAATGCGGAGTTTGTTCTTATAGCTGTCCTGCAAAGCGTCCGCTTTTGTCGGCTGTAAGACTCGCAAAGAAAATAATCAAAGAAGGGGGAGAAAAATGAGTAAGTACTTAATGTCTTCATCGCCCCATATAACTTCCGCCAAGACTACTAAAAACATTATGCTCGACGTGATAATTGCGCTTATGCCTGCCGTCATCGCTATGGTTGCGATTTACGGTTTTTATCCGCTTTTAATCACGTTGCTCAGTGTGGGAACTTGCGTTTTGTCGGAATTTTTGTTCAACAAAATCCGCAAAAAGGAACAGTCGATAGGCGACCTTTCGGCAATAGTAACGGGCATAATTCTCGCTTTGAATTTGCCGCCTGTCGTGCCTATTTACGTTCCCGTCGTGGGCGGTGTTTTTGCAATTGTCATTGTAAAAATGCTTTTCGGCGGAATCGGCAGAAACTTTGCAAACCCTGCCGTTACCGCAAGAATATTTTTGATGCTTGCCTGGACGAGCGTTATGACTTCGTTCGTTTTACCTGTCGATTGGAGTCAGACGGGCGGAGCAGGCTTGTTTTCGTATTTTAAAGAAGCGTTCGGAAGCACGTTCCCGTCGCTTCCCGAAGCCGTTACGGGTGCTACTCCTTTGGCAGGCGTAAAGTCGGCTTTCGAGGCAGGCACAAATCCGACGCTCGGCATTAAAGCGTCTGATATGTTCCTTGGCAGAATCGGCGGAAGCGCAGGCGAAGTTTCGTCGCTCGCCATTTTAATCGGCGGCGTTTATCTTCTCGTTCGTCGAGTTATCGATTGGAAGATTCCTGTCATATACATAGGTACGACGATTCTTTTCACCGCAATATTTTATGCAAACAGCGGATACGTCGGCGAATATATCTGGTCATATCTTTTGGGCGGCGGTTTGCTTTTCGGCGCATTCTTTATGGCAACCGATTATGCGACGAGTCCGAACACGACGGTGGCGGTCGTCATATATTCCGTCGGCTTAGGATTTTTGACGGTTCTTATCAGACGCTTCTCGTCCATGAGCGAGGGCGTTTCGTATGCCATTCTTTTGATGAATATCGTAACGCCGCTTCTTGACAAAATCAAAGTCAGACCTTTCGGCACTCCTGCAAAGACGATAAAGGATGTAATCGACGAGATAAAACTTAAAAGGGAAGAAAAGAAAAAGGCAAAAGCCGAAAAAGCGGCAGGCTCTGACGACGAAACTTCTTCCGAAGGAGGCGTAAATGGCTGAGATGAAAAAAGCTATGAGCGAATCCACAAAGGACATTTTGAAGTGTATAATAGTGCTCACTGCGATTGCGCTCGTTGCAGGCGTTTTGCTCGGTGTCGTCAACTTTTTCACCTACGTTGACCCCGACGTCGCTATGCTCGAAAAAATCGGCGAAACTTACGGAGTGGGCAGTTCGCAAATAGAAAAAGCGAACGAAAGAGTTATAAACAAGAGCGGCGAAAAAAGCTACGTAAACAGTTGTTTTGTCGTTTACGAAACGGCGGCGAAAGGAAAAATAAAAACCATTGTTTATCTTGCCACAGGAAGCGGCGCATATTCCGGAACCGTTCAACTTTTGTTTTCGGTGACGGACGGCGTTGTCGATTCGGTTTCGGTTTACAGCAGTTCGGAAACAAGCGGAATCGGAAGCAAAGTGCTTAGCGATACAAATTTAAGCAAGTACAAAGGCATCGTTTTGTCCGACGTAGACGTAAGTTCGATAACAGCGTCGGGCGGCGAAGCGAAAAAGGACGGAGCATACGTTTCGGGCGCAACGAAAACGACGAAAGGCGCGCTCAGCGCTTTAAAGGCGGTCGCATACAGCTATATGCAATATGAAAACAAGGGGGCGACGAAATGAAAACTAAGACAAACGGAAATTTCTTGCCTCGCCTTAAACAAAAGGGCGGAATAGTCGCAAACGGCATAATAACCAACAATCCCGTTTTCAGACTCGTTCTCGGAACTTGTCCTACGCTTGCGATTACGAGCAGCGCGGTAAACGGCTTAGGTATGGGGCTTGCCGCCACGTTCGTTTTGATATGCTCGAATATGCTTGTTTCTTTGCTCAGGAAAGTTATTCCCGACAAGGTGCGTATTCCTGCGTTCGTTGTGATTATTGCGACTTTCGTAACGCTTGTGCAGATGATACTTCAAAAATTTATCCCTGCGCTGTACGAGTCGCTCGGTATATATTTGCCGCTTATAGTCGTAAACTGCATAATTCTTGCTCGCGCGGAAGCGTTTGCTTCGACAAACAAAGTCATAGATTCGGCTTTGGACGGCTTGGGCATGGGCTTAGGCTTTACGGGTTCGCTTATGCTTATGGGACTCATAAGAGAGTTTTTCGGAGCAGGCACGCTTTTTTACGGCGAACTTGCAGGACTTAAAATGGGCGTAAAAATCGCGGCTTTGGAAAGCGTATCGATGAACATATTCATACTTCCTGCAGGCGGCTTCTTGGTGTTCGGTCTTATGATGGCGGCAATCAACGCTATCGGCGATTACACGAAAAAGCGTAAAGAGTTAAAGTCGCAAAAGGAAGTTCAGATGATTGAAACCATAGAGAAAGCAGAAAGATTGTCCGACGCTTTCGGACAGGGCGAAACCGTCAGCCGTAGCAAAATAGCCGCCACCGTGACGGATGAAACTTCGGCAAACTTAAAAGACGATAAATCGGCAATCGCTTCGGGCGGAAACGCAGCGGAAATCGCAAGTGACAAGGAGGAGAAATAATGGAATTTTTAGTTTTGATAATTTCGGCAATCTTTGTCAACAACTTTATACTTAGTCAGTTTCTCGGCATCTGTCCGTTTTTGGGCGTTTCCAAGAAGACGGACACGGCTCTCGGAATGGGGCTTGCTGTTATATTCGTTATGGGCGTTGCGTCGATATTCGCTTGGCTCGTTCAAAAGTTGCTTGTCGCTTTGCACGTCGAATACTTACAAACCATATCTTTCATTTTGGTTATTGCGGCGCTCGTTCAGCTTGTAGAAATGGTGCTTAAAAAATTCGCGCCTGCGCTTTATTCCGCACTCGGCGTATATTTGCCGCTTATCACCACAAACTGCGCGGTTTTAGGCGTTGCGATATTAAACGTAAACACATACGGAGTTGCGACGGGACTCAGCCTTTTGCAGTTTTTCCTTAACGGCGTTTTCAGCGGCGTTGGCTTTACGCTTGCGATTTTGTTGCTTGCAGGCATAAGAGAAAAACTCGAATATGCCGACGTGCCGAAGCCGTTCAGGGGTTTTCCGATTACTCTTATAACCGCTTGCATAATGAGTATGGGATTCGTCGCGTTCTCGGGTATGGTAGGTTAGAGGTGACTGTATGGAAATGCGTTTAGTTTCATTTGAAAATCTCTTGTCGGCGGTAGACAAACTTACGATTTTGTATTCCGCGCTTATATTGCTTGCTCTTGCGGCGGTGTTTTCGGTGTTGCTTGCCGTGCTCGGAAGAAAACTTGCGATAAAGCAAGACGACCGAATCGAAAAAATAGAAAAGAAACTTTCGGGAGCAAATTGCGGCGGTTGCGGTTATGCAGGCTGTTCGGCATTTGCTAAGGCATTGGTCGAAGGCAAAGCGGAGCTTAGCGCTTGCAATGCGACTCCGAAAGCAAATAAGGACGAAATTGCCGAAATTCTCGGTTTGTCGAGTAGCGGCGAAGAAACGAAAGTGGTCGTTTGTTGTTGCGGCGGAAACGACGCCGTAGATAAGTACGACTATATGGGATACGGCGATTGCCGTTCTATGGAAATGCTCGCAGGCGGACGAAAACTTTGCGACTGGGGATGTCTTGGAATGGGTACTTGCACGGATGCTTGTCCTACTCACGCAATCGAAGTAGGTCAGGACGGCTACGCATTGATAAAGGAAGATATGTGTATAAAGTGCGGCAAGTGCATAGGCGTTTGTCCGAAGCACCTTATTGCGAGAATTCCTAAAAAAGCGGTTGTTTATATTGCGTGCAAAAACTGTCTTAAAGGCAAAGAAGTCAGAAATCTTTGCAAAAAAGGCTGTATCGGTTGCGGAATTTGCGCAAAGCAATGTCCGAGCGGAGCTATCACCATGGTGAACGATTTGCCTGTTATAGACTACGAAAAGTGTAACGGTTGCAAAATTTGCGCCGCAAAATGCCCGTCGAAGTGTATAAAAATCTGCGACGAGCAAAAATGACAAAATTCGATTTCGGTAAAAATCGATGCCGAAACGAAGAACCGTTTATAACGATAAAAAGGCGGAAAATAGTGTTAAAAACAAGCAAGAACTTGCAAAAGTGAAATTTGGCAAGTTCTTTTTTTTGCATTTTTGCGAAAAATATTTACTATAAACGATGTAAAAACAGTTAAAAAAAGTGGCGAAAAAATCAATTTGCTATTGAAACGGCGTTTTCGGTGTGATATAATTACATCGAATAATTAACGAAAGCAGTTTGGAGAAGAACTAAATGGAAAAAATTGCAATTATCGATATCGGCTCGAATTCGGCGAGAATGGTTTTGGTAAATATCTTGGAAGGGGGATATTTCGTCGTATTCGACGAACTTAAAGAAAGCGTCAGGCTCGGTCAGGATCTCGACGGCGATGGTTTTTTGAAGCCGCAAAGAGTGGCGCAAGCCATTAAAACGCTTACGATGTTCAGAAGACTTTGCGACGCAAACCACATCGATAAAATTTACGCTTACGCTACGGCGGCAATCAGAAGAGCAAAAAATCAAAAGAGCTTCCTTGACGAAGTCGCGGTTACTTGCGGCATCAAAATCAAAGTTTTGTCTATTGAAGAACAGGCGATGCTTGTATATCAAGGCGTTATAAACAGTATGGATATTCCGCGCGGACTTATTATGGAAATCGGTGGCGGCAGTATCAATCTTATTTATTATAACCGCAGAAACCTTATAAATTTCGAATCGCTTCCTTACGGCGCGGTTACGCTCACCGATTTGTTCAAAAACGATTCGGAAGAACCGCAAGTGAAAAATCAAAAAATTCAAGATTTCATAACCGAGCATCTTGAAAAAATTCCTTGGCTCAAAACAATCGAACCGGATACTCAACTTGTCGGCGTCGGCGGTTCTTTCAGAAACCTTGGAAGAATCAGCAGAATGGTCAGAAAGTATCCGTTCAATATGACGCACAATTATGAAGTGCCTATCGGTGAGTTTGAGCAAATTTATAACACGATGAAATCGCTCGATCTTAACAGCACTATGAAAATTAAAGGTTTGTCGAGCGGACGCGCGGACATTTTTCCGAGCGCGCTTTCGGCAATCAATGCGGTCGTTAAATATCTCGATTTCCAAAAAATTACGATTTCGGGTTGCGGTCTTAGAGAAGGCGCAATGTTCCGTTACGCAGTTCCGGGAATTGCGGAAAAACCGCTCAGCGACGTGCTTGGACACAGCTTGCATACGCTTATGACGTATTTCGATATCAACCAAACGCACGCAGAACACGTTTACAATCTTTCTATTCAACTTTTCAAACAACTCAAAGTTTTGCACAAGTTGCCGAGAATGTACGTAAGAGTGCTTAAAATCGCCGCGCTTTTGCACGATAGCGGAATGCGCATCAAATACTATCATCACGAAAAACACAGCAGTTATATCATTTTGAACAGCAACCTTTACGGAGTTCCGCATAAAGACTTGGTGCTTGCGTCGTTTGTCGCAGGCGGACACAGAAAGGCGGAATTCAGTCGTGAAGAACTTATCAAATACAAAGATATGTTGACGGTCGACGACCTTGACGCAATCAAAAAGCTTTCGGTTATTTTGCGTATTGCGGAAAGTTTCGACAGAAGTATGTCGAGCGTTATCACGGGCATAAGTTGCGACGTGCTTGGCGATTCGGTTATTGTCAAGACGGAAACGGAGGGAGATTGCTCGCTTGAAATCAAAGACGCTCTTACCGCCGCAACCGAGTTTAAAGAGGCGTACGGAAAGGCTCTTGAAATTCTATGATAATACTTGCGTCGGCTTCTGCCAGAAGGCAGGAACTGTTAAAAAAAATCGTTAAAGACTTTTCGATAGTCGTTGCGGGAGTTGACGAAACTCCTACGGCGGTGGCACCGAAAAAAATTGCTATGGAGCTTGCCGAAAGGAAAGCTCTTTGCGTATATGACAAAAATCCGGACGATACCGTTATCGCAAGCGACACGATAGTCGTTTACAAAAACGTCGTGCTCGGCAAACCAAAAGACAGGGCGGACGCCGTAAATACTTTGTCGATGCTTAGCGGCAAATGGCACAAGGTTGTGACAGGCGTCGCGATAATAAATAAGTGCGGCAAAAAAGTGTTTTGCGACGTAAGCAGAGTCAAGTTTTTCAAGCTCGATAAAAACGAAATCGAAAAATACGTCGACGAGTTCAAACCGTTCGACAAGGCAGGAAGCTACGGTGTGCAGGACGGCGTTACGGTGGAAAAAGTCAAGGGAAGTTACGATAACGTTATGGGACTTCCTACCGAAAAATTGAAGAAATACGTTTAAGGAGAAATTATGTCGCAAATCGAATTTGCAATAGATTTAGGTTCGAGTTTTTTCACCGTTTATCAAAAAGGAGCGGGACTTGTTCTCCGCGAGCCTAATATGGCGCTTTTGGCAGGCGATGGAAACGTTGTCAGAGAAGTCGGATATAAGGCTAAAAATATGCATGTTTCGACGCTCGGCAATTCTAAACCCGTTTATCCCGTAAAAGAGGGCGTTATCGTCGACAGCGACACCGCCGTTTTAGTGTTTAAGGAATTTTTCAAAAAGATTTTGCCCGACGGCATTATAAAACGCAAATTCACCGCTTTGGTGCTTGTTACAAGCTCTATGAGCGTGCAGGACAGAAGAGTGGCCGAAAAAGTGTTTACGAAGCTCGGCGCAAGAGCGGTTTACGTTTGCGATTCGCCGCTTGCTCTTTATGAGTATAAAAACGCTACGAGCGGATTGTACGTTGATATCGGCGGCGGAAAAACGGAAGTAGCTTCGGTGTCCGGAAACGGAATCGTTGCAGGCGCAGTTGTAAATATCGCAGGAAACGCATTCACAAACGCCATAATAGACTACGTTGCCGAAAAGTATTACGTCAAAATAGGCGAAATTACGGCGGAGAAACTTAAATGCGAATCGCTTTCGTTCTATCGCAACGATACGGGCGTCGATTTCGTTTCGGGAATGGGGCTTAGCGACGGAATGCCGAAAAACGCCGAAATAAGAGCGCAAGACTTGTTTGAGGCAGTAGCTCCGCTTGTGGACGATTTGGTTGACGTGATAATGTCTGTGCTCGGCGCGACTCCGCCTGAACTTGCCTTGGAAGTCAATCGCAACGGAATTTACATTACGGGCGGCAGTTCGCAAATCTCGGGACTTAATCAATATCTTGCCGACAGATTAGGGCTTTATTCTACAACGCTCGAAGACGTAGAAAACGGAGTGACCCTCGGCGGCGGCAAGTTTTTGGACGACGTTAAAAAGCTCGGCGCTTTAATCGGCGTAGATTTCGATTAGTTTGATTGAGTTGTTTTTAAATCGAGCCGTTATTAAAAACTAAATTTAGAAATTAAATTTTAGAAATTTAAATAACTAGAAATTTAAACAATAAGAAATTAAACAACTAAAATATAAAGTAATTAGAAATAAAATAATTTAAAATTAAAAAGTTGAAACAAAAAACGCACCTTAAATTTTTTAACAGGCGCGTTTTTTTTGTCAGGTCAGAGTTGCTTAGCTTAAATAAAAAATGACTTTGTTTAATAAAAGCAACTTAGCTTTAAATAATAAAGCTGCTTAAATTAAATAAAAAAGCGACTTATTTAAGTCGCTTTTAAATTGTGATTTTTAGCTTTTTAAGCGGAATTGCTCACAGCTCTATATGGTTTAGACGGATAGCTTTGTTTAGCGTCAAACAAGACATGTTAAAAGAGTTTGTTTGCACTTATGCAATGCGGCTTAATTTAAGCGGCGATGTCAGCCTCTGATTTTGCGATACATCTCGGCAAGTTCTTTTCTGTCCATAAGTTTCGGAACAGGGTAAAGAGGGTTGCCTTCTGCATTTGCGTGTTTTGACATAATGGCAATGTCTTCTTCCTTGATTTCAGGGAAATGCTCCGGAATGTTCATATCTTTGTTCATTTGCTTTATTGCTTCGATGAACTTCTTCGCTTTTTCTTCGCGGCTGCTACCGGTAATTCCGACGACGTCGGCAAGTTCTGCAAGCGGCTTATAAGCGGTTTTTCCGTATGCTTCGAGGAAGTAAGGAAGAATGACTGCGTTTGCAAGTCCGTGAGCAATGTGATATTGAGCGCCGAGACTGTGAGCGACGGCGTGGACGTATCCGACGTAAGCTCTTGTAAACGCAATGCCTGCATAGTATGCGGCGTGTTGCATATTGTTTCTTGCTTCGAGATTAGAGCCGTCTTTATACGCTGTTTCGAGATTGTCGAAAATGAGCTTCGTTGCTTTGATTGCCATTTCCTTTGTTTCTTTGGTGTTGCTGTGTCCGATATATGCTTCGACCGCGTGCGTCAAAGCGTCCATACCCGTGGTGGAAGTGATGTGCGGTGGGAGTTTGACAGTGATTTGAGGGTCGAGTACTGCGTATTTAGGAATAAGAACAGGGTCGTTGATAGGATATTTTTCTGCCTTTTCAGGGTCTGAAATAACCGCCGCAAGCGTTGTTTCCGAACCCGTGCCTGCCGTTGTAGGAACAGCGAAGATAGGCGGTGTAGCCTTGTGAACCTTCAAAAGTCCCTTCATTTTTCTTACAGGCATTTTCGGTCTTGCGACTCTTGCGCCTACGCCTTTTGCGCAGTCCATAGACGAACCGCCGCCGAAAGCGATGATAGCCTCGCATTTGTTGTCGTTATAGAGTTTGAGAGCGTCTTCGATATTTCCGATTGTAGGGTTAGGAACGGTGTCGTCATAAACGACGCAGTTTACGCCTGCTTCTTTAAGTCCGTTTTCAAGACTTGTAGTAAGTCCGAGACCGCGTATGCCTTTATCGGTAACCAAAAGTACGTTCGTCAATTTTTTCGATTTGATAAATTCAGGGAGCTTTTCAAGTCCGCCGCTGATAAGTTCAGGTTTGCGCCAAGGAAGAAGCGGAATAGCAAGTCTGAAAACACCCTGATAAATTCTGCAATATGCTTTTTTTAAACAGTTCATAAAATCCTCCGAAAGTATTATCCGTTTTGATAACCAAATTTTAAACCTAAACTTTAAAATTGTAAACCAAATATAAACGCATTTTGTCTGTCAAAGCGCAATAAAAGGCTGTAAAAATTCAAATAGCGTTAAAAATCGGTTATTCAATCTATTTTTACAAACGTCGCTAAATTTTGCCGTATGACTTATCGTATAATGCAACTCGGAGGGCGTATGAGAAAAATTGTTGTAACATCCGGCAAGGGCGGAGTGGGCAAAACCACGGTCGTCGCGTCGCTTGGAAGGGCTTTGTGCGATTTGGGGCAGAACGTGGTGCTTGTCGACGCAGACGTGGGACTTAACAATCTTGACGTTTGTCTGGCTCTTGAAAACAAGGTTGTTTACGACATAGTTGACGTGATATCGGGGCGATGTCGTGTTTCTCAGGCGTTGATTGAAGATTTAGAAAGCGGACTGTACGTTTTGCCGTCTGCTTCAGACAATCCCATCGTTACGGCGCAGACCTTTCGGAACGTAATCGACTCTTTGGTCGGTTTCGATTACGTATTGATAGACTGCCCTGCGGGTATCGAAAACGGTTTTCACAGGGCGGTGTCCTCCGCAAGAGAGGCGATAGTCGTGACGACTCCTGCCGTATCGGCGATAAGAGACGCCGACAAGGTGATAACTCTGCTTAACGGATATCAATTAGAGAGCGTGTCGGTCGTCGTTAATCGAGTGCGCGGCGAAATGGTGTCGAGGGGCGAAATGATGAGTCCGTCGGACATAACCAGACTTTTAAGAAGCGAACCTATTGGAATCGTTCCCGACGACGACCTTATAACTTTGTATTCGCAAGTCGGCAAAGTGCCCGAATACGCTTCAAGCGACAAGGCGTTTAAGTATCTTGCCGAAAACGTGCATTACGGAACAAGAAAGTTTTATGAATATAACAAATGGAGTTTTTGGTCGAGATTTAAAAGGAGAGCAAGATGAACAGTGCGGATTTTGCGGCAGACAGACTTAAAAACATTTTGATAAAAGACAAAGTTAAAGCTCAGCAAGGTTTTATCGACGTTTTAAAAAGCGATTTGTTCAAACTGCTCGGAGATTATTTCGAGCTGTCGAGCGACGTTTACGTTGACTTGGAACTTTCCGATCGCGGAGATTTCGGCGTTTACGTTTCGGTGAAGGCAAACAGAATAAAACCGTTCGTTACCGCTTGATTTAAGAGATTTTGTTAAAATTTTTTCATAATCCCGAATAATTGCTCATACCTTATAGCGAGGTGGCTTATGAAATTTGACGCTTTAAAAAAAGCAAAGGTTGAGATTGTCGAAAACGACTACGTTGAAAACAGAGTAGCGAAATTAGAAGGCGATTTCGTCAAAAAGGACGAAGTAATAAAAGAAAGCAAAAAATTCGGATTTTTGGACAGCGCTATTATCGCGACTGCCGTGGGCGGTTTTGCGTCGCTCGGCTATTTATGTTTTACGGTGGCAAAACTTGTCGGCGGCTCGTCGGTTATCGCTTCGATAGTAGCTAAACTTGTCACGCTTTAAAGGAAAAATTAAAATGCATCCGCTGTTTTTGGCAGTGGGTGTGGTTATGATTTTTCTCGGGCGGGGAGCGTCTTTTTTGTGGACGCTTCTTGCTTTGTTTTTTCACGAAGCGGCGCATTATTTTATGGCAAAAGCAAGGGGATATCGACTTGGCGAGTTGGTTCTTTTGCCGTACGGCGCGGCGCTTTACGGCGGCGAAAAAATAGACGGCAGATCTATGGTGTACATCGCTTTGGCAGGGCCTCTTGCAAACGTGTGTCTGGCTTTGCTCGTTATGGCTCTATGGTGGGCTTTCCCGAATTTGAAAAATACTTTGACAGTGTTTTTTTATGCAAATCTGACGCTTGCGGCGTTTAACGTAATTCCTGCGTTTCCGCTTGACGGCAGTCGGGTTATTTTGGGATTTTGCAAAAACAAATTCAAAGCGTTGAAAGTTTTGAAGGCGATAGGCGTCGTTGCAAGCTTTGTCTGTCTTGCGCTATTTGTCGTCAGCGCGTTTTTCGATATAAACTTTTCACTCGGAATAATTGCGATTTTCCTTTTTATCGGCGCGAAGACGGGAACCGAAAAGGAAAGATACAATCACATAACTTCAAAACTGACGAAAGATTTTTACGGCGGCGTAACTGTCAAAACGGTGGAATTAAGCCGTGACGCACCGCTTTTGAACGTTTTAAGACTTATCGACGAAAAGACCGAACTGCAACTGAAAATCGTCGGCGATAACAAGGCTTTAAGCGAAAAGATATTAAGCGAAAAAGAGATAGAAAATTTGCTTGTGGAATTTCCGTTATCGACGCCCGTAGGTAAAGCGGCGGAAAACTTGAAAGGCTGAACGGTTGACATTTTGTACAAGGTAAAATATAATTTGAGCGAGGTACTTATGAGATATATTGGTATTGATATTGGCGGTATGAGTGCAAAGGCGGGATTGGTCAACGAGTTTGGCGAAATTTCGCATAAGAGAAACGTTGTGACGGACAAGGGAACTTCGAGCGGCGCGTTTATTTCCGATATGGCGCATCTTACGTTCGATTTGCTTGCCGACGCAGGCTTGACGCTTGACGATATTGACGGAATCGGACTTGGTTTTCCCGGTTCTATCGACGACGGCAAAGGCATAGTCAGATATTGTTGCAATCTTAATCTCAGAAACGTCGAATTTGTAAAACTTTTTAAAAGCAGTCTCAATTTCAAAAAACCTATTATGATTTCAAACGACGCAAATTGCGCTGTGCTTGCCGAAGCAAAGTTCGGCGCGGCAAAGGGTGCAAAGGACGTTATTTTGTTTACGCTCGGCACGGGCATAGGCACGGGCATAATTTCGGGCGGCAGACTTATCACCGGTAACGCGTCGGCAGGCTCGGAAGGCGGACACACTACTCTTGTTGTCGGCGGCGAACCTTGCGGTTGCGGAAGAAACGGTTGTTTTGAGGCTTATGCTTCTGCAACTGCGCTTTTAAGACAAACAAAACAGGCAGCCGAGAAGAATCCAGACAGTCTTCTTGCCGAGAAAATCGAAGCCGAAGGTTTAAGCGGAAAAGTCCCGTTCGATTGCGCTACGCTCGGCGACAGAACGGCTCTCGAAGTCGTGAGAAACTACGTCAGATATTTAGGCGAAGGCGTCGTCAATTTCTGCAATATTTTCTATCCGGAAACGGTGCTTTTGGGCGGCGGCGTTTCTAATCAGGGAGACAACATAGTCAAACCCCTTCAACGCTTTGTCGATATGAACGTCTACGGAAAGGAATACAATCCGAAAATTAAGGTTGCGGTTGCTTCGATGGGCAACGACGCAGGTATAATCGGTGCGGCGGCTTTATGTCTACAATAGATTTAAATTTAATTAAAAAACTTTTACTCACCGTCGAAAAACCTTCAAGATATACGGGCGGTGAGTTCAATACGCCCGACGTGAAAAAACCGCATAGGGCGTCTTTTTGTTTTTGTTTTCCCGACATTTACGAAATAGGAATGTCTAATCTCGGCTTACAAATTTTGTACGACGTTATAAACAACGACCATGATTTTGTTGCCGAGCGTTGCTATGCGCCGTGGACGGATTTCGGCGAGAAGTTAAGGGAAAACGATATTCCGCTTTTTTCGCTTGAAACGAAAACTCCGCTCAAAGATTTTGACGTGGTCGGTTTTTCCGTTCAGTTTGAATTGCTTTACACAAACGTTCTCTATATGTTGGAGCTTGCAAAAATTCCGTTCAGAGCTTCTGAGCGTGACGACAGCTATCCGCTGCTTATTGCAGGCGGTCCTTGCGCGGTCAATCCGGAGCCTTTTAAGGACTTTTTCGATTTGATAGTCATAGGCGAGGGCGAAGAAGTCGACCTTGAAGTTTTAAGGCAAACGGCTTTGGCAAAAGAACAGGGCATAGGCAAAAAGGAACTTCTTGAAAGGCTCGCAAAAATCGAAGGCGTTTACGTTCCGTCCGTACACAAAAAGGGTGAAAAGGTGACGAAAGCGGTTGTCAAAGACTTTGAAAACGCTCCCGTGCCGACAAGACCGCTCGTTCCGAATTTGAACATAATTCACGATAGAGTGGTGATGGAACTTTATCGCGGTTGCGCGTCGGGTTGCCGTTTTTGTCAGGCAGGGTTTTATTACAGACCGATAAGAGAAAAAAGCGCGGACAGAGTGGCGTATCTCGCAAAGTCGGCAATAGACGCTACGGGCTATGAAGAATTGTCGCTTTGCAGTTTGTCTACGGGCGATTACAGCTATCTCAAAGAGCTGATTTTTGACCTTAAACAAATCACGGACGAAAGGAAAGTAAATTTGTCTTTGCCTAGTTTGAGATTGAACAGCTTCGAAGGCGAGATTGCTCAAAACAGTCGTCGAAGTTCTTTGACTTTTGCACCCGAAGCAGGAACGCAAAGACTCAGAAACGTTATAAACAAGAATATTTCCGACGATGATATAAACAATATCGGCAAGGCATTTGCCGTCGGCTATCAAAGTGTTAAACTTTACTTTATGATGGGGCTTCCGACCGAAACGAACGAAGACCTCGACGGAATCGCCGAAATTTGCCAAAGGCTTAGGGCTTTATATTATTCCGGAAAAAGACAAAGGCCGCTGAGTATCTCGGTAAGTTGTTCGGTGTTTATTCCGAAGCCTTGCACGCCGTTTCAATGGGCAAGGCAAATTACCATTAAGGAGATGCTTGAAAAGCAAGAGTATTTGAGAGGGAAACTTAGGGAAATTAAAGGCGTAAAATTTTCGTGGCACGGCGCGGAATCGTCGAAACTCGAAGCGGCGCTTGCGCGCGGCGGCGAAGAATTGTCGGACGTCATCGAAGAAGCCTATAAAAGCGGCTCGAAATTCGATAGCTGGTCGGAATATTTCGATTGGGAAAACTGGCTTTCGGCTTTTGAAAAATGCGGAATAGATATAAACGATTATTCTAGAGAATATTCGTTAGACGAAGACCTGCCGTGGGATTTTATCGATACGGGAGTTCCTAAGAGTTACTTTAAAAAAGAATACGAAAAAGCGTTAAAGGGCGAAACCACAAGAAATTGTCGAAACGGCTGTAACGGCTGCGGAGCGTCGAAACTCGGGAGGTGCACCATTATATGATACTCTTGAAGTTTGAAAAAACGGAAGGCTTTTGCTATATTTCCCACGTCGACACTTTAAGGCATTTTCAAAGAATATTCAGAAGAATGAACGTAAAAGTCGAATATTCAAACGGCTTTAATCCGCACATGCTCGTTTATTTTTCGTCGCCTTTGCCGCTCGGCTTGTCATCGTTAGCCGAATACGTTTGCATAGCTTGCGATACTTCGGCAAATGAGTTCTTAGAGCTTTACAATAAGAATTGTCCTGTCGGGCTTAAAGGAATAAGCGCGGTGAACGTTGATAAAAATCCGAATTTGCAAGCGAACGTCGTTGCGGCTAAATATCTTTTTAACGACGTTTTAAGGACGCATGACCGCTATATAGTGACGTACGAAAAGAAAGGCGAAGAAGTGACGGAAGACGTAACGGCAAAAATTTTCGAGATAAACGGTCGCGAAGCGATTTTAGCTTCGGGTGCGGAAAATCTTCGCCCAGACAGATTGGCGTCTATATGCTCGGATTGCGACATAACACAAATAGTAAAAACGAATCAATATTTAAAAATCGGAGATAAACTCGTCGACGTTGACGAATATTACAACTTATGAGTAAACTTTATCTTGATTATAATCCGCAATACGTCAGAGTCGCATTGACGGACGAAAAAGGCGAACTTGAAGATTTCTTCATCGAAAAGACCGCAATGCGCGGACCTGTGGGAAATATCTATAAGGGCAAAGTCGAAAACGTACTTTCGAGTATGAAAGCAGCGTTTGTAAATTTGGGACTCGAACGAAACGGCTTTTTGCACGTAGGTCAGTCGCTGTTGGAAAAGAAAGAAACCGAAACGAAACTCAACTTATCGGCAGGCGACAGCGTTATGTGTCAGGTTGTAAAAGACCAGTTCGGCGAAAAAGGCGTAAGATTGTCGCTTGACATAACTTTGCCGGGGCGTTACGTCGTTTACGTTCCGAACGCCGATTTTGTTAGCGTATCCAGAAGAATTCCGTCGGAAGAAAGGAAAGCGGAACTCGAAATGCTCGTTAAAGTAGCGCTCGGCGGCGAGGCAGGCGCGATTTTAAGAACGGCGGCGGAAAAGGCTTCGGACGAAGAAATTTTGTCGGAGATAGACGAGCTTAAAAAAATGTGGCTCGGTATAAAGGAAAAGTACCAAGCCGCGCCCGAAAAAACCGTCGTATTTAAAGAGGACGATTTGCTTTTCAGAACGCTCAGAGATTTTTCGTATTGCGACTTGTCCGAAATCGTGACAAACGACAAAACGGCGTATGATATGGCTGTTTCGGAATTTCCGAACGTTCACGTGACGTATTATGATAAGCCGCAAAACGTACTTGTTCATTACGGTTTGGGTTTGCAAATAGAAACTTTGACCAAAAGGGAAGTCGAACTTAAAAACGGCGGCTTTATCGTTATCGATAGAGCGGAAGCCCTTACCGCAATAGACGTAAATACGGGCAAGTTCGTCGGTGGAAAAAATCTCGAAGACACGGTTTATCGCACGAATCTCGAAGCGGCGAAGGAAATCGCAAGGCAGTTAAGACTCAGAAACATAGGCGGAATAATCATAGTAGACTTTATAGATATGACCGACCCCGAACATAAGGCAAAACTTATGGAAACGCTTGAAAACGAAGTCAAAAAGGACGGAATGAGAACGACGGTTATGTCGATGACGTCATTAGGGCTTGTTGAGATGACGAGAAAGCGCAAGCGTGTTTCGATTGACAGTTATCTGTTGCAGAAGTGTCCGCATTGCGACAGGGGATATACGGTGTCGAACGAGCATCTCATTATGGGACTTCGCGAGAAACTCGTCAAAGTGCTTTGCGACAAGAGCATTTCGGCGGTTTTGCTCAAAGTAAATCCCGAAATAGCCGACAGCCTTTTTACAACGAGAATGTTGTCGCAAGAATGCGCGACTATATGGAAAGGCAAAAGAATTTACGTTGTGAGCGACGAAAACATACCGCGCGGAACGGAAACTATGCTCGCTATGGTCGGCTCGGTTTTGACGCTGCCGCCTGACGCCCGAATGTTATATTAGTTGCTTTTTTTGCCGTTTGGTGATATAATAAAGATATGAAAGCGTGGAAGATAGAAGGTCCGTCGGAGCTTGAACTTATCGAAACGAAATCGAAAAGAGCTGCGGGACAAATCAGAGTTAAATTGTCAACGTGCGCCCTGTCGGCAACCGACCTTGCGTACTATCGGGGCACAAACCACAGAAGCGGAATCGTTCCGTCGCACTCTGCGGTCGGTTTCGTCAGCGAGGCAGACGACGAAAGCGAATTGAAGCTCGGACAAAGAGTCGTCATTTCTCCGTATATCGACGACAGCGAAGTGGAAGTGGAAATTCCGAGTCAAAGAAAAATCAAAATAATGGGCGTTGACGTAGACGGCTTTTTGAGTGATTTCGTAAACGTTCCGCAAAACAACGTATACGTTTTGCCTGAGGGAATAAAAGACGAAGAAGCCGTTTTTATCGACTATATCGCGCTTGCAAATCAAGTTATCGAAAACTTCGATTTTGAAAAAGGCGATTATCTTCTCATCATCGGGGCGTCCACTTTCGGACTTGTCATTGCGCAACTTGCTCTTTATTATCAGCTTGTGCCTATCATCGTAGACAAGTATGACGACAGATTGAAACTCGCCGAAGAATTGGGCGTTTATTATACGGTGAACTTCCGCCGCGATGACGTAGACCTTGTGCTTAAAGAAATAACGGGCGGACGAATGGCGGACTTTACCGTGTTCGAGCCGAGAGAACTTCCGTTTTCGCTTGCGCATGATTATACTCGCGAGGGCGGCACGGTTGTCGTTTCGGGATATAACAACTTCGTTATGAGTTTTGACGCCGACATAGAAAAGATTTTCGCAAAGCAAATCACCATTAAAGGCGTAAACAACGGCATTGACGAAATCACGTCCGCAATCAACTTTTTGGCTAACCACGTCGTAAGAACGGAAATTTTGGTCGGAGAAGTGTATGACTTCGAAGACGCGCCGAAAGCGTTTGAAGATTGCCAGCACCGAATTAAAAGTTACGGCAAAGTGCTTATAAAAACCAAAAATATGTAGCGAGCAAGGTTTGTGAAAACTTATTGCGAGATAATTATCAAGAAAAGCATATCGCTAAAAAGAGCTAAAAGGGATTATTGGTTTTTAAAAGTTTAGTTTAAATTAAAAATTGCATACTTTTAATTTAAACCAGAGATTTGAAAATCGAGATTTAAACAAGATTTAAAAAAAGAGCAACCTTTGGTTGCTCTTTCTAATTTTACTTTACTATTTATTTTACTGTTTCAGAATTGATTTAATTCTTGATATAATTATTCAATCTTTTAATTAAATTGTTTAATTGATTTAGTCATTTAATTGTTGTTTTTATTTTCGACGCTTTTTTTGTATGCTTCTAACGCTCTTGCGAGTTGGTCGGGGCAGGAAGTACCCGCTCTGCACGAAACGCCTTTTAAAGTGTCTATGATATAGTCGATATTTTTGCCGATGACAAGACGGCTTATGCCTTGCAAATTTCCGTTGCAACCGCCGATAAATTTAACGTCGGTGAGAACGTCACCGTCGACGTCGAAAAGAATCTCTCTTGAACAAGTGCCTTGCGTTTTATAACTGTACATAAATTCTCCTGTTAAGTTTATATTTGTTTGCGTTTTTGCATCACTCAATCAACGTGTCCTGAATAAGCGAGAAAGTGTCCGCCGCTTTGTCCGCCCAGTTTTTGTAGATATATCGTGCCATTTGGCGGTCGGTGACTACAAGTCGCAATTCCATAAGGGTGGTTATGTCGTTTTTGATTTTCATAATAACGGTGTAAGTGCCGTCCGAGTTTTTTGAATAATCGCAAAAATATTGTTGTCTGCGTTTATACCGCATACGATTTTCACGAGTATATTTTGTGATTTCGTCACGGATATGCGACGGAATTCTGGTGTAGAACAGGGCAAGGCAACTTGTGCCGTCCTGCGTAATGTTGATATAGTCAGACCTCGGAACTCTGTAAAGCAAATTCGTTTCAAGGAGTTCGTCAAGGCATTGTTTGCAGTCGATATACCTAAGCCAATTATTGTCGGAAGTGCATAAGTCAAGCACTGTCGATTCTTCGAGCGGAATCGCCATTTTTTCGAAAACGAACAGTACTATTAACTTTTGGGCGCGGCTGTCGAGCGTTGCTGGATTATCTACGTCGTACACTTCTGTTTCTCCTTGGTGGAAACGTATTGTATCATACAAAAAATTTTATTTCAACATTTTGTGACAGATAATTTTTTGATACAAATTATGCCGCTTTAAAAACGGCAGGACACAAATTGTGCCGTTTTTTAAGTAAAAGGGCTTTGTTTTATTTAAAAATTATAGCAAAGCCCTTTTTAATGCGAATTGCCGATAATCTTGCAAAACCGTGTTTTAGCAAAATGACTTGGCAAAATTATTTTGTTCTACAAATAGAAATTATATAGCAATATTGCTTAGTTGTTTTTCGTGCAGGAATTGACGATAAATCTTGCGAAGAATTGCGTAGCTTGTTCCATGGCGTCCTTTGTCGTTCTTTCGTTAAGACCGTGAATTCTCGGTTGGTCGTCCTTGCCGTTGATAAACGGAGCAAAACGGAAAACGTTGTCGGAAACAGGGGAATAGAATCTTGCGTCCGACGCCGCTATAAACATATAAGGAAGCGCGACGGTGTTTTCAAAAACTTCGCTGATTGTTTGTTCGAGTTTTTGATAACCGTGGCAAGTTATATCGCTGACAGGAGTAGGCACAGTGTAGGCGGCGGTTACGACTTCGACGTTTTTGCCGCAAACCTTTTTCAAATGCTTTATGACGTCCTTGTCGGTTTCGCCTGTCATTATTCTGGTGTTAAGGTTGACTCTGACTTCGTTAGGCAAAATGTTTCTTGCATTTGCGCCCCAAAGCATAGTAGGAGCGAACGTCGTTCTGACAAGAGCGTTCGTCATACTGTCTGCCAAGGTAAGCACCTTTTTGACAAGCGGCGACAATATGTCGCGGTTTGCAAAGACGAATTTGAGCGCGCCTTTTGTGTGTGGCGCAAGCGCTTTAAAGGTGTTTACGGTAACTTTCGTCCACTTGGTCTTCATAGGGTGTTTTTGAAGGTTTACAAGAGCTTTTGCCATAATTCCTACCGCGCTCTTGCGTTTAGGATTGCTTGCGTGTCCGCCCGTATGTCTGACGACAAGTTCGAAATCGGAATTACCCTTTTCGCAAATGCCGACCATAGCGAGCATTTTGTTCACGCCGAGCATTCTGCCGTCCAAAACGATGCCGCCTTCGTCGAGAACGAATTCAAACTTCATACCCTTTTGGACAAAGTATTCGACGATTTTCGGCGCGCCTTCGAAACTTGTTCCCGGTTCTTCGTCGTGACCGAAGCAGAAATATACGTCACGCTCGAACGTCTGACCGTTTTCGAGCAGTTTTTCCATAGCTTCCATAAGCGCAATCATATGGTTTTTCATATCGAGCGCGCCTCTGCCGTAGATAAAGCCGTCGTCAGTTATAGTGCCCGAGAACGGCGGAAATTCCCAGCCTTCCGGATTTGCGGGAACGACGTCCTGATGCGCCAAAAAGCAAGCAGGCTTCAATTCGGCGTTTTCGCCCTTAAAGTGATAAACGAGCGAATAGCCGTTGATAATCGTAAGTTCCGCCGTTTTGTGAATGAGCGGAAAAGTTTCTTTCAAATATTGTCTGTATTGCTTGAAAGGTTCGTCTTGACCTTCGAACTCTTCTACCATAGAAACGGTAGGAATTTGAATTGCGCCCGAAAGGTCTTTTGCGATTTTCTCCTTGTCGAGGTCGAGCTTAGGGTAGTCTCCGTGTTTAGGCAATTTTTTAGGACGGATGCAAATTGTCCTTAAAATCATAAACAAGAGTAAAGCTACGATTGCCGCCGCAATAGCGATTAAAACGATTTTGTAGGTTTCCATAATTGCCTCTTTATAAAAAATATTGTTACGATTTTAAACGGCTTTTAATCGTATAAAACGAACGCTCTGCCTTTAGGTGATATCGACAAAGCGACAATTTAAAATTAAAGCGCAATGATTTTAAAATTATAAATCAAACGATAAGTCGCAGTAATAAACCGCAGATAGATACGCGATTAGCAGGCTATAATTTTAAATCCGAAACCGATTTAAAGCACAAAGATTATTATATTACATATAATATCAAAATACAAGAGTTAACGGCAGATAAATTTACAGACGAGCGGTGACTAACGGCAACGGCTTTTACTCGCGGCTTTTGCTTGCGATAGAAAATGCAAAATAAACATAAAAGTTGACATAACCGCATTTGAAATGTATGATAAAAGCAGTGAGGAAATTATGAAAAAGTTTTTAAGTTTATTTCTTGTATTGGCAGTTTTGGTCGCTTGCGTTGTGGTTTGTACGGCGTGCGGCAAAGATAACGAATATGACGAGTTTGCTATTTTTAAAACGAACAACTTCAAAGATTACGCAACGCTCGATTTGAATTACGACGATTTTCCTACCTTGAACGCGGAAGCGAGATGGCAGGGACTTTATTTCGTCACGGGCTATCAGGAAGCCACCGACGCGCACAAACTTGCGCTCAACAATTCGTTGAACAAGAGAAGACAAGTGCCGATTGAAATTCCTGCCGAGGGCGAAGAGTTTGCAAACGCATTCGACCCCGAAAAGCCGAGCCTTATCATTATTCACGGCGTTCAGATGGGCGACGGCAGACAATCCGACGCATATTATTGGATTGATAACGGAACGTCTTTAGAGCAAACGGAAGTAGGCGACGACCTTTCGACTTTCTTCTATTATGCAGACAAAAACGTTGACAATAAAGCGTGGAACGTTTTCTATTTCCACTATGAGCAATTCTGCGATGCGGAAGGCAGCGGAAAAGAAGTCGCAAATATGGCGGCGGCTGTCAGTAAAATCGTTCAAGCGTGCTGGACTATGGGCGAAGATAACAAAGGATCGAAGATTATCGAAGCCGATTTTGTCGACAATGCAAATCCGGGAGACGGCAAGTGGAGCGAAGAAGCGGCTTTTAACGGCGCGATTTGCGAATTTTTCGCAGCGGAATATACCCGTATGATAAACAGCGTTGTGAATAAATATCCTGATTTTAAAACCAATCACGAGGAAATCAGAATTGCGGCTCACTCGATGGGCGGCGTTATGACAACCTCGTCGATAACTTTGCTTACGGCTTTGGCAGACGCAAACAAAATCGACAAAACTCTTCTTCCTAACCGCCTTGCTCTTTTGGACCCGTACGTCGGCGACTATGCAGACAGCGACCTTACGGTAGCTTGGTCGGGCAAGAAGATAGGCAATTTCAGAACGGCATACGTAAAAGGGCTTAAATATTATAAAAAGGTGACGGGCGGCGTCGTCGAATTCTACGTCAACAGCACGATGGGCTTTGTTCCGTATACGGCAGGCGCGCAAGAAAATCCGCTTCGTTACGAAAAAGAACTTAAAGAAATTTGCGCATACACCGTCTTGTATCCTTATTACAGAAACGTAGACATTCAGACGGCGCAAATGGGCGCAGGACACAACTCGATAAGAGAATGGTATTTTTACAGCTACACGGTTAGCCCGATAAACGTTTATGCAGAAAGCGACGTTTCGCTCGTGAACAAGAGATGGCAAATCAACGCGAACGCTACTGCGCTTAACTATTGCGCTTCGGCATCGCTTCCGACAAGCGAGCTTAAAAAGATAGTGGGCAAGCCGTCCATTCAAAAGGTAAAAATTCCGGGCAGCGTTTCCGAATGTATTTCGCCTGTTTGCAGAGTTACGGTTACAAGAGACGGAGTAGAGACGTCGAAACAAACTCACGTTTTTATTCCGTTTAATTAGACGGGGCAAAAACCGCGCTAAAATAGTTGCTATTTTCACGCAAATGTGGTTTACTATTACTAAATAATAAAGTAAAAAGGCGTAAAGCCATTGATATTTTTATTGACTAATTGGAGGCTAAAACTAAAATGAACAAATTTGTACAAAAATTTGTAGACGAAAACGTTGAGCTTTGTCAACCTGAAAAGGTCGTTTTAATCGACGGCAGCAACGAGCAACTCGAAGCATTGAGAGCAGAAGCGGTTGCAACGGGCGAAATGATTAAGCTTAATCAAGAACTTCTTCCTGGTTGCTACTTGCACCGCACCCTTCCTAACGACGTCGCTCGTGTCGAAGGCAGAACGTTTATTTGTACCGAAAAACAAGAAACGGCAGGTCCGACCAACAACTGGCTTCAAAAAGACGAAGCATACGCAATGCTCAAAGAACTTTACAAAGGTTCTATGAAGGGCAGAACGATGTATATAATTCCTTATTCGATGGGCGCTGTCGGAAGTCCGTTCAGCAAAATCGGAATCGAACTTACCGACTCTATCTACGTTGTCCTTAACATGGCAATTATGACGAGAATCGGTCAAAAAGTTTTGGACAGCTTGGGCGAGAGCAGTGATTTCGTTCGCGGTCTTCACTCGAAAGCAGATATCGACCCTGAAAAGAGATATATCTGCCAATTCCCTGAAGAAAACGTCATTATGTCAATCAACTCGGCATATGGCGGAAACGTTTTGCAAGGCAAAAAGTGCTTTGCTCTTCGTATAGCTTCATATCAAGGCTGGCAAGAAGGCTGGATGGCAGAACATATGCTCATCTTGGGTCTTAAAAAACCAAACGGCGAAAAGAGATATATCGCCGCCGCTTTCCCGTCTGCATGCGGAAAAACGAACCTTGCAATGCTTATTCCGCCTAAGGAATATCTTGAAAAAGGTTATGCAATCGAAACTGTAGGCGACGACATCGCTTGGATAAGAGTAGGCAAGGACGGCAGACTTTACGCTATCAACCCTGAAAACGGCTTCTTTGGCGTTGCTCCGGGAACGAACGTTAAGTCAAACCCTAACGCTCTTGCTTCGACAAGAAAGAACACCATCTTCACCAACGTTTGCCACAATATGGAAAACAACACCGTTTGGTGGGAAGGTCTTGACAAAAACCCTCCAAAGAACGCAATCGACTGGAAGGGCAATCCTTGGCACGAAGGCATGGTAGACGAAGAAGGCAAGCCGATTAAAGCGGCTCACCCGAATTCAAGATTTACCGCACCTGCAATCAACTGCCCGTGCATTTCGCCTGATTTTGAAAATCCGGACGGAGTACCTCTTGACGCAATCATCTTCGGCGGAAGAAGAGCAAAAACCGCTCCGCTCGTTTACGAATCGAAGAGCTGGGAAAACGGCGTTTTCGTAGGTTCTATCATGGCGTCTGAAACGACGGCTGCCGCAAGCGGCGCAGTCGGCGTAGTTCGTCGTGACCCTATGGCTATGCTTCCTTTCTGCGGCTACAATATGGGCGACTATTTCGCACATTGGCTCGATATGAAAAACAAAGCGACGAAGCTTCCTAAAATCTTCAACGTAAACTGGTTCAGAACGGACGACAACGGCCACTTTATTTGGCCGGGCTTTGGCGACAATATGAGAGTTCTTGACTGGATTATTAAGCGCTGCGAAGGCGCCGTCGATGCAACCGAAACCGCAATCGGATACGTTCCGAAGGCGGAAGATATTAACATAAACGGACTAGACATCGACATCGACACGTTAAAGGGCTTGCTCAACGTCGACAACGAAATGTGGAAGAAAGACGCTGAAGGCATTGAGGAG
Organism: uncultured Clostridia bacterium; assembly: GCA_934277645.1. Taxonomy (GTDB): domain Bacteria; phylum Bacillota; class Clostridia; order Christensenellales; family CAG-917; genus CAG-917. The sequence goes on along the minus strand of CAKQUX010000001.1, from coordinate 367,999 downwards.
TTCTACAAGAAGTTTGGTGATAAACTCCCTAAGGCATTAAGAGCTGAGCTTGACACATTGAAAGCAAATCTCAACAAATAATTTTAAGGGGTGACACCAAAGTGTCGCCTCTTTTTATTAGAACTTGCAATCGCCGTCAAACAACAATTGGCGAAAACGGCGTTTAAACTAAGATTGATAACGATTGCAAAACTTCATTAGTTTACGCGAGTTAATGTTTAAAAAACGCAAATAATAAACGTAACGACTATGATGACGGACGAAAGAGAATTTAAGCAATATGGAACTTTACGAGAAATATATTAAAGAAGAATTGAACAGTGACGGAACGCTTAGAGCCATAAGTTTTGACGCTCCGAAGAATTTCAACTTTGCTTACGACGTTGTGGACGAATTTGCAAAGACCGAGCCTTCGCGCAAGGCTATGATTTGGGTTGCCGACGACGGTTCCGACCGAATTTTTACCTTTAAGGATATTAGTCTATTGTCAAATCAAGTTGCGAATTTCTTCACCGATATGGGAGTAAAGCGCGGCGACAGAGTTATGCTTATACTTCGTCGTCATTATGAATTTTGGCTTTCCATCGTGGCGTTGCATAAAATCGGCGCAATTGCGATTCCGGCAACCGACCAGCTCAAAAAGAAAGACGTCGTGTATCGTATCGAAAAAGCAGGCGTAACGACGATTGTCTGCACGGCTGACGGAACTATTTCGGGCGAAGTCGAGAAAGCGGCAAGCGAAAAGAGCGTAAAGAATCTCATCATTGCAGGCAACAAGGACGGCTGGACGAGTTTTTCAAAGGCTTATGAATATCCGACCGAGTTTGAAAGACGAGAAACGGACATCGACGACATAATGCTTATGTACTTTACGTCGGGAACAACGTCCTATCCGAAAATGGCGGCGCATACGTTCAGCTATGCTTTGGCGCATTTTGTTACGGCAAAATGGTGGCATTGCGTCAGGAAGGACGGAATTCATTTCACCGTTGCCGAAACGGGTTGGGGTAAAGCCGTTTGGGGCAAACTTTACGGTCAATGGCTTTGCGGCGCATGCGTGTTCACTTTCGATTTTTCAAAATTCGACCAAGACAGAGTTTTGAGAATGATTGAAAAATACAAAGTGACGACTTTCTGCGCTCCGCCGACCATTTATAGATTTTTAATCAAAGCAGACCTTTCGCATTACGACCTTTCAAGCCTTGTCTATGCGACGACGGCAGGCGAAGCGGTCAATCCCGAAGTCGTAACGCGTTTTAAGGAAGCGACCGGACTTACGCTTATGGAAGGCTTCGGACAAACCGAAACGACGCTGACCGTTGCGAACTTAAAGGGAATGACTCCGAAACTCGGTTCGATGGGAAAACCTACTCCGCAATACAAACTCGGCTTGTTGAATTCCGACGGCACTATGACGCCTAACGGCGAAGTCGGCGAAATCTGCATCGACATTTCGGAAGGCAGACCTTTCGGACTTTTCAAAGAATATTATTTAAGTCCCGACATCACGGCGGAAGCTATGCACGACGGCTATTATCACACGGGCGATATGGCTTGGCGTGACGAAGACGGCTATCTTTATTACGTCGGAAGAACGGACGACCTTATCAAATCGAGCGGATACCGCATCGGACCTTTTGAAATCGAAAGCGTCCTTATGGAGCATCCGAGCGTTTTGGAATGCGCGGTCACGGGTGCGCCTGACCCTGTAAGGGGACAAGTCGTAAAGGCGACCATAGTTTTGGCAAAAGGCTTTGTCGCAAGCGACGAGCTTAAAAAGGAAATTCAGACCTACGTCAAAAATGCGACCGCTCCGTATAAATATCCGAGAATTATCGATTTTGTCGAAGAACTCCCGAAAACGATAAGCGGAAAAATCAAGCGCACGGAACTTAGAAAGCAATAATTTACGTCACTGCGACAAAAAAAGAATTTGTCGATTGAAACAACCATTTAAAACCTCACTCTTAGCGGTGAGGTTTTTTGCGTAAAAAAACGAGAAGTAAATTAAAGACAGGGTAATTATAATAAATGATAAATGAAATGCAAGGTATTGAATGAAAACAGAGTATCTATTATAAATGAAATGTAAGGCATTAAAGAGCAACAGAGTTCTATTATAAATGAAATGCAGGGCGTTAAATGAGAGGCAGGGTATTTATAATAATGAAGGCAGGACATTAATGAAATGCAGGACGTTTAAGGGTTTTAAGGCAAAACACAAGGCTTTAAGGAACAGGTTTTTAAGATTTTGGGTAAAAAATTGGCAAAAAACGGCAGAAGTTTCGGCTGACAGGCAGTAGTTGGCAATAAAAAAACAGATAAAATATTGACAAAAACAACTTGGCATAGTAAGATTATGCTGTATACTTGGATAATTAGGATACTTATGCTCTTTTGAGATTAGTTCCGCTTGGAAACGTAGGTATGCGAAAACCAAAATCTAAACAAAAAGATAACAGGGCGTTGCCCGAATAATTAAGAGAATTTAAGAGAGGTAGAAAATTATGAGAATGAATGAGAGAGAAAAGATGAAAAGGACAAAAACTGCTAATTTGTCGGTGAAACTTGCCATTTTGTTGGCATTGTTTGCTATGCTGATTTTTACCTTCTCTTTTGCAATTTTTGGCGATTCTCTTAATTTTAATTCGATAGCAAGCGCGGACGAAGCCGAAAGCACAATCGAAAGCGGCTCGGGCGAAAGCGAAACGACAGACGGTGGCGCAGAAGCCGACCCTGCTTCAAAATCGGGCGGCGGCACGAATTTTATCGAGACCACGAGCGGTATAACGCTTCAAGGTAGCGGAACGGAACGTTCAGTCAAGAATTTCACGACGGTTTCGGGCAATATGACGACAAGTACCGGCAGCTATTATTACAGTGGTGACCGTGACGTTTCTAACTCGGCAACAGGCGACACGTATAAATGTTCTACAAAGAGCGGTACGTCGAATAGAAATATGTTTGTTGCTTTCAATATGAAACTTAAAAATACGGAGCTTGCATATTTATTGGCGAACGGCGGTTCTTTGACAGCGACAATCGAAGCTACGTTTACAACCACTATAGGAGACGACCACCATGGTTTCGGCGTTTACGTCGGAAAACTTGACGGTCCTGCTACGGCAAAACATGCAAAGGATCTAACCAACGAAAGTATTTATAATACAAAAATGAAAGACCTTACAGGCTCGGGCGATAAAATCACTATCGGCTCGGGTGGCGATATGGAAGCTCAATCGTTTACGCTCAGTGGCTGGAACACCACAAGCGCTACAACGGGAACGGGCGACAACGACGGCGCAATCGGACTTGTCGTTGCATTCAGGGTTTATCAAAAAGGAGTTGTTACAGGTAGAGCAATCGGCGGTATTATCAGTGGCGTTAAATTGACGCTTAACGCGACTTTGCCAAGTGACAGTCAGGCTCCTGCAAACAAGACGGCGGCAGCAAACGAAGGCAACAATCTTAAACCATACAAGACGACGTTGGCAAGTATCCCGTACAACTATGGTTCGGCGGCAACGAACACTGAAAACGTCTATACCGATTTTTCAAACTTGCAAGACGCTTTGACGAACAGCCTGGACAGCGGCGCAAAAACCGGTTCGAACGTTGAAGAACTCAATCTTAAATCGTATACAAATTCGTCGATAGACACTATCGGCGGTTACAGCTATTATAAAATCGTTAAATTTAACATTACGGACAACTCGATGCTGAATAGAATTACGTTGGCGACAAGCGACACCGAAAGCGTCACGCTTTGTCCGTACAAGCAGAGCAGCGCAAACGTTTGTATGAAGTCGTCAAGCGACAGCGCGCCTGTTTATTATTACAGCTATTCAAAGTCGAACAAGACTACTGCGACTTTGACGCTTTATTTCTACCAAAACACAAAACTTACAATGACGACGTCCGACTATGCGTCGGGCAATGCCGCTAAAACGGTTATTACAGTCGGCGGTATAGATAAGACTACGGCGGCAAATCTTAGCAAGATTTCGTTGACAGCCGATAGCGATGAAACGCCTTATGCGTCGACTACCGCAAAACTTGCGGACGCGCCTTGGATTTACACGTCAAAACAAACCATAAAGCTCTCGGTTGACGCCGCGGCTTCGTCGGCTGCGCCTTACGTCTATTATTACAGACTTTATTATTCGACAAGCGCAGACGGCACGTACAGTGAAGTTACGCCGAATGCGGCGGCAGGCTTTGCCTACAAATATGCTGCAGGTAAAGTTTTTGCATATCAAAAAGCAACTGCGCTCGAAATCGATTTTAGTGCGATTGCGAACGGAACGTCTTGTTACGGTTCGGGCTTTTATAAAATTCAATTTGCGGTCGCAAACCTTACGGGGACTAATGCGGCAGCCGGACAAAAAAGCGTCTATTATTTCAAGGCAGACTATGACCTTTCGGCAAACGCTTCGGAAATGAGCGCAGTGCTCGGCAACTCAAACGTAGCTAGCGCCGACTTTACTCCGTACCTTGTAGACGGCAAGGGCATCGGCGAATATTGGATCGGCACAAAAGATATGCTCGGAAGTGCATATCCGTATATCAAACTTCAAATTCTCCTTGCAAACGAAACGAGAAAGACAGGCAAGTTTAACGCTGTCGGCATAAACTTGTCGGGCAACAGCCTTAGATATACAAACACAACAGGTGAAGAAAGCGTCGTCGTTGTAAAAAGCGGAGCTATTTCGTCAAGCGATTCTGTCGGCGGAACGGTCGGCGATTACGACTTGTCGAGATTCGGACTCGGAAGCAATGAAAACGCATTCTTTGACGGTAGCTTCTACGTTGTTTACAAAACCACCGATAACGGCGGCGTGTTTGAAATTTATTACGGCGGAACAAGCGATAGCGCAATGGTGCTTAACACGACGTTTACCGTGTCCAGAGGCGAGTACGAAAAAGAACTTACAAAGTCGAAATATGACATCGGCGAGTCGAGCTTTACGACTTGCAAGTTCAGAATGGATTTCAGCTCTATCGGACAAATCGAACTTAGCGACGAAGAAGGTTATCTTGCAAACGGCACGAACCTTACAAACGCAACGGGCAGCGCAAGAAAGTGGTTCACCGAAAACTGGAAGCCGCAAATCAAATCGACAATCGATATCGAAGGCGAAGAATACGCCGCGAAATCATATACATATTTCGGTATCAAGAGAAACGCTCTTGTTGACGGCTTTGGCGCAGACACTCTTAAAGCGTGGTTTAGCGGGGCAATAAGCAGTCTTGACGAAAACAACAAATATCTCAACTACATAACAAAAGACGACTATTTCAACTATTTGACGACAAATGGCTTTTTCGACGCGATTTTGCTCGGCACTGTCGGACAAACCGCGGATTCGATTATCCCATACGCCGCAAGCACGATGGCAGATTTCAGCATGGGTAAACAAAACGTTGCAGGTTTGTTTACGATTTACGCTTGGACGGTTGACCAAGCAGGAAACATCGGACAATCATCCGTTGCTCAAATCTTTATCGACGGCAACCGTTATACGATTGCTTCGTATCTCGACAAAGAAACGGCTAACGAATTTATTTCCGCAGACTGTTTGTCGGTTGACGATATAGCAATCGAAATGAAAGATAAAGACGGCAACGTCACAACCGAATTCAGACGTGGCGACACCGTTACTTTCAGCATCAAATGGGCAAACGGTTTCTTCCCGTACGTCATCGCAACCGCCGAATATAAGGGCGGAAGTATTCAATATGACGAAAACACCAAAGACAACCTTTATATAGCGGAGAGCGATAAGGCTCTTACCGCAAAATACTTTGCAAGCGAGGGCTTGAACGCAAAGGGTATCAACGTTGGCGAAACGGTTTTGCTTAACGGTGTTTATAACTGCGAATTCACTTGGAGCGTAGACAACGCAGGTTCTATTTTGGACAATCACGACTTCTTCTTTAACGCAGAAGAAGGAAAGACCATTCCGACTGCTTACGTCTTCTCGTTCAGACGTTTGGCTTCGCTCACAAGAGCAAGCGCTTCCGTCTATTATAACGGCGAATCGCAAGATATGCCGTATACGGGCGCAATCACCGACGAAAACTATGAAAGATGGGCAGAAACATTGACGTTTGCAAACGCCGATACGCACTTTGGCGTAAATCTTAAATATTACGCTTACGTCAGCGACGACACCGACTATGAAGCGGCAGGTTATACTTCGCTTGACTCGATAAAAAACGCGGGACAGTATTTCGTTTATGCGCAAGTCAACGACAACTGCTATATTTCGGAAGTCTTCAAAGGACAATTTGCAATCAACAAAGCCGAAGAAAAAGTCGTTGTTCAAGCTGTTCCTGTCGAGACGGTTTACGGCGGTGAAAACTATACAACCGTGTTCGGCTTTAAGATTTTGAGCGGACTACTTGGCGACGACACAAAGAAGGTCGCCGAAGTTATCGGTAGTGAAAGCGATTATCTTGCAAAAGTGGACGGCGTTTACTATCGTTACGTTGATATTGTGAATTTGCAAAAATATACGAAAAACTCAGACAATACATATAGTCCAGACATCAGCGGCAAGTACGTCAATATAAACGGCAATTTTATTCGCCTTGAAAAAGGCACTGCCGCAAACGAAGAAAGTGATAAATATTTTGAATATTACAACCTTTTAGGTCTTAAAGGCGAAATCGGACTTCAAGGCGTAACAAACAACACCAATATCGGCGCAGGCGCATATACGCTCGAAGCCAAAGAGGCGTTCGATTCAAGCAACTATTCGTTCACGTTCGATACGTCAAGCGGCGCAAGTTACGTCATAAACAAGTTCACCGTTACGCTTCTTGCAAAAGACGCAACGAAACAATACGGCGACAGCGATCCTACAATCGGTTATGAAATCGACCCTAACTCGGATCTCGTTTTGTTTGACCAAACCAAATTGACCGCAGAAGTGTTGTCAAAAATCATTTTGGGCGGCAAGGTTTCGAGAACGCTTGGCGAAGCGGTCGGCGAATACGCTTATCTTCCGACAGGCGAGGGCTTTGAAGTTCATTCAAACTTTGCGGTTGTCGTAAACGTCGGCGGAGAAAATCCGAGCAAGTTTACAATCACCAAACGCCAAATCGAAATTTATCCTGTTTTGGGTCAAAGCGCATACTTTGAAGTTACGGACGAGCTTAAAGCGGAAGCGGACGCAAACGGCTATGCAACCGTCATCAAGTCGGCAACCGACCTTCAAACTACGATTTCGTACACGCTCGATTCGTTCGACAGAATTTACGCAAGCTACATTACGGGCGTTCTCGGCGTAAAAATCACGGTAACCAAAGACGGCGACAAATATGTCGCAGTCGGTCAAATCGTTATGAACAACGGCAGTACCGATATGCTCGAAACGACCGACAAAACAACGTTTGACCTTGTTCTTATGAACTACGTCGCAAGCGAAAACGGCGAAGAGAGCCTTTATACTTATGAAGGAAGCGAAGGCTATCCTTATGAAGCGTTCATTATGACTGCCGACGCTAGCGGAAAACTTTGGAAGGCGTCAAACGGCGGCGACGAAATATATATCAACGACACCAAACTTAGCGGCGAAACAAAATATGAAAAAGGCATTGAATATACTCAATCGGAAACCAAAGTAGCTAACGTTGAAGAAATTCAAACTATTATCGATGCAAACGAAAACTTGGACAAAAAGTTTGTTAAGTGCGTTGAGTACACATTTGACAGTGCTACAAATGCATTTGTTAAGGACGCAACGGAAAAATATCGTTCGCTTGCCGATTTGAAAGTCGCAATTACAAACGGTCAAATCGAGATTAGTGGAGTAACCTATTACTTTACAAAGTCAAATGCTGCTGATTTTAGTACTGCAACATCTTCAAGCGACGTCTATGCGGCTTATTATCAAGTAAGTATTTATGATGGTGAAAACTATGTGGCGGTTAAATTCTATTGTGTTCCGTTCGAAGTCCAAGAAGAAATTGACGGCGTACAAGTAGATAAGGCTATCATTTATAACGGCGCTGATAAGTACACCGAAAATGAAAGCGGCAAATATATCGCAAGAAACGGCGTGTATTATTTGCTTGACCTTGCAAATAAGTATGCGGCTAAAAACAGCCTTACGGGTGTGGCTGTCGAGCAAAACGACCTTAAAGACGAATATACCTTAATCGGCAAATTCGGCTTTATCAGCTTCAACATTCTCAATCTCGATAAAGTGGGTATGGCGATTGTCTTGCAAAACAAGACCATCTCTATCGAATATGACAACGTTCATTCGCCTGCCGAACTCAAAGCATATTTGGAAAGCAATTACGGTTCGATAAATTCGCAAATCGACGGTGAAAAACTTTTCAAAGTTCTTGCGAACGACAAGGGCGTTAAGGGCGAAAAGACTTTTGACGGAACAATCGAATATACCGTTTCGGAAGATTTTGGCGTAGGAAACGTCGGCGTATATCAAGTCGAAATCAAATTTAACCCGACAAACGCAGACGGCTTTATGACGGAATATTCCGACCAAGGCGCGGCAGACGGTAAATTCTACGTTATGTACTCGGCATACTTTGTCGAAATTACGCCTGCAAATATTCACGTTGCGGTCAGCTCGTCGGATAGCAGAACGTACGGCGGCGACGAAGCAAAAGTGAACTACACCTTGAATTATAAGGGTAGCGCAATAGAAGCTAGCGACTATAACGGCTACGGAATTACGCTCGGCTCGTTCAAACGCGTTTTGATGGCTTCGAAAGACAGTGCAACTTATGAAGTTGCCGCAGAAGGCACTCGCTATGACGCAGTCAGCGCATTGGCGCAAGCAAAAACAATCGACTCTAACTACGCCAAAGCTTATTACGGCATTATGATTGACGAGGCGTTCAGCGCAAGCTCGAACTACACGATTGTTTACGACAACTACAACACCGTGTTCGGAAACGTCACCGTCACAATCAATCGTGCTAAGCTCGTTTTGAAGAACGGTGAAGACGGCACGTTCAAAGGCATAAATAAAGAATACGACGGAACGGCGGACGTCCCGACTTATAACGCAATCACAATCGGCGCATTGAGACCTGAGGACGATTTGACGATTGGCTACGTTGTTTCTAAATATAGAAACGCAAACGGCGAATCGGCTGACGCAGGTAAAAAGACTATCGAATTTAAGAATTTCAGTCTTAGCGGCGCGGCGGCAGGCAACTATGAACTTTGGTATGTCGACGAAAACGACGGTTTGACAAAAGCGTACACAACCGACTCTAACTGGTTCGGAAAAGTCGACGCTGAAATCACCAAAAAGGTTGTCAACATCACAGTTGCAGGCATCAAGAGAATCAACAAGATTTACGACGGCTTTGACGAATACGGCGAAAGCGTTTTGTCAAAAGAAAACTTGTCGGCATTGGTTATCGGTTGCGACGTTCTTGACAAAATCGCCGAAGAATTTATCTCGAACAAGAGCAACAATAAAATAGCAATCAGCGGCGCATTCAGAACGCCTACGGGTGCGGCTCAAATCGGCGTTGCCAAAAACGTTGTCGTAAATGCGGAAATCGTTTACTTCCTTGAAAATGCGGCTAACAATTACAGCTTTGCAGGTGCGGACGGAATTGTCGCTTACGCAGAAGATAACAAAGTTGTTGTCAGAATTCCGCAAGTCGGTATCGGCGAAATCGAAAAACGTGAAATCACCCTTACGGGCGACGACGTCACGTTTGAAATTCCTGACAGAAGATACAACGGAACAAGTGAAATCAACCATGGCGATATTAAATATACGTTTAAAGACGGCGTTCTTGCTAAGAGCGACAGCTTTATAAAACTCAATATCACCGCAAAATACGGCAATAAGGTAGGCGGCGAATTCATAGAGGGCAAAAACGTCGGCGAATACGGCTACTTTAAGGTTACGTCAATCGAATCGATGAACAACAACTACGTTGTAAAATTCAACGACACGATTGATAAGCAAATTGTTGACAAAAACGGAAACGCCATGACGGCAAAAATTCTTCCTGCAAGACTTGTGCTTGCCGCAGAATTTGCAACCGACAGAAAATACGACGGAACGTCAGACGTCATTTTCGACGAATCGAACTATGGCAGATATGAACTTAAATTCTTCCTTGGCGACCAATTCGACGGAAACGACCTTGACAAACTTCGCGTGTTCTTTACGCTTGCTCAACTTCAATGGCTCGGCAAAGAAACCAAGTACGTCGTTTTGGATGAAACGGGCAATTCGACGCTCAACGTCGACGTTCTCTTCGACAGCCTTGTAGTTTACGTTTACGACAAAGTCGGCGGCTACCTTAGCGAAGAAGAACAAAAGACCATTCTCGGAAACTACTGTCTTGTTGCTTACACGTTCAACGGAACCGGCTATACGCAAGAAACCGAAAACGGCTACAAACTTTCAGTGGAAGACAGAACGGCGGTCATCGTTTCGGAAGGCGGAGAAATTTCGGTTACGACCGACGCGGACGGCAACTATATCCTTAAAGGCTTCGAAGAATACTATAAGGACGAAAACGGCAACTACGTTTTGTTTGACGGCGAATACTATTCGATTCCGTCGGAACGTTATTCAAAGAACGAGTTCAACGAGTTTGTCCTTGACGAAAACGGCAATTACGTTTTGCTTGGCGAAACCTACGTCCTTTACAACTCGCTCGGCGAAAGATACGGCAAGGTCGGCGGCTATTATAAAGTCGGCGAAGCAACTTTCCTTAGAAAGGAACTTGCATTGACCGTTCAAAACATTTATATCAACGACAAATACTACGACGGCACGGCAAAAGGCACGGGCGGTATTAAGGGCAATGAAGGCATTTATGCGTTCGACCAAGAATACGTCGAAGTTTCGTTTACCGTTGCGTTTACGCAAATCGACGCAGGAACAGGCGTTAAGGCAAACGTTTCTATCGACCGCATTGCGGACAAGACCGACAGAAAAGTTGCGTTCAACTATATGCTTCCTGAAGGTATTTCGCTTACCGCATACGGCTATGCAAACATTTTGAGAGCTCCGCTTGCCGTAAACGTTACGCTTGCAGATAAGATTTACGACGGCAAGACCGTTACGACCGTAAGCGATTATGAGTTCGATTCGGCATGCTTTAAAGAACGTGACCTTATCTCGTCGAGCCCTGCAAAAGATTCAAACGGCAATCTTATTTACAAGGCCGACGCAAATGGCGAATACGTTTATATCGTGACAAACGGCGAGTATTACAAGTTTGACGAACTCGACGAATCGCTTAAAGAACAATATAAAGACGCGAAACGTTATAGCGTAAAAATGAATTACGTCTATAAATATACGCTCGATTATCTCTATGCCGCTATCGACAGCAAAGACGCTCTCGATATGGCTCAACACGGCACGGTTTACGGTTTGACGCTTAAATATAACGGCTACTCGACGGGCAACACTTATATGAACTATGAGCTTACGACCGTTTCCGTCAAAGACTGGATTAAAGATACCAATTCGTTCACCGAAGACGAATGGATCGACTCTACCAGCATTACAAAGCAAGAATGGCTCGAACTCAACAATAAGACGTTCGGCGCTACGACGGAAGTCAACGCTTACAGCCTTGAGGTTTATGCCGACAGAGAAAAGACAAACGGCAGAACCGTTATCATAAACGGCGTTGTGAACACCGTAAGCGGCAACTATGCTTTAATCGACGGCAAGTATTATATGGTCGATACGCTCACCGAAATCGTTCCTTATGAAACGGCTACGGGAGCCGAGGGCGAAGTATCGGTTGAAATCGAATATAAGACTTACTATTACGTTCCTGTTCAAAACGCCATTTTGAAACTTGGCGGAACTTACTATCTTGCGGACGGCGTAAACTGCGACGAATATTCGAAGATTACCGTTGACGGAAACGATTATTTCTACATCACGAAAAACGCGGACGGCTTGACCGATTACGGCTTCAAGGTCGGCGATAAATATGCGGTTAAATCGGGTGACTCGTTTATCCTTTACAACTTCTTGTATAACGGCAATATGCTTTTGAATTTGCCTGAATATTCGAAAGTCATCGGCGGCGTGACCTATTATACCGATGAAACCGTTGCAAGCGACGCATTCGTTAAATTCAATTTGTTTAACGTAAACGGCGAGAGCAGTTACATCTGGCTCGGCGACGTTATGGCCGAACTTGCATCGCAAGACAGATACGCAAAAGCATATGCCTTGGATGCAAACGGAACTTACGTTCTTATCGGCGGAAAATACGTCCTGCTCGCCGAGCAACAAATTTGCGATTTGACTCAAAACGAAAACGGCGGATATTATCTTGTCGGCGGAGATTATATCTCGCTTGACGGCAACAGATTTAACAAAGTTTACGTTTCGGACGCGACAGGCGAGTTCGTCCTTGACGGCGAAACGTTCAAGCGTTTGAGCGATATTCAAAAATACTCGAAAGGAACAAAGGACGTTTACACTGAGGCTGAAAACGGCGAGTACGTTCTCATTCAAGGAGCATATACGCTTCTTAGCTCGCTTACTAAATATTCGCTCGATGCGGAAAGCGGAAATTACGTCGAAAGTGCGGACGGCGAATACGTGCTTGACGGAACGGTTTACGTTCTTATAGCCGAACAACAAAAATATACAAAGACTGTAGAAGACGAATTTACTCCTGATGACAGCGGCGAATGGGTAAATCTCGGCGGCGTTTACGTTGAGCTTGCAACGGTTCAAAGATATGCCGAATCTTACGAAGCGGCAGAGAACGGAGCATTTGTCAAAGTCGGAGAGAATTATGTTGAAGTGGACTCGAACAACGTTTACGCTTTGACAGATAACGTAAGTCTTGACAACATCGGCGAAAATTCGTATATCAGAACCGAAAGCGGCTTTGTTAAGGTCGTAGGCAATAGATACACTCTTACCGAAAACTTTGAACTTAACGCAGGCGGTGAATATATCAAACTTGCAGACGGCGTATATGAAAAGGTCGAAAACTTGTTTAAATTCGGCTCGGTCGCAAACGATTCGATTTATGACGTTGCAGGCGACAGTTGGTATGTCAAACAAACCGAAAGCGGAAACGAATATTATATTCTCACAGGTTTGACGCCTGAAAGAGACGGATATGCTTCAAAAGATTTCTATAACGTTCAAGCGGACGGCGAGTATGCAAACGTCGACGGCGAATATAAGCTCGTTTATGAACTTACAAAATACGTGCTCGACGCGGAAAGCGGAAATTACGTCGAAAGTGCAGACGGCGAGTACGTCTTTGTCGGCGGAAGCTATATTGCAGTTAGCAGCCTTGTAAAATACGCAAAAGTCGTTAAATACTATCATGCTCCTACGAACTTGAAGAACGACGTTGTTTTGGATAAAGAACTTGCGTTTGCGAGCAAGACGGGCGCTAAAATCGGCGGCGAAGACATTTCGGCAGGAATGAAGTACGATTTCAATTATGCTTCGATTGTTATCGACGGCGTAACGCACTTCTATTTCGCAAACGATAAAGCCGACAACGTATACGGCGTTGTGGACGGCAGAACGTATTACAAGTATGAAGAAAAAGAACTTACGGTTGTCGATTACAGCAAATACGTTGACGAAAATCCGTACTCGAATTCAAATTACTCGCTTGTTTACGGCGAACTTCTTGCTAAGATAAGCGTCAACAACGTGGTTTACGCCGTTATCGGCGACGAATTTGCTTCGGCTCCAAATGCAACTACCACGGCGGCGTTGGCATCGAATCTTAAATACAACAGTTTGACTTACGGCGTTTCGGACGCAAACATTACGAAGCGTAGCATCAGACTTAGCGTCGGCACACTTGACACCGAACCGCTTACAAAACAATATGACGGTACCAAGACCGTGTTCCCGTCAAAGAAGAGCGACGGCACGGGCGACAAGCAACTTTACTTTGTCAGCGGCAACCAAGTGGCGGGTGAAGAATACTGCTTCGAAGTCATGCTTGGCGGTCTTGTTCTTGACGAAGCGCAATATATCACTTTGCCAAACGACAGCGACGCTATGAGCATAATGTTCAACAACGAACAGGCTTCGGCAATCGCGCTTGACAGAAACGTTATCTTTGAAATCAACAAAGCTAAGGGTTTGGCAATCAAAGACGGCGCGCCTGAAAGAGTAAAAGTCGGCAACTATATGTTTGAAAGCGCAGTCGTAACCAAGTCGGCTACGATTGAAAAGAAAGACGTTTCGGTCAAATTAGTCAACGGCGCTGCAACCGAAAACAATAAGGTAGACAGCGCATATACCGATATAACCGCAAAACATAACGCAGGCTCGGAAGACGCGGCGTATGCAGTTGCAACTTACGGCGACAATATGGACAACGTCGTATACTACTATGAATACAAATTCCTCGACAACAGCTACGTCGAAAACGTCTGGTACACGACCGGCGACGGAAAGTATTATGCTACCATACAAGACGCATTCGACGTTAAGTCGGGCAATAAAGAGGAAGTAGCTTTTGCTGACGATTTGACTATCGACAACGAAAAGCAAGTATTCTCGAGAACTGCAAAACAAATCGACCTTGCAGGCGACATGACGCTTCCTACCGTGTCGAGCAGTGCAAACAACTTCAAGAACGCAGGCGTATACGCCTTAACGTTGAAAGACGGTTATGCGGCAAACTATAAGTTTAACCTTAACTTTGTCAACGACATGAGTGCAAAATTCATTTACAACAGCGACGAACACGCGCTCAAACAAGAGCCTACGCAAGAAACCAATTCGGCTTACGTTCGTTCGATAAGCGGACTTAACAGTGTTTCGGGCGTACTCTTCGTTCAAAAGCGTACCGCATACGCATATACGGACAATGCGACGAGAGTTTACGGCGCTATCGACCCTGAAGTTCCTGTTTTGTTCTCGTCAAGCAAGACGGAAAGAAACACGAGCGGACTTGCAAACGGTCAACTTCCGTCATCGCTTAGCGGCGACATCAGAAGAGAGTTCTACAGCTGGAGCGACGGAGCGTTCGGCACGAGAGTCGATTCGACTTCGCACGTTACGGACAGCGAACATAGATACGCTATCAAACTTAATCTCGACAGAGTAAACAACCGCAACTATATCGTTCTCAACTTGTATGACGAAGCAGTTGACGGCGAAGGAAACAAAGTGTCGTACAGCCTTTACAATCCTGAAGACGGAACGGGCTTTGTCGGCGAACTTGTTATAGAATACGCAGCGTTCCAAAACGTCAGACTCGACGATAAGTCAATTACGTTCACGGGCAACGAATATAAGCCTGTCGTCGTAGGTAGCGGCGTTGCCGTCAAAGACTTCTCACAAAGAGTCAAGAGAATTATGTTGAACGGAAACGACGTTACGGCAGACGGCATCGTCAATGCAGGTACTTATACTGTCGAAGTCGAAATCTCGGCAACCGGTTATAAGACAACGATTATGACTGCAACAGTCGTAATCAAACCGGCAAACGTCAACCTTGCGGTGTTCAGAGAAACATACAACTATGATATGAGACGTCACGGCATCGATGGCAAGACGGCTGCGGGCAATGTTCTTCACGTCACCTACGGCGGAAGTTTGATTTCGTACGGCGATATTATGATTATCTACACCGTACCTGGCAAAGAAGACGAACCTGACACATACTTCTGCGGATTCCCATATCGCGCAGATGACAACAGATATTACGCTTGCGACAAGGACGGCAATTACGTTGACGAAGACGGAATGCTTATCACCGACCCGAGTGTCGAAAGGGTATCGATGAACTTGCCGAGCAAGGCGAACACCTATCCGTTCAGAGCGGTTTACAACCCTGATAAGGCTACGGAAACGGCGCATCCTGAAAACTTCTCGCTTTCGACTTCCGACACCGCAAACCTTACGATTAACCCTATTATCGTACACATTACGGTTGATACGGTCGTTAAAGAATGGGCAGGCAAGGGAAGCGCAGCAAACGAAATTACGTTCACCTATGAAACGGACAGCGAGTTTGCTTCGCTTGCAAATTACTTCACCGTAAACAAAGCGAACATCTCGTACTACAGAACCTACAACTTTGAAACGTCTTCAACCGTTGCAGGTATCGTTACGGCAAAGAACCTTACAGCAGGCAACTACAACTACACCATTAAGAGCAGAGACGCAAACGTTAAACTTGTGGGCGACGTTCAAGGCGTATATTATCTCGGCGTTAAGACGATAACGGCAACCAGCGAAGACGAATCGTTGAAGATGACCGTTACCGCAGACGAAAACAACTTGTTCTATGCCGACGCGGCATTCGGTGTGAAACTTGCTCTTGTAGAAGACGACGGCACAACGAAGAGCCTTTACTCGAAGATTTCGGCATACACCAAATCGCTCGGCAGCTTCTTCAAACCTACCGCGGTCGGAGCAATCGTAAACGCAGAACTTCACCGTCAGGCAACGGGCGGCAAAGTTACGATGGCACTCGATATTCCGAGCGGCGTTGAAAACTTTAAGCTCTACCTTATCACGAAAGACGGCGGAATGAAAGAAGTCAGCTATACGATTCAAGACGGTCAAGTCGTTGCTTCGACTGAAATGGTCGGTTACTTCGTATTTGTAGTTGACGGCGGATTCCCTTACTGGTTTATCGGCGTTATCGCAGGTATCGTAGTTATTGGCGTAGGCGTACCGCTTACAATCGTTCTCGTCAAAAAGAAGAAGAACGGAACGCTCGGCGGAAAGAAGAAAAAGAAAGGCGAAAACGAAGACGGTGAACAATCGGAAGAAAACACCGACGGAAACGCCGAAGAGAACACCGACGGCGAAAACGAACAAGCCGAAGGCGAACAAACCGAAGGCAAGAAAAAGCCAAAGGCTCCTAAGGCCCCGAAAGCACCTAAGGAACCGAAAGAGCCAAAAGCTCCTAAAGCACCAAAAGCTCCGAAAGAAGTTGAAGTGACGGAAGTTCCGAAAGAGCCAAAGGCTCCGAAAGCGCCGAAAGCTCCTAAAGCTCCAAAGGCACCGAAGGCTCCTAAAGGCGCGGAATAATCTTGTCTATGATTTAAACACAAAAAGCAAAGGTTTATGCCTTTGCTTTTTTATTGCTTTGCAAAAAAATCACAAGAGTTTCCTGTAAATTTAAAGAGAATTATTTAGTGACAAAAGATGATATGTAAATGCTTGGTGACATAAAAACAACAAAAGACTGCTTGAAAGTTAAAGAGAATCATTTAATAATAAACTGTGTTTTGTAAAGTCTTGATGCTATCAAAAATAGCAATAGACTTATCTAAAAGTCAAATAAAAATTATTAGTAACAAAGTGCGTTGTGTATAGTGTTTTGCGGTATAAAAAATACCAAGAACTTGCCTGCAAATCAAAAGAAAATGATTTTAATAATAAATCATTAAATAATAAGCGGTGTCATGTAAACGCAGGGGGAATAACTTAAAGAAAACACTATTCAGTTGCAAGAGAGCGTTTAACTTATTTTTTCCTTGCCAAATATGGTTACATGGTGTATAATTCATTAGGATAGAGGTGTAATATGAAAGTAGCATTAGGTTGTGACCACGGCGGTTTTGTTCTTAAAGCAAAAGTAGTCGAAACGCTTCAAAAACTTGGCGCGGAAGTCGTTGATTTCGGAACGAACAGCGAAGAATCGGTCGATTATCCCGTCTATGCCGAAAAAGTAGCGCACGCAGTTGCGGACAAAGTTTGCGAATTGGGCGTTCTTCTTTGCGGAACGGGAATCGGTATGTCGATTGCCGCAAATAAAGTAAAGGGCATAAGAGCGGCTGTTTTGTCGGACACTTTCAGTGCGAAAGCAACAAGACAACACAACAATTCAAATATACTTTGTCTCGGCGGAAGAGTTGTTACTCCCGAAGAGGCCGCAAAACTAGTCACCGTTTGGTATACGACCGAATACGAAGGCGGTCGTCATCAAAAACGAGTTGATATGATAACGGAAATCGAAAACAAAAATCTTTGATTTCGATTGTTAAACATAATTTTGTAGCGGAGTGTGTTTTAGCCTAAATCTATTTTGATAAAACAGCTTGTTATAAGATTTGCGATAATAAATAATCACTATTATAATTGACAATAAAAATAAGTTGCGATTGTAAATAATTCACGATAAAAATAATTTGCAATAATATTTTAAATATTTATTTACGATAAAACGACAGGGCGGCTTTGGTCGCATTATACTTACTGTACAGCGGAGGCAAAATGATAGAAGAAGTTATTCTTGACGTTAAACGCGCGGAAGACGAAGCGGCGCAAATAACGGAAGAGAGTTTGTTGGACGCAAAAGAAATTACCGTTCAAGCCGAAATCAAAGCGGAAGGTATCCGCAAAAAGACGGCTGCAGAGTGTAAAGAAGAATTAAAAAACGCCATAATCAAGGCGGAGACGCAGGCTGAATCCGAACGTGCGGCAATTCTCGAAAAGGGAAGAGCCGACGCTGCGGCGCTGGTTGCCGAAAAGAAAAAGGAAGTAGACGCTGTTGCCGATTTTATCGTTGACGCATTTGTTAAAAAGTTTTAACCGGAGATAAAGTATGATAGCTGAAATGAAAAAGCTCTATCTTCTGGGTCACAACAGTCAAAAGAGCAAAATTTTAAAAGCGTTATATCGTAGCAAACTTATTGAAGTCGCCGAAACGGAAGACCTCGAAAGTTTGTCGAACAATTTTTCCGAAAACTTGAATCTCGACGAGGTGAACGAAAAGCTCGGAAGGCTTTCTAATGCCATAAATTTTATGACGGCTCAAAAGCGTGAAGGCAAAAAGCTCGTAAAACTCACGAAAAAAGACGAAGATAAGTTTGTTTATACGCCTGTAAAGGTCAAAATTTCCGAATCGACCCCAAGGCTTACTTACGACGAATTTACGTCTTATGCCGACAGAGAAAAAGAGATTTTTAAAATAGTTTCCGAACTCGAACAGATAAATTCCAATTATGCGGAAATAGCGGGCGAAACGGCGAAAATTCTCGGCGTTAAAGCTCAGGTCGAGTGTTTTAAAAACGTTAATTTAAAGCTCGACTCGTTTTGCGATACGAAAACGGTTTCGGTTTTTTACGGAACAGTGCCGACCGAAAACAAGGAGGCGTTGACTCTTGCTTTGGCAGAGCTTGAAATGCCGCTTGTGTACGACGTGTACGACGGCGAAAAAGTCGTTCCTTTCGCATTTTTGTGCCTTAAAGAAAACGTCGAAGAACTCAATCAAAAATTGCAAGAGTTCGATTTTACGCGCTCGATGCTTGCATATTCGAAAACCGCAACGGAAAAACTCTCCGAACTTGATAACAGACTTTCGGAACTTGAAAACGAAAAGAGAGAATTGCTTTCCCGTTCGCTTAAAGACGAAGTTTATCTTAAAGATTTCAAAGTTTTGTACGACTATTATCTTGTCGAAAAAGCAAAGCTCGAAGCGGAAAATAAATTTAAGGGCGACGATGCCGTCTTCGTTTTGAAGGCTTGGTACCCGATCGACAGAGAAGAAAAGCTCAAAGCCCTGTTGGACATAGTTTGCGACGAATTGGTCTATGAACTTCGCGACGCTACGGAAGAGGACGACGTTCCTACGCTTGTCCGCAACAGCAAGCTCGTAACGCCTTTCCAAAGCATAACGAATATGTTCAGCCCTATGAATTATTGGAGCGATTTCGATTCAAACCCGATTATGACGTTCTTCTATTTCTTATTCTTCGGCGTTATGATTGCCGACGCAGGCTACGGACTTCTTATGGCAATAGGCGGATTGATTTTACTTAAAGTTTTAAAGCCTGTGCCGGGTAAGGGCAAACTTATAGTTATAATTACGTTAGGCGGCGTTTCGACGGTTATATGGGGTATTATATTCGGCGGCTGGTTCGGAATAGATTTGGAACTTTTGGGAATTGAATCTAAGTTCTTGTCAGGCCTTATCGGGCTCAACCTTTTCCAACCGCTCGGCGAGCCGCTTATAATGCTCGGAATGTGCCTTGGCTTAGGCGTTTTGCAGATTATAGTCGCTATGATTTGCAACGTTTACAATCTTTTCAGAAAAGCGGTTAAGTATTGCAAAGGCAACAAGGAACGCAGAAACGAGTATATCGTCGAAGCGTTCAGCAGTTCAATCACTTGGCTTTTGGTTATGTTCGGCATAGGCTTCGTCGCTTTGGCGCTTTTGCTTAAAGTAAATCCTTGCCTGTACGTCGGAATCGTGCTTATAGCTTTGGGCGTAGTCGGAATTTTGGTTTGCTCGGCAATAAAAAAGAAATCTGCATTAGGACTTATTACGGGTATAGCAAAACTTTATGACGGCGTAAACATCGTCAGCGACATATTGTCGTATGCGCGTTTGTTCGGTTTGGGACTTGCGGGCGGCGTCGTCGCTATGGTTGTAAATATGCTCGCATCGGTCATTATAGGAATGATTCCCGTACCTGTAATAGGCGTCATCATTTCGATTCCTATCATTATCGTCGGTCACGTTTTCAACTTGTTTATCAGCGGACTCGGCGCATACGTCCACGATTGCAGATTGCAATTCATTGAATTTTACGGTAAGTTCTACGAAGGCGGAGGCAGACTCTTTACGCCTTTGGGTTCAAATACAAAATACACGTACATCGATATGTAGAAGTACGCAGGAGGTTTATATTTTATGTCACTCGGAACATTTTTCGCACTTTTGGGTGCAGCTTTGGCAGCAGGTTTGGCGGGCGCAGGCTCGGCTATCGGCGTAGGTATGGCAGGTAAGGCTGCCGCAGGCGTAACGGCGGAAGACCCGACGAAGTTCTCGAAATGCTTGGTTCTTCAACTTCTTCCGGGAACGCAAGGTATCTACGGCTTGCTTATCGCATTCCTCGTTTTCATTAAGGTCAACCTTTTCGGCGAAGTCGCTCAACTTTCTACCGGAAGCGGTCTTATGATTATGGCAGGTTGCTTGCCAATGGCTATTGCAGGTCTTATTTCTGCAATTTATCAGTCAAAAGTCGCTATCGCAGGTATCGCAACGGTTGCAAAGCGTCCTGAAGAAAGCGGTAAGGCGATTATTCTTACGGTTATGGTCGAAACGTATGCTGTTCTTGCATTGCTTATCTCGTTCCTTGCCGTATTCATTCCTACGCCTGTACTTGTATAAGAAGGGGTAAAAAATGCAAGGTAAAGAAGCAATAATCGAAAAAATTATCAGTGACGCCACCGCAAAGGGCGAAGCTGTTATCGATGACGCTAAGTTTAAAGCTACCGAAATAGAAAACGTTACGAAAGCCGTTTGCACTTCGATGGCAGACAACGCCGAAAAAGAACGTGCCGCGGCAGTAAACGACGTTTTGACGCGCTCGAAAACCGTTGCCGAACTCGACGCAAAAAAACTCTTGTTCGACGCAAAGAACAAAGTGGTTGCTTTAACTTTCGAGACGGCTTTAAATAAGGTCAAAAGCCTTCCGAAAGAAAAGTACGCAAAACTTGTTATGGGCATGCTTTCTATGGCGGAAGACGGCGACGTCGTCACTATTTCAAAAAGAGAAAAGGACGTTTTGACCGAAGCCGTTATCAAAGAGTTTGCCGCTAAGAAGAAGATAAAACTTACTTTGAACAAAGAGTTCGGAGATTTTGACGGCGGAATAATACTTTCGGGTTCGGGCGTCGATAAAAATCTTACGTTTGAAACCGAGTTTCAGTTGCTTAAAGACGAACTCGAAGAAACTGTGGCAAAAAAATTGTTTGCGGAGGCTTAAATGAGCGGAAGTGATTTTGTCTTTTCCAATGCGCGAGTAAAGTCGAAAGAAGCCAAATTGCTTTCGGAAGCTCAGGTTGCAAGACTTGTCGAATGTAAAACAGCCGACGAGGCTTTCAAGTTGCTGAACGAATACGGCTACGGCGTGGGCGTCGATAATCTCGATTTTGACGCTATGTTCGACAATGCGGAAAAGGAACTCGACAATGAGTTTGCAGAACTTGCCGTTCCCGAAAGCGGACTCGAAGCGTTTGTCGTTATGAACGATTATCACAATCTGAAAGCGCTTCTGAAGATGAGAGCCTTAGGACAACTCGCAAAAGAGAAGCAAAACGGCGAAACATCGCAAGCCTTGGTAAGTCAAGGTTTGTGTTCCGTCGAAAAACTTCAAACTGCGGTGTCTTCGGGAGATTACAACAGTTTGTCCGACGAAATGGCAAAAGCCGTAAAGACGATTGACGCCGCTTCGCTTGACGGAGTTAATCCGCGTTTTATCGACGTTGAAGTCGATAAGGCAATGTATAAGGAAGTAATTAAAATCGTAAAGGCAGGTAAGAGAAAAGAGCTTATCGATTATTTCACCGCAAAATGCGACCTGTCGAACGTTTCGGCGTTTTTGAGAGCAAAGAGACTTTCGCTTGACGAAAAGTTCTTTGCGGACGGTTTTATCGAAGGCGGCGAAATCGGAAAAGATTTTTACCTTTCGGTCTTCGAGCAAGGCGTCGACGCATTTGCAGACAAGATGCGCTTTACAAAATATAGCAACCTTATAAAGGTTTACACCGAAGTCGGAATTGTCGGCTTCGAGGTAGCTTGCGACAATTATTTGCTTGACATATTTAAAAACGACCGCAACGATATGTTTACGGCTTCGCCTATCGCAGGGTATTATCTCGGCAAAAAGACGGAACTTAAAACTTTGAAGTTGCTTGTCGCCGCCATAAAAAACAACGTTGACGGCGAGATAATAAAACAAAGGATGCGTGATTTGTATGCATAACGGAATTGCAGTAGTCGGAGATAAAGATTCCGTCTTGGCTTTTAAAGCTATCGGGCTTGACGTCTTTCCGACTTTAAACGAAAACGACGCTAAGGATACTATAAAAAAGATTGCAAGAGATTACAAGGTGATTTTTATCACCGATAAAATTGCTTGCAATATCGAAAGTACGCTTAAAAGATACAAATCTCGTCCGTATCCCGTAATCGTGCCTATACCGTCGGCAGAAGGCAGCAACGGCTTTGGCATGCAGGGTATAAAGAGCGATATAGAAAAGGCTATCGGCTCGGACATACTATTCAGCAGAGAGGACAATTAAATGGCAGAACAAATTGGAAAAATCGTAAAAGTTGCTGGACCGCTTATCGTCGCAGAGAATATGGCGGACAGCAAAATGTATGACGTTGTCAGAGTAAGCGAGAAGAAACTTATCGGCGAAATCATCGAACTTCGCGGCGATAAGGCGTCTATTCAGGTTTATGAAGAAACGGGCGGATTGGGCCCGGGTGAAAACGTTTATTCGACGGGAATGCCTTTGTCGGTCGAACTTGCTCCCGGACTTATCGAAAGTATTTTCGACGGAATTCAAAGACCGCTTGTAAAACTTCGTGAGATTTGCGGCGACAGAATCGAACGCGGCGTTTACGTTGCTCCGCTCGACCACGAAAAACTGTGGGGATTCGAGCCGAGAGTAAAGGTCGGCGACGTTGTTTCGGCAGGTGACGTTATCGGCGTCGTTCAAGAAAACGTCGTTACAGAACATAGAATAATGGTGCCTTACGGCGTGAGCGGTAAGGTTTTAGACATAAAGAAAGGCGAATTTAACATAGACCAAACGATTGCAGTCATTGAAACGGAAAAAGGCAAAAAAGAGCTTTCGATGCTTCAAAAGTGGCCTGTTCGTAAGGGTAGACCTTATGCCGAAAAGTTGTCGCCTGAAAAGCCGCTTGTAACGGGACAAAGAGTTATCGACACACTTTTTCCTATCGCAAAAGGCGGTGTAGCGGCAGTTCCGGGTCCGTTCGGTAGCGGAAAAACCGTCGTTCAACACCAGCTTGCAAAGTGGGCTGACGCAGACATTATCGTATACGTCGGTTGCGGCGAACGCGGAAACGAAATGACGGACGTTCTTAACGAATTTCCTGAACTTGTCGACCCGAGAAGCGGTCAACCTTTGATGAAGCGTACCGTTCTTATCGCTAACACTTCGGATATGCCTGTTGCGGCTCGTGAAGCGTCTATTTATACGGGTATTACGATTGCGGAATATTTCCGTGATATGGGATATAACGTTGCAATCATGGCGGACTCGACTTCGCGTTGGGCGGAAGCTCTCCGTGAAATGAGCGGACGTCTTGAAGAAATGCCGGGTGAAGAAGGTTATCCTGCTTATCTTTCTTCTCGTCTTGCCGAGTTCTATGAAAGAGCAGGACTTGTCAAAGTTTTGGGCAAGGAGAACAAAGAAGGTTCGATAACTGCAATCGGAGCGGTTTCGCCTCCGGGCGGCGACTTGTCCGAGCCTGTTTCGCAAAGTACTTTGAGAATAGTCAAAGTTTTCTGGGGACTCAGCGCGGCGCTTGCATACAAACGTCATTTCCCTGCGGTTGACTGGCTTACGAGTTACTCGCTTTATGCCGAAAAACTCGGAAATTGGTACGGCGATAACGTTGACGAAGAGTGGGTAGCTTTGAGAACGGAAGCAATGAGAGTCCTTCAAGAAGAGGCATCGCTTGATGAAATCGTTCGTCTTGTCGGTATGGACGCATTGTCGCCGAGTGACAGACTTACGATGGAAACCGCAAAGTCGATAAGAGAAGACTATCTCCACCAAAACGCTTTCCACGAAGTCGACACTTACGCATCGCTCAAAAAGCAATTTAAGATGCTTAAACTCATTCTCGAAAACGATAAATTGTCGAGAAACGCGCTTAGTAAAGGCGTTGAACTCGACGATATAATGGAACTTCCGATAAGAGAAAAAATCGGCAGAGCTAAGTACATTCCTGAGAACGAAATCAAATCGTTTGACGATTTGCTCGACGAACTCAAAAAGGAAATCGTCGGCTTGGACGGTGAAGGAGAAGTATAATGCTGAAAGAATATAAAACAATTCGTGAAGTAGTCGGACCTTTGATGCTCGTCGAGGGCGTCGAAGGCGTTAAATACGAAGAACTTGTCGAAATAAGACAAGAAAACGGCGAGATTAGAAGCGGCAAAGTTTTGGAAATCAACAAAGATAAGGCTTTGGTTCAGCTTTTCGAGCCGTCACAAGGCATCAAGATTTCGACGGCAAAAGCAAGATTTTTGGGTAAGAGCGTAGAGCTTGCCGTTTCCGAAGAAATGCTCGGCAGAGTTTTCGACGGAATGGGTCGTCCGAAAGACGGCGGCGCGCCGATTATTCCCGAAAAGAAAATGAATATCAACGGACAAGCAATTAACCCTGCTTGCCGTGACTATCCTAACGAGTTTATTCAAACGGGCATAAGCGCAATCGACGGACTTAACACGCTTGTTCGCGGACAAAAGCTCCCTGTGTTCTCTATGTCCGGTCTTCCGCACGCAGAACTTGCGGCGCAAATCGCGCGTCAGGCAAAAGTTATCGGTTCGGACGCAAAATTCGCAGTAGTATTTGCCGCTGTCGGAATTACGTTTGAAGAAGCTAACTACTTTATTTCCGATTTCAGAAAGACGGGCGCTATCGAAAGGGCGGTTATGTTTATCAACCTTGCAAACGACCCTGCTATCGAACGTATTGCGACTCCGCGTATGGCGCTCACTGCCGCAGAGTATCTTGCGTTTGAAAAGGATATGCACGTTTTGGTTATCACGACCGACATCACAAACTATGCGGAAGCTCTTCGTGAAGTATCCGCAGCAAGAAAGGAAGTCCCGGGTCGTCGCGGATATCCGGGATATCTTTACACCGACCTTGCAACGATTTATGAACGCGCAGGTCGTATCGTAGGCAAGAAAGGTTCTATCACTCAGATTCCTATCCTCACGATGCCGGAAGACGATAAAACGCACCCGATTCCTGACCTTACGGGATACATCACGGAAGGACAAATCATTTTGAGCCGTGAACTTCACAAGAAGGGACTTGTTCCTCCGATTGACGTTATGCCGTCGCTTAGCCGTCTTAAAGATAAAGGTATCGGTGCAGGCAAAACTCGTGAAGACCACGCAGATACGATGAACCAGCTTTTCTCGGCTTATGCGCAAGGTAAGCAAGCTAAGGAACTTAGCTCTATTCTCGGTGAGTCGGCTTTGTCGGAAGTAGACAAAAAGTATGCAAACTTTGCCGACGAATTTGAAAAGCGTTACGTCTCGCAAGGTTTCTATACAAACCGTACGATTGAAGAAACGTTAAATCTCGGCTGGGAGCTTCTTGCTCTTTTGCCTAAGAGCGAACTTAAACGTATAAGAGACGCTTACATCGAAAAATATTTAAAACAATAATGAACCGTTGCAGTCGCAACGAAAAGCAAGACGCAAAGGCTTAGCCTTAGCGTAAT
Organism: uncultured Clostridia bacterium; assembly: GCA_934277645.1. Lineage (GTDB taxonomy): Bacteria > Bacillota > Clostridia > Christensenellales > CAG-917 > CAG-917. The sequence continues at coordinate 341,776 of CAKQUX010000001.1, read as the reverse complement.
GTTTGAAATTAAACCAATGAGGTTGTTATGTCGGTTATGAACGTCAACCCGACCCGTATGGAATTGAGACGACTTAAAACTCGTCTTAAAACGGCGGTCAGGGGACACAAATTGCTTAAAGATAAATCGGATGAAATGATAAGACGTTTTATGATTTACATCCGTGAAAATCGCGCTTTAAGGCTCGAAGTCGAAAAAGAGCTTTCGTTTGCTCTCAAAGACTTTATGCTTGCCCGCGCGGTTTCGTCCGATGCGGTTATCGAAGAAGCCATCGCATTGCCAAGCGTTAAGGCAAAGCTCGAAACGTCCACAAAAAACGTTATGAGCGTGCTTGTTCCGTCGTTTGAAACGGACGAAAGCGGTTCAAAAGAACTTTATCCTTATTCTTTTGCAAGCGTAACGAGCGAACTCGATTTATCGATATCTACTCTTAGCGGTTTGCTCAAAAAAATGCTCAGACTTGCAGAAATCGAAAAGACCTGCAATATGCTTGCGGACGAAATCGAAAAGAATAAGCGCAGAGTTAATGCGCTTGAATACGTTATGATTCCGCAACTCGAAGAAACAATTAAGTATATCACGATGAAACTTGACGAAAACGAGAGAAGCGCAACGATAAGACTTATGAAAGTTAAGTCTATGATTGCCGCTCGTGACGGTCAGACGAACGGATAAGGAGGAGAGCAATGAAGTTTTATGACGCTGCCGCAAATAGCGTTATCGAGGAAGTCAAAACGTCTGCCGAAAGCGGTCTAACTGCCGCCGAAGCATCCGAAAGACTTTCCAAAAACGGCAAGAACGAACTTGACCAAGGCAAAAAGAAAAGTATGTTTGTCAAGTTTTTGGAGCAATTTAAAGACGCGATGATTATCGTCTTGCTTTGCGCCGCAATCATATCGTCGATTATTTCCATAGTCGAAAAACAATACTACGATTTGATTGACGCAGGTCTTATTTTGCTTATCGTTATTGTCAACGCAATTATCGGCGTAACGCAAGAAGCAAAGGCAGAGGCCGCGCTCGATGCGTTGAAAAATATGAATAAACCGTTCTGCAAGGTCATACGCGACGGGGAAATGATTAAAATCAAATCCGAAGAACTCGTTGTAGGCGACCTTGTCGTTCTGGAAGCGGGCGATATCGTACCTGCCGACATGAGGCTTATAGAAGCTATGTCGCTTAAGGTCGAAGAATCCGCTTTGACGGGCGAGTCGGTTCCGAGTGAAAAGGATGCGGAAATCGTTTGCGATGCCGATGCTCCGCTCGGCGACAGAAAGAATATGGTTTATAGCTCGGGCGTAGTTTCGTACGGACGCGGAAAGGGCGTCGTCGTTGCAACGGGTATGGGAACGGAAGTCGGCAAAATCGCTAAAATGCTTGGCGAACACGACGACCAACAAACTCCGCTTCAAGTGCAACTTGCGAAAACCGCAAAAGTTCTTTCGATTATCATTCTTGCAATCGCGGCAATTATCTTTGTCGCAAAACTTTGCATGAGCATCGGCGGTGAAACGCCTATTGCCGATACGATTATCGGTTCGTTTATGACGGCTGTCGCTATCGCGGTTGCCGCAATTCCGGAAGGTTTGCCGGCTGTCGTCACTATCGTTCTTGCAATCGGCGTTCAACGAATGAGTGAGAAGAGAGCAATCATCAGAAACCTTCCTGCCGTCGAAACTCTCGGCTGTTGTGAAGTTATCTGTTCGGACAAAACCGGCACGTTGACGCTCAATCAAATGACCGTCAAAGATTTGTACACGACAAGCGCAAAAAGCTATGAAGTGGACAGTGAAAACAAAAAAGACGATTATTCCGTCAATATGCTTATCAAGGGCATGACGCTTTGCAACGACACGATTATAAGCGACGGCAAACTTCACGGCGACCCGACCGAAACGGCGCTTGTCGCTTATGCAAGACTTATCGGTTATGACAGCGAAGATATTATTAAGTCTAATCCGAGAATCGACGAAATTCCGTTTGACAGCAAACGTAAACTTATGTCGACCGTTCATCAGACAAGTGACGGCAAAATAGCGTTCATAAAAGGCGCGCCGGACATTTTGATTGAAAGATGTACGGAAATTCTCGATGGCGACAAAATCAGAAAAATCACTGCCGACGACGTAAAGAATATTAAAGCCGCAAACAGCGGAATGGCGCATAAAGCATTGAGAGTTTTGGCAGTTGCGCTTAAAAAGAGCGAACTTGAAGCCGATAAACTCGAAAGCAACATGGTTTTCGTCGGGCTTGTCGGAATGATTGACCCTCCTCGTCCTGAAGTTAAAGAAGCGGTTAAAGTCTGTAAGAGAGCAGGTATGCGTCCTATTATGATTACGGGCGACCACATCGACACGGCAAGCGCGATAGCCGAGCAAATCGGTATTTTGCGTAAAGGCGATTGGGTTATAACCGGCGCAGAGCTCGATAAACTTTCAGACGAAGAGTTCCACAAGAACCTTCATAAATACAGAGTCTTTGCTAGAGTTTCACCTGAAAACAAAGTAAGAATCGTCAAAGCGTTCAAGTCGTTCAAAAAGATTTGCGCAATGACGGGTGACGGCGTCAATGACGCTCCGTCAATCAAAACTGCCGACATCGGAATCGGAATGGGTATCACAGGTACCGACGTTTCTAAGGGCGCTGCCGATATGGTACTTGCCGACGACAACTTTGCAACCATCATTGCAGCTGTCGAAGAAGGCAGAAAAGTTTACAGCAACATTACAAAGGCAATTCAGTTCTTGCTTAGCGCAAACATCGCGGAAGTTTTATGTTTGTTCATAGCAACGGTTTTCCTTTCGATAGGCGTAAAGGGCGGTGTTGAATTTTTGACGCCTGTTATGATACTTTGGGTCAACCTTGTTACAGACTCGCTTCCTGCGCTTGCTCTCGGAATGGAACCTGCCGAAAAAGATATAATGAATTATCCGCCGCGGAAAACGGGCAAGAGTATGTTCTCCGGCAAAATCGGACGCGATATTCTCATTCAGGGAATGATACAGACCGGCCTTGTTATGCTTGCGTACTGCATAGGCAGCTATGTTATGGAAGGCGCGCATCAAGCTCTTGACCACAAAGAAGGTATGACGATGGCGTTCATTACGCTCAGCTTTATTCAGCTTTTCCATGCGTACAATATGCGCTCGCAAACGCACACGATATTCAACAAGAAATTGTTCAAGAACAAAATGATGAACATTTCGTTTATCGTTGGCGCAATTCTTATGGTTTTGGCTGTAAATCTCGATTCATGGATTCCGGGCGAAATCGAAATTTTCGGAACGACGCAAATCAACGCAGTCGATTGGGTAATTTGTATAGCTTGCGCGTTTGCAATCGTTCCTGCGATTGAAATTCAAAAACTCATCGAAAACGCAATTAAGAAGTCGAAAGCTAAAAAAGCCAACGTTGCCGAATTGTCGGAAGAAGAGATTTTGGTTAAGCTCGATAACGATTTCGACAACGCTATGATCGAATATCTCGAGTCAAAGGGCGGAAAGGTCGAATACGAAGAAGAGGCTGAAAAGGTCGAAGAACCGACAAATGATGAAACCAAAAACGAAAAGTAAAGGCAGAGTCGGCTAAAAAGTCGGTTGAACTTAATTATTAAAAGGACTTGCAAAACTTAATGCAAGTCCTTTTTGTTTGCGATATAGCTTGAATCGTAACGAAAAAACTCTAACCGCTTTTGTCGCATTTTAATGTTGTGGGTATAGCTTATAATAGTCAAAAGTGTAGCAGAAAAATTAGGGTGGACAAACTCGGTTTAATAATTTATAATTGAATAAAACAAACGCAGTTTCAAATCGGAGGAGACCGTGGCAAAAATTTATCTTCACAAAAAACTTAAAAACCTTATAGTTGCGTTGTCGATTGTTCTTGTAATAATCGTGCTTTTGACCGTGCTTTTACAAGTAGGCACATTCTGTAACGAAGAAGGTCTTAAAGGCGGAACGCTTTATGACGTAATTTCGAGCGTGCCTAACATCAGCGTAAAGAATCCTAAGATAAACGAGATTGCCATGCTTGGCTCACACGACGCTTTCAGTGATAAGATTTCGACGGCTTCCGACTCTGACCCGGGGAACAAGGGCATTATGGCAAGTAAATTCTTTTCGGCATTGACAAAGGGCGTGTCGACGAGATTCGCAAAAACGCAAGAATTGGACGCAAAAGGACAGCTCAGTCTCGGCGTTAGATATTTCGATATAAGAGCGTCGATAATCGACGGCGAGTGGTGGACAAAGCACGGGCTTTTGTCGGGCAAACTCGACGAATATATTTTGCAGATTTTAGAATTTGCCGAAGAACACGACGGTGAAGTTATAATTCTCGATTTTCAACACGTCTATTTGGCAGAATTTACGCCACACGAACTTTTCAGACACTTGAGCGACATGAAGAGAAACGGGAAGAATATTTATGACTTTGCCGAATATAAGGCTGAAAACTATCCTATCGGTGAACTTCGCTATAACGACGTTTGCGCAGGCGGAAAAACCGGCTTGGTTTTGCTCTTCAATTGCGAAGACTATGATTATACGTTTGCCGATATCGAGTCGGAATATAAATGCTATTATTACGACAGAGAAGCCGACGTAAGGTCGCTTTGGCATTCTACTTGCGTCACCACAAAACTTGTTAGAGAAATCGATAAAGAGTGCAAGCTTTTGAAAACGACGACTACGTACAGCGATAAACTCAGAATAAATCAAACGCAACATACGATAAAAGCGGACGGATTGTACAGAGTTATTTTTGAATGGTCGCTTCTTAATATCGCCGACGATTATAACGCAAAGCTCGTTCAAAACGCCAACTTCAATAAATGGCTTAGCGCAATGCCGATTTTTATGGTTGACTTTACGACTTCAAAAAAGGGTGATTTCAACGCTAAGGCAAACAAAATGATTTATGATTATAACGTGAGATTGTGCAATGGTTAATATGAACGCACAGGCGGAGCTTGATAAGTTGATAGATAGTTTAAGGGAAAGCGGTAAAAAGCCGAAACTTCTTCTTCATTGCTGTTGCGCTCCGTGCGCAAGCTACTGCCTTGAATATTTAAACGAATATTTCAATATAACGGCTTTGTTTTTTAATCCGAATATTATGCCAAAGGAAGAATATGATTTACGCCTTGGCGCATTTGATAAACTTTTGACAAATTTTCCGAACGTCAAAAAACTTGTGGTCGGCGGTTTTGAAAACGAGTTTTTAAAGCGCGTCAGCGGATTAGAGGAAGTTAAAGAGGGTGGCGTAAGATGCGAAAAGTGCATAAGATTTCGCCTTGAAAAGACGGCAGAGTTGTCGGACGGATACGATTATTATGCAACGACGCTGACGGTCAGCCCGCACAAAAATGCGGCGTATATAAACGAAACTGGATTAAGCCTTGATTCGAGCGCAAGATATTTGCCGACGGACTTTAAAAAGAAAAACGGCTTTTTAAGGTCGACCGAACTTAGCAAACAGTTCGGGCTTTATCGGCAAAACTATTGCGGATGTAAATTCGATTGATAAAAAACGCATTGCAGTTGCAATGCGTTTTTGAGTTTTTAATATTAAAATAAATTTTAATTTAAAATCAAAACTATTTTAATTTATTATTTTTAATTTGACATCACGACAAATTTAAAATCTCTAATTTAAAACTCGTATAGATAACGATTTATAGTTTGCGTAATTCATATTATTGTCACTTCGCATCGTTATATGGCTATGCGGTTATGCAAATCTCGATGCGAAGCGATAGGCGTCTTATGATTGTTACAATGTGAACAAGCGTTTGTCAAGCCACTTGAAAACGCTTTTCGACGAGAAATAATCGAACTGAATTGCAGGGTCGAAGTGGTCGGCGTTTGTGACGAGCAAAACGTTTTCTGCATCTGCGTGAAGTCCGAGCGTTGCCGAATAGAGCAAGACCGTTCCGTCGCCTTGTTGTTGAGATTCCGTTCCCGTCATAACTGCTTCCGAATAGATAGGATTTCCGTCAGCATCGAGCGGAGCATTGTAGCAAACGGTGTCTTGCGTTTCATAGCCTAAGCCGTTGACGTAGAGAGTGTCGGTTTTAAGGGACACGTCCATTTTTGTCCAATAATTCTCAAGGCGAGTGATTGCGTCACGAAGTTCGCCCTTTGTGCCGTCGGCATTGACTTGGTACGCCCAATCTCTCGATTTATAGAACTTGATTATTTCGTTTTGGTCGGTTAGATATTCGCCGTTGATTTTAATGAAGCTCGTCTTTTTCGAAGTGTTTAAATAGTCCCACGTCATAGTGTATTGCGGAGTGTCCAAAAGTTGTTTTGACGGCAAAAGCTCGATCAACGTGTCGAAATTGAACATAGGCATAAAACGCTTTTTGCAGACGGTTCTGAATTTTTCATAAATAGCGTCGCGGTTGCTCGATTTAACGCTGAGCATATTTTTAAGATAAGTATCGACAAGCGAAATGTTCATATTGTAAAGCATGTCAATCATGCCGTCAATCATACCTTCGCGGTCTTCGATGATGCTGAGAGCCGTCATTGCACCGTAGAAAGGCGTGTCGAGAGAAACGTAACCTTTTACTTTTTCAAGGTTAGATTTGCTTCTTGCCATATAGCAGCTTGCAAGATGTCCGCCCATAGAATGTGAAACGATGTAAACGTTTTTGTAGCCTTTTGAATTTATAAAATCTTCGAGAAGTTTTGCGTTTGCTTCGTTTGAGATACGCCAATCATAGTTGAACATTTTAACTTGGCAAACGTCGCCGTAGCGTTTTTGTAAAGAGTCGAAAAGTTGTTTGCAGTTGCCGAGCGCGCCATAGTAAAGTCTTGACGGATTGTCAAAACCTTCGCCTGCCGCCGCAACGGAAGAATAGAGCGGAACGCCGTTCGAGTCCATTGCCATAAGCGACGTCATGCTTTTCGGGTCGTTGTTTATTATCGCTTTGACAATTCTCAAAGCGTCGTTGACGGTGACGTCATCGATTGCGCTTAAATCCATAGAACCGTGATTTACGAACATATCCATGAAGATTTCATTGCTTAAAAGCGGGTCCCATATCGGTTCGCCCGTTTCGCCGTCATAAAGTCCGCTTGCAAGCAGTCCCGGCAAAATGATGATTGCCGTTTCGTCCGTCTTTGCATTGCACGCCGTGAAGCAGCATACGGCAAGACAGGCTAATACGACTATCAAAAGAATACATAAAAATTTTTTCATAATTACCTCTGATTTTTAATCATAATGTGTTTGAAAAGTTTCAATCGTCTGAAAAGCAGATTATTTTTTAATTTTACTATTAAATTGGAAATCTTTCAAGTCGAGAAAGCAAAAAAATAAACAAGTGTGGTTTTTGGGTATATTTGGGCAAAACCCGTGTTAATAAATGAAATTAAAAAAATAATTTGTTTATTTATAAATATAGTGTATAATGTTTATATATAAAAAGGTGATTTATGGATACTAACGAAACCAGAAACGTGATACTTTCCGCGTCGAATTTGAAGAAGACATATTTCGGCGACGTCGAAACGCCTGTCATAAGGGGAATCGATATCGAGTTTTATAAGGGCGAATTTGCGGCGATTCTCGGTGAATCGGGCAGCGGCAAGTCGACGCTTTTATACTTGCTGTCGGGAATCGAAACTCCGACCGAGGGAAGCGTAACTTTGCTCGGAAAGGAACTCGGCAAAATATCCGACGAAGAGATTGCGGCTTTGCGTCGTCACGGTTTTTCGTTTGTGTATCAGTTCGACAACCTTATCGGAAATCTTACGGCGGAAGAGAACATATTTTTGCCGCTTAGGCTGGATAAGCAGGACGTCAAAGAATACAGGCAGACTTTTGAAGAACTCATAGAGTATCTTCAAATCAAAGACTGTATTAAACGCTATCCGAAACAGTTGTCGGGTGGTGAACAGCAAAGAGTGGCGCTTTGCCGCGCGCTCATAACAAATCCCGAACTTATTTTTCTTGACGAACCGACGGGTAGTCTTGACGCTAAAATGGGTACGCAGGTTATGGAACTTTTAAAGGACATAAACAAGACTCGTTCGGTGGCGCTCATAATGGTTACGCACTCTGCCGCTCACGCGGAATACGCTTCGAGAAAAATTATGATTAAAGACGGTTTGGTCGAAAAGGAAAACTAAAATAAGGGCTGAAAAATAAGGGCTGAAAAACGTTAAGTGACCAATAGCGATTAAAAGGGCAAGACATTGGCTAATAACAGGCAAAGACGGGCGAAAAGAGTTTTGAACTCGTTTTAGTTTTAAATTCGATTTGAAACTATGTGCGGCTATGCTTAGCCGCCACGCCACATAAATTTGCGGAATTTACTTAGCCGCTTGAAATGCCGTTTGGCAAGGAATACAAACTTTTATGTTTAATCTCGCACTTAAAAACTTAAAAGATAAAATCGGAAAAACGATTGGAATGATTGTCGCAATTATGATTTCAATCGTGGTTTTGTTTTGTATTTTCTCGTTTAACGGTGCGGTCAATGATTATCTCGTAAAAACGGACAGCGCGGATTCGGGAATCAGCGATATAACTATAACGCCGAAATCGGACGGCGCGAAAATATCTTCGACCGCCGAACTCGAAAACGTAGAGGGCGTTTCTTTTGCGGTCGGCACGTTGAATTTTTACGGCGAAACTAAGGGAGAGTATCTTAGTATCGTCGGAATGGACAGCGACGACTTTTTAAAACTCAACGACTTCGATATAGTCGAAGGCTCGATCGAAGACCTTACTGCAATTCGTGAAAACGTAGCTATAAGCGTGGCTATGGCAAAAAAAGCTAATGTAAAACTCGGCGACGAACTTGAAATTTCGGTGTTTAACAGAAGTAACAAATTTTACGTTGCCGCTATTTGCGAAAACACGGGCTACTTTGCAAGTGACAGTCCGTATAAAGTTTTAGGTCACAATGCAGGCGGAATGGCAAGACTTATCGGCGTATCTGTCGGCGGAATTTGCAACAGAATTTACGTTAAAGCCGAAAGCGGTTACAGCGTCGATAAACTTATAAAGAACATTAAAGCGGTCGAAACGTATTCGAAAATGACGGTGAAGCAATCTCTTGACCTTGAGTACGTTGCTCAACAAAGCGAATCATACGGCGCGACGGTCATTATCGGCGGCGTAGCGGTTGCTGTTTTGCTTGTGGGGGCGCTTGTCGTTTTGCAAACGCTGTCTGCGGAAGAAAAGAGAATTTTAATTTCCAAATTGACCACGGTCGGCGCAACGAAAAAGCAACTTGTTTCTTTGTTCGCTTTAGAAAACGGATTTATATCGCTTGTCGGGTTGATTTTAGGATTGTGCCTTGCGCCGCTCGGTCTGTATCTTTTGCTGAAACTTACGATTTCGTCAGCTGTATTTGGCGTAAACGCATTATATCTGATTTTAAGCGGAATTCTTGTTTTCGCAATTTCATTCGGGGCAGGTTTTATTCCGTATTTTATGGCGCGCAAAAAGAGTTCGAGAGAAAATCTCGTTCTGCAAAAAAGCCAAAAGAACGTTGCTACGGTTATTTCGGCGGCGGTTTCGGCTCTGCTGGTGGTTTTAAATTCGCTAGTTATGGCGCTTGCGCCTATGCCAACGGTCAGGGGCGTTTTTGGCTTGTTGAACGTCGCTATGATTGCGATATGCGCATGCCTTATCGCTCCGCTGATTTTGAAGGGAATTTCAAAAGGTCTTAATAGGTCTAAAAATCCTGACGTTTACGTTGCGGCAAAAGGGCTTGAAAACAAGTCGACGAAAAGGGGAGCAAGACTTTTGACGCTCGGCGTCACGGTCGGCGTGTTGCTTACTCTTGCCTGGACTGTCACGAAAGCAGTGTTCTCGGATTTCAAAAACGATTACGCTGACTTGATTTTTGTCACAAACGTATCTTCAACCGCGACGGACTTTGACGATATAAGTGCGGTAAAGGGTGTGGAAAAGGCGAGCAAGGCGTTGTGGTTAAAAGGCGACGCGGAATTTAAGGGACTTAAAAAGTCGGTGAACGTGATTGCCGTGGACGACGTGTTCGATATTATAGATTTCAGGTTTATAACCGACAAAAAAACGTGCTCGGAAAAATTGGACGAGGGCTATTGCCTTATCGATTATGCATACAGCGTACTGCACGGACTTAGCGTGGGCGATAGTGTGAAACTTAAATATGAGGACAAAACCGCCACTTTCACGGTCGGCGGAATTGTAAGGCAAGAACTTTTCGGCGGAGCGTATCTCGTTGTGGGGCGTCAGACTCTTTCAAACGCCTTAAACACGAGCAGTTTCGATACAATCGTTGTCAGCGCGGAAAATGCTGACGCCGTTGCAAAAGAGATGCAAACCGAGTTCAGCTCTAAAAACCTGTTTGTTTTGACGGCTTTAAAAACTTTCAGTTGGGAGTCGGAGTCGTTCGATAAGATTTTCAACCTTATCGGCTACCTTTCGATTATGTTTTTGCTTGCTATGATGGCAAGCGTCATAGTCAACGTATTTATAGCAAGGGGAACAAAGAAAAACGAGCGCTCACAGCTTATGCTTTTAGGTATGCAAAAAAAGGATATGTTGTTGTCTGAGTGGCTTGAACATACAATAGTTGCCGCCGTTGCGTTTGTGATTGCGGTAGCGTTCAGTGCTTTGCATATAGCAAGCCTTATTTACGCATTGTTGCTATTCGAGCTTTACTTTGAATTTTACTACGTGGCGTGGGTCACATTTACGGTGAGTGGCGTCGTTTGCCTTATCTATTCGCTTTTGCCGTTCATTCTTTGCTTTAACCGCGGATATAAAATAAAAGGCGTAAGCAAAGAATAAGCTACTATCGAAAGCAAGGTACTATGAAAGCAATGCAAGTTCATTTTGCTTTATGGGCTATTGCAAAACAAGTGACTATTGCAAAACAAAAATAATTATAGTAAGATGTGCTTATGAAAAAATCAATCGCAATTTTAATAGTCGTTTTAACGGTTGCGCTTACGGCGTGCTGTCTTTTTGCGTGCAACGATAAGGGCGGAACAAAAAGCGAGAGAGAACTTGCGACTGACGATTTTAAAAACGGTTTTATGAGCGCGTGTTATGACGGTTGGCGTTATTCGATGACCGATAGCGAGATAAAAGCTTTGCCTAACGAAGCACATTACAGATGGCAAAAGGGCTTGACCGACGCATACGCAAACGCTTTGTATTCTTCAAGCGTGAGAGTGCAAAAAATCAAATCGCTTGCCGACGAGCTTAAAACGAACGACGAACTCAAAAGGATTCTGAGAAGCGAAAAATTCGATTCGGGAAAGTTTGTGGCTGTTTTCGACAATATCGGTTTTACGGGTGCAGACTATGCGAGCGTTGCGACCGAAGTATTAAAAGAGTGGATAAAAAACGGATATTCTTTGACCGAAAAGAAAATTAAAGAGTTAGTCACAAGACGCGATAATCTAAGCGTTACGGTTTCGTCCGACAAGGTGACCGAGTTTAACGAAGTCATCGGCGACTTGCAAGTTTTGCAAAACGGTTTGCTTGTCGTAAACGAACAAAAGGATGAAATAGTTTCGTCCGTGAATGCGTCGCAAAAAGACTTTCAAACGATTATCGAGTTTGTCGTCGATATGCGTTCCTCGCTTGATATAAAGTCTATTTTAGGATTCGAGAACGACGTAAAGTTTGACGATTTGAGTTCTAAAACCGTTGATGAGATTTATACTTACGTCAAAAGTATAATCGGCGCGGTAAGTTCGTTTTCCGAAAAACTGACTGCGGAAAAAATTCAGTCGTTAGGTGATTCGCTTGAAATGTTAGAAAACTCTTTTAAGGATATTTATACAAACGACAGCGTACTTAGTCTTGTCGTGCGATTCGTCAGCGTTTCTAACACTTTAATAGATTATGTTCCGCTTGCGAAATATTTGATTTCGCCTGTAAGTGGCTGTGTGGATAAGGCATTGACGGAATGTGTCGTTTCGGTTTTGTACGGAGATTATCCTACTGAAAACTACGCCTTTGTTGTGGGTAAGATTTTGAAAGCATTAAACGAAAGTCTTTCGCAAACGGAAATAGAAAACAAAATCGGAGCCTTAGCGAGTGACATAAAGGGTGACGTAGCTAAGATAGGCTATGCGTGGTATGCGATTGGCTCTGTTCTCGGCGAGGCGGGCTTTAAGTTCGGCGGCAACGTGAGCGACTTTATTTCGACCGATAAACAGAAAACTCTTTCTTCGCTAATGCTGTTTTCGCTTGTCAGACAGAATTATTTTTCTAACGTAATAGCTTTTGATTTGCGTGCGAAACTCAATTCTTCGATAAAAGTCACCGATGCGATTACGACGGAAATAACTTGGCTTAAAAGAGTTAAAGAGTATGTTTTAGACGATGCCATAAATAAAAATAAAGTCGGCAGAGAGTTGCTTAAAAAGTGTGATGAACTTGTGGACGAAGGCGGAAACCCTACCGTAAAAACCGTTTACGAGTGGGCGAAGACGATTGTTTCTGCCGCCGATTTGGCATTTGCCGACATTGCAAACACCGCAAACGAATGGATAGGCGATGCGTTAAAGTTTTTGACGAAAGAGTTTTTTGAGGCAAAGGCTGACGGTCAAACGATGAAATCGATTTATGATAAGATAGGCGATTTGTTTAATGAAGTCGGAACGAAACCTTTGAAAGAAATGGACGCCAAATTTGCCGAGCTTCAAGACTTGTATAAAAAAGCTAACGTTGAATTTATTTTGAAATTTGTCGGAATACTGAAATAAATTTGGAGTTATTGACTAAGAAAATTTAAGAACGAAAAGCCGATTTGTTTTATGACGATTTAAAAGAGAAATAGCATAATAAAAAAAGTGGACGAAAAAGAGCCGAATTACAAACTTTGACCGCTTATGAAAATCCGGTTAAACGTTGCGTGACGTTATAAAAAAGTACCCGATTAAAGAATCTAAAAGAAGCTATTCGATTAAATGAGCGATACGAAAAGTAATAAAAACGAAACGAAATAAACAAAACAAATTTACGTCAAACGATTGCCAAGGGGTGCAATCTATGTTAATATCAAGTTAGAAAATCTGTATCGATGTGTTCACGGAGAGTAAGATGGCGATAAATATTAAATGTATTTAGAAGAATTTTGCCATCGACAGATGGCATTTTTTATTGCCTAACGCCGATACTAAAAGGAGGTAGGATGAGAGTAGGAGTTATTGGGATTGTCGTTAAAGGCGACAAAAGCGTAAGCATCGAGATGCAAAAATTGCTTAGCGAATATTCTGACGTTATAATCGGCAGAATGGGCGTTCCGAGAAACGGAATGAGCGCAATCAGCCTTATTGTGGAAGGCTCGGTTGAAAGAATCTCCGCACTTAGCGGAAAACTCGGAAAGTTTCCTCAGCTTTCGGTCAAATCGGCTTTGACCAGCTTTGAAACAGATGAGAAAAATTAGGAGGCGTTTATGAAAACAAAAAGGATTTTAGTTTTAATCGTTGCCGTGGTTATGCTTGTGGCAATGGTTTCGGTTTTGACTGCTTGCAATGATGAAGGCGGCAGTGAAAAGACTTTGAGAGTAGCTTTGCCTGACGGAACTCCGCTTCTTGCCATGGCAAGCCTTATGGCAAACAAAGAAAAGGTCGGCGGATATAAGCTCGATTTTAACGTAGTTTCGTCAAACCTTATCGGCAGTGAAATAACGGGCGAAAAGGCGGATATTGCAGTTATGCCTACAAACGCAATCGTCGGACTTTATAACAAGGGCGCAGATTACAAAATCGTGACGTCGAACATTTTCGGCGTGTTGTATTTAATCGGCGGCGCGGACGACGATTTCAGCATTGAAAAACTTAAAGGCACGGTCGTTTATTCTATCGGCGAAAACAATACTCCGCAACTTGTGTTTGAAAAGATTTTGAAAGCGAAACTCGGCGATGACGCTGTCGTAAACAGCGATAAAGCTGTCAGCGGAAAGGTTGCTATGTATTACGTAACAGACGGTCAACAAGTAATTGCCGCATTAAAGCAAGGCAAGGCAAATTATGGTGTTGTCGGCGAACCTGCATCTACAAACGCAGGTGCAAAAGGTCTTTACAGACTTTACGACCTTCAAAAAGGTTGGGGCGAAGTGACAGGCGGAGAAGAAAGCTATCCGCAAGCGTCTCTTGCGATAAAGGCAAGCCTTGCAAAGGACAAAAACTTTGTAAAAGCATTGGTAAAAGCCTTGAACGGCAACCTTGAATATTTGGCAAACAATGAAAACAAAGCAGGACTTACCGAATTGTTCAAAGGTTACGGAAGCTCCGTTACTTTCCCTGCCGCTTCGGTCGAAAAATCGAACGTCGGCGTAAAGTGGGCAATCGACATAAAAAGCGAAATAGAAAGCTATCTTTCAGTGTTCGGAATTAAAGCTCCGAATAGCGATTTCTATTTCGACTATAACGATTAAGATAATAACAATTAGATTATGACGATAAAGTTTTTGCTTTAATCGGAAAAATATCTGAAAAAGTCAAGAAGGAAATCGGCGATGACGGACGAGAAAAGTAGCGATAAGAAAACCGAAAATAAGTTCGTTTTGTTTTTCAAAAATAAGACGACGAAAAAAGTTCTCGGTGCGGTGTTGTATCCGCTTTGTTCCGTCGCGCTGATTTTTATCGTTTGGGCGATAGCGGCGGCGGCAATAAACAAGCCGCTTTTATTGCCTACGCCAAAAGAAGCGTTGACCGCATATTTTGCACTTTTAGGCGGCAAGGAGATTTGGGTTTACGGTGGAATGACTTTTTTAAGAACGCTCGAGTGTTTTTTGATTTCGGCGGCGATAGCATTTTTACTGTCGACGCTTTCGGCATTTTTAAAACCGCTCAACAAGATACTTTCGCCGATTATAACGGTACTCAGAGCAGCTCCGACGCTTGCTGTTATTTTGCTGATTTTGATATGGGTTGATTATTCTTCCGCTCCTGTAATAATAGGCTTTTTGATTGCATTTCCGCTTTTGTATTCGGCGTTTTACACAGCGATAACAGGCGTTGACGAAAACCTTTTAAAAATGGCGAAAACATTTAAAGTGTCAAAACTCAATATAGTTAAATCCGTATATATTCCGAGCATTTCAAAGCCCTGCCTTGAAAGTATGCGAAGTGTTATATCTTTGACGGTTAAAGTCGTCATTGCAACGGAAATTATGGCTCTCACAAAAAAGAGCATAGGTCTTTTGATGAGAGGCGCGAACTTGAATTTCGACACTGCGACGCTTTTGGCACTTACTTTGTTTGCGGTTATTTTGTCATTTATTTTAGAAGGGATGTTTACCGTTATAATTAAAATTACGGAGGCGGTGAGATGAACGTAACTATAAAAAATCTAAACGTGGCTTACGGCGACAAGGTTATATTTGACAATTTCAACTATCAGTTTAAGGAAAATGAAATAACTTGTTTGCTCGGCAAATCTGCCGTCGGAAAATCGACTCTGCTTAACGCGCTTGCAAATCTTGTGCCTTATGAAGGTGAAATCGACGTCGGAACGATTTCGTATATTTTTCAGGAAGACAGACTCGTGCCGAATTTATCAATAGGAAAAAATCTCGAACTTGTGCTTAAAAGTGTTGTCAAAGATAAAGCGGAGCGAAGAGCGAGAGTAAAGGATATGCTTAAAAAGGTAGAATTGGAGGGCGAGGAAAGGGCAATAAAAAAAGAACTTTCGGGTGGTATGGTGCAAAGGGTAAACATAGCAAGGGCGTTTTTGTATCCGTCCGACGTTTTGCTCCTTGACGAACCGTTCAAAGGGCTTGACCCGTCTACGAAGAATCGCTTGATTAAAACGTTTTTAAAATTGTACGAGGAAGAAAAACGAACCGTCGTTTTCGTTACGCACGCAATCGACGAAGCGTTGCTTTTGGCTGACAGAGTAGTTATGATAAAAGACAGCCCCGTTACCGTTGCGGACGAAATAGAGATAACTTTGCCTAAAAGCGAAAGAGCGTTGTCGGACGACGCGCTTGCCGGCATAAGAAAAAAACTTTTGTCTTGCTATGAATAAAGTAGGCGTTGTTTTGTCCCGAATTTCATAGTTAAAACTAAGTTTTGCAATAGTTTTTTGTCGATAATAACGGCTCAATTTGCTTGACTTAATTTTATTGTATGATTATAATAATAAAGACTTTTAAACTGATACTTTTATAGAGTATAAATGGAGGACAAGATGAAAGAGAGCATACATCCTAATTATCACGATGCGAAAGTTACTTGCGCTTGCGGAAACACGTTTGTAACGGGCACGACTAAGGATACACAAGACATCAGAGTAGAAATCTGCTCGAAATGCCATCCTTATTTCACAGGCAAACAAAAGCTCATTGACTCAGGTGGACGTATTGAAAAGTTTAACGCTAAGTTTAACCGCAAAGACACTAACAAATAACTAACACCGTAAAATAAAATGCAGCTTGCTGCATTTTTTTTACATAAAAGGAAGCATATTGAACAAAAAAGGGAAGAAGGAAAAAACATATCGTCGTTCGTCTATCGGCGGACAGGCGGTATTAGAAGGCGTAATGATGCGTGGCGAAAGTTCGGTTGCGACTGCTGTTCGTACTTCGAGCGGCGAAATCGAAATCGAAACTTCGAGAGTTAAGCCTATCAAAGAAAGAAACGTTTTTTTCCGCTTGCCGTTTATAAGAGGCATTGTCAATCTATGCACTCAACTGTTCAGCGGCACGGCAATACTTTTGCGTTCTGCCGAAGTGTACGGCGATTTCGCCGAGCCGACAAAATTTGAAAATTTCGTAGCTAAAAAATTCAAGATAAACCCTATGAATTTGCTTATGGGATTTTCGGTGCTGTTAGGCTTGCTCCTTGCAATCGCGCTGTTTATCGTTGTGCCGAATTTTGTGACGACCGCAATTTGCGACAATATTGCCGTCATCAAAACGCATAGGTTATATAGCCTATGGTACAGCTTAATCGAAGGCGGTCTGCTGCTTGTGATATTCATAATTTACATATTGCTCGTGACTGCTATGAAGGATATTCGCAGAGTGTTTATGTATCACGGCGCAGAGCACAGGACGATAAACTGTTATGAACACGGTTTGGAGCTGACCGTTGAAAACGCTCAAAAAATGAGCACGGCGCACAGCCGTTGCGGAACTACTTTTACTTTTTTTGTTCTTGCAATTTCCATTTTTGTATTTGCATTGGTAAATTATCTTTTGACTTTGCTCGGTTGGCAAACGGACAGCAAAGTGCTTAATGCACTTATCAAAATTCCTGCCAAATTGGTTTTTATTCCCGTAATTGCGGGGCTTGCTTACGAGTTGCTTAAATTTCTTGCGCGTTTCGATAATTGGTTTGCAAAGACGTTGCGCGCGCCGGGAATGCTTCTCCAAAAGCTCACCACAAAAAAACCTACCGACGATATGGTCGAAGTGGCGATAGCGGCGTTTAAGAAAGTTCAGGAAATGGACGCCGACCGCACTATGCCTACGCAAAAGTTCAACATTAAAGTTCCTTATCTTGTTGCAAGAAACAGGCTTAAAGGTCTTTGCCCGAAAGCGGATGAGTCGGATATCGATTGGCTTATTTGTGAAACGCTCGGCATTAAGCGCGACGCATTGGCGGAGCTTAAACTCATCGAAAGCAAACCGTTTGAGGCTATGGAAAGAGTAGCCAAAAAAATGTCCGGCGGTATGCCTCTTAGTTATGCATTAGGCTACACCGATTTTTACGGATATAAAATCGCCGTAAACGAAAACGTGCTTATTCCTCGTCCCGAAACGGAAGAGCTTGTAATGGAAGCGCTTAGCTATTTGGATAAAGACAAAAGCGCGCTTGATTTATGCACGGGAAGCGGAGCTATAGCAACCGTTTTGAAATTGAAATCAGACGCAAACGTCACGGCATCCGACGTGTCGCTTGCGGTGCTTGACGTCGCCAAAGCTAACGCTTTGAACAACGGCGCAGACGGCAAGTTTATACACAGCAATATGTTTGAAAAAATCGACGGAAAGTTTGACGTCATAGTTTCGAATCCGCCTTATATCGAAAGCGCAGAGATAAAGAAACTCGACGATTCCGTCAAAAAGTTCGAACCGCATCTTGCTCTCGATGGCGGCGAGGACGGACTTAAATTTTATAGAATTATTGCAAACGACGCTTTCGACCACCTTAACGAAAACGGCGTATTGCTTATGGAAATAGGATTCAATCAAGCCGAGAACGTAAAACGCATTTTTGAAGACGCAATAGCGGCAAAAGGTCTGGCGTTTAGCGTGACGGTCAAGAAAGACGTTTTCGGAAACGATAGAATCGTAACAGTAAAGAGGTAATTATGAAGATTAGCGAAGGTATGTTGAGTAAGCTTGATAAAATCGAAGAGCGCTATCGTTTTTTATCGACCGAACTCGGTAAAGCCGAAGTCGTTTCCAATCAAAACGAGTTCAAAAAGCTCAGCAAAGAACATTCCGATTTGGAGCCTATCGTAGAAGGCTACGGCGTACTTAAAAAACACAGACAAGAGCTTATTGACCTTGAAGAAGCTATAGCAAACGAAACCGACCAAGATATGAAATCGTTGTTCAAAGACGAATACGACGGACTTTTGAAAACGGTCGACGAAGACGTGCAAAACGTTAAATTGCTTTTGCTACCGAAAGACCCTAACGAAGACAACAACGTCGTACTTGAAATCCGCGGCGGCGCAGGCGGCGATGAAGCAAGTTTGTTCGGCACGGAGCTTATGAAAATGTACAAATCTTATGCCGAAAAAAACCGTTGGAAGGTTGAAGACATAAATCTCAATATGACGGAGCTTGGCGGCGTAAAGGAAGCCGTGTTCTTGATAACGGGTAAAGGGGCGTACGGAAAGCTCAAATACGAAAGCGGCGTACATCGTGTGCAAAGAGTCCCCGCAACGGAATCGCAAGGCAGAGTTCACACGTCAACGGTTACGGTTGCAGTGCTTCCCGAAGCCGAGGACGTCGAAGTCGAAATAAACGAAAAAGATTTAAAAATCGATACTTTCCGCAGTAGCGGCGCAGGCGGTCAGCACGTCAATAAAACCGAATCGGCAATAAGAATAACTCACTTGCCGACGGGACTCGTCATCGAGTGTCAGGACGAGCGAAGCCAAATCAAAAACCGCGAAAAGGCAATGAAAGTTTTAAAATCGCGTCTTTACGATTTTTATCAATCGCAAGCGGACAAGGAATATTCCGAGCAACGCAGGGCGCAAGTCGGAACGGGCGACCGTTCGGAGAGAATCAGAACGTACAACTTTCCGCAAGGCAGAGTGACCGACCACAGAATAGGGCTTACGCTTTATTCGCTCGACAAGTTTATGCTTGGTGATATCGACGAAATGATAACCGCTCTTAGAATTGCGGTTCAAAACAAACTTTTAGAAAACGTAGAATAGGAGGCTAATATGTTAGTTAAGTATAATAAGGCAAGGAATTTGATTGAAGAACACGCTTACAAGCCGAACCTTCAAGACGTAGCGCAACCGAATTTGTTCAGAAACATTTTCAGTTACGGCTCCATTCCTAAAACGGCGTTCAATTTCAGAACCGTTCAAATGGACACTCCGAAAGACCTTTTCATCACGGATACCACGTTCCGCGACGGACAGCAGTCTTGTTCTCCGTTTACAGTAGAAAACGTTGTCGAACTTTACAAAATGTTGCACCGTTTGTCCGGACCTAACGGAATAATCAGACAAAGCGAATTTTTCCTTTACAGCGAACAAGACAGAAAAGCAGTCGAAAAGTGTTTGGAACTCGGATACAAATTCCCTGAGGTTACGAGCTGGATAAGGGCTAACGAAAAGGATTTCGAACTTGTCAAATCGTTCGGGCTTAAAGAAACGGGTATATTGGTCAGCTGTTCGGACTATCACATATTCAAAAAAATGAATATCACCCGTAAACAAGCGCTCGACAAGTATTTGAGTGTTGTTAAAATGGCTCTCGAAAGAGGTATTCGTCCTCGTTGTCACTTCGAAGATATCACGAGAGCGGACTATTTCGGATTTGTCGTTCCGTTTGCAATCGAGCTTATGAAACTTCAACAGGAAACGGGCATTCCGATTAAAATTCGTGCTTGCGACACAATGGGCTACGGCGTAAGCTATCCGGGTACCGCGCTTCCGAGAAGTGTTCAAGGCATAATTTACGGCTTGAAGTATTATGCGGAAGTTCCTTCAGAACAACTCGAATGGCACGGTCACAACGATTTTTATAAGGCAGTCGTAAACTCGGCGACCGCTTGGCTTTACGGTTGCAGTTCGGTCAATACCACCGTTATGGGTATCGGCGAAAGAACGGGAAATACTCCGCTCGAAGCTATGGCAATAGAATACGCTTCAATTAAAGGACACAACGGCGGAATGGACCTTTCGGTCATAACCGAAATTGCCGACTATATGGAAAACGAAATGGGAATCGAAATTCCTCCGAGAACACCGTTTGTCGGAAAGAATTTCAATGCGACAAGAGCGGGTATTCACGCAGACGGCTTGCTTAAAGACCAAGAGATTTACAATATATTCGACACCGAAAAAATCCTTCATAAGCCGCCTACTGTTATAGTTGACAGTTTTTCCGGTCTTGCAGGTATTGCATTTTGGATAAATAAATATTATAATTTAAGCGGTGAGGATGTTATCGACAAAAAGGACGAACTTATCGTAAAGATGAAGGAAATGGTCGACAAAATGTACGCCGACGGCAGAACTACGATGATGAGTGACGGCGAACTTAAAACTATGGTAAAAGCCATCGACCCGATTCGTTACGACAACTTGAAGGCAAGACTCAAATCGAAAAAATCCGAAAACTAAATTACATTTTAAGGGGTGAACTATGATTAGTATCATTTATGGCTCAAAGGGTTCAGGAAAAACCAAAAAGATGATTGATATGGCAAACGACGCCGTAGACAAGACAAAGGGTATCGTCGTGTATCTTACGGATACGGACAGATATATGCCTAACCTTCGCAACCAAATGAAGAAAATCAACACGAAAGACGAAGAAGTCTTCAGCGAAGCCGAACTTATCGGTTTTATCAAAGGCATTATTGCGTGCAACTATGATATCACCACTTTCTTCATCGACGGCGCACACCGTATTTGCGGAAAGGACGTTTCGGAAATGGAAAAGTTCTATCAATGGATTTGCGAAAAGGGCGTTAAGTCCAATATCGAGTTTTTCGTTACGGCGAGCAAAGACCTTGACGAAATGCCTGATTTCCTTAAAAAGTATATTTAACAGTCTAAGTTTAATTAAGGAATAAAAACAGAATGAAGTATATCAGCACAAGAAACTCGGCTACGACCGTAAACGGTCCCGAGGCTATAACAAAAGGAATTTCAAAGGACGGCGGACTTTTTGTGCCGTCCGATTTTCCTATTTTGACAAAGTCCGATTTTGAAAAAATGTCGGATATGGCATATTTCGAGCGTTCGGCTTTCGTGCTCGGAAAGTTTTTGGACGAGTTTACGGAAGATGAATTATTCGCCATGACCAAAGCGGCGTACAGCCGTTTCGATTCGGACGAAACCGCTCCCGTCGTTAAACTCGACGACGAGCTGTTTGTTTTGGAACTTTTCCACGGACCGACCTACGCTTTTAAAGATATAGCGTTGACGCTTTTGCCGCACCTTATGACAAAGAGCAAAGAAAAAATCGGCGACAACAGCAAAACGCTCATTTTGGTTGCGACCAGCGGCGATACGGGCAAAGCCGCGCTCGAAGGTTTTCGTGACGTTGACGGAACTTCGATTATCGTTTTCTATCCTTCCGAAGGCGTAAGCGATATGCAAAAATTGCAAATGATGACGCAAGAAGGAAACAACGTCAAAGTTGTCGGAATCAAGGGCAATTTCGACGATGCCCAAACCGCAGTAAAAAAAGTATTTACCGACCCTGAAATCGCAAAAAAATTGCTCGACGAAGGTATAAAGCTCAGTTCGGCAAACTCTATAAATTGGGGCAGACTTGCTCCGCAAATCGCATATTACGTTTCAAGCTACGTCGATTTGCTTCAATCGGGCGAAATTAAACAAGGCGACAAAATCAACTTCGTTGTTCCGACGGGAAACTTCGGCAATATTCTTGCAGGCTATTACGCTTACAAAATGGGCGTGCCTGTCGGCAAACTTGTTTTGGCGTCAAACCAAAACAACGTTCTCACCGATTTCTTCCATAAGGGCAAATACGACACGAACAGAGAATTTTTCAAATCCATTTCGCCGTCTATGGACATTTTGATTTCGTCGAATCTCGAACGCCTTTTGTTTGAAGCGTCGGGACGAAACGACGAAGCCATAAGAAGCATTTACAAAGATTTGGCGGATAAAAAACAATTCAGCTTTGACGTTTCTAAAATCGACGAAGTTTTCGGCGCAGGTTGGGCAGACGAGGACGAAACGAAAGAAGCAATTGCAAAAACGCTTGACGAATACGATTATCCTATCGATACGCATACGGCGGTCGCTTTCAGCGTATACGACGAGTACGTTTGCGAAACCGACGACAAAAACGCAACTGTCATCGTTTCAACTGCAAGTCCATACAAATTCCCTGTGGACGTTTACAACGCCATTCACGACACAAACAAAAAAATGGACGCATTCAAAGCGGCGAAACTTCTCGAAGAAGAAATTTCTATGGACGAGCCTGACGGACTTAAAGCGCTTCAAACCAAAAAAGTCATTCATAGCGGCGTCATAGAAAAAGATAAGATTGCCGATGCTGTTTTGGCTTTTGCTAAAGAGCAGGCAAAATAGGACAATCGAAATTACAAAAAAATAGAGGATTTAATTTATGTTTAAGGAACAAAAGGTATTATTGAGCGGTATTCAACCGACGGGCATTATGACAATCGGCAACTATATAGGCGCGGTGAAGAATTGGCTTAAACTTCAAGACGATTGTTTGAGCGTTTATTTCATTGCCGACCTTCACGCTCTCACCGTCAAACAAGACCCGACCGAGTTCCGCCAAAGAGCGACTTCGTTTTTTGCGCAGTATCTTGCATTCGGTCTTGACCCCGAAAAATCGATTTTATACTTTCAATCGCACGTTCCCGAACATACTCAACTCAGTTGGGCTTTAAACTGTTTTACCTACATCGGCGAAGCTCAAAGAATGACGCAGTTTAAGGATAAATGCGCAAAACATCAGGATAATATCAATATGGGACTTATGGATTATCCCGTTTTGATGGCAGCCGACATATTGCTTTATCAAACCGACCTTGTTCCCGTCGGAATAGACCAAAAACAACATTTGGAGCTTACGCGCGATATAGCAATGCGTTTTAACAACCGTTTCGGCGACGTGTTCACCGTTCCCGACGGCTACATTCCTAAGCAAGGCGCAAAGATTATGTCGCTACAAGACCCTTTGTCGAAAATGAGCAAATCCGACCCCGACGTAAACGCCGCGGTTTCGGTCATAGAAGACGCAGACAGCATTATGCGCAAATTCAAACGCGCGGTGACGGACAGCGGAAACGAAATCGTTTTCAGAGAAGACAAACCGGGAATTTCAAACCTTCTTAGTATTTACAGCGAGATGACGGGCAAAACTATTAAAGAAGCGGAACTCGAATTCGAAGGAAAGGGTTACGGCGATTTCAAAAAGGCGGTAGGCGAGTCTGTCGTCGAAAAGTTGCGTCCGGTAAAAGAAGAATACGACCATATCATAAAAGATAAGGCGTATATTCTCGAAACAGCTAAAAAGGGCGCGGAAAAAGCAAGATATATTGCTTCACGCACCATTAAAAAGGTTTACAAAAAACTCGGTCTTGTTTTGCAAGACTAATGTCAGGAGCAAAATGTACGGATATATCATACCCGACAAAATGAATATGTATATAAAGGACTTCTCTCTGTTTAAGGCGTATTATTGCGGCTTGTGCAAAACGCTTGGCAGAACGGGAGCGCCGCATACGAGGTTTTGCGTAAGTTATGATATGACGTTTTTGTCGGCGCTGTTGCACGGTTTAAACGGCGTCGAACCCAAAATCAAAAACGCCCCGTGCGTGCTTAGTCCGTTAAAGAAGAAGAGTTTTGTCATTGCCGACGAAATATCGAGACAAGTTGCGGATATAACGATAATGCTTGCATATTTCAAACTTATCGACGACGTTATCGACGGACAAAAGTCAAGAGCTTTGATTAAACCGTATCTCTTTTTCAGAATGAGAAAAGCGAAAAAGAGATTGCCGCAAATTTATGAAACGATAAAACGAGAGTATAAAAAACTTAACGAACTTGAGAAGAGCGGGTGCAAAAGCGTGGACGCTTTGTCCGAACCGTTTGCAAGATTGCTCGAAGGCATTATAGTTTCGTCGGTTAAGGACCCAGGCGACAACGTGAAAACTTTTGCGTATCAATTAGGAAAGCTCGTATACTTATTCGACGCAATCGACGACGTCGAAAAGGACGCCAAAAAGAAAAGATATAATCCTTTCAATGCCGCATACGGCAGTGAAAAGACGAAAGCGGAGTTCATAAAAAAGCATTATGCCGAGATTGAATTTACGCTGAAAACAAGTTATAATACGCTTATGGACGCATACGACAAAATGAAAATCAAATCATCGGAAGGCGTCGTATCGAACGTTGTATATCTCGGAATAGATATGCAAATGAAAAAATTGCTAAAAGGAGAGCCTAAATGCGAAACGACCCGTTTGTAACATTGGGAGTAAGGCACGGGGCAAGCCGTGAAGAAATACTGAACGCTTATCACGAAAAACGCGATAAGTATCAAAACGATTTGTTCTTAGAGGGCGAAGCGGGGGCTGACGCCGCAAAAAAACTTCAAGAGCTTGACCTTGCGTTTAACGACGCTCTGCAATCGCTCGAAGACGAAGCGGCAGGTTACAAAAACAGCGCTTCGCTTGCGGAAGTAAGACAAGCTCTCACCGAGAAAAGACTTGACGACGCTCAATCTCTTCTCGACCAAATGGAGAAGCGCGACGCAGAATGGCATTATCTGCAGTCAATCGTATTTTACAATAAGAATTGGTTTACGGAATGTAAAAAACAACTTGAAATTGCCGTCGAAATCGATCCGTCTAACGAGAAGTATTCAAAAGCACTCGGCAATCTGAAAGCAAAACTTTCAAAAAAAGACGAAGGCATAAACGGCGAAGTTTCAAACAAAAGCTACTCGTCGTCGGAAGGGGGAGCAAATCCCGACAGAACCTATTCCAGAAACGGCGGCTCAGACAATACTTGCTGTAATATTTGCAGCGGACTTTTGTGCGCCGACTGTTGTTGTGAATGTATGGGTGGCGACCTTATAGCTTGCTGTTAGTGAAAAAACGACTCAAACTTAAAAGACAAACCATAGAAATCGCGGTCGCAGGCATATCGGCAGGACTTATGCTGTTGCTGCTTTGGCTTTCCGTCATAGTCAGATACGGAACGATTTCTTTTTACATAGCGGCGTCCGTGGTTTTGATGGCGCCTATTTGTAAGAAATATTATTGGGCGGCGGCGTTTGCGTATATTGCGTCGTGCCTGTTAGCGTTTGCCATTGTCGGCGATATTTTGCAGATTTTAGGCTTTATAATTTATTTCGGACCTATGACTTTCATTTCAACGGTTATGGCGGAAAAGAGCGTAAAGCCGTACATCACTTTCCCTGTAAAAATAGTTTATATCAACGCTTGCCTTGCGGCTTTGTATTTTGGCTCGAAGACGCTTTTTGTCGACCTGTCGTCACTTGGCGTCGAAATCAATTATGCGGTTATTGCCGTTGTAGGAACGCTTGCGCTTTTGCTTTTGGATACGCTTATGCTTATGCTTTACACACGCTTAAAACCGCTTATGGACAAGGCGATAAAGGATACGCCAAAGGGCAAAAAAGATAAAGACGATAACGACAGCGATGATTTTGAATTTGACTTATCGGACGAAAGCGTCGAAACGAGTGAAAAACAAAAAGGCGAAACAGACGGCACGGGCGGCGCGATTAAAAATGATACTGGCAATGAAACAGTCGATAACGGGTCTGAAAACGGTGGCGATGACTTTTTGAAAGAGAGTGGGCAAGACAGTGACGAAAACGGCGACAAATAGCCCGATGACTAATTGACGCTAAATGAGTTAGTCGCTGTTGCGTTAAGTCGTGGTTTGCGAAGAGCCCGAACATGCAGGATTTTTGCAAGCCAAAACAAGGCAAATCGCAAGTATGACCGACGTTTCGACTTCGTTCAATTCACCGTCGTCCGAGAACATCAGCAATACTATAAGAATGAATAAAAACCAATTATCGTTAAACATAAATTCACCTTTTTTTGCTTTATTCTATGTTATGCGAAACAATTCGACAAAGTTCATGCTTGTCGGATTTTTTTTTGTATTTTACAATATCGTTAGTGGAGGCTGTTATGGATATTTTATTGGATACAGCTACACAAGAAAAAATTAACTGTTATGTGCCAAAGAATTCAACCTTAAACGAGTTAGCGCAATTCTTTTCCGTTTTTTCGGACGTGACGAGAGCAAAGATATTGTGCGCATTATCCATTTCGGAAATGTGCGTAAGCGATTTATCGACTATGCTGTCGCTGAATCAAACCACTTGCTCGCATCAGCTCAAATTGTTGAAACTTCAAGGCGTAGTAAGCGATAGAAGAGTAGGCAAGGTCGTTTATTACAGCCTTAAAAGCGAACAGGTTGAAGACGTGTTACACGCAGGCGTCAGATTTTTGGGATATTGACGCAGCTCCGCAAACCGAAAGGTTTGCGGTTTTTTTATTTGTTGCCGATATGCGCAAACGTGTTTTATGCGCATATAAGTTTATGAACAAACGTAGTATTTTACGATTTATTATATTTTCGCTTTTGTTGTTAAAGCGTTTGCTTTGTGTTATAATTAAACGATGGATTTAATCGAAAAGTTGAAAGACGTGCCGACTTCTCCCGGCGTTTATATAATGTATGACGAAAGGGGAGAAATTATTTACGTCGGAAAAGCGAAAAACCTTAAAAACCGTTTAAGGCAATATTTTCACAAGGCGAATCAGACCGTCAAAGTTATGGCTATGATGGAAAAGGTTCGCAACTTTTCCTATATCATCGTTAAATCCGAAGTCGACGCTTTGCTCACCGAAAACAATCTCATAAAAGAGCATAAGCCTAGATACAACATTTTGTTAAAAGACGACAAGGCGTATCCGTTTTTGCGAATCGACCTCAAAGAAAATTTTCCGCAAATCACGCTTGTCAGGTCGCTTAAAGAAGACGGAGCGAAATATTTCGGACCTTATATGATTTCGGTCAATATTTCGGACGTGTTCGACCTTATTCACACGGCGTTTAAGGTGAGAAGTTGCCGAATGCAACTTGGCGATAAACCGTTGCGCCCGTGTTTGAATTATCATATGGGCAAGTGTCTTGCGCCGTGCAGCGGAAACGTGACGAGAGAGGAATATCTTGCAGAAATAAAAAAAGTCATATCGTTTTTGCGTGGCAACGACACGGAAGTCGAAAAACTGCTCAAAGAGAAAATGTACAAGTTTTCCGCAGAAAACAATTTCGAAGCGGCTATGCAATGCCGCGACAAACTCGGCGTACTCGATAAACTTGTCAGAAAACAAATCACCAATATGCCGACCGACAAAAACATAGACGTTTTCGTTATGCGTTCGGACGGACTTAAAACCGCGGTCAGTTTGCTCATTATAAGAGGCGGAAAAACCGTCGGCGCAGACAACTTTATTTGCGAAAGTCTTGACGAAGATTTATCATCGTTCATTTTGCAGTTTTATGACAAAAACATTCCCGTTTGCGACGAGGTGTTGCTTGAAGAAGAAGTCGAAGGACTTGAAAGCGCAATTTCAAACGTTGCAAACAGAAAAGTGCTTTGCCTTGTTCCGCAAAAGGGCATAAGAAAACAACTTGTCGAACTTGCTGCGGCAAACGCTACCGACTATCTCGAAAAATACGGCGACCGAGAAAAGCGCAGATATGAGCAAACCAAAGGCGCGGTCATTCAGCTTATGAATGCCTTGAATTTACCTAAGGCCCCAAACCGCATAGAAGCGTACGACATTTCCCATCTTAGCGGAACGAACAAAGTTTCGAGTATGGTTGTATTCGAAGGCGGCGAGCCGAAGAAGTCGCATTATCGCAAGTTTAAAATCAAGACAGTTGAGGGAATAGACGATTTCCGCTCGATGGAAGAAACTCTTTATCGCAGGCTGTCAAGGCTTGGCGGCGACGACGAAAGTTTCGGGACAGTGCCTGACCTTATTTTGATTGACGGCGGCAAAGGACAGCTTTCTTTTGCAAAGCAAGCTATGCAAAGAGCCGGCGTAGACATTCCGATTTTATCTCTTGCAAAAAGGGAAGAAGAAGTATTTTTGGACACGACGCCTATCGTGCTTGATAAAAGCTCCAAAGCTCTTCAACTTTTGCAAAGAGTTCGTGACGAGGCGCATAGGTTCGCAATCACGTTCAACAGGAACCTAAGGTTGAAACAAGCAGGTGAGAGCGAACTTTATAACGTTCCGACTTTGGGGAAAGCGCGAGTGGAAGCGTTGCTTAAACATTTCAAAAGCGTCAAAAAAATCAAGGAAGCCGACCTGATAGAATTGGGCAAAGTATTGCCGAAAGAAACGGCTAAAAAGGTATACAATTATTTTAGAGAAGAAAAAAAGGCGTCTTTGCAATCTGACAGCGAAGATTAGCTTGTAGGTGGAGTATGGTAAACAAAGCGGTAGAAGAAAAAGAATCGGTTTACGTCAGTTCGGATGACTTTGCAAAAGACAACGGTTTAAAGGTGTTTTATGCCGAACAGGACGCAAAAATCAGATTGCAGACGGTCACAGTCAATCGCCCGGGACTTTTGCTCGCAGGGTTTGAAGATTATTTCGCATCGAGTAGGGTGCAAGTTGTCGGAAGTGCGGAAATCGCATATCTCAAAAGTTTAGAGCAAGACGACGCCGTCAAAAGAGTAGACGTGTTTTTGTCCAAGCAAATTCCGTGCGTAGTTATGACGCGCGGCTTTTCGCCCGATGAAACGTATTTGGAGATTGCAAGGAAATATAAGTGTCCTATTTACGGCACCGAAAAGTCGACTTCTGAGTTTGTAAACGACCTTGTTCATTATTTAAACGAACAGCTTTGCGAACAAACCGATATACACGGCGAACTTTTGGATATTTCGGGCATCGGCGTGCTTATTACGGGTGAAAACGGAATAGGAAAAAGCGAAACGGCTTTAGAGCTTGTTCATAGGGGACATATGCTTGTCGCAGACGACAGAGTTATCGTAAAAAACATAAAGAATTGTCTTATGGGAAGCGCACCTAAAACCATAAGAAACTTGCTCGAAGTCAGGGGCGTGGGAATTATCAACGTAGAAGATATGTACGGCATTTCGGGCGTTTTGGAAGAAAAGCAAATCGGTCTTAACGTCGAACTCGTAAAATGGACGGACAAAGTCGAAAGACTCGGCGACGAGACGGCTCACGTCGAAATTTTGGGAGTAAGAATCCCGAAGATTTCAATTCCGGTCATTGCAGGCAGAAACCTTGCAATTGTTATAGAAGCGGCGACAAAAAATATGTGCCTAAAAAGTTTGGGTAAAGACCCGCTTGACGGCATATTGAAAAATATGAAAAACTTTAACAATCGTAAAATCGATTGAGAGTTTTGAGATAATAGATTTTATGCTTAATTGCCATCAAAACTAACGACGGCAGTTGCTTTGCGGCTTTCAAGTTCTGTCTTAACAAATCTTTAAACAAGCGGTCAAAAGGGCAGAAACAAAAAGATTATCGCGGCATATATTTAGATATGCCAAATTTTTTCGACAAGAGCGCCGTGATTGTTTTGGACAATTTGTCGGCAAAAGATATAACGACTTTTAGGGGCGGCGGAAGCATAGCCGAAACGATTTTTCCGCTTACGATTGACGCTCTTGTTGCGGCACAAAATCGATTCGATTTCGTGATAGGGCAAGGAAGCAACCTTATCATAAGTGACGGAATCAAACGAATAACGGCTTTGTCGCTTAAAAGGCTTAACGGCGTTTTTGTTTCGGACGAAAAGATAATCGCCGAAGCAGGGGCAAGCGCAAAACAATTGTTTGACGCGGCTTTCGATGCTTCGCTGTCGGGACTTGAATTTGTTCATCAAATTCCTGCAAGCGTAGGCGGACTCGTTAAGATGAACGCAGGCGCATTTTCGATGCAGATAAGCGATTGCCTTGAAAGTTGTCTGGTTTTAAAGGGCGGCGTTTTAAACGAGGTTAAGCCTAATTTCGGTTACAGAGAAAGCGACGTTGACGGCGTTATAGTGTCGGCGACTTTTAAACTAAAAAGAGCCGACCGAGAAGAAATGACAAAAACGGTTAAGGCGAATTGCCATAAACGGCGTTTGACTCAACCGACTGCGCCGTCGTGCGGAAGCACTTTTAAAAATCCGAAAGGGGCGAGCGCAGGAAAACTTATCGAAGATTGCGGACTAAAAGGTTATTCGGTCGGCGGCGCTTCGATATCAGGCAAGCATTGCAATTTTATCGTGAACAACGGCGGCGCAACCGCAAGCGACTTTTTGCAAATAGTCGACAAAATCGAAGAAACGGTTTATTATAAATACGGAATACGATTAGAAAGGGAGTTTAAGCTACTTGATTAAGATTTTGGGAGATTTTCATATTCACACCGATTTCAGCGACGGCAAGGGGAGCATCGAAGCCGTTTGCCGTGAAGCAAACAGAGTCGGGCTTGAAAAATTTGCGATTTGCGACCATTCGTATCGCAGTTATTTTGTCGGAATGACAGATGAAAAACTCGAAAAATCTATTTCCCGAATAAAACAGATAAACGAAAAATCGAATTCATCCATTGATGAAATGAAGAATAAAAAGTGCATAACGGCATTGCAGTCGGTCGAAGGAAACATTCTGAACTTTGACGGCGATATAGACGTTATGCCAAGTGTGATAAAGAAACTTGACGTGTTGCACGTCGGCTTTCACAGATTTGTGACAAAAGGCGACGGCAAAGACAGAGCGGCGTTTATTCTCCGCAACGGCTGGACGAAAAACTTATCGAGCGAGCTTGTCGAAAAAAATACAGAAGCGTTTGTCAAGGCCGTCGAAAAGTATCCCGTTGACGTGATTTGCCACTTGGGGCATCG
This sequence comes from uncultured Clostridia bacterium, assembly GCA_934277645.1. Taxonomy (GTDB): domain Bacteria; phylum Bacillota; class Clostridia; order Christensenellales; family CAG-917; genus CAG-917. The sequence goes on along the minus strand of CAKQUX010000001.1, from coordinate 310,648 downwards.
CGCCAAAGTGAACGGCAAAAGGATATTCGAGTGCACAAAATCAAACGGCTGTCATATAGAACTAAACGAAAAACACATCGAAACGCTTGAACCGATGATTGACGAAGCCTTAAAAAGCGGAGTAAAATTCATCTTGGGAAGCGACGCGCATAAAATCATAAACGTCGGAAAATTTTTCAGAGTTAAGGCGTTTATCGAAAAACACAAGATTCCGCTTGAAAGAATAGTCGGGGTAGATTGCGAATTTACGACGAGGAAGAAATGAATTTTAAAGAATTGGTGCTTGAAGAAATCTTATCGTCTTGCCCGAAGCAACTTTGTTGCGTAAGGGCTTTTTTGTCTGCTCTTTTGAAATCGTCCGGAAGCGTTGAGCTTACAAAACGCGGAATGAATTGCACTCTGACCCTGTTTTCGTCAGAAGCGGTGGAAAGAGTAAGCGGCCTTATCAAGGAAACTTATTTGACCGACGTGGAAATAGAGAAGGGCAAAGTAAAAAGCGGCGTAAAATGCGGCGAGAATTATTTTACCGTTAAAATTCCGCAAGGTATAAGTCGTGACGTTTTGTCCGAATGCGGACTTATGCAACTTGACGGCGACAGTTTTTCGTCTTTTGTGCGAGGCGTTCCTGACGAAATAGTTAAAAGCCCTTGTTGCGCAAAAGAATATTTAAAAGGATTGTTTGTCGGAGCAGGAAGCGTATACGTTCCGTCCACTGCCGAGAGCGGTCACAGCGGCTATCACGTCGAATATCAGCTTTCGGACGAGGCGGAAGCGGACGGTGTTCTGGAACTTTTGAAGCGTTTTGCATTGAATTTCAAAAAGAGCGAACGCGGCAACAATTTTTTGGTTTATGCAAAAGATAAAAACATAATTCTTGATTTTTTCAGAGTCCTGAAACTGACGGAAGCGTCGCTCGAACTCGAAAAAATCATTGCGGACAGAGATATGAACAACAGCATAAACCGAAACGTTATATGCGAAGCGGCTAACCTTGACAAAACCTTTGCGGCGGCGGCAAAACAGATAGTCGCAATCGAAGAATTGAAAAACGGAATAGGGTTTGACAATCTGCCGCTCGGATTAAAAGAGGCGGCAGTGGCAAGGCTTGACAACCCGACGGCAACGCTTAGCGAACTTTCGGAGATACTCGGAATATCGAAAAGCTGCCTTAATCACAGACTGAGAAAAATAATGGAAATTACGGAAGGAGAGAACGATGGAAAGTAAATTCGTGCATTTGCATTTACACACCGAATACAGCTTGCTCGACGGCGCAGTCCGACTTGACAGAATCACGGGCAAAAAGCCTGACGGCGGAACTATCCATTCGTATCCGCTTAAAGAAGCGTTAATAAAAGACGGTCAACAAGCCGTCGCGATTACCGACCACGGAAATATGTACGGCGTATACGCGTTTGTGTCTACGCTTAAAGGCAGCGGAATAAAGCCGATTATCGGCGAAGAGTTTTACGTTGCTCCCGACATGTACGATAAGCGAGCCGAAGTTATGCGCGCTCGCGACCACCTTATCATTCTTGCGAAGAACGAACAAGGTTATAAGAACCTTATGGTGTTGTCGTCAAAAGCGTTTGTGGACGGCTTTTATCAAAAACCGAGAATCGATCTTAAATTGTTAGAGCAACATTCGGAAGGGCTTATTTGCTTGTCGGCGTGTTTGGCAGGCCGAATTCCGAGATACTTGCTTGCAAACGAATATGACAAAGCGAAAGATTATGCATTGAAATTGAAATCGATGTTTGCGGAAGGCGATTTTTATATCGAGCTTCAAGACCACGGCTTGCAAGAAGACAAGTTCGTTTTGCCGCAACTCGTTAAACTCGCAAAAGAAATAGGGGTTAAAGTAGTCGCGACAAACGACGTACACTATATAAGCCGTGAAGACGCAGACATTCAGGACACGATGATGTGTATTCAGATGGGCATCAAAAAGACGGACGTAAGTGCCGTCAGATTCGACAACGACAATTTTTATCTTAAAAGTCAGCAAGAGATGATAGACCTTTTCGATTGGTGTCCCGAAGCTATCGAATCGACTGTCGAAATTGCTGACAAATGTAATTTTGAATTCACTTTAAAACGAAACTCGATTATTCCGCGTTACACGAACGACGAAATGAACGGCAGGGACGAGGCTCAATATCTTCACGACCTTGCATACGAACGAATATTGACGCGTTATCCCGAAATTACGCCCGAAATCAAAGACAGGCTTGACTATGAACTTTCCGTCATTATCGAGTGCGGTTACGCAGGCTACTTTTTGATTGTCTGGGACTTCGTGAATGCGGCAAGATTGCGCGGTATTCCCGTAGGTCCGGGGCGTGGCAGCGGCGTAGGTTCACTCGTTGCGTACTCAATCGGAATAACGGACGTAGATCCGCTCAGATATAATTTGATTTTTGAAAGATTCCTTTCAAAAGAACGTGTTTCGATGCCCGACTTCGATATAGACTTTTGTTATAACAGACGAGGCGAAATTATCGATTACGTCACCGAAAAATACGGCAAGGACAACGTTTCGCAAATTATAGCTTATTCGACGATGAGTGCGAAGGCGGCAATAAAAGACGTTGCGAGAGTTTACGACGTATCTTTTCAGGACGCCAACAACTGGGTTAAAGATTTGCCGAAAATGGGTAAGCCGTTTATCGGCGAGTCGCTCGGCGAGTGGGGCAAGGAAATAGTTCCTGCATTTAAAGAGCTCTACGATTCTAATCCCGAAGCAAAGAGAATTATCGACATAGCAAAAGGACTCGAAGGTATGCCGAGGCAGGTTTCCATGCATGCGGCAGGCGTCGTTATTTGTCCCGACCCGATTGTCGAACACGTTCCGCTTCAAAGAAACGGCGACGATATTACGACGCAGTTCGATAAGGGGCAAATCGAGAGCGTAGGCCTTTTGAAAATGGACTTTTTGGCGCTCAAAACGCTCACCGATATAAACGAAGCGGAAAAATACATTTTCGAGGACAAGGGCGTAAAAATCGACTTTAACAAACTCGGTTACGACGATCCCGAAGTTTATAAACTTATCGCAAGCGGCGACTGCGAAGGCGTGTTCCAGCTTGAAAGTAACGGCATGAAGCAGTTCATGGCGAAACTCAAACCCGATAAGCTCGAAGAAGTTATCGCAGGTATTTCTATTTTCCGTCCGGGGCCTATTCAGTTTATGGACGACTATATAAACGGCAAAAAAGAGCCTGAAAAAGTCAAGTACGCTCATCCTGTTTTGAAAGACATTTTGGGCGTTACTTACGGCTGTATCGTTTATCAGGAACAGGTTATGCAAATCGCAAAGGACCTTGCGGGATTCAGCTTCGGCGGTGCGGATATTATGAGACGCGCTATCGCAAAGAAAAAGCTCGATATTCTCAACGAGAACAAGGCGATGTTTATACACGGCGGCGATATGACGGTTGCAGGCGGCGTTGTAAATCACGTTAAGGGTTGCGTTGCAAACGGCGTTCCCGAAGAAGTCGCGGAAAAGTTGTGGAATCAAATTCTCGATTTCGCTTCGTACGCGTTTAACAAATCGCACGCGGCGGCTTATGCGGTCGTCAGCTATCAAACGGCATATCTTAAAAGATATTATCCGCTTCACTATATAATGGCGGTCGCAAACAACCGAATTTCAAGTTCGGAAGAAGTTAAACACTACGTCAATTATATAAAGGAAAGCGGCTACAAAATTTATCCGCCTGACATAAACAAGTCGTCGAAATTGTTCACAATCGAGGGCGAGGGTATGCGCTACGGACTTAACGGAATAAAGAATATGGGTGACGCTGCAATGGAAACGATTCTGACTGAACGCAAACAGAACGGCGACTATAAAGATATCCGTGACCTTGTGAGCCGTAATCCCGAAATCAACAAACGTATGCTCGAAAGTCTTATAAAGGGTGGCGCGCTAGATTGTTTCGGAAAGACGAGAGCCACTCTCATTGCAAGCTACGAACAAATCGTGGACAGCGAAAACGCGCTCAGAAAGAATACGTCGAGCAATCAGATTTCCCTGTTCGACGACCTTATCGAGGACGTTCCCGTAAAATATATCGAATTGCCGGAATACGACAAAACGCAAAAACTCAACTTTGAGAAGGACGTTTTGGGAATGTACGTTTCGGGACATCCGCTCGACGATTTCCGTGGAAATACGCAAGGCTTTAATTTTTCGACCGAAGATTTATTCGTTGAAAGCGTAGACGAGGACGGCAATGCCGTTTTGGTCGGAAATTCCGATCTCGACGGCAAGAACGTATGTTTTGGCGGAATTATCGGCAGTTTTGAAAAAAGACTTTCAAAAAACAATACGCGCTTTGCGACGGGTAAGGTTGAAGATTTTTACGGCGTCGTTACTTTCGCTATGTTCGGAAGAGCGTTTGAACGCAATCTGGCGTTGCTTCAAACGGAAACGCCCGTCATAATCAACGGCAAACTCGATATGAAAGTCGAGAGCGAGCCGAAAGTAGTCATCGACACTATCTCGATTTGGCACAAAAAAGAAGAAAAGACCGATAGCGAAACGACGGCTAAAAAACAAGCCGCTAATGCCGCGCCGATAAAAAACGAGAGCAAAACAAAGCTCTACGTCAGGGTTTGCGACAGGGGATTGCTTGACGTCGTGATAAATTTCCTTAAACGCTTCGAAGGCGAAACGCCTGTCGTCATAAAGGCGGAAATGGGAGCAGCGCCGCAAGTATTCGAGTTTAACGGCGGTGTGGAACTTAGCGACGAATTTGTTTTGAAACTAAAAAACATAGTAGGAAACGACAACGCTAAGGTAGTTACGAAAACCAAGCAACAAAAAAACTAAGGCAAAACGGACGTTTAAGACGCATTTCGGGGTGGTTTAAAATTTAATTACCTATTGACCTATTATTATAAAAATGATATTATATTAAAGGTTCGTTATGCGTTTTGCGTATGCCTAAAACGGCTTACAGCAGAGCATAATCACGTTTTAAATTTGTGTTACGCTTAAACTTTGTTTTAAAGTTTGAGGCAACAAACGAAAGACAAATCGCATTAAATTTTTAGAGGTTATAAATATGAAAAAAGTTGCTATTTTAACAAGTGGCGGCGACGCACCGGGTATGAACGCCTGCATCAGAGCGGCTGTTCGTTATGGCATTTACCGTGGTTATAAGACCTACGGCGTAGAAAGGGGATATCGCGGACTTATCGAAGACGACATTTTCCAAATGTATCCGAGAAGCGTCAGTGATATCGTTCAAAAGGGCGGCACGATTTTGCATACCGCAAGATGCCCTGAATTTAAGGATTACGACGTTCGTATGCAAGCGGCGGAAAATCTTAGAAAACGCGATATCGACAATCTTATCGTTATCGGCGGCGACGGCTCTCTTCACGGAGCTCTCGATTTGTTCAACGATTTCGGAATCAACGTAGCGGGACTTCCTGGAACGATTGACAACGACCTTGCTTACACCGATTTTACAATCGGTTTCGATACGGCTGTAAACACCGTGCTTTGGGCAATTAACCATCTTAGAGATACGAACACGGCTCACGAGCGTGTTTCGATAGTAGAAGTTATGGGCAGAAACTGCGGCGACATTGCGCTTTACGCAGGTCTTGCAGGCGGATGCGAATACGTTCTCGTTCCTGAAATCAAAGTTGATTTCAGAGAAGTTGCCGAAAGCGTTCAACAATCGACAAAGCGTGGCAAAACGTCTAACATGATTGTCTTTGCCGAAGGCGCAGGTGATAAGACGGAGCTTATTAAAACCATAAAAGAAATTACGGGCAGAACGCCGACCGTTACGACTCTCGGTCATATTCAACGAGGCGGCGGCCCTAATATGTCAGACCGTATTTTGGCGGCAAGAATGTCTGTGCATGCAGTCGACGTTTTATCGTCGGGCGAAGGCGCTTGGGCAGTCGGCATAAAGGACGGAAAAATTATCGATATGGACCTCGCAAAGGCTCTTTCGATGAAGAAAGAAGTTGACAGCGAGCTGTATAAACTCACAAGAGCATTGAGCATTTAATTTAAAGGAGAACAAAATGAAGAATTTAGTCGGAGCTTGTATGTTTGGTCAATCAGGCGGACCAACGTCAGTCATAAACTCATCGGCAGCAGGCGTTTTTTGCGAAGCGTTGAAGCAAAAGAACATCACGGAAGTGTACGGAGCGGCGCACGGAATCAGAGGTATATTGAACGAGGAATTTTACGTCATCAACGAAGAAGACCCGAAAGAACTCGAACTTATGAAATATACGCCGTCATCGGCTCTCGGTTCGGTCAGATATAAACTTAAAGATTATAACGTAGATCCGACCGATTATAACAGACTTCTCGAAGTGTTTAAGAAATACAACATTCGCTATTTCTTCTACAACGGCGGAAACGATTCGATGGATACCTGCAATAAGGTTTCAAAATTTTTGAAACAATCGGGTTATGACTGCAACGTTATCGGTGTTCCGAAGACTATTGACAACGACCTTTACGGCACCGACCATTGCCCTGGCTATGGCAGCGCGGCAAAATATATCGCAACGACCATTATGGAAATTAACCTTGACGCAAAGGTTTATGACACCGGTCTTGTTTGCGTAATCGAAGTTATGGGCAGAAACGCAGGCTGGCTTACGGCTGCGGCGGCTCTTGCAAATTACAAGGGACTCGGAGCAGACCTTATCTATCTTCCTGAAGTTCCGTTCGATATCGACAAGTTTATAAGCGACGTCAAGGGCGTTTGCGACAAAAACGGCAACAAGTGTATCGCCGTAGTTTCGGAAGGCATTAAGACGAAAGAAGGAAAATACGTCGGCGAATTTACCGCGTCAAGCACCGACCTTTTCGGCCACGCTCAACTCGGTGGCGTCGGAGCTATGCTCGCAAACCTTGTCAAGGAAAAACTCGGCGTAAAGACGCGAGCAATCGAATTCAGCCTTATGCAACGTTGCGGAGCGCATCTTGCGTCTAAGGTCGACGTCGAAGAAGCGTTCGAAGCAGGTTCTGCGGCAGTTAAGTATGCCGTCGACGGCGAAACGGACAAGATGGTTATCTTTGAAAGACAACCCGGAAAAGAATACAAGATGAAACCTGTTCTTATGCCTATCGAACAAGCGGCGAACACGGAAAAAACCGTTCCGCTCAGCTGGATAACGAACAACGGCACGGGACTTAGTCAAGAATTTGTAGATTATGCGCTTCCACTCATTCAAGGAGACGCAAAAGCTCCGTTAGAAGACGGCTTGCCAAGATTTGCAAAACTTAAAAAAGTGCTTGTGAACAAAAAATAATAAAAATACATTAAAGGCGGGCTACTTGAATTAAATCGGTAGCCCTTTTAGGTTAATTATGAGAAAAAACAAAAAATCACAAATCGAGGGCAGTGAATCGCAAGCGGCAGTAAACGCCGAAGCGACTGCTTTGGTTAAACCCGAAGACAAAATTCCTGCCGGCGAAAAAGTTTGTTACGGTCTCGGAGCGTTGATGGACGGCGGCGGCGTTGCGCTTATGTCGTGTATAATGCTCAAATACATGACCGACGCTCTCGGCATTGTGGCGGCTATCGCATCCACCATTATGATGGTTTCCAAAATTTGGGACGCTATAACCGACCCTCTTATGGGACTTATTTCCGATAACACCCGCGGCAAGTGGGGCAGACGTAAGCCGTATATGTTCTTTGGCGGCATTTCGCTTATCATTGCGCTTGCATTGTTGTTTGCTCCTATAAACGAATGGGGGATAGCAGGCGGCGGCGCAGTTGCGTGGGTACTTATTTTCTATATTCTTTGGAATACTTGTTCTACGATTACGCAAGTTCCGTACACGTCTATGGCAAGCGATATTTCGCCTTCGTATAAAGAGCGTAATAATGCAAATACCGTAAAACTTGTTTTCAGCGCATTGGCTTCGGGGCTTGCATACGTCGTACCGCTCGTATTGCTTGCTCTTTACACAACTTCTGACCAATATTCGTTTATGCCGAGAATCGAAAACGGCGTTGTTTTCTGGATTCTTATGATTGTCATTTTCGGCACGCTGTTCGGCGGCGGACTTATTCTTTGCGGTTTGTTCACTAAAGAAAGAGTTAAATTTCCGACCGAAAAGACGAAAATCACGTTTAAGAGCTTTTTGCAATCGTATATAACGCCTTTTAAAAACAAGTCCTATCGTTGGCATATCATTATGTACGTTTCGGCGTTTACCTGTATGGATATTTTGTCTGCGCTTGCGGCATATTACGCAACCGACGTTTGGGCAGATGTTCCGTTTGTAATCGGTTCGTTCAGTAAGCCTTTTAATTCTATGTTCATCGTCGCGCCGCTTATGGTTGCCGCCGTTTTGGCGTTCCCGCTTGCAAGAGTGGTTATGGACAAAAAGAGCAAACAGTTCGCTTTCAGAATGGGACTTCCGTTCTACATTTTGGGCGGCATACTTCTTGCCGTTATGGACCCGAGCTGGGCGCCTCCTATCGTTGTTCCGATTATCGCGTTCCTTATGGGCTTAGGTTTCGGCGGAGCGCAAATGATGCCGTGGATTATCTTCCCTGACACTTTGGACGTTGCGGAACTTAAAACGGGCGAAAGACCGACCGGAAATTACAGCGGAATGATGACGCTTTTCAGAAAGATTGCAGGTGCGTTTGGCGTAGGAATGATAGGTTGGGTTTTGACTGCCGCTCACTATCAGGAAAGAATAGCAGGTGATAAAAATGTCGTTCAACCTGAAAGCGCACTTATAGCCATAAGATTGTTTATGGGTATAGCAATCGCAGTTCTCATTTTGATTGCCTTCCTTGCGTCGTTCAGATACAAGGTAACGAACAAGAAACTTGACCGCGCAAGATATTTCATCGAACGCAAAGCCGAAGTCGGTTATGAAGGACTTACGACCGAGGAGAAGACCGAATGCGACGCTCTTTGCGACGAGCTTTACGGCAAAGATAAGGACGGCATCGGAAATTATGACGCAATAGTCGGTAGAGTTGTCGACGATGCGGACGTCAAGCAGACGGACGACGTTAAGGGAAAGTAAGTCAATAGTTTTGATTTAGTTTTGCTTAAAAGAGAAAAGATAATTTTAGACTATGAAAGTTAAAGCAGAAGAAGTAAAAAAAGACGTAAAAATAACCCCGTTTGAAAAAGACGGGGTTATGGCGTTCAAAAAGATAAAAGGCAAAGATTTTGTCATTATGCAAATAACCGACGTGCATATCGGCGGCGGTTTGCTGTCCGTTAAAAAAGATAAAATGGCATTGACTGCCGTTCGCGACCTTATCAGTTATGCAAAACCGGATTTGGTCGTCGTGACCGGAGACGTGAGCTATCCGATTCCGTTTAGCTCGGGAACGATAAACAATATGCGTCCTGCAAAGTGGTTCGGAAATTTGATGGAAACACTCGGCGTGCCGTGGGCTATGGTTTACGGCAACCACGACTGCGAAAGCTATTCCACGCATAAAAAGAAAAGATTAAGCGATTATTATTCCTCGCTTGAGCATAGCCTTTTTAAAAAAGGCGAATGTCAAACAGGAGAGGGAAACTATGTTCTGCGGCTTGAAAACGAGGACGGCACGCTGAATAACTTGCTTGTTATGTTCGACTCGAACAGCTACGAAACAAGCAGTTTCTTTTCGGGATTCGATACCGTTCACCGTGACCAGCTCGATTGGTATGAAAAAGAAGTGCAGAAGCATTGCTTAAACGGCGAACCGCAACTTGTTTTTCAACACATTCCTTTAAGGCAATACCGCGACGCTTGGTGGGCTATGCAAGAGGGCGATAAAAGCGTCAAATATCACGTCGGAGCGGTTTGCGAAAAAGACCAATACTTCGGAGTGCCGTGCCGTGAAGGCGGCGAATTCGATTGCCTTTTGAAAAACGGCGCAAAGGGCGTTTTTGCAGGACACGACCATTTGAACACTGTTTCGATGACGTATAAGGGAATCAGACTTACCTACGGAATGAGCATCGATTATCTTGCGTATTTAAAAATAAGCAAAGTTAAAAATCAACGCGGCGCATCGCTTATCGTCGTTGACGACGACGGCAACTTTGACGTTAAACTTTTGCCACTTACAACCGTGAGAGGGGAAGAAAGGGGCGGCAGACTTCGCTTTAACAACGACAACAAAGAATAGAATTAAACGCTTATTGTAGAAATAAAATATCGTAAATAAAACGCCGCTTATGCGGCGTTTTTGTTTGCTTTTAAAAATATATTGTTGTAAGTGCCGTTTAACTAAATCGTCATTAAATGGCAAGAGTTGTTAAACAGAACTGTCGTTAAATCACAAGAGTTACTAAACTAAGTTGTCGTTAAACAAGTGTTTGAAATAAGGCGATATTTAGCAATGCGTTAAACCAAATTACACTTAAAGTATAAAGAAAGGCTTTAACTTAATCGTTATCGCTTAAACCGGCAAGCATTAAACGGTATTTGTTAAATGTCAAGCGACGCTTGCATTTCGACTTAGTTAAGTCCGCAACTTTTAAGGAATTTATCGAAAGCGGCTTGACCTTTTTCGTCGTTTTTGAAAACGCCCGTCGTTTCCAAAATCTTTTCGCAAGCCGTATTTACGGCTTCGACTACGACGTCTTGCGCTTTATCGGCAGTGAGGGACGTGCCGTTGTCCTGAACAAGTTGAGCAATCATAGGAAGATGCTTTGAAAGCGGATTGTTTTCGTTTGACAATTCCTTAAAATCGAGTTTTTCTTTGCCTGTCAAAATATCCTGAATGGCGTTGATTTCGCCCGACAGTCTGCCCGGCAAAATGAACAAGCCCATAGCTTCGATAATTCCGATAGATTCCTTTTTAATGTTGTGCAAATCTTCGCTCGGGTGGAAGAGTCCGAAAGGACGTTCCTTTGTGGTGCGATTGTTTCTCAAAATAAGTGCGAAGCTGTACTCGCCGTTATCGTTGATTTGAAGCGTCGGCGTGACGGTGTTGTGTTCGACCTTTTCGCCGTTTTCTTCCGAAAATGCGATTACGTCCACAGATTCGTCGCTATATTCTTTCCATTTTGAAAGAATTAAATCGGCAACTTTTACGGCGGCATTGTTGTTTTTCGATTCGATTCTCACGACGGAGTTGTACCAATCGAGAATGGAAACGTTGACCTCGGGATAGCCTTCGAGTTTGTAATATTTTCTTGCTTTCGCTTTAAGCATAGGCAAAACCTTGTTGCCGCCTTGATAGTGGTCGTGTGCCAGAATGCTTCCGCCTACAATCGGCAAAGCCGCGTTCGAGCCGATGAAATAATGCGGGAACAATTTTACGAAATCCACCATACGTTCGAACGAATGTATGTCGATGTGCATAGGACGATGTTCTTCGCTGAAAGCTATTGCGTGGTTGTCGAAATAAACGTAAGGGGAATACTGCATAAACCAATTTTCGCCGTTAAGTTCGATAGGAATCGTTCTGAGCGTTTGTCTTGCAGGCTTGGACGCATTTCCTGCCCAGCCTACGTTTGACGGACAGAGCATACATTTAGGGTAGCCGGAGTTGCAAAGTTTTGCCCTTTTGACTTCTTCGGGGTCTTTTTCGGGCTTTGAAAGGTTTATGGTGATTTTGATTTTGCCAAGTTTTCCGTCGAACTCCCATTTAAGGTTTTTGTCGATGTCCACTTTGCGGATATAGTTTGAATTTATGCAAAGATTGAAAAACCAATCGGTGCTTGCTTTAATTCCGCTTTGGGCGGCAATATCGTCGAACGTTTCGATGACTCTTGACGGAGTAGGCGTAACGATGCCCATAATTCTCGTTTCAAACAAAAGTCTTTCGTAAGGTTCGCAGAGTTTGTTCTCTACGGCGTATGCCGTCATATCGTCGAGTATTTCTTGAATAGGGGACGGCGATATATCGCCTTCGTATGGCGAATCGAGCTTTAACAGGTCAAGAAGATAGTTTCTTGCGAGCATAACGTCGTCTTCTAAAAAGTTGAGTTTCTTTTGTGCGTAGTCGAGCAACTGCTCAATGCGTATTTTAACGTCCATATTTCACCTTGAATAATAATAAAAATGCCTAATTAAACTATTTGCGATAAACCGTTTGCAAAATCTACCGTGTATGGTATAATCTATTTAACAATATTATACATTGTCGAGGGTTATATGACAACTGTTACGCAAAAAAAATATTTTGACAATTTTGAAACGGATAGAATTTTAAAAGAATTGTACGGCGAAAAATCAGATAGTCTCGAAAACAGATTGAACGGCATAGTCGAAACGTTTAAAAACAATTTCGGTTTAAATGGAAAGGCTATGATTTTTTCTTCGCCGGGCAGAATAGAAATTTGCGGCAATCATACCGACCACAATCACGGCAAGGTTATGGCGGCGGCAGTCAGCGTCGATATTCTGGCGGTCGTTGTGCCGACAAACGACAACGTCGTTTCGGTTGACAGCGACGGTTATCCGAGAATGACTGTTGACCTTAAAGATATAGCATTTAAAGAAGAAAACAAAGGCACGTCTTTTGCGCTTATTCAAGGCGTTGCGGACTATTTCGTATCGCACGGCTACAAAGTCGGCGGCTTCAGAGCGGCGTTTACGAGCCGTGTTCCTAAGGGCGCGGGCGTTTCGTCTTCGAGTGCTTTTGAGGTTTTAGTCGGCGAGATTTTCAACGTTTTGTATAACGACGGAAAGGTCTGCGCAATGGAAAAGGCAAAGGCGTCGCAATATGCCGAAAACAGATATTTCGGAAAACCGTGCGGTCTTATGGACCAAGCGGCAATAGCTCTCGGCGGCGTAAACCTTATCGATTTTGCCGACACGGACAATCCTATCGTCGAGGCTGCGCCTTGGACGGAACAAGGACTCGATATTTTCGTTATAAACGCAGGCGGTGACCATAGCGATTTGGTTGCCGACTATGCAGGTATTCTTTCGGATATGAAAAACGTGGCAAAGTTTTTCAGTGTGGATTGTTTGAGAAAAACGACGAAAGCGGACGTTTTGCAATTTGCATCGACGCTCAGAGAAAAAATAAGCGGAAGGGCAGTTTTAAGAGCGATGCACTTCTTTGAAGAATGTGACAGAGTTGACGAAGCGTTGGCAAGCCTTGAAAAGGGCGATACCGAAAACTTTTTGGACGTTATAAACCGTTCGGGCGATTCTTCGTGGAGATTGCTTCAAAACCTTTATCCGCCTTGCGACGTAGAACAATATTTACCTTTTGCAATCACGCTTTGCCAAGAGTCGGGATTGTGCGAGGCAGTAAGAGTTCACGGCGGCGGTTTTGCAGGAACGATACTTGCTTTTGTCAAAAAAGAAAATTCAGATAAATTCGACGAGATAATGTCAAATAATTTCGGCTCGGACTGTGTTTTTAAATTGACTGTCAGAAAAGACGGTGCAGTAAAGGTAGCAGAGGTACAATTATGAATTTGACTTTTACGTTGTCGGCGGCGGAAGCGTTCAGAATAGGAAATTTGAGCATCGAATGGTACGGTATAATTTTGACGGGCGCGATGCTTTCCTGTCTTATTTACGCTATTTTTGAGTGTCCGAGAATCGGTCTTACCAAAGACGATGCGCTCGAACTGTTTTTGTGGATAATTCCGCTTGCGATAGTTTTTGCAAGATTTATTTACGTCATCGTTCGTCCCGAAGAATACTTCCCTTGGCATAGCTGGTCGGACTTCGTTCATGCCATCGCGATTTGGGAAGGCGGTATAACGATTATCGGCGGACTTTTAGGCGGCATTTTGGGCGGCGTTATATTCTGGTTCCGTCACCGCGACAAATGTACTATTCCGCAACTTATCGATATGATTGCGCCGACGCTTTTGCTTGCGCAGTCGCTCGGTCGTTGGGGCAACTTTGTCAATCAGGAAGCATACGGACTTGCAATTCCGCAAGGCTTTCCGACCGGTCTTCCGTTTAGCGTGTATATAGACCATTGCGGTTCGTCGCTTTGTAACTGTGGCGGAGTCGGCGGATGGCACTACGCGACGTTTTTATACGAAGCTATCTGGAACTTTGTCGGAGCGATAATTTTTTACGTTATTTGGCGTAAAAACAAAAAGTTCCCGGGAATTTTGGGATTTTTGTATCTTTTCTGGTACAACCTTATAAGGGCGTTACTCGAATATTTGAGAATCGACGCCGTTCCTGAAACGCAAATTCTTTGCTACACGATTTTCCCGATTGCTATTGTTCTCGGAATAGTTTACATTGTGCTTAAATCCATTCACGATAAAGTCAAAAAGAAAATCGACCTCGGAGAAGAAATCGACGAAAGCAAAGCCGAATATAAAATCTATAAGTTCGTCGCATTCGTCTGGAAGAAGATAAGCCTTAACACAATCGGCAAGCCTGTCGAAAATCAGGACGCGGTAGCAGTAAGCGAAATGAACGGCAAAATCGTCAAAGAATACGCAAGCTACTTAGATATGAAAGCCGATGAAGAACGTTTCCGTGTTGAAATCGCCGAAAAGAACAGAATTGCTGCCGAAGAGGCAAGAAGAGCGGCGATAAAAGCCGAAGCGGAACGTATAGAAAAAGAAAAACAAGATAAAGCAAACAAAAAAAATAAAAGCGTAAAACGCTAAATAAAATAAAGCCAAACTCAGTTTGGCTTTTTAAAGGTGAAAATGAGAAACTTAACTTTACTTACCGATTTTTATGAACTTACGATGATGAACGGTTACCTTAAATGCGGTACCGCAAACAAAAGAGCCGTCTTCGACGTGTTTTACAGAGGCGTGGGCGGATTTTCTTACGCAGTTGCCGCAGGTCTTGACCAAGTAATCGATTATATCGAAAACTTGCATTTCGACAATGACGATATCGAATATCTTCGTTCGCTCGGCACGTTCGACGAAGAGTTTTTGACGGTTCTTAAAAACTTTAAATTTACGGGCGACGTCAAAGCAATTCCCGAAGGAACAATCGTGTTTCCTTATGAACCGCTTTTGACCGTTACGGCTACGCTTTTTGAAGCTCAGCTTTTAGAAACTGCCGTTTTGACTTTCATCAATCACCAAACGCTTATCGCAACGAAAGCGTTAAGACTTTGCGAAAGCACGGAAGGACAGATTTTGGAATTCGGTCTTCGTCGTGCGCAAAATGCCGACGCAGGCATTTACGGCGCAAGAGCGGCGTATATCGGCGGTTGTCGTTCTACGTCAAACGTACTTGCAGGCAAAATGTTCGATATTGCCGTCAAAGGTACGCACGCGCACAGCTGGGTTATGTCTTTCCCTGACGAACTTACGGCGTTCAGAAAGTATGCCGAAATTTATCCTGACGGATGCTTGTTGCTTGTAGACACCTACGATACGTTGAAGTCGGGTGTTCCTAACGCAATCAAAGTGTTCGACGAACTTAAAGCAAAGGGCTATAAGCCGCTCGGAATCAGACTTGACAGCGGCGACCTTGCTTATCTTTCAAAGAAGGCGAGAGTTATGCTTGACGAAGCAGGACACAGCGACGTCAAAATTTTCGCTTCTGGCGATATAGACGAAGACGTTTTGCTTGCATTGAGAACTCAGGACGCAAAAATCGATATTTACGGAATAGGCACAAGACTTATAACAAGCTATACTAATCCGAGCCTCGGCGGCGTTTACAAACTTGCCGCTATGGAAGACGAAAACGGAAATATGTCGCCGAAAATCAAAGTATCTAATACGCCTGCTAAAATAACCAATCCGGGACTTAAAAAGGTCGTCAGAATTTACGACAAGGACAAAATGGCGGCTGCCGATATGATTTGTCTTGACGACGATACGTTTGACGAATCAAAACCGCTTACGATTTTCCACCCGGAACAAATATGGAAGAAAACCACCTTTGAAAACTACAAGGTCGTAAACCTTATGGTGGACGTTTTCAAGGGCGGAAAGCTCGTTTATAAAAATCCTGACTTGCACGCAATCGGCAAACATCTTGACGAAGAGGTAGCGTCGTTCTATCCGGAATATCTGAGAGTTATAAACACTCAGGAGTACAAAGTCGACTTGTCGCAAAGACTTTACGATTTGAAACACAATTTGCTTTTGAACAGACATTAAACAAAATGCGCTAAAACTTGACAAAAGTAAATAAAAACTTATTACCTAAAAAATTGCAAAAACGCTGTCTATGTTTCATCATATAGATAGCGTTTTTTTTGTGAGGTTAATATGAAAAAAGTATGTTTAAATCAAAGTTTTACCGTAAGCAAAAAGGGATACGCAGTAGATGAAGTGGACAAATACATAAAAGAAAAAGAGACGTATTATGAAAAGCAATTAGGCGAACAGCGTGAGAGAATTTCTGCGCTGAAAGCAAAAAACTATGAACTCGAAAACAAGGTTCTCGATTATGCCGAACAGGAAAACGAAATAAAAAAGTCGATTTTGTCGGCAAACGAAAAAGCCAACGAAATGACGCTTGACCTTAAACTTCAATACGCTATGGAAGTGGAGAGGCTAAAAATCTTTCAAGCCAAATGGACGAACGCTTACGAAGAACTTAAAGAAAGATATCATTTCAGTAAGGACGCATTAAATCTCGAAAGCGTGGTGACTCAGACGGCTTTGGAACTCGAAGAAATGCTAAGCCGTGATTTTTCGCTCGAAAAAAGCGGAACGGGGTCGGAGATGGAAAGACAATTTAAAGGCGAAGTGAAAAGGCTTAAAAGCGAAGACAGCGACGTTGCCGAATTGTTTGAAAAATTAAAAAGCGAAATAAGAAAAGCCTCGAAAGAAAAGGAAGCGGCTTGCGACGCCGTCAAAGGATTTAAAATGGAGGACGTTTTAAGACCCGACGAACCGCTCGAAGAAATTTGCAAATCACTTGGCATAAGCGGCTCTAAAAGAGCATAAAATTGTAGGGGCAATATGGGCGAAAAGTATATTGTAAATTGTGCCGACGATGAATATCTTCTTTTTGACGGCAAGATATGTTCAAAGACTTTCACGTTCGAAGCGGACGACTCGGAGCATCTTTTAAGTTGTTTTCCGCTCGGAAAGGGAGTTCCTAAAAGCGCGCGCATAAAGACTAAAACGAGAGAGATTTACGGCGATATATTCGTCACTAGGTGGGGCGGCGGAGTTTATGAACTCAGCTTCAATCGCGATAACCTGAACAGATTCAAAGAGTTTGAAGCGGTTGCCGAAGCCAAAGGAAAATTCGGCGGCATAGTACATACCGCAACGGCATTCAACGACGCTACGCAAAAACTTCTAATCACGAACGGCAGCACGAACGTTATTTATGATTTCGGCAGAAAGCCGTCGAAAACGCATATCGACGTAACGCCGCTAAGTTTCGGACTTATGTTTATCGTCACGGGCTTTACGAAGACGGGACAGTTTTTACTTATCGCATTAGCCGACGATAATTATAAACTTCTCTTTATGGGAGAAGCGGACAGCATAACTTACGGCAAAAAGTCTTTCATAACTAAAAAACGACTCAACGATATGCTTGGCAGAGTTATGACGGAAGAGTATAGCTTTTTTGAAACGGACAGACAGTTTAAAATAATTTCAAGAACGTACAGTTATGAAAACGACCGCGAATACGTTCCTATGCTTGTGCCTTATCTGCTTTTAGAAGCCGTGATGTCAAAGGATATGGAAAGGGCGCAAAGCTATCTTGCTCCCGATTTAAAAGCGGAAATGCTCACGAAATATTTGGGCGAGTTTTCGAGCGTTGAATTTCCTAAATATCGTTCGGTTGACGAGAACGTCGTTGCGGTTATGGTTCGTGACGGAGAAAACGAAAAATATGCGAGAGAGTTTCAATTTGAGGTTGAAGACGGACTTGTCGTGAACGTCAACGAAATTAAAAACGGAGCGAAACTCAGATTGAAAAACCTTTTTTGCGCCGCCGCAACAATTTGCTGAATCCTTTGCCGTCGGTTTTGACGATAGCGAAATGTTAAAGCGGCTGTCGGTTTAAATAGGCTATTTATAAAGTCAATTAAATTTTTTGATGACTGTGATTTTAAATTTAGGATAGGCTATATAGTTTGATATAAAGTCGATATTTAGTTTTTAGACTCGTCATCCGGAATAATCAAGACAAAGCGCTTTACTGTTGCTCTTGAAATGTGGTTTTCGGTGTGTTATAATTATCGGGGAGAAAATTATGACAGACGAAAACGAAATGAAAACCGTGACGGAAGTCGCAAGAAGCGGCAAACTGTCGGTTAGAAATCTTATTATGTTTCCGCTTGGCGGAATAGGGCGCGACTTTTTGTACGCTCTTTTTAACGGTTATCTTTTAACTTACATTCTTTTTACTAAAAGCGTAACCGACGCACAGTTCGCATCGGTCAGCATTATCATTATTTGCGCAAGAATTTTCGACGCTTTCAATGACCCGATTATGGGCGGTATTGTTGAAAATACAAGAACGAAGTGGGGTAAGTTTAAACCTTGGATGCTTATCGGCGCAGTGCTGACAGGCGGCGTTATCGTTGCGGTGTTTTCCGTGCAACTCGGCGGCTGGGCGTTTATAGGTTTTCTTGCCGTTATGTATTTTTTGTTCAGCATAACTTATACGATGAACGACATTTCGTATTGGGGAATGCTTCCTTCGCTCACTAAAAACGAACACGAACGCGGAAAACTCACTTCGCTCACTCAGTTGTTTTCTTCCGCAGGCAGCGGACTTGTCGGTGTTATCGTTCCCGTTCTTACCGTCGGAAAATATGCAATCGGCGGTAGTGCGGTCACGGGATACGCCGTATTTTCGGTTATGGCGGCAGTGCTTATGATAGGCTTTCAGTTGTTTACGATTTTCGGCGTAAAGGAAGAGCCGCTTCCGCCTATTGAAATCAAAGCGCCTAAAAAGGGCTTAAAGGAGATGTTTAAGGTCATATTCAAAAACGACCAGCTCCTTTGGTCGGCGCTCGTTATGCTTATTTTCAACATAGGAACAAACGTTGTCGGCGGCGGACTCAGCTTATCCTACATATATTTCGAATTCGGATACAACGGACTTTTGACAACACTTTTCGGCGTGGTATTTGCCGTCGTGTCGGTTTTGTTCACGGTTTTCTATCCGTGGCTTATCAAAAAAGTCGGCAGAACGAAACTTATGTATATGACGGGCTTTTCGATAATCGGCGGTTATTTACTTATGATGCTGTTCGGATTGGTGTTGCCGTCCGACCCTTGGATTGTCAAATTCGTGGTTATGGCAGTTTGTAACGGCATAGTTGGTTTCGGACAAGGCTTTTACACCGTTATGCTCATTTATATGGCTGACACCGTTGAATATAACGAATGGAAAACGGGCAGGCGTGAAGAGGGACTTATCTTTTCGGTCAGACCGTTCACGGCAAAAATGGGTTCTGCTTTAATGCAGTTTTTGGTTATGCTCGTTTATCTTGTGGTAGGCGTAACGAATTATACAAACCAAATTTCAAATCTCGAAAACCAAGCGTCTAAAGGCGTTATCACCGACGCTATCAAACTAGAAGGCATTCAAAACATAATTAGTTCGGTTCCTAAGTCGAGCACTATGGCTTTGCTTTGCTGTATGTGCCTCATTCCCGTCGCATTTTTGATTGTAGCGATAATAATCTACAAAAAGAAATGTATCATCGACGACAAGTTTTATAAAAAGATGGTTGAAGAAATTGACAATCACACGTCGCCTGCGTATGTAAACGGACTTATAACGGAAGACGTCGTAGAGAAAACGGATGCAAACGAACCCATAGCGGAAGACCCTATAGAGAATACGGATGCAAACAAACTCATAACGGAAGACGACGTAGAGAATACGGAAGTTGTAGGCGAAGAGAGTAAAACGTAACAAAAGTTTTATAACGAAATTTTAAAAAAGGCAATTTAATTTGCCTTTTTCTTTTGCCGAAATTGCTTTAAAAAAGAGAATTTAATCGAGCCGAATTTCGCTCCCTACCGTTTAACTAATTTTTTTGCGGACATACTATATTTGTTTAAAGGAGGTAGTATGAATCCGTTAAAGGAAAAAGCAAAAAACATTGACAGTCTTTTTATGAGTTTGGATAAGACATATCCGAAGCCATACGACAAAAACGAAACGGACGCTTACAGCAAAACGAGAGTTATTTTGATGAACGGCACCGAGTTCGAACAGGTTTGGTTTTCGCACGGTTGGCAACGTCACGAGATAAATCAAGATTTAAGACGCGACCTTGCCGTTTTGAGAAAGCTCGAACAGCAACAACAAAAACTTATTTCGTGCCTTAAACCGATAGACGAAACGATTTTGGAAACGACGATAGGGTATGAGCAACTTGCGGTCGACCTTACCGCTTGTATGGCAAGAGCGGAAAAAGACCCTTACGTCAAAGGGCAACTCGATTTCGCATTGCTCGAAGATTTCGACCATCTTTACAGATACGCCGATTTGCTCGAAATGGATATGGGCATCAAAGCGGAAAAATTGGTGAACGGCTATACGGACATTATGCCGGGACGCCCTACGATTTCCGAACACCGTCATCCTTTCGACGCAATAAGAAAACCGATAAATTCGTCCGCTGATTTGCTCACGAAATTGCACGTCAATATTATTACGGCGGCAGAGCAACAAACGATGAACTATTATATGAACGTGGGCAGTTTCTATAAAAACGACTTGGGAAGAAAGTTGTACGCCGAAATCGCAATGATAGAAGAACAACACGTTTCCGAGTACGGTTCGCTTCTCGACGTAAATTGCACGATGCTCGAAAGTCTTGTAATGCACGAATACACCGAATGTTATCTTTACTATTCTTGCTATATGACCGAAACGAACGCAAATCTCAAAAAAGTTTGGGAAATGCTTTACGAGCAAGAAGTTTCGCATCTTCATTACGCAATCGAACTTTTGCAAAAATACGAGAAGAAAGACGCAAGCTCTGTTATCGGAAGCGGCGATTTTCCTACGCTGCTTGATTTCAAGTCGAATATCGATTATGTCAGAGACGTTATGAAGAACACCATTCGCAATACGGCCGACAAAGAAGAAATAGTGAAGGTGGACAGTTTGCCGAAAGATTTCAGATTTTTCACCTATCAGGAACAAATCATCAGCGAAAAGAAAAACGTTCCGTCGCATGCCGTTATCGATAAATATATCAAAGAAAACGGCGAAGATTATCGATATGAATCGCATCCGCATCCTATCGATTGTCTTAAAGACAGATGTTGCGACAACACATCGCTCGGCAGAGAAGCATAGTATAAAGAGAGCAGTAGCTCTCTTTTTTATTGCTTAACTGTGGCGGTTGTGATACAATATGTTCAATATGTTTTTTGTACTTGCGATAATTTACATAACGTTTATTTCTTTGGGGCTTCCCGATTCGCTGTTCGGCGTTGCGTGGCCCGTTATGCATTCCGACTTGGGACTTTCGGTCAGCTATGCTTCGATAATTTCAATCGTGACGGGCATTTGCAGTTGTCTTATGAGTCTTATTGCGGGCGGATTGATAAAGAAAATAGGAACGAGCAGACTTACTTTCGTTTCGGTTGTGCTTACGGCAATCGGTCTTTTAGGCACTCGTTTTTCGACAAGCCTTTGGATGCTTATCGTGTTTGCAGTTCTGCTCGGCGTGGGCGCAGGCGCAGTCGATACCGCGCTCAATTATTACGTTTCGGCTAATTACAAGGCAAAACACATAAATTGGTTGCATTGTTTCTGGGGCGTCGGCGTTGTCGTCAGTCCGCTTGTAATGTCGCCGTTTTTAAACGTCGGCGACTGGCGAGGCGGCTATCAAACCATTGCGATAATCCAATTTGCCATTGCGTTTATAATTTTATGTTCTCTTCCGTATTGGCGTAAGATAGAAAAAAAACAAGCTATGCTTGCTCCTATAACGGAAGAAAAATCGAAAGGAAAAATCAGCTTTTTTAGCGTGCTTAAAATAAAAGGCGTAAAACCGTCCATATTGGTGTTTGCGTTTTACTGTTCGATGGAATTTTTAATGATAACTTGGGGAGCAAGTTATTTAGTCGAAACGAAGTTTGTCGGCGCGGCGCTTGCGTCTAATCTTATGACGCTGTATTACGGCGGCGTTATGCTCGGAAGACTTATAAGCGGTTTTTTGACGGTGCGATTACGAGATAAACAGCTCATTTGGATAGGCACTGCGATTTCGCTTGTAGGAATTGTAGTTTTAGCTCTTCCGATAGGCCTATACTCGGTCGTGGGGTTGTTTTTGGTCGGCTTTGGTTTCGGCCCGATATTTCCGAGTGCGTTGCACGCAACAAGTCATCGTTTTAAAAGCGAAGTCGCAACGTTTCTTACCGGTTATCAACTTGCAATCGGCTATGGCGTAGGCTTTACCGTGCAGCTTGTTTTCGGTTACGTTACGCCGTTTATCGGTTTTGAAACAATGCCGCTCTGGATGATAGTGTCGAGCGCGCTTTTGATAGTGACGCTCTTACGGCTCGATAAAGTCGTTGCGAAATGTTCGCCGAACTTTTTGGATTGACCGCTTGCTTTTGTTTGAAGCTAAAAGCAAAATATAATAAAGCTAAAACAAAATATTATAAAGTTTAAAAACAAAATATTATAAAGTTTAAAAACAAAATATAATAAAACTAAAAACAAAACGTAATAAATCAAAACGCCGATACTTCGGTGTTTAATGTGAGCGTAGCGAAAAACTTATGACAAAAGCCGAAATTTTATCTCCGGTAGGAGATTTTGAAAGTTTATACGCCGCCGTAAATTCGGGCGCGGACGCCGTCTATCTCGGAATGGGCGGTTTTAACGCGCGAATAAAGGCGAAAAACTTTGACGAAAACGATATAACGGCGGCTGTCGAATATGCGCATTTGCGTGGCGTTAAAGTGTATATGACAGTCAATACGCTCGTCTATAACGATGAATTCGATTCGCTTGTCGCCACTGTCAAAAGCGCGATAGAGGCAGGCGTAGACGCATTTATCGTTCAGGACTTGGGCGTTGCAAGAGTCTTGAAACAAACGTTTTCGGGAATCGAGCTTCACGCCAGCACGCAACTCGGCGTTCATAATTTAAAAGGTGCTTTGGTTGCAGAAAAACTCGGCTTTAAAAGAGTAGTTCTGTCAAGAGAAACAAAACTTAGCGACATAAAGGAAATTAAAGACAATACAAATCTTGAAATAGAGTTTTTTGTGCAAGGCGCATTGTGTTCGTCGTTTAGCGGCAACTGTCTTTTAAGCAGTTTTAAAAGCGGCGACAGCGGAAACCGCGGACGTTGCGCTCAGCTTTGCAGATTGAAATATTCAGCAAACGGAAAGAGCGGCTATTTTGAATCGACAAAAGACTTGTGCCTTTTAAACAGTTTGAAAACGCTTTGCGATGCAGGCGTGACAAGTTTTAAAATCGAAGGCAGACTTCGCCGCGCAGGCTACGTTGCTGTTGCGACAAGAGCATATCGCGCCGCTATGGACGACGTTTTGCGAAACGAAAGCAGAGCGGATAAAACTAAGCTCGAAAGCGAACTTAGGCGAGTGTTTTCTAGGGGAAAGTTCAATTCGGCCGCTTATCTTTACGACGATTACAACAAACTCAACACGGCGGTGAATAATCATCAGGGCGTAAAAATAGGCAAGGTTGAAAAAACAGAGCGTTTTAAGGATTTGTTTCGTCTTGAAATTTCGTCGTCGCATGAAATATCCGTCGGCGACGGATTGAAATTTTTTGAAAACGGCGTCGAAACAGGCAGTCTGGGAGTAGGCAGTGTGCAAAAGAAAGGGAATCGCTTTTTGATTGTCACAAAAAATTTCGTAAAGCAAAATGCCGACGTTTATCTCACTCTCGATTATGCCTTAGAGAGCGAAGCGTTAAAAGCGGTTAAGCCTATTTGGGTTGACGTCAACTTAAAAGCCGATAGCGGACATAAGTTGTTTGTGACCTTAAAATGTTTAGATGTGGAAATTACGCATGAGAGCAACGGCGAAGCGCAAAAAGCGAAATCGCAACCGCTTGGCGAAAACGATTTTAAAGCGTGTTTCAATAAGGGGGAGTTTACCGTAAAAAGCATAAAGGTCGATACGGACGGCGTGTTTATGCCGAAATCCGAATTGAACGAATTCAGACGGCAGGCGTTTGAAAAACTCAAAACGGCCTTGCTTGAAAGCTATAAAAAGGCGATTGTTTATTCGCCGAAAAAGGGATATAGCGTAGTCGAAAAAGATTTCGGAAAGCGTATCATAGTAGTCTCTGACTTGAACGGCTATAACGCCGCAAAAGGCATTGACGGAAAAATCGCTATATCGCCGTCATCATATTTCGAGCCGTGGGTTGGCGAATTGCTCGATAGCGAAAAAGTCGGCTTGAATTTGCCTATCGTTGCAAGCGGCGAGGAAATTAAAAAACTTGAAAAATTGATTTTTAAAAGCGACTTTATTATAGCAAACAACGTTTGGGGACTTTTCTTTGCCGATAAAGTGCCGACCGTGGCAGGCGTGGGGCTTAACGTTTTTAACAATTATGCCATAAACGCTATGACGGATTGCGGCGTGAAGAACGTCGTGATGTCGCTCGAAGTAAGCAAGGACTACTTTGAATACGGCGGCGAATTTTATTATTCGCTCGGATATCCTGCGCTTATGAATTTCGTCTATTGTCCGTTTAAGGAGATATACGGCGGCGGTGAGAAAAACTGCGACAAGTGTTATTATCGCAAAATGACGTATACGGACGACAAGGACAACGAGTATTTTATACGGCGATTCAAAACCGACCGTTGCCGATTCGAGCTTTTGGGCGGCAGAGTCAATTCCGTATCGAAACACTCGATGAACGAGTACTTGGACTTGCGAAATTTCGATGCGTCGGAAATCGAAAATCTCAAAAACGGAATGGGCATAAAGGGCGGAAGCGACGGAAAACTTAATCTACGTATTAAATAGTTTAGAAATGTCGGCATATCGTAAACACCGGAGCGAAAGCGCATCGATTTAACGCTTGAAGTTAAAGTATATTCGCATGACAATTATCGGTGATATTGTAAGTAGCGGTGTTGGTGATAATTGTTTTGAAAAATGCCTGCAATCGTTTTGATAAGGTTAGTAATCGATTTATAAGTATAAGTCATCGATTTGATAGATATGGTAAGTGTTATAAACATTAGTTTTGGCGCGATAAGTATTAGTTTGACAATTAGTGTGATAAAGCTATAAACGTACATTTTTATTTGGGTCTTGTTTTTTGCCTGTTGTAGTGTTATCATTAAATAGATAAGGTGAAAAGTGAGATATTTATTTTTTGATATAGAATGTTGCGACGGAAAAAATATTTGCAGTTTCGGTTACGTCGCTACCGATTCGGAATTTAACGTCCTTAAAAAAGAGGATATTATTATAAACCCCGAAGCAGAATTCAGATTGTCCAGAGGCGGTTCGGCTCTAAGCATTAAACTTGCATACGACGAAGAAGTGTTTTTTAAGTCAAAGCCGTTTCCTTTTTATTACGAAACCATAAAGGACATTTTGACGGAAGGCGACCAGATAGTTTGCGGTCATGCCGTCACTAACGACGCGAATTTTTTGAAAAACGCCTGCGCCAGATACCAACTGCCGCAACTTAGCTACTATTTCACCGACAGTCAAAAGATTTACAGTCAACTCGGGGCAAAAATTTCATTTTCTCTTGAAAAAATTTCCGAAAATTTAAAGATAGAACCGCAAATTCTTCACAAGTCGGACGACGACGCTTATCTCACTATGCTTGTTGTCAAAAAACTTTGCGAAATTCTCAAAATGTCGCTTAGAGAACTTATCGACATTTGTCCGTCGGTTAAGTCGAGTACGCAAGACGGAATTACGAAAAAAAGCAACGCTTCGTCTTACAGAGCTTTTAAAAGACTCGTAAAAGAATTGAAGACTAAAAACGGCAATATGAACGGCATTAAGGTTGCGTTTAGCGAAAATCTCGAAAAGAATGATACCATAAAGACTTGGGCTATGATAAGGGAAGTAGCGAGAAGGGGCGGCGAGTATACCAATCTTGCCGACACTGCAAACGTTTTTGTGAAAGAAAAAGACATCGATTGCAAACGACTTCGCTCGGCAATTAACGGCAAGGCTAAAATAGTGGACGAAATCGAGTTTTCAAAGGAACTCGGCTTCGATTTTTCGCCGTTTGTTTTTGAAAACGTGATGCCTAAACGAATGACTAACAAGGCTGCAGTTACGCTCGGCGATATGCTAAAACAACAAGGTATCGATTTATCTGCAGAGTTTTCCGGCGATAGCGACGAATAGTGATTTTAATACATTTAATTGGTTTCTGTTTATTTTCTATTTAATCGATTTTTTAATATGCGGCTGCTTTGCTGAATATTTTTTTGTAAGCAAGTAATGAGCAAACAGAGATTAAATGTTTAAATAGATAAAAACTTAAAATGATAAAAAACCTGCCGAATAGGGCAGGTCTTTTTATACGTCGTTTTCAATTTTAAAAATCAAATGATTTTTAGTAAACTTTAATACACCAAATAAAGGAAGAAGCTCAAAAAGATGCCTAAACCGACGACAACGAAAATCGTTGCAAACGTAACGGCAATGCCTATTTTTTCGGCTTTTGAAGGAGAAGAAAATTTATACTTCACTTTTTGTTTCTTTTCCTTTTTTACCTTTTCTTTTTTCGGTTTTTCCGCTTTTACCTTTTCCGCTTTTTCAGGTTTAACTTTTTCGGGCTTCGGAGTCTTTTCTTTCTTTTCTTTTTTCGGCTTTTTTTCAGATTCCGCTTCCGCAGGCGAGGCTTCCGTTAAAGTGATTTCGGTTTCTAAGGTTTCGTTAAGTTTTTCTTTTTCTTTTTTCATAGTTTTCTCCGAAAAAATTATATCACCTTTCATAATGGTAGTCAATATCAAAATTTAGCAATGATTACAAGACGCTATGCGGCGTTTTGCTTTTTTTAAAATATAGGCGTTATGCCACTCTTGTCAAAACGATGTTTGCCTAATTGAATAAATAATAAGAGATAAAACACTTTTGGCGAAGTGTTTTGTAAAGAAAGAAGCAAAACACTTGGGGTGATACAGAGTTTTTGTAAAGCATAATTCGATCGTTTAAACGTTTGGTTGTTTATGCTTAGTCGATTTAACAACGATCTATTAACAGTCGTGGGGTGGCGGCTAAATTTGTAATATGTTGAGCTATAAAAATAATATAAATGCCTTAATATATGCGCTTGAATATTTGTGTCTTAATATCTGTGTCTTAATATTAGTGCTTGATAAAAATGCAGGAAGAACGTATAATGACGTAGGGGCGTTGTTTTTACAACGAAAAGTTTCGCTATGGAAAAATACGTGAACGCATTAAAAAAGTCCGCACTTTTTGCGGGAATTGAACAAAATGAGATATTGTCCTTGCTCCATTGCGTCGACGCAAAGGTTTTAAACTACAAAAAAGGCGAGTTTGTGTTGCGGCAAGGCGATGAAATGGTGGATATTGCCCTGTTGCTTGACGGCTCGCTTCATATTCAAAGCGACGATTATTGGGGCAACCGAAGCATATTGGGACACGTTTCGGGCGGCGAGATATTCGGCGAGGCGTACGTTTTGTCGCACGATTCGCACATTCTTAACGACGTCGTTGCCGTAGAAAACAGCGTCGTTATGTTCATAAATGCAAAAAGAATAATATCCGTTTGCTCGTCGACCTGCGCGTGTCATACTAAAGTCGTGCAAAATATGTTTTTAGTCATATCTGAAAAAAACAAAAAGCTCGTTCAAAAACTCGGACACGTTTGCAAACGCTCTATTAGGGAAAAGTTAAATTCATATTTGTCGCAAGAAGCGAAAAAGCAAAAAAGCCCTAATATCATTATCCCGTTCAATCGTCAGCAGCTTGCGGATTTTTTGTCTGTCGATAGAAGCGCAATGTCTAACGAGCTTTGCAAAATGCGTGACGAAGGGCTTATAGAGTTTCGCAAAAACTATTTTCGTTTGCTATGATTAAAGTATTTAAGTTTATGTAAAACGTAAAAAGTATTTAAGTTTATGTAAAACGCAAATCGAAATTTGTGTTTTATTTTTTGCGTTCAATTTATGGTTTTGTGTGAAATCGAATTTTAAAGGCGTGATAATTTGTCGGTATGCATTTAGCTCTATAAACGTTATTCTAAAATATCAATTTAACATTAGTTTTTTTAAATATCGATTTAATGTTTTTTTCTTAAAATATAATTAAAATTTTAATTTCGTTGTTTTTACAACCGACTTTTAGACATAAATAATATAGAATGAAGCCAACGAGAAAAAGGAGCGTCTAATTATGACCAAAATAATAGATTTTTCAAAACCGGTAACCGTGACGATAAAAGAATGTGCCGAAGCAAAAGAGATATTAAAACGGGTGGGCTTTAATATGGTTGACAACGCGTTTTTGCAGGCGACTGTGGGCAGAGCGGTATCGATAAACAAAGGAGCAAAAATCAAAAAAATAGCCGTTTCGACGATAGCGCAGGCTTTTGTCGACGAAGGGTTCGAAGTGATAAATACGGAGGAATAAATGAAAAGAAAAATAATACAAATCGATGAAGAAAAGTGCAATGGTTGCGGAGCGTGCGCAAACGCCTGCCATGAGGGCGCAATCGAAATTATCAACGGTAAAGCAAAACTCACTCGCGACGATTATTGCGACGGGTTTGGCGATTGTCTACCAAGTTGTCCGACGGGTGCGATTACTTTTGTTGAAAGGGAAGCGGCGGCATACGATGAAAGTGCGGTTTTAAAAAACAAGCAAGCAAAAATGCAGGCAAAAATGAAAAGCGGCGTCGCGCTTAATGCCCATCACGAAGGTTGCCCAGGAAAAAAAGCTATGCTTTTGGACTCGGCGTCAAGCGACAATCGCTCGGCAACTTGCCATATGCCGATTTCACGGCTTGGACAGTGGCCTTGCCAAATTAAACTTGTCAACCCGAATGCCGCATATTTAGACGGCGCAAAATTGCTTATTGCTGCCGACTGCGCGGCATACGCTTATGCAAACTTGCACGAAGAATTTATGAAGGGCAAAATTACAATAATCGGTTGCCCTAAACTCGATATGGTTGATTATTCCGAAAAGTTGACCGAAATCATAAAGAACAACGACGTCAAAAGCGTGACGGTTGTCAGAATGGAAGTTCCTTGTTGCGGCGGCATAGAAAATGCGGTCAAAAAGGCTTTGCTGGGTAGCGGAAAGTTTATTCCGTGGCAAGTTACCACCATATCGATAAACGGAAATATTCTTGACTGACGAGCAAAGTTGTTATATAGTTATGTTGTAAAGCATATGTCAATTTAAACTTATGTTAAAATTTGCCAATGCCTAGACTGCAGACATTTATTTGTCGGCGAAAAAACTCACTAAGTATGGTCGATGTGTAATCACTCAAAAAGTTATTTTGAAATATCGGCGGAAAACTATCAGACGTCAAGCGGCAAGCTAATTTATGATTGAACTATTAGCGACAAACAATAAAAAAACAAGTCGACAACAAAATTAAATTGTCGGCAAAACTGCGTTATGCGCATCAAAAAAACACAAGGAGGAGTGGGGTTATGAAAAAGTACGTATGTGATATTTGTGGCTGGGAATATGACGAAGAAATAGGTTGTGAAGAATTGGGTATTCCTGCCGGAACAAAATTTGAAGATTTGCCTGAAGATTTTGTTTGCCCTTTATGCGGCGTCGGCGCAGATAGTTTTTCCGAAGCCGAATAAATTAAAACCAAAAAGCAAAACAAAAAAAGATGCAGCAGTGCATCTTTTTTTTGACGATAAGGAGCGTTTTTTGTCGGTTGACTTTTTAAAAGTTAAGATTTATAATCCAATTATGGCGCAAAAGAAAATTTTGGAAAGCGGAGAGATGTATCTTGAAACGATATTTCTCTTAAAACAGAAAAACGATTTTGTCAGAAGCATCGACGTCGTGTCCGAACTTGGCTATTCAAAGTCAAGCGTTTCGCGCGGAGTAAATTTGCTTAAAGACAGGGGCTATATTACGGTCGACGAGAACGGTAAAATCGAATTTACAGAACTCGGACTTAAGTATACAAAAAACATTTACGAGCGTCACGAAGTGCTTACCGCTTTTTTGGAGAAGTTGGGTGTTACGCCTGAGATTGCCGAAAACGACGCTTGCCGCATCGAACACGTCATAAGCGGCGAAACCATTGAGGCGATAAAACGCTTTAACGAAGAATGATTTTGCTTGATTGAACGTTCTTTTATCGATTTGTTCGATAAGCTGTTTATAAATAATAGTTTTGCGTGTAACAGATAAAATGCGTTGTGCAAATACGTCGAGTGGTTTTGCGACAGTTATAACATCGATTATATGGGGAAAATAGCCATAGTTAGCACAGTGCTTAGTATAAGTTAATGACGCTTTTAAAAAAAACGCAAAAAAAGAATTTAAATGTCAAAAAACATTAAAGTTTCCAAAAATTAACTATGGTTAAAGTGTTGACATTCTATACTGTCGGGCATATTATAGTTGCAGAAAGAGCGAATAGCTCTTTTAAAAGCAACAGTAGTTCGCATATGCGAACTTGGCAAACAAACTTACTCGGACTCAAAAGTTTAATATAATCGGCTGCGTTAATCGCGCGTCAATCGATTTTGTCTAAATGTATGAGTTTTTTATTTGAGTTGCGGTTCGCATATGCGAACCAGGGAGATGAATATGACGTATTCCGAACTTAAATATTTGAACGCCGTCGATAAAATGTCTGACGGCAGTGGAGTGAAACAAATCGAGCTTTCAAAATATCTCGGAGTTTCGACAGTAAGCATTTATAAGGCAATGGCAAGGCTCGAAGAGAAGAATTTGATTGTCCGTGACGAAAACGGTTTGTACTGTTTGACGGACAAGGCAAGAGGCGAACTTGGCGAATATATGGAATGCGCAAAATGTATCGAAAATATGCTTGTTGAAAAATGCAACAGCTCGAAATCGAAAGCCAAGCGCGATGCAATGGCAGTGGCGTGCGCGCTTAGCGACGAGAACAGAAAGTGTGTTTTCAATCTCATGAAGTAGGAGGGCAGAATGATGGCATTAGGAATTGCACCGATTGGCAAAGAAATGGAGATTAAAAGAATTGTACTTGACGAAAAGACGACAAAGCATTTGCTTAACCTCGGTCTTATGATCGGAAGCAAAGTAACGACGCTTTCGGACGCTAAGGGCGACGTCATACTTAAAGTCAAGGACGGACGACTTGCGCTTAATAAAGAACTCGCAATGAGAATATTTGTTGCATAGGAGGTTTATGGAAAAATTACTTAGCACGTTCACGCCGAAAGAGAGCGGCGTGGTCAAGAAAATTTTGGCGGAAGGTCAGATAAAACGCAGACTTTTCGATATGGGCATTACACCGGGAGCGCAAATTACTATGCGTAAAGTAGCTCCGCTTGGCGACCCGATTGAAGTTACGATCAGAGGATACGAGCTGACGCTCCGTAAAAAGGAAGCAGAAGCCGTTACAATGGAGGTTTAAATGAGATTTGCATTGGTAGGCAACCCGAATAGCGGAAAAACGACTTTGTTTAACGCTTTGACGGGCAGTACGGCGCACGTCGGCAATTGGCCGGGCGTAACCGTCGATAAGAGAGAGGGCGAATATAAAAAACTTCCCGAAAAAGTCGATATTATAGACTTGCCGGGTATTTACAGTATGAGTCCTTATACTCCCGAAGAAGTTATTTCAAGAGACTTCGTACTTAAAGAAAATCCTGACTGTATCATCAACATAGTCGACTGTACGAACCTTGAAAGAAACCTTTACCTTACGACGCAGTTGTTGGAACTCGACACTCCTGTCGTCGTAGCGCTCAACATGAGCGACGTCCTTGAAAAGAACGGCGATAAAATCGATATCGAAGCTCTTGAAAAGGCTATTAGTGTTCCTGTCGTAGCAATAAGCGCGCTTAAAGAAAAAGGCATAGCGGAAGTTATGGAGCGCGGCTACAAAGCGGCAAAGGAAGGCAGAAAAGGTTTCTCTCCTGTAGAAGAAAGTGAAATTTCGTCTATTCTCGATAAATGTAAAGAATTGTACGGCGAAGAAACAGAACCTTTGTTCCACGCCGTAAAGATGGTAGAATGTGACGAACTCGAAGAAAAGAATTATCCTGAAATCGCCAAAACGATGAAGCCGATTTTGGACGAGTATAAGGCAAAACACGAAGATTTCGATTTCGAGTGTGCGGTTGCAGACATCAGATATAAATATATCACGAAGCATTTCGCAGGCACGGTTACAAAGAAGGAAAGAAAAGAAGAGCTTACAAAGAGTGATAAAATCGATAAGGTCTTGACGCATAGAGTTTGGGGTATCCCTATCTTCCTTGTCATCTTGTTCCTTATGTTCCACCTCACTTTCTCATCGAACTTGTTGTTTATCGGTTCGGCATTGGGCGAAGGCTGGGTATCTCTTGAAGGCACGGCTGCCGAAGGTTTGTTCGGCGAGGGCGGAATCGCATCACCCGGTGTATTCCTTCAAAACTTACTGACTTGGGGTACCGATAGCCTGACCGAAGCGATACGAGGCGGCATGGAAGCCGGCAAATGCGCCGAATGGGCAGTAGGCTTTGTATGCGACGGTATCTTTGGCGGTTTGTTCTCGGTTCTCAGTTTCTTACCGCAAATCTTGCTTTTGTTCCTCTTCTTCTCGATTTTGGAAGACAGCGGATATATGGCTCGTGTAGCTTTCATCCTTGACAGAATCTTCAGAAAGTTCGGTTTGTCTGGTAGGTCGTTTATGCCGATGATTATGGGCTTCGGATGTTCTGTTCCTGCTATGATCAACACCAGAACGCTTGCAGACGAACGTGAAAGAACGGCAACGATAAGGGTTATTCCTTTCTTCAGTTGCGGCGCAAAACTTCCTATTTTGGTGGCTATTGCGGGCGCATTGGCAACGGGCTTCGGAATCGGTAACGCAGACCTTATTACTTACGGAATGTACGTTTTGGGTATGGTGGTTGCAATTTGCTCCGTTATACTTATGCGTAACACAACGATGAAAGGCGAAGTTCCTCCGTTCATCATGGAACTTCCTGCATATCACGCTCCGCAATTTAAGAACCTTATGGCTCACTTGTGGGACAAACTTAAACACTTCGTCAAGAAGGCGTTTACGATAATTCTCGTTTCGACAATCTTGATTTGGTTCGTAAGCCACTTCAGCTTCGATTGGCACTATTTGCCTGACGCGGAAATGAACGGCAGCATTCTTGCAGGTATCGGTAAACTTATTCAACCTATCTTCACTCCTGTCGGCTTCGGTAGTCAGCTTGGCAGATTCGGTTGGGTGTTCGCAGTTGCCGCATTCACGGGACTTATCGCAAAAGAAAACGTCATCGCAACTTTCGGAACTTTGGCTTCTTGCATTGTCGCAGGATTCGAAGCAGATGAAGCTCTTGAAGGTATCGACAGCGTAACTCAACTTATCAGCACGATTGCAAGCGATATCGGAACTACGCCGAGTGCATTAGTGCCGATGTGCATAGCATTCATCGCATTCAACATGCTCACCATTCCTTGCTTTGCGGCTGTCGCAACTGCAAAGGCAGAACTTCCGACAAAGAAATCTTTCAAGATGACGTTGTTGTTCTGGGTTGTAACTTCATACGTCGTGTCGATGATGATTTACCTTATCGGCTCGTGGTGGTGGACGTTGTTTATCTTCCTTGCTATCTGGGCTGCTGTAATCACTTTGATTGTTCTTACAAACAAAGGCAAAATCGATTGGAAAGCAGTCGGTGACAAGTTGAAGATTAAAAAGCGTCAAAAGAAAGTAAATACCGACGAGAAATAAACATTAAACAATTTATCAAGGAGGATTATGATATGAAAGCGCCAGAAATAGCAATTATCGTCATAGCGGTAGTGGTGGTCGTAAGTGTAATTATATCGATTATAGTCCGCAAAATTAAGGGCAAGCCGTCTTGTTGCAGCGATTGCAGTCATTGTCCTTATTGCAAGGATTGTAAACCTCAATCTCCGAAAAACAAATCGGACGAAAAACAATAATAATGATATCCGACATAGTGTAGTTTATTCTCTTAAAAATAGCCGTGGCATAGTTGCTGCGGTTATTTTTATGTTGAAATATAGCGAATAACGTCGTTTTTTGATTGACATTAAATTTTAATATGCTACGATATGGCTATGAACTCGATTGCGCTCGACAAACAAATGGTCAATAAATTTTTCAAATATGTTTTCGCTAACGTGTTTGCTATGGTTGCTTTATCCGCTTATGTTTTAGCGGATACTTTTTTCGTATCTAATTCACTTGGAGTAAAGGGACTTAGTTCGTTAAATTTTGCAGTTCCTGCTTTTCAATTTATGAACGCAATAGGACTTATGCTCGGCATCGGCGGCGGTACTAAGTTTATGATTTTAAAAACTCAAAACGACCACGAAGGAGCGAACAAGGTTTTTTCAAACACGTTTTATATGGGACTTATCGTCGGTGGTGTTTTGATGACGCTCGGTCTTGCCATTCCGAACCAAATTGCATACGTTTTGGGAGCAAGGGGCGATATTATTCCGTATACCGCCGAGTATCTTCGCGTAGTTCTCGGACTTGCGCCGTTTTTCATATTGAACAACATTATGACCTGCTTTATAAGAAACGACCACGCGCCGACGCTTAGTATGGCAAGTATGGTTGTCGGCTCTCTTTTAAACGTTTTGTTCGATTGGGTGTTCGTCATGGTTATGAAATGGGGCATGTGGGGCGCGGCTTTGGCGACAGGCTTTTCTCCGATGATAAGTCTTATAATTTTGTCATTTCACTTTATTTGCAAAAAAAGCACTTTTAAACTTGTTAAAACAGGGTTTAAAAAGCAATACGTGGGCAGTATATTTTCGCTCGGCGCATCCTCGTTTTTTGTCGAGTTCGCTTTCGGAATGAGTACCATAATTTTCAATATCGCTATTTTGCGACTTGCAGGCAACGTTGGGGTAGCGGCATACGGCATAGTATTGAACGTCGCTTTTGTTACCATTGCTTTGTATAACGGAATAGCGCAAGGTATTCAACCGCTCATCAGTCATTATTATGCCAAGACGGATAAACGCAATATTTTCGGTGTTGCTTTCCTTGCTATTCTGACAGCTCTTGTGATTTCAACGCTTGTATACTTAATCGTATATTTTGCAGGTTATGATATATCGATGTTATTCAACGGAGATAAAAACGCTACGCTTGCCGATTTGGCGACACGCGGCTTGAAATTCTACTTCATCGGTTTCTTCATTTCGGGTATAAACGTAGTTATCACGCAAACTTTCAGCTCGACGGAAAGGGCGGTGAAATCTATGATAACCTCGTTAAGTCGCGGTTTCTTGGCAATCGTGCCGTTTATGTATCTTATGTCGGCATTTATCGGACTTGACGGCGTGTGGCTCTCGTTTTTGGTTTCGGAATTGTTTACGACATGCCTTGGCGTTGCGATGATGTTTATCAAAGGCAAAAAGGAAAAGGCAAAAAGCGAAAGAGCGGTTGGCAGTTCCTATAATGACAAAATAGAAAACGTCGGAAAAACCGATGTCAAAATCGCCGATGAGAAAGAAAAAACGGTCGGCGAAACGGTCAATGATTAAGTAAAAAACACAAAAGCGAAGCTAGCGGCAAAACAAGCCTAAGGCTTCGTTTTTTATATAACGACGTGGGCATACTTAAAATGCGATAGAATTTTTGGCTAAGAAAGTTTTGAGCGATATCGGCGGCAAAACTTTATAGGCGAGTATTTTGTCTTTTTTTGTCGAATTTCGCACAAGCCCGATTTTTTTTGTTATTATACTGTTATGAGTAACGTGAAACACCCCGATTGTCCTATTAGGGCATTAGCTTTGGAAGCAAAAAAAAGACTTAGAGATAACGATTACGTCAACTATGATTCGCTTGACGCTGTCGAGACCAAAAACAGCCTTACACCGATGGAAGAGCAGGTATATCGTAAAATGAAGCAATATATCGACTGCGGCGAAGAAATTATAAATCCTATCGTTCAACTCGGCGATAAAGAGTATTTAGCAACGTTGCCACCGTGGGAAAAACAAAAGTACATTCTTGAAATTTCAAACGCATATTTGTCACTGAAAAACAAAATGCAAAACACATTCGGCAAAAAAGCAAATTAGTCTGTCTATAATGTTCGATACGGTAGTTTTGAGCGGCGTCTGCTTTAATAGACGCCGCATTATTTTGCTTTTAAATGCAATGTAATAGTTGAGTGGCAATAGTCGTAGGTCAAAAGCATTGTTCGGAATTGATTGTAAAGTTAAAACAACGAATAGTATTGTTTGATAAAATTAGTCCTGCCTGTTTTTAAATCGCATTTTGCGGTTTTGATGTCCTATTAAAATTTTTATTATTTTTTTATAAAATCGCATAAATTTTGTTGACATATTTTTTACAAATTGTTATACTAAACAAGCTAAAACAAGTCCTATGGGGGATTAGCTCAGCTGGGAGAGCGCTTGATTTGCATTCAAGAGGTCAACGGTTCGATCCCGTTATTCTCCACCAAACGTCCGCTTAAATAAGCGGACAACTTTTTGGGGTCATAGCTCAGTTGGTTAGAGCACACGCCTGATAAGCGTGAGGTCGATAGTTCGAGTCTATTTGACCCCACCAAAAAAAATGACAAGCCGAAGGCTTGTTATTTTTTTTGGCGTGGTGGAAGAGCGAGAAGTGGGCAAGTCGTAACGGCAATAAAAAGGGAGATGAAAGAGAGCAGTAGGGGAAAGAAGACGGAGTAAATCTTGCCCCAAGTTCGGTGAGCGGAGCGAACTTTTGCCGACGGCAAAGCCCTATTTGACCCCATACAATTATTAAGAGATAAGCCCAATAACAAGCATTTATGCTTGTTATTTTTTTTGGCGAGGTGGAAGAGCAAGAAGGGGGGGCAAGTCGTAACAGCAATAAAAAGGGAGATGAAATAGAGCAGTGGGAAAGAAGATAGATTAAGCTAAGGGCGTGCATATAAACAGCTGCATTTTTAAAATGACGTTTTGTCATTATAAAAGCGATGTTTTGATTTTCAATCAAAATTATATTTTACCTGTACTAAGTTATGTTAATTTGCCTACGACAAATAAAGTTTTATAAAAGCGTAAAAACTTTTAAATATAGAATTCTAAATAAATCATAGTGAAGTCATTTTTCCAAAATCAGGCTAAGGTCTGATAGCTATAAAGTTTACGTTTTAAAAATTAAGTGAAGTAATGTATAGAAATTCAAAGAATAAAGGTATATAAAAAGAGCGACACTACACAGACCAAACGGCACGGGTGGTGATTACGGGACATCGAAACTTAATTCGCATATCTCCCAACGCTCAACAACATTATACAGCTAATAAAAAATAAGTCAACACGTTTAACTAAAAACATAGCGATAATGTCTTTTAAACAAAGTGTTAACAAAAAAAGATTACGAAAGAGCATTGCTATATGGGTAAAAAGCAAAAGAAAAGTATATAAAGAAGCAACAAGAAAAAAAGAAGACATAAAAAAAAGACCGGCGTGCCAACCGCTCCGTAGAGAGGTTATAAGCCCGATTTCAAAAAGAAATCGCCGAATCTTTGTACTTAGTATATATAAAGCAAAAAGGCTTGTCAACAGTTTTTGTAATGATGATGCGGAAAATTTGAGTGCGGTTATGAATATGAATGTGTTAAAAACAAAACAATAAAAGATATAAAAAAAACAAGGCATTTAGCCTTGTCTTTAAAAGCAAAGTTTAGTTGTTTACGCCGAGCGATACGAGTTTGCATAGACAACGATAGCTAAGCGATGAAATTTTATATTGCACAACATAACACATAATTTAATTGCCGTATGCAAGTGCCTTTACGTTCAATTGAGTGACAACATGATGTATTGCGCTTTAAAACACTGCGTTCTAAAATATCGAGACGGAAAGGAACAGAGAGCTGGTGATCGACGCGATAAGCGAAACGACGGTGATTTGCGTGTTTATGGAAGGGCCTGCGGTGTCTTTGAACGGGTCACCGACGGTATCGCCGACAACTGCCGCCGCATGCGCCGCGCTTCCTTTGCCACCCATATTGCCTGCTTCGACAAACTTTTTTGCGTTGTCCCAAAGACCGCCTGCGTTTGACATAAACAACGCAAGCAGCAAGCCGCTGACGATATTTCCGAGCAAGAAGCCGCCTATTGCGTTTACGCCACCGACAAATCCTACTATAAGCGTCGTGACGATAGTCATAAGGCCTGCCGGTATCAATTCTTTTATGCTTCCGCTACTTGCGATTGCGATGCATCTGTCGTATTCGGGCAGAACGCCTTTTTTGCCTTCTTTAAGCCCCTTTATCGATTTCCACTGACGGTGGATTTCGTCAACCATTCTTTGAGCGTTTTTGTCGACGCCGAGCATAAGCATCGCGCTGAAAACGGCAGGCACTGCCGCGCCGATTAAGATTCCGAAAAATACAACGGGATTTAAAACGTCGAAACCTTTAAGATAATTTGCACCGAGTCCTATCGAAAGAGCCGTGTCGTTTACTTCCGTCATAAACGCTCCGAGAAGGGCGATTACGGTAAGACCTGCCGCACCGATAGAAAAGCCTTTTGTTATTGCCTTTACGGTGTTGCCCGCACTGTCGAGCCTGTCGGTGCGCTCCAACACGCTTTCGCCGAGATTGCCCATTTCTGCAAGGCCGCGCGCATTGTCAACGATAGGGCCGTAAGCGTCGTTTGCGACAATCATTCCGACGATTGAAAGCATTCCGACTGCGGC
Source organism: uncultured Clostridia bacterium (assembly GCA_934277645.1). Classification (GTDB taxonomy): domain Bacteria; phylum Bacillota; class Clostridia; order Christensenellales; family CAG-917; genus CAG-917. The sequence goes on along the minus strand of CAKQUX010000001.1, from coordinate 271,953 downwards.
GAGCGAAATGCCGAGCATCCCGAGTTCTACGCCGCTTGCATTTAAAGTGGCGGCTATCGGTTCGCATAATTTGTAAGACGCAAGCGCAGAAACGGCAATTCCGACAAGAGCGGGCAGTGTGGACACATACGAATACGATACGCCCGAAATGATGGTAAACGCCGCGCCTTTTTGCGACGCCGTTGCGACTTTTTTGACGGGGTTGCGTCTGTCGTCCGTGAAATAGTCGGTGGCAAGTCCGATAACCGCTCCTACCGCAAGTCCGATTGCAGACGCGCCGTATATGCGCCAATAAATTTCTTTATTGAAGAATATTGCCGTCGAAATTGCGGTGAGCAAAGCAAAAAGGGTCATTGTGGTGTAAGTCGAAACGTTAAGCGCTTTTGTCGGGTTTCCTTTTTTGCCCATTCTTGCAAGCGATACGCCGATTATCGACGAGAGCAAACCTATTAAAGCATAGCAAAAAACAATCGGAGTGAATTTTGTAGAGTACGTCATATCGACCGAACTTGAAATGACCAGAGCGGCGGCGAGCGACGCTACGTTGCTGTCGAAAAGGTCTGCGCCCATACCTGCGACGTCGCCTACGTTGTCACCTACGTTATCGGCGATTACGGCAGGGTTTCTCGGGTCGTCTTCGGGCAGTCCTAATTCCACCTTGCCTACAAGGTCGGCGGATATATCGGCGGTTTTTGTGAATATTCCGCCACCTGCCTTTGCAAACAGCGCGAGCGAGCTTGCTCCGAACGAAAAACCGAGTAGCATAGTGGCGTCGCCGAATATCCAGAATATCGCCGCAACGCCGATAAGGCTTCCGCCTACGACTGCCATTCCCATAACCGCGCCGCCTCGATAGCCGACCATAAACGCCTTGTTTATACTTTCCTTTGCGGCTTCCGCACATTTTTTGTTTGCCGTCGTGGTTGCCGCAATTCCGATTTTACCTGCGATTGCAGAAAGCACCGTGCCGAAAAGATATGACAGCGCCATAAAGAAATTCGTCAGCGGATTGCCTTTCCAGATAGGCGTCGGAAGCAATAATAGAATTATCACGAAAGCTATCATCGCAAAAATCAAAAGAACGCCGTATTCTTTTTTCAAAAACGTATTCGCTCCGCTTTTTATGAAGCCTGCGATTTTTTCTATCGTTGCATTGGACGACGGTCGCTTTTTTACCCAATGGTAAAAGAAAGCCGACACCGCAAACGATAGCAAAGCAACCAAAATGCTCACTAAAAGTGCTATTTGTAGCGTTGACATAAATCCCCCCGTAAAATAAAACAGCCACTATGTGACTGTTTTATAATATTTGATATAAATAGATATTATGCCTGTAGCCGTTTTATTTAAGCGTTTTCGTCTTGCGTGGAAGATGCCGCCGTTTCTGAAATAGTATCGGCTGTTTCTGCCGCTTCCGTCACAGCTTCGGCTGTTGTTTCAGCCGTGTCCTCTTGTGATTGTTCGTTTACCGTTTCAACGTTAGAGGCTTCGCGTGGGGCGTTTTCTTCTTTTAGGCGTTTTTCCTTTTCCTTTTGCGCCTGAACTTTTCTTGCCTTGCGTTTAGCTTTGTCATTTTCGGCTTGCTCTTTTATCTTTTGCCATAAAGTTTTCAAGTCATCGGACATTTTAACGAAAAAGTTTTTAATGCGTTTGTTGAATTTTTCGCGTTTTTCGATTTTTGTTTCCGCTTTGTCGACTTGTTCATTATAATCATCATCGACTTTTCCATCGATTTTGAAAGAGATTTTCGAGATAATTTTAGGATTTTTGAGCCTTGCGAGCGACAGTACGATTGCCGTGAACAAAGGCACGTCTATTGCGAAAATAATCAAAATGATTTTCCACATAGCCCACGTTACGTTTTGAGGCGGTTTGAACATATTTGCGATGAAAGATAGTTTCGTCCTTGCCGAAAACGCAATAAACAAGAATACGCCGACCATAGATATAAAAAGTATGACGCGTATCCAGTCGAAAGGATAGCATACTTTTGCAAGGAACAAGAAACTTGCAAACGCCGTTACGATGAAATACATATTTTTGAGCTGTTCGGCGGTGAAACTGTTAGGCGAAATAAGGCTTGCGACGTATACTGCCATAATAGAAAATACGACCGTCAACGAGCCGGGTAGGGCGTTTGACAGAACTTTTTTGATGAACCGTCCTTTGACTACGTCCTTGTTTGGTTCAAGAGCAAGTATGAACGACGGAATTCCGATTGTAACCGAGCCGATAATCGTCATATCGTTAGGCACGAAAGGAAGTCCCGACGGAATGAACATAAAGATGAGCGCAAGCAAGAAATTGTAAATCGTCTTTACGAGATAGAGAGCGGCTGAGCGTTCAAGGTTGTTGATGCTTCGTCTGCCTTCTGCAACTATCTTTGGCATAGAGGCGAAATTTGAATCTAAAAGCACAAGGCTCGAAACGTTTTTTGCTGCGTCCGAACCTGACGCCATTGCGACCGAGCAGTCCGCTTCTTTTAACGCTAAAACGTCGTTTACGCCGTCGCCCGTCATAGCAACCGTTTTTCCTGCGGCTTTAAGCGATTTGACGAGCAAAAGTTTTTGGTCCGGCGTCACTCGTCCGAAAATAGTGTATTTTGTTGCGGCGTCTTTGACTTCTTGTTCGGTTTTTAAAGTCGAAAGGTCAATGTAGTTGTCCGCTCCGACAAGTCCCGCGCGCTTTGCCACGGCTTTGACGGTAACGGGATTATCGCCCGAAATGATTTTTATATCGACGCCTTGTTCGTTAAAGAATTTTAACGTGTCAGGCGCTTCTTTTCTGATTTTGTCGGTAATCAAAACGTAACCTAAAAATTTAGGTTTAACAAGTTCATTGCCGTCAAGATTATTGGTTTTTGCAAGAGCAAGAACACGATAGCCTTCTTTGGAATAACCGTCGATTGTTTCTTTTTGTTCCTTGCTGAGATTTTTGAATACGAATTCAGCCGCGCCGATAACGTAAGCGTGGTCACCGAAAACCGCTCCCGACCATTTTCTTGCCGATGAGAAAGGCACTATGCTTGTGGCTGTTTCCGTTTGTTCGATTTCTTCGGTAAAGTCGTTTATAGCGTTTGCCGTTGCGTTTTCGTCGTTAATCGACGATTGAACGTTTTTCAAAATTTGTTTAAACTCGTCTAAAGTGATGCCGCTTGGAATAAGCTCGGACACCATCATACTTCCTTCGGTTATCGTTCCCGTTTTGTCAAGGCAAAGCGTATCGACTCTTGCCAAAGTTTCGACGCAGTACAAGTCTTGCGCAAGGGTTTTGTGTCTTGATATTCTTATGACGGAAATACAAAAAACGGTTGACGATAGCGCCATAAGTCCGGACGGAATCATTCCTAAAAGCGAACCCATAGTTTCGATGACGAGCGCATTGAGTTTCGCGTCGTTTGCCCAACCTAAAAGCTGGACTATATTTTTAGCTGCGAGTGGCGTAGGGGTGTAGTTCTGTCCGAAATATTTCGTAAGGAAAAGAGCAAGTCCGAGCGGAACGATTACCGTTGCCATAAATTTGATTATCGCGTTAAGCGAACGCAAAATTTCGCTCGACGGTTTTTTGAGATACTTTGCGCCCGAAGATATTTTCGTTGCGTAGTTGTCTTTTCCGATATGAGTTACCTTTGTGATTGCTCGGCCGCTCAATACGTAGCTTCCCGACATAACTTCGTCGCCGACTTTCTTTTGAATTGCGTCCGGTTCGCCCGTAATTTGCGATTCGTTGACTTCAATCATCCCGTCAATGACTACGCCGTCGGCGCAAATCTGGCAACCGCTATTTAGACATACGATTTCGTCTAATACTATGTCGGAAACGGCAATGTCGCATTTTACGCCGTCACGGATTGCCGTAACTTTCGGCGCGGAAATAAGCGACAGTTTGTCGATAGTCTTTTTGGCTTTCAATTCCTGCACGATACCGATTGTAGTGTTGATTACGACAAGCACCATAAATCCGAATTGCGTGTATCCGTTTGAGTTTTGCGGAATGAAAAATATAAGTATTAAGGCGATGACGATAAATAAAATGTTGAAGAACGTAAAAATGTTCGTTCTGAAAATTTCTCCGACTGTTTTGGTTCGGACGTTTTGGTCGCCGTTTATTTTGCCTTCTTCGATGCGAGCGTTGACTTCTTGCGTGGTTAAACCCGTAACGGCATTGCCGTTCGAGTCGAACGCCGCTTCGGCAGGTTCGTTTTGCGCCGCTTCTGCGGTCATAACGTTTTGCGCGTCGATGTCGGCAGGTGATTCGGTTTTTTTGACTTTTTTAATTTTCATTTCTTCTTTTCCGATTTTTGAATTTAAAATCTCATCGGCGATGAAGCAAAATTTTACGGAACTAAACGATAATGCGCCGATTGATTCTATATATTATTTATATAATAGCATAATAAAATAACAATAGTAAAGAATTGTAACCGTGTTTTGTACGTTTTTTTAAGCGTTAAGTAGCAAAGTGTCGGGCGAAAATACGTTAAAAGCTATGTCTTACGTCTATTGCTTAAAACGGCGATAAAGCTGCCATCGTATTTTTAGCGTAATTAAAAATTGGTATTGTGTTTTGCGTAATTTATGATATAATCAAAATATGAAAAAATTTGAAATATCGATAAATGAAGTCGAGCAAGGCTCGGTTAAAAACATCTTGCAGTCGGGTGAAGAGATTTTGTGGCAAGGCACGCCTTACAAAAAGGCGTTTGTCTTAGAGCCGTTTTTAAAGTTTATGCCGATTGCTTTATTTTGGCTTGCAATCGACGTCGTTATGATAGTGGTTATGTTCAAGTTTGTATTTGCGCAAAACTTTGAAAATCCTATGAAGTATATTATGATTCCGTTTTTTATTCTTCATCTTATGCCTGTATGGATTTGGGTAGGGTCGCTTATTAAAAAATCGCTTGAACACAAAAACGTCGAGTACGTTGTTACCGACAGGCGTATAGTCATAAGGCGTGGCATTATCGGAATAGACTTTTTGTCCCTTTTCTATTCGGACGTCGAAGGCGTAACCGTCAGAGTTTCGTTCCTTGACCGTCTGTTTAAGGTCGGCGATTTGTTTATCGTGGCAAAGCAAACGAAAGCAATGATCAGCGACATAAAGGACCCGTACAGCGTGTATCAACTCATTCAAAAGGTATCGCTCGATATGCGTACCGACATTTCGTATCCGAATGCGTTTAGACCGGAAGCAAATCCCGGATATACGACAAGTTACAACCCAAGCGGCGTAGTGGACGGCGACAACTCAAACGGCAATAACCATAAAGGCTAGGGCATTAAGCGGTTATATGCGTTAAGAGCGTTTTTACCTGTTTAAGCGAAAACGTTTGCAATGCTTTTGAGTAAAGCAACGTCGTTTTACGATTTTGCGTTAATACTGTAAAAACCGGTTCAAACTGTAAAAAATAGTTAAGTTGTAAATATTATAATAAAATAATAAACTCTATTTAAAACACGATTATTTCTATCGGAGTGAAGCTATCGGAGTGAAGATATGAACAAAGCCGATTTGATAAGAGAAATGGCATTTAAAGCCGATTTGACTCAAAAGGACGCAGGGCTTGCTTTTAACGCTATGGTGGAAATCATTGCGCAGACTTTGAAAAAAGGCGAGAAAATTCAGATTGCCGGTTTCGGCACGTTTGAACTCAGGGAAAAAAAGGACAGGCTCGGAATAAATCCTAAAACGGGCGAGAGAGTGAACATCGAAGAACATAAGACTCCCGTATTGCGATTTGGGGATATGTTCAAAAATTATTTTAACTGATTTTATGGACGAACTTAAAAAGACTTTAAAAATTCAAGCAAAAAAAATCTTGACTAAATTTGACGCTCCGTTTACGCTTGCCGTAAACTTCAATGGAAACGTCACGGCGTTGTCGGTTGCGACGATTGAGGACACGCAATATTTTCTCACGCAAAAAAACGACGTTCCTTCCGTCAATTTCGCTTTTGACTTTTTAAAAGATAAAAACAACAGAGCGGTTATCGTTCTTGAAACGGGTGACGATTACAAAGCGACCGTCGCGGCTTGTACCGACCAATTTGCCGAATTTTTCGGTGGAAGCGTTAAGGCGTTTTTGCCTTCCGATTTTGCCGCCGAAACAGAGCTGTTTAAACGCGGCGCTACTCTTTTGGACGGCATAGGAATTGCAACTTTCGGACGTTCAATAGAAGAGGCGATTTGCGCTTTGGAAATATTGCTCAAAGCAAGACTTGCATTGCGTTTCGGAAATCCGACCGCGCTTAGCGGCGGTGAGATAAAAGCGTTGCATTTGGGATATAAGGCAAGGTCAGCCAAAAATCAAAAAGAAACGTTCGATTTGGAAACTGTCGGAAAGCCTTTAAACGTTTCGCAACAAGTGGGACTTGAAAGCATTGCCGAAATTATCGTTTACGCAAAAAAGACGGAAATCGAAGAACTTTCGCAAGGAACTTGGCGGAGCGTATCGATAAGGCACGGCGACAACTTTTTTATAACGCCGGAGAATAAGGGCAATGCGTTTTTGACCGAAAGCGACATTGTAAAAATCAATCTTAAAAACGGCTCCCATAAACCTTTTGCAAAACCGTCTTTGGACAAAAATCTGCATAGAGCGATATACAACGCAAGGGGAGATATAGGCGCGATTATTCATTGTCATCCTATATATTCTTCCGTCAATGCCGAACTTGGCGAAAAACTTATCGTAAGCGAGAAAATGCGTCGCATACTCGGCGAGGAAATATCGGTGACTGAATATAAAAAGCAACGCTCGAAGCAACAAGGCGAAGCGGCAGCTTGCGCCCTTAAAGGAAGAGTTGCGGCATTTTTGTCGCGACAAGGACTTGTTGTCGTCGGCAAAACCGTACAGGACGCTTATTGGACTTTGAATGCGATAGAAGACGAATGTCAAAAGTTTTATAGGAACAAGGAGGATTTATGGCAACACCGCACATAAACGCAAAAGAAGGCGATTTCGCAAAAACCGTGCTTATGCCGGGCGACCCGTTAAGAGCGAAATTTATAGCCGAAACCTTTTTAAAAAACGCAGAATTGGTCAATAACGTCAGAGGCGTGCAGGGCTATACGGGCGAGTATAACGGCAAAAGAGTGTCCGTTATGGCGTCCGGAATGGGTATGCCGTCGATGGCTATTTATTCATACGAATTGTTTAAATTTTTCGGCGTCGATACCATTATTCGCATAGGAAGCGCGGGCGCGACTTCAAAGGATTTAAAATTGCGCGACGTCGTAATTGCGGACAGCGCATATACGACTTCGAGCATTATAAAAGAGATGGGTTTTGACGGCAACGAACCGAAAGCGGATTTAGAAAAAGTTAAGCTTGCTAAAAGCATTGCTTTAGAAAAGGGCATAAAGGCGGTTGTCGGAAAGATTATGTCTTCCGACGTGTTTTATCGCACCACCGATTTGGAAGATATGGCAAAACGTAAAGTTCTTGCCGTCGAAATGGAAGCCGCGGCACTTTTTGTGAACGCAATAAACACGGGCAAAAGCGCACTGGCTCTTTGCACTATTTCCGACTCTCTCGTGACGGGAGAATCTCTTCCTGCATCGGACAGACAGCTAACCTTTACACAAATGATGGAAATAGCATTGGAGATGGCATAATGGACAGATTTGAGGAACTCATTAACAAAGCGATAGAAGTGCGCGAAAACAGTTACAGCCCGTATTCCGATTTTAAGGTCGGGGCGGCGATTTTGTGCAGCAGCGGAAAGATTTATACGGGAACGAACGTGGAAAACGCAAGTTACGGAGCAAGCATATGCGCCGAACGCAGTGCGGTTGCGGCGGCAATAAGCGGCGGCGAGAGAAAGTTTACAGCCATTGCCGTTGTCGGTGGCAAAGATAAACTCGAATTTTGTCCGCCTTGCGGAATATGCCGTCAGGTCTTGTCCGAATTCGGCGGCGGAAGCATAAAAGTCGTACTTTGCGACGAAAAAGACGTTAAGACTTATAGCCTTAGCGAACTTCTTCCCGAAAGTTTTTCGCTCAATAAATAACGAGCTACATTGACAACGACGTTTATTTGAAATTCGATTTAAAATAACAACCGCTTTGCAGGACGGCAAGCGGTTTTTTTATGATTTTAAAAATCCGACCGATTTTAAATTTGCCGATTGTTGCAGACTGTCATTTTTGTACGGATTGCCATTTAATTTTTTAAAAATCAAATTAGGGGTTGAATTATTTCTAAAATATGGTAAAATAAAGGAAAGAAACTCAGGAGGCAATTATGGGATTATTTGGAAGAAAGAAAGAAAAAGAACAGGCTAAAGCCGCAACAACGACGGGGGGATATGTCGCTCCTAAGGAATTTAAGCCGTCACCTGCGCAACAAGAATGGCTCAACGAAAACGTTTTAAGAAGAGCAGGCGTTAAAAAAATCACCATCGATAATTGCGATCAAATTATGTCGTATATTCAAAGCACGTACGAGCAACCGCTTCGCGCTCGTCTTAAAGGCAAAATTACGCCTGAACTTAAATTTATAAACGACCTTATGCGCGATTTATCGTTCTTTATGGACAGTCAGGAAATTTTTTAATTAAAACGAAAAGAAAGCAATTAAAAATGAAAAAGCAAGGCGGTTGCCCTGCTTTTTTTCTTGCGTTTTTCATTTTTTTGATTTGGAGCATAGCCGCTTGAAACAACCGATTAGTTCTTATGGCGCAATGTTTAGTTTTTTTGAAACAAGCATTTAGGTCTTTTATGGTCATTATGCGTCTTTAAAAAACCATTGCATAAATTTTTAATTCGGTTTTACATTTTTATGACGTGTGTTTTAACTTTCGATATCAGGCGAGTAAAGAGAATCTACAAGGTTTTATCGCGCGGATTTTGTCGGAATTTTAACATATTTTATTTAAAATAATTGACATTGACGGAAAGGCAATATAACATATAGAAGGTATATTTTGATGCCTTATTCTATATAATATGGAAGATTCGCTATGAAAGGAAAAGTTACTATCATCGGCAGCGGTCACGTCGGTTCAACGCTTGCGTACAGCCTTCTTGCCACCGAAACAGCAAACGAAGTCGTGCTTATCGATTTAGACAAAGAAAAAGCAATCGGCGAGGCTATGGATATTAGCCAAGCGTTGCCGTTTTTACAACCTGCCACTATATATATGGGCGACTATACGGACGCTAAGGGTTCGGACATCGTTATTATAACGTCAGGACTCGGCAGACGCCCGGGACAAACGAGAATCGACCTTGCCAGCACCAACGTCGGCATAATGAAGAGTATTATTCCGCAAATTGTCAAATATGCTCCCGACGCTTTCTATATTATCGTCGCAAACCCTGTAGACGTTTTGACGTATCAATTTATCACTACGTCGGGCATTCCTGCACATAAGGTTATCGGCTCGGGTACGATTTTGGACACGGCAAGACTCCGCGCAAAGATTTCGGAAGCGTTTTCGGTCAGACAAGACCAAATTTACGCTCACGTCTTCGGCGAACACGGCGACCACAGTTTCATTCCGTGGTCGATGGCAACCATAAACAGCATTCCGCTTAAAATGTACGTCAAGAGCCTTACGACTCCGTACGCAAAAGAACACGAATTCAGCATGGATGCCGTTGAAGAATACGTTCGCACGTCAGGCGCGCAAATCATTTCGAGAAAGGGTGTAACAAACTACGGAATTGCGGCTTCCGTCACGAGAATTTGTCGCTGCTTGTTTTCGAGAAAGGAAACGATTTTGACGGTTTCGACTTTGCTTAACGGCGAATACGGAATTAAAGACGTCGCTATGTCTACTATGAGCGTTGTCGGTTGCAACGGCATAATGACAAATATCGCACCTCCGCTTGCCGATAACGAAGTTGAAGAACTCTACGAAGCAGGCAAAGTTCTTAAAGACGTTATTAAACAAGTGCTTGAAAACAATTATTACAACTAATTAAAGCGTTTATTTTTTTGATTATAATCGGAAAGTGAATGTGACTTAAAAACTAAAACGGACAATGAAAAACGACGAAAATTCGTCGTTTTTTAATTTGCCGTTTTTACCTTTATAGTTTTAACGTTTGTTTGTTTATTTAATAACTTTTTCTGCCGAGCAGATAATCGACGGAACAATCGAAAAAATCGGCAAGTTTGACAAGATTTACACCTGTCGGCTCGCTTCTGTCCGTTTCCCAATAACACACGATAGAGTAGCTTACGCCTATTGCCTTGGCAAGCGCGGCTTGCGAAACGTTTTTCTCTTTTCTGAGTTCTAAAAGTCTTTCGGCAAAAATCTTCATATAATTATTTTACTCAATAAATTTAGTAAAATGATTGACACTCAATATATTGAGTGTTAGAATATGTTTACAAAACTTGTAAAAGAGAGGAAGAGTATGTATTGTTTTATTCACCATAACGAAGAAGCGATAGCCGTGTGCAAAAAATGCGGAAAGGCTATGTGCCAAAACTGCTCGGCATATTCGGAACACAGCGGAATTTGTCCCGAATGCAGAAGGGAAGAGTTTATTGCCGAGCGCGGACAGAAAACGCTTGAAAGAAGGGAAGTGATAAAAATCATCGTAATTTTGGCGCTTTTGACCGTTGCTTTGCTTGCAGTCGACATTTGGCTCGGAACGCTTTGGAGCTTTATGTTTGCAGGCATTGCCGTTATCTTAATCGGATTCGGAATCGGCTTTATCAAAAAAGGCTTGGAACTTAAAGCATTAAACGACCGCATAAATTATCTGACAAGTGAAATCAAAAAGCTCGAAGCCGCATTGTCTGTGGGAAACGCGCAAATTTAAGTTGAAGTCATTGTCTGAGCTGTTAGAATTAAATTTATAATTAAATCTATAATTCTAAATTTGTAATTACATCTTTAACTTAAAACATAATTATACGTAAGACTTAGACCATATATAATTATACATAAGACTTAAAACTATAAAACAATTTAACGAGAGTAAAATCTTAAACGGTTAATCGACCGTCAAGCGTTCGCCGATTTGGCGAGCGCTTTTAATTTTGGCGTCGTAAAGGCAAGGCATAGATAAATCTTTAAGAATGGACTGTTAGTGCGGACTGTTAAAAGAATACAGGCGGATTTTTATGCGTAAAACCAAATACCAAATAATACATTTCTTAAATTTTAAAAACAGTAGCAAAAATCAAAATTACATATTATAATTGTCGTATGCAAAAGATAAGATTTGAAAAAGATTTCGACCCGAAATCCACACTCGAATGCGGACAGGTGTTCAGATACGAAGCTACGGATAGCGGATACAGGGTTTTCGCAACCGACAAAACGTGTGAAATTTCGTCCGACGACGGCGGCTGCTTTATGTTGACCGACGACGAAACATTTTTCAAAAATTACTTTGACTTTGATAGAAACTATGATACAATTATAAATAACGTAAAAGCTGACGATAAACTCCGAAAAGCGGCAGAATTCGGAAAAGGAATACGCATTTTAAATCAAGACCCCGTTGAAACTGTTTTTTCGTTTATCGTTTCCGCAAACAACAATATTCCGAGAATTAAGCTGATATTAAACAGACTTTGCCGATTGGCAGGCGAGTGTAAAGGCGATTATTATGCTTTTCCGACTCTTAGTGCCATGGCAAGCCTTGACGAGAAAGATTTCAGTGCGATAGGCGCCGGATATAGAGCGTCTTATCTATCATCGACTGCGAAATCGCTTTCTAACATCGATATCGGCGAACTTAAAAAGCTCGGAACGCCCGACCTAAGAAACGAATTGCTAAAACTCAAAGGCGTAGGCAGAAAGGTTGCCGACTGCATTTTGCTTTTCGGTTTTCATCGCACCGACGTTTTTCCCGTCGACACCTGGATTAAAAAGGTGTTCAAAAAGAGTTACGGCGATTTGCCTGCCGAAAAACTCAGCGAAAAGCTGGTCGAAACTTACGGCGATTTGAGCGGTTACGTTCAACAATATTTGTTTTACTACGCAAGAGATAATATTTTAGAGGAGTTATAATGGCAAAAAAATACGTTTGTTTAGCCGATATCGAATCGATAAGAGTGCCGTACAGCACGTTTAACGCCGCTTTGAAAGAGCTTTCAAAATTCGGCGAAATAGTGTCGTGTAAGTTTTACGGTTACAGCGGAAAGCGTACCAGAGATTACGCCGAGTTTATCGAAGAAAACAGCTACGAAGCCTTGGCGCCTTTAAGCGGAAAACGTCGCGGACAGCTCGATATGCGTCAAGTAATAGACGCCGTACAGCTTAGCCAAAGCTCGAATATCGACGGCTTTTTCCTTATTTACGGACAAGGCGATTTGACTCCGCTTATCGCTTATCTCAAAGCGTTCAATCTCGAAGTCGTGGCAGGCGTTGTCGAGCCCGACCAAAATTCGGTTTTATGCACGAAAACCATTATTCTCAAAGTAGAGTGACGGAGGGTATATGTATTCAGCAAAGAAATACGTTGTTTTAGCAGATATCGAAAGCGTAAGAATTTCTTATGCAACGTTCGCAAAGGCTTTAAACGAATTGTCTAATTTCGGTGAAATTGCCGCTTGCAAATTTTACGGATATTCTTCAAAGCGTACGAAAGATTACGACGAGTTTATAAGAGAAAACAATTTCGACGCGCTCAGCGCATTGCCTAAAAAGAAAAGAGGACGTCTCGATTTAAGACAAGTCATCGACGCCGTTCGTTTGGCGCAATTCCCGAATATCGACGGCTTTTTCCTTGTTTACGGACAAGGCGATATTACTCCGCTCATAGCATATTTGAAATCATACGGAATGGACGTTATCGCAGGCGTAATCGAGCCTGACAAAAATTCCGCTCTTTGCAACAAAGTTATTCTTTTGGGCGGCGAAGAACCTGTCGTTAAAGACGTTCTCAAAAAGGGTTACAAGCAAGTTGCTCCGACCGAACTTATTTTCGTCGACAACGAACCTGAAAACGTCGTTGACGAGAAAGTCATCGAAAAGGCGTTAAGCGAAGTAGTGCCTGAAGAGGAAGTCAAAGAAGAAGTTCCGACAGCCGAGGAAGAGAAAAAGCTCGAAGACGAAACTATGGCTCAAATCGATAAAATGATTGAAGAAGTAAACAGCGAAGTCAATTCAGAGCAAAACGAAGAAGAGCCTAAGGCAGAAGAGATAGCTGTTAAAGCCGCAGAAACCGACGACGTCGGCGATGACGATAAAGACGACTTTAACGATTTGGCGGAAGAAGAAATAGAAAATCTTGCCGCGGCGGATGACGTCGACGAAGACGAAGCGAGCGGTGAAGATTATAGTTTTAACAGTGACGAGCAAGAGAGCGAGCAGGAGAGCGAAAAAGACGACGTTGACGACGACGCGCTTATCGCTCAGCTTTATAAATTGCTCGGCGGATTAGACGACTAAAATTTGGCGGAAACGCCGTAGGGGTATAGAATGGCAAAAATCACTATTGACGAAAAATTGTGCAAAGGTTGCGGTCTTTGCGCGGAAGCTTGTCCAAAGAAGATTTTGGCAGTTTCAAAAACAGTTAGCAACGACAAAGGTTATTTCGTTATCGAATGCAACGATATGGCAAGTTGTATCGGTTGCGCTTTCTGCGCGACGACTTGTCCCGATTGCGTTATCACGGTAGAAAAGTAGGAGACGACTATGGCAGAAAAGAAATTGATGAAAGGTAATGAAGCAATTGCAGAAGCGGCAATCAGAGGCGGTTGTCGTTTTTATGCCGGTTATCCTATTACTCCGCAAAACGAAATTCCGGAGTATATGTCTTGGAGACTTAACGAAGTCGGCGGACATTTCGTTCAAGCCGAATCGGAAGTCGCGGCAATAAATATGGTTTACGGCGCGGCAGGCGCAGGCGGAAGAGCTATGACCAGTTCGTCAAGCCCGGGAATAAGCCTTAAACAAGAAGGCATTTCGTATATCTGCGGCGCAGAACTTCCTTGCGTTATCGTAAATATGGTTCGTTCGGGACCGGGTCTTGGCGGTATTCAACCTTGCCAAGGCGACTATTTCCAAGCCGTAAAGGGCGGCGGCCACGGCGATTACAGAATGCTTGTCGTAGCTCCTAACTCTGTTCAAGAGTGCGTCGATATTATGTACGACGCTTGGGACAAAGCCGAAAAGTATCGTTTGCCTGTTATGATTTTGGGCGACGGTATGCTCGGACAAATTATGGAAGCAGTCGAACTTCCACCTATGAAAGACCCTTCGACTTTCCCTAAAAAGCCTTGGGCTACAACGGGCGAAGGTACGGGCGAAGGAAGAAGAATTATCAACTCGCTTTATATCGTTCCTGACGAACTCGAAGAAATGAACCACAAACTTCAAAAAGTTTACGACACGATGGCAGAAAACGAAACTAAGGTCGAAGAGTATTTGCTTGACGACGCGGAAATCGTTCTCACCGCATACGGAACTGTCGGCAGAATCGTAAAGAGCAGCGTCGATATGCTTCGCGAAAAGGGAATAAAGGCAGGACTTATTCGTCCTATCACCGTTTATCCGTTCCCGAAAGCCGCATTCAAGAGAGTCGGCGAACAAAAATCCGTCAAAGAAATCGTTACCGTGGAACTTTCTATGGGACAATATATCGAAGACGTTAAACTTTATACGGAATGTAAAAAACCTGTTAAATTCTACGGCCGTTCGGGCGGAAATATTATGTCGCCTGAGGACGTCGTCGAATTCGTTTTAAAGGAGGTCAAGTAATATGAGCATCGTATTTGAAAAATCTAAATTTTTGACCGACGCGCCGCTTCATTATTGCCCCGGTTGTTCACACGGCATTGTTCACCGTTTGGTTGCGGAAGCTCTCGACGCTATCGGAGCCGAAGGACACGTTGTCGGTGTAGCGCCTGTCGGTTGCGCGGTTTTTGCTTACAACTATTTCAACTGCGATATGCAAGAAGCGGCTCACGGCAGAGCTCCTGCGGTTGCAACGGGAATTAAATATGTAAATCCGAATAATATCGTCTTTGCTTACCAAGGCGACGGCGACCTTGCAAGTATCGGTCTTGCGGAAATCCTTCACGCCGCTACGAGAGGCGTAAACATCACCGTAATTTTCATCAACAACGCAATTTACGGTATGACGGGCGGTCAAATGGCACCTACGACTCTTCTCGGTCAAAAGGCTACGACTTGTCCTTACGGACGTGACGCGATCTTGAACGGAAATCCTATCAGAGTCAGCGAAATGCTTGCAACGCTCGACGGACCGAGCTACGTTGAAAGAGTTTCGGTTGCAGACGTTCCTAATATCAAAAAAGCTAAAAAGGCTATCGAAAAAGCATTCAGAAATCAAGCGGAAGGCAAAGGCTTCTCTTTTGTAGAAGTATTGTGCGCTTGCCCGACAAACTGGCACATGTCGCCGCTTCAAGCAGTCGAGTACGTCAAAACGGATATGACCAAGATTTTCCCTCTTGGCGTTTATAAGGAGGTTTAGTATGGAAAGATTGATAGTTGCAGGCTTCGGCGGTCAAGGCGTTTTGTCTCTCGGACAAATGATTGCCTACGCTTCGATGTATGAAAATAAAAACGTTACATGGCTTCCGTCATACGGACCTGAAATGCGCGGCGGCACGGCAAACTGTTCGGTCGTAGTTGACGACGCTCCTATCGCTTCGCCGATTATCGCAACGCCGGACACCCTTATCGCTATGAATAAACCGAGCCTTGACAAATTTGTAGCAAGCGTCAAAAAGGGCGGACTTGTTCTGGTCAACAGCTCGCTTATTTCGGAAAAAGTCGCGCGTGACGACGTAAAGACTATTTACGTAAACGCAAACGAAATTGCTCATAAAATCGGAAACGACAAGGCTTCCAACCTCGTTGTTTTGGGCGCATACATTAAGCATAGCGGACTTTTCACAAAGGACGAAATGCTTAAAACCATCGAAAAGGTTTTTGCATCGAAAGCAAAGTTTATCGAATCGAACAAAGCCGCTTTCCTTGCAGGATATGAGCTTTAATCGTTTATTAAATTTAAAAAAAAGTCACGCGTGTGCGTGACTTTTTTTATAAAAGAGAATATTATTGTTAAACAAGAAAGACATAATTATTGACTGTCGATTATGTCTAAAATGCGCATTGTTATGGAAGCAAAATAAATTCTAAGTAGAAAGCGTTATTAAAAATCAGTTAATGCAACATGCTTAGAACTAAAAACGTTTTAACGAAAGGAAATACTTAAAGCAAAAAAGCGTTAGTGTAACGACTATGAGAAAAAAATCTTTTGTAATTAAAGATATGGATATGACAAACGGACCGCTCCTTAAAAACCTGATAGCGGTTTCGTTACCTCTTGCGCTCTCGGGCATTTTGCAGCTTTTGTTCAATGCCGCCGACCTTATCGTAATCGGGCGATTTTCGGCAACGAGTACTCAGTCGCTTGCGGCGGTCAGTTCGAATACGGCTTTAATCAATCTTATCGTAAACGTGGCGATAGGTATTTCGATTGGTGCAAACGTCGTTATGGCGCAAGCTATCGGAGCAAAAGACGAAGACAGAGCGCAAGCGGCTTTACACAATTCTATGTTGCTTTCGATAGTTTTGGGCGTTGTCGTAGGTATAATAGGGGCGTTCTGCGCAAGATACTTTCTTGTCTGGATGCAAACCGACCCTGCTATTTTGGATAAGGCGACGGATTATTTGAGAATATATTTTATAGGCGCGCCTGCAAATATCATATACAATTTCGGGGCGGCGATATTAAGAGCGAAAGGCGATACGAAAAGACCGCTTCTGTATTTATCTATCGCAGGCGTTTTAAACGTATGCCTTAATTTGATTTTTGTTATAGTCGCGCTTTTGGACGTAGTCGGCGTTGCGGTTGCAACCATTGTCAGCCAATACGTTTCCTGCATTTTGCTTGTTATTACTATGTTTAAAGAAAAGGGCTATTGCAAGTTGCAACTGTCAAAACTAAAATTCAACAAAAACGTTTTGAAGAGCATTTTGAAAGTCGGCTTACCTTCGGGAATACTCAGCTCGTTCTTTTCGGTGGCTAACGTACTCATTCAGACAAATCTTAACGGCTTCGGATATGCGCTTGTCGCAGGCAGTTCGACGGCAAGCAATCTCGAAGGATTTGTTTATACTTCGATGAACGCCGTGTCAAACGCTTCCGTGTCGTTTGCGGGACAGAATTACGGAGCAGGCAAATTGAAGAGAATTAAAAAGGTCGCAGTCGAGTGTTCGTTTATGGTTTTAGTGATAAGCCTTATCTTTACGCTTGTCTTTCTTTTGGCGGGGAAATATATAGCCGCGCTTTATACGACCGACGAAGCGGTTATCGCCTATGCCGTAGACAGAATGAGAATTATTTTGCCTATTTATTTCGTTTGCGGAGTGGTTGAAATTATGGTCGGCTGTCTTAGGGGAATGGGCTATTCCGTCACTCCGACGCTTGCAAGTTTCTTTTGCGTATGCGTGTTCAGAATAATATGGATTTATACGGCGTGCAGAGCGTTTCATACTCCGCAGATGCTTTACTTGTCATGGCCGATAAGTTGGGCGATAAACTTTTTCATAGACGCGATTTTGCTTTTTGCCGTGTTCCGCAAAAAGGAGACGGAAGCAAGCGAATTTGCTCCGACGGCAGGCAGAGTAGTTGCCGAATATTCGTCGTATGAAGAAATGAAAGCCGAACAAAATGAAAATCGATGATGACGAATGAAAGTAGGTTAAAAGGCAAACCTGAATTCATTGTGCCAAAATGTGAGTGGGTTTAAAAATGCTGGCAAAACCAATGATGCCAAAATAAATCCGAATAAAAAAGCAAGTCTAAATCAATTATAACAAAATAAAAGCATAAAAAAGGCTAATCAAAATCGATTAGCCAAAAAGCCGATTAAGCCGCGAAATATTTAGTCGTATCTTGCGGCTTCGTTTATTATTGCAAAAGGTCTCAAACTCTTTTTAACGCCGACGGGAAGAGCCGCGCCGTTTAAAATGAGTTCTTTGGGACTTTCTTTTATTATTGCGAACAGCAAGTTCAAATCGCCGTTGTCGAAATAGTTTTCGACTTTTACGCTTTCCGATTTAGTAAGATTGAAAAGCCCGTCTTCGCCGAATATAAGTTGGTTTTTTCCGCCTTCCTGCGAATGGATAAATTCGGCAACCGAATAAATGTCGTCGTCGCTGTTGCTGTTTGAGAGCAGGTTTGCGATAAGGTCTGACAGCTCGCTCCAATTTGCCGTCAGGTCTTTGAGCCTGAAATTCAAAATGCCGTCGACGTTGTAGTCGATAACCTCGCTCAAAACTTTGCGTATAAGCGTATCTTCGTAAGTTTGGTCAAACAATAAAAGCGCGGAAGTTAGCGCAACGAGCGCAGGCGTGACTCTGTTTCTGAAACTCGACATAAAATAGGCAAGTTTGAAATGATTTAAATATACGTCGCAAATTGCGTTTTCGACCTCGTTTATCACCGTGGCGGCGCTGTCGCATACCGAAGCGAGATATAAAAAGTTTCTGTCTTTGCTTTCTTCAAAGGCGTAGGATAGGTTTTTATTGTTTTTTATTTTGTCAAAGAGATAATCGAATTCTCTTGAATATGTTTTGTCTAAGCTAATGACGTTCGACCACATAAACACCTCAAAAATATTGTATGCAACTTATTGTGATTTACACTTGAAAATCAAAATTTTCACAAAATCGACAATAACCAATATCTTCGGAATTTTACGGATACGAATGAAAACTTTAAGGAAAAATATGCCATTTTTCGACAAAAATATGCTAAAAAACGTGCGAAATTCGTTGAAATTTTAAAAGCTATATGATATTATATGCTTACAAATGAATAGGCAAAACAGTCGCAAGGCTGTGACGCAAAACTATAGGGTCTTACTGAGACAGCCAGCTGCAATCTATCGGGTGCAGTCTGGCGTTTTTTATTTTCTTTAACTTACTCACGATAAAACGCATTAGCGGAATTTACAAACGATAAAGAGATAAAAAATATCTAAGATTTCTACAAAAGGCTTTACCAAAGACAAATTCGAAAATTACCGAAGATAATCGAATCGCATTGGTAGCGGTTCATACAAAAGAAAACGTCGAATTTACAAAAGATTTGGGTCTACGAAAGAAGAAAACGCCGATTGTACTTGTTTTTCAGGTTCGCGCGCCTTAATGCGCCTTACAAAAGATAAACAACCGATTTCGGTTGCGATTTACCTAAGAACCGCTTTAAGCAAATTACAAAAGATTTTTAAACACAAAAGATTTATTCAAAAGACTAAACCACGATATAACTACAAAAGATAAAATTTACTATACAAAAGTCTGAAATCGATAAAAACAAAAGACTAAACGCTAAAAGCCTACAAAGGAATTTTTAATACAAAAGAAAACTATTTGACATACAAAGGCGATTTATTCGAAAGATACGTTTTAAGGCAAAAGAAACCGCAAAATTGCGTTTCACATTGTTTGGATTAGTGTGCAGACTGCTCACTAAGAAAATAAGACAAAAGAAGATTTTACAAAAGACGAACCTAAAAGTCCTGATGAAAAAATCTTAAAGTACAAAAGAATTTTGAAGAGATGGAGTAAAAACGAAAGACGAAATTTTAAAATACGAAAGATTTTTAAGTACCAAAGAAAAGATTTTAATTGCAAACGATAAAACCGTTAAGCACAAAAGAGAAAGTTATAAAGCACAGAAGAAAACAGTTATTAAAGCAAATTTAAAAAGATTAAAACAAAGATATAAAGAATACAGAAGACAGACGCCGAAAGGCGTTATTTTTTTGCCGAAAAATTTCACATAAGCGTTATATTTAAAATTTTGTCGAATATATTTTAGCGTAAGTGGGAGGGCAGAATGAACAAATTTAACCTTTTAGAAGACATAGCAAAGAGAACGGGCGGTGACGTATACGTCGGTGTTGTAGGTCCGGTCAGAACGGGAAAATCTACTTTTATAAAACGCTTTATGGAAAGTTTTGTGATAGACAAAATTGCCGACCCTAACGCTCGCGCGAGAACGGTTGACGAATTGCCGCAATCGGCAGACGGAAAAACGATTATGACAACTCAACCGAGATTCGTTCCGAACGAAGCCGTAAGAGTAAGTTTCAGCGACGAACTGTCGGTCAGTATGCGAATGATCGATTGCGTCGGATACGTCATCGACGGCGCGGTCGGACACAAGGCGGAAGGCAAGGACAGAATGGTGCGTACTCCGTGGTCGTCGGAGGAAATGCCTTTTGAAAAGGCGGCGGAACTCGGAACCGAAAAAGTCATAAAAGAACATTCAACAATAGGCGTTTTGCTTACGACGGACGGCACTATCGGAGAACTCGAACGGGAAAGATATATCGCGGCGGAAGAGAGAGTCGTAAGCGAACTTAAAGAGATGGGCAAACCGTTTGTTGTGGTATTGAATTCGGCGGCCCCGAACAGCGATTCGGCTTTGAAAATAAAAGACGCTTTGGAGAAAAAATACGAAGCGCCCGTAATCGCCGTAGACGTGCTCAATATGACGGAAGAAAACGTGACGGAAATTATGGAAAGCGTATTGCTTGAATTTCCTATCAAACTTATCGACGCAATTGCGCCTAAATGGGTGCAGGCATTAGAGCTCGGCGGCGAAATAGTGAGCGAAATTATTTCCGTTATGGACAGCATAGGAAAGACTGCGTCGAAACTTAAAGATTACGTCAATTTTGACGAAGCGTTTGAAAATCTTGACTTTTTGGACAAACCCGAAAAAATCAAGCTCGACGCGGGACTCGGCAGAGTGGAAATTGACCTTAAAGTCAAAGACGGCTTGTTCTATAAGGTCGCGAGCGACGAGTGCGGTGAAGAACTCAATTCCGATTACGACGTGTTCAGATTGCTCAAATCCTTATCGGGAGCGAGAGCGAAAACGGCAAAACTCGACGAAGCGTTAAAGCAGGCGGAAGAGACAGGTTATGGCGTAGTCGCTCCGCTAATTGACGAAATGACGCTCGACGAGCCGGAACTTGTCAAGCAGGGCGGTCAGTTCGGCGTAAAACTTAAAGCTACCGCGCCGTCACTTCATATCATAAGAGTTGACGTCGAAACGGAAGTCAGTCCGATTGTGGGAAGCGAACAACAAAGCGACGAACTCGTAAAAAGCCTTATGAGCGATTTTGAGGGCGATAAGTCGGCGCTTTGGGAAACGAATATATTCGGAAAATCGCTTAGCAGCTTGGTGAACGACGGACTTCAACATAAACTTGCGGTGATGCCGCAAGACGCAAGACAAAAAATGCAAAAAACTCTCGGCAGAATTATCAATGAAGGCAAAGGCGGAGTGCTGTGCATTCTTCTATAAGGTGGAAAGGCTCAAACTTAGTTTGAGCCTTTATAATATTTGAACGTTTAAATCGGCTAAAAGTATTACAAATTTGAACTCCCTATCGGTTTTAAATCGGTTTACAATCTAACAATTTTTCGATTTGATATTGTAAACTTAAAATTTTTATTGTAAAATAGTTATATGGGAAAATTGGAGAAAAGTCAAAAAATTCTTTTGACTATCGGTATTGTGGCAGTCGTTTTGTCGATAGCCTTATTTGTATGTTTCAGGTTGCCTGTTTGTCAGTTCGATTCCGACGCTATGAAAGACAGGGGACATTTTGACGAAAAAATTTATTATGACGAATCGTACGTTATCGAAACGGCAAATCTTATGACCGACGCCGACGTACAGAGCAATATTTATTATACGTCTATCGATTTTGCATTCGTAACATGTTATTTTTTCGCAATGGTTTTTTTAATCGTTCCTACGCTGAAGAAAAAAGTTAAATGGATAGGCGTTTGTATTCCGCTTATTGCGGCGATTTTCGATATGCTCGAAAACGTTTCCATAATGCTTGTTTTGCATAAAAACTTTGCGCTTGCGCCGTGCATGGGAGCGTTTACGGCTTTAAAATGGGTCGGCACTCTTATGTGGACTATATTGGCGGTGACGCTTGCAATTTATGAAATTGTAAAGGTTGCCAAAGAGAGATATAACGCAAACACGGAGAGAATCGAAAAACGCGCCAAAAAGTTGTACGAAACGAGAGCGTTTAAGAAGGCTTACAGAAGATATAGCTATAAGCACAATCGCTTTTACAATATCGAGAGCTTTGCAAAAGAGTTCGATAAAACGTTTGCCGAAGCGCCGTTTTCGGACGCAGACAGTTTGATTTTATGTCAACTTGCATATATGGATTTGGACAAGGTGACGGGCGTTTCTGTTTGCGACGTTTTGAAAACAGCAAAGGAAAAGAATATCCCGACAGAGAAAATCGCGCCTTATTGTCACGACGATTGCGTGAAAATTCTTAAAGCGCTCGAAGGCAGCAGGCGTTTTGCGCAGGTAAAAATCATTGACGCAAGATACGCTTTGTCGACAGACGACAGTTGTCAATTCGGAATCGTGTTGTTTGATTTGGGTGACTTTGTGTACATAGCGTGCCGTGGAACGGACGACCATATGATCGGTTGGCTCGAAGACGTAGACCTTATTCACCTTGACGAGCTTAAATCTCACGAACTAACCGTGAAAGCGATAAGCGATTACGCAAAAATGACGGACAAGCCTATTATTCTTGGCGGTCACTCTAAGGGCGGCAATATGGCGGTTTACGGCGCAAGTTTTGTAGACAGAGCCATAAAAAAAAGAATTTTGAAAATCTACGACCACGACGGACCGGGAATAAGACGAGAGCTTACGGATGCAAGCGAGTTCTATCTCATTTCCCACAAAATCGACAAGACTTGTCCGGAGTTCAGCGTTTTCGGAATGGTGCTTATAAATTCAAGGGAATATAGAACGATTTATTCGCATTGCTTGGGCATCTGGCAACATTATACGTTTAATTGGCAGATAAACAAAAACGACGGCAGTTTTGTTTTGGCGGAGCGTACAAATCACGCATCTATGACTATAAGGCTGGTTATCGAAAAGGTTTTGCCTACTATGACGATGGACGACAGAAGGCGTTTCAGATATTTGGTGGCAAGAGCGCTTGACGGCGCAGGCGTATTTGTGCTTGACGATTTCAGCGTTAAAAAGATAATTCGTATGTTCAAAGTCTGGGGTTGTCAGCCTTGGAGCGAACAAAAGTTTTTGTGGAGCATATTGTTCAAGGTTTTAAAAGCTATTCCGTCGTGCCAAAGAAAAGCGACAAGAGAGAACAAATATTCCGATAAAGCGACAAAAAGTTATTTTTGGCTTAAAAAACACGGTTGCAAAATAGTTCTTGACCATAACGGCGTAAAAAGAGTTGTATCAGACAAAACGAAAGAACAAAAATAATCGGCTTAGTTAAAACGCAAACATCATAAATAGCCGAAAAAGTCTAAAAGATTAAATCAATCTGACAGAATCAAAGTGATACAAAATTTTAATAATGAACAAGACTATAAAATTTAAACAACAAAATAAAAAATAAAGCAATAAAGTTTAAATAGCAAAATAATGAAAAAAATAGAGTTTAAAAATAAACAAAACAGCAAAATTAAACAACAAACAAAATTATAAAACTTATATCGATTTGCAATAAGGAGGAGAATTCTATGGGAGAATATAGCAAATTTATCGATGAGAAAAGACGCGCCGTCGAGCCGCCTAAAAGTATGGTTGACGAAAAAGGAAAAGTAGTTTTCGGAACGTTCAGCCGTGAATTTGAAGTTATGGATTTAGTCAAGGCAAAAAAGCCTACCGCATTGCCTAACTGTTTCAATCGTCTTAAACTTACGCTTTGGGAAGCGTCCGAAGTTCACCTTAAAAACGGCGTACTTCTTGCCGTAGTCTGCGATATGGGAATATTCGGAAAGACCCTTAACATTTTCTATGACAAGCGTACGAAAAAAACGTACTGCTGGGATACAAACCTTAAAAGCAAGGATACCCAAATTGCTCCGAACCTTATAAACGGCGCGGTGGCTTATGCCGAAACGCCTGTTTCGTTTGTTAAATACGTCAATAACTTCCAAGACGGCAAAGCCGAACTTAGCGGCAAGCACGAGGGCAAATGCCTTATCACCGTTCCGAGAAAGGACAAGACGGCTGTTAAAGCCATAAAGGAAAATTACGGCGAGGCGACTATTTCGTACAATTTTAATTTGACAAGACTCAGCGACCCGTGCGTAGCTTCTATTCCGTTCGGCAAAAACAGACCGCTTTACAGCCAAAAAGACTTCTTTAAGGCGGAAGGTTCGCTTATTATAAACGGCGAAGAAATGCTTACGGATGAAGATTCAACGGCGATTATCGACGACCACAGAGGTTATTATCCGCGTCGTGCGCACTATGACTGGGTAACCACGATGGGCAAGTGCGAAGTGGACGGAAAAATGCAATATCTTGCGTTTAACCTTACGAGAAACCAATCTATCGACCAAGAAAAATATAATGAAAACATTTTGTGGTTCGAGGGAAAGAGCAGCATTTTGCCGCCTGTCAAGTTTACCAGAAACCCTGAAACGAAAGATTTCAAAGATTATGCCGAGTGGTATGTCAAGGACGAACACGATATGGTCAATCTTACGTTTAAGGTTTACAGCTTAAATCCGATGATTATGCACGCAGGCATCGTCAATATCGATTATTACGTCACGTTCGGCGAACTTCAAGGTTATCTTCGTGACGAGGACGGCAAGAAATATATTCTTGACGGAATGCTCGGAATGGGCGAAGACAAGACGTTGTTGCTTTAATGTTTTGAAACGGACGGCGGTTGTTGCTATAATTTATTGCTATAACATAAATTAGCGATTGCTCGCCGACCGAATTTAAACCGAATTAAAAGAGCCGCATTAGCGGCTCTTTTTTAACGCAATTTTCAGCTTTTGACGCTAAATTTAAAACGAAAAACGGAATGATGAAAATGAAAATTATAGTTGAAAATGAAAAAAATAGATTTATAATTAAAGCATAAAGAATTTGCAGGTTAAATGCGCTTGTGCGTTTAATATGCTTGCAAGTTTAAGACGCTTACGCGGAGCAGATTAAAACAATAAAAATAAGTAAGAATAAGGAGATAAAATGTTAGGAAATTTTTCATATTGCAACCCGAGTCTATGATAGAAAATATCGCCGACGTGACGTTGACTATGAACGGCGGTTATAAAACGCTTGACCGTAAGGAAATAATAGAAATTTATAAGGAGAGTTTGTGATGAAAGGGAAAACGCTTATCGCTTATTTTTCGGCAGAAGGAAATACTGCCGCAGTAGCAAAAATAATGGCGGACGCTATCGGTGCGGACTTGTTTGAAATTAAACCCGTGACGCCGTATTCAAGCGCCGACCTTAACTGGATGAGCAATAAAAGTCGCAGTTCGCTTGAAATGGCAGATGAAACGAGTAGACCGCAAATTGCCGAAAAAACCGACGTTTTAAAATATGACAACGTTTTGATAGGTTTTCCGATTTGGTGGTATGTCGAACCTCGCATAGTCGATACTTTTATCGAAAGCTATGATTTTTCGGGCAAGACCATTATTCCGTTTGCGACTTCGGGCGGAAGCGGAATCGAAAAGTCTGTTTCGAGAATGAGAAAACTCTATCCTGACTATAATATTGCGGACGGAAAACTGCTTCATCGCTCAAATGCGGCGGCGTGGTGCAAAACGCTTTAATTAGCGACTGTTGCGAGTTTAAACAAAAACGAAGTAACTATTGCGGCAAACAACGACACACGGCAGACTGTGTTAATTTAAGCCTGACTAACGGAATGCTTTGCTTTTATAGATACTTGTTTGTTTATAAAGAAACTTAGTAGCATACAGGGCAATTTGCTTTAACAAAGGAACCGACAGTATGCAGGGCAATTTGACTACACAAAGAAACTTAGCAATTAAACAAGAAACGCAGCAGAATACAGGAATTAAACAAAAAAACGATTAAAAAAACTTGCCGACAAGGCAAGTTTTTTATTTAAACTAATTGCTGTGTGGCGATTTCCGCAGGTTTGATTTTCTTTTTAAAAGCGTCAACAGATTCGGCAATGTTTATGATATGGTCGCCGATACGTTCGGCATTTGAGTTGAGCGCAAGATAGAGCGAGCCGACGTCCATAGTGCAACTGCCTTCCGTCATACGGCGAATGTGATTGTGTCCCATTTGTTCTGTCATTTTGTCAACGTCTTCTTCGAGCTGTTCGGCTTTGTTTATTTCGGAATAATCGCAGGTTATGAACATCGACATAGTGACGTTGTAAAGTTCGTTCAGTTTGTCCGTCAGGCTTCCGAGTTCCGCAATCGCGCCGTTTGAAAAATGTTGATTGTCGTCTATGAGCTTTTCGGTGTATTCCAAAATGTTTTCCGCATAGTCGCCGATACGCTCTAAGTCGGTCACCGTGTGATAGATTGTTCCCAAAAACGCGCGGTCGGCGTCGGATACGTCGAGTTTTGTGACGTTTATAACGTAACGAATGATTTCTTTGTTTTGAAAGTTGATAAATTCTTCACGCTTTGCAAAGTCTTTTTTGTGCGACAAGTCGAGATTTATAATCGAATCTATTGCCAGATTGAAGTTCGCCATAGCGTTTCCTGCCATATCGACGACTTCTTTTTTAATTTGCTCGACGGCAATCGGCGGTGTTCCCAAGATATGCTCTTCTAGATAGGTAAGCCGCATGCCGCCGTCTTTTTTGTTCGGCTTGTCCTTTATGATTTTTTCCGTCATTTTTACGACAAGATTTGTAAACGGCAAAATCAAAATAACCGTAATTGTGTTGAAAATCGTGTGCATCATGGCAAGTTGCGTCGTCGGAACGTTAGGGAACATAAGGTTTAAAACTTTGCCGAAACTTGTCGAGCCGAGCTTCATAAAAAGCCCTATTAACATAAATATGATAACGCCCAAAACGTTGAAGAAAAAGTGAATGAAAGCCGTACGCTTTGCGTTTGTAGATTGACCTATGCAAGCTATGACGGCAACCACACAACTTCCTATGTTCGAGCCGAACGTCATATAAATGCCTTGGTCGATGTTTATAAGTCCGCCGAATATCATAGTGATTATGATGCCTGTCATTGCAGACGAGCTTTGAAGAAGCGCGGTGACTGCGCAACCTATAAGCACAAGCAAGATAGGGTTTTGAATTTTTGCAAGAAACGCTATGAGTTTCGGGGCAGTGGTGAATATGCTCATTGCCTCGCTCATAAGCGTAAGACCGATAAACAACATACCGAAACTTGCGACAAGCCCCGCGATTTTCTTCGCCGTATCGTTTTTTACGAACAAAAGAACGAGCGCGCCTAAGCCGCAAAATGCGCCAAAAATTACGTCCATCGAAATTGCGCCGCTGCCGAGCATACCGAGCGCTACGATTTGTGCCGTTATCGTCGTGCCTATGTTTGCGCCGAAGATTATCGTCGCGCCTTGCACAAGGCTCATAAGCCCTGCATTTACAAAGCCTATAACCATAACCGAAACCGCGCCCGAGCTTTGAATTATCGCCGTGACGCCTGCGCCTATGCCGACGCCGACGATTTTGCTTTTTCCGAGTTTTGCGAGCATAAGTTTCATTTTGTTGCCTGCAAGCGTTTCGATGTTGTTTGATAAAAGTTTCATTGCCATAAGGAAGACGCCGAGTCCTCCGAGCAACGATAAACATGCTATTGATATTTGTGTAGCCATAAAAAAACGTGTGACTTGACATCAAGTCGTTATGCTGGTTTAACTATTCTCTTTCTTATTAAATTTTATCAAATATAGTTTTTTTAGTCAACGCAATAACGGCTATTACCCGATAAGCGATGGCGCAGACGGGATAAAATTCGATATTGACTTTGCCATAATCGTTTCGTATAATTGATTTATAAACTCGTTATGATTAGGCTTAAAGGCTGACTAAATGAAAAATCGGAGGAACTATGAACAAGAAAAGAGTTTTAGCAATTATTGCTATCGTTGCAATCGTTACGATTATGACGGCTTGCCTTTGCGCATGTAATGCGGAAAGCATTGCAAAAAAACTTGAAAAGAAAGGATATAAGGTTTCTGTCGCAACTGAGGACGAAATCAAAAATATTAACAAAAACGGCGGCGGACTCGATGGCGGATTGAAATGGTACGTGGCTGGCTTAAAAGGAACAGACGTCGTACACGTTTACTGCTTTAACAAAGCCGACGACGCAAAAAAGATGGAAGAAGTTTGCACCGAAGCAAAAACTTATGAAAAGGTTAAAAGGGTTGGAAAAGTCGTTTGTTTTGGTGCGGCAAGCGCAGTTGACGACGCAATGTAGTTTATCATGTTAAAATAGTTAAAAATGAATGACCGTAGCTCTATTGTTACGGCTTTTAATTCAAAACTCTTTTATAGAACGGTTCGGAATTTAGTTGATTGGCAGAGTAAACGGCTGTGGATGTTAGGTGAAATAAACAAGTTTAAATTGACTTTAAAACGAAATGAGTTGTATAATAAACATACAAGTTGTCTTATGGCAATAAAAGCGGAGGAAATTATGAATAAAAAAAGAATGATAGCAATTATTGCTATTGTTGCAATCGTCGCAATTATGACGGCTTGCCTTTGTGCCTGTAATGCCGAAAGCATCACGAAGAAACTTGAAAAGAAAGGCTATAAAGTTCAGGTTATGGACGCAGCCCAAATTGCGATTTCCAGCGAGTCAATGAAAGCTCAAGGTAGCGAAGGCGGAATCGAGTGGTTAGTCCTTGGCGAAAAAGGAACGCAAATGGTTTACGTTACCAAGTATGAAAAGTCGGCAGACGCTAAAAAAGCATACGATGCGGCAAAAAGCGGCGACAGCGCTTTCGTCTACGCTAAAAAGGTCGGAAGAGTTGTTTTCATAGGTGACGAGCAGGCAGTTGACGACGCAATGTAATTTAATGTTTAAACAATAGAAAGGCTGCAAAAGCAGTCTTTTTATTTTGTAAAAAATTACGCAAATATACTTTAAATTGAATGATAGTTATAAATTATGAATAAATTTACGCTTCTTAAACAAGCAAAAGCATGCCGTTTGAATGTGGTGGTGAATTGAGATATTAAGTTTCAAAAGTAACAGAAACAGTCTAATGTGTGTAATAAATATCATTTTGGGTATTGACGGCAAAGAATAGTGTGGTATAATTATTATATAAATTGCCTTATGGCAAAAAAACGGAGGATAAAATGAACAAAAAAAGAGTTTTAGCAATTATTGCTATTGTTGCTATTGTTGCAATTATGACAGCTTGCCTTTGCGCATGTAACGCAGAAAGCATCACAAAAAAACTTGAAAAGAAAGGTTATGCAGTTAAAGCGGTTTCGTCAACAGAACTTAAAGCCGCAAGTGCGCTAATGGAAAAAGCGGGTTATAAAGGCGGTCTTGAATGGGCTGTTGCCGGATCTAACGGTGACGAACTCGTTTACGTTTATAAGTATGAAAAAGCATCAGATGCACGAAAAGATTACAAAGAAGCAAAAGAAGGTGGAGAATACGCTGAGGTTAAACTTGTAGGAAGCGTTATCTTCTACGGAACAAAACAAGGCGTCAAGGACGCAATGTAATAGCAATTAACAATGAATAAAAAGACTGCAAAAGCAGTCTTTTTATTTTGTGAAATAAGCAAGGTACGTTTTTAAAAACGGCGTCGAATTATTGTTATTTGAGTTTTTAAAAGTAACAAAAATATGTTAAAGTGTATAATAAGTGCCGTTTTTGGGTGTTGACAGCAAAACTTAATATGATATAATTAGATTATAAAATTTGCCTACAAGGCAAAAATACGGAGGATATGATGAACAAAAAAAGAGTTTTAGCGATTATTGCTATCGTTGCAATCGTTGCCATTATGACAGTTTGTCTCTGCGCATGTAATGCAGAAAGCATCACAAAGAAACTTGAAAAGAAAGGCTATAAGTGTGTTTCAACTGAAAGCGATGATAAAGACGCTACAGTCGCTTGGTCTGTAACCGGAACTACTTTATCGGACACGGTTGCCGTAACTAAGTATAACAACACCGATGATGCCAAAAAAGCAGAAGCAAATGCTCCTACGGTCAGTGCATTAGGTAAAAAACTTGTTTGCAAGAGAGTAGGAAACGTAGTTTTCTACGGAACCGAACAAGGCGTTAAGGATGCAATGTAATTAGCAATTAACAACGAAAAATAAAAAGACCGCTTTGCGGTCTTTTTATTTTTTTGTTATTTAAACTTACTATTTAATAATACTTTATTATTTAATAATACTTTAATATTTAATAACATTTTATAGTGTTTACGTTTTATAGCTGTTTTTTAATTATAGCTGTTACTGCTAAAACAATTTCAAAAATGATTTTCATTGTTTTAAACAGCTTGAAAACGATTTACATTGCTTTAAACAATTTTACGTTATTGATTGTCTTGTTTTCTTATGTCGACGCGTTTGATTTTGCCGCTTGTCGTTTTTGGAAGTTCGGAAACGAATTCGATAATTCTCGGATATTTGTACGGAGCGGTAAGGCGTTTGACGTGGTTTTGCAATTCCTTTTTAAGCTCTTCGCTCGGCGTATATCCTTTTGCAAGAATTATCGTCGCTTTTACGACCTGTCCGCGGAGTGGGTCAGGCGCGCCGGTGATTGCGCATTCCAAAACGCTCGGGTGTTCCATAAGGGCAGATTCGACCTCGAACGGTCCTATGCGATAGCCGCTCGATTTGATGATGTCGTCTTTGCGTCCGACAAACCAATAATAACCGTTTTTGTCTTTGACGGCAAGGTCGCCGGTGTGATAATACTTTCCGCCGCGAGCAGCTTTTGTTCTTGCTTCGTCACCCTTATAATTTGCGACAAGTCCGCAGTAAACTGTTTCGTTTAAGACTGCGATTTCGCCTTCAACGCCGTCGGGAACTTTTTCTTCGTTGTCGTCGATAAGCGAAATGTCGTAGATAGGGCTAGGTTTGCCGAGTGAGCCGACGACAGGCTCTTCAAAATAGAACGAACCCAAAAGAATCGTCGATTCGGTCTGACCGAAACCTTCGTATATTTTTTGTCCCGTAGCTTCGTAGAACTGTTTGAAAACTTCGGGATTCAACGCTTCGCCTGCCGTGGAGCAGTGCGTAAGCGAAGAAAAGTCATAGTTTGAAAGGTTTTCCTTGATAAGGAAACGATAGATTGTCGGTGGTGCGCAGAACGTTGTAATTTTGTATTTCCCTATGAAAGGCAAAACGTCGGTCGGTGTGAAACGACCGTTGTAGTCGTACGCAAAAATTGCCGTGCCGCAAATCCATTGACCGTAGATTTTGCCCCAGCTGCATTTTGCCCAGCCTGTTTCCGCCATGGTGAAATGCAAGCCGTCGTCAACGACTTTGTGCCAATAGTTTGCCGTGATGATGTGTCCTATAGGATAGTAATAGTTGTGTTCGACCATTTTCGGCATTCCCGTCGTTCCCGACGTGAAATAGCAGAGCATAGAGCCGTTCGGATTTGGGCGATGAACGTCGAGCGTTTCGCTTTGCTTTTCCATTTCCTCTTCGATGACTTTGAAACCGGCTACTTTTTGAGTGTATAAAACCTCTTGAAGTCCTGTGCATTTAGGAAGAGCAAGTCCGACGTGTTCGATAACGTCTTCTTCTGCCGTGGCAAACAATATTTTTGCGTGTGATTCGTTTATACGATAAGATACGTCTTTTGCGGTAAGAAGGTGAGTCGCAGGAATAAGCGTGACGCCGATTTTGCAACACGCAACGACGAGTATCCAATATTCCCAACGGCGATTGAGCATACTCATGGCATAGTCGCCTTCTTTAAGGCCGTGACTCAAAATGAGATTTGCAAGTTTGTTTGAAAGTTTAGAAACGTCGCCGAACGTGAAAAACCTTTCTTCACCGACCGAATTGCACCATACCAAAGCCTTTTTTTCGGGACAAAGGCGTGCATATTCGTCGACAACGTCATAACCGAAATTGAAATCTTTCGGCACGTTCAATTTTAAGTCTTTAAATTCGTCATAGGATTTAAAGTCGGTTTTGTTTAAAAATTTTCCAAGTAAATTCATAGCTAATCTTATTGTACACTTATTTTTATTTTTATTGATTTTACCACACAATTAGTGATTTGTGAAACAAATTTTATTGCTTAAATGAAAAATATTGCTTTTGAATATTTCGTGTGCTATACTGTAATGGAAAAAAATTATGGAGTACGCTATATGATTCAAGAAAAGAATAACGAAGTACTTAAAGCCATTGTGTCGCTCGTC
The DNA here is from genome assembly GCA_934277645.1 of uncultured Clostridia bacterium. Lineage (GTDB taxonomy): Bacteria > Bacillota > Clostridia > Christensenellales > CAG-917 > CAG-917. Next base: position 239,825 of record CAKQUX010000001.1, on the reverse strand, counting down.
GGGGATACCGACGCATTTAAGATTTTGGACGCCGACGAAATTATCGCGGCTGTTCCTAATAGCCTTGCTCTCGATAAATCGGGACTTAAAGAAGCTATCAAAGAAATCAGCGACAGAGAAATGATAAACATCAAATATTCGACTGACGACGAATACTGTCTGGCTCTTTTGCCGAAAGCGAAAATCGAAGAAGATTCGCTTGTCGCGATGCCGAGCGGCGGAAAAGACGGTGTTGTCGGAAAAATAGGCAAGAATTGGTCACTCAAAAAGTCGGTGTTTATGGCGGCTCTTTTCGGCTCGTTTGTGGGCGGAATTATCGTCACTATCATCAGTGCAATCATTATAGCGATTATTAAATAGGTGAAATATGGCTCTTGAAAAAGACGCGACTTTAACTAAAAAAGAAAAAGCTATTATGCGTTACGTCTATAACGAAGCGTCAAAAAATAAGGGCGTATGTATTATGCGTCCGGTCGACGTTTACTCAAACGTCAGCTATGATTTGGCGTTCGAAGCAGACGAGCTTGAACCTACTCTTAAAAACCTCGAACTCGACGATTATTTCGACCTTACAAAGACAGACAAAAGAGGCGAGCTTTACTATTGCATAAATCTGCATAAGCGCGGACTTGCTTTTGCTCGCGACGAGGCGAGTTTTAAAAAGAAACTTGCTTTCAAAATCAGCATTGCGGTCATTTCGGGCGCATTGACTGCCGTTGTCGGTTGGCTTATCAAATTTTTGCTCAATAAGTTCGTTTAACATTTCTTTATTCCGTTTGTTTTTCTTTTAGCGGTAAACAATTAACGAATGGACGAAAAATTTCAATTAGTTTCTAAATTTAAGCCTTGTGGCGACCAGCCGCAAGCTATCGACGAGCTTGTGGACGGTTTGAATGACGGACTTCGTACGCAAGTCCTTTTGGGCGTTACCGGAAGCGGCAAAACTTTTACTATGGCAAACGTCATAGAAAGAGTGCAAAGACCCGCGCTTGTCATTGCGCACAATAAGACGCTTGCCGCTCAGCTTTGCAACGAGTTCCGTGAGTTTTTCCCGCACAACAGAGTCGAATTTTTCGTTTCGTATTACGACTACTTTCAACCCGAAGCCTATATCCCGAGAAGCGACACCTACATCGAAAAGGACCTTGCGATTAACGACGAGATTGATAAACTTCGTCACAGCGCAACGGCTTCGCTTTGCGAAAGACGCGACACCATAGTAGTGGCGTCCGTTTCGTGCATCTACGGACTCGGCGCGCCGATTGAGTATTATTCGCAAGCGGTTTCTTTAAGAGAAGGCGAAAGCTATGACCGCGACGAACTTATCGACAAACTCGTATCCATTCAATATAAACGCAACGACGTTGATTTCGTTCGTTCGAGTTTCAGAGTTCGCGGCGACGTTATCGATATTTTCCCTGCCGCTAATACGGATACGGCGATAAGAGTTGAGTTTTTCGGCGACGACGTCGAACGCATTTCGGAAATTGACGCTTTGACTTGCAAGCCGCTTAAAGATTTAAAGCACGTTATGATTTTCCCTGCAAGCCACTACGTTGTGGGCGGTGACAAAGAAGCCGTGCTTAGTCGTATTTTAAAGGACAAGGAAGAACAGAAAAAGTTTTTTGAAGAGCAAGGAAAATTTATCGAAGCGCAACGTATTGACGAAAGAGTCAACTATGACGTCGAAATGATAAGAGAAATAGGCTATTGCTCGGGTATCGAAAATTACAGCCGCTACTTTGACGGCAGAGCGGTCGGGCAACCGCCATATACGCTTATGGACTTTTTCAAAAGCGATTATATTACTTTTATCGACGAAAGCCACATGACGATTCCGCAAATCAGAGCTATGTACAACGGCGACAGGGCAAGAAAAAAGAATCTTGTCGATTACGGATTCAGACTTCCTGCCGCATACGACAACCGTCCGCTTACTTTTGACGAGTTCGACAAGAGAATAAAGCAGCTCGTTTGCATATCGGCAACGCCTGCCGAATATGAACTTGCGGTTTCCGACAAGGTTGTCGAACAGCTCATAAGACCGACGGGACTTCTTGACCCGCCTATCGAAATAAGACCGACGAAAAACCAAATTGACGACCTTATAGGCGAAATAAACGCCGTGACAGAGTCGGGCGGAAGAACGCTTGTTACAACGCTCACTAAGAAGATGGCGGAGAGTCTGACAGAGTATCTAAGAGAAGTAAACATAAAAGTCAAATATATGCACAGCGATATAGACACGTTAGAGCGTATAGAAATCGTCAAAGGTTTAAGGCTCGGAGAATTCGACGTTCTGGTGGGTATCAACCTTTTGCGTGAAGGCTTAGACCTTCCCGAAGTAAAACTCGTCGCAATTTTAGACGCCGACAAAGAAGGCTTTTTGCGTAGCGAAACGTCGCTTGTGCAGACGGTCGGAAGAGCGGCAAGAAACAGCGAATCGAGAGTTATTATGTATGCCGACAACATGACGGGCAGTATGCAAAGGGCGATAAACGAAACTAACCGCCGTAGACAAAAACAGCAAGAGTATAACGAGAGAAACGGCATAACGCCTAAAACCATAATCAAACCGATTGTTTCCACGCTTGAAATTTCAAAGAAAGCGACAACCGAAAAGAAGAAACCGCAAGATATTAAGGCGGAAATAGAAAAGCTTAATCTTAAAATGCGACAAGCCGCCGATATGCTCGATTTCGAAGCGGCAATAAGGCTTCGCGACGAAATTTCGAGTCTTAAAAAACAACTCAGGCATTGACGCGCTCGATAGCATTATGGCAGCCAAAATCGCATTTAAGCGATAGAGTTTTGCCCCCAAAATAGCAACTTTCAGGCTGAAAATTTTTAGTTTAACGTAAAAGGCTTTAAGCCAAGGATTCATATTATGGACGAAATTAAAATTAAAGGTGCAAAGGAAAATAATCTTAAAAACGTAGATTTGACTATTCCGAGAGATAAATTTATCGTGTTTACGGGATTGTCGGGAAGCGGAAAATCTTCGCTTGCTTTCGATACCATTTTCGCAGAAGGACAAAGACGCTATATCGAAAGTTTGTCGAGCTATGCAAGGCAGTTTTTGGGACAAATGCAAAAACCCGACGTCGAGTACATCGAGGGACTTTCGCCTGCCGTTGCAATCGACCAAAAGACTACTTCCAAAAACCCGAGGTCTACCGTCGGCACGGTTACCGAAATTTACGACTATTTGCGTTTGCTTTACGCAAGAGTAGGCACGCCGCATTGTCCGAAATGCGGAAAAGAAATCAGACCGCAAACCGTCGACGAAATCGTTGACAAGGTTATAGAGCGCGGCGGAAAAGTGCAAATTCTCGCTCCTATCGTAAGGGGAAGAAAGGGCGAATACAAAAAGGAGCTTGCGGCTTTAAAAAAGAGCGGCTATTTGCGTGTTAAGGTTGACGGCGTAAATTATACGCTCGATGAAGAAATAGAACTCGATAAGAACTGCAAGCACGAAATATCCGTCGTCGTGGACAGAATTATCGTAAAGGACGGCGTAAACAAAAGACTTTCCGACGCCATAGAAATTGCGCTTAAACTTGCCGAAGGATTGGTCGTTTGCCAGTTTGACGAAGAAGAAGTTTTGTTTTCGACAAAATACAGTTGTCCCGATTGCGACGTTTCGCTTGAAGAATTAGAACCGAGATTGTTTTCGTTCAACAATCCTTACGGCGCGTGTCCCGATTGTTTAGGACTCGGCTTTAAAAACGAAATCGACATCAATATGCTTGTCACCGACGAAAATCTCACTCTGAACGAGGGTGCGATTAAGGCGAGCGGTTGGAGCATGGAAAGCGGACAGATTATCAAAATGCAACTTTCGGCGCTTTCAAAAGCATACGGTTTCAGTCTCGATACGCCGTATAAAGACTTGCCGCAAAACATAAAGAATTTGATATTTTACGGCAACGACGGCGAACGTATTCCTATGGTTTACAACGGCAGAGGTTACAGCGGAACGATGATGGCAAGATATGAAGGCATTGCCACAAATCTTTTAAGGCGTTATAACGAAAGCACGTCGGAATACGCCAAACAAGAGATAGGAAAACTTATCAAAAGCGTTCCTTGCGATACTTGCGGCGGAAAGCGGCTTAAACCCGAAGCGCTTGCCGTTACTGTGGGCGGACTCAATATTTACGAACTCTGCGAAATGTCGATAACGAAAATCGACGCGTTTTTAAACGATTTGAAGCTCAATCACAGCCAAACGCTGATTGCCGAAAGGATATTAAAGGAAATTCACGCAAGACTTAAATTTTTGATTGACGTCGGACTCGATTATCTGACTCTTAACCGTTCGTCCGGTACTTTGTCGGGCGGCGAATCGCAACGTATCAGGCTTGCCACGCAAATAGGCAGCGGACTTGTCGGCGTGTTGTATATTCTTGACGAACCGAGTATCGGTCTTCATCAAAGCGATAACGAAAAACTGCTCGAATCGCTCAAACGTCTTAGAGATTTGGGCAACACGCTCATTGTCGTCGAACACGACGAAGACACTATGCGCGCGGCGGACTATATCGTCGATATAGGCCCCGGTGCAGGTTTGCACGGCGGCGAAGTCGTGGCGCAAGGTACAGTCGAAGATATAATCAAAGCCAAAAACTCGATTACGGGAAAATATCTTTCGGGCGAACTTAAAATCGACGTGCCGAAAGAGCGTCTTAAACCGCGCGGCTATATCGAAATTAAGGGAGCGAAACAAAATAACCTTAAAAATATAGACGTTAAATTTCCTGTCGGCGTTATGACAGCCGTTACGGGTGTGTCGGGAAGCGGAAAATCGAGCCTTGTGAACGAAATTCTTTATCCTGCGTCGTCGAACGCTTTGAACGGCTCAAAGCTAACTGTCGGCAAGTACGACGAAATTTTGGGTCTTGACCAATTCGATAAAGTGATAAACATCGACCAAAGTCCGATCGGAAGAACGCCGAGAAGCAATCCCGTAACTTATACGGGCGTGTTTTCTGCAATCCGCGACCTTTACGCTTCTCTTCCCGAAGCAAAGGCAAGGGGCTATAAGGCAGGTCGTTTTTCGTTTAACGTATCCGGCGGCAGATGTGAAAACTGTTTCGGCGACGGCATAATCAAAATCGAAATGCACTTTTTGCCTGACATTTACGTTCCGTGCGAAGTTTGCGGCGGAAAAAGATATAACCGCGAAACGCTCGAAGTTAAATATAAGGGCAAATCGATTTCGGACGTTTTGGATATGACCATCGAAGAGGCGTGTGAATTTTTTGAAAACATTCCAAAAATTCGCAACAAACTCGTTACACTTAACGAAGTGGGTCTTTCGTATATCAAACTCGGACAGTCGTCAACGACTCTGTCGGGTGGCGAAGCGCAAAGAGTTAAACTCGCAACCGAACTTTCCAAAAAGAGTACGGGCAGAACGCTCTACATTTTGGACGAACCGACTACGGGATTGCACACCCACGACGTTGCAAAGCTCGTCAATATTTTAAAAAGGCTCGTGGATAATAAAAATACCGTTGTTGTTATCGAGCATAATCTTGACGTCGTAAAAGTTGCCGACCATATTATCGATTTAGGCCCTTACGGCGGCGACAGAGGCGGCACCGTTATAGCAAGCGGAACGCCCGAAGAAATTTGCAAGGTCGAGAACAGCCAAACGGGTAGATTTTTAAAGAATATACTTTAATGAATGGGGTTTTGTAAAAAACCAAACGATATTTTAAGGTGCTTATCGGCATTTATAAAGCGGCTTAGCAGTGTGTTTAAACCGCTAAGCGTATAAACCGTTAATAGATATTTATAAGCGATATTTTAAAACGGTAAAACGGTATTAAAAACCGCTAAATTGCAAGGCGGTTATAAGCCGCTAACAGACGTTTATAAGCGGTTAAGCATATTTGTAAACGTTAAGCGGAATTTAAATATGCGATATTTATAAAACGGTAAAACGGAAATAATTAGCGATTTAAAAGAAAAAGATAAAAGACTAATTAAAGCGTTTAATGAAGGTTAACAAAAGCGGCGCAAAATAGGCGGCAAAAATCAAAAAAGCGAAAAGGTGACAGCTATACTTGAAAACCTTTGTTATTTAATGTATACTTAGTGCGTTACATTCTGTTAAAGGAGAAAGATATGAGTAAGGCAGATAAAATTTTTATAAATACTTGTCGAGATATTTTGGACAACGGCGTTTGGGATACCGAATTTGACGTAAGACCTGTTTGGGCGGACGGCGAAAAGGCGCATACAATCAAAAAGTTTTGCGTTGTCAACCGATATAATCTTGCCGAGGAGTTTCCTATCATAACGCTTCGCAAAACGAACTTTGAAGCGGCAATAGACGAAATACTTTGGATTTGGCAAAAAAAATCGAACAACGTTCACGACTTAAACAGCCACATTTGGGACAGCTGGGCAGACTCGACGGGTTCTATCGGCAAGGCTTACGGCTATCAGCTCGGTGTAAAACATAAGTATAAGGAAGGCGAATTCGACCAAGTAGACAGAGTGCTTTTCGATTTGAAGAACAATCCGCAGTCGAGAAGAATTTTGACTAATATTTACAACTTCCAGGATTTGCACGAGATGAACCTTTATCCTTGCGCATATTCGATGACGTTTAACGTGGCTGACGGCAAACTTAACGCCATACTTAATCAACGCTCGCAAGATACGCTTACCGCAAACAACTGGAACGTCGTTCAATATGCGGTTTTGGTGCATATGTTTGCGCAAGTCAGCGGTCTTAAAGTCGGCGAACTCGTTCACGTCATAGCGGACGCACACATTTACGACAGACACGTTCCTATCGTCGAAGACGTGCTTAAAAATCCGCAATACGATGCGCCTAAGTTCTGGATAAATCCCGAAATTAAAAATTTCTACGATTTTACAGTCGACGATTTTAAACTCGAAGATTACAAGTATACGCCGCTCGGCAAAAAAATCGAGGTGGCAATCTGATGAAAGCTATCGTTTGTGTGGATAAATTTTGGGGCATAGGCAAAAACAACGATTTGCTTTTTCACTTGCCCGAAGATATGCGACATTTTATGGCGCATACGATGAATAAAGTCGTCGTTATGGGGTCGAACACTTTGTTGTCTTTCCCGAACGGAAAACCGCTTAAAAACAGAGTCAACGTCGTGCTTTGGCCTGACGGCGAGCGTGACGACGTTATAATCGCAAAGAGTTTAGATGATTTGTCGGCGAAACTGAAAGAGTACGACACGGACGAAACCTTTATCGTAGGCGGAGCTATGTTCTATAAAACGATGCTCGATTATTGCTCGGAAGTTATCGTCACGAAGGTGGACGCAGACGGCGGCGCAACGGTATTTTTTGAAAATCTCGATGAGCGTGACGGCTGGAAACTTGACAGCGAAACGGATTTTATGACGGCTGAAAACGGACTTAGATATAAGTTTTGCAATTACGTCAACGCAAAGGTAAAACAGTTTTAAGGCTTAGAATACTGCATTAAAAGTTTTTATCACATTAAGGTCGCGGCAAAATGCCGCGACTTTTCATTTCCGGAAAGCGTTTTCCGAAAGTATCGCATAAAAGTTTCATATAATTTAACATATAAACTTGTATAACGTATAAACTCGTTTAACATAGTTTTTAATTGATATTTATGCCGACAAATAAACTTATGCCGACAAATAAGACTTTGCATTGAACAGCGAAGAAATTAACCTTAGCTAATAAAATTTCTGTTTGGAAAATTACCGTATTGACAAGCTATTCGTTTGATAGTAAAATCAAGGTAAGGAGGAGTAACATGTAGATTATCGGAGGTGAAGGGTATGAAAAACGCTTGCAGAAAAAAACTGTTTTCCGTTTTGTCGCTCGCTATGCTGATAGTGGCTTTATCCTTTACGCTCTTTGCCTGTACGGGGCAAGATAATGACGCAAAAACTCCCGAGAACGGATACGGCAAATGGGATGACAAAATCGACATCATCGAAGCGGACGTCGTTTATTCCGACGAAACGGTTGCCGAATTTGAAAAAAGTATTAAAAGAGTCAACGACAAATTGAGTTCGACCGACGTCGAACGCGTTTATCTTGACTCTGTTTTTTTACTTAAAGTTTTAAAGGAAGCAAAGGTTTCGGGCGATGCCGTGAAAAGCCTCGGAAAGGTTGTGGATAAATACGGAGCGAGTCTCATAGACTTTTACGAGAGAACGGTTTCCACGCTGGACTTTACGGCGGCCGACCTTAAACTTTTGAGAAACGCATACGTCGACACGATAGAGGTCATAGGAAGCGACGCATTGGGCTACGTTGCATATCATTATATTTGCCTTTCGCTCGATGAAGCGAAAAAGTTTTACGCCGAATGCCTTGCGAAAATCGCAAACGGAGAACTCGGCGGTTTTAGTTGGTATTCCGATAAATACTCGGCAACTCAAAAAGAACAAAACCTTAACAGGTATAAAAAACAATATAAAGATTATTACAACTATGCCGACGGTTGCCTTTACGCAATGGACGAATTAGGCCCTAAACAACTTATTGTTGTTGGGCGTGTGTATCTTACGCTTGCAACGGCAGGCGTTATGTCCGTCGAGTGGGAAAGCGTCGAAGAGGGCATAGACATTATAAAGGAAATCGTTCAAAGCGGTTTTGTAGTAAATGCTGATACCATCGAAGCAAATATCGTTGCGTTTATAAAAAACAACGTCGATATGATTTTAAAAACGAAAATGGCGGATTCTGCCTGGAATGCCGTTTATAGAATAGTCGATTTGTATCTCGATATGATTATAAACAAAAACGGCGACACTTCGCTTATCGACGCAAACGATTTAAGGGCGGTCGATATAAAATTGTTTGACGTTATCGTAAAGAGCTTCGCAAATTTGAACTTCGGAAAACTTGTGAATTTTATATCCGACGAAAGTTACAATTTGATAAAGAACATAAGCAACGACGATTTAAAACAACTGCTTTATTGCATTTTGACTTATCAAAAGGGTGATAAATATTATTACACCGACAAGGAAATCACATACGAGCAGTACAAGGAATACAAAAGGGATAACGGACTTGCCATTTGTAGAATATTAAACGGTTTGTCGAACGGGGCAAAAGATCAAGTGGAAATTTACGCTTTGGATATTTTGCGAACCGCCGAAAAATCTTTTAACAAGCGACTCGACACCTCAACCGTTCCGCAGGGCGTCAGCTTTAAAAAATACGGGTTTGACGATTTGTGGAATGCGGCAAAAACAGGCGTGGATTCGTTCAAACTCACCGAAATAGTAAAAGGAATTATTTATAGATATGCGCCGAACGTTGCAAGGTGCTTTTTGAGGAGCGTATGATTATTGCCGAAAACATAACGAAAAAATACGGAGACAGCGTTGTGCTTGACAATTTGTCGCTGGAAATAGAGAGCGGCGAATTTGTTTCTATTATGGGCGAGTCGGGAAGCGGAAAGAGTACACTGCTTTCCGTCATCAGCGGCGCAACGAAATTCGATAGCGGAAAGGTTATTCTTTGCGGAAAAGACTTGTCTATGCTAAGCCAAAGAGAACTTGCGGTGATGCGTCGCACGGAGCTTGGCTTTGTGTATCAGTTTTTCAATTTGATTCCGACTTTAACGGTGGAAGAGAATATTCTTTTGCCGATTTATTTGAGAAAAGACGACGTCAAAGAGTGCAAAAAAAACATGCGCGACCTGACAGACAAAATGCGAATATCGCATTTGCTAGACAAGTATCCCGACAAAATTTCCGGCGGCGAACAACAGAGAGTTGCGATAGCTCGTTCGGTTTTGTACAAACCGAAGGTTCTGATGCTCGACGAACCTACGGGTAACCTCGACAGCCGCGCAAGGGAAGACATTATGGACCTACTTGTAACTCTTAACAGAGAATACGAAATTACCGTGGTTCAGGTTACGCACAGCATGGAAACCGCTGTAAGAGGAACGCGAATCGTCAGAATGATTGACGGCAGAGTGCAAAACGAAGACATACCGTCCGAACACGCGAATGAAATTTGCCGTAATATATAGTGATAAACACCCGATATGAGATTATTTTTCAAACACATCTTCAACTCGATAAAAAGGAAGCCGTTGCAACCGATTTTGGTGATTTTTTGTATTGCCGTTTCGGTTGCTATTTTTGTTTCCACTTATATAGTCAGAAGTGAGTTCGATAAATATAACAGAATGGAGAACGTTGCCGCTTGCGGCAAGGCGGATATTGCGGTTAGGGTCGATAGCGATTCGATGATAAGATATATGCATCTCGACAAAGCATTGAATGCTGTCGGCGATAAGGGCGCAGTTGTCGGAATGTTTTCGATGAATTTACTTTATCGCGACGAAAAAATTGCTCAGGCTGCAAAACGAAACAGCGTCGTAAACGTTAAAGCGGTCGATTTTGCGTCGCTGAATTCGATTTACAATTTCAATAAAATCAAATTCGGCGAACTTACGTCTTCTAATATCAATAAAAGCGCATTGATTTCTCAAAGTTTTGCATCGCAACACAAACTCGATTTGCATGACAAGTTCAATCTTCAAATCGGTGAAGAAAGCATAGAATATGAGGTTTTAGGCATTTTGGACGACGTCGGTCTTATGGAAGGCACGCAGATTTTGGTCAGCTTTAAAAGCGTTATGCTTAAACTCATATCGGCTTTCGGCATAGGCATTGACGAAAACGTAAAACTTTGTAATGTTATTTACGTCGATTGCTACGATAAACACGCTATCGGAAATATGATTGAAATTTTGAAAGCGGAGTATCCCGATAATGCCGTCGGGCTTTCTCATTCGTCGGAATATATCGACTCGCTTACTTTCATAGTTTCGATTGTTCTGTACTTTATGTCGCTTGTGTTTGCCTGCATAGGCGTGACCATTATTTATTCGTCGCTTACCGTAATTATGGGTGAGCGAAGCCACTCGTCCGCATTGTTTATGAGCGTAGGCTCGACGAGAAAAGATATAAGGCTTATGCAACTGGGCGAGATTCTGTTTTATGCGATAATCGGCGGCTTTGTCGGCATTGCTTTGTCGCTTCTTCCGACTTTCGTTTTTTCCAAATCGCTCGGGATTAAGGAAATAGACTTTTCTATGTCATGGCAGGCAATTTTAATCGGCATGGCGTTCGCCATTTTGGTTGCGCTAATCAGTCAGATAATTATGTTTGTCAGAAACTCGAGATTAAGTCTTGACGAAATGCTCAGAGGCGGAACGAAAAAACAACGTATTATGCCGTTGAAATGGGTTTTGGCTTTAATCGGACTGACGCTTATGTTGCTTATCGTTATGTTTGCTATACCCGTTAAGGCAAGATTCGTTCCGTTTATATTTGTGTTTTTGTTTATAATACTCATTGTTTCATTCGGACTTCCTTATGCCGTAAAAGGCTTTTCGCTGTTGTCGGAGTTTTTGATGAAAAAAACAAGGGCAAACGGCACTACGATTATTGCATTTAAAACGGTTAGGGAAAACCTTAGCATAAACAACAGTCAACGAATATTGTGCATTTTGTCCGTGCTTGTAACGGTTATCATTTATTCGCTTGTGTTTGCAAATACGCAAAAAACCAAAATGATGAATTTTATGCAGGGCGACGTTATCGTGGCAAACGTATCGCAAATTTTTTATGAAAAGGCGGACGAAGTTACCGAAGCGAAAGATTATTATTTTGCGAACAAAAAAGACGGCGTGTCACTTCCGAACGGACTCAGCATAATGATTCTTTCGGCGAACAAACCTGCAAAAGACGTGGTCGATTTTGCGGGCAACGTTACTAAGGTGCCAAAGGGGAATGAAATATATCTTACCGACGCCGTTGTGAAATCGTTTGATAAAAAAATCGGCGACAGCATTTATCTGACGGTCGATTCCAAACCGAAGGAATTTAAAATTGCGGGTACGTTTGACAGTTCGATGTACGTCGGTTTTGTCGATAACGAGTATATCGACGCAAAACTGGAATTTATGGTTTTTACGGCAAAGGGCGACGTGACCGATTTGGAAAACGAATTGGGCGTAATTTTCGGAACCAATTCGACGATAATGATGCGCGCGACCGACGTCATAAAAGCGTCGGCGAACTTGCTGGGGAAATTTATCAACCTTATAAATATGCTTGTGGTCTTTGCTTGCGTGTTCGGAGCAGTCGGATTTATGAACAGCTACGTCGAACATTATTTCAGCAGAAAAGCGGAGTTCAAACAGTATTTCAACATAGGAATGACGAAAAGAGAACTTGCATGTTTGCTAATTAAAGAAGCCGCAATAAACTTTACGCTTGCGATAGCTCTCGGCATAGCAATCGGCGGTGCGCTTATAGGTCTTTCGTCTGTGGGACTTTTGTCCTTTGGCGTCAAGTTTATTTAATCCGCACTTCTTTGCAAAAGGTTTAGTTCGGTTGACTTATTCTGCTCGATTTTGTAAAATATCAATACTACGATAAAGGGAAAGAAAAATGGCTTATTTTTCATTTAAAGACAATGCCGATTATAAAGTGGACTTTTGCGATTGCGAATGTTTGAGCGATTCGGCTAAAAATTCGAGATACACTTTACAGATTGCTTTAAATCAATATTTTGCGTCCGAAAAAACGGCAATCGTTTTGCTTTTAAATCCGTCGAGTACGGCAAAGGCGCACGTATTTTGCAATGCGGCGTTTGAAAATCTCGAAGACGTCGACCGTACGACGAACAACGTTTTAAGAGTTCTGTATAACGGCGTAACCGTCGAGGGCAGAGCGACTATGCAAAAGTATTCAAAAGTAATATTTTGCAATTTGTTTCCTTATATGACGCCGAATTCAAAAGACCTTAACGTTATATACGGAAACGGCGGCGGCGATTATCTCAATATGGCAGAAATGTGCAAAAACTTTCTCATTATGGAACACACGATAAAGGACAATCCGGACGCGGACGTGTTTTGCGGCTGGGGAAGAGCTACCGATAAGGGCATAAAACAATCGACTTTCGATCCGGCGATAGAAATTTTTAAAAAGCAGGTTGTCAGTGAAGCGAAAAACGAGTTTTTCTATTTCAATCGCGGAAAGTTCAAAAAATTGATTGCCGATTCGGAAATTCTTTACGTTCCGCACGCTTCGACTTTTAAAGGCGTTTTGGACGTTGCAAACAAAGTGAAAAAACAAAAATAACTTTAAAAAACTTTATCGGAAAAGTTTTAAAGAAAACGACGTTTTTTATTTAAGTTAAAGCAAAAAATAATTTTATTATTTTACGGATAGGCGTTAAAACGCTTGACATAAAATATGCGATTTAGTATTATATATGAGCAAGTAGAAAGTTTCTCACCAAACGCATTTCGTTGTTTTTGGTTCTTAAAAAGTTGTTTTTAAGTATCGGAGAGCTTTTTGCTGTCCGATTTTTTTATGTGGAGGAAACAACTATAAAAGAGTTACAAATCAACAACTTCATTCGTGACAAGGAAGTTAGGTTAATCGGAGCAGACGGTTCGCAGCTCGGCGTTATGTCGGCAAGGGACGCTCAAAAAATCGCCGATGAGGCAGGTCTTGATTTGGTCAAAATTTCGCCGAACGTAGACCCACCTGTTTGCAAAGTTCTCGATTACGGAAAGTATCGTTACGAGCAACAGAAAAAAGAAAAGGAAGCAAGAAAAAATCAACACACGGTCGAACTTAAAGAAGTTTGGTTGTCGGCAACTATCGACATCGGCGATCTTAAAAGACTTGCCGCACAAGCAGTTAAATTTGCAAAGGACGGCAACAAGGTTAAGGCTTCTATAAGACTCAAAGGCCGTCAACAGGCTCACCCTGAAATTGCTATGGGAGTTATGAAAGACTTCATCGCATTGGTAGGGGACGAAGCAACCGTCGAAAAACAACCAATTCAAGAGGGCAGAAACATTTTTGTTATTTTTGCCCCTAATGCAAAAAAATAACAGGAGGCCATTTATGCCAAAGCAAAAAACACACAGCGGCGCTAAAAAGCGTTTTAAAGCAACAGCAAACGGACTTTACAAAACAGGCAAATCGGGCAAGAGCCACATTTTGACTAAAAAGTCACCTAAGAGAAAGAGAGGACTCAGAGCAGGCGGATACGTCGATGAGACCAAGACAAGAGAAATGAAAAAACTTTTGCCTTATCAATAATCCGGAGGTAGAATATGAGAATTAAAAGAGCAGTTAACGCGCAAAAGAAACGCAGAAAGATAATGAAACAAGCAAAAGGTTACTATGCTGCAAAACATACGCTTTACCGTATGGCTAAGCAACAAGTAATGAAATCGGGCTATTATGCTTATGTTGGCAGAAAGCAAAGAAAGCGTGATTTCCGTTCACTTTGGATTACGAGAATCAACGCCGGCGCAAGAATCAACGGTCTTAGCTATTCAAAACTTATGTACGGTTTGAAACTTGCAAACGTAAATCTTAACAGAAAGGTTTTGGCTGAAATTGCAGTCACGGACGAAAAGGCTTTTGCCGCTCTTTGTGACCAAGCAAAGAAAGCTATTGCAAAATAGTATATTGTGCCGTAGCTTTTGCTACGGCATTTTAATTAGCGAATTAAATCGATAAATGGACGTAATAACTTCAAATTCAAATCAATATGTGAAACTGGTCAAAAGCCTTTCGGACAAAAAGTCAAGGGATACACTCGGACTTTTTATGCTCGAAGGCGAAAGACTTATAAAAGATTTGCCTAACGATTACGGGGTGGAGTTTTTACTTGTGTCGGAAGATAAAGCAGACGAGTATGATTATTTGTTAAATGGCAGGACATATTTTGTTTGCAGCGAAAAAACGATAAGATATGCGGCGGACACAGTTTCGCCGAGCGGAATTATTGCGGTTGTCAAAAAGCCGAAAACGGAATTTAAGTTGCCGAACAAAAACGCGATTTTGCTTGACAGAGTATCTGACCCCGGAAATATAGGAACGATAATAAGAACGGCGGCGGCAGTAGGCTTTGACGTTTATCTTTATAAAACCGCCGACGTTTTCTCGCCGAAAGTCGTAAGAGCGTCTATGAGCGCATTGTTTAAAACCGATATATACGAAATTGATTTAAAGCAAGTAAAGGAACTTTTGACGAAAACGGAAAGTTATGCGCTCGATATGGACGGCGATAGTCTTTTCGGCCTGAATTTCGGCGGCAACGTTACGCTTGTTGGCGGAAACGAAGCGCACGGTCTGTCGGATGAAATTTTAGAATTAGTTAAGGGTAAAATTTCTATTCCGATGAAAAATTGTATGGAATCTTTGAACGTTGCAGTTGCCACAAGCGTTGCAATGTATTATACTATATATAAACAATAAAAATTTTTATTCAGATAAAGGAGAGTTTTATGTCAGGACATAGCAAATGGCACAACATAGCTCAGAAAAAAGGAAAAAGCGACGCTGCGAGAGCTAGCATATTTACAAAAATCGGTCGTGAAATCGCCGTAGCCGTTAAGGCAGGCGGTCCGGACCCTAACTCGAACAGCAAGCTCCGCGACGTTATCGATAAGGCTAAATCGAACAATATGCCTAACGATAACATTATGCGTAGTATAAAGAAAGCTTCGGGCGAAGGCGAAAACGTCAACTACGAAGAAATGACTTACGAAGGCTACGGAGTCGGCGGCACGGCGTTTATCGTCGAGGCTTTGACGGACAACAAAAACCGTACGGCAGGTGACGTCAGACATATTTTCGATAAGTTTGGCGGAAGTATGGGCGCAACAGGTTGCGTTTCGTATATGTTTAAAAAGAAGGGCGTTATCGTTGTCGGCAAAGACAGTATCGGCGAAGACGACCTTATGCTTTTGGCTCTCGATTGCGGAGCGGAAGATATTTTGACGGATGATAGCGACGTATATGAAATTTATACGGCTCCGTCAGACCTTTTCAGCGTTAAAGAAGCGCTTGAAAAAAGCGGCGTGAAAGTTTTGTCTGCCGATCGCGATATGATTGCGGATACCGACAGCGAACTTGACGAAAAACAACAAGAAACGATTTTGAAAATGGTCGAAAAACTCGAAGAAAACGACGACGTTCAAAACGTTTATCACAACGCGATAATCACTATCGGTGATGACGAAGAAGAATAAGATGAAAGTAGAAGAAATTTGTCAAAAAGCCAAAAAGGCGTCATATATTTTAGCTTCATACACGGCAGAGCAAAAAAACGCAATGCTTAACGCC
Organism: uncultured Clostridia bacterium; assembly: GCA_934277645.1. Classification (GTDB taxonomy): domain Bacteria; phylum Bacillota; class Clostridia; order Christensenellales; family CAG-917; genus CAG-917. The sequence goes on along the minus strand of CAKQUX010000001.1, from coordinate 223,653 downwards.
ATTGCAAACGCTTTGTCGGTTTGTCGTGAAAAAATCAAGGCACAAAACGAAATCGACATCGAGCAAGCGAAAATCGATAAAGACGCTGTTTTTATCGACCGCTTGACGCTTACCGACGCAAGAATCGACACTATGATAGAAGGCGTTAAACAAGTCGTGAGTTTGCCTGACCCTGTTGGCGAAGTCGTTGAAAAATGGACTAACGCCATAGGACTTAATTTCACGAAGGTCAGAGCGCCGCTCGGCGTTGTGGGAATCATTTACGAAGCAAGACCTAACGTCACAATCGACGCCGCCGCTTTATGCCTTAAATCGGGCAACAGCGTTGTGCTTCGCGGTTCTAAGGGGGCGATAAACTCAAACAGAGCTTTGTACGAAGTTATGCGCGACGCAATTAAAGAAGCGGGTTTTGACAGCGACGCAGTCGGTTTTATCGATGACACGTCGAGAGAGTCTTCAAGAGAACTTTTGCTTCAAGACAAATTTGTCGACGTGGTTATTCCGAGAGGCGGCGAAGGTCTTAAACATTTCGTTTTGGACAACGCCACTATGCCTGTTATAGCATCGGCAGGCGGAAACTGTCATATTTACGTCGAAAAGACAGCCGATTTCGATATGGCTTTAAATATCGTATTCAACGCTAAGACGCAACGTCCTTCCGTTTGCAACGCCGCAGAACATCTTATTTGCGACAGAGCAATCGCAAAGGAATTTTTGCCGCTCTGCTTTAAAAAGTTGCAGGAGAAAAACGTCGAGGTTATCGGCGATGGCGAAGCAAAAGCTATATTGCCTGAAATCGGACTTATGACCGATGAAGATTACGCAACAGAGTTTTTGGCGTATAAAATGTCGTTTGCTGTGGTGGACGGCGTTGAAGAAGCTGTCGATATGATAAATAAGTACAGCACCAAACATTCGGAAGCAATAGTAAGCGAGGACAAATTCTCGCAAGAGTATTTCAAAAAGAACGTTGACGCCGCTTGCGTTTACGTCAATGCTTCTACCCGTTTTACAGACGGTTTCGAGTTTGGACTTGGCGCAGAAATGGGCATCTCTACTCAGAAACTTCACGCAAGAGGACCGATCGCTTTAAAAGAGCTTACTTCGGTCAAGTATACAATCGAAGGAAACGGACAAATTAGAAAATAGAGGATATATGATTTATTTGGACCACGCGGCAACTACGCCGCTTGACAAAGAAGTTTTAAACGAAATGTTGCCGTATTTTTCCGATACGTTCGGCAATGCGAACTCGCAACATACCTATGGACAAAAGGCGGCTTCGGCTGTCGTTGCGGCAAGGGAAGAAGTTGCCGAGTGTATAAACGCTAAACCGTCGGAAGTATATTTTACTTCGGGCGGAACAGAGGCGGACAACTGGGCGATTAAGGGCGCGGCTCTTGCGTTTAAGGACAAGGGCAACCATATCATAACTTCAAAAATCGAACATTCGGCTATTTATGCTTCTTGCAAGCAACTTGAATCGCTCGGCTTCGAAGTGACTTATCTTGACGTTTCACCAGAAGGTTTCGTATCGCCGGACGATTTGAGAAATGCCATAACCGATAAGACGATTCTTGTGTCGATTATGTTTGCAAACAACGAAATGGGCGCGATACAACCGATTAAAGAACTTGCGAAAGTCGCTCACGAGAAAGATATAGTGTTCCACACCGACGCCGTTCAAGCGGCAGGTGCGCTTCATATCGACGTTAAAGATTTGGGCGTCGACCTTATGTCTGTTTCTGGACACAAGTTTTACGGCCCAAAGGGCATAGGCTGTCTTTATATCCGTTCGGGTCAGAAAATGGAAAGACTTATAACGGGTGGCGAACAAGAGCGTTCCAAACGTGGCGGAACTACAAACGTTCCTGCGGTTGTCGGAATGGGAAAAGCGTTTAAAAAGGCTACTGCCGAAATCGACGAAAACGCAAAGTATATATCGTCGCTTCGCGATAGATTTATAAAACAAGTCGAAGAGAAAATAGACGATATTAAATTTAACGGACCTCGTCACGACAGATTGCCGAACAATGCGTCGTTCTCGTTCAGATATATCGAAGGCGAATCGATTCTGTTTTCGCTTGACCTTAAAGGCATTTGCGCTTCAAGCGGCTCGGCTTGTTCGTCGGGAAGTCTTGAACCGTCGAGAACGCTTCTTGCGATAGGCACGCCTGTGGGACTTGCTCACGGCACGATAAGATTCAGTTTCGGCAAGCACAACACGGTTGAAGAAGTAGACAAAACGGTGGAAATTTTGGCGGAAGAAGTCAAAAGACTCAGAGCTATGTCACCGCTTTATAAGAAATAATAAGGAGATATATATGTACAACGACAGAGTAATCGAAGAGTTCAGACATCCGCAAAACGTCGGCGAAGTCGAAAACTATAATGCAATCGGCACGGTCGGAAATGAAGTTTGCGGTGATATTATGCAAATTACGTTGAGAATCGAAGACAACATCATTAAAGACGCCAAGTTTAAGACGTTCGGTTGTACGGCGGCTGTTGCCACAAGTTCGATGGCTACGAGTATGATTATCGGCAAGACGGTCGAAGAAGCGTCTAAACTTACAAATAAGGACGTTATCGAAGCTCTCGGCGGTCTTCCTCCTCAAAAAATTCATTGCTCGGTTTTGGCGGAAGAAGCTATCGGCCTTGCAATAGATGACTATAAAAAGAAACAAGAGCAAGCTAAATAACCGCTAAATGCCATAGCCGCCTTAATTGTGTTTTTATCGTAAAGACATGAGGCAAGGTTTGTTGCAGGCAGTTTTTTTGACATCGATAAGACAAAAAACGATTTCAAAATCGGCTTGCTAAAAGTAGTAACGCAATTCGGAACTTGCAAAAGGACACGATTTCGGTTTTCGTATTTGCGGAGTATATCTGCGGTTAAGTTTATAAAACGAAGTTTAGCAAAATTAAAGAGCCTGACGGCTCTTTTTTTGTTCGTTTGGTTGGTTTATTTTGTTTGGTATATTGATTTTATTTGTTTTGTCTTGTTTGGTAGGTTTTGAATGTTTATTAGGGTGGTTTTGTTTGGTAGGTTTTGAGTGCTTGAATGGTTTGGTTTTGGTATATTTGGTTTGGTATATTTTGTTTCGTTAGTTTTTTTGTTTGACCGATTTTGATTTTTAATTTGGTTTTGTCGTAGGCTGTTTAATAGCGGTCGTCACGCCGATAGCCGCGAGGGTAGCCGCCGTTTCGCCTATTTTCGTCATCGTAATCGCGATAACCGTCGCGTCTATAATCTCTGTTTCTGTAATCTCTTTCAGACGGACTTTCTTTGTAATCGCCATAGTCGTCACGATAATTGTCGTTGTAGTTGTAATCCCCCTCATAATCGTCACGGTAGCGCATAGGATGCCTTGAATGGCGTGGATTCGGGCGAGATGCGGCAAACGAGTCATAAGTTTGCTTTTTCTTTCTCGGAATGAAAATCAAAATAATTATAATAACGGCAGGAACGACTATGCCTGCAATAAGTAAGCCTCTGAGCGTCTTGTTTGTTTCGGTTTTAGGTTTTAACGAGCCGTCGGGCATTTGCGATTCTTCGCCGCTTGATAGTTTGTCCTTTGCCGCTTGCGTTACTTGATGCAAAGGTACGGCATAAGCGTTGAAATTGCTCTTGTCGGTTTCGACGACTTTTTTAGTTCCGTCTTTCTCGCAAAGAACGCAAATCTTGCCGTTTTCCGATTCGCCTAAGTATTTAAACGCATAGTTGGAAGTGTATTCGGTTACGCCGCTTTTGAAAGTAACGCCGTCTTTTAACGTTAAAGTCACGTCAGGGCAACAGTTTAAATCTGTTACGCCGTCTATTTTTTGCGGTTGAAGTTTGGAATTTTTTTCGACGTGTCCGACAAGAGAGCCGAAAGATACTTTATAGTATTTGTCATCATTCGACGTAGATATATATTTTACATAGTAAGTTTGAGTGAGCTTGAACGCTTTGTCCGTATTCTCGTCAATAAAAACGTAGCTTGACGGATTTGCGCCGCTAAGGTCTTTGAGTTCGCCTGCATAAGGAATAAAAATGTATTGGTCGTCGTCGGCGTTTGCAATCGAAACGTTTAGCGACGTGACGAAAAACGCAGTCGCAAAAAGTGCGATTGCAAGAAAAACGATTATTGAAATTTGTTTTGCTTTTAAGTTTTCCATAACTGTATTATATAACAATTATAGATAAAAATAAAGCGTAAAATACCTTGCCTTGTGATTTAACCGATTAAAGTTTAGCGATAAGCTAGCCTTTTAGTCAAATTTTTCGTAATTTAAATCTTGTTTTAATCTTATTTTGAATTTAAACGCTATTTAACCGCTTTCCGACTGTGTGTAGTTGATGATTTTGTTTTAAAAGAGAAGATTGAAATAATTTAGTCGTTTTGTGTCATAAGATTTTGGAATTTTAAAATTTCGATAGTAAATTTGCCGTGATGGAAGTTGAAGAAATTGTTAAGAGTATATTAAAGATTGAAAAAGAATTGGACAGGCGTGGCGGCGACCCTTTGAAAAATTACAATCACGATAAGGTTCACCTTAAACAAATGGCATTTCACAAATGTCCAAAACGCAATCGCTGGGTGTTCGGCGGAAACAGAACGGGCAAAACCGAGTGCGGAGCAGTCGAAGCCGTTTGGCTTGCAAGGGGAATACATCCGTACAGAGAAAACCGCGACAACGTTTTCGGATGGGTGGTGAGCGTGACGTATGAAGTTCAGCGTGATGTTGCGCAATCGAAAATACTCAAATATCTTGCGCCGCAATATATCGAAGATATAGTTATGCAGAGCGGAAAAAAGTCGTCGCCGTCATACGGAATTATCGATTATATCGTGGTGCGAAACGCATTCGGCGGACTTAGCAAAATCGGCTTTAAGTCTTGCGACCAAGGGCGAGAAAAGTTTCAAGGCGCGTCGCTCGATTTCGTCTGGTTTGACGAAGAACCGCCCAAAGATATTTACGACGAATGTAAAATGCGTATTTTCGATAAGGTCGGCGATATGTTCGGCACTATGACTCCGCTTAAAGGACTGACGTTTATTTATGAGGAGATTGAACTTAACAAGCACGATAATCCCGAAGTGTGGAGCGAGCATATCGAATGGAAAGATAATCCTTATCTCGATGAAAAAGAGATAGAAAATATGCTTGCGACAACGAGTGACGACGAGCAAGAGTCCAGACGATTCGGACATTTCTTTACGGCGGAAGGCTTGGTGTACGGCGAATTTGACGAAAGTACGCACGTTATCGACCCTTTCGATATCCCGCCCGAATGGCAGAGCGGAATTTCAATAGACCCGGGGCTTAACAATCCGACAAGTTGTCATTTTTACGCCGTCGATTACGACGGAAACATATACGTTGTGGCAGAGCATTATGCGGCAGGGCGCGATATCGATTATCATACCGAAAAAATCAAGGAGATTGCCGACCGTTTAGATTGGCGAAGAGATTTTTCGGGCAAGCTTTGCGCTTTAATAGATTCCGCCGCAAATCAAAAAACTCTTGCGTATTCAAAGTCGGTTGCGCAACTATTTTGCGAAAAGGGAATCAGCGTAAATACCAAGGTGAACAAAGACTTGTATACCGGCATTCAAAGAATAAAGTCGCTACTCAAAACGAAGCGGCTTTTTATATTCCGCTGTTGTACGAATATGATAAGGGAGTTTAAAAGTTACTGGTGGAGCGGCGACAGACCTAAAAAAGTCGACGACCACGCTTTGGACGAACTTCGATATTTCGTTATGAGTATGCCGAAAGAAGCCCGACCTAAATGCGGCGAAAAATCGCTTGTAGAGCGTGATTTCGAACGCCTTGTAAGGAATAAAAAACGGCAGGAGGAATATGGATGAGAAAATTTTAAAGACTCTTTATAAAAGAGCGACGGGTTACACCAAAGACGAAGTTGTCGAGGAATACAACGTGACGGACGGCGAAATGGAACTTGTAAAACGGAAAGTTACGAAAAAATATTATCCGCCCGACAATACCGCGCTTAAAGCCTATATGGAACTTAGCAGTAACGACGATTTGTCTAAGGTGGACGAAGAAACTCTCATTAAAGAAAAAACGAGATTGCTTAAAGAGTTAAAGGAGAAAGAAAATGGTAATTGAAAAAATTTCGGGAAGCGTCAAATGCGATATGGCATCGTGCAAAAGCAAAGCCGTCTATTCGGTTGACAGTAAAGTTTCGCTTTCGCAAAATCTCAATCTTTGCGAAAGTTGCGCTCGCTCGCTTTATGAAGCGCTCGGAAAATTGTTTGTTCCGAAAAGTCCTAAGAATATGATGCTTAGCGAAAAGGACGAAAAGAAAAGGGGCAAAGATGGAATTTAAAGAAGATTTGATAAACGAAGTCAAAGAGGACTTTAAACGTCGCAGTCGACAAAGGCGTTCATTGGAACTGAATTGGCGGCTAGATATGAACTTTTTGATAGGCAATCAATATTGCTTTGTCGAAAACGGTGACATTGTCGAAACGGGCAAACAGTATTTTTGGCAGCAGAGAGAAGTTTACAACCACATTGCTCCTATAGTCGAAACAAGACTTTCAAAACTTGCGAGAGTCAAAGCAAACGTCAGCGTCAGACCTGCAACAAGCGACGACGAGGACGTAAATGCCGCTAAGTTTGCGACAAGTATTCTTGACAGCATACTTGCCGAAAACAAATGGTCTAGCCTTATGAGTGAAGCAAATATGTGGAGCGAGGGCGTCGGAACAGCGTTCTATAAGGTTGTGTGGGACGCTAAAAAAGGCAAATCGCTTGACTTTAAACGCGGAATTTACGAGGGCGACGTGTCGATTTGCGTATGTCCGCCGTTTGAGATATTCCCCGAAAGTTTGTCGATTATGGAAATAAACCGTCAGCCGTCTATCATGCACGTTTCCGCTATGGACGTTTGTGAGGTCGAAAAGATTTGGGGCAAAAAGGTGAAAGGCGAAACGGTAAACGTATTTTCGCTTGACAGCTCGTCTACGCTCGGCGGATACGGTTATAGCGCGCAAGCACCGAAAATCATAAGAGAAACCAAAGAAAATTCGACGCTCGTCATCGAACGTTACGTGAGACCGACCGCAGACAGACCTAACGGCAGGCTTACCATCGTAGCAGGCGACGAGTTGCTTTATGACGGCGATATGCCTTACGTAAACGGCGAAAACGGAAGCAGAGTATATCCGTTTGTAAAACAAACCTGCATAGATATGATAGGCTCGTTTTTCGGCGTAAGCATAGTGGACAGAATTATTCCCGTTCAGCGCGCTTACAACGTTGTCAAAAACCGCAAGCACGAGTATATGAATCGTATAGCTATGGGGATTTTGGCGGTCGAGGACGGAAGCGTCGATACCGACAATCTTGCCGAAGAGGGGTTGTCACCCGGCAAAGTTCTTGTTTACAGGCAAGGCAGTACGCCGCCGATTATGCTTAACGCAGGAAGCGTTCCGAACGATTTCAACTATGAAGAAGAAAAACTTTTAAGCGAATTCGTTATGATAAGCGGTGTATCCGAGGTCACGACCTATTCGCAGGTGCCGTCGAACGTGTCGAGCGGAACGGCAATCAATCTTTTGCTCGAACAAGACGACACGAGAATTTCGCTTACCGCAGACAGTCTGAGAGCGGCGGTTATGGAAATAGGCAAGCAAGTCATAAGGCTTTATAGACAATTTGCTTTGACAAAAAGGTTTAAACGCATAGCTGGCGAAAACGGCGACGTCGAAATGCGAGCCTTTAAGGCGAGCGACCTTGCCAGCGACGACCTTATTTTTAACACAGCAAACGAACTCGAAGAAACGAATGCGTCGAGAAAGGCTATGGTTTTGGAGCTTATAAATCTCGGACTTTTGGGTGATGACAACGGAAAAATTTCGGCAAGAGATAAAGCGAGAATTATGGATATGCTCGGTTTCGGAAACTGGGAAGATAGTCGCGATATCGACGAACTTCATCTTAAAAAGGCAAGACGCGAAAACGAACTTTTGAAAGAAAAGGAACAAACGCCCGACAGCGTTGACAATCACGAAATGCATATCGCCGAACATTCCAAACTTTTGTTGAAACCGAGAGAAGTCGTTTCGGACGAATTGAGAGACAGAGTTATTAAACATATTAACGCACACAGAGAATATCTGAGTTTAAACGCAAGCGTCGAAAGCATTGAAAGACAATTCGACGCGGAAAAGGAGAATTGATGGAAGATAAAAATTTTGAAGACATTTCGGTCACCATAGAAACGCCGAACGAAACGGCGGAAACGGTAGAAACCGAAAGTTCGTTTGGAAAGTTTAAAAACGCGGAAGAGCTACTAAAAGCATACAACGAGCTTGAAAAGGAATTTACCAAAAAGTCGCAAAGACTTAAAGAATTGGAGAGGGTAGAAATTCCGACCGAGCAGGGATTTCCCGATTTAAAGCAAGAAGTGGATAAGTTTTTTGCCGAAAACGAAAATGCCAAGGTCTATGCAAAAGATATGGCTTTGTTTTTGGAAGATAACCCCCAAATGCTATCGGACAAGAATTGCCTTAACGTTGCTTTGAACGCCGTGTTGATGAACAAAATCGTAAAACCCGAAGATTTGGTTAAGGACGAAAAATTTTTGGGTGAATTCGTGTTTTCAAACGAGGATATCAAAAAGAAAATAGTCGACGAATACCTTGACGGATTGTCGACTCCGCCCGAGGTTTTAAAAACAAACGGGCAATCGTCGATAGCGCCGCCCAATAAGCCAAAAACGATTGAAGAAGCAGGGTGGATGCTTAGACAATTAAACAAATAAGGAGAAAACATGGTAACTATTCAAAACGCAGAAAACGCATTAAAAACTTTGTATCTCGGCGTACTTGCCGAACAACTTAACGTTGGCGTAAATCCGCTTCTTGCGAAAATCGAACAAACGACTGCTGACGTATGGGGCAAAGAAATCGTCAAACTTGCTCCGTTCGGCGTGAACGGCGGCGTCGGCGCAGGCACGGAAACGGGCAACCTTCCTAATTGCGCAGGCAACAACTATGCCCAATTTAAACTTACGCTTAAAAACTTCTTCGGCAATATCGAGATAAGCGATAAGGCGATGAGAGCTTCGCAAAGCTCGGAAGGAGCGTTCGTAAATCTTTTGAATTCGGAAATGGACGGACTTTTGAAGTCGAGCAAGTTCAATTTCGGCAGAATGCTCTACGGCGACGGAAGCGGACTTTTGGCTACGACAGTTGCAAACACTTCCACCGACGTAAAGACTTTGACGGTCGACAGCGTTAAAAATCTTATGGAAGGAATGGTCGTTGACGTATACGACGCATCGAAAGCCGCCGTGTCTGCCATGACGGGCGTAAGAATCGTAAGCATCGACCGAGCCAAAAAGCAAATTACGCTTTCTGGCGGCGGCACTTCCGCAGTCGGAAAGGACCATACGATTTACGTTCAAGGCTCGAAGGGCAACGAACTCACCGGACTCGAAGCGATTTTCGGAACGGGAAATATTTACGGCTTGTCACGAAGCGATTACAGCTTCCTTAATCCGTATTCAAAGACAGTCGAAGGCGACGTAACCACCGTCGCTATTCAAGCCGCAATCGATTATATCGAAGAAATGGCAGGCGGCACGATAGACTTTATCGTTTCGTCTTATGACGTCAGAAGAAAGTATCTTAATTATCTTTCTTTGAATCGCACAAACCTTGATTATATGAATCTTGACGGCGGCTATAAGGCTATTTCGTATTCGGGAATTCCTTTCGTTGCCGACAGATTTGTTGCGGACGACACTATGTATTTGCTCAATACCGCCGATTTCAAACTTCATCAACTTTGCGATTGGCGTTGGATTGAGGGTGAAGGCGGAACGGTTCTTCATCAAGTTGCAAACAAAGCGATTTATACCGCAACGCTTGTTAAATACGCCGACCTTCTTTGCGAACGCCCTATGGGTCAGGCAAAGATTAAGTTCGTCGAAAGCACGGGAGCTTAAACAGCGGCTAACATTAGTTTTTTCTTTGAAGACTGATTAGACACTTAGCGTCAGGGAGACGAATATGGATTTAACGGAAATCAAAAACGACCTTTACGAGGTTGCCGACCGTATAAAAGAAGTGGGAGACTATAAACTTTATTACAACCGAAAGAAGGGAAGATATGAGATTCACAGTCCGTTTGGACTTGAACTGACGCTAGGCAGTAAAACGCCGACCGGCGAAGTCGTAGTCCGATTGCGAAAAACGAGAATGGAAAAAATCGACGACCTTTTGAAAGAAATCGAAAGAGAGAACGCGCTTGCGGAAAAAGCGGCGAAAGAAAAAATAATAAAGAAAACGGAGCTAAGATATGAAAGCCATTGAGATTATAGGACAAAGCCTTAAAATGCTCGGCGAAAACGATTTCGTCGCATCGCAAGGAAAACTAACCGAGGAACAGGAACGACTTAAAGACAAATTGCTCGATTGTTTGAATTTCGCTTTAAGAGAAGTCGCCACCGATTATTTGCCGTTCGTTAAAGCGGAAAACGTCGTCGTAGCGGACGGAATTGTGAAATACTGCGACCTTAAAGAAACTTTTTCAAAAGCCGTTTCGCTTTTTGTCGGCGGTGAAGAAACCGATTTTGAAACAACGCCAAGCGAAATAAAAACTAAGCGGAACGGGAACGGAGTGTTGACGTATCGTTATATTCCGAAAACTCTTACCGCAAACGACGAAATTTGCGATTGCCGATTGAAGACCGAATATATGGTGAACGGCACGCTCTGTTATTACTATTTTTCAGGCGGAATGTACGATCTTGCGGAACACTTTGAAAAGAAGTTTTTAAACGGAATCAAAAGGGAAAAAGAATCCGTCGTTTTGCCGCAAAGGAGATGGATATGAAACCGAACGGAACCAAGAAATACGTTTTGAAATTCAACGGAATGCGTGGCGGCGTCGAAAACGAAGATTTGTCCTTTTCGAAGCTCAGTATGGGTGTGTCGCACGTCAACGGGTCACTTAAATCGGACGTAGGAATGGGGCGCGGAAAAAGGCAAATTTCCGTTGCGGACAGCGAAGAGGACTTGCCGATTCTGACTTTAAACTCGGATGACGTTTTCATAAAAGATTTGTTTTTGTACAGGCGCACTCTAAGCGACGGAACGTACGACGACAGACTCATTGCCCATACTACGAACAATTTGCTCTATTCGTTGGCTCTTTACGATAGCAGCGACTGGACGGCAATCGACGGCGTTACTACAAACGGCAAATGTTGTGCGGTGAGTTTTAACAGCAACGGCGAAGACGTTGCGCTTATATCGGGCAATACGAACAATCTCATTATGATTAACGATACGACGGCTAGCCTTAACGAAAACGCCCCTAAGTTCAATTCGATGGCGTTTCACCACGAAAGAGTTTTCGCAACGACGAGAAACAATCGCAATCGTGTGTGGTTTTCGGCAGACTTCAATCCGCTCAACTGGAAAGTATCGGCAGAAGAAGCAGGCTATATCGAGTTTCAGGACGAATACGGCGCATTGCTCGAAATAATAAGTCTCGGCGATTATATTTTCGTGTTCAAAGAAAACGCAATTATGCGCATAACCGCTTACGCCGACCAGACGGAATTTACGGTTACGAAAATCACGGTAGGCTTGGACAGAATTATATCGGGCAGTATCGTTCAATTAGGAGAAAACATTTATTTCCTTACAACGTCGGGGCTTTATTCTTTCGACGGCTACACCGTTACGAGGCTGAACAGATTTATGCCCGAAATTATCGACGACAGAAACCTTACGGCGTGCGGATTGGGCGATAAGTACTACTATGCGACAAGGCTCGAAATCGACGGCGACGAAGGCATCGGCGAAAATAACGCTGTTGTGGTTTACGATTTGAAGCAAAAGACGTTTTCGGTCATCGGCGGCGTCGATATTTTAAAACTCATCGCGGTCACTTCTCACCATTTAAGGCGCGTTTATGCCGTGCGAAAAGGCGACGTTTACGTTTCGGAAATTACCGACGACGGTTCGATTTACGGACTTAGCACCACAAAAAAATGGAAGAGCGTCGAAAGCAACTTCGGCACGAGCGCGAAAAAAGTTTTGAGAAGAATCAACGTGTTTACAAAACGCGACGTCAAATTTTGCGTTATTGCCGACGGAGTGAAAACGACGCACGAGATTTTCGGTTCGGATAAGTGGCAAAGCGTGAGAATAGAAAGGTCTGGTTACGTTATGCAATTTGAGATTGCGGGAGATTCGGTCGATATAAAGCCGATTGAACTTGAATTTGATTTGGTGAAATAATGGAATACAAAAAAATTATGATTATGCTCGAAGCCATAAACAAGAGAATTTATTATCTCGAACAAAAGGTTAAGAGCTTAGGCGGTGAATAAGATGTCATTTTGGGAAGATTTTAAAAACCTGTTTAAAACCAAACAAAAGCTCGAAGAGGAAAAAGCCCAAAAACTTGCTTCTGCCTTAAAGGGCGAAGACAAGGTGACCGAACAACTTAAACAGCTTGAAAACCTTTATAATATGGGCAAGGAAAAGGAAAAAGACGTCGAAGAGCTTTTTCCGAAAGAAAGCGGTTTAAAAACGGTCGATTATAAGGCGGCAACGGACGACGAACTTTTGGAGCAGGCTAAAAACAGCTTATCGGGCGATTACGGCGATAAGAAGAATAAGATAAACTCCGAAACGAACGAAAAACTTTTGAACTTAAACGAAAAGTTGTCGGAAACGAGAAGAAAGGGAGAGTCTAAACTGAATTCGCTAAAAGAAAAAATCGCGGAAGCTTTTAAAGACGTAAAAGACAACGCGATAAAAAAGGGCATTACGAGGTCGAGTATTTTTAGCGACAATATCGAAAAACTCGGAGAGAGCGGAGCGGCAGAGCAAGATTCCACCTTAAAGAAATTGCAGACGGCGGTCAAAACTATCGATTCGCAAATGTCGAATCTCGAAGTCGAAAGAGAAAACGCGCTTAACAATCTTGACATAAAGTACGCATCGGACGTTAAGGAAAAATTGAACAAACTGACGAAAGAGCGTGACGCGGTTGTCAAAAAGTACGAAGACTACAACAATAAGATAATCGAAAAACAAAACAACTATGCTTTGACAAGAGAAAAAGCGATAAACGATTATCTGAACGAAAAGAAGAAAAGGGAAGCGCTTGTCACCGAAGACGAAAAGACTAACGGCTATAAAGGCGACAAAAAAGACAACTACGAGCAACGTTATAGAATCGCATTTGACTATTACAACTCGCTTTCGAGCGATATTGCGCTTGACGCCTTAAAGGCAAGTCCGTCGATGAAGTATTATCTCGGACTTTATTACGACAAATTGCAAGACGCGCTTCAAAGTCGACAAGCAAAAACTAAAAAGTATTTTTAGGAGGCAAGTATGTGGGAAAATTTTTTAAGTCAGATTCTTGCCAACGGCGTTTGGGCGTGTTTGTTCGTGATTTTGCTCGCATTTACCTTAAAAGAAAACAAGGCGAGAGAACAAGCATACGAAGCGGCTATAAGTTCGCTGACCGACAGGCTTAAAACGGTTGAAGCGATTGCTTGCGAAGTTAAGGAAATTTCGCAAACCGCCGAAAATATATTGCTTGCCGTAAGCGAATTAAAGCCGAAAAACGCAAAGGGCGCAAGAGCGAAAAACACCGTTGTTGTGGGGGAAGACGATGATAAAAGAGAAATTAAAGTCTGTTAATTTTTGGATTGCGATAGTGAGCGCAATAGTTATGACACTAAGAGCGTTCGGAGTCGAAATGGGTGGCGAAGAAATCGACAACGCCGTATCGGGAGTAGCAGGCGTATTGCTTATCTTCGGCATTTCATTCGACCCGAAATCGTTTTCGAAAAAGGTAAAATCAAACGTAAACGCCGTGTCGGGAAAAACGGAAATCGTTAAAATCGAAACCGCAGAAAAAATCGAAAAAAACGGTCAGGATATGGTTGACAAAAAAACGGATACCACCGAAAACCATTCGGAAACGGGTGGCGAACTGCCCGATGACAAGAAATGAGATTTTCAATAAAGCCGTGGCATAGCTACGGCTTTTATTCTTTTAATGATGAGTATTTTAATAGCCTAATACTTTTGAAGTATTCGTTTTTAAGAGCTTAAAGAACCTATTTTAATTTAAACATTCATTTTCAAAAAGTCTGAATAAAATTCTAATATTTAATTTGGGCATTTATATTAAAAAGTATAAATTTTAAAACTAATATTTATGTTGTTGATAAGTTTTTTTTAAACTCTAATACTTGTTTTTATAACCCTAATGTTAATTTTAAAAGTTAAGTTGTCGAGTCGAATTTTAAATAGAAGCACTTTTAATTGACGGCTAAAAACTTGACCGAGCTAAAATGCGGTAATACTTGACTATGGGCTTTTTTAGTTTTATAATTTAATTTATGGAATTAGGAATAAGTACCGCTTCGTTTTTTAACGTTGCGAAAACAGAAGACACGTTTGAACTTGTTCGCCGCTACGGATTTAACGTATGCGAAGTTTTTTTGACTACTTTCTCGGAATACGAACTCGATTTTGCAAAAGTTTTGAATGACAGAAGATACGGTGTGAAAGTCCACTCTGTACATAGCTATACGACGAGTTTCGAGCCTATGTTGTTTAATCCTGCCGAGCGTACTCGCCACGACGGCGAAAAACTTTATAACAAAGTTTTGAAAGCGGGACAAATTTTAGGCGCAGGCAATTATACTTTTCACGGACAGTCGAGAATGAAAAAGACGACCGTTTACGATTATGAAAAGGTCGGTTTAAGATATGAAGAACTCGCTTTAAAGGCAAACGAATACGGCATAGATTTGTGCCTTGAAAACGTGCATTGGGCGTTTAACAACGAGCCGTCGGTCTATGCAAAAATCGCTCCGCTTGCTCCGCATCTTAAAGCTACGCTGGATATTAAGCAAGCAAAGCAGGCAAACGTAGATTACAACGAATTTATTAAGGTTTACGGTGACCGTCTTAAAACGGTGCATATAACCGATTACGACGACAACGGAAATACTTGTTTGCCGTTTGAAGGTACTTGCGATTTTGAAAGGTTGTTTAAAACGCTCAAAGACAGCGGATTTGACGGACCTGTTCTTATCGAACTTTATTCAAAGGATTATCCTAATCTCAACAGCTTGTATAAACCTTTCGACGAATTGAAGAACCTTATGGCAAAGGTGAACGGCTGATTTTAAAACAATAACAATAAACATAGAAATAGAAAATTTAGGAGATATTATGGAAGCAATTAAATTTGATTTCAACAATATGATGACGGAGTTCATCGGCGAGCAAGGTATCAAAGAAAGCGAGCTAACGGACGCAAAAGACGTTGCTAAAAAGGCATTTGACTTTTTTAAAGCAAATCGCGGCACGGCAATGATGGGTTGGGCAGATTTGCCTTACAATCAAGGCGAAGTCGTCGAAGATATTTTGGCAACCGCAAAAGAAGTTCAAGCCAATTTCGACAATTTCGTAGTTTTGGGAATCGGCGGCAGCGCGCTCGGACCTATTGCTGTGTTTAATGCACTTTGCCATTTGCGTTACAATGACCTTCCTAAGGAAAAACGCGGAGTCAAGTTCTTTGTCGAAGACAACGTCGACCCTGAAAGAATGCTTGCTCTTTTGGACGTCATTGACGTAAAACGCACGATGTTCAACGTTATCACGAAGTCGGGCGCGACTTCCGAAACGATGAGTCAATATCTTATCATCACCGATATTTTGAAAAAGGCTCTCGGCGAAAATTATAAGAACAATATTATTGCTACGACTTCGTCGCAAAAGGGAAATCTTATCAAACTTGCCAAACAAGAAGGCTTTAAAACCTTCTTTATTCCTGACGGAGTAGGCGGAAGATTCAGCGAGCTTTGCCCAGTGGGACTTCTTCCTGCGGCTGTTTTGGGAATAGACATAAAGGGCTTGCTCGAAGGCGCTAAATTTATGGATGAGCTCTGCGCATCCGATGACGCTTTCAAAAACCCTGCGCTTATGGCTGCGCTTCTGCAATTTATCGCAATGGGCAAGGGCAAAAATATT
This sequence comes from uncultured Clostridia bacterium, assembly GCA_934277645.1. GTDB lineage: Bacteria > Bacillota > Clostridia > Christensenellales > CAG-917 > CAG-917. Next base: position 207,610 of record CAKQUX010000001.1, on the reverse strand, counting down.
TCGGTTATGATGCCTTATGCCGACAGTCTTAAATTTATTGCGGACTGGTATTGCCAACTTTGGGGCGAATCGCTCGGCAAGGCGAAAGACCTTGACGGCAAAATCGTAAACGTCGGTCAAACTCCTGTTAAGGCACTCGGCGTAACCGACCAACACAGCCAAGTTCAACTTTACACCGAAGGACCTTTTGATAAAGTAATTACCATTATCGGAGTCGAAAAGTTCCGTGGCGACGTTGTTATCGCAAACGGTGCAGAAGAATTTAAAGACGTAAACTTCCTTTGCGGTCACACTATGAGCGAACTTATCAACACCGAAAGAGTTGCGACCGAATACGCGCTTACCCGTTCAAAGCACATGAACAACACAATTATGCTTCCTACGGTCAACGCTTTCACTTTGGGACAACTTCTTATGTTCTTCCAACTCGAAACCGCATACTGCGGCTCGATGCTCAATATCGACACGTTCAATCAACCGGGCGTCGAAGAGGGCAAAAACGCAACTTACGCGCTTTTCAACAGAGCAGGCTATGAGGAAAAGAAAGCCGAACTTAATGCCGCTCCTAAGAAGAACGCTAAGTACATAATTTAAAACTAAGTAAAAGTTTATTAACGCTAAAAAATAAAAGACGCACCCTATAAGGGTGCGTTTTTTGTTGCTAACGGGAGTATTTCGACAACTTTCGACAAAATGGTTATTTGTTCTACATAAACATTTAAAAAGTGTCAGGAAAATAAATTGTTTGCGCAATTTCATAAGAGTATGCTGTGTATGGACATACAGTCTAATACTTTTTAGGAGAGAGCAATGGCAACAGCAACAAAATTTATGCTTGTACTTATCACGTTGGTGGCTATGGCGTTTAACGTTCAGGTCAGCGACATAACCGAGGATAATCTCGGCGACTATCTTGCAGGCGATTGCAATTCCGTGGCGGATTTCGTTTCGGACAATTTGATTGACTTTACAAATGAATACAATTCCATATTGGAAGAGGGCGAAGAACCTTTTAACGCAACGTACGTTGAATTCAGAATTCCTATACGAATATTGACGCTCGCTACCGAAGGCGTTTATCTGGATTTTGACGGAAACAACGGCTATATGATTTTGGCGGACGACTATGAACTTGTCGCAATGGAAACAAGCGGCGATTTACCTTATTTGAGAGAACTGGATTATTCTTATTATGCGGTAAACGACGGCTTTATGTATCCTACCGAGGACGGCGAATACGAATACTATGAAATCGAAGTTATAGACGAGACGGACGAAGAGGTTGAGTATGGCAACTGGGCGCAAAGCGGTACGCAGGTTATAACGGATATCAGAACTTATCTTAACAATACCTACGGCGGAAGCTATTGGATTCACAAGACGAACAACCATCTCAGCAATTTTACTTGTTTCAACCAAATGGACACAAGCGTATATTTGCCTATTGTAAACGGAACGGTGAATAGTGAAGGCAACTGTTCGCTCAATTCTATTTTTACCGTACTCAATTTTTACAGAAGCAGAAACAGAATGCCTAATCTTCCTGCGCCGACCGATATGATAACGGTCAATCCTGAAAACGACAGCTTCTATTCAAAATATGCGTCGACGGGAAACTATTTCATAGCTCCGACCGAATTACCGAAACTTTATAATTCGATAAGAAACTATGCAATCAACACGCACGGCTATCAAGTAGGCGGTTTTTCGGGCAACAACACGCTTTCGACGATGAAATCGGTTGCTTCGCAATACGGTTATTCGATTGACGGTTGGGATTTGTCGTCGCTTTCTTATGAGTCGAGAGTTATGAAGGATATCGACGCAAGTTATCCGCTATTTATGGCTACGAACGGCGGCGTTTATGGCTCTCACAAGTTGACGGTTATCGGCTATGCTACCTATGCAAAGGTCAAAAAAGTCGTTTTGGGCGTAAAGTATTACGACTACAAAAAGACTCTTACGGTCGCCGACAACTGGGATACGTCGCCTAGATATTACGATATGGAAGGTATCAACGCTAAATGTATATCGGGTTACAATTTTACAAAAATCAGATAACCTCGACAAAATAGACGTCGCTCGTTTGCGGCTTGCCGCATAGGACAAAGCAAAATGAAATACGCTCCTTTCGGAGCGTATTTTTTTGTGCGGTTTATGCTTGTTTATTTTTGCTTTATAAGATATAATAAATAAATATGGAAAACAGTTTTTTTGCTATTATGTCGAGAATGAAACTTATCTCTCGCTGGTCGCTTATGCGGTCTACTCGCAATGAAAGCCTTATGGAACATTCGGCGGAAGTCGCGATAATCGGCGAGGCGCTCGGCTTTATAAAAAACGAATATTTCGGTGGCAGGGTGGACGTTCAAAAAATATCTTCGCTTGCGTTGTATCACGACGTAAACGAAGTAGTGAGCGGTGATTTGCCCACGCCTATTAAATATTACAACAAAAAAATGGAGTCGGCATATCACGAAATCGAAGGCGAAATTTGCGAAAGAATGCTTTGTGCGCTTCCTGAAAAATTGCGTGACGATTATAAGAGCTATCTGACGCCGGACACGGACAGCGAAGAGTATAAAATTATGAAAGCGGCGGACAAGTTGTCTGCGTTTGTAAAATGCGTAGAAGAGAAAGCAAGCGGAAATCACGATTTCGATTGCGCTTACGAAACGATAAAAAAATCGCTAAAAGAACTGAAAATGAGCGAAGTCGATTTTTTTGTCAAAACATTTTTGGACGGCTACGGAAAGCCGCTTGACGTACTATGAGAATAGACGCGGATTTTTCAAAAACGTATAGCTATGGGAAAAGCGTATTTTGCGGTTTGCAGTTTCATTTGGCAGACGGTGAAATTATGTCGCTTCTCGGCGGCGTGGGCGCAGGAAAAACTACGCTGTTAAAATGCGTTGCAGGGGTGACGGACTTCGACGGAAAAATCGAGTTCGACGGCAAACCGCTAAAAACAAAGCAAGACGACGTTATGATGCTGTTTGACGACGGCGCATTGTTTGAAAACTACACGGTTTTCGACAACCTTGCTTATCCGCTCAAAATACGCAAAGTCGACAAAAAAGAAATAGCTAAAAAGGTTATCGAAGTCGCAAACGTGTTTCATTTACATTCGATTTTGAACTACAAAATCAAAAGGCTTACTCTTGAAGAAAGAAAACTTGTGACTTTATCGAGAACGCTTATGCGGTCGGCGTCCGTTTTGCTCATTGACGATTTACTCGGCGGTCTGCCCAAAGGCACAAGGGAAACTCTTTGGAAAGAGCTTGCCGTTTATCTTAAAAACAGCAAAAAGACGATAATTTATTCAACGACGGACAGAAACGAAGCGTTGTCGATTGCCGATAAAGTTATGATAATGAACGAATACGGCGTAAAGCAGATAGGCCGTGGCGACGAAATTTATTCAAAACCGCAAAGTTATTGGGCGCTCGAAGCCGTGGACGAGTCGGCGTTTTGCATAAAGGGCAAACTTTGCGAATATGACGGCAAACTGACGCTTGATTTTTTAGGAATGCCGCTTGACGTTTCATGCCTGAAAAAACGTTTATTGACAGAAAGTTATATCGGAGCGGAAGTGCTTATCGGAATGCACGCAGAAGACGTTTATAAGTCCGAGAGCGGAATAAAACAAAAAGCAACAATTTCGATTTGCGTCGGTAAGCAGTTTTTGACCGAATTTGAAAGCGGAGTAAAAATGCTCGGCGACAGGTGCGACGAAGCCGAGATTTTGCCGAAAGTCGAAAAGATTATGCTTTTTGACGCGGCAACCGAAAACAGTATTTTGAAAGACTAATGAGAATTTTGGGTATCGACCCCGGTATCGGGACTATGGGCTACGGCGTTATCGATTATGACAAAGGCAATTTTGTCACGGTCGATTACGGCGTTGTGAAGACAAGCAAGGACGATGCCTTGCCTAAAAGACTTTCGGATTTGGAAGCCGCTATTATAGGCTTGTTTGAAAAATTCAAGCCCGACGAAATGGCTGTCGAAGAATTGTTCTTCACAAAAAACGTAACGACGGGCATCGCCGTTGCCGAGGCAAGAGGAGTCATTCTTTTGACTGCCTACAAAATGCTCGGCGACAAACTTTTCGAATATACGCCAAATCAAATAAAACTTGCCTTAACGGGAAGCGGAAGCGCGGACAAAAGGCAGATGCAACTTATGACGCAAATGCTTTTGGGACTTAAGAAACCGCCGACGCCCGACGATGCGGCGGACGCTTTGGCAGTTGCTGTGACGCACGCACAAACGGGCAGACTTACAAGTCAGTTTAAGGTGGGTGGACTAAATTTAAGGAGATAATATGTACGCATATATAAAGGGAATCGTGGCGGCAAAGGGAAACGGCGCCGTCGTGATTGAAAATAACGGAATAGGCTATCAAATCTACGTTTCGGTTTTTACCGAAGCAAGCGCGGTTGTAGGCGAAACAATTAAACTCCTGACGTATCTCTACGTCAAAGAAGACGTGTTTATGCTTTACGGGTTTAAAACTCAGGAAGAAAAGACCTTTTTCGAGAAACTGATAACCGTTTCGGGCGTTGGCGCAAAGTCGGCTATGGGTGTACTTGGCGGTTATCCGCTTAGCGAGTTGCTTTCTTACGTCGCAAGCGGAAACGTCAATATGCTTACGAAAATCAAAGGACTCGGCAAAAAGACGGCGGAACGCATAGTGCTTGAACTTAAAGAACAATTTAAGGCTCACGCATCGCTGCCTTTGCTTGAAGAAAACTTGCCGTCCGACCCGTCGGATATCGACGATGCGGTCTTTGCTTTGACTTCGCTCGGATTGTCTAAGCAGGAAGCGACGCGCCTTGCACTCGACGCGGCAAAAGAAGTGTCGGGACTTGAAAATATCATTGCGTACGTTCTCAAAAGAATGTAAAAGGATAGATTATGGAAAGCGACGAAAGACTAATTAGTTCAACGATGACGGACGGCGATTTTTCGGAAATTACTTTAAGACCGAAGACGCTTGCCGATTACGTTGGGCAGGAACAGATAAAGTCTAATTTAAACGTATATATGACGGCGGCGAGAAAGCGCGGCGACAGCCTTGACCACGTTCTATTGTCAGGACCGCCGGGGCTTGGAAAAACAACGCTTGCTCACATAATAGCGCAGGAAATGTCGGCGCAAATCAAAGTTACGTCAGGACCTGCCATAGAACGAGCCGCCGACCTTGCCGCTATACTTACAAACCTTAGCGAGGGTGACGTCCTTTTTATCGACGAAATTCACCGCCTTAACAAGAGCATAGAAGAAGTGCTTTATCCTGCCATGGAAGATTTCAGCCTTGATTTTGTTATAGGCAAAGGTCCGTCGGCAAGAAGCGTAAGACTTAGCATTCCGAAATTCACCTTAATAGGAGCAACGACGAGAGCGGGTATGCTGTCAAGTCCGCTTCGTGACCGATTCGGCGTTTTATTCAAACTTGAAATGTATACGCCGACCGAACTGCTTTCGATTGTGCAACGCTCTGCCAGATTGCTCGACACGGAAATCGACTATGAAGCGGCAGGAGAAATTGCAAGACGAAGCCGCGGTACGCCGAGAATAGCGAATAGAATTTTAAAGAGAGTCCGCGACTTTGCGCAGGTATACGGAAAAGACAAAGTCGACGTCGATATTGCCAAAACGGCTTTAAACGAACTCGACATAGACGATTTGGGCTTGGACAGAAGCGATAAGGAAGTTTTGAATACGATTATCGATAAATTCGGCGGCGGTCCCGTCGGACTCGATACGATTGCGGCGGCAACGAGCGAAGAAGCAACGACTATCGAAGACGTAATCGAACCTTATCTTATCAGTCTCGGCTTTATAGCCAGAACGCCGAGGGGCAGAATTGCCACCGAAAAGGCATACGAACATTTTGGGAAGAAATTATGAGCGAAACACTTAGTACGCACGATTTTTATTATGATTTGCCACCCGAACTGATTGCGCAAACGCCGGCTGAGCCGCGTGACAGTTCGAGATTGCTTTGCTATAACAAAGCGACAGGCGAAATCGAACATAAACATTTTTACGATATTATCGACTATTTAAAAAAGGGCGACCTTCTTGTCATAAACAACACGAGAGTTATTCCTGCAAGGTTGTTCGGAAAAAAGGACGGAAAAGACACCGTTTTTGAAGTTTTCCTTTTAAAGAGAGAAGACTACACAAAGTGGCAAGTGCTTGTTCGTCCTGCAAGAAAACTCAAAATAGGCGAAGAACTTAAAATATCGGACGAACTTAGTCTTAAAGTACTCGGAATTTTAGATGACGGCGTAAGAGAAGTAGAATTTAGTTTTAACGGCGTTTTTGAAGACATTTTGTCAAGAGTAGGCAATATGCCGCTTCCGCCTTATATAAAGGAAACCTTAAAAGACAAGGAGCGTTATCAGACGGTTTACTCGAAAATCGACGGCTCGGCGGCGGCTCCGACGGCCGGACTTCATTTTACGCCCGAACTTATGAAAAAACTTGAAGATAAGGGCGTTGAATTTGCGACAGTTTTATTGCATATCGGCTTAGGAACGTTCAGACCTGTAAAATGCGATAATATTTTAGAACACAAAATGCACACCGAAGAATACGAAATCGACTCGCTTAACGCCGAAAAAATCAATAAAGCCAAAAGGGAAGGCAGGCGAATTATTTGCGTGGGAACGACAAGCGTAAGAACGCTCGAAAGCGTTGCCGACGAAAACGGATTCGTTACGCCTAAAAAAGGAGCTACGGATATTTTCATTTATCCCGGCTACAAGTTTAAGGCGGTAGACGCGTTAATCACAAATTTTCACTTGCCCGAATCGACGCTCATTATGCTTGTGTCGGCGTTTTGCGGCAGGGAAGAAACTATGCGAGTTTACAAAACCGCAGTAGAAAATAAATACAGATTTTTCTCGTTCGGAGACAGCTCGTTTTTCTATTAGGAGAATATATGAAATTTGAAGTTATACACGTTTGTAAACAGTCGGGAGCAAGAGTAGGCAAACTTTACACCGACCACGGCGTCATCGATACGCCGTGCTTTATGCCTGTCGGCACGAAAGCTACCGTCAAATCGCTTTCGCCCGAAGAAGTCAAAGCGACGGGTTCGCAAATTCTTTTGTCAAACACCTATCATCTTTATTTAAGACCGGGCGAAGAGCTTGTCGAAAAGGCGGGCGGCTTGCATAAGTTTATGAATTGGGACGGCGCTATTTTGACGGACAGCGGCGGTTTTCAGGTTTTTTCGCTGTCGAAAACGAGAAAACTGACTGATGAGGGAATGTATTTTAACAGTATCATAGACGGCTCGAAACATCTTTTTACGCCCGAAAAAGTTATGGGAATTCAAAGAGCCTTGGGCGCGGACATTTGCATGGCTTTCGATGAATGTTCCGAACCTGGAATTTCAAAAAAGAAAGCGGCGGAAGCTATGGAACGCACGCTTAGCTGGCTTGACCGTTGCAGTAAGATTGAACTTAAACCGCACCAAATTATGTTTCCGATTGTGCAGGGTAATATGTTTGAAGATTTACGGCTTGAAAGTTTGGAAAGAACCATTCCTTATGCAAAATGCGGAATAGCAATCGGCGGCTTATCCGTCGGTGAAGATTCGGAAACGATGTACAGAATGCTTGACGTTTTAAAGCCGCATTTACCGAAAGAGATGCCGCATTATTTAATGGGCGTCGGCACGGCGGATTATATCGTCGAGAGCGTTGCAAGGGGAGTCGATATGTTCGATTGCGTGTTGCCGACAAGAATCGCAAGAAACGGCACGGCTATGACTATGGACGGCTATCTGACGATAAGAAACGCGCCGTTTAAGGAAGATTTCAATCCTATAGAAGACGGTTGCGATTGCTACGCTTGCAAGAACTATTCAAGAGCCTACATAAGACACCTTATCAATGCAAACGAGATACTCGGCGGAAGATTGCTATCTATTCACAACATAAGATTTTTGCAAAGACTCACGGCGCAAATTCGTCAGGCGATTATGGAAGACCGCTATCTCGATTTTAAAGACGAGTTCTTGAAGAAGTTTGAAGGATAGAAACGGACTTCGAGCGTGTGACAAATCATAACCGTCAGGTTTTAAAACCTATTGACACAAATGGAAACAAACCACGAAAACGGACAAAAATATTTGTTTTTGTTTACTATCTAAGGCAAAAACCTATTTAAGTTTATTTTAATAAATAGGTGATAACTTGTAAAAGTAGATTCCAAATAGCGCTAAATTGACAAAAAAATGCCTTTTGGTTTAGCATATAACAAGCTATTCTCGTTATTTTGCTTGCCAATCGTCAAAAATTATAGTAATATTTGTTTGATACAAAATGAACTCTTAAAGGAGATATAAAAATGGCAAACACCATCTTGGCAAACGGCAATACCAACTGGATTATTCTCGTTATACTCGGCGTATTTTTGGTCGCTATGATTGTTATGACAATCATTCCTCAAAAGAAACGTCAAAAGCAACAACAAGAAATGATGAACTCAATCAGAGTCGGCACAAAGGTTATGACTATCGGTAGACTTATCGGAAAAATCACCGCTTTGGACGCTACCGCAAACACCGTTACGATTAACGTAGGTACGGATGCAAATCCGACGCTTATCGTCATCGAAAGAAACGGTATCGGCGCAGTTTTGGACCCTGTTCAACCTGCTCCTGTAGCTGAAACCGCCGCTCCTGTCGAAGAAGCAAAAGAAGAAGTTATTCAAGCCGAAGACACCGTCGAAGCTCCTGCAAAGAAGAAGCGCGGCAAGAAATATCGTGAAGACGGCGAAGCCGAAGTTGAAGTTACCGAAGAGGTAGTCGAAGAAGTTGTCGAAACTCCTGCCGAAGAAAACAAAAGCGAAGAATAATAATCTTAATAGCATTTAACGTTAAACCCTGCCATACGGCAGGGTTTTATTTTGCAAAACTGTCGTTAAATTTATTTAAACAATAATGTGTCAAAACTATTGTTTTGTGAAAAGATTTTTGTAAAACTTTATATCATTATAATATATCAAAAGGTTGAAAATACTGTTTTGGAAAATCCTTCCTTTTAGACTTTATCAATAATATGCGGCGAACTGTCAAACTATTTTTTATAAAAGCTTTCATCGAATTCATTTCAACAATAATTTGGCAAAGTGTCAAAGCCATTGTTTGTTTTGAAGATTTTTAATCGGACACGTTTTCATTGAACCTATTTATTAAACTTTTATTTTTTCTTTAATATTCTTTTAAGTTTAAAATAGCAATATTTATAAAACTTAGGCGGCGCATTAGGGGCGTTTGTTAGGCGGCGAAAACATTTGCCTATTGACATAATGCAAAATTGCTTTATCATATAATTAAGCAAGCATAATAAATAAAGCCGTTTAAACGGAACAAACTATTAAACCAGAGGAAAACAATTATGAAAAAGAGAGCCGTTATTTTGGTCGTGACTCTGCTTATTGTATGCGTTTTATGCTTCTCGGCTTGTGGGACAAAGAATGGTGGAACAAACGCATCGGACGGCAAGTTGTCCGACAAGGGAAAGAAAATTTTAGAAGGACTTATAGCGCAAGTCGAAAGTCTGTCGAATCGTAGCGAGATTGAGGTGTTGCAAATAAACGTCACTCCCGTCAATTTTTTCAGCGAGCGAGTCAGCGTTTTAATTGCAATTCCCGAAACGTCAGTCGACGGCGTAACTACGATAAAGCGTAAACTTGTTAAATATAACATCGAAATAGAAAACAAGATGGACAGCGCTTCATACGATGCGGAAATTGACGCAAGTCGTCTAAACAGCGAATTGAAGGCGTATTGGAAAGGCTTTGACGCTTAACGACAAAGGATAGGTAATTTGCTCTTTGCATAGCGTCCTGTATAGCTGTCTTGCATAGTTTTTCGGCGTTAGGCTTAAAATCGAAAACTTATCAGGCGTTTAATTGCAGCATAAGTTATTATTGCAAATGAGCGATTATCGTAGTACGATTAACTGACTATTGCAAATATAAAATTATTGCGATAAACAATTTAAACCGAACAAAAAATAAAACGGCAACTAGGTTGCCGTTTATTTTTTTGTGAGTTAGTATTTTATTTTAAATCGATATTTAAACTTTAATACGCTACTCGTTTTAATATATGCCGTTTAAAGCAGATTATGTCAAAACTTAGGTTTTGCTAATTGATTAGTACATATCTCCGCCCATCGGTGGCATTTGAGGCGCAGGTGGTTCAGGAATATCCGTGACGAGCGCTTCGGTTGTAAGGAGCGTACTTGCGACGGAAGCCGCATTTTGAAGAGCGCTTCTCGTAACTTTTGTAGGGTCGAGGATGCCTTTTTTGACCATATCGCAATATTCGTTTGACAATGCGTCGTAACCGTAATTTGCCTTTTTGGCTTTGACGATTTCGTTGATGACTACGCCGCCGTCAACTCCTGCGTTGTAAGCGATTTGTCTGATTGGAGCTTCGAGAGCTTTGACGATGATGTTTGCGCCCGTTTTAACGTCGCCTTCTAAAGTATCGACGTCGGCTTTGACTTTTTCCATAATGCTGAGAAGAGCAACGCCGCCACCCGGGACAACGCCTTCTTCGACAGCCGCTCTTGTAGCCGCCAAAGCGTCTTCGATACGGAGCTTGCGTTCTTTCATTTCTACTTCGGTTGCCGCGCCTACGCCGATAACCGCAACGCCGCCTGCGAGTTTTGCAAGACGTTCTTGAAGTTTCTCACGGTCATAATCGGACGTGGTTTCTTTGATTTGAGCTTTGATTGATTCGACTCTTGCTTTGATAGCTTGAGGGTCGCCTGCGCCGCCGACGATAGTGGTGTTGTCTTTATCGACTTTGACGCTCTTTGCTCTGCCGAGCATATCGAGAGTGGTGTTTTTAAGTTCCAAACCGAGGTCTGAAGAAATTACGGTTGCGCCCGTCAAAGTTGCTATATCTTCGAGCATAGCTTTTCTTCTGTCGCCGAATCCCGGAGCTTTTACCGCCACGCAGTTGAAAACGCCTTTAAGTTTGTTGACGATGATGGTTGTCAACGCTTCGCCTTCGATGTCGTCTGCGATGATTAAAAGTTTTAAGCCGTTTTTAAGGACTTCTTCGAGAATAGGAAGAATTTCTTGAATGTTGCTGATTTTCTTGTCGGTTATCAAAATGACAGGGGAGTCAAGCTCAGCTTGCATTTTGTCGGTGTTTGTGACAAGATACGGCGACGCATAGCCGCGGTCGAATTGCATACCTTCGACAACCGTAAGTTCGGTAGTCATGGTTTTGCCTTCGTCGATTGTGATAACGCCGTCTTTTCCGACTTTTTCCATAGCGTCCGAGATAAGAGCGCCGATTGTTTCGTCGCCTGCCGAAATGGAAGCGACTTGGGCGATAGCCGTCTTGTTTTCGATTGGTTTCGATATACCTTTAAGTTCTTCAACGGCTTTGTCGGTTGCGATTTTGATACCTTTTTTCAAAATCATCGGGTTTGCGCCTGCCGCAACGTTTTTAAGTCCTTCTTTGATGATAGCTTGGGCAAGAACAGCCGCAGTGGTCGTTCCGTCACCTGCGATGTCGTTCGTCTTTGTCGAAACTTCCTTTATAATTTGAGCGCCCATATTTTCAAACGGGTCTTTGATTTCGATTTCCTTTGCGATTGTTACGCCGTCGTTTGTGACGAGCGGAGTGCCGAATTTTTTGTCGAGAACGACGTTTCTTCCTTTCGGTCCGAGCGTAACTTTTACGGTGTCGGCAAGAGTGTCAACGCCTGCTTCGAGTGCCTTTCTGGCTTCGATGCCGTATTTAAATTGTTTAGCCATTTTTTGCCTCCTATTATTCTACAACTGCCAAAATATCGCTTTGGCGTACGATTGTTACTTCTTCGTTGTCGATTTTAAAATCGCTGCCGGCATATTTTGAGTACAAAACCTTGTCGCCGACTTTAACTTGCATTTTGATTTCTTTGCCGTCGATAATGCCGCCCGGACCTACCGCGAGAACTTCTGCGAGTTGCGGTTTTTCTTGCGCAGAGCTCGGAAGAACTATTCCGCTTGCGGTCTTTTCGGCCGTGTCGATAGCTTTTACTACTACTTTGTCAAAGAGTGGTTTGATTACCATAAATTTGCCTCCGTTTATCTTTAAATTTTAACAATGATGATTATATATTCTTTAACAATATTTGTCAACAATTTTGAGTAAAAATATATATAAATTTTTGTTCAAATTTTGTCGATTTCAATCTTAAATTATTCGATAATCCGATTTTTTGAAGTTTTTGTTTTTTGTTTTTGCGGTTTTTATTTACTTGCCGTTTTTCGTATGCTATAATTTCTAAAAACTTCGAGGTGAGATTATGGATAAGTGGGATAGCAGATTTATCGAAATGGCGAAGCTTGTTTCAAGCTGGTCGAGCTGTCATCGCGACGGCAGACAAGTCGGAGCCGTCATTGTTAAGGACAAGAGAATTTTGACGACGGGTTACAACGGCGCGCCGTCGGGTGTGTTTAATTGCCGCGATAAGGGCGTATGTATGCGCGACGAAAGGGGCATTAAATCGGGTACTTGTCAAGAGTTGTGCTATGCCGTTCACGCCGAACAAAACGCAATTATTCAAGCCGCAAAACAGGGCATAAGCGTTGACGGCGCAACTATTTACGTCACTCATCAACCTTGTTCGATATGCACGAAAATGATTATCAATTCGGGCATAAAGCGTATCGTTTACGTTCATCCGTATCCCGACGAGTTTTCGCTTCAACTTATCGGCGAGGCCGGCATACTTCTCGAACATTTTGAAGAATAACAAGTAAGGTTTAATCGTTAAATCTTGTTTGCCTATAAATAACAGATATCTATAAGCCTGAATCATTATTATGCAGGACGTTAAGTTTTAACTTAATACGAAACAAAAACGAAGACAATCTTGAAAACGAAGAGCAGTCTTCGTTTTTTATTTCGATTTTTACGCCTGTTTATTTTCACCTACGCCGTTATGATAAAATTTACGCTTTCAAAAAGCTACAAATTATGACATTTTAGTGATTATTTTTTATTTTCCGTAATAGCTTATAATATGAAACGAAAGGGCGGCATTGAAAGATACGGCTACGATAGCGACGTAGGCGGTTACGACGGAAGCGTTTTGTCGGACAGCAAAAATAAAGTTTTAACTTGCGAAAATCATAATATTGCGTGCAACGAAAAGAATTTTTGCGAAAACGATATAAGCGGCGGAGACGAAAATCAGACGTCGCGCAAGGCTGTCGGTAAAACAAATAAACGAAAACGGAGTCATCGCGGCGGCGTGTTTGCGGTGATTGTCATAGCGTTGTGTTTTATAGTCACGATAGTAGCTTGCGGTATTTTGAACGGCGGCATTTTGAACGCAATAAGCTATGGCGACAGTTACAAGACGTTTTATCTTTTGTCAATGGAAAGTTTCGACGATTTGGACTTAGCTCGGCAAGCAGGCGTAGTCAACAAAAAACGCGGCGGAGCAGGCTACGTTTTAAAATACGACGAAAGTTACAAAATTATCGCCGCAATTTATGACAACAAGGAAGACGCCGAAAGGGTACTCTCAAAACAAGAAGATGGAACTTCGCTCATCGAAATTTCGATTTCGACATTCAGCGGCCTTGAAAATTGGCATAGCAGTGCTAAATCTGCGCTTGGGACGATAGTCAAATGCTATGAAAGTTTGGGCGAAATTATAATCAAAAACACAAGCGGCGAAATGAGCGAGGCCGAAGCAAAAAACAAATTGCTCGTGCTTATAGGGGCGATTGCAAAAACGCAAACGGAGTTTGCCAAAGTCGCGAAATCGGAAAACGCATTAAATTTTGACTCGAAACTCTCCGCAACACTGTCGATGCTCGAAGAACTCAGGGAAAAAACGTTTTCGCTTGGTTCTGTGCGTTTTACTCAGATTGCGATAGCGGTGCTTTTTTGCAATTAACGCGGCAAATTTTACAGTGCGACTAAAATGCCTTGATTTTAATTTGTTTTTGAATTATAATGACGCTATGGCATATACATCACTTTACAGAAGATTCCGTCCCGACACTTTCGACAAGGTTATCGGACAGGAACATATCGTCAAAACGCTTGTCAACCAAATTAAAAATAAAGCGGTCGGGCATGCGTATTTGTTTACGGGTACTCGCGGTACGGGTAAAACTTCCGTTGCAAAAATTTTGGCGAGAGCTGTCAACTGTGATAGTCCCGTAAACGGTTCGCCTTGCGGAAAATGCCATAGCTGTCAGGAAATGAAGCTGTCTACAAATTTCGATATTCTCGAAATAGACGCCGCGTCGAATAACAGCGTTGACCAAATAAGGGAACTTACCGAAAAGATAAATTATGCGCCCGTCAAAGAAGGCGGTTACAAAGTTTATATAATCGACGAAGTTCACATGCTTACGAAAAGCGCGTATAACGCTTTGTTGAAAACACTTGAAGAGCCGCCGTCACACGCTATTTTTATTTTGTGTACGACCGAAGTTCAGGCAATTCCGCAAACAATTCTTTCAAGATGTTTGCGTTTCGATTTCAGACTTATTCCGACTGCAAAACTTGTAAGTCACCTTAAATCGGTTTACGACGCCGTGGGTGCTAAATATGAAGATGACGCACTTATGCTTATTGCGCAAGCCGGCGCAGGTAGCGCAAGAGATATGTTGTCGATTGCCGATATGTGCCTTTCGTACTGCGGCGACAAGGTGACGTATCTTGGCGTACTCGAAGTTTTGGGTGAAAGCGACCCTCATAGCATAATTACGCTTGCAAGCGATATTTTAAGCGGCAATTTGTCGTTGGCTCTCGAAAAAGTCGCAAAAATCGTCGATTTGGGAAAGAGCATTCAAACTCTTTCTTCTTCGCTTGCCGAAACGTTCAGGAATATGATGTTTGTCAAAAAGTGCAGTACGGCGAACAAGTTTTTAGGTTTACCGCAAGACATATTCGAAAGCCTCGACAAAGTTCAACGAAATTATCAAACCGATACCTTGCTTAACGCTATGAAAAAATTTACGGCGTTAGAGGGAGAATTCAAATATTCTTCACAGCATCGTATATTGCTCGAAGCCGCAATAGTCGAAGTCGGACTTTTCGAGAATGGCGAAACGGAAAAAAAAACGATAATTGCGCCAAAACAAACCGTTAGGTCTTTGCAATCCGCAAATACGGTAAAAGCAGAAGAGAATACTAAGCCAAGCAAAGAAAGCGAATCGGAAAACATAGACGTTAAAACCACACAAAACGCAAGCGTCAATCAGATGCCACAGGCAAACGAAAACGGAAAAATTACGGTTTCAATGACCGACGATTTGACGAAAAAGGCAAATCAAATATGGGGATTTGTTATGGCGGCGGTGCTTGGCGAAATGGATAGAATGGGAAGCGACAGCTTTTTGAAATTCGCCGTGTCGGACGCAGAGCCTAAAATCGTTGACGGAAAATTTGTGGTCTATTTTGCGGACGGTCAGCCGTATACGATTGCGACTAAACCGGACAATAAGGCGTTTTTGAGAAAGGCAATTTCCGACGTGACGGATATGGACTGTGAGTTTAAAAAGAAACTCGTTCTCGACGAAGACAACACGGTCGATTATTTAAAATCGATGTTCGGCGACGATATAACCATAAAGAAGTAGTAAAAGAGTAGTTGCCATTTTGTCGTAGCGGTTAAAAGTTTAAAATTTTCAAAATTTATTAACCGATACAAAATCGAAATAAATTCTGAAAGTTTAGAGATTTAAACAATATGAAAATCTAAAGGCAACGGGCTTAAATAATAGAAGCAATCTATTAAGCATAAGAGATGCGATAAAAATCGTAAAATATGAAATCATTTAAAGGCTAAGGATTCAGGCGTTATGGTTTGAGTTTAGCATTAAACGAAAATATAAAAATTGTCCAAACAGAACAAACAATTAAAGGAGTAATAATATGGGAAACTTTGGTGGATTCGGCGGCGGAAACATGGCGCAACTTATGAAGCAAGCGCAAGCTATGCAAAGACAACTTAAAGAAGCTCAGGAAAAACTTGCCGAGGAAGAAGTAACCGGTACGGCAGGCGGCGGCATTGTCGAGGTTACGCTTAAAGGAAACAAAACTTTTGTAGGCATTAAGATTAAGCCTGAGGCTGTCGATCCTGATGACGTCGAAATGCTTGAAGATATGATTAACGCCGCATTTAACGACGCTATGAACAAAGCCGAGAATTTGTCACAAGACTTGCTCGGACCTATGGCAGGAGCAACGGGCGGATTGTTTTAATGACTTACGTTAAATCGTTATCTAAACTTATAGCGGAACTTACCAAACTTCCGAGCGTCGGTGAAAAGACTGCCGCAAGATATGCCTATTCGATTTTGAATTATTCCGACGAGGACGTTCAAAACCTTATAGACGCAATTAAGGACGTTAAACAACACGTCCGTTTTTGCAAAGAATGCGGAAATTTTACCGAAAACGAAGTGTGCGACATTTGCCTTAGCCGTGACAAAAAAACGATATGCGTGGTGAAAGAACCGAAAGACGTCATAGCGTTTGAAAAAGTCAAAGGTTACAAGGGCGTGTATCACGTTTTGCACGGCGTAATTTCGCCTATGGACCACGTCGGACCTAACGACATAAGAATTAAGGAATTGCTTGCAAGACTTAACGGCGTCGAAGAAGTTATTTTAGCGACAAATCCGGACGTCGAAGGCGAAGCGACTGCAATGTATATAGCGTCGCTTATAAAGCCGCTCGGCATAAAAGTGACGAGAATAGCAAGGGGATTGCCACAAGGTTCTGTCATCGAGTATGCCGACGAGATGACGCTTACGCAGGCGTTGAAGTCGCGCATTGAATTATAATCGATAGCCGTAGGCTGAAAACTAACTTAATTTAAACAATTCGGTTTTAAATAGCTAAATTTAAAAAGCAGTTAAAAAATCTTATTAACAAAAAAACCACCGCAATGCGGTGGTTTTTGCTATACTACTTGATTAAATTTGTTTTATTGTTTGAAGTATCTTTAAATGTTTGACGCTTCGACGCCGCTCAAAGTGTACGTTACGTCGCCTTCGACGATTTTCGTCATAACTCTGACAAGCGGTCTGCAATCTACGCCGTTCAACTTTTTAACGTTTGATTTTGCATAATACACGGTGTAGCTTGTGCCTGCGACTTTCGTGCTACGGCTAATCGAAACTTTGTAGCAATCGGCTTTGCCGCCGTCGAAAACCGTTTCAGGAAGGTTTGAGACCTTTTCGGTTGACGAACAGCTTGCGCTGATTGTCGCCGACGTGATTTCGTTAGGCGCAACGAGCGCAACGTTGTAACTCATCGAAAAACTGGTTCCCATTGTCGACGCGCCGCGAAGCATAGTGTAAAATTCAAGATTGTCGTAATACGGCGATTTAAGGGAAAGCGAACCTTTTTTAGGCGTTTTGCCGTTTTCCGTCAAAGTGTAATTTGCGTTTGTCGATTTCGAGCCTGCCGAGTAGGTGACTTTTACGCTGTAAAGTTCCGTTCCGTTGTCCGTTACCGATTTATAACTGCCTTGCGGAAGGTAATAACTGTTTCCGCTGACGTT
Source organism: uncultured Clostridia bacterium (assembly GCA_934277645.1). GTDB lineage: Bacteria > Bacillota > Clostridia > Christensenellales > CAG-917 > CAG-917. The sequence continues at coordinate 190,037 of CAKQUX010000001.1, read as the reverse complement.
CGTATAATAGCAAGCCGTGACGTAGGTTTTTGAGCCTATATTAAGCGTTGACTTTATCAAATGACCTGCGCTTTTGTTTTCAAGCGTAAAGCCGTCTGAAAGAACGACCGAGTTTTTTGTTTCGGCATATTCTTTTATTTCAAGCTCGTAAGTGCCGTTGATATTGTTTTTAGAATCGTGTACCGCATACGTATATTTTTCATATTTGGAAAAATAGTTTCCGAGTTGTCCTTGCGGAGTAGCGTTGTTGCAAGCCGTAAGCGTAAGGCAAGCCACGCATATTAAGGCTACGCAAATTAAAAATAAAACTGATTTTTTCATAGTTACCTCAAATGCATTATAGCATAAAATAGAAATCTGGCAAACTTTTTCTACTCGTAATTGTTTGATTTGGTTAAATTTTCGGACAGGTTGCCTTATTTTGCAAAAAGGCGCAATCGTAAAGGTTTTATTTTTTTGGTTATCGTTGCAAACGACACGGTTATTTGATAAAATATCAATAGAGCTAAAAGACCGCATAGACTCGGTTTTTCGTTTTTGCGGTTTGGCATTATTTAGGCTTTATATTACTGTGTGAGAAATGAATTAAATGAAAATTATTTTATCGAACGTTACGAAAGGAGCTTTTGAAGGCGTTGTCAAAGAGCTTAAAGAAAATTTTGACGGGGCAGAGCATATATTTATCGTTCCCGACAGGTTTTCTATGTCGATGGAAAAGTCGCTTTTAAAAAAGCTCGGCAAAAAGGCTTGTTTTAATCTTGAAGTCGTGACGTTTAATCGTCTTGCGAAAAAGCTGCTCGGACAAAGGTACGATAAGTGTCTTACGCCCGAAGGCTCGGTTATGCTTTTGCAAAACGTCATAAGGAAAAATGCGGAAAAACTTAAATACTTCGGAAAAGTAGCAAAAAAGGTCGGCTTTGCAAGGGAACTTTACGCCTCGCTTACCGAATTCCGTAACAGCGGCGTTTCGGCAAAAAGCCTTAAAGACGCCGCGCTTAAAATGAAAGAAGGTTTTAAAGAAAGACTTCTCGATACCGCTTTTTTACTCGGTGAGTACGAAAACGCTTTGGGCGGCGACGTCGTCGATTCGACCACTCGTTTGACAACGCTTGCCGAAAAACTCAAAACCGAAACGCTTCCGCAAAATTTTTACGTCTGCGGTTTTTCGTCGTTTAAAGCGCCCGAGATGAAAATTATCGAAAGCCTTGCCAAAAACGCAAACTCGCTCACTGTCGGAATCGTAAACGGCGCAGGAAACAAAAACGGCAGAATTTATCCTATCGCAACGCAGAAAGCGCTCGAAGCCATTTCCGACGTAAAGGTGGAAAAAGTTTGGCACAGCATAGCTTTGCCGCCGCATCAAAAAATTATGGCGGAAACCGTCTTTTCGTACAGCGGCGTCAAAAACGTTTTGCCGACCGATAAAGTTGTATCGGTTGTCGCTCATGATCCGTTTGACGAAATAAAGTGGCTTGCCGTCGAAATAAGCAAACTCATAAGAAGCGGAGCCAGATATTTAGACATTGCGGTAGGCGTTTCTCAAACGGACGGATATACCGACGCAATAGACAGTGTGTTTAAACGCTTCGACATTCCGCATTTTATAGATTGTCCAAGACTTGTTGCCGACACGCTTCCTGCAAAATATCTGCTCGGACTTTTGAGAACTAAGACGGAAAATTATGATTTTTACAGCGTGAACGATTTTGTAAAAAATCCGCTTTTCGGCATCGAGCCATTCGAGTTTGAAAATTATTGTTTAAAATATTCGATTGATTACGTCACAAAGCCTTTTACTTACGGCAATTTTGGAAACGCCGAAAAAGTAAGAGCGGCGTTTGCCTTAAAAGCGGACAAAATTCCCGAAAAGGCGAAGGGAAGCGAGTTTGCAAATATTTTGTTAAGCGAATTGAAAGAAGTTTTAAGCGGTTCGGTAGCAAATGGCATAAAAGCGCAAAGCAGTGAAAACGCCGAAATCTTAAAACTTGCCGAAAAGAAAATCGAAGACGTTCTTTTGGAATACTGTGCAATCGCATCCGACGAAGAAATATCCGTAGACGATTTTTATCAGACTTTTTCGGCGTCGCTTAGTCAACTTAAATTTTCGATTTTACCGCTTTTTATCGATTCGGTTTTTGTGGGCGACGTAAATGAAAGCAAAATTTACGATTGCAAATATCTATTTATCGTGGGCGCAAAAGAAGGCACGCTTCCTACTTTGTCAAAAGGCGGAATGATTGTCACAAGTCAGATAGAAGACGCTTTGTCGTCATTCGGACTTGACCTTAATCAGTCGGCAAAGGCAGTCAATCAAAGAAGAATGATGAGTATAATAGACCTTTTGGTTGCGCCGTCCGAAAAGCTGTATATTACAAGACCGCTGTCCGATTTCGATAAATCCCCGACGAAAGAAGCGAACGTGTTGAACGAAATAAAGAGCATATTCAAAATCGAAGAAACAGACTTCGACGAAACGGAAAGAAGAATTTATGCCGAAGAAAATTACGACGAGTTGGCGTTGCGCTTTAACGGCACAAAGAATTGCGAATTCGAGCTAATGGGAATGCTAAACGAAAACGGCGGCATGGTCGGCAAAGTCCGCGATTACGCTTATTCCAGATTAAGCGAAGACAAAAAGGAAAGATTAGCTTCGATAAACGAAACTCGTGATTGGCTCGATTTGGAATCGCCTATGATTTTAAAAACCACCAGCGTTTCTAAACTTGAAAAGTTTTACGGTTGTCCTTACGCCTATTATTTTGCTTATACGTTAGGGCTTAAACGCAGAGAAGAAATGCAAATTTTAACCTCCGAAACGGGTACGATTATTCACGACGTGCTTGAAAAGTATTTTGACCCCCAAACCGAAATTCAGGACGTCGGCGAATTTGTCGAACTTCAATTTCAAAGAATCTTGTCTGCCGACCGTTTCAAAGCGATGCTTGACGGCATCGACGGAATTACGATGATTAAAAGGCTCAAAAAAGAATGTATCGAAATAGTCGAGGACTTAAAAGCCATTAACGACAGAAGCGAATTTAAACCTTGTTATGTCGAAGCGAGTTTCGACGACGACGGCGAGTTTAAACCTATAACTTTGGAAACCGAATACGGAAAAGTAAAACTCATAGGAAAAATCGACAGAGTAGACTGCTACAGCGGTTATGCGCTCGTTATCGACTATAAATCTTTCAGAAGCGCAGACATCTCTATCGGCGACGTTTATTTCGGCAAGAAAATTCAGCTTTATACCTATCTCAATGCGTTATGCTCCGAAAAGGGATTAAGTCCTGCGGGCGCTTTCTATCTGCCGCTTTTTAATGCATATACGTCTGCGGCAAGCGACTCGCGCTATAAATTAAAGGGGCAGGTGCTTTGCGACAAAGACATAATAAAGGCAATAGACAGCGAATGTTACGATAAATCGGTTTCTATACTCGATTTGACTGTTAAACAAAACGGCGAATTTAACGATAAGGAAGATTTGATTTCGTCGGACGACTTTAAGACGATTATGAACTATTCCAAAAAAATTGCGATAAAGGGCGTCGAGCTTATAGAAAAGGGATTTATAAAAGCAAGTCCCGTGAAAGATAAATGTAAGGTTTGCGATTATTACGAAATTTGCAAGCGTCGCGGTGAAGACGAAAGAGTGCTGCCAAATGTAAAAATCGACGTGCTAACGAGCGAAAACGAAAGCTCGGCAACTGAGGCTTCCGCTCAAGGGGATGATTTGATTGCGACGAAATCGAACTAAACCGCTTGACCGCAAACGAAGCGGCAATGATTATTTATCAGTTTAAATCAAACGCAAACCGAACTAAATAAAATTACGACAACCGCAAAAAATTGCGATATAGAAAACGATAGAAAATTCGAATCTACGACTTAAACAAAACAATCCGATATTATGGCGAAAACGACCGATATCGGAATAAACGATCACGGGAATACTATGACGGAAAAAATCAAGTGGACTGACAGTCAAAAACAAGCTATATATTTAAAAGGAAACGTTCTCGTTTCGGCTTCGGCAGGCAGCGGAAAAACCGCTGTTTTAGTCGAGCGTATAACTTATTATATCGAAACGGGCATTCCGCTCGACAAAATGCTTATAGTCGTTTACAACAATCAGGCGGCGGAAGAATTGCGTCAAAAAATAGGCAAAAAACTGCTTGACTTGATTTTGGAAGGCGGCGGCGAAAAATATCGTCTGGCGTACGACAGTTTGCCGTTTTGCAAAATAGGCACTTTGCACGCTTTTTGTCTTAGCACGGTAAGAGAAAACTTCGATTTCTTTAATATGGAACCGTCGTTTGACATAGCGACTGACGACGAGCTTCAAACTTTTTATAAACGCGCGTTTAAAAAGGTCGTCGAAAACCGCTATAACGAAAAGGACGAGTTGTTCGACGAAATGGTCGGAATGTTCGGTTCTGCAAGAACCGACGAAGGGCTCTTTAACGCCGTGCTTAAACTTTATGATATAAAAGAGATAATGCCAAGCGGCGATGAGTTTTTGTTGTCTTTGGCGGACGGCTTTTCCGATTTTGAAAATAACGTTTATTTTGACGAAATTAAAAAAGACGTAAATAGATTTTTAGGCGTTTCAATCGGCAACGGACTTTCAGATGACGATAAAGGCGATAAAAAGTTTTTTGAGAGCGGAAGACTTGCCGAGCTTTGGCGTTATATGCAAGAGTTTAAAAGCGACGGCTCGGATAAGTTTGCCGACTATTTAGAAAAACTGTACAACGTTTTGTCGGCTGTTGCGGGCGCAAAAGGCGTATCTGATTTTTCCTTAGCCTTGTCGGCTTTAGCTACGATAGGCAGGTGGCCGAGAGCTTCAAAAGCGGACGACGCCGTACTTGCTTCGGAAGCAAAAGTACTTAAAGACGAGTTGATAAAATATTTTAACGCATTTTCGGCGACGTTTAGCGATTTGGAATCGTTGAGGTTCTCGTTTAAACAAAACAAGACGCTTGTGCAAAAACTTGTGGAAGTGACGCTTAAATTCGACGAGGAAGTAAAGAAAATCAAAAGCCGCTCGAACAAGGTTTCGTTCGGCGATTTGGAGCACATGACGCTTTCTCTTGTTAATTCTGAAAGAGGAGAAGCGATAAAGGCAGGGGTCGAGCTCGTTTACGTCGACGAATATCAGGACATAAACCGTCTGCAGGAAGAATTGATTTTGAAACTTGCTCCCGTAGATTCTTGCTTTATGGTCGGCGACGTGAAGCAGTCTATTTACGGTTTCCGCCTTGCCGACCCGAAAATATTTATAGACAAACTTATGCGTTATAAAACCGTGGGGAACGGTTCTGCCGTTGAGCTTAACGCAAATTTCAGAAGCAAGAGCAAGATTTTGGCTTTTGTCAACGATTTGTTCAGCAATATTATGACAAAGGGTAATTCCGATTACGATTATGCCGAAACGTCGAAGTTTATAATTCCGGATGAAAACGACGAAGAAAGAGTAGAAATTCATTTGTTCAAAAACGCCGAGAAAAAGAAAAAGGAATTTGTCGGCGTATACGATATATCGGAACATGAAGAGCCGTCTGACGAAATTTCGTCTGCAATGGTCGAGGGCAAGTTTATAGCGGCAAAAATAAAGGAACTTTTAAACAGCGGACAAGCCAAAACGTACGGGCAGTTTGCAGTGCTTTTCGACCGCCGTTCAAAAAGAGCGCAGACTATTTGCGAAACCCTTTTAAAAGAAGGTATTCCGATTTCGGGCGGCGATTTTATCGAATCGGATTTCAATGCCGAATGGGAACTTGTTTTGCTTTTAAAGGCAATCGACAATCCGCTCAATGCAATTCCGTTTGCAGGCTATTTGCTTTCTTATTTCGGCGGTTACAACGAAGATGAATTGTCGGAACTCGGAAAGGGCGATTTGTACTCTTGTCTTGTCGAAAGAGCGAAAATAAACGATGAGTTCGGAAAAAAAGCCGCAAACACGATAAATCAACTTAACGAATATCGCATTGCGGCGTCGATGACAAGCGTTTCGGACTTTTTAAGAAAGGTTATTTTGGACAGCGGATATGCGTCCTATTTAAGGGCGAAAGGCGACAGTTATATAGACGTCGAAAAGTTTTTACGCTCTATCGACGGCAAAGAGGCGAATTCGAGCGTCGCAAGATTTTTGGAATTTTACAATGCAGACGACGTCGAAAAAAACGCGGCGTTAAAACGTGATTCAAAAATTTCCGTAATGACGATGCACGCGTCGAAAGGCTTGGAATTTGATTTCGTTTTCGTTGCGAATTGCTCCGAAAAATTCAGGCAGGCAGACAAAAGGAATAATTTGTTTATAGAGCAGGACGGCTTTATAGGCATTATGGGGTTCGATTCTCAAAACAAAAGAAAACTGCCGTCCATAAGCGTGGAAGGTACGATAAGAGCTTTGAATAGAAAAGAATTTGCCGAAAGGATAAGACTGTTTTACGTTGCGACCACAAGAGCAAAAGAGAGAATGTACATTTCGGGCGGCGAAGTAAAGGCAGGCGAGACTTCGTTTATGGGGCTTGTCCTTAAAAACTGCAAGGGCGTTGTCGAACATTCGGCGGAAGGCGGCGGTGACAGTCTTAACGGCGATATTCCCGAATTCGGAAAACCGTCCGTCGAACTTTGCAAAAGGCTTGGCGAAGCGGAAAAATTCGTATACCCGTATGCGGACGCTACGACCGCTCCTACAAAGCAATCGGTTTCTTCCATTGCCGAAGAAACGGACGACGGCGTCGTTGCGCCCTATAGAGAAGAATTTATGGCAAAAGGTACGGCTTATCACAAAGTTATGCAAAACGTCGATTTCGACGAAATAAACGTTTTTGCCGCAATCGAAGATATGAAAAAATCGGGCATATTGTCGAATAGCGAGGCGGAAATCGTAGACGCCGATGAAATTGCCGCTTGTTTAAAATCGCAGGTTATTCAGCTTGCCGCGCAAAACAGAACCGAAAGGGAAAAACCGTTTACGATGCTTGTCGATAGCGGTAGCGGCGACGAAGTTTTGGTGCAGGGCGTGTGCGACCTTTTGATTTATACCGACGACGGAATAGTGCTTGTCGATTACAAAAATTCAGGTCGTAGCGACGATGCGCTCAAAGAAACCTATTTCACTCAGCTGGATTTGTATCGCAGGGCAATCGAAGAGTCGGGCATAGGTAGCGTTAAAGCGTGCGTTATTTATTCTTTTCCGCGCCGCAAGGCTATCGTTACTTACGGAAAGCTTTAAAAAGTTGCTAATTGCTGTTGATTTTTGCCGTTATTATGCTATAATAAATATTATTATGGTTTCTACTACTTAGGAGAAAAGTATGGAAGATTTTAAAGACGAATTCAATAAGACCGATGAATTAGCAAGCGAAGAAACGGCGAGCGCGCTTAAAAAAGAGGACCTTGCGGCTCTTGACGAAGCGGAAAAAACTCTTGAAGAAGAGATTGACATCGATCCGTTTTACAATCAGCTTAAATCTATCGTAATTTCCAAGCCTAAAAATAAGGTCGTTTCGGAAGACGATTTTCAAATTTTCCCCGATGAAACAATCGAGGCTCTTTCCAATTCTCCGAAAGGCAGACGCTCTAACGATAAACTCAAAAAGGAAAAGGAAGATTTAGAGAGAGCGAACAAAAAGCCTGAAAGTAGCATTTTCAAGAAACTCCCGAAAGAAAAGGAAGAAAAGAAAAAGGACGAACCTAAGCCTGTCAAAGAAAAGAAGAAAAAGAGCGAAAAACTTGCAAAGCAAGCTTTGGCTATGTCTGCATACGATTCGCATTTCAGCTTGCAAGACGATAAAAAGAAATTAAAGGAAGAAGCTAAGGCGGAAAAACTTGCCGCAAAAGAGCGTGAAAAAGCCGAAAAGCAAAACTTAAAACTTCAAAAACAAGACAAGAAAAAATTTAACGTCGGCGTATCCGAGTTAACCGATGAACAAAAAGCGGAAAAAGATTTGCAAATAAGGAACGATGCTTTAAACATCGCGCCTGTGATGAACACGCCGCAACAAGTTTCCGAAACAAGTAACGACGAAAATCAAAATCACGTCGATTTCGATTTGTTTAACATTGCGCCTCTTCGTAAAAATGCGGAAAGTGACGATAATCAGACCGCTCATAATGCTACGGAAAATGAAGCCGCTTTAAATCAGCATACAGTAGACAGTTTGGAGCAAGAGAACACGCAAGCCGCCAAAGAGCCTAAGCTCGATCTCGGAGTCGGCACTTGCGTAGCTTTCGACACGCACGGCGAAAACATTGAAGATATCGCATACAACAATATGTACGTTCCTGCCGAAATCGTTTATGACGAATTCGGAAATCCGGATATAGTTCAAACAATGAACGTGCTTGTCTTTGACCGCGGAACGAGCGGTGAAATCGCTCCGACGGTGGACACTACGGCAAAGATAGTAAGACACGCCGACGAAAGAGCGGAAACCGTGAACTCGGCATTTGAAGCCGACGCGCAAACCGAAGCCGCAGTTATAAACGAAGAGCCGAAAGATTTAGAAGTTAAACCGCAAGAAACGGTTGGCGTCGTGGAAGAATCTGCTCAAAGCACATCCCATGACGAAGCGCCGCTCGATATGAGCGCATGGCTCAGCGGAGTAGGAAGCGCCGACGAAGAGCCTTCGGTAGGCGCAGTCGCGAATGAAGAAACTCAGCCTTCGCCGATTGAAACGCAAACCGCAGAAGAGACTGAAACAGTTCAAACCGAAATGGCTCAAAACGCTGACAATGTGAATGTAGAAGCGGAAGAAAAACCGCTTGATATGAACGCATGGCTCAGCGGAGTAGGCACGCTTGCCGAAGAAGAGCCTGCTACCGCACAGGAAGAAGAACAGACTGTTCAAGCCGAAACGGAAACCACTCCGCAAACGGATGACGCAGGCGTCGTTTTAGAGCAAAACGTTTTCGAAAACAAAGAAATTCAATCGTCGAATGAAAATCACGTTGAAAACACCGAAGCCGAAAATCTTGCTGCCGAAGCGGAAAATACGCTTGTCGAAAAGCAAGCCGAAAACTTAGGCGAGAGCGGAGAAAAACTTGTAATGTCTTATCTCGACGATGAGGCAAACAGCAGTATAATAAAGACCGAATCGGCAGAAATGGCGGTCGAAGTTCCGCTTTGCACGCAAAAGGTCGAGCCTGAAAAAGCCGAACCTACAATCGTAAAGCTCGAAGAACAAGAAAACAAGGACGGCGACGAACTTGTTATGCAATCGTTCCATGACGAACTTGCAGGTTATGAAAAAGCCATAAACGAAAGTTCGAAAGCCGCGCAAGAGCATAAAGAGCAAGAAAGCGAAAAAACGGAAGAAATTTCTGCGGCGGAAAAAGCGGCTGCTTTAAAGGAAGAAACCACAACTGAAGTTGCAAAGAATAAAATCGCACGCATAATTTCGGGAGAAGACGACGATTCTAATTGGAGAAACGTCGGCGACAAAGTGGACGAAAACGGCGTGGTTATCGCTCCGCACTTGGCAAAGCTTGCAAAACTTCCGCAAATTATAGACTATTTCATTTCGCTTAATCTTAAAAGGGACAGCTATGTAAAAATTGCAAACTTCCTTACGATGGCGTATAAGAAGTTTGAGAAATCGCCTGAAAATCTTGCGTATATCGAAACGTCTATAAAGAAAATTATTCCTTGCCTTATGACAAAGTAGGCGTTTGAAAAATGCCTTTAAAGACGAAATCAAAATTTAAATCAACTAAAAAGTTAAATCAACTAAAAAGCGAGTCGGATTTGTTTCGACTCGCTTTTTGTATTGCGTTTATATGCTGTTTTATTTTAAGTTTATAGAAGAATTGTTTTAAAACTTATAAAATTATTTAAAACAGATTTATTTCAAAGTTTTCTTTTTAACCATAACGATGCCCGTGATTATGCAAATAACAATGCTGAGTGCAATGACAACCCAAAATCCCCACGGCTTGCCCTCAAAAGGAACGCCCGTGTTCATTCCCCAAAAGGACGCTATCATTGACGGAATGGCAATCAAAATGGTTATTACGGTCAACGTTTTCATAACGATGTTGAGGTTGTTCGATATAATCGACGCATAAGCGTCCATCGTGCCTGCCAAAATGTCGCTGTAAATATTTCCCATTTCGATAGCTTGGTTAGTTTCGATAATTACGTCGTCGAGCAGCTCTTGGTCCTCTTCGTAGAAATCGGCAATTTTAGGAAGTTTTTCCAAAAGTACTTTGTTTGAACGCAGGGAAGTGGTGATGTAAACAAGGGACTTTTCAAGGTCGAGCATTTCGATAAGTTCCTTATTACGCATTGATTTTTCAAGCTCCGTCCTGATACGTTGACTGGTTTTGTCGATTTGTTTAAGATATTGCAAGTATTTGGTTGCGATTTTAAATTGAATTTGAAGAAGGAGTCTCGTTTTCTTTTTTACCGAAACGTTTTTAACTCTGCCATAGATAAAGTCGTTAATAATCGTAGTTTCGTTAAGGCAAACGGTGATAATGGTTGTCTTAGTCAAAATGATGCCGAACGGCATTGTAGAATAAGTATAATGGTCGTCGTCTTCTTCGATAACCGGAATGTCGCAAATGATAAGAGATATATCGTCATCTCTTTCGCCACGAGCGCGTTCTTCTTCGTCCAATGCGGCTTTAATCATTTCTTCGGGAACAGCACAAGAAGAAGAGATAAATTCTATCTCTTTATCGGTCGGATTGGACATATGAATCCATTTGTCTGTGAAGTTGTAGTCAGGGGTGATTTGTTCCTCCGAAACGAGAGAAAGAAATTTCTCTTTGTCCGAGGAGATAACTTGTAACATTTTTGCCTCCTTAGCACGATAAACACGCACAAAGGAAAGCCATAAAAAGGAATACCTTAGTGCGCTTATTCGATGTAGATACTGTTATAAGGGTCTGCATCCATTGTTTTGCACCTCAAAATTTATTTTCACCTTATGATAGCAAAATATTTTTATTTTGGCAATTAAATTTGTTGCAAATCACACTTTATTTTGTTAAAATTATAACAATCTATACATTGATTATTTTTAGGAGGACTATCAATGAAAAAATTCGTTTATCAGTTCGCTGAAGGTAATGCAAAAATGCGTGAACTTCTTGGCGGCAAAGGCGCAAACCTCGCAGAAATGACCAATATCGGTCTTCCTGTTCCTTTCGGTTTTACAGTCACGACTGAGGCTTGCACGCAATACTATGAAGACGGCAGACACATCAACGACGATATCAAAGCCGAAATCATGGAAAACATTACGAAACTTGAAAAACAAGCAGGTATGAAGTTCGGTGATAAGGAAAATCCGCTTCTCGTTTCCGTTCGTTCGGGCGCAAGAGCTTCTATGCCTGGTATGATGGACACCATTCTTAACCTTGGTCTTAACGACGAGGTCGTAGAAGTCCTTGCCGCAAAGTCAGGCAACGCAAGATGGGCTTGGGACTGTTACAGACGTTTCATCCAAATGTTCAGCGACGTTGTTATGGAAGTAGGCAAAAAATATTTTGAAACCTTGATTGACCAAATGAAGGAAAAGAAGGGCGTTGTTTCAGACGTAGACCTTACGGCTGACGACCTTAAAGAACTTGCAGGTCAATTTAAAGCCGAATATCAAGCAAAAATCGGCAAACCGTTCCCTAAAGACCCTAAAGAACAACTCTTCGCGGCTGTCGAAGCGGTTTTCCGTAGCTGGGACAACCCACGTGCTAACGTTTATCGTATGGACCACGATATTCCTTATAGCTGGGGTACCGCTGTCAACGTTCAAATGATGGCTTTCGGTAACATGGGTGACGATTGCGGAACCGGTGTTGCTTTCACTCGTAACCCTGCAACCGGCGAACCTGGTCTTATGGGCGAATTCCTTATGAACGCACAAGGCGAAGACGTTGTCGCAGGCGTTCGTACTCCTATGCCTATTTCAAAAATGGCAGAAGTACTTCCTGAAGTTTACAAACAATTCCAAGGCGTTTGCAAAACCCTTGAAGAACATTACAGAGATATGCAAGATATGGAGTTCACCATTCAACAAAAGAAACTCTATATGCTTCAAACCAGAAACGGTAAGAGAACCGCAGCCGCTGCTATCCGTATCGCTTGCGACCTTATCGACGAAGGTATGATTACAGAACAAGAAGCATTGCTTCAAATCGACGCAAAGACACTCGATATGTTGCTTCACCCGACGTTTGATGCTAAGGCTCTTAAAGAAGCCGATAAGAACAATATCGTAGGTAAGGGTATTGCCGCATCTCCTGGCGCAGCTGCAGGTACGGTTGTCTTTACTCCTGAAGAAGCCGTCAAACTCGGCAAGGCAGGTAAGAAGGTTATTCTTGCAAGACTCGAAACCTCTCCTGAAGATATCGAAGGTATGAAGTACGCTCAAGGTATTCTTACCGTCCGTGGCGGTCAAACCTCTCACGCAGCAGTTGTTGCTCGTGGTATGGGTACCTGCTGTGTATCGGGCTGTGGCGATATCAAAATGCACGAAGAAGAAAAATGGTTTGAACTTGGCGGAAAAGTCTTCAAAGAAGGTTCTGACATTTCTTTGGACGGTTCAACGGGTAACATTTACGACGTTGCAATCAAGACTGTTCCTGCTGACCCTAACAGCGGTTACTTCGGCAGAATTATGAAACTTGCCGACAAATATAAGGCTCTCGGCGTCAGAACTAACGCAGATACCCCTCAAGACGCAGAACGCGCTGCCGAACTCGGCGCACAAGGTATCGGCCTTTGCCGTACCGAACATATGTTCTTCGGACCGGGCAGAATTGAAAAATTCCGTGAAATGATCTGCGCAGACACAGTCGAAGCTCGTATTAAAGCTCTTGACGCAATCGAACCTATGCAACAAGCCGACTTCGAAGGCTTGATGGAAGCATTGAAAGGTTTGCCTGTTACTATCCGTTTCTTGGACCCACCACTTCACGAGTTCGTTCCTACCGAAGAAAAGGATATCGAAGCTCTTGCTAAGGCACAAGGCAAGTCGGTTGCCGACATCAAACTCTTCTGTGACAGCCTTCACGAATTCAACCCTATGATGGGTCACCGTGGTTGCCGTCTTGCAGTAACGTATCCTGAAATTGCAGTTATGCAAACCAAGGCTGTTATCAAGGCTGCTATCGCTGTTCAAAAGAGACATCCTGATTGGAAAGTCGTTCCTGAAATTATGATTCCGCTTGTAGGCGAAATCAAAGAACTTAAATTCTGCAAGAAGACCGTTGTCGAAACGGCTGACGCAGTTATTAAGGAAGCAGGCGTTGACCTTAAATACGAAGTAGGCACGATGATCGAAATCCCTAGAGCAGCTCTTACGGCTGACGAAATCGCAACGGAAGCCGAATTCTTCTGCTTCGGCACGAACGATCTTACGCAAATGACGTTCGGTTTCAGCCGTGACGATGCAAGCAAATTCTTGCCAAGCTACTATGCGGCAAAAATTTACGAATCGGATCCGTTTGCAAGACTTGACACAGTCGGCGTAGGCAAACTTATGAAGATGGCAGTCGAACTCGGTCACGCAACTCGCAAAGACATCCACTGCGGTATCTGCGGCGAACACGGCGGCGATCCTTCATCAATCGAATTCTGCCACTCAATCGGTCTTGACTATGTATCATGCTCACCGTTCAGAGTCCCTATCGCAAGACTTGCAGCGGCTCAGGCGAACATCAAGAACCCGAGAAAGTAATTATGCTTAAACTGTTTATGCGTAGAGCATAAAGTAAATTAAAATATTTTATTTTGGTTTGCTTTAAAAAGTGAAAAAGAACCTTTCTTTGTTAAATGGCTTTACGCATAACTTAAACAGCTAAATTAAAACCAAACAAAATTTTATAAAACAGTCATTCTCGTTTGAGTCTGGCTGTTTTTTTTCACGCAGTAGCTTAAAATAGAAAACCTTGTTAAAATTGTACCCTGCTAAATTTATCGGATGATTTCTTAAATGTTTTGTTCCTCTCGTATCTATTAGATAAAGATAACGAGATGCATTAAAATAATTGTTTTAGGAGTTATTGCGTAATCTTGCCATTCCGGTTGCAATGCAATTTAAAACGTAGTCGTTTTAAATAGTTTCTTATTTTGTCAGCCGCTATTGTAATATAGCATAAAACTGTTGTTTGGAAATTGTTGTAAGTGTTTGTCAGTCGATGGTTGCGATATAGCCTAAATCGTAGTCGCTATAAAATGTTGCTTATTTTGTCAGTCTAAATTACAATACAGTATAAAAAACAGCCGTTTTAAAAAGCGGCTGTTTTTTTGTAATGCTTTCAGTAATGCTTTCAAATTACTTTTTTTGTTTCGATGGTTTTTTGGACAGGTTGACGGCGATAATTCCGCCGATGCCGCCGGATATGGTCAGACATACAAGGTCTATGAAATTGAACGGGCAGTTTTGAAATTTGTTCAACGCGGCGAATACGAAATAGGCAAGGAAAAAGTATAAAAGTCCGCCGATTAAACCTTTAATAAGCCCGTTGTCGTTTTTGCGATATGCAATAAGGCAAGCGGCGACGACAGAAACGCATTTAAGGACGTACGTTACGGGCGTAACGACGGTAGAATTGAGACTTGCCCATCTTGTTATCAGCGCAAATGTCAAAATCAGCACCAATGTGAAAAGTAAAGCGATTAACACCATTTTGATAATCGGAAAAACTTGATTTTTTAAAAAAGACATAATATCACCCCTTAAAACCTATTAAACGGCGGTTGCCTTTATGCCTTAGTTTTGCAAATTGCTTGCAAAAATCAAACGATTGCTATATACTATAAAAAAAGAATTCCTTTGGAGGATACAATGAAACACATCAAGACTATTTCTAATCAACCAATGAAGAAACAAGGCGGTTGCGGAGAATGCCAATCAAGCTGTCAATCGGCTTGCAAAACCAGCTGTACGGTAGGCAACCAAACTTGCGCTCAAAAGGATGAAAAAATCTTAAAGAACGAAAAGAACGCCGACTAACAATATGGTTGCTACCTTTTCGTCCGACGTGTCGGGCGAAACCCGATATTTTCTTTATGACGTAGAAAGCGGCAGTCTGCACGAAGTAGACGTCGCCGCTTTTTTGGTCGCAAAAAAAAGATACTCCTTACTTAACGATAAGGAGATTTTGTCGTATAACGAAATTTCGGATGCCGACAAAGACGAAATAAACGAAGAGCTTGACGAGCTTGAAAAAATCGGCTCGCTTAATTCGCCTAAAAAGGTTTATCCGCTTCCTTGTACGGGCGAGATTAAGGCAATGTGTCTTCACATCTGCCACGATTGCAACTTGCGTTGTCCTTATTGCTTTGCAAAGGACGGCACTTACAACACGCCGAAAGATTATATGACTTTTGAAGTGGGCAAAGCGGCAATCGATTTTTTGATTGAAAAGAGCGGCAAAAGACAGAATCTCGAAGTCGATTTCTTTGGCGGCGAACCGCTTATGAATATGAACGTCGTAAAGCAAATCGTAGAATATGCAAAAGCCGAAACGGCGAAAGCAGGGAAGAGCATCAATTTTACGATGACGACGAACGGCATATTGCTTAACGAAGAAAATCGCAAATGGCTTAACGACAATATGACAAACGTCGTAATCAGTATCGACGGCAGAGAAGAAGTCCACGACAAACTCAGAGTGACGCCGAACGGAAAAGGCTGTCAATCCTTAATTTTGAAAAATGCGCTCGAATTCCGCAAAATCCGCGGCGATAAGAGCTATTATATCAGAGGCACATACACCAAAAACAATCTCGATTTTTGCAAAGACGTTTTGTATTTAAACGATAAAGGCTTCGACCAAATTTCGGTGGAACCCGTTGTATTGCCCGAAAGCGACGACCTTGCTATCAAACCTTGCGATATGCCTGTCGTTATGAATGAATACGACAAATTGGCAAGAGAGTACGTCAAACGCAGAAAAGGCGATAAGTGGTTCAACTTCTTCCATTTTATGATTGATTTGCAACACGGACCTTGCGTATTTAAACGCCTCAGAGGATGCGGAGCGGGCAACGAGTACGTCGCCGTTACGCCGATAGGCGATATTTATCCTTGTCACCAATTCGCAGGCGACGAGAAGTATAAAATGGGCAGTGTTTTAACAAAAGAGTTCGACGGCGATGCCCAAAAGACTTATGCTAAATCGACCGTTTATACAAAAGAGGGTTGTGACGATTGCGTTGCAAAATACTACTGCTCGGGCGGTTGTATGGCAAACGCAGTCCATTTTGAAGGCGATATAAACAAGCCGTATAAGGGCGGTTGCGAACTTATGCGAAAAAGGTTTTTGACGTCGCTTGCAATATACGACGCCGAAAATAATAACGGTAAATAATTGACTAAAAATTCCATAAAGTGTATAATTTGTACGTTTAAGCTTAGGAGTATATTATGACAAGAAAAAAATCGATAGTGGTTTTAACTTTACTTGCCGTGTTCATCGTTTTGATGACGGTTTTTGCCGTTGTCGAATTTCCTATCGGACTTTACGATTACACGGGTTATGCTAAAACCATAAAGCTCGGTTTGGACTTATCGGGTGGCGTTTCTGCAGTATTCGTCGTCGATGAAGAGCCAAGCGACGACCTTCAAACGAGAATTGACGGCACTGTTCAAGGTCTTCAAAGTTTGCTCGTGTCAAAAGGTTATACCGAATCTGTCGTTTCGTATGCAAACGGAAAAATCAGAGTCGAAGTTCCTGATATCGATGACCCTGAACAAGTTCTCGAACTTATCGGCAGACCGCAAAGTCTTGAATTCCGTGACGGCGACACCGCAACGGCGAAAGTGCTTATCGTCGGTCGCGACCACATCGAAAACGCATACGTCACTTACGATGAAAACGGAAACTATGCCGTAGGCCTTAAATTTAACAGCGAAGGCACAAAAGTTTTTGCCGACGTTACGGCAAATTATAAAAAGATTTACATTTACGCCAACAACGAGCTTTATACGACCGTCAGCGTCAATTCGGCAATCACGGACGGCAAGTGTATCATCACAAGCAGCGCGGGTTACAGTTATGACGACGCTTACGACTTTGTAACGCAAATTCAATCGGGAACTTTCTCGGTTACGCTCGTTAAAGACGAAATCAGAACTATAAGCGCGACGCTCGGCGAGGGCGCAATCAAATCGGCTCTTATCGCGGCGGCAATCGGCGTAGCAATCGTGTTTATCTTTATGGCGGCTATTTATCGTATATCGGGACTTGCCGCAGATATCGCATTGTTCATTTACATTTTGCTTTTGCTTTGGTTCTGCTCGGTTCTTCCTTGGGTACAGCTTACTCTTCCGGGTATCGCAGGCTTGGTACTCAGTATCGGTATGGCTGTCGACGGCAACGTCGTTATCTTTGAAAGAATTAAAGACGAATACAAACATTCCAGTAAACCGATTTCTACTTGCGTAAAGACAGGCTTTAAACGAAGCCTCGGCGCCATTATCGACGGAAATGTTACAACGCTTATCGGCGCAATCGTTTTGTGGGTTGTAGGTTCGGCGGCTATTTCGGGCTTTGCAATAACGCTATTCATAGGTATCATTTTGAGTATGTTTACCTCGCTTTTGGTAACAAGACTTTTGATGAATATTATGCTTAGCTTCAACTCGAAAAACGAAAAACTCTATGCTCTTAAACGTTCGCCTGAAATTGCCGAAGAACTTGAAAACGGCAATAGGACAGTCGAAGACGAAATAGAAGGAGAAACCGAAGAAACGGAAAAAGTTGTTGAGGAGGGCGATTATGAAGAAGAAAAATAATAACTTCCTTAACGGTTTGAAAAACTTTAAGTTCTCAAACAAACTTCCTATATGGATAGCAATTCCTTGCGTGATTATTCTTATCGCATTCCTTGTCGTTATGTCGATTTCGATAATCAAACATTCGGCATCGGTTGGCTTTAACATCGGTATCGACTTTGACGGCGGAACGATTTTGTCGGTTACGCTCGGCGAAGAAGCGCACAGCGATAATGCAAATTATCATAACAATTACAATAAAATTAAAAACGCTATCGAAAGCGAAGGCGTATCCGTAAGCTACGTTCAGACGGCATCGGGCAGTACGTCCGCCGAAGACGTTTTGCAATTCAGATATCGCAATCCATCGGACGATGCAGACACGACTTTCAAAACCAATGAAAAGATTTTGGCAAAAGTCAGAGAGTTGTATCCTGAACTTACAAACACGCAAATAACTTACGAAACGATAGGTAAAACGGCGGCAAGCGACCTTCTTCAAAAGTCGGCAATCGCTATGGCGGTTTCAATCGTGTTGATTTTGATTTATATCATATTCCGATTCGAACTCGTTTCGGGTATCGCGGCAATTATCTGCACGATTCACGACGCATTGTTGATGTTCTGCTTTACTCTTATATTCAGAATTCCTATCAACTCGTCGTACATTGCGGCAACGATTACGATTATCGCATACTCGATTAACAACGTTATCGTTATCTTCGACCGTTGTCGTGAAACGATTAAACCGATTAAAGGCGCAAAGAGCATTTGCTATGAGCAAATCGGTGACGAAGCCGTTCATACCACAATGACTCGTTCGCTCTATACGACGTTTACAACGCTCGTTACGGTTGCGTTGCTTGCAATCTTTGGAAGCGCGTCAATGAGAGAGTTCACCGTTCCTATTATTATCGGTTTGTTTGTAGGTCTGTACTCGTCGATTTTCTTGGCAACGCCTATATGGGCAAAACTTAGCTACGCTTTTGACGGACTCAGACTTAAACGCCTTGAAAAGAAAGCCGCTAAAGAATCGGAAGACGAAAACGGCAAGTCGGTTAAAAAAGCAGTAGTTTACGAAAAATCGACCGAGCCTAAAAAGGCAAAGAAAAAACCGACTGTGTACGTCAATCCTAAAAAGAATACTCAGTTTAAGAAAAAGAAATAGTACAAAGCCGTCGTTTTGGCTTTGCAATCATCAAACTATGTTTGTGATACTGCTTACTAAGTACGTTTTGCAAACAAGTACAATTTTTGTAATTTATGTGCCCTGTGATTAAACAGGGCACATAACGTTATTTACTTATTTGGTGTGCGTATGCCATAAGTGAGTATAGTGAAATTAAAAATTATAAAAAGGATAGACGGTGTAAAATTGCTAAATAAAGCTGCTGTCGCTAAAGCAAGCGACGTAGGCATAATAAAACGTAGAAAACGGCGAGCGTTACGCGAGCTTAAAAGGTTGCACAAAACGTACAACCGATAGGACTCGTTTAAAGCACGCCGTTTTTTTGACGCAATGGCAACTGTCTATTCACGTGAAAACGGTTTAGCTTGTTTTTAGTTGCCGTCTGCAAGTTTTAGCATAACAAAACCTTGTTTGGCATTGCAAAGCGGACAAACTTCCCACGCCGATTTGCTTTCTGCCTCATATCCGCAACCGGAGCATTTCCATTTTACAGGCTTGTCTTTTTTGTAAATAGTGCCGTCTTTTAGTTGTTTATGAAGGTCCTCGAACATAAGTTTATGGCAATGCTCAACGCCTGATAGCATTTCAAATGCGTCGGCAATTTCGTCAAAGCCTTCTTCTCGAGCGATTTTAGCAAACTGTTTGTAAATTTTCACTTCGTTTTCCTCGTCTTCGGCGGCGAGTTTGAGATTTTCTTCAAGATTCCATTTTTCCTTGAACGGATAGCCTGCGCATACGTCTAAGTTTTCAATAATATTGTTGCTTGCTTGTTGTATAAAAGTGTACAGGACACGTGCGTGATTAAATTCGTTGTACACAACCTTGTCAATCACTTCGGAAAGAGCGGAGTATCCCTCGTTTCGCGCCCCGTATTCAATAAATTTGTAACGAGTCATGGCTTGCGTTTCGCCTGCGTATGCACGAGCGAGATTGGTTATAGTTTTGCTGTCGATAAGTTTCATATTGTTTTCTCCTTTTCTGTTATGTTGCAATTATTGCAAAATAGGCGACGTTTTATACCTGACAGACGATTTTGTATATTTCGATATGCAAACTATTAAAGTACGGACAAAGCGAAAACTTATTTTAAGACAAGGCAAAAACTTGTTTAAGACAAAGCGAAAACTTGTTTAAGACAAGGCAAAAACGTGTTTTAAGATAAAGTGAAAACTTGTTTTTAAGATAGAGAGAAAAATTTGTTTTCTTACAATAGTCGTTTGTAAAAATAATTCTTTACAAATTTTGAAAATATGATAGAATAAACGTATTAGGAATATTTTAAAAGCGACACTAATTTTTTTGCAATAAGTTGAAGTCAACAAAGAAAAACTAAGCGGCGCATTTAGTAAGAGCAGAGTTTTTATAGAGCGGTTAGCTAAAACGAGTTGTTTTTTAAAGAAAGCGGTTCATCAAAACGAGTAGTTCCTTAAACGGACAGTATCTTTGTTGAATAAGTTTAATGCAAATATTGCCCAGAGCAACCCCACAAGGGAAATTTTAAGGAGAAAGAAATGAAAAAAAGTTTATTATTGATTTTGATACTCGCTATCTGTCTTTCGCTGTGCATAGTATTTACGGCATGCAACAAAGACGAAGGAGTTGTTTTTGTAGGTATAAATAGCAAGCAGTACCCTGACAGCGGCATAAAAACGTTTGTTATTTCTTTAGATAAATACGGCTCTTCTGCCGGAATAAATTCGGACGGCAACTTTGTTTCCCGTTATGGCAATGACGTTTATGCCGTAATCGAGCTTAAAGCCGGTTATTTAATCGGTGATTTGGCGTTCAGTTTTGACGGTACTCTAAAAACCTTTTCGGCGATAGAAGAACAACCGAATAAATATTTTGCCTATATTGGAAAAATCGAAAAACAAAATAAGAAAGCAAAACAAATCAAAATCGGTTTTTTAGGCAAAACCGACCAAAAATCAAGCAGGCTTAGCATAGATACGACCGGATTTGAGAAAGTCGAAAACGCAAGATATCAAATTAGCATTGAAGGCATAGACGGCATGGACGGCGAAACGGTGTATACACACGATGAGTTTGTTGAACTGTTAAACAGTCAAGCTATCAAAGACGCTTTGGCAAATTATAAACAAGGCAGAAAAATTATCGCTAAGGCATGGCTTTTAAACGGAACGGAAATGCCAAACAAGGTTGTCCCTTATTTTGTAGCATTAACTAATTTAAGCGGTAGCAGTTTTTCAGACTATACCGCAGTGTCTTTAGAGCTTGAAACGATGAAAACGGTTGCTAAAATGTTGATTGGCTATGACGAAGCAAGACTTGATTTTATTTTAAAAGCTGCCGAAATCGATGAGTTTAGTCCTAATAAAACGTTGAAATCGGAATTCTACCTTGTTGATAAATTTGAAGAAATTTCCGATGAGTTAATCACATACAATATTGACGGAGTAGATTATCCTGCAAAAAACAACACTATAACTCTTGCTAAGATGGTTAAAGCAAGCAAAATATCGGCAAAAATAAAACTTACGACGTTTTTGAGCAGATGTTATGAAATGCGTGACGAGCATAACAATCACTGTTTTGAATACTTAAATGGCGATTATGATACATATGATATGTTCGGTGGAACCGCAAATAAGAGTTTCAGTGTTAAACCGACTTTAAGCGAAAACTATTTGACTTTCGATTTGCTTAAGCCGTATGAGTATACGAAAAGTATATTTTCTATAAACACGTACAGGTTTAGAGCAAATAACGTGCCGTATAAAATCGGCAATGCACTTGAAAAGCTGAACGGCATAGGCAAAATCACGATAGGCAATGAAGAAGGTTGCTCGTTAAAAGTCGATTCAAGCAAAGGTTTATACGTTAATCAAATTGACGAGCAAGGCGTATCCACTAAGAATTTGTATTTCGCAAAGGGCGTTGACCTTGACTTTGCATTAAGCTTGTTTAATACTGAAAACGGTAAAACCAACGTTGAGATTAACTTTGGCGAAAAAGTATATAAGTGTCAGGTGTACAAAGACGTTGACGATACGTACAAAATGAACGAGCTAAGCGGAGTTGACGGGGTAACTTGCACTCTTCAAGCAGGCGTCGATAGCTACGATAACCTTCAAGTTAAAGTTAAGGTCTTGCTCGGTAGTAGTTTTTTAGATAGCATTAGCTTAGTTGCGATGAAAGCCGAACGAGTCGGATAATGAAACGTTATTTATTATTACGTTAAAGTTTTAGGTGCGGCGCTAGGCGCATGGCGCAAAACAAAAAACAAGCAAAAACTAGCGCAACGCAAAGAAAGTTAAACGTAATGTAAAAACGAAACGTAATACAGAGCCAAACGCAACGCAGTGCAATGCGAAGCTAAACGCAATGCAAAGCAAAGCCAAATGCAACGCAGTGCAATGCAAAGCTAAACGCAATGCAAAGCCAAACGCAAAGCAAAGCAAAAACAAAAAACGATAAAATGCAATTCAAGATTTAAACGCAATGCAAAAAACCGATACAATTCAAAATTTTAGCGTTCGATAAAAATCGGCATTCGATACGAAAAACAAAGCGGACTATTGTAGTCCGTTTTTGTTTTGGGGTTTTTATGATGCGGCAGATTTAAAATCTTAAAATTGTGTTTAAAACCGCTTTAAAATAACTGCGATTTATATTATAATTTTTATATGAGAATCGAATGTGAAAAGAAAACAGAAGATATAGAAATTGCGCCTTGTCTTGACTTGTCGCAAGGTCTACTCAAAATTTTGGCTTCCCGCGGAATAACGGGTGAAGAAAACATAAAAAAGTTTTTGTCGCCGTCCGAAAAGGATATGCTTAATCCGTTTTCGATAGACGGAATGAAAGAAGCGGTAGACAGATTAAATCTTGCCGCCTATCGCAATGAAAGCATTTTGATTTTCGGCGACTACGATTGCGACGGAATTTGTGCAACGACTATTTTGTACGAAACCTTAAAGGGCAAAGTTTCGTCACTTCATTATTTCGTTCCCGACCGCAATAACGACGGTTACGGAATGAGTGTTGCCGTGCTTGAAAAGATTTTGTCCGAATATGAAGTAAATTTGATTGTCACGGTCGATTGCGGAATTACGTCCGTAAACGAAATAGAGTTTTTGAAAGCGAGAAACGTGGACGTAATCGTGACCGACCACCACGAACCGCAAGACGAAATTCCCGACTGCATAATCGTCAATCCTAAATTGAAACGCACGACGTTTTCGGAATTTTGCGGAGCGGGCGTAGCTTTAAAGTTGTCGGAAGCGTTGACTTCGAGAAAAGAAGCGTTAAAATTCGTAGACGTTGCGGCAATAGCGACGATTGCCGACATTGTTCCGCTTGTCGGTGAAAACAGAATTATAGCCAAGCTCGGCATCGAAAAAATGAAAAAGTCGCCGCTACTTGCAATAAAGCAACTTGTCAGCGAAAACGTGAACGCCTATGAAATTATGTATAAGGTTGCGCCGAGAATAAATGCGGCAGGGCGTATGGACACCGCTATGAAAGCAGTGGAAATGTTTTTGTCGGACGACTATTTTATTGTAAAACGAATTGCTGACGAACTTTCGCAAAACAACGTCGAGAGACAAAAAAAATGCGACGAAGTAGTCGAGGACTGCGAAAGAATGTTAAAATCGATGCGGTTCGACGATCTTAATTTTATTGTGTTGTCAAGCGAAAAATGGGAAGCGGGTATTCTCGGAATTGCCGCGTCCAGACTTGTCGAAAAGTACAATCGTCCTACGTTACTGTTCGCCGAAAAGGACGGCAAACTTAAAGGCAGTTGTCGCAGTATAAGTTGTATAAACGTGTTCGAGGTCTTAAAAAAATTCGACAGCCATTATCTGTCGTTCGGCGGTCACAGCCTTGCGGCAGGGCTTGCAATCGATAAGGAAGAATTTGAAACTGTCAAAAAACTTTTGAACAGAGAACTTTCGCACCTTGACAAAAGCGTGTTTTTCGATAAAGTCCGTTATGATTTGGAACTCGACTTGTCCGAGCCGCTTTTGGACTTTGCAAAAGAACTTGAAAAATTAGAACCTACGGGCTACGGCAATCCTAAGCCTGTTTTCAAAGTAAACGCAACCGATTTAAAATTTGAAAGGCTCGGAAGAACCGACCACATAAAAGCAAAATCGGGCAAAAACGAAATTATCGGATTTTTCAAATATGACGAAAGATTTATGGCGGAATGCGATTCAACGCTAATTGTAAATCTCAACAAATCTGTTTTTCAAAACGACGTGACCGCGCAACTCGTCATTAAGGACGTTTACGTTGAAAACGTGAATTTATCAGACGAAAAACTCTCGATTGCCGCACTTGACGGCTTGGCAAGTTATTCGGAAAATCACGTTTCCGATTTAAAAACGATTGAGCTTAACGCTGAAACGTTTTCGGACAAATTCGGAACACTTTTTGTCGCATATACAAAGGACAGCTTTGAACGAATTGAAAAAACGATTGATAAAAATCACGATATGCCTGTCGGAATAGGCGTGAAGGCAACAAGCAGTCCGCAAAATCAGATTGTGATTTGTCCTAACAAGAGTTTTGATTTTTCGGCATTTAATAAAGTGATATTCTTTGAAAAACCTGTCGGCGGTTTTCCTTGCGATGCTATGCAAGATTGTTTTTATTCGGTAGTTGAAATAAAGAATCAAACCTTGCCGACTGTAGAAAGAGAAGAACTTTTGAAGGTATTTGCTCTTTTAAAATCTAAGGACGGAACTAAGCCGAATTCAAGGCTAAAAGCCGAAATAATGCAAAAAACGGGGCTTAGCGAGTTCAAATTTTTTGCGGCCATGCAAATTTTTGAAGAACTGACCTTGATTTCGTTCGACGAAAAGGGTATTATTAACGTATCGAACAAAAAAACAAGTTTAGAAAATTCGCCGACATATCGCGCGATTAAGGAGATAAATGTTTGACATTGAAAAGTTTAAGGAATATTATCCCGACAACTATGAAGAAGTAAAAAAGGCGTATGAGTTCGCCGCCGTCGCTCACGAAGGTCAGGTCAGAAAAAGCGGTGAACCATATATCACGCACCCCGAAGCGGTTGCGCAAATCGTTGCCGAAATAGGGTTTGATTATCAAACCGTTATTGCGGCGTTTTTGCATGACGTTTTGGAAGATACGCCCGTTACTGCCGAACAAATTTCCGAACAATTCGGCGACGAAATTTTGCAACTCGTTCAAGGAGTTACGAAACTCGACAAACTTAAATTTTCGACGACCGAAGATGCGCAAGCGGAAAATTTCAGAAAAATGTTTTTTGCTATGGCAAAAGACCTTAGAGTTATTATCATAAAATTTGCCGACCGCCTTCATAATATGCGTTCGCTCTCGTTTCAACCGCCCGAAAAGCAACAGTCGATTGCAAAGGAAACGCTTGAAATTTATGCGCCGCTTGCAGGCAGACTCGGTATTTCTTTCTTCAAATGCGAACTCGAAGATATAGCGATGAGCTATATTTACCCGAAAGAATACAATTATATAGCAAACTACGTTAAAGAAAACAATTCCGAACGCGAAGAATTTTTGCGCAATATCTGCGCGCAAATTCATGCCAAATTGGACGAACTGGGAATAGACGGCGAAGTCAGCAGTCGTTCGAAGCATTTCTATTCGATATTCAAAAAAATGCGTAACTTGCATATCGATATAGATCAGATTTACGATTTGCTTGCCGTCAGAATTATCGTAAACGACATAAAAGAGTGTTACACGATGCTCGGTCAGATTCATACGATGTGGAAACCTATACCTAACCGCGTTAAGGACTACATTGCCGTGCCTAAGGCGAACAATTATCAATCGCTTCACACAACGGTTATGACGCAGTACGGCAAAACGTTTGAAGTTCAAATCAGAACGAAAGAAATGCATCGTATAGCCGAATACGGCGTTGCCGCGCATTGGAAATACAAAGAGGGCAGAACAAGCACGGCGGACACCGTGCTTGACGAAAAAGTCAGATGGCTTCGTGAAGTTATGGACGCCGAAAAAGACGTTGTCGGAGCGAGAGACTTTATGGACTCGGTTAAAATCAACGTGTTTGACGACGAAGTCTTCGTGTTCACGCCAAAGGGTGACGTTTACGACTTGCCGGAAGGATCGACGCCTATTGATCTTGCGTACAAAATCCACTCGGCAATAGGAAATAAGTGCGTAGGGGCTAGAATAAACAAAAAAATAGTACCGCTTTCGACAAGCCTTCAAAACGGCGATATCGTTGAAATTCTGACGTCCGAAGCCTCGAAAGGACCGAGCCGTGATTGGCTCAGTTTTGCGCATACGGCTTCTGCAAAATCAAAAATCAGAGCGTTTTTCAAACGCGAGATGAAAGAGGAAAACGTCAAACGCGGAAAAGATATGTTGGAGCGCGAAGCTCGTCATCGCGGATACAGTTTTTCCGACCTGTTGCAAACTCCGTCTGCGCTCGAAACGCTTTTGCAAAGACAGTCTTGCGCGACTCTCGACGACCTTTATTCGGCGGTCGGTTATGGCGGAATTACGACAAACCAAATTCTCATAAAACTTATCGACAGCTTCAAAGCACACGCGCATGAAGTCGCATCGAAAGCTCCGTTGACCGACGGCGAACTTATGCCGGAGCGTGAAGAAAAACCACGTCATCCGTCAAAGAGCGGCGTTTTGATAAAAGGCTTTGCCGATTTCTCGGTCAGACTATCGCATTGCTGTTCGCCTGTTCCGGGTGATAAAATCGTCGGCTACATTTCAAGGGGCAGAGGCGTTTCCGTGCATAGAGCGGACTGCCCGAATTTGAAATCGATGGAGCCTGAAAGACTTATCGAAGCGACTTGGGATACGTTTGCGATAAAAGACAGCTATCAGGCGACTATCAAGATTATGTGCGAAAACAAATCGGGTATGCTTGCTTCCGTTTCTGCCGCAATAGCCGCGCTTAAAATGCAAATCTGCGGAATTAACGTCACGCTTAGCAAAAAGGACGATACGGCAGAAATTATCGTTACCGTTGAAATCAAAAAGACTAGCGAACTTGACGACCTTATAAGAAAACTTAACTCGCTGCCTGGAATAATCGAAATAAGAAGATAATAATATGCCGTTAAGGCGCAGTGTTGTTTTAATAGGCAACTGTTTTGGCTTAATCGGCGACGGCTTTATAACGTTGTCGGACTTGGAGAAAAATGAAAGTAGAACAATTTTTAACATCCGTTATAGGAACGAATACTTATCTTGTTTATGAAAACGAAAGAGGGTTTATCGTAGACCCCGGCGACGACGGCGACGGGCTTTATCTCGAAGCCGTAAGACGCAACGTTAAAATCGAAGCGGTTCTTTTGACGCACGGACATTTTGACCACATAAACGGAGCTAAATATTTGCAAGATAAGGGCGCAAAAGTTTATTGCCATAGGCTTGACGAAGACAAGCTAAACAGCTATCGAAGTCTTGCATCGCTTGCCGGCGTGAAACTCATTCCCGTAAAACCCGACGTACTTTTAGACGGCGGCGAAACTCTTGAAATAGCGGGGATGACGGTCAAAACCATATGGACACCGGGACATTCTAAAGGCGGAATTTGTTACGTTGTCGGAGATTGCCTTTTTGTCGGCGACACCCTTATGAACGGCTCGTATGGCAGATACGACTTTTATGACGGTGACTTCGGCGAACTTAAAGATTCTATCGTAAATAAGCTCTTTACACTTAGCGGCGACTACAAAATTTATACGGGACACGGAGCAAGTACGACGCTTGAAGAAGAGAGAAAACTCAACCCGATAAACTTTGAATGAGCGGAAAGTGTTGCTGTTGCATAAAATTTTAAAATAAGTTATAATACTAATAACGATATTAAGCAAGATATTTTGATATTAAATAGTTGCATTAAGTTTTAAGCCGAAAGGATATAGTAAACGTAAATTGCATTAGAGTATCAATAAACGTATCGTGAGCACTTGCATTGCGAGTATTATTTAAGTTCAGAATCATCGATTATTGTTTGTAGAAGATTTCGACTAATATGATAATCGTTCGCTGAAACGTTAAACGTATAACGCGCTAAAATTCGTAAAACAAAAGCCGTTTCACCTCAAGAAGCGATAAACACACATCGGAGAAAAAATGAAGCTCAATTTTTCACACAACCAGCCTAATTTCGACAGCGATTTAAGAGAATTGTTTCGTGCTTTCTATCCGCATATAGAAGAAGGCGATGACAATTTCGTAAATCTCGAAGCAAGCGTTTACGACGATGAATTGAAAGTAGTTTTGACAAGCGATGTTTTTGACAAATTCAAGAAAGTTTACACTTTTAATTTGACCTATAAAAACGAAACCGAATATAAAAGGCAATTAAAGCGACATATTAAAGTCGCGCTTTATCGCACGCTCAGTTTTTTATCCAACAGCAGTTTGCCTTACGGTTGTCTTACGGGGATACGCCCGACGAAGTATTTTGCCGAACTCGGCGTTGACGCAAAAGAAATATTCTTAAAAGAGTTTTCCGTTTACGGCGAAAAGGTTCATCTTATCGAAAGTGTAGTCGCAAATCAAAGACCATACAGAAATCAGAATCCGAAAACGCAAATCGACGTGTTTGTGAACGTTCCGTTCTGTCCGTCGAGATGCGCATATTGCAGTTTTATTTCACAGCCTATCGCCAAACAAAATGACGTTATAAGGCCATACGTCGATTGTTTGAAAAAGGAAATAACGGCAATAAAGAAATATATAAAAGATAAAAAACTTACCGTAAGAGCGGTTTACGTCGGCGGCGGCACGCCTACGTCGCTCGGTGCAAGCGAACTTAAAGAAGTGCTTAGCCTGTTGCACTTCGGGCAAAAGGAATTTACCGTTGAGGCAGGCAGACCAGACACTATAAACAAGAACGTCGTCAAAGTTATGAAAAAAGCGAGAGTTACGAGAGTGTCGGTAAATCCGCAAACGTTCAATCAAAAAACGCTTGACCTTATCGGCAGGGCGCATACGGTTGCCGCCGTTTACGACGCTTACAATCTTGTTAAAAAGCGTTTTGACGTCAATATGGACCTTATCGCTATGCTCCCAAACGAATCGTTTGACGACTTTAAAAACAGCGTCGACAAGGCGATAGAGTTAAATCCCGAAAACATTACGGTGCATACGCTGTATCTTAAAAACGGCTCGAAGCTCAAAACCGACGGCTATGAAAAAACCGACCTTGAAGTGGCGAAACAAATGGTCGATTATGCCTATTATAAGCTCACGTCGAAAGGGTATATGCCTTACTATATGTACAGACAAAAATACACGTCGGGCAACCTTGAAAACGTCGGCTATTCGAAACCGAAAAAGTTTTGCATTTACAATATCGACATAATGGAAGAAGATACGTCTATTATGGCGGCAGGCGCAGGGGCTATAGCCAAAAAGTTTACCAAAGAGAAAAATTTGATTGAACGCCAAGCGAACTGCAAAGAGCCGCGCGATTACGTCGCTCGTTTCGACGAAATGCTTAACGGTCAAAAAGCGTTTTGGACAGACGATTCTGAAAAAGACAATAAATAGTTTTATTAAATTTTAAAATAGCAAGCTCAATCGGTTTACATTTTTTGGGCGTTATGCTAAAATCTAACAGTACTCTTTCAAAGATTAGCCACTCTCCGAGGCTTTTCATTGATTGAAGCGAATTAGTTATCCACAGGAGGAGTAAAAAATGGATAAAGCAAGAAAGCAAGAAATTATCACCAAATTCGGTCGCAAAGAAGGCGACACGGGTTCACCTGAAGTTCAAGTAGCTTTGCTCACCGAACGTATCACAGAGCTTACGGAACACCTTAAGGTTCACAAGAAAGACCACCACAGCCGCAGAGGTTTGCTTATGATGGTCGGACAAAGAAGAAACCTTTTGGAGTACCTTAAAAAGACTGATATCGAAAGATACAGAGCTTTGATTAGCGAATTAGGACTCAGAAAGTAAAAAATCAGGGGCTATAATTGCCCCTTTT
Source organism: uncultured Clostridia bacterium (assembly GCA_934277645.1). GTDB lineage: Bacteria > Bacillota > Clostridia > Christensenellales > CAG-917 > CAG-917. The sequence continues at coordinate 160,146 of CAKQUX010000001.1, read as the reverse complement.
TTTGTACGAGAAATCGTATTTATAAAAATAGGTTATGATGAGAATAACCAGAAAGGAGAAAACATGGAAAAGAAAATTTTCAAAACAACAATAGGCGGGAAAGAAGTTATTGTTGAAACGGGAGCATATTGCTCGCAAGCAAACGGCTCTTGTATCGTTCGTTGCGGCGACACCGCGGTTATGGTAAACGCAACGATGGGTAAAGCGCCGAGAGAAGGAATGGATTATTTCCCACTCGGAGTAGACTTTGAAGAAAAAATGTATGCCGTAGGTAAAATTCCGGGCGGCTTCAAGAAGAGAGAAGGCAGACCTTCGGACAAAGCAATTTTGACGTCGAGACTTATCGACCGTCCTATTCGTCCGCTCTTCCCGAAGGGCTTCTATAACGACGTTACGGTCATCGCAACCGTACTCAGCGTCGACACGAACAATCCACCTGAAGTTTGGGGTATGGTAGGTTCGTCAATCGCTCTTTCGATTTCGGACATTCCGTTTGCAGGCCCTACGGGCTCGGTTATGGTCGGTTTGGTAGACGGCAAGTACGTTATCAACCCTGACTGCGCTCAAAGAGAAAAGTCACGTCTTAACCTTGCTTTGGCAGGTACGAAAGACGCAATCATGATGGTCGAAGCAGGCGCAAGCGTAATCAGCGAAAAAGAAATGCTCGACGCAATCTTGTTCGGTCACGAAGAAATCAAGAAAATCGTTGCGTTTATCGAATCTATTCAAAAAGAAATCGGCAAGCCTAAGGCAAACATCGAACTCGAAAAAATTCCTGAAGACATCGACACCGCTGTCAGAGCTTACGCAAGCGAAAAGATGGATTACGTTTTGGAAGCGTTCGACCGTTATGAAAGAGAAGCGAGAGAAGAAGCTCTCAACGCCGACGTTTTGGAACATTTCGCAGACGAATGGAACGACGTCGAAAAGAAAAAGAAGTTCATTTTGGACTCTCTCTATTATTTGAAAAAAGAAAAAGTCCGCGCCAAGATTTTGAACGACGGCGTTCGTCCTGACGGCAGACAACTTACCGAAATTCGTCCTATCTGGTGCGAAGTCGGAATGCTCCCGAGAGTTCACGGAAGCGCAGTCTTCACTCGTGGACAAACGCAAGCTATGACGACTTGTACTTTGGGAACGATAAGCGAAGTTCAAAAGCTCGAAGGTCTTGACGACGATTGCTATAAGAGATATATGCATCAATACAATATGCCGGGTTATTCGACGGGCGAAGCAAAGCCGCTTAAAACTCCGGGTCGTCGTGAAATCGGTCACGGCGCGCTTGCCGAACGTAGCTTAGAGCCTGTATTGCCAAGTGAAGAAGAATTCCCATACGCAATCAGAACGGTATCTGACATTTTGTCATCGAACGGTTCGACTTCGCAAGCATCGGTTTGCGGTAGCACACTTGCGCTTATGGACGCAGGCGTACCTATCAAAGCTCCAGTTGCAGGTATCGCAATGGGACTTATCAAAAACGAAGCCGAAAACAAAGTTGCAGTTCTTTCGGATATTCAAGGCCTTGAAGACTTCCTCGGCGATATGGACTTCAAAGTCGCAGGTACAAGCGAAGGTATCACCGCAATCCAAATGGATATCAAAATCAAGGGCATAGACGAAGCGATCCTTACAAGAGCATTGGAACAAGCAAGACAAGGCAGACTTTTCATTCTTGGCAAAATGGCGGAAGTTATCAAGGCTCCTAGACCTGAACTTAGCAAATATGCTCCGAAGATTATTTCTTTCAGCATCGACCCTGACAAAATCAAAGACGTCATCGGAAGCGGCGGAAAGACAATCAACAAGATTATCGACGAAACAGGCGTTAAAATCGATATCAGCGACGAAGGCAAAATCTTTATCGCATCAAGCGATGCCGAATCAATCGAAAAGGCAAAAGCCACAATCGAAAACATCGTTCGTGATTTTGAAGTCGGCGACGAATTCGAAGGCAAAGTCGTTAAGATTATGGAAAACGAAAAAGGTCAATTCGGCGCGTCGGTCAACCTTGCTCCGGGTAAAGACGGCATGATTCACATTTCAAAACTTTCAAAGGAAAGAGTTGAAAAAGTCACGGACGTCGTAAACGTCGGAGACATCGTTGCAGTCAAGATTATCAAGATTGACGAAAAGAACAGAGTAGACCTTAAACTTCAAAAAGTTTTGGTCAAAAACAACTAATCGTCAAAACGTTTTGTTAAAACAGTCGCAATGCGGCAGTTAGCTGTTAGTAAACTAATAACGCTAAAGGTAACCCATAACCAAACTGCGACAACGCAATATCAAAGCGTCGAACAAGCGTGCCCAAAGGTAATTAAGCAATTATCAAGCGGCAACCAAAGGCGACAGAATTGCAAATAAAAAAACTAACAATATCGTGCAACAATATCGATTTAAAAAGCTCCCTTTTCGGGAGCTTTTTTCTTATGTTTTGAGCAATCCGTTTTTATATCGAACCATAAATCGTCGTTTTGCAATTAGCTATGCGAATTGTTTGTTTTACATTGTTCGTTTTGCAATATAAAAATAATTTTACGTTTTTTGTGTAGGCTGTTAAATCGACTGTTTTGCATTTCCTTATCAAATAGACCGCTTGTATTTGGGTTTTAAAACACTAAGTTTTTAGGGAATTTTTAGTGAGAATTATTTAATTGCTCGTTTTGCAAAATTGCCTATTTATTTTTCGTTAAAGTCGTGTTATCATATAATCACAACACAATTAACTAAAACTTTGGGAAGGAAATAATTATGGAATTCACTTATGAAAGTAAAGCGGCGGAAGACGCCAAGGAATACTTAGAACTATGTGAGGAAGGTTGCGTTGTAGTCGATTATTACGGTGACGATATAGATAAAGTTGCAACCGAACTCGAAAAGAGCAAGGGAAAGTCGGACGATTTTGCCTATGCTTATTGTCGCTTTGTCGTCAGACAATCAAACGACGTCAAACCTGCGCAAATAGCAAAAATTTTGAGTTCAAAAAGCGACGACGTTCGTTTTAAAACTATGCTCGGCAAGTTTTATCTTGACGGTTACGGCGTCGAAAAAGATGACGCCAAGGCATTTCAAATTTTTAGCGAGGCGGCAAGTGAAGGCTATGCGGTAGCCGATTATATGCTTGGCTTATGCTATGAAAACGGAAACGGCGTCAAAAAGAACGTTAAGCAAGCGGTCGAATTGTATGAAAAAGCCGCAAAACTCGGACTTTCGGAAGCTCTTAAAAAACTCGGCGAAAGCTACGCAATCGGCGATATAGTCAAAAAAAATCCAAAACTCTCCGTTGCGTTTTATGAGCAGTCTTCAAAACAGGACGACGGCGAAGCGGAATTTGCGCTTGCCAAGTTTTATTCGTGCGGATTTGGCGTGAAAAAAAATCTTAATACTGCGCTTACTTATTATACGCTTGCGGCAAACAAGGGTGTAACCGACGCGCAAATCCAGCTCGGAACGATGTATCTCACGGGCAGTGGCGTCAGTGCAAACTTAAAGCAAGCCGCGGAGTTTTTTGCGAAAGCGGCTGAAATGGGAAGCGCGGAGGCTCAACTTCAACTTGCGAATTGTTACAGACTCGGCAATGGCGTTTCCGAAGATATGGAAAAGGCGTTCTATTGGTATGAAAAGTCCGCATTGCAGGGAAACCACGGCGCGGAGTATTATTTGGCAAATTGCTATGACAGCGGAATAGGCACAAAGAAAAACTATTCAAATGCCGCGAAATGGATGGAAAAAGCGGCGACAAGCGGTGACGCCGCCGCTCAATGCAAACTTGCGGTCTATTATCAGACGGGACTCGGAGTCGAACAAAGCGACGAATCGGCTTATGAATGGTTTAAAAAAGCGTCTGAAAAGAATCCGCCCGTTGACGGCGATTTCGGCACGGCTTATGCGAAACTTGCTTTGGCGGATTGCTTGATGTCAGGCAAAGGCGTAGATAAGGACGAAAAAAAGGCGATTGCCATATATAACGAGTTTGTCAAGCAAAAAAATCCGCTTGCATATTATAAACTCGGCATTGCTTACGAAAACGGCGCAGGTGTTAAAGTTGATTATAAAAAGGCGGCGAATTATTATTACAAAGCCGCCGAACAACGTAATGCCGAAGCGCAATGCGCAATGGGAACTCTTTTTGAAAGGGGATTGGGCGTCAAAAAGAACGGCGAAACGGCGTATAAGTGGTACGAGCTTGCATCGCACAACAGCTATAATGCATGCTATCGTTTAGGACTTTGTTGCCGTGACGCTATCGGCACTGAAAAGAATTTGAAAGAAGCAAAAGCCTGGTTTGAAAAGGCAATAGAAGGCGGACACAAAGAGGCAAAAGCCGCTTTAAAGAAACTTGAAGCAAAGAAAAAGTAGATACGATAAAAATCAACTGTAAAAAGCAAGGGTAAAGATATCGTAGAAAGTAACAGCAAAAGTAACAGTAAGAGTAACCGTATAAAGTAATTATTAAAAGTTAGAGTATTAAAGCAAGAGTAAAAAAGCGATTATATCAACAGCGGAGTCTTTAATAGCTTTTTATTAAGCATACTTTTATGATTGCAAGTTTTTGCTAAACAGTTTGATATGCAGCTTGTTTTAATTATATTTAAACAATAAACCTAAAAGCCGACTATTGTCGGCTTTTAAAATACGCTATTACAGCTAAGTTCCGTTAAAACGGAACGCTAAACGCAATATAAAAACGAAATACCGAAAGCGGAATATCAAAACATAACGCCCAAAACAACCTACCAACTAATTTAGTGTGTTTTTGATTAGTTATGACGGCTAAGTTTCGCTAAAACGGAATGCCAAAACGAATATCAAAAGCCAACGCCAAAACGATAAAAATTGACTTTTTCGCCGATTGAAAAATAGTCTCATACGTTTTATGCTCATTTAAAACTTTATTTACGTACTATAATTACGATTGCATTAAAGACGTGTCGCATATCTTGCCAAAATTCTTCACAAAAAATGTAAAAAATCTTTGTAAATTTTTGTTACATCTCTTGACGAATTATTTTTAAGGTGTTATAATGACCATAGTAAAACAGTAATCTAATAAAGGAGAATATAGTATGATAACGGAATTCGGTAAAATTCTTAGAATTATTCGTATTAACTGTGGCGATAGCGCAAAGGATATGTCGGAAAAATTGGGTATTTCCGCGTCTTATCTTTCAGCTATCGAAAACGGTAAACGAAACGTACCCGATAATCTTTGCGATTCCTTAAGAGCCAATTATAAATTGACTTCTGAAGACGAAGAAAAGATGACCAAGGCACTTGCTATGTCACTTGAAAATATGAAACTCGATTTGGCATCGCTTGACGAGAGTAGAAAAAGCGTAATTTATGCGGTTGCAAAAGAGGGACTTGACGACGAAACGATTGAACGTATTTGTCAAGTTATTAAACTTAACGAAGTTAAGGAGTAGTTATGGGAAAGAAATTAGTATTGGAACCTATTAAGGACGAAAATCTTATCGTTCAATTTGCAGAACCTGTCGAGCTTACGAAGGACGTCTATCTGACGGTGCCTAGACAATACAAGGCATACGTTTACATAGACGAAAAGCTCGAACTCATTGCCAAGACTTGCGTTGAGGCAAAGATTTACGAGCTTTTGTCGAAGGATAAGAGTTATCTCAAAAAGCAAATTCAGGTTGCGTTTGTCAACACTTTGTTCCCGAGAATTTTGTGGGGCGTCGGTGACGTTCAAGTCAAAAACGATAAACTCGAACAGGCATACAGAGTCGGCGCAAACGGCGAATGCGTATTCGAAGTCGTAAACGACAGAGCGTTTATAAACAGCTTTAAATTCGGCTCGTCGATAACGCTTGACGATATCAAAAAAAGAGTTTTGTCGTCGCTTCAAATGACGGCTATGGACGCGCTTAGTTCGCTTTTTGCGGGAACGGAAATTTCGGTTTTTGAAATGACCGCAAACACCGAAGAAATGCGCGACAAAATCGTCGAAAAAATCAATGACGAAAACATTGTTAAAGATATGGGCATAAAAGTAAATTCACTTACGGCAAAAATATTTATTCCGGAAGAAGATTTGCTCAGAATCAAAAACGCCATCGGCTAAGGGGGACAAAAGACAATGAAATACAAACCATCTGTAAAAGCAAACAACTCATTGAGAGACGAGGTCGCAAAGAAACTTCAAGGGCTTATTTTCGACGTCGATAAAAAAAGATACAATCCTGACCTTAACGCCGATACGATAAAAAGCGTTCGCGATAAACTGGTCAGCCTTTTGAAGAACTTTGAAGAAGTTGTCGGAACCGGCGATGAGGACGTACAAAGTTTTTATGCTACGGCTATCGAACAAATAGACGACGTAAAAATTCAATTCAAGTCAAACCTTAGCGGAAGACTTGAATCAAGCGTAGACGACCTCGATTATACGATAGACAAATGGTCGGCTGTTCTCGGCGGCGACGTAGACGCGCAAATCGCTTCGGAAGACATCAAAAAGAAGAACGAGTCGAGAGCAAGACGCAATTTGGAGAGCAAACTTTACGAGCTTAAAGAAATTCAGGCAGAATATCGCAAAAACGAAAAACGTTTAGAAGGCGAAATGGCAAATCTCGAACGCGATATCAAAGAACTCGACGACCAGATTATGGAAGAGGAAAACGAGAGAAAAATCGGTAATCTCGTAAGCAAGGTCAAGGCGGTGAAAGTCAAACTTGCCGCAACGAACAATACCTATCGCAATTACAGTTTTTGCAGCGATTTGCTCGATATGATTGCAAACCTTGTCGGCGAAAAAATCATTGCGTCCGATTTCTCGATGACCGAACTTGCCAAAGCGAAAGCATATCTCAAAATCGACGACCTTAAAAAAGTTATCGCCGAACCTGAAAGAGCGGTTGCGACTTTAAAGAAAATGGAAGACGACTTAAAGTCGCTTATTCCTAAAATCGAAAACAATCAGACAAAAATCAACAGCTTCGGTGAAGTAAGCGCGCCTATCGACAACGAAGCGCTCAGATACAAAGAAGAGTTGATGGCAAAAAGAAATGCAAAGAGTATCGCAAAAGATATCGATACGCTCGGAAACGGTGGGGAAGTTGAAGAGGACAAAATAGTCACAACAAAAATCGAGGAGGAAAACTAATAATGGCTTTCTACAAATCAAAAACAGAAAAAGAAATTATGGCTCAAATGGAAAGAGACGAGCAAATGCAAGTCTTTAACGACCAAATCAACGAACTTACCGCCAAAAGACAAGAGTATGCGAACATTGCGGCTCAAGCGGAAATCAACGGTGACCAAGGCAGTTACGACGTAGCCGTCAGCGCACTTATGGAGCTTAACGACGTCATTAGTTCGCTTACGCAAACGAAAGCAAACTTTGACATTATCAACGTTTCAAACTCGATTGCTCAAAATATGGCTATGGCAATAAATGCCTTGGACAAGATGGCCGGCAACAAGGCTAAAATGCCTGACATCAAGAAAATTCAAAAGGCAAACGTTAAAATCAGCAAGTATATGAGAAATATCAAAATTTCTCAAAAGGCTATGGCAGGCGCAATGCGCACGTCAAACCCTGCGAACAAGGCTAGAAGCAGTGAAGAAATCGCATCGGTTCGTCCTATGATAGATGCCGCCCGCGCAAAAATCAGCGGAACGGTTCTTCCTACAGGCGGAACTACAAGCGGCATTTCGAGCCTTGCTGACGAAATCGCAAAGGAAAAGAACAAAATCATCAACGACTAATTCTTAAATGCTTTATTCTCTGATGCGTTTTGATTTCGACGTTTGAATTAAAAACGTTTTAGAGTTTAAGGTTTGGAGTTTAAAACATTAGTATTAAATCAAAGTTTTTAAGTTTTGTTTCGCCTGAAATGGGCGGAACAAAGCGCAAAAGCGGCTAACAAAAACTGCCGCAAATTGTTTTAAGACAAAGGTATATTGCCTTTGAGAAGTGGAATTTTTATTCGTAATTAAAGAAAGGAAAAGCAAATGGCAGACGAAAAGTTTATAAAACTTATATGCAAAGTATGCGGCGGTCCGTTGGAGTTTGACGGAAGCGTTTACACTTGCCAAGCATGCGGAGCTAAATTTCAGGACGGCAGAACAAAATCGCAAAACGATATTCTGCTTGTTTCTGCGTTCGACGATTTGCGTAAAGGGGAATTTGAAGACGCGATAGACAACTTTTCGCTTGTCTTGTCGCAAGACGACGCTTGTCATGAGGCCTATTGGGGCAGAGCTTTGGCAAAGAACGGCATTATTTACGTCAACGACTTGCTTGAAGACAAAAAAGTGCCTACCTGTCAAAGAATTTCCGACAAGAACTTTTTAAACGACGAAGACTATTTGAAAGCCGTCGAATTGTCTGACGGCGCCGTTAGACAAAACTATGTCGAACAAGCGCAAAAAATCGAAAATATAAGGAAAGAATGGCTTGAAAAGGCAAGCCGTGAAAAACCTTACGATATATTTATCTGTTTCAAAGATTCCGACCGCGACAACGGACTTGAACGCACACCCGACAGCTACGAAGCGCAAAATCTTTATACGCATTTGACGGGACTCGGCTATCGAGTATTTTTCAGCCGCGAGAGTTTGCGTGACAAGGTTTCTGAACAATACGAACCTTACATATATGCGGCTTTGATGTCGGCAAGAATTATGATAGTCTACGGTCAAAAGCCTGAATATTTTTCGTCTACTTGGATGAAAAACGAGTGGGCGAGATACGCAAGAATGGTTGCAAACGGCGATAAACACTCAAACAGCCTTATCGTTGTTTATGAAAAGTGCAATCCGTCACTTTTGCCGAGTGCGCTCAAAGTAAGGCAATGCCTTGACGGCGGCAAAAAGACTTTTTACGGTGACCTAGAACGCCATATTGCTAAGATTATCGAAGAAACGACTGCGGCAGGCGGCGTCGAAAAAATAGAAATAAAAAGAAATGCGGTTGCCAAAAAGGCAAAGCAAGTAAAACTTGCTGCGGTAAATCTCAAAAAAATCGATAACGGTGACGGCTATGATTTGACGCTCGACGAAAAGAAAAAGATGACGGCAATCGAAAGGCTCATCGAAAACGAATTTTTCGATAAGGCTCGCGCGTTGCTCGATGAAGTTTTGGCGACAAATCCTAACAATGCCAAAGCGTTGACGTTTTTGCTTTTTGTCAAATATCGCAAAAAATCGGTTTCCGAATTTATGACTGTCGTAAATTTTGAAGACTTTGAAACCGCCGACAAAATAATTTCTTGCGCAAATAAAGAATATGCCGAATCGATGCTCGACGTTTTCTACGGACTTGCAAAAAATCTCGTTTCTATAAACGAAGATGCGGCGGCAAAACTTATAGACAAGATTTTGCCTTACAATTACGAAAACCGTGACGCAAACGTTGCAAGACTTATGAGAGAAGCAATCACGAGAATAAATCCTGTGATTTTTGAAAAAGTCATTTGCGGCGTAGATTCAAAGGACGTTGACGCACACGTCGAATATCTTTATGCATTTGCAAAGTCTGCCTTGAAAGCAAGACAGTTTTCATTGGCTAAGGCATATTTTCTCAGAGTCCTCAAACTCGACGAGGGCAACGTGAACTGCCTTCGCGGAATTATACGAACGACTACGTTGTCGGACGTTCCGCCTGAAGAGTGCAGATACGGCAAAGAAGTTGCGCTAAAAGATCACTTTGATTTTGCCGACTTCGAGAATCTTTTGAAGTATCTTTCGGTCGAACAACAAAAAGCCGAAGTTATCGCCGTTCTTGACGGAATGCTTGGCGAAGAGTCCGTCACGGAAAATATGGTTGAAGTCTTTAACCATATTATCAGATATTATCCGTCCGATATGATTGACCTTGACGAAGAATTGTCGGCTATGGCAAATCGCTGTTTAAAATGCAAATTCTTCGACTCGGCGCAATACTATTTAAGACTCAGAATGGGCGCAAACGTCGAAACGCCCGACGTATATTGGAATCTTATCAAGACGAAAGCAAAAGTTTCGACGGATGCCGAACTTGCCGATTCGCCTGTTAAAATTTCGGAGATGCCCGAATTTGTCAATTTTCTTGCGGTTGCAAACGAAAAGCAAATTCAAAGATGTATGGCGCTTGCAAGAAAGCAAGAAGCAAATTTAGCGAGAAAAGCGCAAAAGAGCGATCCGAAATTAGCCGCCGAGGCGAAAGGAGAATCTAAGGCGCAAGCGTACATCAATTCGCTTAACGACACGCAAAAAACGAAATCGAATTTAATAAAAACGGACAAAAAACTCAGATTGTCGGTTATGTTCACCTTGATTTTGCCGATATGCCTTTTAGTGTCTTACGGCGTGTTGCTTGGCTGTGAATTCGGCTCTGCAAGCGTATCCGCGGCTTACGGCGCATACGTCGCTTCGATAGTGTTTGCCGTGCTCGGCTGTGTAGAATGCGTTTTGGTAAACCCGAAAGTTTTTGACAAAATAAAGTTTAAACGACTTGCGCTTTACAAAGAAAAGAACGTAACGGCAAGTCCGAACGACTATTATTATAAAAGCGGCTTGAAAAAGATAAGAAAGACTTATTCGGTTCTTAAAACCGCATCGTTTGTATTTTTGATATTCGTTATCGTAATAATGTCGGTTGGAGCGTCGTACACGGACAACTTTGCGTATTCGAGATATACGGATGCGCTTAGCGAACAATATGATTTTCAAAGCGAAGGCGCATATTATAGATACGGCTATACGGACGAACTCAGACTCGTTAAGGTAGACGCAGATTGCAACTATATTTATTCTAACGTTTACGTAGACGGCAGAGTTTGTTCAATAATGGAAATCGGCGATTATGCTTTGGCAAACAGCAACGTGGTCGGAATCGAAGTCAATACTAAAATCAGGTCCGTCGGCAAATACGCTTTTAAAAATTGCCGAAATTTAAGTTCGGTGATTTTCAGAGGCGGAGAGAATATAACGCTTACGAAGAATATTTTCGGTGAAAGTAACAGTTGGAAAAACGGTTATACAGTTGAAGTCTACGGAAACAACGTAGAAATAGACAGCGGAACGTTTAAAAACAACACAACGATAGGAACGCTTAGAATTCATGCAAACGGAAGAATAAAAATAGGAAGCGAAGCGTTTAAAAATTCTAGCATAAAAAGCGTTATTCTCGAAGCGGGCGTCGGCGGTGAAATCGACAATGCGGCATTTGAAGACAGCTTGGTCGAAACCTTTGTTATAAACAGTCCGAAACTCAGTTTTTCGATTGCCGACGAAGCGTTTGAAGACGCCGATTACTTGTACTCGTTTGAAATCCAAAACGGCAACGCTGTTAAAAGTTTCGGCTTTGCGGCATTCGAGGGTTGCAATTCGCTTATATCGCTTAGAATTTCGGACGTAAATGTAAAAGTTGCCCTTGACTGCTTTGTCGATTGGGAGGCGCATCAAACGTTGTATCTTCCGAGAGATGCTAGCTATGACAATCTTGCCAAATCGTGTGGCAATGCCAACGTAATTCGTGAATGACAATAGTTTTACACCAAAACTGATAAGATAAAAGGAGCATATATGAACAATTCTGCAAAGGTTGAAGCCTACAAGAGTTTTTATCAAACGGCAAAAGATATGTATTCGCAGGGCGACATAATGGGAGCAAGAGACGCGTTTTTGAGAGCTGCCGAGCTTGCAGACGATATTTCGCAAACGGCAACCACAAACGACGTTAAACTGGAATACCACAAAAATGCCGCAAAGATTTTGAATTTTGTCAGGGCAAATTGTTCGGGTAAAAAGCCTGTCAAAATGACGCAAAAGCCGAACGGCGGAAACGAGAACAGTGAAAAGAAGGATGACGATACTCCCGAATTTCAACCTGTCGAGCCGGACGAAAACAAAATTACGTTCAAGGACGTTGCGGGGCTCGAAGACGTAAAAGAACAGATTAAGTTTAAAGTACTTGCGCCTATGAACAATCCCGAACTTGCCGAAGCATACAACATAAAGCCTGGTGCAAAGATTATGCTTTACGGACCTCCGGGAACAGGTAAAACGTTTATTGCAAGGGCAATCGCAGGCGAGGTTGACGCAAAGTTTTATGCAATCAACTGTCAGGATTTGATTTCTAAATATATGGGCGACAGCTCTAAACAACTTGACGCGCTTTTCAATACGGCATTGAAAAACGAAAGAGCAATCATCTTTTTCGACGAATTCGATTCCGTCGCGTCCAAGCGTAGTGACAGCACGGGCGGCGTCGATGCCGAAATGTCGCGTTTCGTTGCGACGTTCCTTACAAAGGTCGACGGCTTCAAAAAGTCGAAAACAAACAAAATGTTGCTTTTAATCTCGGCGACGAACCGTCCTTGGACAATCGATAGCGCAATGGTTCGAGGCGGCCGTTTCGATACGCAGATTTACGTTGGATTGCCTGACGAAAAAGCAAGAGAATTCATGGTGAACAAGTCACTCAAAAAATTGCCGAAAGACGATGACGTAGACCTTAAAGAATTTGCGCGCTCGCTCGACGGTTTCGGCGGCGGCGATATTACGGCAATATGCGAAAAGGTAAAACTCGAAGCGTACAAGAGAGCGATTAAGTCGTCTAAAATCGAAAATATAACGAAAGCCGATTTGGCGCACGCAATCGAAAGTACGAGAAACGTTATCACCGAAGAAGAACTTGCAAAGTTTACGGCATACAGAAACGGTGAAACCGTCGGGGAATAGGAGGAGAAATTATGGGAATGGTTTTCAGATGCGATAAATGCGAAATTTGCGGAAGTAACGAAATTGTCGAACTTGTCGAATACGAAAAGGACGGAAACACTTTTTACGGCTATCAATGCCGCAGTTGTTTGGGCGAGTTTAACTCGGAAGGCAGACTCAGAGTTTTTAATTTAAAAAACCACGTAGACGTGCCTAAAAATGCAAAACCGCAAACGGAAACGGCTGAGCAAAAAAACGACGGCACACCAAACGTGTTCGACCTTAATCGCGACAGCGTATTTTCGCTTGTAGCCGTATTCGGCGACCAATTGCAAGTCGGCAGTGGCTTTGTGGTGGACGGCGGCTATATTGTGACGAATGCGCACGTTATAGCAAAACTTTCGGACGATAACAAGATTTCCGCTATATCTTCGCTTGTGCTCGGAAAGGCATACAAATCGAACGAAAAATACGAACTCGAATTTGTATATTGCGACCCAAAACGTGACCTTGCAATTATGAAAATAGACAAGGAAGGTTTAAAAGGCGTTACGTTTGCCGACGCTCCTGTCAGAACGGGCGAACGTATCTATGCAATCGGCAACAGCGCAGGTAAGGGGCTTTGCATAATCGACGGGTTGGTTTCTGACGAACAGAGAATTGTCAACGGAAACGAATTTATCGTTATAACGGCAAACACTCTTCACGGAAATTCTGGCGGTCCGCTTCTTAACTCTAAGGGTGAACTTGTCGGCGTCGTCGATGCGGTTTCGGGCGAACTCGGAATAAATTACGCAATTCCGCTTTCTGACGTTAAGACGTTTATCGAAAGGGCAAAAGAGGAATGTTGCGAATAAAGGTGGTAAATTTGCGACAGTTTTGCAGCGATAGCAACTAAAAATTCGTGTAAATATTTCACTTGTGAAATAAAATTGCCGTTGCAAAAGCATCTTAGCTATGTTATAATTACAAGCACAAAAGTTAAAAAAATTTCTGTTTAAACGGAAATTTTTTTTAACGGCTATGCTATTTTTAATAATATGATTTAAAACAAAACGATTTAACACGATTAAATTAAAAATAAAATACTAAGCGGTGAAAGAAACTGCTGAACAGTGGAATTATAAATTAAGCAGACAAACGATTAAATAAAAATAAAACGACTAAACGGTGAAAAATGTTAAAAGCAATGTTCTCAAAATTTAAAGAATCAGTCATTTCCGTATTGCCGGTTGCGGTGATAGTTTTGATTTTGGCTTTTACTCCCGTTTGTAATTTTTCGACTACCGAAATAGTTACGTTTGCGGTTTGTTCCGTTTTTCTTATTTTGGGGATTGCGCTGTTCAATCTCGGCGCGGACCTTGCTATGACGCCTATGGGCGAACAGGTAGGAACAGGTCTTACAAAATCGAGAAACTTGCCGTTGCTTTTAGGCGTCGGCTTTGTTATGGGCGTTTTGATAACCGTGGCGGAACCCGACCTTAGCGTGCTTGCCGACCAAGTAAGCACGGTTATGAACGGCATAGTGCTTATTGTCGTCGTAGGCGTAGGCGTAGGCTTGTTCTTGCTGATTTCCATAATCAAGATAGTTAAAAAGGTAAATCTCGCGCCGCTTCTTATGTTCTTTTATATGATACTTTTTGCGCTTGCCGCATTGCTCATCGAAAACGGAAAGGGGCAGCTTTTGCCGTTAGGTTTCGATTCTGGCGGTGTAACGACGGGACCTATTACAGTTCCGTTTATAATGGCGCTCGGCGTAGGCGTGGCTTCGACTATCGGCGGTAGAGATAGCAGAGAAAACAGCTTCGGACTTGTCGCATTGTGCTCGATAGGACCTATGCTTGCCGTATTGTTGTTGTCCGTCTTTTCAAAAGGAAATATAAATTATGAACTTGCAAGCTATTCGGTCGAATCGTCCTTGGGTGCAAATTTCGGCAAGGTTTTGTCGGGAACGATGCTTGACGTTCTTATAGCGTTAGGGCTTATCGTCGTATTTTTCTTCATTTTGCAATTTACGGTTTTGAAATTGCCTAAAAAGAAGATTTTGCAAATTATAATCGGCATACTTTATACGTTTATCGGACTTGTCGTATTCCTTACGGCGGTTGAAGTCGGATTTATGCCGATTGGTTTCAAAATCGGACAAGCGCTTGCGAGTTTCAACAAACCGCTTCTTGTCGTGTTCGGTTTTGTAATAGGTTTCGTAGTAGTTTTGGCAGAGCCTGCCGTTCACGTTTTAAACAAACAAGTCGAAGAGATAACCGACGGAAAAGTCACGAAGCGTTCGATGCTTATTGCGCTTACAATCGGCGTAGGCATTTCAATCGGACTTTCGATGATAAGAATAATATTCAATTTCTCGATTTTGTATTATCTCATTCCCGGCTATGCGCTTTCGATCGGCTTGTCGTTTTTCGTGCCGAAAATATACACTGCGATTGCGTTCGATTCGGGCGGCGTTGCAAGCGGACCGCTTACGTCGAGCTTTATTTTGCCTATGGCAATCGGCGCTTGCTCGGTTGTGTGGGGCACGGGTGAAATTTTGGATCTCGCATTCGGCATAGTCGCTATGGTTGCGATGACGCCGCTTATCACTATTCAGCTTTTGGGCTTTAAGGCTATTGCCGCTCAAAAAGTCAGAAAATCAATCGAAATGAAAAAGATTATCGATGCAGACGACGAGCAGATAATCGATTTTATGTGAGGGGCGTATGGCAGACAAAAAAGCGAATAAGAAGATAAACAAAATAAAGGAAGTCAAGGTTGTCAAAGACGTAAAAGAAAAGATTGCCAAAGTAAAGGCGTCGGCAAAAAAGACGACCGAACTTAGTAAGCTCGAACTTTTAATCACTGTCGTAAATCGTACGAAAGCCGAGTTTTATATGGATTTGCTTCAATCTTTTGAAGTAAATATGCAACTTTCGATGCGAGCTCACGGCACGGCAAACGAGCATATTCTGAAACTTTTAGGCGTTGAAGAAGCTCCGAAAACGGTTATATTCAGCGTTATCAAAGAAGATAAGGTTGCCGAAGCATTGGTCGCATTGGAAAACAGATTTAGTACCATCAAAGACGGCAAAGGCATTGCTTACACGGTGCCGATGTCAAGCGTTATCGGAGTTGCGATATACGGCTTTTTGAGCAATAACACCAAAACCGTCAAGGGGGACAAGAAATGAGTAAATTTGAACACGAATTGATTTTGTGCATAGTAAACGAAGGCTTCTCCGAAGCGGTTATGGACGCGGCAAGAGAGGTCGGGGCAATGGGCGGAACTGTCGTAAACGTTCACGGCACGGCTAACAAAGCGGCAGAAAAGTTTTTCAGCATTCCCATTCAACCCGAAAAAGAAATGGTTATGATTTTGGTTTCGTCCGATATAAAAGAAGCGGTTTTGCACGCTCTTTATAAAGCTGTCGGACTTAATACCCCCGGACACGGAATTGCATTTGCAGTGCCTGTAGATAACGTCGTAGGACTTACCGACAAAAAACTCAAAGAATCGGTCGGCGAAGAAAAATCATTGGAAGAAAAGTCGCTTGACGAAGCAGAACCGAAATCGGACGAGCCACAAACGGAAAGTGAGAATCCGAAATCGGACGGAAAAAACGAATAGTTAAAGCAATATTTTTGTTATGCTTTGAGTAAATGCGAATATAAAAGTAAAAGATAATGCAGGAATTATCAAAAGACCGCTTACGGCAATCGCGCCCATGGCGGTTTTTGCTTCCTTTTTAAGGGCGACTGCGCCCATAATCAGTCCGCACAAAAAAGTTGAGAACGCAATGGCAAAGCAGGCAACCATAAACGCCATATTCTGGTCGAGAGTGTTAAGCGCCTTAAAAGCGTTCCACTTGTTCATAAGATTTAAAAGGTCAAACCAAGGCAAAACGAAAAACAGCACTCCGATTATCGAAAAAATCAAAGCTACAATGCCGAGAACCGAAACTGACTTTTTTGTTTCTTCGACGGGCGTTGCGGTTGTGGGCGGAGTGAAAGTAGGATAAGGCATTGCGGAATAAGGCGGAACGTTTTGATAGCCGTTTGCTTTGTACGGGTCGTTTTCGGCATTGTTTGCAGCCGAATCGGACGGTGGAAACGGATAAGCTCCGTTTGGGTTTTGCCAAGCATCCGCGCCGTTATTTAACGTTTCGTTTTGATTTTGATTGCTGTCTGTCATAAACATATTCTAACACCTGTACGTTCTGTTTTCAAGATTTAATGCGATAGTTTCATAAAATTAGCTCACGACGTTCTGCAGTGAGCTAATTATTTACTTAAATCTTTACATTGTACAAATTCTTATATTTAACTTTCGATAGGCGGCTTGCGCTACGCTATTTGTTGTAGCATATCCAAAAAGTTTCGTAGTCGCCGAAATTGTCTTTAAATACGCCGTCCATTGTCGCAACCGTGAAGAATGCAAGGCAACCGCCGTTTGTTACGAAAAGGCGTTTTTCGAGCGGTTTTGAAGTGAAACTGTTTTTAATTTTATAATTGCCGTAGTTTTCAAATTCGATAAGGTCGAAACTCGTATCGGTTTGCGCCAAAACCAAACCGCTGTCGTTTGACGTGGCAACCGTGACTGATAAGTATTCGCCCTCAAAACGTTTGAATTTTAAAACGTCGAAATGCTTGCAAAGGTTGTAATAGCCTTTGTCCGTAACAAGCACGAAACCGCCGTTTGACGGACAAAATCTTGCCGATTTGAAATTGTCGATTGTAGAAACGCCGATTAAAGAAAAATCGTGACCGTAAACCGATAAAGTTGCATTGGCGTCGTTTGTCACCACGGCAAGATAATCGGTTGACAGCGTTGCGTCTAAATAATCGCCGCCGATGCTGTCAATCAAAGAAAATTCGCCGTTGTAGCGATAAAGGCGCACGCCGTCGGTTTTAGCAAAAATCGCATAGCCGCCGTCCGCTTTAAAGACGGATAAAACTTCGCCTGAACTTGTCGTTTCGGTTTGAGATACAAAAACCGATTTTACGGCGGAATAATTGAATGCGCAAAGAGAGTTGTTTTTAAAACCGAAAGCCATAGTTTTTCCGTAGCTTTCGACAAAAGCGACGTTGTCAAGGTCGAATTCTTGTTTTGACACAAGTGACAGAGTAGGTGAAACCGAGTATACGTTCAGTTTTTCGCTCTTTGTCACGATTGTGATAAAGCCGTTTATAAAATCGGACTTGACGTACGTTTCGCCGCTTGCGAAAACCGCCGTCTGAATGAGCGAGTTTTCTTTTACGATAGCAACGGCGATGCCGCACTTATCGAAATCATAATCGTTTGATTTTGTATCGATTATGACGTAATAGTTTCCGCAAAAATAGAATGCGTTTTTAAATACGTCGGCATTCGTTCCGCCGATATGTCCGATTTTATAATCGCCATAGTCGGTGGCGTTGCGTGGAAATTGCGAATAGGTTATTTTGGCTTCATCGGACGGTTGAGGATTCAAAATACTGCTCGGTTCGGAATTTTTGTTTTGTCCGCTGTCGGATTTTGCAACGGTTGTCGTTGCTGCATTGCCGCCGTTTGTTGCCGTCGCTCCCGTTTTGACCATACAGAGTATGAAACATATAAGGCAAATCACCACGAGAAGAACTACCAATATCCATTTTAAAGCGTTGCTTTGTTGTGTATGCATAAAGCCCTCCGAATACGCTTTTAGCACATTGCATCGGCGCTTTCAAGGGCTTTTACAAACAAAGTCATAAAAGGAAAAAAAGGTATATTTATCGCACCTTAACGGTTTAAAGGCTGTTTATCGAATTTGTTTCATAATCAAGCTAAGCAGCTTTTCGTTAGGCGCCAAACAAAGCGGAGTCATCGGCGTGTCGGCGTTCATAATACATTTGGCAAGGGTATTTGCGTTCAATTCGCTTTGCGGAAGAATGATTCCGCCGTGGCGTTTTGCCACTTCCGCATTCAAAACCTGATCGCCGCGGCTCGTGCCTTTTGGCAAAGGTATAAACACGGCTTTTTTTCTTAAAGCCGCAATTTCGTTTAAACTTGTTGCGCCGCATCGTGACACGACAACGTCCGCGGCGGCAAGGTAAGTCGGCATGTCGTGAGTATATTCGATTTCGGTGTAATCGCCGCCGCACGCTCCTGTCGCTTTACCTTTTCCGCAAACGTGAATGATACAGAATTTTCCGCCAAGCTTTTCGGGCAAAAGCCGCGCGACATCGTTTATTGCCACAGCTCCCGACGAGCCGCCTATGACGAGCACTGTCTTTTTTGTTAGTCCGAGTTTTTCTCTTGCGTCGAAACGGCTTACCTCAAAAAGTTCCTTGCGCAGGGGAATTCCCGTAAATTCGCCGTGATATTTAACCGCCGATTCCTTGTTTGCGTATGCCATAACCGCGCCTTTCATTCTTGCGTAGCGGTTTGCAAGTCCTAACGTTACGTCCGATTCGTGACATACTACGGGAATCCCCAAACGTAAAGCGGCAAGAGCAGTCGGAAGGGACGCATAACCGCCTTTTGAAAGCACTACGCTCGGATTTAAATCCCTTATCATAATGGCGGCTTTTTTAGTCGCTATTTCAAGTTTTTTCGGAATAGACAGGTTTTTAAATATGTTTTTTCGGTCAAACTTTACAAAATCGGTTTTAAAAAATTTTAAACCGTTTTGTTTTGCAAGTTCTTCATCTATGCCGCCTACGCCGAAATAATATATATCGTCAAATTTTTTTCTTAATAAATCGAGCATGGCAATGTTCGGATAAACGTGTCCTCCCGTGCCGCCGCCCGTCAAAATTATACTGCTCATAATCCCTCCTAAACATAGTATGTATAAAATAAAAAAATGTTTGCAAAATGATAAGCGGTGTTATATAATTAGCGTATAGTATATGTTTAAATTCGCATTGCGAGTTATAAGGAGATAAATATGAAATGTTTGAAATTTGAAAGTTTTGACAAAACGATTATTCAATGTTATTTGTGGGACGACGTAAAGGAGCCTAAGGGTATCGTTCAAATCGTGCACGGTATGGCGGAACACGCAAGACGTTATGACGATTTTGCAAAATTTTTGAATAGCAACGGTTTTATCGTCTGGGCTGACGACCATAGAGCGCACGGCGAAACCGAAACGAAAGAAACCATCGGTTATCACGACGGAAACATATATCTCGACTCTGTAAAAGACGAAATCGCAATGACGAGATATTTAAAAGATAAATACAAATTGCCTGTCGTTCTTGTAGGTCACAGCTACGGAAGTTTTATGTCGCAAAGATACATCGAACTTTGCAACGAAGTATGCGGCGTTATTCTCAGCGGTTCGGCTTGCATGAAGGGCATTATGATCGATTTTGGCGGCTTCCTTGCAAAAGTTCAAGCGGCGTTTGTCAAATCGAGCAAGCCTGCAAAACTTATGGATAAATTGAGCTTTGGCGGTTACAACAAACCGTTTGCTTTGGAAGGCTCGAATTTCGGCTGGCTTAGCCGCGATAAGGAGCAAGTCGCAAAATACGAAGCCGACGAACAATGCGGCTACGTTATGTCGATTGCGTTCTTCAAATATTTCCTTAACGGACTCAGAAGAGCATACTTCAAGAGAAATCTCAATCAAATCGACAAGGACCTTCCGATTGCGATTTTCTCCGGCGACCACGACCCTGTGGGCGGCAACGGCAAACTTGTCGCTAAACTTTATGACCAATACAAGAAACTCGGAATTAAAAACGTTTCGATGAAACTTTATCCTGACGCAAGACACGAAATTTTGAACGAAACCAACAACAAGGAAGTTTACGTCGATTTCTTGGCAACTATCGAAGAGTTTTTCGATAATCACAAAAAAGTAGAAGCCGAAAAAGCCGAACAAGCGAAATTGGCTTTGGAAGCCGAAAAAGCCGCGGCTAAGGCTGCCGCCGAAGCGGAAAAGGCTCAGGCTCAGGAAACTGCTGAAGAAGCAAAAGACGAGAATAAGGACTAATTGATTATTAGTTATAATTTATAGTTTGCGGTTTGGGCATAGCGTAGGCCGCATTTTAAGGCGAACAGTATGAACGTTAAAGAAAGAGTAGAGTGGATAAAACAAATCGTTAAAGACGCGCACGCAGACGGCATTGTTTACGGAAACAGCGGCGGCAAAGATTGCAGCCTTGTGAGTATCCTTTGCAAAATGGCTTGCGACAACACTGTCGGCATAATTATGCCTTGCGAAAGTAGCAGAAATTTCGGCATCGACCGTGACGACGCCTTAAAAGTGTCGGAAAAGTTCGGAATTAAGAATATTCAAATAGACATTACCGACGTTAAAAAAGCGTTCGTTTCTGCAATGGGCGACACTTTGTCCGAGGGCGGCGAAACTCGCGAAAAGATGGCTAAAATGAATATAAATCCGCGACTTAGGATGATTACGCTTTACGCATACGCGCAAGCTCACAATATGCTTGTTGCAGGCACGGGCAACCGCTCGGAAGCGACTATGGGCTATTTTACGAAATGGGGCGACGGGGCAAACGATTTTAATCCGATAAGCGATCTCACGGCGACCGAAGTCTTCGCTATGTTAAAAGAACTCGATTGTCCGAAGTGCATTATCGAAAAAGCGCCGTCTGCAGGCTTGTTTGAAGGACAAACCGACGAACAGGAAATGGGCATAACTTACGCCGCTATCGACGAGTATATTTTGAAAGGCACGGGTACTCCCGAAAATATCGCGAAAATCGAAAGGGCAAACAAATTGTCCGAACATAAGCGCAGACCTATCGCAACTTTCAAATAAAACGTTGATTTTTAATGCGCTGCTTGAAATTGTTTAAAATGTCAGCACAATTCCGATGTTTTGCTTCTCTTTTTGAAGATAAATGAGTCGGATTTAATCGCCGATACGGCTTACAATAATTTTGAAAAGTTTCGTTTTTGACTTTTCAAATGTAAAACGTTATGCTATAATGGCTAATGGAAATAAACACACGTTCTCTAAGGAGGAATTTATGTCAAAAATAAAACTTACTACCGTTGACTTTAAAGGTACGAAGGAACAAGAAAAAGAATTAAGAGAAAAATTGGCTGAAATCAAAAAAATGGACGGCAACCTTATGCCTGCTCTTCAAGCTGCGCAAGGCGTTTACGGATATCTTCCTATTGAAGTCCAAAAAATCGTTGCCGAAGAACTTGGCGTTTCTCTCGAAGAAGTTTTCGGAGTTTCGACTTTCTATTCGCAATTCAAATTAAATCCTAACGGTAAGTATGCAGTTGCGGTTTGCCTTGGTACCGCTTGTTACGTTAAGGGCGCAGGCGACCTTTTGTCACGTCTTGAAAGAGAATTGAATCTTTCAGCAGGCGGCACTTCGCACGACGGAATGTATTCGCTCGAAGCAACTCGTTGTATCGGCTGTTGCGGTCTTGCTCCTGTTCTTACCGTCAACGAAGACGTATACGGCAAACTTGTTCCGGACGATATTCCTGGAATTCTTGCTAAGTATCAAGGCTAATTACCTTATATTTACACTTTACAAACGCAGATTTTGTATTATTATTTAAGTGGCAATAATTTTGCCACTTATTTATTATCGGGACGACTATGGATAAAAAGAAAAAAATCATCATTATTTCAAGCGTGATAGCCGCCGTCGTAGCAGTGGTGCTTTTAGTCACGCTTCTTTGCGTATTTTTGAAACCCGAAGAAGAGCATACTTTAAAAAGCGGCAATTATTATTTGATTTCGTCGGGTGACATGACCGAAAACGCCGTTTTAAGCATTGACGGAAATAATTTTACGTTGACGGTTAAAGAGGACTTCGAGTTCCCGTATTTCGGAAGCGGAACCTATTTCTATGACGGAAAGAAAGACTTCACACTTTATAAAAACGATAAGGTTTACGTCAAAGGTATGTTGTCTAACGGACTTCTTGCGCTTGTGAACGATAAAGGCGATGTTTTTTCGTTTAAATTCAGCTCGATAAAACCATCCGAAATTACGCAGTCGACAGGCGAAACGATAGGACTTAAATACAGATTGGACGGCGGAACGTATAGCATAGTCGGTATAGACGACGTTTTTAAAGGTACGGAAATTGTAATTCCGCAAGTTAAAAACGGAATCGGCGTCACGGAAATTGCCGCCGAAGCGTTTAGCGGAAACTCGAAAATCGAAAAGGTTCAACTTCCGCAAGGTATTATCGAAATCGGCGAGAGAGCGTTTTACGGTTGCGCTAATTTGCAGGAGATAAACATTCCCGACAATTTGACGGCTTTGGGGAAAGACGCCTTTGAAAACACGAAAATTGCTTATGAAACGATAGGCGGTGTAAGCTATCTTGGCAAGTGGGCAATTTCGTTGAATAATAAAAATAATGACGTGACGAGCGTTACGTTAAAAGACGATACCATCGGTGTTTGCGACGGCTTTTTGAGCGGTTGCGACAGCCTTGAAACTCTTGTGCTTTCGTCCGATTTGAAATATTTGGGTTTAACGGCGCTTTATGGAGCAAAAAATCTTAAAACAATTACGTCTTCGGGACAAAGCTATGCGGCTTTTGACAATGCGTTGTATAAAGTCAGACGCAACGCAAGCGGAGTTATAGAGAAAAGAGAAAAGCTTATTGTCGTTGCCGCAAAAGCGATTTGCGAGAGTTTTGAAATTCCGTCAGAAGTCGTCGAGTGCGGATACGGCTGTCTTTACGGCGCACGCAATCTCAAATCGTTGTCGTTGCCGTTTATAGGAAAAGCAAGCGGAGCGAGCGGAATAAACGGACTTATAGGTTATTTGTTCGGAACAAACGATTATGCGACCGCCACAGGCTCCGAAAAAGAAACGGCTAAGGTTACGCAGAATTATTCCGCTTTGGGAAGCGAAATTTTCTATATCCCGAAAACTTTAAGGTCCGTATCGCTCAATGCGGCAAGCACTATATCTTACGGCGCACTTAGCGGACTTAGTCTTACGAGCGTCGATTTCGGAAAAGCCGTAGCAGTTTCCGATTGCGCGCTTATGAACGTGACTGACTTAGCCGCGCTTACAATTCCTAACGTTAATTATTTGTTCGGCACTATGTTTTCGGAAAACGAATACGACGGCGGCATAAAAACCGAGCAATACAACGGAAGCAAAACCGTTGTGTACTACATTCCGTCGGCTTTGAAAACCGTTGAAATTGCTCTGAGATCCGACGACGAAACGCTAAGCAATTATTTGTTCAGCGGTTGCAAGAACATTGAAAAAATATATTGCACGGGTGGTAACGTTGCGCTCGATTATTACGAAGTGAAAAATGCAGACGGCGTTTTGGTTGACCGCCGGTTGATGGGCGTGTGGGGTGCGTTTTTAGGTTGCGACAGCTTGACAGAACTTAATCTCGGAAACAATTACGTTGTTCAGAACGGCATACTGTACGATAAAAATAAGGAAAGCCTTATATACGTGCTTAAAAATAACAATCTTTCGGGCGAAACCGAAAAATCGTTGATTTTGCCTGATACGGTTAAGGAAATATGTAAATCGGCTTTTGCCGATATCAATCTGACGTCTTTGACGATGGGCGCAGAGCTTAAGTATATAGCAAGCGACACGTTTAGCTTGCTTACGTATCTCGACCTTAACGGAAACGCGAATTTCGCTTCATTGTCGGGCATAGTGTATACGGCATCGAAAACGAAGATACTTTTCGTTTCGAACTCGGTGAGCGGAGATATTGTTTTGCCGAGCGCGCTTACAGATATTCCGAGCGGAGTTTTCGACAAGTGCAGCGGAATTACGTCTTTCTCGTTCGACGGAGATAACGGCAATTATTTTACATACGAAGGCTTGATTTACAATTCGACAAAAAGCGGACTCGTGTTAATTCCCGATACTATTGTCGGCAATCAAAAATTGCTTAATACGCTGTCGAGAATCGATTTCGACAGACTTTCCGCATCGTCTTATGAAATTGTAAACGAAAGCGGTATAGAAGAAGCAGGCGAGTACTATTCAAGCGAAAACGGAATTGTTTACGACGGCGAAAAGACGAAATTACTGTTCGTTTCAAATGATATAACGGGCGAAATCACTTTACCGCAAACCTTGACGACGATAGGCGAATATGCGTTTTACGAGCGAAGCGGCTTGACCGTTATCAATATCGGCAAAAACGTGACCGAAATAGGTAAATACGCATTCGGAAAGATTTCGGCAGTCGTAAACTTCGACAATGATATTGCGCTGACAACTATCGACAGAACGATTTTTAACGACTATTTGGGCGAAACCGTAACGATTCCGTCAAGCGTGAAATATATAGGCAAAGGGGCGTTTAAAGGCGCAATCAACCTTAAAAAGCTGACAATACCGTTTGTCGGAGCGTCGGCGACGGAAAGCGGCAAGAGCGCGCTTTTGGGCTATGTGTTCGGTGATGAAGAATACGTCGGCGGAACACTTGTAAAGCAGGTGTATTTATCAAGTCTTTCGGCGGAGATTTCTTACTATATTCCGTCTTCGCTCGAAGAAATCGTATTGACAGGTGATGCGATAAGTTTAAAGTACGGAGCGTTCTCAAACGTCGTTTCGCTTAAAAAGGTGAGTTTCGGAAAAGGCTTAATCGAACTCACGACCGTTTTGGCTCGCTCGGTATTTTACGGAACGACCGTAAATGAAATCGTTATCGACTTGGCAAACGAATACTTTGTTTCGGATAGCGGACTTGTTTATGACAAAAACAAAACGGAACTCATTTTCTGTCCGTTCGGCTTTGTCGGCGAAGTCGTGTTGCCTGACACGCTTACGAGTTTTAAACAGCTGGCAATAGACAAGGTGACGGGCTTAACCGCACTTACAATCGGTTCTAGCGATATTTATTTGTCCGAAGGAGGCGTGTTGATTGAAAAATTCAGCGGCGCTGTTGTCGGCAAACCTGAAAGTGTTGTATATACGATTGAAAACGGCGTCGAGTACGTAGGCAATTGGGCGGTTAAAGCAACCGAAGGTCTTACGGCTGTGACGCTTAAAACGGGAACGGTCGGCATTTGCCAAGGCGCGTTCTCGGGTTTAAAAGAATTGACGCAAATAGATTTGACGGGGGTTAAGTACGTCGGGTCAAACGCATTTCTGAGTTGCGACAATCTTTCGTCGATAACAGGTCTGGACAGCATAATTACAATCGGCGATTATGCGTTCCGCTCGCTCGGAAGTCAAAGACTTCAAACAAACGATTTGACTCTCGGCGCAAACGTCGTGAGAGTAGGTAAAAACGTGTTCGGTGGACGCAAAATGCAAGTTTCCGTTGCGTTCAAAAAAGGCGAATTGCCGAGCGGCTGGGACAGCCTTTGGGTGGATACTGCCGGCACGGTCGGCGACGACGGCATTATTGTGCCTTATATAACAGTCGTTTATGCCGAATAAGAGTTGTCAAAGTTAAAATGCGCATAAGAGCAAATGTTCGCCAAATGCTATAACGCTTTTTAAAACCGTGGACTAAAACAAATCGAAAGAAGGACGCCGATAGGCGTCCTTTTAATAAGTATTGCATTTACTTTAATAAGTATTGCATTTAATACATGTAATAAACGTCAACTTGTCGCTATTATCTGTCAAAATATTGCCTATTGTATTTTTGGATATAATTTGATAAAATATATTTAGCGAAAGCGAATTTACGGAGGACTATATGAAAGTCAGTGAAATAGTAAAATTACTCGACGGCACTGTGTTGTGCGAGGGGAACAATATGGATTGCGACCTTGCGTCGGCTTGCGCTTCCGATATGATGAGCGACGTTTTGGCGTTCGTCAAAAATCAGGCTGTTTTGGTCACGGGATTGTGCAATCCGCAAGTAGTACGGACGGCGGAAATGATGGATATGCTTTGCATCGTTTTGGTTCGCGGTAAAAAGCCCGATTCTACGCTTATCGACCTTGCAAAAGAACGCGGAATAACGGTTATCGCCACTCCGCACAGAATGTTCGCAACTTGCGGCATTTTGTATCAAGCGGGGCTTAAGGCGGAGGATTGAAATGTTGCATTTAGAATTTGACGTAGCGGGAAACAATTTTTCTCAAGCAGGTATGGCAAGCGATCAAGTGAAAATCACTTTAAAAAAGATGGGTGTTGCCTCCGAGGACGTAAGAAGAGTTGCTATCGCTATGTATGAAGGAGAAATCAATATGGTCATTCACGGCGGTGGCGGAAAAGCAATCGTTGACATCGACGTTGATCATATCGATATTAAGCTGGTAGACCACGGCAAAGGAATAGAGAACATCGAACTTGCTATGACTCCCGGTTGGTCTACGGCAGAAGAAGACGTCAGGTCTCTTGGTTTCGGCGCAGGAATGGGATTGCCGAATATGAAAAAATACGCTGACGAATTGAATATCGAAAGTGAAGTGAACGTGGGTACGACGGTATCGATGAAAGTTTGCTTCCATTAGGGGGAAGAATGGGAAATTTTCATACGGTTGTTCTTGACCCTGATAAATGCAAAGGTTGCGTAACGTGTATGAAACGTTGCCCGACCGAGGCAATCAGAGTCAGAAACGGGAAAGCAAGCGTACTGTACGACAGGTGTATAGGTTGCGGCGAATGTGTACGCCTTTGTCCGCATTCTGCAAAACTTGCGTCCTACGACGAATTTGAAAGTATAGAAAAATTTAAATATAAGGTGGCTTTGCCTGCTCCGTCGCTTTACGGACAGTTTAACAATTTAACCGACGTCAATTATGTTTTGAACGGACTTTTAGAGTTAGGCTTCGACGACGTGTTCGAAGTGGGCAGGGGCGCAGAATATGCGTCTGCCGTCACTAAATTGCTCCTTGATCAAGAAAGAGCCAAAAAACCCGTGATAAGCACGGCTTGTCCTGCTGTTCTGGAATTGATTTTGGCAAGATATCATAATCTCGAAGCCAATCTTTTAAATACTCTTGCGCCTGTCGATATTGCGGCAAAAATGGCAAGAGAAATAGCCGAAAAAAAAGCGGCGGAAATGGGAATAGCTCCAAACGAAATAGGTCTATTTTTCATTTCGCCTTGTCCGGCAAAAGTATTTGCTCTAAAACTCGGCGTCGGCGTTGAAAAACCGTACGTCGACGGTATTTTGTCGGCGGGCGATATATATATGCGGCTTGTGCCGGTAATGAACAAGCTCGTCGACGTAAAACCGCTTTCACAGCTCGGAAGTACCGGACTTAGGTGGGCAACGTCGGGTGGCGAGTCGGCAGCTGTTTTCAGAGGTAAATATCTTGCCGCAGACGGAATCGAAAACGTAAAACGCATTTTAGATAGTATCGAGGATAACACGTTGACAGAAGTCGATTTCGTGGAACTCAACGCTTGTGTGAGCGGTTGCGTCGGCGGAGTTTTGAACGTCGAAAATCCGTTTTTGACTAAGGCGAGGCTTAGAGAACTTTGCTCTAAATTGCCGAGAACGAACGAAAACATTTTGGCTAGTGTCGGAAAACCGCTTTCGTATTATTTGTGGGAGCAGCAGCCCGAGTGGAAAAATTTCGATAAAATCGACGAAGACAGAGCGTCGGCAATCAAGAAACTTATGGATATCGAAGAATTGCTTGTGACGTTGCCGCAAGTAGACTGCGGAATGTGCGGCGCGCCGAGTTGCAGGGCGTTTGCCGAAGACGTTATAAACGGCGTGGTAAAGGGAAAATGTCCTAGACTTAAAGAAATTAAACGAGGAAAGAAGAATGAAAATTGACGAACTCATAAAAAAGCTCGACGCAAACGTTGTCAACCTTGTGGACGGTTCGTTTGAGATTACGACGGGTTATTGCGGTGATTTTTTAAGTTTTGTTATGGGGCAAGCTCCGAGCGGTTCTGCTTGGTTTACCGTTATGACGAACGTAAACGTTTGCGCTGTCGCAACGCTTGCCGAAGTGGGCGTCATCGTCGTATGCGAAGGCGCAAAAAGCACTGCCGAACTTGCTAATAAAGCCAAAGAGCAGGGTGTGAACCTTATCGAAACCGACTATGACATATTTGAAGCGGTGAAGAGATATTTGGAGAAATAATGAAGTTTAAGTATGATTTCCACGTTCATAGTTGCCTGTCGCCTTGCGCGGAAAACGATATGACGCCTGTCACCATCGTTGCTTTTGCCAAGCTGTCGGGACTCGATTTCATTGCGATTAGCGATCACAATGCAATCGGAAGCGTGGAAGTTGCACTTAAAGCAGGACACGAGTACGGCATAACCGTTGTGCCTGCCGTTGAAATTCAAACAGAAGAAGATATACATATTTTATGCTTGTTCGATAGTTTTCAGAAACTCAGAGCCTTTTATAACGAGATTCCTTTCACGGATTTGAAAAACGTTCCCGAAATTTACGGCGATCAGCTTATTATGGACGAGGACGACAATATCGTCGGTCATGATGATAGGCTGTTACTTCACGGCGCAAAAATCACGCCTAAAAAGGTTAAGGCCCTTGCCGAGCGATATGACGGCGTGGCAATTCCCGCGCACGTCGATAGAGAGGGCAACAGCATGTTGTCCATTTTAGGCGTTATCGAAGACGGATTCAATATGATTGAAATTTCGACTAAGGCAAGCGAAGAATATTGTGATAAGTTCCGCAAAAAGTACACCGTTCTGGTGGATTCCGACGCTCATACGCTGGAAAGCATAGGGCTTGTCAGCGAGATAGATTTGCCTGACGACTCGATATTTTCACTTATGAATTATCTAAGAAAAAAGAATGTCGAAAAATTGTAAAAATATTACTTTTATAAATTGTAAAAATATAAAAAAACGGCTTTTCAAAACCGATTTCTTGTGCTATTATAATATAGGTTTTGTGTGCAATTTTGAGGGCAAGGTTGAATTATGAGAGAACTTGCGTTAAACATACTGGACATTGTCGAAAATTCGGTAAAAGCGAATGCGACGCTTATCGAAATCGACGTATCGGCAAAGGACAATTTGCTTACCGTTTCCGTTAAAGACAACGGCAAGGGTATGAGCGAAGAGTTCCTGTCAAAGGTGACGGACCCGTACACGACGACTCGCACGACGCGTAAAGTCGGCTTGGGACTTCCGTTGCTAAAAATGGAAGCGGAAATGAGCGGAGGACGGTTTAGTATTTCGTCGAAACTTGGCGTAGGAACCGTTGTCACAACCGATTTTCAAATTGACCACATAGACCGTCCGCCTCTCGGAGATTTGGGAGAAACGATGTCTACGTTGCTTAGCGGCGAAGACAGCGTCGATTACGTTCTTACCTATTCGGTGAACGACGTCGGGTTTACGCTCGACACGAGAGAGCTTAAAGCCGAGCTTGACGGAGTTCCTATTAGCGAGCCGGAAGTATTATTATTTGTTAAAAATTATATAAGAGAAAACATATCACAAATTGGAGGATCATTATGAAAAGTATCGCCGATATCAAAGCAATAAGAGATAAGATGCAAGCTCAGATTATATTGCGTGATAACAACACTAACGAAGAAACAAGAATCGTCGTTGGTATGGCAACTTGCGGCATTTCCGCCGGTGCGCGTCCTGTATTCAATACTTTGGTCGAAGAAGTAGCTACAAGACAACTCAAAAACGTTAAGGTTTCACGTTCGGGATGTCTTGGTATGTGCAAGCTCGAACCAATCGTTGAAGTTTTTGTTCCGGGACAAGAAAAAGTCACTTACGTTAAAGTAGACCCTGAAAAGGCTAAGCAAATTATTGCAAGCCACATCGTCAACGGCAACATTTGTACAGATTATTTAATTACCAACGAATAAGGAGAATAATTTATGTTTAGAAGCACTATTCTTTGCTGTGGCGGTACAGGCTGTCACTCAAACAACAGCGGAAAAATTATCGAAGAGTTCAAAAAACAACTCAAAGAAAACAATCTTGAAAGCGATGTTCAAGTTGTTGAAACGGGTTGCTTCGGACTTTGCGCGGTAGGTCCTGTTGTTATCATATATCCGGAAGGCGCATTTTACAGCGCAATCAAACCTGAGGACGTTCAAGAAATCGTTCAAGAACACATCATCAAGGGTAGACTTGTAGAAAGATTGCTCTACAAAGAAAAGAAAACCCACGACGCTGTTAAAGCTTTGTCGGATACCAATTTCTATAAGAAACAAACCCGTGTTGCTCTTCGCAACTGCGGTGTTATAAATCCTGAAAATATCGACGAATATATAGCATACGACGGATATCAAGCTCTCATCAAATGCTTGACCGAAATGAAGCCGCAGGAAATTATCGACGTCATCAAAGCTTCGGGACTTCGCGGTCGTGGCGGCGGCGGTTTCCCTACGGGCAACAAGTGGCAATTTGCTATGAACACCGTTTCGGACGTCAAGTACGTTTGCTGTAACGCTGACGAAGGCGACCCGGGCGCATTCATGGACCGTTCGGTTTTGGAAGGCGACCCACACGCTGTTTTGGAAGCTATGGCAATCGCAGGCTATGCAATCGGCGCACATCAAGGTTATATTTACGTCCGTGCTGAATATCCTATCGCAGTTCAACGTTGCCGTATTGCAATCGCGCAAGCAAAGGAATACGGCTTGCTCGGTAAAAACATTTTAGGCACAGGCTTCGATTTCGATATCGAAATCAGACTCGGCGCAGGCGCATTCGTTTGCGGTGAAGAAACCGCGCTTATGACTTCTATCGAAGGTCATCGTGGTGAGCCGCGTCCTCGTCCTCCGTTCCCTGCGGTTAAGGGACTTTTTGGCAAGCCTACGCTTCTTAACAACGTCGAAACTTACGCAAATATCGCTCAAATTATTTTGAAGGGCGCAGATTGGTTCGCTTCGATGGGAACCGAAAAGTCGAAAGGAACGAAAGTTTTCGCTCTCGGCGGCAAAATCGTAAATACCGGTCTTGTCGAAATTCCTATGGGAACCACTCTTCGTACCGTTATCGAAGATATCGGCGGTGGCGTTCCGAACGGCAAAAAGTTCAAAGCTGCTCAAACGGGCGGACCGTCGGGCGGTTGTATCCCTGCCGAACATTTCGATATTCCTATTGACTATGACAACCTTATTTCTATCGGCTCAATGATGGGGTCGGGCGGTATGATTGTTATGGACGAAGACAACTGTATGGTTGACATCGCAAAATTCTTCCTTGAATTCACCGTTGACGAAAGCTGCGGAAAATGTACGCCTTGCCGTATCGGAACAAGAAGACTTTTGGAATATCTCAACAAAATCACCAAAGGTCAGGCAACGATGCAAGACCTCGACGATATGGAAAAACTTTGCTACTACATAAAGGACAATGCTCTTTGCGGACTCGGACAAACCGCTCCGAACCCTGTACTCAGCACTCTCAGATATTTCCGTGACGAATACGTTTCGCACATCAAAGATAAGAAGTGTCCTGCCGGCGTATGTAAAGCATTGCTCAGCTACGAAATTACCGATGCTTGTAAAGGTTGCTCGCTTTGTTCGAGAAAATGTCCTGTTAACGCAATTTCGGGCGAAATTAAACAAAAATTCAATATTGACCAAACAAAGTGTATTAAGTGCGGCGTATGTATAAGCAACTGTAAGTTTGGCGCAATCATCAAGAAGTAAGAGGTGCGATATGGCTTTAGTTAATTTGAAAATAAATAACATTCCTGTTTCTGTCGAAGCCGGAACAACTATCTTGGAAGCTGCCAGAAGTGTAGGAATCAAAATCCCGACCCTTTGTTACCTTAAAGACATCAACGCTATCGGTGCTTGCCGTGTTTGCGTAGTCGAAGTTAAGGGTGCAAGAAGCCTTGTCGCGGCTTGCGTATATCCTGTAAACGAGGGTATGGAAGTCTTTACAAACACCAAGAGAGTTCTTGACAGCCGCAAAACGACTGTGGAACTTATCTTGTCAGACCACAAAAAAGAATGTCTCGGATGTATCCGCAACAACAACTGCGAACTTCAAACGCTTGCAATCGAACTCGGTTGCGACGACCATAAGTATAAGGGTGACACAAACAGTTATCCTATCGACGACTCGACGCCTTACATCGTCCGTGACAATGACAAATGCGTACTTTGCCGTCGTTGCGTAGCCGCTTGCTCTAAGTATCAATCGGTCGGCGTTATCGGCGCAAATGCTCGTGGTTTCGATACGCATATCGCAACCGCATTTGAAAAGCCGTTAAAAGACGTAGCTTGCGTAGGCTGCGGACAATGTATCACCGTATGTCCTGTCGGAGCTCTTCACGAAAAGGAATCGATTGACGACGTTTTGGCGGCTCTTGCCGATCCTGACAAATACGTCATCGTCGGCACGGCTCCTTCGGTTCGTGTCGCTCTCGGCGAAGAATTCGGAATGAAGATGGGAACAAACGTTGAAGGCAAGATGGTTGCGGCATTACGCAGACTCGGCTTTAAGAACGTATTCGACGTTGACTATACGGCTGACCTTACGATTATGGAAGAAGGCACTGAGTTTTTGGGCAGACTTAAAAACGGCGGAGTTCTTCCTATGATTACGAGCTGTTCGCCTGCATGGATCAAATTCTGCGAACACAATTTCCCTGATCAACTCGACCACCTTTCGACTTGCAAATCGCCTCAACAGATGTTCGGCGCAGTTTGCAAAACGTATTATGCCGAAAAGATGGGCATCGATCCTAAGAAAATCGTCGTAGTATCGGTTATGCCTTGTACCGCAAAGAAATTTGAAATCGGCAGAGAAAATCAAAATGCGGCAGGCGTTCCTGATATCGACATTGCAATCACCACAAGAGAACTTGCAAGACTTATCAAGCGCACGGGCATTATGTTTGAAGCTCTTCCTGACGAAAAGTTTGACGAACCGTTCGGAATCGCAACGACCGCAGGACTTTTGTTCGGAGCAACGGGCGGTGTTATGGAAGCCGCGCTCAGAACGGTTGTCGAAGTCGTTACGGGTAAGGACGCTCCGTCACTCGATTTCAAAGAAGTCAGAGGAACTAAGGGCATTAAAGAAGCAACGTACGACGTTGCCGGAACGAAAGTTAAAGTTGCAGTTTGCTCGGGACTTGCAAATGCAAGAGAACTTATGGATAAAGTCAGAGCAGGTAAAGCCGATTATCACTTTATCGAAGTTATGTCTTGTCCGGGCGGTTGCGTAAACGGTGGCGGTCAACCTATTAAGTCGGCTGAAATCAGAAATAACTACGACATCAAGGCAACGAGAGCCGCGGCTATTTATGAAGCAGATAAAAAGGCAACGCTTAGAAAATCGCACGCAAACCCTGCAATTCAAACGATTTACAAAGAATATTTCGGAGAACCGAACAGCCACAAAGCTCACGAAATTCTCCATACGTCTTACGTCAAGAGAGATAAGTTTTAATCTTTGTAGAGAGTAAAAAGGCGCAATAAAATTTCAATAAAAAA
Source organism: uncultured Clostridia bacterium (assembly GCA_934277645.1). Lineage (GTDB taxonomy): Bacteria > Bacillota > Clostridia > Christensenellales > CAG-917 > CAG-917. The sequence continues at coordinate 126,214 of CAKQUX010000001.1, read as the reverse complement.
AGCACCGACCGAAAGGTTGGTGTTTTTTTATATAATCAAATAAAAAATGAAAGTATTAAAAAACTTATTTAGGAATAAAACATATTTAATAGACTTGTTTAAATATAACTAAATCAAATATAACTTGTTTAAATATAACTAAATCAAATATAACTTGTTTGAATATATCAAACTTGTATATAACTTGTTAAAATATAGATAATTAAAGTAACGTATTCAAAATTTAAATATTTATAAAAATTTATAAATTCAAAATTAAAAATTTAAAATTTTTTCAAAAAACAATTGACAACATACGATAATGATATATACTGTATATATACAATATGCACAGTTGATATGCAATTATATTTAATTGCGGTAAAATTTGTTAAAAATTAAATTTTAAAATTTTAGTTTTTAGATATGGTTTTAGAGATTTTTACTTAGGCGAGCAGTTGTGTAACAGATTTGCATTCTATCTAAAAGGAGATAAAAATGTTAAAAGTTGAAAATTTGTCAAAGCATTATTCGGAATTTGATTTGTCGGACGTTTCGTTTGAACTTGAAAAGGGATACATTCTCGGCTTCATCGGTCGAAACGGGGCAGGAAAATCCACCACAATTAAATCGATTTTGAATATGGTTACGCCGACAAGCGGAACGGTTGAAATTTTCGGAAAGGATTTCAAAGACAACGAACTCGAACTTAAAGAAAGAATCGGCTATATGCTCGGCGAAGTCAACTATTATCCGAAAGTCAAAATTAAAGTCATTGCAAACGTATACAAAAAATTTTTCAAGCATTGGGACGAAGACGCTTACAAAAAATATTTGACGCGTTTCAACCTCTCGGAAAACAAGCGAATCGAAGAGCTTTCGAGCGGAATGAAAGTCAAGCTCGGACTTACTTTTGCGCTTTCGCACGGAGCGGAACTTTTTATTTTCGACGAACCGACAAGCGGACTTGGATAGCCCGTGACGAATTGCTCGACTTATTTCAGGAAATAGTTTCGGACGGAGATAAATCGATTTTGTTTTCGACGCATATAACGTCTGACCTCGATAAATGCGCCGATTACATCTTGTTTATCAAAGACGGAAAAATTGTGGCAAACAGCACAAAAGACGACCTTATCAACAGTCATTTGATTGTTAAGGGCGGTCTTGACGAATTAAACGACGAAGTAGCTTCAAAGTTTATCGGCGTAAAGAAAAATAGATTCGGTTTTTCGGCGCTTGTCAAAAAGGAAGATTTTAACGCCAAAAGCGGCTTTAAAACAGAATTGCCTAATCTCGAAGATATAATGGTTTACTACAACAAGGAGGAAGCATAATGAAAAACATAATCTATAAAGAATTAAAACTGTTCATAAATCCGATTGCATATTTTATGTTGTTACTTAGCGCATTGCTTGTTATTCCGTCATATCCTGCGATTGTAGGCGTAAGTTACAGCTTGCTTTCTATAAGTATTTGTTTTAACATTGCAAGAGCGAACAACGATAACGTGTTTACGGCTATGCTTCCGATTCCGAGAAACGACATTGTAAAGGGAAAGCATTTCAGCATAAGTTTTATCGAAGTGCTTCAAATTTTGACAGCCGTTCCGTTTGCCGTAGTTTCGCTCTTCGTGACCAATAAAAACGGCAATATTGTAGGTCTTGACGCAAATCTTACCTATTTCGGCATTACGTTTATATGTTACGGAGTGTTCAATTTAGTGTTTATGCCATGGTATTTTAAAACCGGCTATAAAGCGGGCATTCCTATGATTGTGGGCGTAATTGCATATTGCATAGTTTACGTTGCGGCAGAGTTTTTGATAGGATTTACGAATTTAAAATTTTATCTTGACGGCATAAACGTTGCATACGTCGGCTATCGAATTATCGTTTTGATTTCGGGCATCTTGTTCTATATCGTTACGTTGATTATTTCAAACAAGATTTCAAAGAAGAATTTCGAAAGGGTTACGCTTTGATAAATTTGACGGTATCGTTAAAATCGGACACTCCGATATACGAACAGATATACGACCAGATTACGGCGCAGATTTTAAACGGAAAATTAAAGCCCGATGAAATTCTTCCGTCAATAAGAAATGTTGCGAACGAACTTTCTATAAGCGTAATCACGGTGAAAAATGCTTGGGAACAGCTTGCCGCAAACGGGTTTATTTATACCGTCGCAGGCAAGGGTTGTTTCGTTGCGGACATTGGCGGCAGACTTGACGATAAAAAATCGTCGCTTGCTATCGAAAGACTGAAAAAAGACCTTGAATACTATAAGGGGTTGGGAATAAGTCTTGAAGAGCTTAAAAAACTTATCGACGAAAACTACTGACAACCGCAACTATAAGCATTATGAATTATATTAATGTGTAATAACTATTTTCAGTGATATATACGATAGTCGTTTTAATATTGTTTAATGTATTAAATTAAATAATGCTTTAAGTTTGGTTATTGCGTTAAGATTAGACAATTTCTTGTGACTGCGTACCATAATTAAGAATAATTATTGATTAAGTGTTGTAAAATAAAACCTTCCGAAGTTCGATTAGACATCGGAAGGTTTTTTAGTGTTAATTCTAGGCAGGAAGGCAAATTAGTTTTTTAATGCTTGTATTAAACCATATTTAGTGAGATATACTTTTACAATTCATAAACATACGTTTTGTAAGTTTGTTTGATGTTCTCGTTTATCTGTTAAGAGTTTGTTTGATTTTGCCTTTATTTAATTTCGTCGTCGTTCAGGCTTTCACCGCTTACGTTTTTGTCGTTTTGACCTTTTAAAGAGTTATCGTCAATCATTTGGTCAACTTCCATTTCCGATATGATTTGTTCGGTTTTTGCCTTTTTGCGTTCAGATTTCGAGAATATTTGGATATTCTTCTTTGTGATGCGTCTTAAATCAGGCGTCAGGAAGAAATTGATTTCTCCGCCTTTATTCTTGTCGAATGCGCTAAGAAGAGCAGGCAGGAAGAATATAACAAGCAGTGCCGAAATAATCGACGAACGAGCGATAAGGAACGTCATTTCTTGCACGATAAGGTTTGACGACACAAAGAAGACGCTTAGGCAAGCTCCCGACATAATGGACGCGCTGGTAAGGATTGACATGGACGAGGAAATAGTCGCCATATACGCCGCCTGAGGGGCTTTAAAACGCTTTCTGAGTTCCTTATATTTGGATGCGACAAGAATTGCGTAATCGACGGTAGAACCGAGTTGAACTGCGCCGATAATCATGTACGACATAAAGTTTATCGTGCCGCCGCTGAAAACGTGTTGTAAGGCAAGGTTGAACCAAATGCCGAATTCGATGAGCGCGATAAGCAGAGTAGCGAGTTTAAACGACTTCAAATGGAGAAGAATGATTACGAAAATCACAACGACCGAGATAATCGTTACCATCAAGAAGTCGTTCGGCGTTATTTCCGCAAAGTCTGCCGCCGCTTGTGTGATGCCCGTCATATAGACGTATTTTTCGCCGTTTTCACGGAATTTATAGGCAACGCCGTTTTCGTCTCTATCGCAGAAAATATCTTCCGCCGCTTTTTGAATTGTATGCAAAATATCGAACGAATGCCTACTTTCGACGTCGATATTTCTGTTTAATCCGACAGTGTAAATGGTATATCCGCCGCTGATTAACATTCCGCCAAGGTCGAGATAAGTTGCCAAATCTTCGAGAGCCGCCGATTGAGCTTCGTTGTTTTGTTTTGCCTGAATTAAACCGACCATAGTAGCAATGGCAACTTGTGATTTTAGTTTCAGCTCGCCGTAGCCGAAATTCGCTTTTACGTCCGTGTTGTACGGAATAAGGGAACAAAGTCCGAGAGTAAACGACAAATCCCCCGTTTCTTCGAGCCTGTTCAGTTCTGACACGAATTTATAATGTTTTTCAACACTTTCGACAGTACCTTCGATTGGCAGGGCAATGATAACCTGATTGGCAAGGGTATCCGCCATAATTTCCTTGTTGCTGCCGTCACCTTCCGAATCCATAAATTTTATGTACTTATATTGCAACGTAAATTGCTGGACGTAAAAAATCGGGACTATTGCAAGCAACAAAACGGCTATGAAAATCGGCTTCCACTTTATGGCACGTTTTACAAGCGGTCTGAATTTTATATCAAGACAACGGTGCGCGGTTCTCTTTCTGCCTTTTTCCGTCATTAAAATGAGAGCAGGTTGCATGAAGATTACGCAAAGGAAGCTCATGATTATGCCTTTTGCAAGACTGAGTCCCAAATCGAAGCCGATTGAGAATTTCATAACTAAAAGAGCTAAAAAGCCGCCGATTGTGGTGAGCGCGCTTGCCGCAACCGCTTTTGTAGTTTCGGGAATGGCTTGTTTTAATGCTTCTTTCGGGTCGAGAGTAAATTTGAGTTTGTCTTTAAACGCGTGCATCATAAATATGGAGTAGTCCATACTGAGTCCGAGCTGTAAAATTGCGGAACACGCAAACGTAACTATCGACGTGCTAGGGAAAATGATGTTTGTGCCGAGATTTAGAATTATTGACACAACCATTGTTAGGACTAATACAAGCGGTTCGGTGAGTGAAGATGTGGTCAAAAGCAATATAATGACGACGATTGCGCCTGCGATTGCACAATATAAAAGCAATTCGCTGAGAGTGCTTTGGAAAAGGTCGTTTGCAATTTGCGTCATGCCTGCAATGTAATAATTGTTTTCGCCTGCGGTTGTTTTTAATATTTTCTCGATTTTTCCGAGCGCTTTTAATGCCGCAATCGACGAAGGCGGATCATTTAAAGAAATGAGCATTGCCCAATCATAAATGCCGTTTTCTTTTTCTTGCTTAAAAAGGTTTGAAAGACGCAAATAATCTTCATCGGTGCCGATTCCGAAATCTTCAATCATGCTTAGATCTTGATGCCAAAGCAAAAAAGACACTCCTTCGGTGTTTTTGATTTTTTCGGCGATTATTTCCGCATTTTCTTCGGTTGCGGTGATTCCCAATTCGACGTCGCCTTGAATGTTGAAGTATTTGTTGAGAATTTTGTAGCCGTCATAGGTGTTGTAACCTTCGGGCAGATAGCTTGTTAAATCGTAATTAACTCTTTGATAGACGAAATAAATAAGCGAGCCGCATACGACGAGCAAAGCCATAAAAACCGCAAAAATAACTTTGTTGTATTTAACTATCCAATTCGCAAATTTTTTCATACTTGAATAATAAATGAAAAACAAATTTTTAGCAACTAAAAGGGGCGATTAAGTTAAATAAATCATATTGTTTTATGAATTATCATATAAGTGAAACGATATTTATAATCTGTATTATGTGACTATTATACATATTGTAATATATTAGTTATAATATATTACTAATTATAATGTTTTATCTATTACCTATATTATATCATATATATTTTATATCTTATATATATTTTATGTCTTACAACTCTATATATAGATAAGCGTTAGTATTATAATCAATATATAAAGTAATAGTGTTTATCATAATTTTAGTGTTAGCAATTAGCGATAAGCTGTATGGTTTTTAGGTATAGCAGGGCAATTATTCATAAGGGTGAGCAATAAAACAGTACGGCATATAATTGTGAAAATCTTACATAGATTGCGAAAAATCTATGCCAAATTACAACGGAAATTTTACATAAATAAAAGAGCCACGATGTGGCTCTTTTATTTTAATTTAATTGTAATTGCCTATTTTTGGCTGATTATTCGGCTTTGTCGTTTGCCTTTGCACCCTTTTTCTTTTTAAGAACAACGAGTGTAACTGCAACTGCTGCGCCGATAACAACTACCGAGCAAGCGACTGCGATACCTGCGATAGCGCCTGCGTCCAAACCTGGGTTTGCAACTTCGAGAGTGATTGTTCCCAAAGCGATTTCTTCGGTGGCTGTTACAAGTTTTACGGTGTAAACAGTCGTAGCTTTTTTGTTTGCAACAAGGTTGCTTACGACTTTTCCGTTTGCATCGAAGAACTTAATCGATTGACCTTCTTCAAGGGTAACGCCGCTCATATCGACTTTAACTTCAAGATTCTTCTTGTCGACTTTGATTGTCGAACCGAGTTCCAATTCTTTTCCGTTAACTTTGATAGCCTTAGTTGCGGCAGCGATGTCACCGAGCTCTTTGGTCATCTTGATTTCGCCGAATACTTTAAGTTCGCCGTTAACAAATTTTACGTCTTGAATCGTAAGCTTGTCGCCGTCGACCGAGAAGTATGCGAAAGTTTGATAGCTAAGCGTTTCTGCAATCGTTCTGTCATCGTCGATAAGTCCTGCGAAACCTTCATTTCCGAGATATTCATAGTACTTGTTGCCGATAGTGCCGATTGTCATGTACATAACGCCGTCTTTGTTGACAATGTAGCCGTCTTTGTTTTCTGCGCCGAACGTACCTTTTCCGTCAGCATCGATAAAGTTTGTGCTTGAATAGGTGTGGTCGTGTCCTTGAATAACAACGTCAACGTCGTATTCTGCAAAGACTTTGGTAAGTTGTTCACGCATTTTTACTACTTCGGCATCATTGGTGTGTGAACCGACTGAATACAAGCTCTTGTGAAGAAGAACGATAGTCCATTTCGAATTGTTTGCTTCAAGGTCAGCTTTGAGCCAAGCAAGTTGTTGTGCGCCGAGTCCGTCTTTACCGTCAGAGTCGTTAGTGTTCAAGACGACGAAGTGTGTGTTTCCGTAGGTGAGCGAGTAGTACATTCCGTCGGTTATGTCTTGATTGTCAGGAGCGGTTTGCGTAAGGAAATTCTTGAACGAGTTTGCGCCGTTCTCATGATTTCCTGCGGTCATAAACAACGTGGTGTTGGCATAGTACTCAACCATAGTGTCGAGAGCAAGACTCCATTGCAAGTAGTTTTTGCCGTTGTCCGTCATATCGCCGCCGTTTACGATGAAGCTATAATTGTTGAAACGGTTGTCAGCCATAAGAGCGTCGAATACTTTTTTCGTAACATCATAGTTAGATTGAAGAGTGCCTTGCGGGTCGGTAATTGCAAGGAATTCAAATGCATCGTCGCTGTCGGTTGCAAGAGCAGTCTTGAACGAGAAGACTTTTTCACCTTCAGCAATAGTGTTTGTAGGAACGGCAGTGTAGTTTGCTTTGCTGTTGTCGGCTTTTACGTTGTATACGTAATCGGTGAGCGAGAAGTATCTCGTCGGATTTTCGCCGTAGAATTCTTCGGTAGCAAAGTTGTAAAGACCTTTCGTTACGCCGAATACTCTGTATTCGTAAGTGGTGTTTGCGCTAAGTCCGCTGATTGTAATCATGTTGTGGTTGTAGAACATAACGCTGTTTGTCGTAAACATATCACGGTCGGTTGCGCCGCAAGTATATTCGGCTTTGCCTACTTCATAATCGACTTCGCCGTGGGTAAGGCAAAGTACGCCAAGGTCGATAAGCGGAACGTAGCTCGGAGTTGCAAGTGATTTAGCCGTAACTTTTATGCCGTTTGCTAACGTAACCGTGTTTACGAAGCTATGGAGATACTTTCCGTTTTCCATATTGTAAGTGGTTGTATCCTTAGCGTAGGTTACGCCTGCTTCGTTAGGAAGGGTAGTAACTTCGGTGATGAAGTTGCCGTCTTTGTCGAAGACTTGAATGTAGGCGTAAACTTCTTCTGCGGTGTAGAAGCTGATGTCAAACGAGGTTTGAGGAGCTTCGTTGTCGAAAGCCGCGATGAAGTGGTTTGGAGTTCTGCCGTTTTCATAGTTTGCGACGTTTGCCGATTCAGGAACTTTTTGACCTTGAACATAGGTATATTGTGCTCCTGCAACGGTTGCATAGTTGTTTACTTTAACGTTGCTTCCGTTGGTGTAACGAAGCGGAACAGGAATGCCGCAAAGCGTTTCGACGTTAATGTGACCGTTTGTTCCGTAGTTATCGATAAGTTCTTGCGTGATAGGAGCGATGTCTGCGACTTCATCGGTTGCAAAAGCAACGACGATTTGTTCGACGTATCCGCCGAGGTTGGTGTAGAGAGCGTCGGTCATATACTTTTTGATGAAGTCTTCGGCAAATGAGATAAGAGATCCACCGCCGATAGTGATTCCGAAGTTATCTTCGAGAATAGAATCGATAAGACCGCTTACAAGCGAAGAAACGAGAACGTCTTCGAGACGGAAGTTTGCGACCGTGATTGCCTTAGATTCTACAAGGTCTGAAACCATCTTGAAGAGGCTGTTGAGTTGTTCGGCTTTTTTGCTTGTCGTTCCGTACTTTTCAATAAGCGACGAGAAGTCGAATTTGAAAGTATAGAGTTGTTTGATAAGCGATTTCTCTTGTGTGAGAAGCGGGCTGATAAGGGTGTTGAGCAAATCGTCAACCAATTTACCGCTGTTTGCTTGTTCGCACAAGTCTTTGATTGCATAAGCATAGTTCTTGTCGGCTTCGAGCAAGTTGAGTTCAGGGTTGTAGAGGTGGTCTACGCCTTGAAGTTCGGTACCCGAATTGTGTCTTGTGATGATTTCGCCTGCAAGAGCTTTAAAGTTGTATTTTGCGCCTTCTTTGCCGAACTCTTTTGCAAGGAAAGGTTCTACAACTTGCGAAACAAATTCGATAGCGTTGTCAGCCGTGATTTTTTCGCCGGTGAGATAATTGTCGATTGCTTTATAGTCGATATTGTACAAAACTTGATCGATGAGCAAGTCTGCAACGTCGTAAAGGATAGGGCCGTAGTCCGCAAAGCTCTTAAGAAGGCTGTTCTTTGAAGCCATTTCTTTGAAGTCGTAGACCAAGAATTCTTTAAGAGTTCCTTTGACTTTGTTTATCATCTTGAAGCTGACGAAGTTTTCGAGCATTCTGTCGATAAGTCTGCTGTAAATATCTTCATTGATATATTCGTTGTACGAGTCTTTGTTAAGTTTGTCGTAGAAGTAGCAGTAGGTGAAATAGTCAGGGTTTGCAGCAATCAAAGCATTGAATCTTGCTTCTGCGCCTTCGATTCCCGTCAAATCGACGTCAACCCATTCTGCTGCGGTTGCGATATTTTGTGAAGGAGCTTTTACTAATTTTTTGAGAATTTCAAGATTCGAAGTCGTATCTTCAACGAGTTTTTGACCTGTTGTGTACTTTCTTTCGAATTGCATAACTCTTTTCGGCGAAGCGTAGCTGATTGTAGAGCCTGTTTGATAGTCGTAAAGGACGTTGCCGTTTGCGTCAACGTAGCTTTGCAAGTCGCTGGTGTGCATGTGACCTGAGTATGCGTATCTTACGCCCATTTGGCAAAGACGTTTTGCTATGTATTCCCAGTTGTAAAGAGTGAAGTCTTTAACGATTTCGTCTTCCATTGCAAAGTGAGGCAAGAAATTGTGGTGAGCCGCAATGATAAACGTTTCTTCATAATTTGCAAGGTTTGAATAGCCGAAGTTGTGTGTAGCGGCGTTTTCCGTTTTCGTGATAGCTTCGACCCAATCGAGAGCTGCTTCGGTGATGCGTCCGCCGGTGATGTGGTCGACGCCGGTGTTATAGAAGACGTCTTTACCGTCTTCGAGAACTTCCAAAAGTTCGCTAAGGCTCGAAATCATAACGTAGTTGTTCTTTTCAAGATAGTAATACTTAGATGCCGAACCGGAGAAATCGTTGATTGAAATTTTGTTGATTTCAGCATTTGAAAGAGCAACAGGGATAACGTCGTCGGTTTCTTCACGTTCTGACGAGTCCATCATGAACAAAGTGTAGCCGGTAGAAACGGTCTTTGTGTCGTCTGTGAAGAAATTGATTGCGTAAGACAAAACGTTGTTTGAATCGTCGATTGCAAGATAGTCCTCATCGGTTGCTACTGCTTTTCCTTTGTTTGCTATTGCTTGAATTGCCTCTGAATAATAGGTTATGTTTATGTTTTTAGCAAGCGAGCTTGTAATATAACCACCCGTATAAATGCTTGACCAATAGTTAGCGTCACTCTTGCTGTTTGCATACGAGCTAAGTTTGGTGTTTGGAACGCGTTGAGAAGCGAAGTCATATTCAGGGAAACCTACGCTTTCAAAGACTTGCGCAAAGGTTTTTGTGTCAAGCGTGTCGGTAGGCATCGAATGGCCGTCAGCTTTGCCGGTTGCTTCGTTGTTGTCATAAACCGAAGCGTTGCCGTTGTAAAGGTCGTGGTTACCCGGAATTGCGAATACTTGGAAATATTGCCAAGGCTTGTTTCCGCTTGCATCGGTAATTTCACGCATTGCATTTTGCAAATATCTTAATGCGTTAGCTACGTCGATAAGAGCAATACGTTCGCTGTTCTTTGACAAGTCGCCGGTTGTGATAAGCGCATCCGGAATTGCGTTGATTTTTTCTTGGTCACCGCTTAAGGCTGCTTCTTTTGCTTGTGCAATGAAGTTTTTGATGACGGTCGAAAGAACCATACCGCTTTCCGTTACGAGCTTCGTATCACCGTAAGTATCGGTGTTGAAGTCGGTAGCTTTCCAAGAATCGGTTGATTTGTCGATATACTTGATGTTGCCGTCTGCGTCACGGTAGTAAGCATAGCAATAATCAAGCGCAAAATAGTGAATATCGCTGAGCTGAGCCATCGTGAACGTTTCTTCGATGCTCGTGAGAGTGTCGTCACTTGCCAAAGCCGCAGTAGAAGCCGCGCCGATACATACCGCAAGGCAAAGCGTGAGTATCATAACAACTGCGATAGCAAGTGGCAAATTTTTTTGTAAAATTTTGCTCATTTTTTCCTCCAAAAATAGTTTTTTCGCCAAATTACAATTTGTATATATTATATAAAAGACAATATATAAAAAATATATGGCTATATCAATGATTAGCAATTTTAATATAAGTTGGTTAATTTGTCAACATATTAGCCAAGGGTAATTTGGGCGGTAGATATTGGCAGAGAAAATATTGCAAAAATCAAAATCATAATTCTTTTTGAAATTAAAAAATGCGATTTTTGTTCGTTTTTGCGGAAAATTTTTCATATTGCAAAAACTTTGAATTTGTAGTATACTTGTAAAGGTTTTAAAATAAAAAACGCAAATCGAATTTAAAACTTATATAACTATGGAAAAAGATAACAAGAAAACAAAAATTCAAGATAACAAGAAAAAAGAATATAAAGGGCAGTTCATAGAGTGCAAAAGCGACGGCTTCGGCGGAAAGTACGGTTGGAATTTTTTGCAAAAAATGATTGCGTGGACGCTCTTTATAGTTATTATTTGGGCAACGCTTTCTTTTGTGAATTTCACAAAACCGAAAGACGATTTGGATCACGGTTTCAAATATCTCGGCGTTGCGCCTAAGGAAGCGAATCCGTTTTTCGAGAAGTCGGCTATTCCTTCGGGCGAAAGCGATTCCGAAGACGTCATCAAATATGCTATGAAACTTTATGCGGCAGGCAATATGGGAATGTTGTATGCCGATTACAGCGGTATGTTTTTGAAAGGTGTGAGCAATTCGACCACTATGGGAATGGACATTCCGCTTATCATCGAAGCGGTTGAAATCAGGGATAACAAAATAGGCGAGTACACGAAGTATCGCAAGCAGGTATGCGACACCACAAAAGCCGACAACGGAACTTTGCTTATCGGAAAGCTCGGAGCGGAACTCGCCGAAATAAGACATTATATGGCAGGCGACGAAAAAGTCACCTATTTCAAAACGACTGCATTCTTCCAGGACGAGAAGTATGAACCTGATTGGAGCAAAAAGACGGGTGCATCGCTTATAAGAGAAGAGATTTACACGACTCCTACGGCTTTGACGAGCGCGGCAACGCTCACTGCTCCTGCAGAAATTGCCGTTGACGGATATTGCTATAAACTTGTAAACGGCAAGTATTATCCGTATCACGTCAATGCGGGCGGCATCGAAATGAGCTATGAAATTACCGACCAACATTTCGCTTGGCTTGAAAACTCCGCAAGCTCGTTAGATAATGAGTTTGAGGAAGACTTCTTCAAGACTATACAATCGGCAACCGTCAAGCATAACGACGCAGGCGGCTATTATGAAGTCGAACTTGTTATGGACACCAAAAAAGAGTATTCGACTTACGATACCATTTGGGCAATCAGGGACGCGGAAGGCGCAAACAGCCAAAACGCGCGCTATAAAAAGATAAATCTCAGTTTTAAACTATGGGACAACGGCTATTTCAAAGAAGCGACGCTCTCCGAATATTGGGAATGTAAAAACGCTAAACCGCACGGCATTTCGGTTGCGCTTATGAAAGCCGACCAAAGCTATAATATGCAGTTTACCTATGACAAAACTGACTGCGACAATACAAGGTTTAAGTATTGGGAATAATTGAAATAGTCGATAAGCGTAGGCGTTATATAAATGAATTATCTTAAATCGGCTGTTTGCTAAAAAAATTGCAAACAGCCGAAAAATCACTTGCCGAACTCGGCAAACTGTGATATATTCTTTTTGCTAAATACTCGCCCTCGTGGTCAAGCGGTTAAGACGTCGCCCTCTCACGGCGGAATCTGGGGTTCGATTCCCCACGGGGGTACCAAAATTTACGAATCGATTTTCGGTTCGTTTTTTTATTTTCGACGCATTTTAAACATAATTGAAATAAATCAAAATAAAGCAAATAGAACAAACAAAGCAAGAAAATGCAAATAGTGCAAGTAGAGCCAATCGAGCAAAATAAGGCAAATAGGTAAATGAATAGAACAAAAATGCAAATAAAGCAAGGAGTAAAAACAATATCAAACAAAACAAATCGGGTAAATATAGTAAATAGGACAAATCGAGCAAAAAGGCAATTAGGGCAATAAAACAAAAGCTCGCAGACGAAACCGACTGCGAGCTTATTTTCTTTTTAATCCCACTAATGTAAGATACAATTTTTAAACCTGTGAGTACAGGGTGGGTACTGACTGTCCGCTCCGCTGCCTTCCACTGATATGATGAGGCCTGACATTGTAAGCGTGAACGCATCATCCCTTTTTAAAAAATTGTGGTTCAAACATAGTGTATCAATACCTTAGTAGGATTGATTGTATTTTAGCATACGATAGGCGATAATACAATAGGACTTTGAAAAAAATATAAGAAAAATTTGTCAAAAAAGTCTTTTTAAGGCTTTTGCGTAAAAGTTAAGTCTGAGTCGTTTAAACGGCGGTCAATATGTCGAGATAATTTTTAGGATAAAAATAACGTCCTTAATCACAGCAATAAACGATTTGTAATTGAACGTATAAACAAACGTTTTCAGCCTAAACGCAATCGTCAAAAAGCGATTAAAAAGCGTAGGCGAAAGTAGACGGTTTAAAATAATAATATGCTAAAAAAAGCAAATAGCTTTAAGTGAAGCGTTAGGTTATAGTTTGACGAAGTTGATGTACAATTTAAACGTTAAAGCCTTGCGGCATAAATTTGGGGTTGCAATACAAGAAAGCTTATGCTATCATACTAGGTGGAGGAAATCTATGGAAGACGTAAAAGATTTAGAAATCAAAAAGGGCATATCGCCAAAAATTGAAACTATTTTATTCCTTTCATTGTTTGTCGCAATCTTCGCTACGCTCACCGCACTTGCGTCTATTTACGATTTGCAAATAAGTCAGATTTTGACAAAAGGAAATTTGCATAAAGGACAATATTATTCGACCAGTCAATTCGGATTGTTTTTTGAAGCGTTCGGCTCGACGCCTATCTGGCTTGCGATATCGGTTGCAGGCGTAATATTCTTCTGGAATGCGCCGAGAATTAAAAACGCAAATATCAAACTTGACGAAAAGGGCAAAAAAGTACTTTCGATTTTTGCTATGATAGGTTGCGCAGTCGTCGTTTTCGGCGGATTGTTCTTCTTTGTTTCGGAAATTTGCAAGTATATATTCGAACATATGCTCAATAAAGCATACAAAGACAACATTTACGTTATGGCGCTCGAAGCGTTTATCGCTTTACCTATGAGCGTATTGTTGATTTTTGCTTGGAAAAACTTTTCAAAAGAAACGCACGCAAAACTTTTGAATTTTGCCTTTGTGCTTGTTTGCACGGCGGCGTTCTATCTTTTGATTACGATTATCAAAACGCCTATCGGAAGATGCCGTTTCAGAACGATGAATTATCTTGAAGATTTTTCATACTATACGCCTTGGTACGTTATAAACGGAAAACGCAATTTGTTGGATTTCGTGTCGGACAGCTGCAAGTCGTTCCCGTCGGGACATACTTTCTCTGCAGGCGTTATTTATTCGCTTTTGAGTCTTCCGTACCTTTTCAAAAAGCTCGACAAGGCTTGGGTAAAAGCGATTTTCTATGTCGTATGCGTAGGTTACACCGCAATAGTCGCAATCAGCCGTATAATGGTTGGTGCGCATTATATGTCGGACGTCCTTTTCGGCGGAACTATTGCATTTTTAGCGTCGATGCTTGCTCGTGAAATCTTCGTTTGCAAGTTCAGTCACTTTACTTGCTTTAAGAAAGATAAAAAACAAAACGACGAGCCGATTGTCGAAACCGTAGCCGTTGCAGAAAAAGATAACGGCGAAGAAGCCGAACAGTAATGGCGGCATATCAAATATTTTTGATATATTTAGGCGTGATGAGCGTTGTAACGCTCATCACGTTTGTTATTGACAAAATAAAAGCAATTAACGGTGCTTGGCGTATTCCCGAAGCCGTGTTGCTCGGAATGTCCTTCTTGGGCGGCGCGGTCGGCGGCTATATCGGAATGCTTGTATCAAACCATAAGGTGCGAAAGTGGTATTTTCATGCCGTAGAAATTTTTTCGATTGCTTTGCACGCGGCAATAACCGTGCTTGTTTATCTGTTCGTTTAAGTTTTTGTTTTAAATGCGAGAACGGTTATTTAGCATTTAAATGCTTTTGTAAATAATTTCGATTTGCGACCTTTAATGACGTAAAGCAAAAGCGTGATTTGTCTGTCGGAAAACGAAATTTATTTTGCGTTAAAAGGGTAGCGCAAAAGCAACTTAGGGCGATAACAAAAAAAATTATCTTTTGTCTTTATTTCTCTTGTCAAAAGAATTTTTATTTGATATAATCTTTTCGCTTGATAAAGTGCTGGTGTGGCTCAGCAGGTAGAGCGATTCACTCGTAATGAATAGGTCGGGAGTTCGAATCTCCCCATCAGCTCCACACAAAGCTCGTATGAGCGCTAAAACAAAAAACGGACATTTGTCCGTTTTTTATTTTACCCTTTAACATCGCTTATGTGTGGAGCAAAAAGCGATACAGCTCGAAATGCGTGACGCTCGCAAAATAGGCTTAAAGCAAGGATAAAATAATCGAAACTAATTGTGTTTTAATGATAAAGAAAAATTCAAAACAATTTTTGCTCGCTAGTCAGTCGCTTCGCTCCCTACGAATCTCCCCATCAGCTCCACACAAAGCTCGTATGAGCGCTAAAACAAAAAAACGGACGAGAGTCCGTTTTTTGTTTTGCTTTATAATTTTATAAATTACAAATTACGTTTGCTATTCATAGTCCGCTTTTCTTTTGTATGATTGAAATTGTATATTATGGGGCATTGATATTTAAAAATTTACAAAAAATGTAAAAATTTAATCTATTTCTTTGTAAATACTATTGAGTTTTTTGATTTAAAATGATAGAATGTAAAAAAGGAGAGAATTTTGTCTAAATTATTCGTTTGTCTGGATTTGGGGAGCGACGTTTTGAAAATCGCTTTCGCTTATAGAAACGGCGATAGGGTCGAATACGGAAAGTTTTCAAAGAACGACCTTATCAAAAGAGCCGCAATTCCTGCGGTTGCGTTTTATCAAAAAAACGACAACAGTTGGCTTTACGGTTCGGAAGTTCAAAAGACAAACGGTGATTATTATATGACGGTCGTAAAGATAAAGAGCCTGTTAGAGCTTTTGTCTTTTAAGATTGACAACGCTACTACGCAGTCTAACCGCGATTTTTATTTCAATCACGACTGTTTCCCAAAATTTTATTTTCCCGTACGCAGAACGATGCTCGACGATTTCGCCGCCGAGGTCGATAAAAACAGAACGTTTACGGCAAAAGGTTTTACGCCGCAAGCGGTTGTCGAAAAGTTTTTCGATTACGTCGGCAATTTTGTCGGCGAGCAAGCATTGCTTTTATCGAAAAGCCGCTCGATACAATTTGACGATTTCGAAATTGCCGTCGTAAATCCGCCTAAAATCGGCAAGGAATACGTTGCCGAAATTAAAAGAGTAATCGAACGTACTTTCGGCATCGGCAGCGTCAAAAAAGTTATGCCGTCTACAAAAGCCATAAGTATATACGCAAGTCAAGTCGGTGTTTTGGCAAAAGGCGAAAGTTGTCTTGTTTTCGATATGGGCGAAGAAGACATTTCTGTAGCGCAAGCCGTGTTTGACGAAAAACACGGAATTTTGCTTGACGGCGTAGAAGGGCATAACGAACCTATCGATTTGGGCGGTCTTGACATTGACGAAGCGATTTACAATTATATCGAAAAATCTATATATTCTCGTGAAACCGTCGGCAGTCCATCGGAAGGCGAGAGCGGACATATTTACGAAAGCAGTGTTTTTGCAAAGCAGTATTTGCTTATGCAAAATATAAAAAGACTTAAAGCGGCAATGAGCTTTAAAGACGGCGCGCTCTTTCCGAACGGCGTGCCTATTTCCATACATAGAGAAGTTATCGTTCAACGAGTGATAACAAAAGACGAGTTCAGACAAATAATTATACCCGTTGCCGACAAAATTGCGAATTATATCATCGGCGAACTTAAAAGACCTATTAACAGAGCCGTTACAAAAATAATTTTGTCGGGCGGACTTATAGAAACGTACGGGCTTTTGACGTATATGAAAAACCGTATATTAGCGGCAGGGCTAAGTCATAAAATTGTTACGCTCGGTAGCTCGGACGGAACGTCGGATAGATTTTCTGTGCTTAGCAATGAAAAAGCATTGTATTCGTCGGCTGTCGGCGGCGCGCTTATTGCCGCTTGGAATATCGACGTAAAGACGATGCTCAGTTTGTCTTATGCAACGTGGAGCGGAAACAGTTCTAAAAAACTTCTAAAAATATTCGCATCGCGTGGCGCGATTTTAAATTCTAAAGAAAACACTTTCGTTACCAAGTTGCGGCTTAAAGGCGTAAAAATCGACGGGGAGGAAATGTACAGCTGCATTTGTACGCCTGAAGAAATCGATAACGATTCAAGAAATATTCCTTCGTTACGAAAATATAAAAACGTGCTTTATGACGGAAAAACTCTTGTCGTCGGTTCAAGCGGAACAACAACAAGGCGGCATGCGGAAGACGATTTATCGCTTAAAGTCGTTTCCGGCGGCGAAGACTCGAATATAAAATTGTATTATGACGGAAGCGAAGTCGTAGAAAGAGACGAAAATGCCGAATTTTATTTTTATGAAGGCATTAAAGTCGACGACACGGGCAGAGCTACGCCTTATATAGAGACGGCGGCGGAAAATTACGGCAAAATGTACATACGATGCAAAAACGGCGTTGCCCGTTCGGTTTACAAAAAAGATATAACGGTATCGTTCACAAACGTTCATTCGTTCGATACGGTTCAAGGGTAGGAGATTTTATGAGTGACGAAAAATTCAGGGTAGAGTTTATAGGCGAACCTTTCAGCGAGGACAAAAAAAATACCCAAAGGTCGAATTTCGGCGATGACGTCGTAGGTTTTGACAAGGAAATTCAGAAGATGAATCCGCTTGTCGAAGAACTTGACAAGTACGACGATTTTTCGGGACTTAAAATAGATTTGTCGAAATACGCAAAAACCGAATCGAGCGGCGAATACGGAATTCAATACGACAGCAGCATTCACGAACGCGGAACGGTCATAAAGGAACACCAGAAAAAGGCGGCGGAAAACTTTTTGAAAGCGCTTCGCGGTTTCGGCTTGCTTGCGGACGTCGTGGGAAGCGGAAAAACTTTTGAGGCGGGCGTTGTGCTTAGCGAACTTGCCGCGCGCGGCGTTATAAAAAATATGCTTATCATCGTTCCCGAGCAGGTTTACGATAGCTGGGTGGACGTAATAGAAAACAAATTCGGTTTAGGAAAAGGACAACTTTTCAAGCTCGAAGACGACGTAAACAAGTTGTTTAACAATCGTGAAGATTTTGAAGTTATAAATCTTAACGGAAAAGACATTTTCAGACCGAAAAAAGCCATAATCGTATCTTACGAAAATTTTGTTAAGTGGAAAAAGGGAAGCGGACAATATCAAAACGACGTGCTTTTTGACGTTATCGTCGTAGATGAAGCGCATCATCTTTGCGAAGAAAAGGGAAACGGCGCAAAAGCTCTTTATCTTTTATCGTCGATGATGGCTTTGAAAAAGAGTTTCGGAACTACTTATTGTTTACTTCTTTCGGCAACGCCTCATTCGGGCAACCTTGCAAATATGTTCAGGCTTTGGTATTTTATTCGCTGTAAAGGCGGCAACCCCGACGACTTTTTGAAAGATACCGACGATTTAAGAAGTGACGAATATCGGAAAGAACACGATTATTATTTGAATTTCATTTGTCACCGCGCAACGACGGTTATGGAATTTATAAAGAAAGTAAAAATCGATTTATGCACGACCGATTCTCGTTTTTCGGGCGAATTTAAAGAATATTTAAAAGAAAAAGGCGTTGATTTCGACAAGTTTATGGCAATGTCCGACGGCGAAAAGTGGGGTTTTGTCGATGATTTTGTCGAAATAGGTTTTGACAGAAAAAGAGCTATTTCAAAGAGCGTTGCAAACGCCTATCACAACGGCGTTCTCCGTTCGATAATGATAAGACAGGCTAACAGAAGAAACGTCGATAAAAAGATTATCAACTTCTATTTTGCTCCGTCTGCATGTCCGAAAAATCAAATAGCAATCGAAGGGCTTGCAAACGACGACGTAAACGCCTATTTCAGAGATGACGGCGAAATTGCCGTTGCGCAAGGTGATAAGGCGTATGCTCTTATGGGTTACGTCTCGAAATTTAAACCTGTAAACAAATCCATTTCGGCGTCGCTTGCTCAAATGCTTTTCGACAAGCGTATATTTGAAAAACAGGGCGTTGTTGAAGACAACTTTACTTGGAACGGAATCAGGAGAAGAGGCGCGATAAGATATTATTGGGCGCAATTTGAAAATTCGCCTGTCGAAGTCGATAACAAATTTGTGTTTTACGATAAAAACAAATCGGCTTTCGAAAACAAGCTCGAAGCCTTGAAAAAGATTTTAAGAAATAACGATAACGAAAGGATTATCGTTTTCTATGATTATGAAAACAGCGAATCTTCCCGTTCGGTTGTGGCGGACAGATTAGGACTTGAATTTTCAAGCAGAATTATACACGGAGAAGCGGCGAGGAAAGAAGAAGTTATCGAGCAGTTTAATTGCCGTCCGAATGCGATTTTGCTTGTTCACGACGCTTGCTATACTGAAGGCGCAAACTTGCAGGAGTGCAATATAATCGTAAACTTCGAAGTTACGTCCGACCCTCTTGCGATGAGTCAGAGAATAGGGCGTGTATATCGTTTGGGACAGAGAAACGACGTAAAGATTTATTCGCTGGCGGATATGAGAGAACTCGAAGGTTACGCTCTTGCTTATTTTACGAGAATCGGACTTATGACAAGCGATAGTTCGGACGCGACGATAATTGCCGGTAGCAACAATGAAAAAATGGTTGCCGTTCGTTGTCCTGTGCCGGGGTGCGGAAACGTCAGATTGTTTTCGCTCGAAGACTACGAAAACTATAAAAAGAGCAATTCGCCTAAGTTGTATTGCGACGCGACCGAAGCGTGCCGAGAGGACGCCTACGGCCGAAGAATCGACGGCACGAGAATGGAAGAAATCAGCGTGACCGACTTCAAGTGTTCGGGTTGCAATTCGACTTTCATAAGAACGGACAAGGGCTATGAATGTGTTTCGGTCAGCAACCTTGGCAAGGGCATTATGGGAAGCGACGCAAAGAGCAGAAACGTATTCTGTACTAAGCGTTGCGCTATGGTGCATTGCTCAAAACTCGAAGACAAAAATTGCCCTGTCAGAAGAGCTACTTTACAAAATAAAAACGTCGGCGATGCAGATCTTGCTATGATTTGCGCAACTTGCGAAATCGGCTGCCCTGAAAAGTGCAAATTCGGCGTTTACGACAATCCGCAAGACGCAATCGAATCTTGCTCGAACTGCGTTTATGCAACCTGCGATCCGAAGCCGCACGTTTTAAGGTTTGATAAAAATTGGGAAGCGGAATGTCCTAAATGCGGAGAAAGGCTAAAGCCGATACATTCAAGAACGTTTGCGACCTACGTCAAGGAATTGTGGAATTTCAGACACGACGAATACGTTTTTTGCGACAGTATGACAAAAGAAGCTAAAAACGTTGCAAGTATTCAAAAAATACTCGAAAACGATATGGAGGAATAATGGCTACTATTTACGTTGAAAAAATACACGAGCGCGCATTTAAAAGCGTATGCGCTTTAATAGGCAGTTCCTTCGGAAGCGTTTTAAATGCTAAGCTCGGCATAAAACTTAACGGAGATAATATCGTTTACGGCGATAACGAGTTTTTATTGCTGTCCGGAAGTTTTTCGCAAAAAGCCGAAACCGTTTCTATGACGCCAAACGGCGCAAGCTGGTTTAAGGGCATAAGGGAAAACGCAACGCTCGGCGATTTAAGTTCAAAATGGATAGAGCTTGTAAGCGAAGTCGCAAAACTTTATCATAAAACTTATCCCGTCATAGAGTACGCTCCTATTGACGGCGATTCCGAAATCGATGCGGAAGACGTGAAAGAAAAATTGCTTACTACGTTTTTCCCGAATAAGCCGCTTGAAGCATATTCGGTTTGCGAAATGTCTAAAAAGAGCGGCGAAGATTTTTATGCCGTATCTATGCGAGTCGGTCTTAACGGCGGCACAGGCGCGCCCGTACCTGCGCTTTGCAAGGTTTATTTCAAGAAAAACGGCGAAAATTTCATTCCAATTCCAAAAAAACTTGCGAGCGAAATCGAAAACTTTTTGAAAAACGTAACAACCGAAACCGTGACGGACGCCAAAAAGTCGCTTAGCGGCGCGGCAATTATCGACACGGCTTTGAATGCGCTTTCGGACTGCATTGAAAAGAGTAAAGCGAGAAACAATTTCGGCGATTATCTGTATTACAGCGAAAAAGAAACCGCTATAAGCGACCTTTTGCGTAATTCCAAGCACGACGACGTAGTTTTATACTGCAACGAAATCGAAGTAAAGGGCATTACGCACGTTGTGCTTAAAAGTTATACGTTCGACCTTGTTGAAAACGGAAAACCGAGATTCAGAATTAACGTGGGGCTTAACAACAGCCTTAATATGCAATGTCTGGATTGCGGAAAAATGCTTATCGTAAGCAATGAAATCAGATATAAGGTCGGCGATGAAAGAAAATCCGTGTTCATCGACGTGAACAAGGGCAATTTGGGGCTTAGCGATGAACAAATAGTCGAAATTTTGAACAGCAAGCATTTTTCAAAGCATCAAATGACTATTTCTTGTCCCGAAAACGTCAGAGCCGGCGCGAACGGTTGTTCGAGATGCCGTTGCGCGACAAACGCAACCGAATTTACAGTGGACGGCGAAACGGTTTATAAATGCAAAAATTGTCCTTATCCGGAGATTATTTACACTTTGCCGAGCGGTGAAAAGTGCTTCACAAAAGAGCTTGTCATTGCAAAAGACAGAGCAGGCGACGTAGTGCTTGCAAAAAGAGAAGACGTTAAAGTTTGTCCCGTTTGCGGCAGAAAGTACGTCGGAGAAACCGACCGTTGTCCGACTTGCCTTAAATTCGATTTGCGCAACTCGGCATCGCTTGTTTTGGCGGCGAAAACTTACAAAAAGTATCGCGAAATACTTCCGCTAAGCGTAAGACTCTTTTCTTTGTTTAAGAGAAAATATTGCATCGAAGACGAAGAAATATTGTTGTTTATGATAGGCAACAAAAAATGGATTTTCAACAAACTAGGAATTATGAAAAACGGCTATTTAAAAAATCCCGTTCGTATGGTGAGGTGAGTGGTTATGAAAACTAAAACTTATACGGAAAAGAAATTAAACGGATTTAAAGGCTTTGTACTTATCGGAGTCGCGTTGGCGTTTATCGTTGACTTGTTTGTTATATCGTCGCTTGCCGTCAGCGGCTTTGGCTACGCATATTATATAATTCCTGCGATTATGCTTTTGCTCGACGTCGGATTCTTCGTGATTGCGACCGTGTCGAATTTTCGTTTCGGATATAGCTTGTTTTACACGTTGTCGTACGCTTTCGGCGTAACCGTGTTGTGGTTTGCGTATTTGTTACAAACTACGCTTTTAAGCTCGGTGGCGTTTATAACGATAATGGCAATGGCGTTGTTTATTGCCGTACACGTCGTATCGGCTGTCGCCATAGTTCTTTCTGCCGTAAGTTCGGCAAAGATTGGACGCGGCTTGAAGATATTTGCCATAGTAGTTTTGACGATATTTACGGCTTTTGCCGCATTCTATTCATATTTTATGTTCAAAGACGGCTTTACGGGTCAAGGCTTTAACGCGCGTGTCGTCAGTTATGAATACGACAAAGATACGGACACTTATACTGCCGTCGGTTTTGAGGGTAAAGGCGGAAACGTTGCTACAATAGGCGAAACCTTTAACGGCAAAAAAGTATCTAAAATAAACTGCGCTATATTTACAGACACGGTTGACAGCGTTACGATTAAGGCAAGCGACTATGAATTCGTAAATTACTCCGCATTGACCGATATGAATAAAAACATCAAGATATGCGTTTCGGAAGATTCGATAAACCGAATTAAATCGGAAATTTATGAAATTGCGGTCGAAAACAAATACGACAATTCTATTATAAATTTTGCGAACGCTTTTGAACCGACAAGCGAAAAAGCGTCGATAAGTTTCGTATATACGGCAGATAGCTTAAAAGCCATAAAGGCGGCGGGCGAAGACGTTCTCGGAGTTTGGTATGGAGATAAGGGAACGGTTTTCAGCCTTGACGAATACTCAAACGGATATATAACCCATTCTAATGCGGAAAGCGAAGCCGATTTGTATTGGTGTTATACTTTCTTCAACAAAAAGGTCTTAAAGCCGATTGCGCTTGACGGGCAGAAAGTTTCCAAAAACGAAAAGGTGAAAATCGAGTTTGAAAACGTTTACAAAATTTCACTCACTAACGGAAACGACAATCTTTACAGATTGCCGACAAGCGTTTCGAGCGTGCAGATAGGGACGGAATTTAAAGGCGGAAGATACGTTACGCTTTCGACTGCCGACAAATTTTTGTCGAGTCTTCCGTCAAGAAACGGTTTTTCGGTTGTTTATACTACTGACGACAAAGTGATTAACAGTCTTAGCGAAACGCTTAAATCGAAAGATTCCGATTTGATAATCTCTCCTGAGTGGTCGTTGAACTCGCCTACGATAAAGGGCATAAAAACCGATGCTTCGTCTTACGTTTACGGCGACAACGTCATTTTTAGCGGTGAAGCAACCGCTCCGATTGACGGAATGTCGCTTAAATATAATTGGAAGAAGGGCGACGCTTTGTTGAACGAGGCAAATTCATTTACCAAAACAAACGTAAAACCGACAGAAAGCGGCAGTTATACCTTGACTGTCACGGCATACGGAACTAACACTTCTTTGACGTCGGTCGCAAGCAAAACGATAAACGTCGCTATCGGCAAAAAGAAGCTCGATTTTAATTGGACTTTGCCTGCAAATATGTTCTATTCGGGTACGAATAAATCGGTCTATTGTACTTATGACAGCACGCAAGTAATCAACGGTGACGGTATTCAATTCGATTGCAGTTTGACAACGGTCAAAGACGCAGGCAATTATGTGTCTAAAGTTACGCTTAAAGGCGACTGCGCCGATTTGTACGTTTTGACGAACACCGCAACTAAGTCTTTCACGATAAATCCGTATACCGCAACGCTTAATTGGAGCACAAGCAGCTTTGTGTATAACGGCGCAATTCAAGTTCCGACCGCAAAATTCTACGGGGTCGGCGGTGACGGCGAACTTGTCGCAAACGTTTTAGGCGCAACGAGCAAAAACGTCGGCGGCTATTCGGCAATCGCGACGACGGACAATTTAAACTATAAATTTTCAAACGCAAATTACGATTATGCGATTGTGCCGAAAGAATTGAATTATACGTGGGGTGCGACCTCGTTTGTATTTAACGGAAAGCCGCAGGCTCCTGCTGTCACTTTATCGGGACTCGTTTCTGGCGATAGCGCAGTCGCAAAAGTCGGCGGAGCGGAAACAAACGCCAAAAACGGATATACGGCAACAATAATAGGGGTGGACAACTCAAATTATACGATAAGCGGACAACCGAACGTTTCGTTCGATATAGCTCCGCTCGAAAAGTCGGTGGTTTGGGAAAATCTTTCGTTTGTTTATGACAAAACGGCAAAACTTCCGAAAGCGTATTATGAAAACGTATTCGGAACAAAAATCACGCTGAAAGTCGAAGCGAGCGGCGATAACGTAAATGCAGGTAGTTTCAGCGCTACTGCAAGCGAAATTACGACAGACGAAAATTATACGCTCACAAATCTTTCGCAAGACGCGATAGAAATTGCAAAGAAGTCGCTTACGCTCTCGTGGAGCAACGTTAGTTTGACGTTTAACGGCGAAGAACAAAAACCGACGGCGACTTTAAACGGAGTAATAAGCGGCGACGTCGCCTCCGTTACGCTGACGATAAACGAAGGCGAAAGCGTGAGAGCAGGCAATTATACTGCCGTGGCGAGTATAACAAGCGACAATTACAGTCTTGTGGCGGCGTCGAAAGAATACGTCATTTCAAAGAAAAACGTAACGGCTGTTTGGGAAAACCTTGCTGTCGAATATAACGGCGCGGAGCAAAAACCGACGGCGCATTATATAGACGTTAACGGCGGCAATATAGAGCTTGCCGTTACGGCGTCGGGCGATTGCATAAACGTCGGCGAGTATAGCGTAGAAGCCGCTTTGGCGGACACGAACTACGATTTGTCGGGCGGCAGTAAAACGCTTACGATAAGTCCTGCCGTCATCACTATTAGTTGGACGGGCGGCGGCGAATCGCATTCGTTCGAGTTTTCGGGCACAGTTCCGGGCATCGTCGGCGAAGGACTTTCGGCAACGATATCCGGCGGCGTTATCGGCAGCGACGTAGTAGAAATTATGGTTTCAATGTCCGATAAGTATACAGTAGGAAGCTATACGGCAACTGCTACTATAAAGGGTGAACAATCGAATTACGTCATCTCGTCAGACTGCAAAACCTGCGCTTACACAATAACGCCTGTTATAGTCGATATAATCTGGGGAACGACGAGCTTTGTTTACGACGGATTGAACCACAGACCCGAAAAACCGCATTATAACGATATCGGCGGAAACGCCGTCGAACTTAGCGTAATAGGAGATTTGGCGCAAAACGTAGGCGAATACGAAGTCACGGCAGGAGATATAACAAACGAAAATTACGTTACGAACGAGACGACAAAAAAATGTTCGTTCAGCATCGTTCCTGCAAGCGGCACCGTAAGTTGGACGATAGCAAAAACGTATTATTATGACTACGGAAACGAAATTGACGTTGTTCTCAGCGCAACGTTTGAGTGCGTAACCACAAAGCCTTACGCAACGACGCTTTCGTCGTCAAATCCGTCGGACGGCTTGATGATTGAAATACTCGGCGGCGCAGTCGTAAATGCAGGAAGCTACACGGCAAAAGTTACGCTTTCAAACGGCAATTTCAAAATTTCAAGCAACGAAACGTTTACGTTTGAAGTGAAGGCTTTGCCTGTCGCGCTTGGCTTTACGGTTGGCGACGTGTCGAAAACCGTCGATGAGATAAAATCCGACGGACTCACAAAAGCCGAAGCGAGCGAGCTTATGGCGTCTTACGTCTACGGCGACGACGTAAACTTGTCGGCAATCGTAAAATTCATGGACGCTGACGGCACCGAAGTTGTGGCAAGCGATTTGCAAGTCGGAAATACGTATAAAATCGTAATAGCGAGCTTGTCGGATGACAATTACATAGCAAACGCGGCTTCGACTAATATCGAATTTACGGTAAAGGAGTAGGGTTATGGAATGTAGAAAGTGTAAAAAAGACGTAGAATTTTTGACTTTGTTCGACGGCTCTCTCGTTTGCCCGAACTGTAAAAACAAGATTCTCGACGAGCATTTTGTAGTGACGAAAGAAAACGACGAGCTTTACAAAATGTCGGAATTGCTTTATCACAACGCAATAAAGACGGACAACCGCAAGTTGTTTAAGGAACTTATTGCAAAAGCTACCGATATGTGTTTTAAAGCGGTCGGACTAGGGCATCCTAAGGCAATACTGAAAATCGGGTTTTATTATGCGCACGATTACATAGAACGCAGTCGCAGTAAGTCGGAAAGGGCAAGATACGCAAGTTTTTACTTTAAGTTTTTGTTTCTTTCGAGTTGTGAAAGCTGTGAGGTCGAAAGCGGTGTGGACGGCTTCGATAACGAAGTATTTTTGAATTTGAAAAAAGAAGCCGCAAAAGAGTTTATCGAGATGCTCGAAAATTTACCGCCGGAGAATTCCGATTATTACGAAAAGGATATAGAGTATATAAGATTAAAGTACGGCATAATAAAAAAGGCAACGGAAATGGGCGACGATACGTCTTACGACGCGTCCGTTAAAATGCTTAAATCTTGCTACGGCAATTTCCATACGCCGCTTTTCGGAATGTTCAAAATGACGAAAAACGAGTTTTGTAAAAATGCAAAAGATATAGCCGCTCTGCTTGGCGACGGAAAAATCCAAGCGCTTATCGTGCATACGAATACGGCAGGCAGACTTTGTTATACAAACAAGGAACTGAATTTTTCAAACATTATGTCGTATGCAAAAGATTGGAGCTTGCAATCTGACGAAACGAATCCGGACAATGATTGCTATATGTTTTTTGTAAATAAAGTCGGCAAACATAAACTCGGCGGAAAAATGCGTAAAAACATTTATAACGTACTTTTTATAAATCACGGCAACGTCGAAGGCACGGTCGCCGACATCGTAAAGCGTCTTTACGTTAAATGCGTGAACAATCGCACCGATTACGTCTTTACCGACGACGACGTTTTGGCTCAGTCGGCATTGACGGACAGAGAAGCCGTCAAGAACGTAGTAGACGGAATTTAGCGATTGGCTTAATAACGACTTATATTCTTTTTAATAAAAGCTATAGCCTTAATTTTATTAAGAGTTATAGATTTAATTTTAATAAGTTATAGTCTTAATGATAAAATATCTGTGATTTTAAAGATATAACTTCAATAATCTTAATGACACAACTTTTTAAATTTTAATATAACTTGTAACGGTTGCTCGTTTTCGGGTGACCGTTTTTTATTGAGCGAGAATTAAAATTTACTAAAGTGTCAGATAAGACGAAAAAGATAAAGAAGCCGAAAAAGTCAGATAAACCGAGAATGTCAGATAAATCGGAAGTGTTAGCAAATCGAAAATGTCAGATAATCGATTTTAAACCCTATTAAAAATTTGTAGAAAAAATTATATAAGAAAATTTAAAAAATTTGCATAAAACAGTTGACATTAAGCAATAATAGTAATATATTGTTAGCAGACAAAGGGTTAGAGTGCTAACAGAGATATGTCGGAGTGCTAAATGGTTCTCGAAAGAGAGCTTAGCATAACAAAACGGAGTGCCAAATGCCAAAAAAGGAATTATCTGAAAGAAAAGAAAAAATACTTACAGCTTTGGTAGACGATTATATTAAATCGGCTGTTCCTGTTTCGAGCGCGGACATTCAGGCAAAGTACCTTCCCGAAGTCAGTTCGGCTACGATAAGAAGCGAGCTCAATGCCCTTGAAGCTCTCGGATATATCGATAAGCCGCATACCTCGGCAGGCAGAGTTCCGCTTGCGGAAGCCTATAAGTTGTATTGCGAAAGGGCGTTCGCAAACAGAGAGTTTTCGGAGTCCGACCTCGGTGAAATGACTAAAAGGTTTTTAAAGCAGGCAAGCGACGTCGAAACCTTATCTGCGGAAGCGGCGAAGATAATAAGCGATTCGACAAACTATACTTCGGTTGTCGTGACAAACAATTTAAGCGACGTCGAAATCGAAGAAATAAAACTTGTCGGATTAAATAACGGACTTGCGCTTGTGCTTATCGTCACAAACTGCGGAATAATCACCGACAAGGCAATCAGGCTTCCCGACGACGTTCTTAGCTCGGGCGTTGAAACGGCGTCTAAGTTGCTGGATAAAGCGTTTAAAGGAAAAAAGGTTTCCGATCTCGATATAGAGTGCGAACTTAAAACGATAGGCGAAAATCTTTTGGGATACAAACAGGTATTCGGAGAGATTATAGACATATTGAGAAATTACAGTCTCGAAAAAAGAAAGTCTATTCACGTTGCGGGGGCATTAAAGGTGCTTGATTATTCGGACAGTCCGAGCGACGTCAAAAACTTTTTGCAACTGGTGGGTGACAGCGAAAGCCTTGAAAAGCTCGTAGCTACGCCTGACGACAATATCGAGCTGTCGCTGAAAATCGGAAGCGACGAAAACGGCGGCATAGATAAGTGCGCAATAGTTACGGCGGAATACAAGATAAACGGACAGGTCATCGGACAAGCGGGCGTCATAGGCCCCGAACGAATGGATTATAAAAAAGTTTTATCGGTTCTTGACGGAATAAAGAAATCTCTTGAAAACGTCTTTGACGGTGATAAAGTGGAGGAATAAATGGCAAAGGACAATAAGGACTTAAAACAAAAAGTCGACGAAATGGTTGAGAATGTCGAAAACGAAGGCAAAGAGAAAGAGCCGGAAGAGATAGTCGAAAACGCAGAAAAGGCAGACGGCGTTGCCAAAGACGAAATGTCGCCCGAAGAATACGTCGGATATCTCGAAACCGAGCTCGGAAAAAACATAGCTCTTGCCGAAGAAAATAAAAATACGGCGCAAAGACTCAGAGCAGACTTTGAAAACTATAAAAAGCGTAACGAGTCGCTTGCAAGCGAAATGCGCGCGGTGGGCGAGTCGGCAGTGCTTGAAAAGCTGCTCGAAGTCGTAGACAACGTAGACAGAGCAAAAGCAATGATAAGCGACGAAAACAATCTTAAAGGTTTTGAACTTATCGAACAACAAATAACGACCGTTTTGACAAAGTTTAACGTAAAAGCAATGGAAGTTAAAACGGGTGACGCGTTCGATCCTAACTTGATGACGGCGGTTCTTCGTGAAGAGAATGCCGAAATGAGCGGAAAGGTTTTGGACGTATTGCAAAAAGGATATTTAAAAGGTGAAACGGTGCTTAGATACGCAATGGTAAAAGTTGCGGGTTAGGCAAAAGCCTTTAAGTATAAAAAATAAAGAAATAAATTTTGAAGGAGATATATTATTATGGGAAAAATTATCGGTATTGACCTTGGTACAACAAACTCTTGCGTAGCGGTTATGGAAGGCGGAGAACCTGTCGTAATCCCTAACGCTGAAGGTATGAGAACGACCCCGTCAGTCGTTGCATTTACAAAAGACGGAGAAAGATTGGTAGGCGACGTCGCAAAACGTCAAGCGGTCGCAAACCCTGAGCATACCGTTATCTCCATTAAAAGAGATATGGGTACTGACAGAAAGATTAAAATCGAAGGAAAAGAATATACACCGCAAGAAATCAGCGCAATGATTTTGACTAAACTTAAAAACGACGCTGAAAAGTATCTTAACACCAAAATCACGCAAGCGGTTATAACCGTTCCTGCATATTTCAGTGACAGCCAAAGACAAGCAACCAAAGACGCAGGTAAAATCGCAGGACTCGAAGTCCTTCGTATTATCAACGAGCCTACGGCGGCGGCATTGGCTTACGGCGTCGATAAGGACGAAAACAAAAACCAAAAAGTTTTGATATTCGACCTTGGCGGCGGCACGTTCGACGTTTCTATTTTGGAACTCGGTGACGGCGTATTCGAAGTTCTTGCTACAAGCGGTAACAACCGTCTCGGCGGCGACGACTTCGATAAAAAGGTTATGGACTATATCGTCGCAGAATTCAAAAAGGCAGAAGGCATCGATTTGTCGGGCGATAAAATGGCAATGCAAAGAATTAAGGAAGCTGCCGAAAAAGCAAAAATCGACCTTAGCGGCGTAACGAAAACGAAAATCAATCTTCCGTTCATCGCTATGGCAGACGGTGGTCCTAAACACCTCGATATGGAACTTACGAGAGCTAAATTCGACGCTTTGACAGAGGACCTTGTCCAAAAGACAATCATTCCTATGGAACAAGCTATGAAGGACGCAGGACTTAAATATTCAGACCTCGCAAAAGTTATTATGGTCGGCGGTTCGACGAGAATCCCTGCCGTATACGACGCGGTTAAGAAAGTTACGGGCAAAGAGCCGTTTAAAGGCATCAACCCTGACGAATGCGTAGCAATCGGCGCGGCAATTCAAGGCGGCGTTCTTGCAGGCGAAGTCAAAGATATGTTGCTTTTGGACGTAACTCCGCTTTCACTCGGCATCGAAACGCTTGGCGGCGTATTCACTCCGCTTATCGAGCGTAACACGACCATTCCTACCAGCAAGTCGCAAATCTTCTCGACTGCCGCAGACAATCAAACGGCTGTTGACATTCACGTCCTTCAAGGCGAGAGACAATTTGCAAAAGACAACAAGACGCTCGGCAGATTCCAACTTGTCGGTATTGCTCCTGCTCCTAGAGGAATTCCGCAAATCGAAGTTACGTTCGATATCGACGCAAACGGTATCGTATCTGTAAAGGCTGTCGATAAGGGAACGAACAAAGAGCAATCGATTACAATCACTGCATCGAGCAACCTTACCGAAAACGACATCGACGCGGCAATCAAAGACGCCGAAAAGTATGCCGAAGAAGATAAGAAACGTAAAGAAGTAGTCGATGCTAAGAACGGCGCCGAACAACTTACATTCGCTATGGAAAAATTCGTTCGCGAAAACGGCGAAAAGATTTCGGACGACGATAAGAAAGCAATCGAAGACGCAATCAAGACTTGCACCGAAGCGGTTGCAAAAGCCGAAACGGCTGACGAAGTCAAGACGGCTGTCGAAGAACTTAGCAAAGTTACCGACCCGATTGTGACAAAGTTCTATCAAGCAAACCCTGAGGCGGCTGCCGAAGCTGCAAAAGCGGCAGGCTTTGACCCTAACGCTACAGGCGGAACTTCATCGGACGGTTGCGACGGCACGGTCGACGAAAACTAATCAATAAAAAATGCTAAACCCACTGCAAAGTGGGTTTAGTCAAGAGGTAGCATATGAGCGAAAAGGACTATTACAAATTATTGGGTGTTGAAAGAAACGCTACTGCCGACGAAATTAAGCAGGCGTACAGAAAGATGGCGAAGAAATACCATCCGGACCTTTATTCTACCGCATCCGATGAAGAGAAGAAAAAGGCAGAAGCTCAGTTTAAGGAAATAAATCACGCATACGACGTTTTGTCCGATCCGCAAAAGAAAGAAATCTACGACCGTTACGGCGATGAAAACGCTTCGGGATTTAGCGGTTTCGGCGGTGGCGGACAAGGTTTTAGCGGATTTAGCGCAGGCGGTTTCGACGATATCTTTTCAAGCATATTCTCGGGCTTCGGGGGTATGGGCGGTTCGTCGAGAACGCGAAACGCAAATTCACCGCGTCGTGGACAAGATATTTTAATCGGAGTCAGTTTGACGTTTGAAGAAGCGGCATTCGGCTGTAAAAAGAAAATTACGATTAAACGTATCGAAAATTGTCCTGATTGTAAGGGAACGGGCGCAAAAAACGGAACGGCTTTCAAAGTCTGTGACCACTGTCATGGCACGGGACAAGTCAATCAAACGCAACGTACGCCGTTCGGCGTGATACAACAAGTGACCGCTTGCCCTAATTGCGGTGGCAAAGGTAAAATTATTTCGGAAGTTTGTCCTACTTGCGGCGGCAAAGCCAGAAAAGAAGTCGCAAGAGAAATTACTATAAATATTCCTGCCGGCATTGACAACGGACAAAGAATCAATTATGCTGGTGAGGGACATCAAGGAATGAACGGCGGCGAAAACGGCGCACTCATTGCTCAGATTTCCGTAAAAACGCATAAATTGTTTGTCAGACGAGATTACGACTTGCTTGTAAACATTCCTATCTCGATGGTTGACGCCGCGCTCGGTTGTACGGTTTCCGTTCCGACGCTGACAACGCCTACGACGCTTGACGTTCCGAGCGGAACTCAATCGGGTACCGTGTTCAAAATCAAGGGACAGGGCATCAAGCAGCTTAAAAAGACTACGAACGGCGATTTGCTTGTGACGATTATCGTCGAAGTCCCGAAGAGTCTTTCAAGGGCGCAGAAAGAAGAACTTAAAAAATTGCAAACGACGTTCGAGAGCAAACAATTTCCTATGCAAAAGGAATACAAGGATAAACTTTAATGGAACAATTTGAAATTAAAATTACAACCACACACGATTTGGCAGAAACTGTTTCTGCCATTTTGTTTAGCGTGGGAGCGGCAGGCGTCAGCGTAATAGACAAAGCGGACGTCGTTGACGCTCTGACAAACGGCACGAGTTGGGATTACGTGGACGATTCTGTTTTGAACGAACCTGATAACAGGGCGGTTTTGACTACCGTTATCGAAGGCGAACCGACAGAATTTTTGTCGCGTTTCGACCAAATGAAAGAGCTTTTATTGCCAAACGTCAAATTGGACGTGACTACAAAAAAACTCGAAAACCTCGATTGGTCGACGGAATGGAGAAAACACTATAAGCCGATTGTCACAAAATCGATAACCGTTGTTCCGTCGTGGATAGATTACTTGCCAAAAGACGGCGAAAAGACAATAAAACTCGAACCGGGAATGGCTTTCGGAACGGGCGAACACGCAACTACAAGAATGTGTCTTGACCTTACGCCGTCGCTTGTCGGGAAAAAAGTCATCGACGTCGGGTGCGGAAGCGGAATACTCGGAATATCGGCGAGCATTTTAGGCGCGAAAAGCGTTTATATGTGCGATCTCGACTCTCAATGCGTCGAAGCGGCGACTTTAAACGCAAAGTTTAACGACGTTGACGTGAAAATCGAACAAAGCGACCTTCTTGCCAAAACGGGTGAGATAGGCGACGTCGTATATGCAAACCTGACGGCAGACATTTTGCTCAGACTTTCGGATGGCATCGGCAAGCATATCGCAAAAGGCGGCATTCTCATAATGTCGGGAATTATCGACAGCAGAGAAGCGGAAGTCGTCGATAAGTATCTTTCGCTCGGATTCACCGTTGACGAAAGATGTGAAGAAGGCGATTGGAGGGCTTTCAGACTTATATGGAATTAAGACGATTTTTTATCGAACCGAATTTCAGAAACGGCGATATCGTCACCTTAACGGGTGACGAGTTTTTGCATTTAAAAAAGGTGTTGCGAATGAAAGTCGGCTATAAAATTATCGTTTGCTTTAACGACGGATACGAGCATTATTGCACGTTGACCGAAATTTCGGATAAAGAGGCGAAAGCTAAGATAGACGAAAGCGTAAAAATATGCGAACCTGTTTGCGATATTACGCTTTTTCCGTCGGTTTTGAAAGGCGGAAAGCTCGACCTTGTAATTCAAAAATGCGTCGAACTCGGAATAAAAAAAGTTGTTCCTTTCGTTTCGCAGAACACCGCCGAGAAGCAGTTTAATGCGGAACGCGGAACAAGAATTTCGTTTGAAGCGGCAAAGCAATGCGGCTCGGCGTTTTTGTCCGTCGTAGACGAAGCGATAAGTTTTGACGAAATGTTATCGCGTTTTAAAGATTTCGACGAAGTTTGCTTTTTTTACGAAGACGAAGATATGACGTCTGTTTCAAAAACGGATATATCGGGCAAAAAAATCGCAATCGTTGTGGGTAGCGAAGGCGGCTTTACAAAGGAAGAAGTCGATAAAGCTAAAAAGAGCGGAGCAAAAATTTTGTCGCTCGGAAAAAGAATTTTGAGAGCGGAAACCGCGTCTATCGTTGCTTGCGCATTGATTTTGTATAAAACGGGGGAGATGGACGTATGAAAGTTTGCGTTTTTACTCTAGGTTGCAAAGTCAATCAATATGACAGCGACGCAATAGTCAGCGGACTTAAAAAGAAAGGATACGACGTGACCGAAACGCTTGAATTTGCCGACGTTTACATTATCAACACTTGCGCGGTTACAAACGAAGCGGAAAGGAAATCTCGTCAAGCCGTTCAAAGAGCCAAGGCGTTAAATTCCGATTGTAAAATTTTCGTATGCGGTTGCGCGTCTCAAAACGATGCGGAACAGTTTCGCATAAAAGATAACGTAGTATACGTTTCCGGAACGGCAAACAAACTTGCGCTCATAAATTTTGAAAACCTTTCGGGGACTTGTTACGGATGCAGTCAGACGGCGTCGACCTTTGAAGAAACAGGCGTCGCTTTGAGTCTCAGGACTCGTCATTATCTGAAAGTGCAGGACGGTTGCAACAATTTTTGCAACTATTGCCTAGTGCCTTATATGCGAGGCAGAAGCAGAAGTCGTGATTTGAAAAACGTCGCCTTAGAGATAGAAGAAGCCGTAAAAACCACAAAAGAAATCGTACTTACAGGTATAAATTTATCGGCGTACGGTGCGGATATAGGGCTTAGCCTCACCGACCTTATAAAGGCGGTTCGGGATTATGACGTCAGAATCAGGCTCGGTTCGCTTGAAGTGGGCGTCATCGACGACGAGTTTTTGCTCGCCCTTAAAGAACTTAAACATTTTTGTCCGCATTTTCATTTGTCGCTTCAAAGCGGCGCAAACGCTACGCTTAAAGCTATGAACAGACATTATACGGCTGAAGAATATTACGTCGCCGTCGAACTTATAAGGCGATATTTCCCTATGGCGGCAATTACCACCGATATAATAGTCGGATACCCGACCGAAACCGAAGACGATTTTAACGAATCTTACGAATTTGCAAAAAAAGTAGGATTTGCAGATATACACGTTTTTACTTTCTCGCCGAGAGAAAAGACTGTCGCTTTTAAATTGAAACCGCTCGGCGGAGAAATTCTGCTTGAAAGGCAACGCAAATTGAGCCTTTTAAAACAAGAATTGAAAACGGCGTACAATTCGCAATTTATCGGAAAACCGCTCGAAGTGCTTTTTGAAAATCGCGCAAACGGAAAAATGTGCGGACATTCCGAAAATTACATAACCGTTTACGGCGACGGAAAGGCGGGGGAAATCAAAACGATTGTTCCTTCCGAAATTTACCGCGACGGCTTGAAATGACCTAATAAAAAGTAGTATTATAGTTTTTGGATAGAGTACATCGTCAATGGCATTTTTAAACTTATCACTAAACCGGAAAATCGCAAACCGTGACTTTATTACGCATTGTATCTTAAAAAGCTATGAACTGTGTAGCTATTATTTAAGAATAAAGAGCAAATTATAAATATACTCAAATAAAAGCGAGTAATAAATATACTCAAAGAAATAAAGGAGATATTATGGAAAACTGTTTGTTTTGTAAAATCATTAAAGGTGAAATCCCTTCGACAAAAATTTACGAAGACGACGATATGTTGATTATAAAAGACATTGCGCCGCAAGCCGAAATTCATTATTTGCTTTTGCCGAAAGAGCATTTTGCGAATATCGTTGAAATGACCGACAATCAAGCTGCCGTTTTGGCTAAGTGCATAAAGAAATTGTCGACAATGGTTGACGAATTGGGGCTTAGCGGCGGTTTCAGACTTGTATCGAATAAGGGTAAAGACGCTTGCCAAAGCGTAGAGCATCTTCACATTCATATTCTGGGCGGTCAGCAATTAGCGGACAAGATGGCTTAAAAGCTCGTTTAAACAGTTGACAAGTTTTTTGTCAAAGTGTAAAATAGGCACTGTGTGAAAACACAGTCTTTTTCTCAAAGGAGGTGAATACAATGTCAACGGTCAAAGTAGGTGAAAACGAATCTTTGGAAAGCGCTATTCGTCGTTTTAAAAGAAAGTGCGCAAGAGACGGTATCATTGGCGATTTGAGAAAGAGAGAGGCTTATGAAAAGCCATCGATCAAACGTAAAAAGAAGGCTGAAGCAGCCAGAAAGAGAATGTATAAAGCATAATCTTTTAATCGTAAAACTAAAATGATAAGGGGGTTTTATGAAATCTAAAAGAGTACTTGCATTACTTTTAACGGTAGCTATTTTTACAGCGTTGCTTGCAGTGCTTACCGCTTGTACCGATAACGATAGTGCCACGGATAAAGCTAAGGGCGCGATTTACGAAGAAAATTATACGCCGACGAAAAACAAGGCTATGATTTTGATTCCGGGTCTTATGGCAAGCGCATTATATGAAG
Organism: uncultured Clostridia bacterium; assembly: GCA_934277645.1. Classification (GTDB taxonomy): domain Bacteria; phylum Bacillota; class Clostridia; order Christensenellales; family CAG-917; genus CAG-917. Next base: position 89,882 of record CAKQUX010000001.1, on the reverse strand, counting down.
AATCTACCGACGAACCTATGTGGTGTCCGACAGGCTTTTTAAGACTTGCCGAAATATACACGTCCAGACTCAACGCTTTGAACGATAAATATCCTGAAAGCGAAAGGGGAAACGCAGAGTATATCGAAACCAAAAAAGGTTTGTTGCAAAACATTTTGCTCGAATATCTCGGCTGTGACGAAAAGGGCGTGCCTAATACCTTGGGTAGAGTTTGCAATATGCAAAGCTCGAATCCTGCCGACAGTTTTGGCGGAATGGGCTATCTTTGGGAAATTCTTTACGGATATTATCACGAACAGTACGACGTTTTGGTTTGGCAATACGACTGGCGTCAGTCCAACGTAGAGTCGGCAAAACATCTTGAAAATTTCATTAACAAGTGCGGTTATGAGAAAGTTCAATTCTATACCCACTCGATGGGCGGACTTGTAGTTTCAAATTGGCTTCAAAAAGCCGAAAACAGAGCAAAAGTCGAACTTTTCGTTCCGTTTGGCGCTCCGTTTCTCGGAAGTATGGATGCAATCACCAACTTGTTCAGTGAAGACGCTTTTGCTTCGTTAAAACCGATTTTGAAAGCAATGGGTCTTAAATTCAATCTTGCGGAAGTTGCTCGTACAATTCCTTCGATTGTCGAACTTTTGCCTGACGCGAAATATTTTGATTTATATACAGTCGGAACGTCGCCTATTACTATCGACGGACGCGCATTGACTTATGAAGAGTTTTATAAAGCTCTTTGCAATCAATCTTGGGCAAAAGACTCAAAAGGCAACGTAAAAGATTACGTCAAAAACTTAAAGAGTTACCAAGAAGCGTTTTACGTCAATGCTAAATATGACAGCGAACTCGGGTATTGGGTTGAAGACGCTACGTCTACCGAAAAGGTTCACGTTTCTCAACTTGTTCCGACCGAATACATCTTGGGCGTCGGAGTTTCGACTTGCAGCGTTACGCATTTGATGACTGCAGAAAACGGAAACTGGAAACTCGATTACACCGATAACGATTTGAGTGAATTCAGCGCGGAAGGTACAATTTATGACCGCTACATAAACGGCAGAGACGGTGGACAATCGTCGGGTACGGGTCAAAAGATTGCAGGCTACAAAGACGGCAAATTCTATGGCGCAGGCGACGGCACGGTTCCTGCTCGTAGCGCAACGGCAGGTCAAGAGTTGAACATTAAAAACGCTCATCTTGTCTTTGGAGTAAAACACGGTCCGTTGCTCAATGATTCTTGCGACAGCTTAAACGGCTATGCTCCGAGATTTTTAACGGGACTTGCATACGTTGAAGAAATTCTTCCGAGCTATGTGAAGAATACCGACTCGGAAATTGTTTTGAGTTCGGGTTCGGGAAGCGGCAGACCTCAATCTGCAACTACCGAAATTGCAAAAGACCAACAAATTACGGCAATCGTTATGGGCGTCGTAATGAGCGTTGTGCTTGTAGCAATGGCAATCACAGTCGGCGTTGCGGTTAAACGCATAGGCGGAAAGCAAGAAGCTGCCGAGATTAGCGACAAAGATTCAAGTGACAACCAATAACGATAAGTTTAGCTACTATCTATGCGATTAGTTTAAATCTGCTTAACGTTATGGCGTTTTGAAAATTTGTTTTAAAAACTTTTAACAATAAAAGCCCAATGGGCTTTTATATGGGGCTATGGCTCAGTTGGTAGAGCGATGCGTTCGCAACGCATAGGCCGTGGGTTCGAATCCCATTAGCTCCACCAAAAACCTAAAACTTTTATGTTTTAGGTTTTTTTATGTTCAAGGGTGCAGTAAACGATAAAGTATTGCGGCAATCTTATAAAACCTATAAGTTACGCGGCTTGTAATGTATAATCGTGTTGTATGTTTGTATTGTATGAATAATTATTTTTAAGTTAGTAGATTGATTGTTTTTTAACTAATTAATGTGGCAATTTTGCTTTTTTTTAAGAATGTTGCACGGAATGTTACACGTTGCTTAAAATTGAAATGATAGCTACTTTGCTTTAAATAGTGTCGTCAAATAGTTCCGTTGATTTTTCAATGTTTTTTATTGCGTTTTATAAAATTTAAAGCGGTCGGGTTAATGAGGCTGCTGTTGTATTTGTCATTAAAACCTAAGAAACAAAGATGACTGAAAATGAAAATCTTTAATTTTGCTTATCAAAATCAAAGATTTTTTAAGTATTTGTTAAAATTATACTATTGACAGAAAAATTTTTTCCACTTTTGTCTGTTTTTATGTAGAAAAATAAAAAATTAAAAAAAATTAAATAAGGTATTGTAATTTATTGCGATATTTGATAAAATAAAGCAAGATATAGTATTATTTGATTAGCAGTATCAATATTATAAACTATGTTATGGCGTTGTTAGGAGGAAATTATGGGCAAATATACAAGTCAGTATGCTGAACCTAAGCTGAACGACCGCTGTTTGGCGAAAGCGAAACATCGTGACGATTCTTTGATCGGACAAAGTTTTGAGGACGTCAAGCAACGTGAGGCTAACGAAGAAGCAAAAAGAAAAGCTAAACTTATGAAGGAAGCCGAAATGCTTGAAAAGAAGCGCAAGGCCGAGGCCGAAGCAAGAGAAAAATGGATTGCCGAAGCTGCTAAGCGCGAAAAGGAAGAGATGGAACGTCTTAGAGCCGAAGAAGAGGCGGATGAAAGACGTCGTATTCTTGAAGAGCAAGCTAAGGAAAGATACGCCGCTCGTCTTATAGAGCTCGAAAAAATCAGAGCGGATGAAGAGAAAGCTCGCAGAGCGGAATCCAGAGCTTATATTCAATCTATCGAAGACAAGCTCGAAGAAACAAGAAAAGAAAAAATTGCCGACCAAAAACAATCGGAAAAGGCAAGAGAAGCTCTTCAAAAAGACGTCGAAAAGAGAGCTGCCGAATTTGCTAAGCAACAAGAAAATATTCTCAAAGAAAGAGAAAAGGAAAGAGCGGCTTATCAAAAAGAACGTGAACGTTATATGACGTCGATTTTGGCAGAATCTCAACGTCAGGCTGCCGAGCATCAAAAAGAAAAAGAAGCCGAAATGAAGGCTGACCAAAAGTTCAGAGAAGAGCGTGAAAAACGTCAGGCAATGACTCTTAAAAAGTTCCAAGAAGAAAGCGAAAAAGAAAGACAACTTCGCACTTCGTCGGACGCAAGAGCAAAAGCCGAACACGAAAAGTTTATTAAAGCTCAAATTGCTCAATCTCTTAAAGAACAAGAAGCTCTCGACAAACAAAGAGCCGAACAACTTGCCGCCGAAAGAAAAGAGTATGAACAAACTCGTGCAAAACAAAGAGCGGCAATAGACGCAAAAATAAAAGCTGACGAAAAAGAAAGAATCAGAATTAAAGCTGAAGAAGAAAAAATTCGTCAACAAGAAGCAAAAGAAAGAGCGGCTAACACAAAACGTCTTGTCGAAGAAGAGCGTCAACGCGGACTTGCTCGTGAAAGAGAAATTATGCTTGACCGCGCGGCTGCCGAAAACGAGGCAAAAGAAAGAGCTAAGATTATTTTGAAACAAAAGGCTGAAGAAGAAAAAATTCGCAAAGCCAAAGAAGTAGAAAACGAGAAAGAGAAAAAAATTGAAGAGCAAAAACGTTTAGCCGAAAAAAAAGCGAGAGAAGAAGTTGATAAAGCTCGTTTAGAAGAAAAGAAACGTCAAGATGCCGAAACGAAAAAGGTTCTTGAAGAAGAACAAAAAGCTCGCGACGCTCAACTTAAAGAAGAAGCAAAACGTTTAAAAGCCGAAAAAGATAAAGTAGCCAAGGAAAAGGCAGAAGAAGCGAAGGAAGTCAAGAAAAAGCAAGCTGATTTCAAACAATCTTTGAAAGACGAAGAAAAAATGTTTGAAGAACTCAGAAAGGCTAAGGAAGACGCCGAAAAGAAATTGAAAGCGCTCGAAGCAAAGGAAGATAAGAAGGAATTCAGCATGATTCTTCGTGAAGTCGAAAGACCTGAAACTTTGCATAAAGCAACCTTGACCCTTGCCGATATCTTAAAGGCATATCCTTATGGCGGCTCGGTTGATTTGTCAACGCTTAAAAGAAAGAACGTAATCGACAAGAACGTCAACAACTTGTCAATAGTCGGAACTGCCAATATCGAAGTCAAACTTTCGGTTACGGCAAACGAATTCGAACTTGCTTCAATTAAGGCTATTAAGGCTTCAAAAGGAAGAGTAGTTCAACTTGTTTATACTGTTCCTAAACTTGTCTTCAAACCGTCTGAAGAGGAAGAAAACAAAAAATAATTGTAGTAAATCAAATCAATGAAAAACGGCTTTTAAAAGCCGTTTTTTGTTGCAAAAAATAGATTACTTAAAATCGATAAAGAGGTTTTCTAAATAGTTTTAGCTAAATAATTTTAACTAAGTTTTTTAAGTAGTTTAGACGTTTTTAGTTTTAAAGGCATTTCTCGGTAAAAATTATAAAGACTTGAATAATGTGTAGCGTTTTTTATTTGTAGTAGCGGTTTATAAATTTTTTTTAAGGTTAATAAAATAATGTTTGCAAATTCGCCTTATTATGTTACAATAAATTTGAGGTTTATATGAAGAATAACTCAAACAAAAACAGCTTTATCGATTTGCAGTCTTGCGAAAACGAGATAAAAACCGAAAAGCCTACAAACGATAAAAAAATTGATTCGGTTAAAATCGGCAAAATCGCACTTTGGTGCGGCGCTGCCTTGGTTTTGCTTTGTATATTGCTTGTCATTTTTTTGGTGGGTGACGTTACCGCGACTATCGACGGCGATACTCTTAAAGTAGAAGCCTCTTTGACGCAATCTAAAAAAGTTTCTATAAGCGATATTGAGTCTGTAACACTTGCCTCGAGCTTTACAAAGGGCAGTAAAGAGCTTGGAAGCGATTTGTATAAAATTAGCGCAGGTACGTTCATAAACAACGATTACGGACGTTTTAAGCTATATGTTTATAATAACGTGTCCAAATATGCAGTAGTAAAAACAAAAAGCAACAGTTATTTGATTTTTAATTTAAAAACCGAATCGGAAACTGCAAATTTTGTGACAAAGTTGCAAGAGAAACTTGCATAACAAATCGAATTTTATGACGGGCCTATGCTCGTCTTTTTTGTTGATAAACAGTTTAGAAATCTATGTCGATAAAGTAAAAGTAAAAACTAAAAACGAGCTTAATAAAAGCTCGTTTTATTTGTTGAATTTTAAGTATTTCTGCAATTAGTATTGTTGTAATATAAGGATTATTGAATTTTAGTTTTATTATAGGTTATAGGTCTAAACTATAATATTAGATTTGTTTTAAAATAGATTCATTTTAATATATAGAGATAATAGTCAATTGAGATGGTTCCGTTTTCGGATATACTTGCTAAATTCTATTATATTGAATTCATTATAATCAACCGAGATAATTATCAATCGAAATAATTCCGCTTCTGAATATACTTGTCAAATTTTATTATATTGAAATTATATATTCAATCAAAAGGCAATGACAGATAAACTACATTCTCTTTTTGAGCGGTTTGTCTTCATCGGTTTTGTTTTCGGCGTCTTTTTTCTTTTTGACTTTTGTCGTTATTATAAGTATAACGACGCCTGCTACAACCGCAACTGCGGCGCAGGTTATGCCGATTATTTGCGCATTTGTAAGTCCGCCGATTTTAATTTCTGAAGCCTTTATATATCCGTTTTGCGTGCCGATTTTAACTTTGTAAAATCCGTTTACTTGTTCGCCTATAACGGTCAATTCTTTTCCGTCTATGATATAATCGACAATCGTCGAGTTTTTATCGGGCAGAGCATAAAGGGTGACTTTTTCGCCGATTTTTGCGGCGGTTGCTCTGCCGTAAACGGTTTTTTCGTTTGTCAAAGCGTGTTCGGTGTCGAAAGACAAGCCTGAAACGTTGACGTAATATTTTTTGCCGTCATATTCCACCTTGTACCAGCTTTGTTCGTTTTGATAGCCCTCGCCGATAATGGTAAGTTTAGTACCTTTTGCGACTGTTATAAACGGTGAAAATTCCTGCGACGGATAGTCGTACAATTTTGCGACGGCGATGACGACTTTCAAGTTGTTTTGTTTTGTCCACTCGTCGGCGGTCAGCGTAACGTCTGCAGTTTTGATATAACCGAGTTTCTTGCCCCACAAAACGTAAGTGAAATTTTCGTCGGCGCTGTTTAAAGCGATAATTTTTGAATTCTTTCCGATTTCTTCGACGCTTTCAAAATTTTTGTAGTCCTTATAGAAAAAGGACGTTTTGTTTATTACGGCGTTTGAAACGCTTTCGGCTTTCGGCGGAGTGGTCGAAGAGTAGTTGCTTTCGGTTATGAAGCTAAGCGTGTTCGTTTTGCCTACAAAGTCGTTAGTCGTTGTAAAAACACATTCGTTTTCACCGCTTATAGATACGCTTGTCAATTCGCCTAAATCGAAGTTTTGTTTTTGAAGAACTATTTCTGCCGTTTTATCGAAATTTAAAAGAGAGCGGGTATAATAAACGAGTTTCGTTTTTTCCGCTATAAGCAAATTGCCGATAAAGTCGATATCGAAATCGACTATGTTTTCGACACTTTCGTTAAACGGGAACGTAGCCGTTTGACCGTCTATTGTGTATGCCGTAAAACTGTCGCCTAAAACGTAAATCATATTGCCGCTGTCTGCCATAGCGATTTTTCTGCCGCCGACGTTTTTAAATTCGCTTATAGCTATGCCGTCGTATTTCAAAATCGAATTTTCCGTAAGTATAAAAACGCCCGTTCCGCCAGCCGCAATGTCTGTTATTTTTTCTCCCACGTTTAACGATTCGGTCGCTGTGCCGTCATAAGATACAAGATTTTCGCCTGCCGAAAAGTAAACTTTGCCGTTGAATCGGCATACGGCGTCGGCGTTCTCGGCAAGTACCGTTTCGCCGCTATAATAAAGTCCGTCCACATCGGTCGCTATAATGCCGTTTGCGGTTTTAATTGCGTTTTTAACGTTTGTTAAGTGCGCGCCGTCACCGTTTTGCCTGATAGAATAGGAATGCGTCAAGCCGTTTATATCGGCTGTAAACGCGTCAATCGATTTGTCTTGTTTGTTTAAAACGTAAACAAAATTGCCGTTTGCGTAAACGTTTGAATCGTCGAATGCTACGTTTTGAGAAAAAATCGAATTGCCTTCAAAATCATAAGCATCGATTTTGCCTTCCGATAAAACGTAGACAAAGCTACTGCCGACGCACAATTTGTTTAAAGCGCTTGTTTCAAACAAGGTTGACGTTTCAAAAGTCTGCGGATTTACTTTGCTCACAAAATAATGCGCGCCGCTTTCCAAATCGAATTTGAACCATAACGAATAAACGAAATCACTTAATGCGTAAATGCGGCTGTATGTAAATGCTTCGACCGTTTGGTCGGCAATCTTTGAAAACGAGCCGTCAAAAGTTTTTGTCTGTCCGTTACTTCTGCAAACGGCAATCAGTAGTCCGCCACTTGCAAAAAGGTCGTAATCGGCAGTGACGCCGTCAAGCGTCAGCGTATCTATTGCGCCGTCCGTCAGATTGAGTTTTTTAAATTCGCTTCCGCTGTTTATGAGAATCGAATTCTCAAAACACGTCATAGATTTTATCGTAAAATCGACGTTGTAGAATTTTGCGGCAGTGTAGCCGTCGTTTTTAGCGTTTGCGTCAAAGCGAACGATTTTGCCGCTGTCGGCAACGAAATGAGAGCCGTTTGCAAATAAGTAAGCCGACGGTTCTTTGAATTGCGCATAGTTTTTGTCAGGCAAAACAATTTCATAATTGGACGATTCGTCTGCATAAGCTACGGAATTGCACGCAAAAAGCAAACACGCCGCGCAAGCGACGATAAATATCAATGTTAAAATCAAAATGGCTTTTCGCATAATAACTCCGATTGTAATTGGTTTTTTAAGTTGCATTTTGCGGTTTAGCGATGCAAAGTTATATAATTCGTTTTTGCTTTAGTCCGCATTTTTCAATTTGCAATATTATATATATAATAAATTATTTATCTAAATAAGTCAATAATTGCCTTGACAAATTGTCCCCATAACATCGGCAAAATGACAGAGTAAAGCGGCGCAATTGACCTTGTACAAATCGAAAGTTTAAAATAGTCCAAATTATTGCTATATTTTAAACTTTTTGCTATAATGGCAAAAGGAGATATTATGGCAAAAAAGAAGTTTTACTACAATAAGAAAAGCGAGAAGCAACAGCCGTTGAACGTCTATGACGCAAAAATGGAAGAAGCCGCAAGAAAAGTTCCGATAGAACAATTAGGGCTTTCGGCTCCGACTTTGGCTCTCTTGCAAAATAACAATTTTAAAACTGCGTCCGATTTAGTCAAAAAAACCGAAAAGGATATGTACAGAGTTCAGACTTTCGGCAAAAAGCAGTTTATTGAAATATCTAAATGCTTGCAAAAAAAAGGATTTGCTTTCGCAACCAGAATGGACCAGCCGAAAGTGCATGAGCCGTCTATGCAAAAGCAACCGCAACAAACTCAAAAGCAATCGCAAAAGCCTGCGCCTTTGCCTCCTAAAAAGCAGGAAAAGCAAGTGGAAGAAAAGTTGCCAAACCGCAAATTCTTTACGCTTAGCGGCAAATTAAGACAGGGCGAAGGAAGACCGCATTATGCGCCGCCGGAAGTCAAACAGTTTAAGCCGCCTTATCCGCCCGAAGAGTGGAGAAAGGTTCAGCGTGGAACGAAATGGGGCTTTTACGACGGACAAAAAAACGTTATTCCGCCTGTGTACGACGAGGTATTTTCTTTTAAGGAAGGACTTGCTCTTGTCGAACTCGATGAAAAATGCGGATTTATCGACCCCGAAAACAACGTTGTGATTCCCTTTGATTATGAAGCAGGACTCAGCTTTTCCGAAGGCTTTGCCATGGTGGTAAAAGGCGGACAATGCGGCTACATAAATAAAGAGAACAAAATCGTTATTGATTTTCAGTTTGACGCCGCAACTCCTTTTGAAGAAGGTTCGGCAAAAGTGAAAAAAGACGGCAAATGGGGTCAGCTTGAAAAAGACGGTTCCGTCAAATGGAATGCCAAGTAAACGTGAGTTCTATTTGACTTGACATAGCATAATTTGTTATTTAAGAAAAAGACAACGCTTTTGCGTTGTCTTTAATTTTGCATATTTAATTTTGCATATTTAATTTTGAATGTTTGATTTTATATGTTTTTTTGATTTTATATGTTTTTTTGATTTTTGTATTTAATATTCATATTTGAATTTATATTTAAATTGCTTAATATTTAAATTGATTAATTGAAAAAGAAAAGTTCTCATTAGACTGACTATGGACAATGAATATAATTAAAAATAATGCAAATTAGAAATAATTTAATAAGAATAATTTAAAATTAAAACGTTTCGAAATTAAACGTTTCAAAAAATTGCAAAATAAAAAGCCTGCCGATAGGGCAGGACTCTTATTGATTGTTCGTAATTATTTTGCGGCTTTAAGGTTCGACAAAGCTCTCGAAAGAGAAGAAACTTTTCTTGCGGCTGTGTTTTGATGGAAGATGCCATCGCACTTTGCTTTATCTATAACTTTAACAGTTTCAGGCAAAAGTTGTTCTGCAAGAGCGATATCTTTTGCTTCGATTGCAGCGTTATACTTTTTGATAGCTGTCTTTACTTGTGATTTTTGTGAAACGTTTTCCGCATTTTGTCTTTGTGAAACACGAACTCTCTTTTTTGCTGATTTGATGTTAGGCATTTTTTTCTCCTTTTGAAACATCTTAAGTTTTTACTTTAAGAATAATACCATACAAGAATTTTTTTTGCAACAAAATTGAATTGATTTTTTTAATTTAAAGATAATAAAATTATGAATACCGATTTTTACAACGAAATTGCAATCGATACGTTAGAAAATAGCGCCGGAGCGTACACTCAAAAGCGTAATATCGAGTTTATTGAAAAATTCGTTACCAACGTTAAAACCGAACAAACGGCAAAAGAACTCAATAAGCCTAAGGGTGTATACGTGACTTTTGACGTCAAAAAAAGTTTTTTGACTGAATCGGACAAAAAATTTCTTGTCAAAGCGATTGGAAATGCGATAAAAGAAATGAGTCTTTACAGCGGCGGAGTAAAGAAAAACATTCTTGTAGTCGGTCTCGGTAACGGCGGACTTGTCGCCGATTGTTTCGGTCCGAAGGTGTCGGAAAGGGTGACCGTAACGAGAAGTAAAATTCAAAACGGCTACGGCGGTCGCTATTTAAAATCACTTGCGTCGATTGCGCCTAACGTTTACGGCGTTACGGGTGTGGAGTCGTTCGACGTCGTAAAAGGAATTGTCGGACAAATTAAGCCCGATATGGTGATAGCGATAGATACGCTTTGCACGTCGAAAGTCAGCCGAATCGGAAAAAGTTTTCAACTTTCGACTGCCGGAATAGAACCTGCAAGCGGCGTCGGCGGAGGTCGTACGGGGCTTAGCTTTTCGACGCTTAAAGTGCCTACGCTTGCGATAGGCGTTCCGCTTGTGGCAAAACTGGACAAGGTTATATTTCGAGCGGTTTCAAGCTATGACGAAAAACGAGGTGAAACTTTCAATGCCGCAAAATATGCCGAAACGCTTGTGGAAAACAATTTGCCGAGTCTTATTATTGCGCCGAAAGAAATCGATTTTTTGGTTGATTCTACCGCCGATATAGTAGCTCAGGCAATAAATTTCGCCGCATTCGGGGAAAGTGCAATCGCATAAAGCGTAAGGCGTTTAACCGAATTCCTTTGAGAGCAATCTTTTGGTAAGTCGGACGTAAATTTCTGTGTCGTCTTTTCCCGAAAACTGAAATGTCAGTCTTCCGCTGTGTGCGGACGGAACGACAATGCTTTCGAGATTTTTAACGAGTTCGTCCGAGCCGTCGAGAATTTCGCTTGCGCCGAGTATGGCTTTTATATTTTTCTTAACGAAATTATAATGCGTGCAACCGATTGAAACGGTTTCGATTTTCATAAAATCGCTTAACGTATCGAAAAGATAATTGTCAACCGTTTTTATATCTTCGCCCGACAGCAGAGTAGTCTGAATTATGTAGGCAAGGCAAGGAGTATCTGCTGTCAGGCATTTAGGCTTTAATGTTTTAAGAGTGTTAGGCGTTGCGATGAGCAACGTTTTTTCGTCTTTGATTTTAGGCGAAAGCGTGAAAAGTCCTGCGGTTTTTTGCAAAAGAGAAGAAGCCGTATAACACGCTATGACTTGAGCGTCGGTTTCGGCTTTCAAACGCTCGATGTTTTTTGTAAGATTGGCTTTTAACGATTTTACGTCTTTTTGTCCGAAAGGAAAACTTGCATTATCGGCAAAATAAAGATAGTCGCAATCGGGGTAGGCGGTTATGAGTTTTGCTAATGTTGTAAGTCCGCCTATTCCGCTGTCATAAACCGCAATTCTCATACTCTAAGATATGAACCTAAGCCGCAAAAATTGACAAAAAAACGCAATCGATAAGATTGCGTTAAAACGTTGTTGCGTTAAAACGTTGCGATAAAGTAACGTTTTGATAATAAAGTAAATTACTTAATAAGGAAGCTAACGATATTTAGCCGCTCATATTTTGAAACTGAAATAAGCAGTTTTGTTTGGTCGGTTTGAATCAATCAAAGAAAAATCGCAAACACTTTTCGACGTCGAGACCGAATCTCAAATCTTTGTTTTCTTTTGTCGTTTCTGTTATTGCAAAGTGTATAAAATCGACGGCTTTTTGCGCCGCTTCGTGATATGAAAGTCCGTTTAAAGTCAACGACAAAACTATCGACGACAGAATATCGCCTGCGCCGTGCACTGTTTTGTCGAATTTTTTGTTGTACTCAAACGTGATTTCCCCGTCGGACAGGGTGGCGGTTCCGCAAAGGTCGTTTTTTGTAACGCCAGATAAAACTACGGTTTTTCTGCCTTTGCTTTCCAAGGTCCTTAAAACTTCGACGGCAGTTTTTTCGTCGGTCGAAAAGGACGAAATGCCTGCAAGCATTTTGCCTTCGGTGAAATTCGGAAGCAACACGTCTGCAAGGTTTACAAGCTCGGACATTTTTGAGTAATACTCTTTATCGAATACGCTGTAAAGCTCGCCGTTATCAGCCATAGCAGGGTCGACGGCAACGATTTTTCCGTTCGCTTTGAAATCTTTCGCTATTGAAATTGCCGCGTCGACGGCAGACATCGAACCTAAAAAGCCCGTATAAAGGCAATCAAAATTCATATTTATCGATTTAAAATGCTCGTATGACGGCAAGATACTATCGGATAAGTCGGTAAAAGCAAAACCGTCGATTGCGGTTTGTGTGGAGTATAGAGCGGTCGGAAGAGCAACAAGCTCGTTGCCGATTGCGGAAACAAGCGGAATTGCGGCCGTAAGAGAACAGCGACCGACCGATGAAAAATCTTGTAAAGATAGAATTCTTTTGTCCATAGCAGTATATTAACACCAAATTTTAAAACACGCAAACGATAACGCCACCAAGCGGCATACTTTTTACTTGCGCAATGACCGCCATTTGTAAAAAGCGACAAAAAAAGTGCTTGCTATAAGGTGGCGTTTATGATAATATAATAGAGCCGTGCTAGACGGGGAGCTAGCGGTGCCCTGTAAACCGCAATCCGCTACAGCGGTGTTGAATGTCGATTGAGGTGCAAGCTATGGAAGGTTGCGCCGTGCAAGGGGTGTTGATAGCAAGGTCTTGTGCAACGTTATGCTGTGAACCGTGTCAGAGCTTGACCGCAGCAGCACTAAGCAGATTTTAGCGTGTGCCACAAGGAAGCTTTGAAGGAGCAACCTACACGGTTTCCGCTTCGGTAGTCGGTATCGAGAGAGGCTGCACGGTTTAACAAAAGGCATCACTTATGTGATGTCTTTTGTTATCCGCTATTTAACTAAGAGATGACGGAAAAATTTGAAGCTAAGTCCGAAGCGGAGATGGATAGGTGGTTTAACAAAAGGCATCACTTAGGTGATGCCTTTTGTTATTTGTTGAAATTGAGTTTTTCAAATAAGTTTTTCTTATTAAGTTCTCAATTAAGTTTTTAAATCGTTAAGTTTTTTGCCTAATCGACTTTAAAGTTTAACGTTAGCTTTTAATTTTACAAGTCACGTTTTTCAAAAGTCAATATCGAAACGAGTGACGATAAAATTATCCAAGCAATCGGCACGAAAGTGCAAATCAAAATCGATTTCGTACTAAGTAAGCCCGAACTACTTGCCGTTGTAAGGCAAGTGCTTAAAAACGCATTTGTGAAGTTTAAAAGTCCGACGTTGTCGGCAAAAGTTGCCGCAACGACTATCGCCGATATTATAAGGTTTTCGACAATATAAAAGCCTATCGAGAGGCCTATCGCCGCGCCGCTTTTTCTGATGAGCATCGAGAGCATCAAGAACACCGAAGAATAAGCAACTACGCAAAGGAATTGCAAACACATTCTGCCAATCAAAATGCCGAATTCTTTTCCCGTGAAATCTACGCCGTAACCGACAATCGGTGACAAAACGCCTGCTATGACAAAGTTTGCGACAACGTAAACGAGGCTCAGAAAAAGCGTTTCGATAAAGAACGTGAAATATACGTTTATGCGTTTGCTTCCGCAAACCGTTGCGTTGCGCATCGCGCCGTTTTGGAACGAGCCGCCGACTATTAAACTTATTATAATTCCCAAAAGGAAAGTGGTGTCCGTTGCGCTTACACCGCCTAAAATTACGCTTTTGCCGGAGTAGGCGAGCCCCATATATTCGTATAAGAATTCGCTTCCCTCGACAGCGTTCGTAAGAGAGTTTGCAACAAGAATATTGATAACGGTGAGTCCGAAAACGACGATAAGTCCGATCCAAATCGATTTAAAGAATTTTGCTCTGTACAATTCGGCTTTAAGCAAATTTATCATAACGAAGCACCTCCTAAAAGCGAAATGAAGTAGTTTTCGACGTCGCCGTCTATTTCGGCGATTGAGAAAATGACGACGCCTGCCGCGGCTAAGTTTTTGCTGACTTCCGAAAGTCTGTCCAAAAGGTCAAAGCAAAAAACCGTTCCGCTGTTTGCGAGTTTGATTCTTGTCGCTCCCATCGATTTTAAAACTTCGACTGTTTTTGTCGTATCGTCAACCATAAGTTTGATATACGGCTTGACCGTTTCGTTAAGTTCGTCTTCGGTGATTTCTTTTATGAGTTTGCCGTTTGCCATAACGCCGTAGCAGGTTGCTACTTTGCTAAGTTCGGAAATCAAGTGACTTGAAATCAAAATGGTCATTCCTTTTTCTCTGTTTAATCTGATTAAAAGATTTCTGACGGCTTGAATGGCTTCGGGGTCGAGTCCGTTTACGGGTTCGTCGAGAACGAGCAATTCGGGTTCACCCAAAAGAGCGAACGCAATGCCCAAGCGTTGTTTCATTCCAAGTGAATAAGCGGAAAACTTTTTTGCCGTTTCGCCGCCGAGTCCTACAAGGTCTATGAGATTTCTGATTTGCGCGTCATCGAAACAGCCTTTTTGCAACGCCATATATTTAAGGTTTTCATAAGCCGTCAGTTTTGCGGCAAAGGCAGGGTATTCGATTAAGTATCCTATCTTTTTTCTGCTTTCCAACAAATTTTCGGAACTGCCGAAAAGCTCGAGCGTTCCTTGATTAGGTTTTGCAAGACCGAGCAAAAGTTTGAAAAGAGTGGTTTTGCCCGCTCCGTTCTTTCCGATAAGTCCGTATATATCGCCTTTTTTTATCGATACGCAAACGTCGTTTACAGCCAATTTGTCTTTGTAAACTTTGCACAAGCCGTTTGTTTTTACAACGTCGGCTACGTTTTCGTTTTTAGCGGCAGTCTCAGCGAGGTCGCTTTTATTTTTAAATTCGCCGCTAACGAAATCGAATTCGAAATTTTGATTGTTTTCTTCCATATTTTACCTCTTTACGTCTATTATACGAGCTTTTGAAATTTAGTCAACAAGTAAAATATAAAAGACGCTGTCTCAGCGTTTAATATAAAAGACGCTGTCTCAGCGTTTAGTATATTCGATTTTTAAATATTTATTTAGCCATCAGGCCGCTACCGCCTTGCTGTAAACAAGCGGGGTATCGGTCGCGACGAAAATTAACAAAAGCATAATTTATTTGCTTTTAATTTGCGCTTATTTGTTTGACTTTTGAGCCGATGTGAAACTATAATGTATAAAAGTATAATAATATAATGCAATAGGTTTAACGTGTTAAAAGCGGTTTGTCCGCAACTCGATTGCCGATTGCGTTTTGAGGAAAAAAGATGTACAAACCTGTAGACACAAACTTAGACTTCGTAGAAAGAGAAAAAGAGATTTTAAAGTTTTGGAAAGACAATGCCGTTTTTGAAAAGAGCGTTGAACTCAACAAGGGCAAAGAGCCGTTTACTTTTTATGACGGACCTCCTACCGCAAACGGAAAACCGCATATCGGACACATTTTGACCCGTGTTATGAAAGATATAATTCCGCGCTTTAAGTCTATGAAAGGGTACGACGTTCTTCGTAAAGCAGGTTGGGACACGCACGGACTTCCTGTCGAACTCGAAGTCGAGAAGATGCTCGGCATCGACGGCAAGCCTGAAATCGAAAAATACGGAATCGAACCTTTCATCAAAAAATGTAAAGAGTCGGTCTTTAAATATCAATCGGAATGGGAAAGAATGTCCGACCGTATCGGTTATTGGGTAGATATGAAAGACCCGTACGTTACCTATAACGACAATTATATCGAATCTATATGGTGGTTCTTAAAGCAAGTTCACGAAAAAGGCTTGCTTTATAAAGGACACAAAATCGTACCTTATTGCCCACGTTGCGGCACGGCTTTATCCAGCCACGAAGTCGCGCAAGGCTATAAGGACGTCGAAGAAAAATCTATATTCGTAAAATTCAGAAGCGTAAAGGACGAAAATACTTTCTTCCTTGCTTGGACGACAACGCCTTGGACGCTTCCTTCTAACGTTGCTTTGTGTATGAATCCGAAAGAAGATTACACGAAAATCAAAGTCGGCGACGAGTATTACGTTTTGGCGGACGCCTTAATCGACAGCCTTTTCACAGACTATGAAAAAGTCGAAACCAAAAAGGGCAAAGACTATGAAAGGGAAGAATATATTCCGCTTTTCGACTATGCCGACGTGAAAAAAGGCGAGGGCTATTATATAACTTGCGACGATTACGTCACGCTTACAGACGGTTCGGGAATCGTTCATATCGCTCCTGCATTCGGTGAAGACGACGCAAACGTCGGAAGAAACTACAAATTGCCTTTCGTTCAAATGGTTGACGAAAGAGGTCGCTTTGTTAAAGGTACGGGCGAACTCGAAGGTTTGTTTGCAAAAGACGGCGACAAGCTCGTCATCGAAAATCTTAAAAACCGCGGCTTGCTCTTTAAAGAGCTTATGTTTACGCACAGCTATCCGTTCTGTTGGAGATGCGACACACCGCTTTTGTACTACGCTCGTTCGAGCTGGTTCATTAAAATGACTGCGGTTCGCGACGAACTTTTAAAGTCGAATGCGTCGGTCAATTGGATGCCGCCTACAATCGGCACGGGCAGAATGGGCAATTTCCTTGAAAACGTTATCGATTGGGGCATTTCCCGTGAAAGATATTGGGGAACTCCGCTTCCTATATGGGTGTGCAACAAGTGCGGAAAGGTTCACGTTATCGGAAGCCGTGAAGAACTTAAAAAACTCAGCGGAATGAAAGAGGACATCGAACTTCACCGTCCGTATATCGATAAAGTCACTTGGGACTGCGAATGTGGCGGCAAAATGGTCAGAACGCCTGAGGTTTGCGACTGTTGGCTCGACAGCGGCTCGATGCCTTTTGCACAATGGCATTATCCGTTTGAAAATAAAGACAAATTCGACAAATTCTATCCTGCCGACTTTATCAGCGAAGCCGTTGACCAAACGAGAGGTTGGTTCTATACGCTTCTTGCGGTTTCGACGATTGCTTTCGGAAGAAGCCCGTTTAAAAACTGTATAGTATTAGGTCACGTCAACGATAAAGACGGAATAAAGATGTCGAAGCATAAAGGAAACGTCGTTGACCCGTGGACGGTTCTCGACAATCAAGGAGCGGACGCAACACGTTGGCATTTCTATACTTCGTCTGCGCCGTGGCTTCCTTCGAGATTCTATCCGGAAGCTGTTTCGGAAGGTCAAAGAAAGTTCCTCGGCACTTTGTGGAACACCTATGCGTTCTACGTTTTGTATGCGGAAATCGACAAGTTCGACCCGAGAGCTTACGACATAAAAGATTGCAAGTTGACCGTTATGGACAGATGGATTTTGTCGAAGCTTAATTCGCTTATTAAATTTGTCGATGCCGGGCTCAACGAATATAAAATTACCGAAACGTCGAGAGAAATCGGCGAGTTCGTAGACGGCTTGTCAAACTGGTACGTTCGTCGTTGCCGCGACCGTTATTGGGGTAGCGAAATGACGGAAGATAAAAAGGCGGCATATATGACGCTTTACACGGTTTTAAGCACGCTTTCGCTTACGATTGCGCCTTACGTTCCGTTTATGGCTGAATCTATTTATCAAAACCTTGTCAGACCTTTTGACGAAAAAGCTCCTGTCAGCGTACATCTTTGCAGTTATCCTGTAGCCGACGAGAAATATATCGATAAGGCTTTGGAAGAAGGTATGGAAGACGTTCTTAAAGTCGTATTCTTAGGAAGAGCGGCAAGAAGTAAGTCGAATATGAAAAACCGTCAACCGCTTTCAAAACTTATGTACAACGGTCACAAGGATTTGTCCGACGAGCTTAAAGGTCTTATCGAAGACGAACTTAACGTAAAAGAGTGTATAATTAGCGACCGTAGCAGTGATTTCATCAACTACGAACTTAAACCGCAACTTAAAACGCTCGGACCGAAATACGGAAAACTCCTCGGAAAAATCAGAGAGTTCTTGGCGACTTGCGACGCAAAAGCCGTTGTAGGCGCAGTCAAAAACGGCGGAACGTTCGTGACGAAATTCGGTGACGACGAAGTCGAATTTGCCGAGTCCGACCTTCTTATCTCGGTTAAGAATAAAGACGGCTTTGCATCCGAAACCGACGGCGAAATTACCGTTGTTCTCGATACCGAACTTACGCCTGAACTTATCGAAGAAGGTATCATGCGTGAAATCGTTTCCAAAATTCAAACGATGAGAAAGGAAGCTGGTTTTGAAGTCGTCGACCATATCAAAGTCGGTTATAATGCGGACGGCATCGCAAAGAAAGTCCTTGACAAGCAGGAATATCTTAAAGACGTATTAGGCGAGGCGGCTGACGAAAACCTTAAAGGTTATATCAAAGAATGGGATATAAACGGAAACAAGGTTACGCTTTCGGTTGAAAAGTTATGAAATATTCCGACGAATGGAAAGACTTTGAAGTCATAGCGACGGGCGACGGCGAAAAGCTGGAAAGGTGGGGCAATCTTAAACTTTTAAGACCCGACCCGCAAGTCATCTGGAAGCCGACGAAACCGCTCAGAAGTTATGACGGAATAAATGCGATTTACGCAAGACACTCGACGGGTGGTGGAGTCTGGGAATTTAAAAAAGGCGTTCCCGACGAGTTTTATATCGGCTGGCGAAATCTTAAATTCAAACTCAAACTTATGGGCTTTAAGCATACGGGACTTTTTCCCGAGCAAGCCGTAAATTGGGCAAGAATGATTGACCTTATAAAAGGCGAAAAAAGACAAATCAGCGTTTTGAATCTTTTCGGGTATACTGGAGCGGCAACCGTTGCTTGCCTTAGTGCAGGAGCAAGCGTGTGCCACGTCGATTCGGCAAAGGCAATGGTGGAGCGTTGCGGCGAAAATATCAGACTTTCGGGACTTAAAGACGCACCTGTGAGATATATAATCGACGATTGTTTTAAGTTTTGTGCAAGGGAATTAAAACGCGGAAAACGCTACGACGCGATTATTCTTGACCCGCCGAGCTTCGGTCGCGGACCGAACGGCGAAAAGTGGAAAATCGAAGAGGGAATTTCCGAACTTACAGAACTTGTCGCGGCTTTGCTTAGCGATAATCCGTTGTTCGTATGTCTAAATTCCTACACGACGGGACTTCAACCGACCGTTATGAAAAACATATTGACGCTGGCTCTGCCTAAAAATGCGGAAATCGACGCAGACGAAATCGGGCTTCCGACTTCCGAAGGCTTGGTTTTGCCGCAAGGTTGTACGGCGTTTGCAACTTTCAAAAACCAATAAAGAACGTAAGCGACAAGTTTACGCAAACAAGGTAATCACAATCAAGGTAAATTTTACCTGCAACAAATAAAAGATAACGTCAAAAAGCAAAACGCTTTGGAGATACTATGAGAGAAGATATAAAAATACTGTTTGAAGACAATCATATTTTAGTCGTTACAAAACCTGCTATGGTTCCCGTTCAAAAAGACGAATCGGGCGACGACGATATGCTAACTATTTTAAAGCAGTATTTAGTCGAAAAATATAATAAACCGGGTGACGCATATCTCGGACTTGTTCATAGACTCGACCGTCCGACGGGCGGCGTTATGGTGTTTGCAAAAACGTCGAAAGCGGCGGCAAGATTGTCGGAAGCTATCGCAAACGGCGATGTCGAAAAAAAGTATTTTGCAATCGTTGACGGCACTCCGAAAGAAAAGCAAAAGAAAGTTATAAATTATTTAAAAAAGAATCCTAATACGAACAACACCGAAATCGTGCCTAAGCTGACCGAGGGTGCAAAGTATGCCGAACTCGATTATAAAGTTTTGGATACAAAGTCGAATTACAGTTTGGTTGCGGTAAATCTCGTAACGGGCAGAGGACATCAGATCAGAGTTCAGATGGCAGGACTAGGCAATCCGATTGCCGGCGACGCTCGCTACGGAAAAGGGCTAAAAATACCGCTATGCCTATGGGCAGTCGAACTAAAATTTAATCATCCTATCAGTGGCAACAGAATGGTTTTCAGGGTATATCCGCCCGAAACTCAGCCGCTTTGGAATCTGTTCAATTTAGAACAGTTTTTAAGGCTTACGGTTAAAAACAACAATTTGTACGATTAACGGAGAAAACATGGAATTTATAAATAAAACACTTGGCGAGGTCATAAACGATTTAGGTAAAAACTATCCCGACAATCTTGCTTGTAAATTTCCGCTTGAAGGATATGAAAAGACTTGGGCGGAATTCGATAAAGAAACAGACGAATACGCAAAAGGATTTATGGCTCTCGGTGTTCAAAAGGGCGATAAAGTAGCAATTTGGGCAAAAAACACTTCCGAATGGATGCTTACGTTTTTTGCGACCGCAAAAATCGGAGCAATTTCCGTTACGGTCAATACCAACTACAAGATTTTTGAACTTGAATACCTTCTCAATCAATCGGATTCAAAGTTCTTGGTTATGATGCACGGCACTAAAGACGTCGATTACGTTAAAATCGTCGAAGAACTTTTTCCTGAACTTCCTACAAGTAAGGACGGTTTGGTCAGCTCTAAGCAAATGCCGTTTATAGAGCGCATTATCTACGCCGATACCGACGAAACGCCTAACGGCTTTATGTCGTTTAAAGACATAAAGAGTTACGCTTCCAAGGTCAGCGACGAAGAGTTTAAAGCAAGAGTTGCAACGCTCGACCCGCAAGACGTTATCAACATTCAGTATACGTCGGGTACGACGGGCTTTCCT
This sequence comes from uncultured Clostridia bacterium, assembly GCA_934277645.1. Lineage (GTDB taxonomy): Bacteria > Bacillota > Clostridia > Christensenellales > CAG-917 > CAG-917. The sequence goes on along the minus strand of CAKQUX010000001.1, from coordinate 69,230 downwards.
AAGGGCGTTATGCTTACGCATTACAACATTATCAACAACGGCAAGTGCATCGGCGACGGAATGAAGTTTACCGAAAAAGATAAACTTTGCATTTGCGTTCCGTTCTTCCATTGTTTCGGAATGGTTCTTGCAATGATGGCGTCGATTACTCACGCAACCGGCATGGTTCCGCTTCCTTATAGCCCTTTAAAAGTTATGAAGGCGATAAGCGAAGAACATTGCACGGCTGTTCACGGCGTTCCTACAATGTTTATTGCGATGCTCGAACATCCTGATTTCAAACAATATGATTTTTCGTCGCTCAGAACGGGAATTATGGCAGGTTCGCCTTGCCCGATAAAAGTTATGCAACAAGTTATCGACGAAATGAATATGAAAGACATAGTCATTGTTTTCGGACAAACCGAAGCAAGTCCGGGTTGTACGATGACGACGACAAACGACAGCATCGAAGCTCGTGTTTCGACGGTCGGAAAAGCGTTCCCGGGCGTTGAGTGCAAAATTATCGACCCTGAAACAGGCGAAACTTTGCCGCCTCATAAAACAGGCGAGTTCTGCGCAAGAGGCTATAACATAATGCGCGGATATTACAAAATGCCGGAAGCGACCGCTCAGGCAATCGATAAAGACGGCTGGCTTCACTCGGGTGACCTTTGCACGGTTGACGAAAACGGCTATTACAAAGTAGTCGGAAGATTGAAAGATATGATTATCCGCGGCGGCGAAAATATTTACCCTAAGGAAATCGAAGAGTTTTTGTATACTTGTCCTAAAATTTCTGACGTTCAGGTCATAGGCGTTCCGAGCCAACAATACGGCGAAGAGGTTATGGCTGTTATCATTCTTAAAAAGGGCGAAACAATGACCGAACAGGAAGTTAAGGACCTTATAAAAGCCAATATGGCAAAGCATAAAGTGCCGAGCTATATCCGCTTTGTGGACAGTTTCCCTGTTACGGCAAGCGGCAAAATTCAAAAATTCAAACTTCGTGAAGAAGCTATCGAAATTCTCAATTTGCAGGAAGCTGCAAAAATAGAAACGGCATAAGGAGGCGTATATGAAACTATCTTTTTCGACGCTTGGTTGCCCAAGCTGGAATTTGCAAGAAATTTTTACTACTGCAAAAGATTTAGGTTATAACGGTGTGGAAATTCGCGGAGTCGCAAAAGAATTGTACGCTCCTACCATGAAGGCGTTTACAACCGATAAGGAAAAGACGCTCAGCGAAATTAAACGTCTCGGCATTGAAATTTCGATGCTCACAAGCGCCGCGACGCTTGCTATGCACGAAGGCAAGGACGAATCTATTGCCGAAGCAAAAGCATATATCGATTTGGCGCGTGACCTTAAAGTTCCGTTTGTCAGAGTTTTGTCAACCGACACTCCGTATTTTGACGGCGGCGATATCGATTTGTGCAAAAAGAACCTTGCTACCGTAGCGGAATATGCCGAAGGTAAAAACGTTACCGTACTTATGGAAACCAACGGACTTATGGTAAACACCAAAAAATTGGCAAATGTACTCGACGAAGTCGGCGGCGCGGTAGGCGCACTTTGGGACGTTCATCATCCTTATCGTTTCGGGGATGAATATATCGGTCAAACGCTCGACAATCTCGGTGACAGAATTAAATACGTCCACCTTAAAGACAGCGTGATTGCAGGATGCGCTCCGAAGTATAAGATGATGGGCTATGGCGATATTCCGCTTGAAGAGGCAATCGGTTCGCTTTTGGCAAAAGGCTACGACGGTTATTTCACTCTCGAATGGGTAAAGCGTTGGAACAATGACCTTGAAGAGCCGGGAATCGTTTTTGCGCAATATATCAACTATATGAAGCGTTTTCAAAAGTAATCGATAAGATTTGATTTGTAAAATTTAAACAGCGCAGTATGCGCTGTTTTTATTTGCGATTTTATGTGACGACAATAGGCAAGTAGTAAAAGACGGTAGAATTTATGTGCAGGTTTTATATGCGATTTAAGACACATAATTAAATAACGAATAATTACATATTGTGTATTTCGTGATTTATGGCAGTTAGTTTAAAACTAACGTATCTAAGGAAAGGACATTTGTTTAAAACCGAATTATAGCATCTCTTTGCTATCGTTATTTGCCGATTTTTGTATAACATTTCCATAACATATAGAAACGTTGGCTGTGTTTTCGCAAATTCGCGTAAACGAAAACACAGCCGTGATTTAACCGAAATTTTGTATAATAAAACCAACGGCATGACCGTTTTATGAACGCCGATTAGCTACTATTTCTCGGTTTGCTGATTTTTAAAAATTTTGAAAATTAAATGCTTGTAAAGTTTAAATAATTGCTTTCTTCGATTCTTCTTTTTATTGCGTTTATCATAGGTATGTTTTGGTATTCGTTTTTCAGCCAATCTTCGCCGTAGCCTAAATTCTTCATAGTCTGGCAAAAATTTTCGGTTGCTCTGATGTGTCGTCTGAAAACCGTTCTTATGCACACGGTGGACTCGTCGGCGATTTCCTGAAAAGTCAATTTTCGCAAATATCGCATTGTCAAAATCTCCGAATCGACTGTTTTTAATGCGCTTAGAGCGGTGTCAAGTATGTATTTCAGGTTGCATAGCTTGCGTTTTGAGTCGTTTAAGACGCATATTTCGTTTAGAAGTTCTTCGGTGGATATTCCTAGTCGTAGGTGTCTTGCTCCGAAGCCCGATTGGATACGAGTTTTTACTCCGAAATCGATAGTTTTGATAATTTGCGGAATAGCAGAATAAGCAACGAGTACAGCGTTGCTCCATAAGGTGTGTTTCATATGTCCTCCTTGGGGAAATTTGAATGATGTGCCTTGATTATAAGTACGAAAATTAAATAAAGTCAAAGCAATATGACAAAAAAGTGAAAAATAGGTGAAAAAATGGTGAAAAATAGGTGAAAAGAAAAAACCGTGTTAAAAATTGTCATAATTACTTAAAATTTTGTCTATTTTCCTGTTAATTTTATAGTTTTCGAGCGTGTATTTGTTAGCCTTTTGGAAATAGTTTTGTGCTTTAATGCAGCTGAATTTTCAGTGAACGCTATGATGCCTGCTAAGTAAATTTATCGTTATTTGTTAGCTTGTCATTTGTTATCATTTTAAAAGTAATCCTGCGATTGTTCCCAATAAAAGAGCAATTAAACTTTGAGTGAATTTTTGCAAAACTACCGTTTTTGCTTTTATACGGCACTTCGACAAAAAACTCATAGACTGACATAAAATTCCCATTCCAGAAATCGATACTAAAAACGTAACCAAGCCGCATTTTAAAAATTTCGGAATAGTTATTTTGCTAAGCATCATACAGCCTCTCGTCATCTCGATACAACCGCAAATCAACGCTTTGGCGGTAAACCCGAAATCGGTGTTCGGTAGGCATGACAAAATTCCGCTGTTTAACACAAGGTCGATGATAAGATTGAAAACTATGATATATCCGCAAAGGTTAAGCATCGACAAAGTCGAACCGCTGATTGTTTTTGAAAGAACATCGTCACAGTCAAGCGGCAGGTTTAAAACGTTTTCGGAAGCCGGTCGTTTTCCGCGATAGATAAAGCCGTTCAAAAATGCCGAAAGATAGTGGCATATCAAAACTACAAGCGCAAGCGTTTTGTCGTTAAAAACGGTGACGCCGAGCGTCCCTAAAATGAACAAAGGACCGCTTGTAGAACAAAACGACGCAATTCTTTTCGATTCGGCAGAGTCGACAAGCGAAGAATCGTATAATTCCGAAACGAGTTTTGCTCCGACGGGATAGCCGCATATCAAGCTCATAAAAAAGACGTACGCCGAAAGCCCCGAAGTGTTAAAGAATTTGCCGAACGGCTTGCCGAAAATTTTTGCAACGGCAAGCGGCGCGCCGAGCTTTGTGAGTATTGTCGAAAAGAAAAAAAACGGAAACAGAGCAGGCAAAACGGAAGCTGTGAAAACTATAAGTCCGTTTTTTGTGGATTGTATGTAAATTTCGGGGCGAATTACAATCATCACAAGCGCAATTACGGTCAGGACAATCAGGCAAAAGTTTCGTACCTTTGAAAAATCTAACGTAAATCGTTTAGTAAGTCGTTTTTGTTTTTCGACCTTATGCGTTTGTTTGTTTTTTCGCATAATAAAACGACGCGTGGTTTTCGCGTCGTCTGTTTTGAGTGTTTCGGTTTTTAACGAGTTTTCCACTCTCTATATTATTATAAAAATTTTTGTTTTATGAATAGTTTAAGCGCCGATAATCAGTTTGATTGATTGCTTAAAAACGACGGTTCGTTTAAGACCTTTTCGGGCGCACCGTTCACAAGAGATAAAAAGCGGTGAGCCTTTTCGTCCATATCGACAAGCGGTTTAATCGTTTCGTCCGTGCAGTCGCTTGCTTTTAAAAGCGGTTTCGTTTTTTTTGCGATTTCGCCAAGTATATCTTTTCGGCTTCGTCTTAAAGCGAGAATTCTGATATACGGCGGATTGTCTTCGGCGACCGAAACAAGGTCTTTTGTTATGCCGAGAGTAGCGGACGCAATTATGCGTTTGACTGTGCTTTTGGTATATCGCTTGGTGGTGAGAGCGTAAAGCTCTTCGATAGAGCCGAAACTCAATTTTTTCAGTCTGTTTTCAAAACCTTCCGATATATTTGAAATTTTTTCAAGTTCTTCTGCCGTCATAGTGTTTATCGCATACAGGCAAATTGCCGAAAATTTCTTTTTGTCGATGTCGCAAAGCTCCACAAAAGGCGGAACGGCTTTTGAAACGTCCTCTTTAAGATGCAACATTTTACGGATTTCGGTTGACGATAAAAATGCGCCGCCGTCGGTAGAGTAGCGACGTTTGACGGTGTGAAAATCGAAAGGTAAATCGAGAGCCATGCAGGCTTTTAAATACTCGACAGCCAAAATATTGTTCGGACTGCCGATTATTTCCGAAACGATAGGGCTTTCTTGGTCTAACGCCATGGTTCTGGCTTTTGCAAGGGAATAGCCTTTTGACATATAGTCGCTAAGAAGCGTTTTGAATTCGTTTGTTTCGTAATTAAGTTCGGAAACGGCGAGTTGAATTGAACTAAGGTCGCCGCTTTCGCTTCCGAACGATAGAGTAAGGTTGTCGAAGACGGAAAGCGTTTTCATTGCGCCCATAGCGAATTTGTTTGCAGGCGAAAGGGAATAAACCGTCGGCAATTCTATTACGGCGTCGGCACCTGCCTTTATTGCCCAATTTGCGCGAGTGTATTTGTCGGCTATGCAAATGTCGCCACGTTGAGTAAACGAGCCGCTCATGACGACTATCAAAGTGTCGCAACCCGTTTCGGCTTTCGCCTTTGACAGTTGATAGAGATGCCCGTTGTGGAACGGATTGTATTCCGCAATTATTGCCGTAGTTTTCATTGCTCCTCGCTTGTTCCGTTGATTTTAAAATTGTGTTGTCAACAGTTGATTTTTTAAAAAATACCTTTTATAATTATAACAATAAAATAAATAAGAAGCAATATTATATTGCCGAGTTTTTGGAGTTAAAATGAGCAACTTTTTAGATAATCTCTTTTCCAGAGCATCAAAACTTAACAAAACTATCGCTCTTGCAGAAGGCGACGATTATAGAGCCGCAAAAGCAGCCGAAATTCTTACGCAAAAGAAGATTTGTAAGGTAGTTTTGATTGGCGACAAAACGGCTATCGCAGCCAAATTTCCTGAAATCAATTTCAGCGGCGTAGAATTTATGAATCCTATGACCGACAAAGTCGACGAATACACAAACTTCCTTTATGAGCTTCGCAAAGAAAAAGGCTTGACCTTAGAAGCGGCAAAAAAACTCATTACTTCAAACAATATGTACTATGCGGCAGTCGCTCTTAAAGTCGGCGACGTAGACGGCGTTGTAGGCGGCGCGGTTTTCTCGTCGGCAGACGTTTCGAGAGCGGCATTCCAAGTGGTAAAACCTGCAAAAGGCATCAAGAGCGTTTCGAGCTGTTTCATTATGATTCCGCCTAGTGACTTTAAATACAGCGATACGCCTGCATTCGTATTCAGCGATTGCGCGGTTATTCCGTATCCTGACGAAAACCAACTTGCAGACATCGTTACGGCGGCTTATCTTTCGGCAAAGAACATTGTCGAAGTCGAACCGAAAATCGCTATGCTCAGCTTTTCGACGCTCGGCAGCGCAAAGCACGAGAATATCGATAAGGTTAGAAACGCGCTTCAAATCGTCAAAAGCGAACATCCTGAAATTTGCGTAGACGGCGAAATGCAACTTGACGCGGCAATCGTCGACGTCGTTGCTAAGCAAAAAGCAAGCGGAAGCCCTGTTGCCGGAAAGGCAAACGTTCTTGTATTTCCTAACCTTGACGCAGGAAATATCGGATACAAAATCGCTCAACGCTTCGGCGGATGTATGGCTATCGGACCTATTATGCAAGGCCTTTCAAAGCCGATCAACGACTTGTCGCGCGGTTGCGTAGCGGAAGACATTGTTGCGGTTGCCGCAATTACTTGTTTGCAAGGAGCATAATATGAAAGTTTTAGTTATAAACGCAGGTTCGTCATCGCTTAAATATCAACTTATCGACATGGAAACCGAAACCGCTTTGCTTAAAGGTCTTTGCGAACGTATTACGTTCAGCGGTAGTTGCTTATCGCAAAAGACAGCAGACGGAAAAGAATATAAAATCGAGCAAGATATGCCTTCGCATAAAGAAGCTATGGAGCTTGTTTTAAAAGCTATGCTTGACCCGACTTACGGCGCAATCAAGTCCGTATCCGAAATCGGAGCAGTGGGACACAGAGTTCTCCACTCGGGCGAGGATTTCCACTCGTCAGTCGTTATCGACGACGAAGTCATAAAAATCTGCGAAAAGAATGCAGAACTCGGACCACTTCACATGCCGGGAAACATCGCTTGCATCAAGAGTTGTCGTGAGGTTATGCCGGGCGTGCCTATGGTTGCGGTTTTCGATACCACTTTCCATAGCACAATGCCGCCTAAGGCGTTTATGTACGGAATTCCTTATAGCGTTTACGAACAATACAAAGTCAGAAAGTACGGTTTCCACGGAACGTCGCATAAGTTTGTAAGCGAAGAAACCGCAAAAATCATCGGCAAAGACAAAAAGATGATTATTTGCCATCTCGGAAACGGATCTTCGATTTCGGCTGTAAAGGACGGCAAATGCCAAGATACGTCAATGGGATTTACTCCGCTCGAAGGTTTGGTCATGGGTACGCGTTCGGGCAATATCGACCCTGCGGCGGTAGATTATATCAGACAAAAGCTGAATCTTAAAGACGGCGAAGTTATTCAATATCTCAACAAGCAATGCGGTATGCTCGGAATAAGCGAATATTCGAGCGATTGCCGTGACCTTACCGACCGCGCAAAGCAAGGCGACGGAAAAGCCAAACTTGCGCTCGAAATGGTTGCATACAGCGTTAAAAAGTATATCGGAAGTTATGCTGCCGTTCTCGGTGGCGTCGACGCTATCGTCTTTACGGGCGGCATAGGCGAAAACAGTTTCGTAATGCGCGGACTCGTTATGGAAGGTATGGAATACTTAGGCGTCGATTTCAGCCCTGAGAAAAACGAGGCAAAGGGCAGCGGTGTTCGTGAAATTTCAAACGAAGGCTCGAAAGTTAAAGTTTTGATTGTTCCTACGAACGAAGAACTTTCGATTGCAAGAGAAACACAAGGACTTGTAGCAAAAAACTAAAAAAATATAAAATAGACTCAAAATATGGCGATAATCGTTTGACAATATCTTTAATTTATCGTAAAATTTTGTAGTTGAAAGACTCTGGGTAGGAGGAACGTAAAGATGGCAGTACCAAAAAATAAAATTTCTAAGTCAAAGACTAATTCTAGATTTGCAAATTGGAAGTTGAAGGCAACAGGTCTTGTGGAATGTCCGCAATGTCATGAGCTTATCAAGAGCCACACGGTTTGTCCTAAGTGCGGTTATTACAAAGGCACTTTGGTAAAAGAACCTAATCAAAAAGCTGAATAATCTTTTCTTTGGTGAGCTTATGCTCACCAAATTTTTTATACTTAAAATGGTTTCTGACTGTTTAACAAATAGTTAAATTTAAGTTACCGCTTTGGAGAGCAATATGAAAATTGTTTTAGACGTATTCGGCGGAGATTATGCCCCGAAAGAAATCGTTCTCGGAATGATAGGCGCAATTAACGCCGATAAAGATATCGAAGTTGTTGCCGTCGGTGACGAAACGAAAATCAACGAAGTTTTAAACGAGCAAAAATTCAAATCCGACAGGGTTACGATTGTCGATGCAAAAGACGTAATCACAAACGACGAATCGCCTACAATGGCAATAAAACTCAAAAAAGAATCGTCGCTTGTCAAAGCGTTCGATTATCTTATGGCAAACGACGATGCGGTCGCGCTTGTTTCGGCAGGCTCGACGGGCGCAGTTTTGACGGGCGCATTTATGAAGGCAGGCAGAATTAAGGGAGTATCAAGACCTGCGCTTGCTCCGATTTTGCCGACCGTAAAACACGGCGGCGTGGTCCTTTGCGATTGCGGCGCAAACGTCGATTGCAAAGCGATAAATCTTCTTCATTTCGGAATTATGGGAGCGGCTTTTGCCGGCGCAATGCTTAAAATCGAAAATCCTAAAATAGGACTTTTGTCGAACGGTGCGGAAGACAAAAAGGGCAACGAACTCTGTCACGAAGCGTTTGCGCTTTTAAAAGAGAGCGGATTGAATTTTGCAGGCAACTGCGAAGCGCGCGATATTCTGTCGGGCGAATACGACGTTATCGTAGCGGACGGTTTTAACGGAAACATTGCTCTTAAATCTGCGGAAGGCACGGCAAACGCAGTATTCGGCTTGCTTAAAGAAGGTATCAAAAACGGCGGACTCAGAGCAAAACTCGGTGCAGGTTTGTTGTTGCCGACTTTGAAAAAGCTCAAAAAAGAAATGGACTACAACGAAAACGGCGGAGCTTGCTTTTTGGGCGTAAACAAAGTCGTCGTAAAAAGTCACGGAGCGAGCAAGGCAAAATCGATAACCGCAAGCATATTGCAAGCCAAAGACCTTGCCAAATTTGACGTGGTAGGAAAGATTACAGACTATATCGGAAGAATCGATAAAAAGGACGAAGAATAATGGCGGTCGAGCTTGCGGTAGTCGAAAGAAAAATCGGATATACTTTTAAAAATCCGAACTTGCTGTTAAGGGCGTTCACGCACAATTCTTACGTTGACCAAAAGTGCAAGAGTTATCAGAATCTTGAATTTTTAGGCGACAGTATTCTCGACTTTGTCGTCGCCAAGATTTTTTTCGATAAGTATCCCGACAAAAACGAAGGCTATTTGACAAGGCTCAGGGCAAACGTAGTTTCGGAAAAACCGCTTGCAAATGCTATCGACAAACTCGATATAGCGCAAAATATGCTTGTCGGCGTCGGCGAAAAGAAACAAAACGTGGCAAGTTTAGATTCCGTTAAATCCGACCTTTTTGAGGCTATAGTAGGAGCAATTTACGTCGATAGCAAAAACATTGACGAATGTGAAAAGTTTATTGTCAGATTGCTCGGAGATATTATCGATGCCGTAGATACGCAAAAGACGCTTGACGCAAAGAGCGAACTTAACGAGTACGGCACAAAACACGGAAAGGCAATCGAATATCGTCAACTTAAACGTAGCGGTCCCGACCATAATCCGATTTTTAAGTTCGAAGTCTTACTCGGCGGAGAGAAACTCGGCGAAGGGGAAGGCAAGAGTATAAAAGAAGCAGAGCAGAACGCCGCGCGTTTTGCCGTTATGAAAATAAAAAACAAAAACGACGTAAAGTAAAAAACAAAAGCAATATAAAGAATAATAAAAACGACGCAAAGTAGCGTCGTTTTATTTTATTATTATTATTATTAGTCAATACTTGATTTTCTAATACGATTTATAAACCTAAATGCAAACGAGATGTTATTTAGTCTATACCCTACAATTGCTAATACGTTTTATAATTCAAAATGCAACATAGATGTTATCTAGTTTATATTTATCTTTACAAATATGTTTATAAATCTCGATGAGTTCGATAACGGATAGTTTTTTTATTTTCGGCCGCTTTACTTTTTTGACTATCGTTTTGCCATAATCTTAATCGTGTGTAATTTTATGTAGGTTTATCTTTTAATCAGCAAATCGTCGTGCGCGTCGGGCGAAACGAGAATGGTTTTGTAGTCGGTGTATATAACTTGTCCGTAATGATACGGCTGTTTGCGTTTTACGTTTTGCCTTTTTGTATAATCTACTTCGGCGCTTGCCTTTTTATCGCTTATCGCGATTTCCGCTACGATTTTAAGTGTTTCGTCATCAGGCTCGCTTCCGCGACATAGTAATACGGTGTGACTTGACGGAGCGTCTTTTTGATGAAACCACAAATCGTTTGCGTTTGCGATTTTAAAAGTCAAAAAGTCGTTTTGTACGTTGTTTTTTCCTTTATATACCGTAAATCCGTTTACGTTATATTCAATCGGCGGTTGCGGCTTTTCGTTTTTGACGCTGTGTTTTTGAATTCTCAAAGCTCCGATTTGCGCAAGTTCGTTTTCGATTTCGGAAATAGAATCCTCGTTTTTAAGGCTTAAAATACTGTCGTCAATCGAAACGGCATAATCGAGCAGTGCGGTTTCTTCGTCAATGCGTTTTAAGGTAAATTCCTTAGCTCTTTTAAGTTTGTTGTATTTTTCAAAATGTTTATTTGCGTTTTGTGATGGGCTAAGAGTTTCGTCGAGCGGTATGGTTTTGTTTTCATTTGTGTAATAATCGAAAAGCGTGATTTTGTCCATTCCGCGTTTTATTTGATATATGTTGGTTGTGATAAGTTCGCCTAAAATTCGTTCGTTTTCCATATCTTCACATTCGCTGAGTTTGCTTTTGCAAATGTCGATATTCTTTTTGAGTTTTTCGATGAGTCTTTTTGTGGCTTGTTTTATTTGTTTTGTTTTCGACTGAATTCTGACGGACAAATCGGCATAATTAAGACTCTTGTCGAATGCGTCGCTAAGTGTTTCGAAAAACTCATAGCTTTTGCTTCCGTAAGGTGTGCAGAGCGGCTCTCCGTCGGCAGATACGCACGGTTTGAACATATCGGAACCGTAAACGTTTTTCATTGCGTCTACGCCGTCAATGATTCTTTTTATATCATCGTCGGACGGATTTGTGACGTCGGTTTTTACGTCCGCAATCTCAAAAAGGTGCTTTAAAGTGGACGTCTTAAAACCGCCGAAACAAGATAAAAAGTTATCGAAAAATACGCCGTCTCGCTTTGCGACGTCATATATTTCGGTTTTGAATTCATCATCGAAAACACTTGTTTTCGGTCGTACGAGCGGCGAATATTTTATGCCTTTGAGAATAGGATGGTTGTTCGGCACGTCGAGGCTCGTTTTTTTCATCGCTTCCAAAATAGTCTGATTTTCATCGACAAAAACGATGTTTGAATAACGGCTCATAAGTTCGACTATTATCGAAAACCGTTTGAAGTCTTTCATTTCGGACTTGCATAAAAAGTTTATTTTTATGGCACGGTCGTTATTCAATATGGAAATATTTTCGATTGCGCCTATGCTTAAATGCTTTCTGAGTAACATACAAAAAGCAGGGGCGTTGATAGGATTTTGCTTTTTTTGTTTCGTAAGGTGAATGCGCGGCACTTTTGCGTTTGCCGAAATAACCAAAATGAAATTTCGGTTTCCGCGTCTTAAATAAAAACGAATTTCGTCGCTTTCGGGTTGTACGATTTTGTCTGTTTTTGCGCCATAGAGCGTTTCGCTTAGTTCGCACGCCAAAGCGTTCATATTGAATAAGTCCATAGCTAAATTATACAACAAAACTCGATTATGTAAATAGTATTGCGGCAAAGTTTTGTTTTGGAGATAATGTTGACGGCAATTATTGCGTTTATTGCGGGCACATTCAGATTAAACAAAAATATATTGCCATAAAGATTATAAATATCGATATTTCGGTGATAATTTTAAACGGTGGGTAAAAATTTCCCCTCGTTTAGTTTATATCATAAACCGACAATAATTTTTCTAAAATAGGGCGCGCATATTAAGAAAATCGATTGATTAAAATATATAAATATGCTATACTATGACGAATACAATTAGGTGGTACTATACGGAGGTTATATGAAATACACTACCAGTAAATCCGCAAATAGCGAGATTAAAGTCAGCTTTACTGCTGATGCAACAGAATTTGATGCGGCTTGTGAAAAAGCTTATCAAAAAGTTAAGGGAAAGTTTAATATCGGCGGTTTCAGAAAAGGCAAAGCACCGAGAAAAGTCATCGAAGGACTTTACGGAAAAGGCGTTTTTTATGAAGATGCAATGGATATAATCATTCCGGAAGGATACGAAAAGTTCCTTGCCGATGAAAAGAATATCGACGTCGTAGCAAGACCTGAAGTCGAAAAATTCGATTTTTCGGATGACGGCGGCGTTACGTTCACTCTTAAAATTACCGTTAAACCGGACGTAAAGCTCGGTGAATATAAAGGTCTCAACATCGCAAGAAAGGTTGACAAGGTCACAAAAGCTGCCGTTGACGCAGAAATCGACCTTGAAAGAGATAAGCAAGCTCGTATTGTCGATACCGACCAACCTGCAAAGATGAAAGACATCGTAAACATCGACTTTAAAGGCAGTGTCGACGGAGTAGAATTCGAGGGCGGCAGTATGGAAAACTATGATCTCGAACTCGGAAGCGGAAGCTTTATTCCTGGCTTTGAAGACCAACTTGTCGGCGTCAAAAAAGGCGACGAGAAAGTCGTTAAAGTTAAGTTCCCTGAAGATTATCACGCAGAAAATCTTAAAGGAAAGGACGCTGAATTTGCTTGCAAAATCAACGGCGTAAAGACTAAGGAAATGCCAAAGCTCGACGACGAATTCGTCAAAGACATTTCTGAATTCAACACTGTAGACGAATACAAGAAAGGCATTGAAAAGAGACTCAAAGCTCAAGCCGAAGAAAAGGCAGACCGTGAGTTTGAAAATGCCGTTATAGAAAAAATCGTCAAGAACGCAAAAATCGATATTCCTAAGGCAATGCTCGACACCGAAGTCGAAGATATGGTCGAAGAGTTCGCTTACAGACTTCGTTATCAAGGACTTAAATTCGAAGATTACCTTAAATATATGAACGTAACGGTTGACGATATCAAAAAGGATTATGCTCCGCAAGCCGAAAAAGCTATCAGAATCAGACTTGTTATGGAAGCAATCATCAAAGCGGAAAAAATTAAGCATACGCAAAAAGAACTTGATAAAAAACTTGCAGAGTATGCCGAGAAATCAAACACCGACGTTGAAAAATTCAAGCTTAACCTTAAAGAAGGTCAACTCGATTATATCGTAAAACAAATTTTGTCGGACAAACTTCTCGATATGCTTAAAAAGGAAAATATGGCAACAGCCGAAGCAAAAGCTACTACGGAAAAGAAGGCTGCTGCGCCTAAGGCAGAAACGAAAGCCGAATAATTATTATAATTGCTAAACGGGAGGGCAACGTGATTAAAGATTATTTAATTCCTTACGTAGTTGAACAAACAAATCGCGGAGAACGTTCATACGACTTATATTCAAGACTTCTCGACGACAGAATTATCTTTTTGTCGGGAGAAATCGACGACGCTATGGCAAACACCATAGTCGCAGAACTTATTTACCTCGAAGGTAAAGACCCTACAAAGGATATAAGCATTTACATCAACAGTCCGGGCGGTAGCGTAACCGCAGGAATGGCGATATTCGACACTATGAATTATATCAAATGCGACGTTTCTACTATTTGCATAGGACTTGCGGCGTCTATGGGAGCATTCTTGCTTTCTGCCGGAACCAAAGGAAAGAGATATGCGTTGCCTAACTGTGAAGTTATGATTCATCAACCGCTTGGCGGCGCGAGCGGTCAAGCCAGCGATATAGCTATTCACGCCGAACAAATTTTGCGTACAAAAGCAAGACTTAACAAGATTTTGGCGGAAAACACAGGCAAACCGCTTGAACAAATCGAAAAAGATACCGACCGCGACAACTTTATGACGGCAGAAGAAGCAAGAGACTACGGACTTGTCGATAAAATATTTTATGCCAGAAATCAAGAGGTAAAAGACTAAGAATGGACGAAATTAAAACTTTACATTGTTCTTTCTGCGGAAAAGACGAAAAACAAGTCGATAAAATCATTGCAGGTCCTAACGGACTTTATATATGCAACGAATGTATTCAGACTTGCCTTGACGTTTACAACAAGCAAACGCCTATGTCGAAAGGTAGCGACGCCGTTACTTTGTGCACGCCGAAAGAAATCAATGAAAAATTGAATGAATATATTGTCGGTCAGGACGCTGCTAAAAAAGTGCTTAGCGTTGCCGTTTACAATCATTATAAACGTATCGGCTCGAAAGCTAAGGACGGAGTGGTGCTTGAAAAGAGTAACGTGTTGCTCATCGGCCCGACAGGTTCGGGCAAGACGCTTCTTGCAAAAACGCTCGCTCAGATTTTGAACGTGCCTTTTGCCGTTGCTGACGCAACGACGCTTACCGAAGCGGGCTACGTCGGCGAAGACGTAGAAAACATTTTGCTCAAACTTATTCAAGCTGCCGACGGGGATATCGAACGCGCTCAAAAGGGAATTATTTATATCGACGAAATCGATAAAATCGCAAGAAAGAGCGAAAACGTTTCGATAACGCGCGACGTTTCGGGCGAAGGTGTTCAACAAGCACTTTTGAAAATAATCGAGGGTACGGTTGCAAACGTTCCGCCGCAAGGTGGAAGAAAGCACCCGAATCAAGAATGTTATCAAATCGACACCACAAATATTTTGTTCATTTGCGGCGGTGCGTTCGTTGACCTTGACAAAATCGTCGATACGAGAAAAGACAGCTCGAAACTCGGTTTCGGTTCGGCTGTGAAAGGCACAAACGACTATGATTACGATAAGCTCATTTCGGAACTTCAACCGATTGACCTTATTAAATTCGGACTTATTCCTGAATTTGTCGGAAGAATTCCTGTTGTGGTCGGACTTAACGCTCTTGACGAAACGGCTCTTGTCAAAATTTTGTCTGAGCCTAAAAACGCGCTTACAAAGCAATATAAATCGCAATTTGAAATGGACGACGTCGATTTGGAATTTGACGATTCCGCTCTTAAAGCGGTTGCGCACAGAGCAATGGAGCTTAACACGGGCGCAAGAGGACTCAGAGCGATTTTAGAAGACGCATTGCTTGACCTTATGTATGAAATACCGTCGGATAAATCCATCGAAGCGGTTGTTATCAACGATGCCGTAATAAAGAAACAAGCGGCTCCTATGATACGCAGAAGGTCGGCTTAAAGAGGTATAGATGAATCAAAACACAAAACAAATTTTCCCCATCCTGCCACTTCGCAGGATGGTTATTTTTCCCGAACAACTTACGAAGCTTGCGCTTGTAAGAAAAAAGTCTATTGCCGCCGCGAAGTCGGCTGTCGGCGAAAAGACGAGCGTTTTGCTTTTGCCGCAATACAACTATGACGCAAAAGCGGGACAAACTCCGATTTATCACAATGTCGGCGTAATTGCGACGATTTGCGATGCGGTTGAGGATGGCGGAATTTTAAACTTGTACGTTGCGGGATTAAGACGCGTCATTGTGTCAAGTATTTTGCGCGGCGAGCAATTCGACCAAGCCGAGGTTTTGGATTTTATCGAAACCGATTTGTCTGGCATCGAAACGGACGCGCTTTATCGAAAGTTGCTTGATTTTCTAAACGACAAAGAAAGCGTTGAAGATACTTTTTTGGCGGACGTTACGCTCGATATCGATAAAGACAAGTGTTCGAAGCTCGAACTTGTAAACGCAATAAACGCTTATTTGCCTTATGACGAGGCTTTAAAACAAATAAGCGAGCCAAGCCTTACGGTTATGCTTGAAAACTTGCTCGTAGTGATAAACCGTGACCTTGAAATTGCTAAAATAGACAGAAAAATTACGCTTAAAGTCAAAAATTCTTTCGAAAAAGCTCAAAAGGAAACCTATTTAAGGGAGAAAATGAGCGTTATTCAAAAAGAGCTTGGCGGTGACGACGATTTTGAGAACTATCGCAAAAAAATTGAAAATTTGCCGATTGACGAAGAGTATATCATAAAACTTAAAAAAGATTTAGATAAATCGGCTAAAATGCAACCGAGTTCGGCAGATTTCAATTTGCTTAGAAATTATCTTGACTTTGTTCTCGATTTGCCGTGGGGCGTTTATACGGAAGACAGTACCGACTTAATTAAGGCAAAAGAAATTCTTGACCGCGACCATTTCGGGCTCGACAAAATTAAAGACAGAATTCTTGAATTTTTGGCTGTTCACGCTATGAGTAAAAATCATAGAGAACCGATTTTATGTTTTGTAGGACCTCCGGGTGTAGGAAAAACAACAATCGTAAGGTCCATTGCGGACAGCCTTGACAGAGCGTACGTCAGAATGAGCCTTGGCGGCGTTCATGACGAAGCGGAAATCAGGGGACATCGCAAGACGTATATCGGTGCAATGCCGGGCAGAATTATAAGCACGATTAAGCAAAGCGGAACGATGAATCCCGTGTTTTTGCTCGACGAAGTGGATAAACTTGCAAAAGATTATCGCGGTGACCCGTCTGCGGCGCTTCTCGAAGTACTTGACCCTGAAATGAACGACACGTTCAGGGATAACTATCTTGAAATTCCGTTCAATCTTAAAGACGTCATTTTTATAACGACGGCAAATTCGATGGATTCTATTCCTGCGCCGCTTTTGGACAGAATGGAAGTTATCGAAATGAGCGGTTATACTCCGCTAGAAAAGCTCGAAATCGCAAAGCGACACCTTGTCAGAAAACAACTTGAAAACTGCGGACTGACAGCAGAACAAGTCGAGATTTGCGACGGAGTGCTTGAAGACACGATTGCGCTTTACACCCACGAAGCAGGCGTTCGTCAACTTGAAAAAGAAGTGGCGCAAATTATGCGTCGAGCCGCAAGAAGAATTGTGGAAAAACAGACGGACAAAGTTGTTGTCACCACCGAAAATTTGAAAGAGTTTTTGGGCATACCGAAAACTGTCAAAGACAAGAAATTGCCAAACGACGAAGTGGGCACGGCAACGGGACTTGCGTGGACGGCATACGGCGGAACGCTTCTCAATATCGAAGTTTCGGTCATGGACGGAAAGGGCGACCTTATTTTGACGGGTTCGCTCGGCGACGTGCTTAAAGAATCGGGCAGAGCCGCGCTCAGCTATTTGCGAGCGAATGCGGACGCCTTGGGGATTGACAAAGAAATTTTTTCGACAAAAGATATTCACGTTCACCTTCCGGAAGGAGCGACTCCTAAGGATGGTCCGTCGGCAGGTATCACGCTTGCGACTGCCATATATTCGGCGCTCACAGGCAAAAAAGTCAGAGCTGACGTTTCTATGACGGGCGAAATCACGCTTAGGGGCAGAGTGCTTCCGATCGGCGGTTTAAAGGAAAAACTTCTTGCTTCGCACAGAGCTAAGGTTTTTGAAGTTATCATCCCCGAAGAGAACAGAAAAGACGTTGAGGAAATTCCTAAATGTATTTTAGACGACGTTAAAGTCAATTTCGTAAGCAACGTCAATCAAGTTTTCGATCTTGCCATAGCAAAGTAATTTACGATGCGATTGCGCAAGCGTCAAATCGTTAGTCGGCTATAAACGAAAAAGTCGGATTAGCAAAATATAACAAAAGCCATATATCGTAATTGATATATGGCTTTTTATTATGTGTTGATTGAATTTCGGTCGACTTAAACTGATTTAAAATTATCTAAGTTTTGTCTATTATTTATCAATCATTTAAATAATTGTCAGTAATTTAAAATTGGCGGCCATTTAAGTTAATTGTCAGGCATTTAAGTCTTGGAAACTTAAATTTTTTTTGTCAGTTGTTTAAAATTTGGTCGATACGAGCTTCTACTTGCTCTTTGCCTTGGCGAGCCTGCACGGAAGTTACGATAATATTGTCTACTCCGACGCCTGTTGCGCTCGAAATGACCAAAAGAGCTTTTCTCGTTTGTTGCTTGCTCAGCTTGTCGGCTTTCGTGGCAATGATAGTAAACGGCGTACTCGTTTGATAAAGATAATTTATCATCGTTTTGTCGTCTTCGGTCGGCTCGTGGCGTATGTCAAGCAGGACGAAAACGTTTTTGAGATTGCCCGATGAAGAAAGATAAGTTTCTATCAGGTCGCCCCATTTTGCTTTTTCGGTTTTTGCGACTTTTGCAAAGCCGTAGCCGGGCAGGTCAACAAAATAATACTCGCCGTTGTTTATTTCAAAATAGTTCAGCAATCTGGTTCTTCCCGGTTCGGACGAGGTTTTTGCGAGTTTTTTCTGGTTTGTAAGATAGTTTATCAAACTCGATTTCCCGACGTTCGATTTGCCTGCGATGGCGATTTCGGGAACGTGATAATCGGGTATGTTTTTCTTGTCGGCAACCGACGTAACGAATTTTGCTTGTTTAATCATAGTTTTACCTCTACAAGTTTAAAATCGATAAGGTCGCACGACGTTAAAATGTATTCTATGCCGTTTTTGACGTATCGCGGTTTAACTCGCACTTCTTTTCCGTGTAAGTGCCCGTAAAGGACTTTACTTACGCCGTATTGTTCGAGCAGTTTTGTAACCGCCGTGTCTTTGAAATCGGCTTCAAACGGCGGATAGTGAAGTAGAGCGATAAGAACTTCGCCGTTTTTTTGCTTGTCGATTGCTTGTTTTATCGAAAGTTCTAAGCGCATAAGTTCACGCTCATAAATCTTTTTGTCTTCGTCGGAAGAATTTTCGCTTGCTATGTTCCAGCCACGGCTTCCGCACACGATAAATCCGTCAAAAGCGTAGCAATTGTTCTGCAAAAAATTCAGATACGGAAATCTTGATGAAATTTTGCTTAATGAATTCCACCAATAATCGTGATTTCCTCTCAAAACGATTTTTTTGCCTTTTAAGTCTTTAAGTTGAATGAGGTCGGGTTCGGCTTCGTCAAGGTTAGACCCCCACGAAGTGTCGCCGCCTATAAGAACAAGATCATCGTCCGAGACTTTATTATTCCAATCTTCTTTAATTTTGTCAAAATGTCCGAGCCAGCCGTCACCGAATATATCCATAGGTTTTTCGACGGCGGTCGATAAATGTAGGTCGCTTATTGCAAAGATTTTCATACGAACATTTTAACATAAAAAATTTTTTTGAGCAACAGCGTGCAATAAATATTAAACATTAAACAAAGATTGTAGCCTGTTGTGTTAGTTATAAATTGCTCGTTTTTTACGAAGCGATTGATGATTATTCAATAATTTTATAAAATGCTTTTGCTAATCAAAATTAAATGAAAGAAAATATAAATTGCAAGTTGTGTTTTATAAGTGAGAATATAACTAGACTAATTCTGAATTTGGAACAATAAACCAAGGCTTAATCGCAATTAAATTAAATCAAGATCTAAACATCTAAACTAATTAAAATAAAAACAACTAAACTAAATCACAACTAAACAACAACACATAAGTCCTGACCAAAACTGCAATTAAAAAAAGGAGCTTTCGCTCCTTCTTTTAACTGACAGCAGGCAACGTCAATTGTTATTGTTGTTTGTCGTGAAATTGCCGCCGCTAGGGAACAACGGCAAATCGAAAACGCCCGAGCAAATTTCTTCCGAATACGGTTGGCAAGTAGGAATTTGCGGATATCCGTAGGTCGGAACTAAAAGTTCTACCTCTGCGACCACTTTCAAAATTACTGTAGAGCAGCAAGTGACCACAAACGTGTTTGTGTCTTGATACGTTCCATTGAGCGAAACGAAATTTACGGTGCTGTCGATAGTGACAGGGATTACCGCATTGTCCGGCACGCTGAGGACAACGTCAAGGCTTGTCGAATAGCTCGAAGTCGCTTTGCCTGCAACGCCGTTTGCGTCGGCGTATATAACTTCGATAGGAATCGTGACGGTTGCTTGAACTCTCGAATAGCCTGCGCGGTCGGTGAGTGGCGTAACCGTTACGCCGCTAAGTACTCCTTTTACGGAACTCGATACCGCGCTTACAAACGTTAGCGGAGTGGTCGGGCTTGCCGGAGTAAGATTTGATAATACGAGCGTTACTTGCTCGTTTGACGATTGCGTCATACAGGCGTCGAAAACTCTGTTGACCTGAATGCACGCTTTTTCGCAGAGCCCGTAAAGCGGATTGCCGTTTATAGCTCCCGGAATTTTATCGCCATTGCAATTACAAAATGACATAAACGTACCTCCTGTTCTAATTTAATATATGACGAACGGATATTAAGGTTTCGAGATTTGAGAAAAATCGCTAAAATCATTTGACCACGTTTTTAAAATTCAATGTTATTTTTCTTTAAAATAGGCCAAATTTTAAGGCAAATAATCCATATTTTTTAATTGAATCGCTTGAAAAACCGAAAATATTCTCAAACGGTTAAATAGTAAACTAATATAGTTTACTTGTAAATGTATATGATTAATAAGTAAACTAAAATTAAATCAAAAAAAATTTTATCAATCGCTATAAACCGTATGAATAAAGGAATGTAGCGTTTTTTTGTCAAAGTGGTTGACGGTGGTCAAAATGTATGGTAATATAGTGACACAAAGGTACCAAAGGGTGAAATATGTCAGGAATATTAACGGGATACGTTCGTCACAGCATTGACGAAAAAAATAGGGCAAGAATACCTGCAAAATATAAAGAATGTTTGCAGGCGCCTTTGTATTTCGTTCCGGCAGACAATGACTGTATTTTACTTTTACCTGAACAAAGAGCAAAAGAAATGATGGAAAAGAGCCGCGCGAATATTTCTATATTCGATAACGACGGTCAAGATCCTGCGACTTTCTTGCTCAGCCACACAAGCGAAGTCAAGGAAGACGCGCAAGGACGAGTCACTTTGCCTTCCGATTTGAAGAAAATGGCGCAAATCAACAAAGAAATCGTTTTCGTAGGCAAATTCGATTACGTCGAAATTTGGGCGGCTGAAACTTGGGAACGCAAGTTCTCGGTGCTTGAAAAGAGCAATCTCAGCGCAATGATAGAGAAGTTGAAAAAATATGGACTTTAATCATATTCCCGTTCTTTTGAACGAGTGTATAAACGGACTTAATATCAACCCAAACGGCGTTTATTTTGACGGAACGCTCGGCGGTGGTGGTCATTCGCTTGAAATCGCAAAGAGATTGACGGGCGGCAGACTTATCTGTGTGGATAAAGACGCCGAAGCAATTCTGTTTGCAGGCGAAAGACTTAAAGAGTATCGCGATAAAATCACTTTCGTCCACGACGATTTCAAAAATGCGGAACGCATACTTGAAAAAGCGGGCGTAGATAAGCTAGACGGAGTGCTTTTGGATCTCGGAGTTTCGTCCTATCAAATCGACAATTCGGAACGCGGCTTTTCTTACATTAAAGACGCTCCGCTCGATATGAGAATGAATCAAGACCAATATTTGACGGCGTTTAACGTCGTAAACGAATATTCGGTTGCAAAGCTCGAAAGAATTATTGCGGAATACGGCGAAGATAAGTTTGCCAGAAGAATAGCGGAAAGGATAGCGGCAGTCAGAGCAAAAGAAAGCATAAGAACGACAGCCGAACTTGCCAAAATCGTTGAAGATTGTTATCCGCCTTCGGTCAGATGGAAATTCGGACATCCTGCAAAACGAACCTTTCAAGCAATCCGAATCGAAGTAAACGGCGAACTTGACGAACTTTACGGAACTGTTGATTTCTTGGCAAAATCGCTTAAAGTCGGCGGAAGAATCGCAATCATATCGTTCCATTCGCTTGAAGACAGAATAGTAAAAAATTGCTTTAAGGAATTGGAAACCGATTGCATTTGCGACAAGAGCTTGCCGAAATGTGTGTGCGGAAAGCGCAGAGAAATTAAAATTTTAAACAAAAAGCCGATAACTGCATCGGAAGAGGAATTACAGGCAAATTCAAGAGCGGAAAGCGCAAAACTGAGAGTTGCCGAAAGAGTATAGAAGGAGGGCATTATGTCATTGACGATTCAAGACGTTCTCGACGTCCAGACAAAATCGAGAAGAAATATGCGTGATAGCTTTGACGAAATGCCGCAAAGCTACAGCGAATTCGAGCAAAGATTAGACCAAAAGTTTGCGCAAAGACAAAACGGAGGACGTGACTTCCGCGGCGACCGCTTTGAAAATCGTGACCGTTATGAAAACTACGGCCGTTTTGACAGCCGTTCGGCAGAAAGAGAATACATAGAGCCAAGACGTTCGGAAAACGGATACGACGATTATACCGCAAGATATTCGGGTGGTTATGAGCAATCGTACGGCGATTATAACGCTTACGACAACGGACGCGGTTATGCAAGTCAAAACTATGACAATTCGGTAAATTACCGTCAAAGTTATGGCAGACAAGCGGCAGACGCAGGCAGAGAAATCAACTATTTCGGTCAAGACCCTGTTTTTGCAAAGCTCACTCGTCCGCAATCGCAATATAGAAGCGAACAAAATTACGACGCATACGCCGGTGAATATACCGCCGATGTCGCAAATTATGAACAAAACGACAGATATGGCGACAGATTCCTTGAAAATGCTCGCCGTGAAATGAATTCAGATTATACAAACGAAAGCGCGGATACTTTGTATGACAGATTGTCATATACTTCCGTAAGAGAACAAAATCCGAGAGCCATTGCTCCTAAGCAAGGTTTTCACGCCGCGAGAGCAAAGTCGCCTAAGGGCAGAACGAAGAACGTAAAAGGCAAAATTATTCTTGCCGTTTACATTGCCGTAATCGTTTTGGTGGCAACTTTGATTATCGTAAACGCTGCCGGCATAAATGCCGGAACGGCGGTGACGAGCGCGGACACGGGAGCGTATTCGGTTACGCTCGAAGGCGTTGACGCATCAAGCGGCTACGCTCATTCCGATTATGGATATGTTGTCAATACGAATTGGTTTGATAAGCTATGCGATTCTCTAACTAAATAATATGTGATACTGCAATATACATAATCCTAACAACTTGAATCAAATTAAATTCTGCAAAGAATTTGGAAAAAGTCCCTTTACGGGATTTTTTTCTTTTACTTAAAAATTTGTTTTGACTTTAAATTTTGGACTATAAATAATGATATGATTTAATGAAGATAGTAATTTAATAATGACAATTTAATGAAAATAGTAATTTATTAATAGCAACAGTATTTGCAACTTTTCCGAAGTCTATTTGAGTGCCGTTTTTTTAATAAACATTTTTTTTTAATTTAATAATTCATTATTTATTTTAATAGTTAGATTTTTAATAGTCAGATTATTATTTAATAATTCTATTAAATTATTGTTTTTAAAATGTAATTATCAATTTAAATTTTGCAAAGCCTATAATGAAAAATTTGTAATTTTGATAGTGTAGATAGAGTTCAAATAGGCTATATTAGTCTACTTTTTAATTTTCGCGAGTATCTATATTTGAGGTGCTTATGAAATTTCCTTTTCCGAAAAGAAGGTCGATACGATTTAAAAAAACAAACAATTCCGCCGCGACAGGTGGCAGTCACGAAAAAGTTAAAAACAAAACAAATTATTCGCCTACAAAACGGCTGTTTGTTTTGCTGTTGATTTTTTTATTTTTGTTTATCGGCGTTTTTGCAAAACTTGCATACGTTATGGTTGCACAATCGAAAGAGCTGACTGCAAAAGCCATATCGCAATGGCTCCGCGACGTTCCGACCGATGCGCCGCGAGGTAAAATTTTAGACAGAAACGGAATTACGCTTGCCGACACCGCAACAAAATATACGATATACGTCAGACCTAATGCCGTGACAGACAAGAACGGCGTTGCGAAATGTTTGTCGAGCGTCTTAAATCTCGATTACGAAAAAGTGCTTGAAAAGGTAAGTAAACGAGCGTCCGAAGTAACTATCGCTTCCGCAGTGACAAAAGAACAGCTTACGGCAATTTACGCTAGCGGAAAGAGTGGCATTTATTATGCCGAAGACAATTTCAGATATTATCCTTACGGTGATTTTATGACGCAACTGCTCGGCTTCACGTCGAGCGACGGCGTGGGGCAAACGGGGCTTGAAGCGTATTACGAAAAGTATTTAAAGGGCATAAACGGGCAAATTTTAAGCGAAGCGGACTTGGTCGGCAGGCCGATAGGAAAAAACGAAAGCTATTATATTCCGTCCGTAAGGGGGTTAAACGTCGTCACCACGCTCGATTATTATATTCAAAGAATTGCCGAGGCCGCCGTGGCAAAAGCGGTTGCGACATACGACCCGTTGGGCGTTGCTTGCGTTGTGATGAACTACAAAACGGGCGAAGTTTTGGCGCTTGCCGAAGCTCCGTCGTTTGACCTTAACAACGTGCCGCGTGACGACATAACGAAATTGTTTTCGACGTCGAAATCCATAATAGTTTCCACCGTTTACGAACCCGGTTCGACTTTTAAAATTTTGACGGCGGCAAGTGCATTAAACGAAGGCGTATATACGCCGAGCAGTGGCTTTTATTGTTCGGGGCACAGGACGGTCGACGGCAAAAACATAAAGTGTTGGAAAACGAGAGGACACGGAAGTTTGACGTTTGCGGAAGGCGTCGCGCAAAGTTGTAACTGCGTATTTATGGATAGCGCATTAGGACTCGGAACGGATAAGTTTTACGACTATTTGAACGCTTACGGCTTAACGTCTAAAACCGGAATAGATATGTTCGGCGAAACTCAGGCAATAACGATAAAACGAGATAAGGTAAAAAGCGTAGACCTTGCAAGAATAGGCTTCGGACAGGCGATTGCTTGTTCGCCTATCGAGCTTTTAACGGCAACCTCGTGCGTCGTAAACGGCGGATATACCGTAAGTCCGTTTATTGCGTCTACCGCGGTCGATACGACGCTGAACAAAACTTTGAGCATAAATTCATCTACGCAAGGCGAGCAGGTTTTAAAGAAATCTACTAGCGACACTATGCGCGAACTGCTAAGAGGCGTTGTTGAGGGCGGAAGCGGAAAGGGCGCTTACAGAGCAGGATACAGCATAATCGGCAAGACGGGAACTGCGCAAAAATACGAAAACGGAAGAATTGCCCAAGGCAAATACTACTCGTCGTTTTTGGGCTTTTCGACAACCGAGGGCGCAGACATAGGCGTTTTGTTTATTGTAAACGAACCGAAGGGCGGCGTATATTACGGAAGTTTGGTCGCCGCTCCTATCGTAGGCGAAATATTCGGCGGAATTTTCGATTATCTGAATATCGCGCCGACTTATACGGATAAGGATTATGAGATTATCGGCGACGAGTTCGAGCTTATGGATTTTGTCGGACTTAGCGTCGAAGACGCGATAAAAAAGGCAAAGGAACTCGGATTGCATTACGAAGTGGACGGCGAAGGCGAAACCGTAACGGAACAATTTCCTTTAAAGGGGGCAAAAGTCGACAAGCGAAATACCGTGCTTTTTGTCACATAAAAGGGCGTTTTGACTACTTTTGCGCCTCTATTGACACGAAAAACCCATAAGAATTACTATTGATAAAATCAAATAAAGTATCTTGGAGGATAACTATGAAATTGTCTGATTTACTTAACGGTTTAGAAATTATCGAATGGAACGTCGATAGAAATATACAAATCGATGATATATGCACGATGAGCGAAAAGGCAAAAAGCGGCGATATGTTCATTTGTCTGAACGGAACAAGAGTTGACGGCCACGGCTTTGTCGAGAGATTGAAAAACACAGTTAGTTGTTTTCTTGTCGAAAGACCCGTAAATGCGCCTTACGTTTTAGTTAAAGACACGAGAAAGGCTTACAGCATCGCTTGCCAAAATTATTTCGGCAATCCTGCAAAAGATATGAAATTCGTTTCAATCGTCGGAACAAACGGCAAGACTTCGACTGCTCATATATTGTCGAGTTTGCTTAAAACCGCCGGAATGACGGTCGGGACGATAGGCACAATCGGACATTTCGTAGGCGATGAAAAAATAGGCGAGTCACTGACGACTCCCGACCCGTACGAACTAAACAAGTTATTGCAACTTATGCGAACAAGAGCCGTCGAAGTGGTCGTTGCCGAGGTGTCGGCGCACGCCGTTTATTTCGACAAACTTTACGGCATAGACTCTGACCTTGCTGTATTTACAAACGTAACGCAAGACCATCTCGATTTTTTTAAAACGTTTGACGAGTATGCAAACGTAAAGTTATCGTTTTTCGGAAAGAACGTAAAAGCGGCGGTTGTCAACGTGGACGACGCATACGGAAGAAAACTTGCGCTGAATTCAAACATTCCCGTCATAACTTACGGACTTTACGAGCCGAGCGACGTTTTTGCAATCGACGTATATCCCGACTTTGACGGAACGAGCTTTGTCGCGAATATGTTCGACGAGGTGTTTGAAATGAAATCGCCGCTGTACGGAGTCTTTAACGTTTACAATTTGCTGGCGGCAATGATATGTTGCAGTTCACTCGGAGTCGACGTAGAAACGATTAAAAGAGGCGTGAGACGCTTAAAACCTATCGACGGAAGATTTAACGTTTTGAAAAACGGAAAAGGCTTTATAGTAATCGATTATGCGCATACGCCCGACGGACTTGACAATCTTTTGAGAACGGCAAGAACGATTACGAAGTCACGGCTCATAACCGTATTCGGTTGCGGCGGCGATCGCGACGTTTCAAAACGCAAAATTATGGGCAAAATCGCATCGGAACTGTCCGACGCCGTAATTTTGACGAGCGACAATCCGAGAAGCGAAAATCCCGAGAAGATTATTGCGGATATCGAATGCGGAGCGGTTAAACCGTCGAAGACAATCGTAAACAGAGCTGAGGCCATAGCTTTTGCTTTGAACGAAATGGCGGAAGGCGATACTGTGGTAATTGCCGGCAAGGGCGCGGAAAACTATATGGAAATCAAAGGAAAGAAGATTCCGTACAGCGACCTTGAAACGGTTCTCAAAAGAGGAGCGAAAAGATGATAAACGGAAAATTGTGGATGCTTTTAAGCCTGATTCTGTCGTTTTTGGCGGCGTTAGGCTTAGCTCCGCTTGTCAAAAGAATATTGACTAAAAACAAAGCCGAACAAACCGTTCTCGGCTACGTCAAGCAACACGAGGGAAAGAGCGGCACTCCTACTATGGGCGGCTGGATATTTGTTCTGCCTGCCGTAGTGATGCCGCTTATATTTTATTCGACGTTTTCTCTCGTGTCGGCGATGGCGACGCTCAGCTATGCGATAATCGGTTTTTTGGACGATTTTATAAAGGTGCGGTTCAAACGTAATCTCGGATTGAAACCGTATCAAAAAATAATCGGACAGGTAGGAGCGGCGATAATTCTAGGCTTTTTTTGCTATAACAACGGTTTTATCGGAAGCAGTATACGTCTGCCGTTCACGACTGCCGTGTTCGATATGGGGTGGTTTATCATTCCGTTCGTTACTCTTGTTTATATCGCCATGACAAACGGCGTAAACCTGACAGACGGTCTGGACGGACTTGCGGGTTTTACTTCGATAGCGTATTTTATGGCGTTTTCGATTATACTTTGGGGATATTATTCCGATGCCGTTGTCGCAAACGATACCGAATACGCAAAGGAACTTTTCGGACTTATAATCACGTCAGTTTCGTTTTTAGGCGGTTTGCTCGCATACGTATGCCACAATTCGTATCCGTCGTCAGTTATGATGGGCGATACGGGGTCGCTTGCGTTAGGAGCAGGAGCGACAACCGTTGCGGTTTTTGCAAGGCAGCCGTTTTTAATCGTTTTTGCAGGCATAATGTTTGTAGTCAGTTGCATATCAGTAATATTGCAGGTAGTAGTTTTTAAAATCAAAAAGAAACGCGTATTCCTTATGGCGCCGCTTCATCACCATTTTGAGTTGAAAGGCTTCAAGGAAAGTAAAATCACCGCTTGTTATTTTGCAATAAGCATCATAGGCGGCGTTGTAGCTATTATAGCATCGAGGGTTATATGAATTTTAACGGCAAAAACGTGCTTGTCTACGGATACGGGAAAAGCGGAAAATCGGCGGCCAAACTTTTAAACAAAAAAGGCGCAAACGTCAAGGTTTACGACGACGATTATTCTAAAAAGGATTATTTGATTTTTGAAGGGTGGGCGGCAGATTTTAATGACGTAGATTTGGTAGTCGTTTCACCTGCGGTAAGCAGTTTGAAAGGTGAAATTTTAGAACTTAAACTTAGCGGCACTCCCGTGATTTCGGAAATAGAACTCGGCTATGAAACTTGCGCCGCGGACGTTATTGCCGTAACCGGAACAAACGGAAAAACCACTACGACAAAACTAATAAACGCAGTTTTAAACGCAGGCGGAATAAACGCCTATGAACTTGGCAATATCGGCACTCCGTTTACGGAAATGTCCGACAAATTGAAGAAAAGCGACGTTGCCGTCGTGGAAGTCAGCTCTTTTCAGCTTGAAGGCGTAAGAAACTTTTCGCCCGAAATTTCCGTCCTGCTAAACGTCGAACCCGACCATCTCGACAGACATAAATCTATCGAGTGTTATGAAAACCTGAAATCGAGAATTTTTGCAAAGCAATCGGAAAAAGATTATTTGGTGGCAAACGTAGGCGATGACAGAGTTAAAAGAATAATCGAAAACGCTGCTGCAAAAGTTATTCCGTTCAGTTTGAAAGAAAAATGCGACGGCGGTTACGTTTTAAACGGAAGCGTTTATTTTAAAGACGAAAAAGTTATAGACGTTTTAGAAACGCCGTTTAAGGGCAGAGAACTTGAAAATTTGCTTGCTTGCGTATGTGTGGCAAAACTGCTTAAAATCGACAACAAAACCATTTTGAAAGCCGTTAAAGATTTTAAAAAGCCGTCGCACAGAGTCGAATTTGTTGGAGTCAAAAACGGAAAGAACATTTTTGACGACAGCAAGGCAACAAACGTAAGCGCGACAATATCGGCGATAGAAGGCTTGACCGACGATACCGTGCTTATCTTGGGCGGAAGCGACAAAGGCGAAGAATATCCCGAACTGTTCGAGCATTTTTCCAAAAAGGTTCGTCGAGTGCTTGTTTGCGGCGAGAACTCAAAAAGCGTTATGCACGCCGCTACGTTGTGCGGTTTCCGTGATATAAAGGAGTGTTCGTCGCTCGAAGATTGTGTTTTGCGCGCTTTGGACGGCGAAGAAAAGACGGTCTTATTTTCGCCTGCGGCAAAAAGTTTCGACAGATATTCGAGCTATGCCGAAAGAGGCGATAAATTTAAAGAAATTGTGGAGAAATTATGACGGAATTTTTGGTCGTTCGCGAAGAAGGAAAAAAACGAGCCTTACATAGCGGAAAATCTATCGAACGCAATACGCTGAGCAATGCCGAAAAGAGAGAACTTTCAAAAGCGGAACGCGAAAGGTTCAAACTCGAAGAGGCAGAACGCAGGGCGGAGCGTAAAAAAGAAAGAGAAGCGGAAAAATGTGCGGCAAGGCGTCTTAGACACGATAAAACGATTGCCTTTGCAGGAAAAATCAGTATGGCGGCAGGAAAAATCGATTTTGACCTGCCTGCTTTTCTTATTGCGATATTTCTCGGTCTGATAGGTTTGGTTTTCATTTATTCGGCTTCGAGTTATTCGGGAAGCGTCGAATTCGGCGACAGTTTTAAGTACGTCAAAACGCAAGCGATAGCAATCGGCGTCGGTTTTATCGTTATGCTTGCTCTCGCATACATAAGAATCGACTTTTTGATTAAAATCCGTTTTGTTATTCTCGGATTATCTCTGGCAATTTTGGCGCTTGTGTTTATACCCGTTATCGGAGTGGAAAGCTACGGAGCGAAAAGGTGGATAAACCTCGGTTTCTCGACAATTCAACCGAGCGAATTTGCAAAGTTCGGACTTGTGGTGTTTGTTGCCGCGCAATGTTCCGTGACGGGCGCAGACAAGTTTTCGTCTATGCTCGTACCGCTACTGGGCGGTTTGTCCGTTTGCCTTCTTTTGATGTTAGAGCCTAATATGTCCGTCACGGTTTGCGTGTTCGCCGTCGTATTTTCGATGCTCTTTTTTGCAGGCGCAAAAATTAAACACCTTTTGCTTATCGTTGTTCCTGCAATAGCTATGGGCGTAATACTGATTTTAATCGAGCCTTACAGGCTGAGCAGGCTTATGGCGTTTTTAGACCCGTTTTCGTCGCCGCTCGGTGAAGGCTATCAGCTTATTCAGTCATATTATGCGTTGGGAAGCGGCGGATTGTTCGGAGTCGGCTTGTTTTGCAGCAGGCAAAAGTATTTGTTTTTACCGTTTGCGGAATCGGATTTTATATTTTCGATAATAGGCGAAGAAACGGGGCTGTTCGGTTGTCTTTTTATTATGCTGCTATTCATAGTCTTGTTGTGTAGGGGAATAAAAATCAGTCTTAACGCAAAAAATCGTTTTTCGGCATATATGGCGGCAGGTATAGCCGTTATGATTGCCGTTCAGACAATGATAAACGTAGCCGTGGTAAGCGGCGCCATTCCGCCTACCGGTTTGCCGTTGCCGTTTATAAGTGCAGGCGGAAGTTCGGTCGTGGCGTATTATATGGCAACGGGACTTTTATTGAACGTATCCAGACAAAAGCACGAAAAGTTTTTGAGTTCCATACAATAATAGCGGGAGCGTTTATGGAATATTTTGAAATTAGCGGCGGAAAGAAACTTTTCGGCAGTGTGGAACTTGTTGGCGCAAAAAATTCTGTTTTACCGCTCGTTGCGGCTTCGATTCTGACGTCCGACGAAATCATATTAAGAAATTGTCCCTTTATATCGGACGTAGATGCCATGGTCGATTTGTGTCGTTCTATCGGCAGGAATTGCGTAAGAGAGGGCAGAAGTATAATTACATACGGTAGCGTCAGAGACCCTTACGTTTCGACCGAATACGCCACGAAGATGAGAGCTTCGATTTTTTTGCTTGCTCCGATACTCGCAAGTTGCAAAAGAGTGGTGTCGGCATATCCGGGCGGTTGCAAAATAGGTAAAAGAAAGATAGATTTGCACCTTAAAGCGTTAAAAAAAATGGGCGCTAATATCGACGAGGGCGACAGTTATCTCGTTTGTCATGCGACGAAATTAAAGGGCGCAAAAATACGTCTTAAATATCCGTCGGTCGGAGCTACGGAAACGATAATTATGGCGGCAGTTACGGCAGAAGGCATCACCGAACTCGAAAATGCCGCAATCGAACCCGAAATAGGCGACCTTGTTTCGATGCTCAGGCTGATGGGGGCAAATATCGAAGAAACAGGCGAGAGAAAATTCAAAATCGTCGGTGTGGAAAAACTTAGCGGCGCGGTGTTCGAGCCTTGCCCCGACAGAATTGTCGGCGGAACGCTTATGGCGGCTTGCGCAATGCTCGGCGGCAAACTCGAAATAAGAAACTTTCCTTACGAATTGTCGAAAGATTATGCGCGTTTGCTTCGTTCGGACACGCTTTTGATTACCGAAAAATACGGAATCGTGACAATGGACGGACTCGGAATGCCGCACGGCTTGGGTAAAATCGAAACTAGTCCTTATCCATCGTTTCCGACCGATTTGCAAGCGCAGTTTATGGCTCTTGCATCAGTGTGTGACGGAAGAACGATTATCGAAGAAAATGTGTTTGAAAACCGATTTTTGACGGCTTACGAGTTGATGAAAATGGGCGCAAAAATCAATGTGGATAAAAACTGCGCCGTTATTGACGGAGTACAGAACTTGTTCGGCGCAGACGTTGTTGCAAGCGATTTGAGAGGCGGCGCCGCGCTCACTATGGCAGGGGCTTTTGCGAGCGGAAAAACAAAGGTTTACGGAGTCGAACTTATAGACCGAGGTTATGAAAGGCTTGACGAAACTTTCGCGTCGCTCGGAATTCCGATTGTAAGAAAAAGTTGTTAAGGAATAATTGTCCTTTTATTTCTCTTGCCGTTTTATAGGCAAAAAAATATAAAATATTCTTGCGTACGCCAAAAAAGTTCATACAAATTTTAAAAAAAGTTGAAAAGTATTCCTTTTATATATTATAATGTTCATACATCGGGCGTCGATGGCGTTTCGACGTTCGATGACGGAGCAAAAATGGACAAAAGAGTTTTGACTTTGATAATAATATTTGCCGTAATTGCGTTAGCGCTTATTCTTTGCGCTACCGTGTTTTTGTTGCGACATATCGAAGTCGGCTATACGACGAGCGGCGAAGAAAATATTCTTAGCGAAGACAAAATCATTGCCGCATCCGGACTTAAAATAAACAAAAACGTTTTGTTCATAAAAGAAAAGCAAATTGTTGCAAATATTCAGGCAAAATATCCGCAAGTTAAGGTTACAAACGTCGAAAGAGTATTTCCTAACAAGGTAATTATTTACGTTACGGTCAGAGTTCCCGTTTTGGCGGTTAAAGCAGGCGAGAAGTATGCTTTGCTTGACCGTGAAATGTTCGTTACC
Source organism: uncultured Clostridia bacterium (assembly GCA_934277645.1). GTDB lineage: Bacteria > Bacillota > Clostridia > Christensenellales > CAG-917 > CAG-917. The sequence goes on along the minus strand of CAKQUX010000001.1, from coordinate 36,735 downwards.
GATTTAGTCGACGAGACCGAACTTAAAAATAAAAGCGAAGAATACGGTTATGAATTTTTGACCGTCGATTTTACGCTTCCGTCCGATAAAGCTGTGGTAGGAAAACAAGTTTCTGCCGACGTTTCCAAAGAACTTTGCGTCGTTCAGAACGTGATTGCAGGCTATGAAAATCTCGGATTTTTAAATCAGGACGTTTGCTCGTTTATAAAGAGAATCGAAATCGGCGAAAACAATAAGGCGGTTTATTCCGAAGGTGATTACGTTGCGAAAATTTTCACCGTAACGGGCGTCGAATTCAGACTTCCGAGCGTGAATTTAGGAAAAATGCTTTCCGAATCGTATAAATGGTATTCCGACACCTCTATTTCGTCGGACGTTAGCGATGCTAAAAAATTGAACGGCGGCTTCGTTATTTTTAACGGTGAAAAGTTCGTTTGGTATGAAAATTAGTTTTATTTTATGTTCCAAAAATTGGAAATTTTCAGATATTTTTTTGTGCATTTTAATGGCAAAAATGCGTTGACACTGTTTTGAGTATCATATATAATATTTATAGTCACTATGGGGAAGAGACCCTTTAATTAGGAAGTTGAAACGAAAGAAAAATGATTAAATCTTTGTTTAAAAAAATGGGGTTTGGCACAAACGAGGCGGTTGCACTTGACGTCAGTTCAAAAAATCTGACTTCGGTCGTTGCTATCGTTAAGGCAGGAAAGCTTCTTTCGTTAAAACAAGTCGATTCCGTGCCGTACAGCGGCTTTTACGAAGGCGAATGGCTTGACGAAAACGAACTGAAAGAAAAGGCGTACGGACTTTTGCAAAACGCTTTAAAAGACGTAAAAGGCAAAAGAAAGGTGCTTCACGTTTCCGTTCCTGCGGAGTTTTTGGCGGTCAACGTCAAAGACGTGAGCGTCGAATATGACCGTGTTCGTAAAATTACGTCTGCGGACCTCGATTATTTTTATTATAAGGGCGATACGTTTGGAGACGGCGAATTTATTCCTATAAACGCTTCCGACGTTGCTTTTTCTCTTGACGGCGGCTCGAATACGACGGAAAGTCCGATCGGGGAAGCTGTTCAAAAGATTGCAGGTGAGGTGTCTTACGTCTTTTGCGAAAAATCGTATTTTTCGATATTCGACGAACTTGCGAGCAAACTCGGTTTTAAGGAAACGCATTATTATGCGACGCCGCTTTGCGAGGGACTCAATATATTTGAAAAAGAGGAGCGTTTCAACGAAATTCTTTTGATTGACGTCGGATATTTATCGACCTCGGTGTCGGTGATGAAAGGCAACGGACTCATGGCTTTGCGTTCATTCTCTTACGGATTGGGACACGTTGCCGCAAACGTATACGAAGCGCTTGAAATTCCGTTTGACGACGCTTCGGAACTAATTGGAAAAATCGATTTAAATCTCAATTATACGGACGAAATATACGAGACAAAAAGCGGCTACAAAATCTATATGGCGGACGTGGCAAGCATTGTCATCGACAGCCTCAGAGTTTTGTCGGCAACCATAAAGGACGCTATTGTCGAATGTGGATACATTCCTACGCCGTCGCTTCCGTTCTACGTTACGGGCGAAGGGTTGGAACTTAAAGGTATAACAAAATACCTTGAAAGAGGATTGATTAAAGAGCTTGAAATCGTTGCTCCGAAAAATCCTGCTTACAACAAACCGCAAAATTCTTCCGCAATTTCACTGATCAATATTGCTGTCGGAATCGGTGAAAACAGAGCGGGTAGACTTATATACAATTAGAAAACAGGGAGGGTCAAAAATGTTTGACTTTGACAACAACAATAATAATTATCCAAATACCGCATACGGCATTTCGGAAAACGGCTACAACGAAGCCGCAGATAATGAAAATCCGGAACAAAACGTTATTCCTAAAAAATTGGGACAAGCAAACATCGTCGTCCTTGGTGTCGGCGGTGGCGGCAATAACGCCGTAAACAATATGATAAGAGCAGGTATCAAAAGCGCAAACTTCGTCGCAATGAACACCGACGTACAAGCGCTCAATACTTCGCTTGTTCCGCCTCGTTATAGAATTCAACTCGGCGAGAAATTGACGGGCGGACTCGGCGCAGGCGCAGATCCTGAAATCGGACGTCAAGCGGCAGAAGAATCGCGCGACGTCATAAGAGAAACCTTAAAAGGCGTCGACCTTCTTTTCATCACCGCAGGTATGGGTGGCGGCACGGGAACGGGCGCAGCTCCCGTTATTGCGGAAATCGCAAAAGCTCTCGGAATTCTTACCGTCGGCGTTGTGACCAAGCCGTTTAATTTCGAAGGTCTTCCGAGAATGAAAAACGCCGAAGAAGGCATTGCGAAAATTAAAAACTTCGTTGACACTTTGCTCGTTATTCCGAACGAAAAATTGTTGCAAGTTTTGGATAAGAGTGTAACGTTCAATCGCGCTTTTGAAGTTGCCGACGACGTACTTCGTCAAGGCGTTCAAGGCGTTGCCGACGTTATCGCCGACCCTTCGCTTATCAACCTTGACTTCGCAGACGTAAGAACCATTTTGAAAAACAAAGGACTTGCTCATATGGGTATCGGTCGCGGTAAAGCCGAAAACAGAGTTTACGAAGCAGTAAGACAAGCTGTTTTCTCGCCGCTTCTTGAAACTTGCATCGAAGGCGCAACGGGCATCATTATCAACATTGTCGGCGGTCTCGAAGATATGAAACTTGCCGAAGTTGACGAGGCTTGCGATATAATCAGACAAGTCGTTGACCCTAAGGCAAACATTATTGTCGGTACAGGTCTTAGAGAAGGCAAAAAAGATATCGAAATTACGGTTATTGCAACAGGTGGAAGCCTTGGCGGCGCGCAAGAAGAAAAACCTGCAGTAGCGCAAACCGAATCGAGATCAGTTTACGCAAACAATACGTATCGCCCTATGGCAAACCCTTACGTTACGCCTGAAATCAGAAGAAACCCTACGCCAAGCACCAATTCTTCGACGGTTTCGTCATCCAGAATGGGCGTAAACAACAGCGGAGTTCCTCCGTTCCTTCAAAAGGTTTATAACGGCAATAACAACAACGGCAACAGATAGTTTTAAGAAAAGTTGCAAATCGATTTGTTATCAAATTATATCCGTTTGTTCAAACAAGCTGTTATCGCTGTGATTGGTGATTTATTAAATTTATCACTACGCCTTAAACAAAACATGTCTTAAACGAAACACGATTACGTTAGTTTTGTGTAATTTTTAATTTGGCATTGCAATTAACTTTTCAGCTTAATAATGTAATCAAAATAAAAACACCGAAAGGTGTTTTTATTTTTGGCTTTTTATGTAGTAAAACAATTGATGTTTGCTATAAGCGGCTCTTTTGTAGTATCAGAATTCTTGAATCATAACAAAGTGACTTTTTATATGTAGTAAAACAATCGATGTTTGCCGCAGACCCCTTGTTTAGTTATAGCAGAGTACTTAAATTTTACCGCTATTGACTTTATTTGAAGCTATTCATCGGCATTTGCCAAAAGACGTCTTTAAATCAAATTATTCAAATTAGTAGGTTTTTACGCTATCTTCTTTTATTTAGCTAATTTATCGATATTTGAAAAAAGCAACTCGTTTATTCACGGCAAAATTTTTACCTTTCGCCATAAACGAAAGGTTTTTTCGATTTTTTTGCCTTATAACTTTAATATGGTTTATATTGAAGTTGTTTTTATAAATAATTTTATTGTTGACCTTTTTATAATTTATCTGACGATATGGGCGGCTAAAAAAGAGTTTAAAAAATTCAGGTCGATTTTGGCGGCTGTTTTTGGAGCGGCGATAGCGATTGCATATCCGCTTATAGGGAACTTTAAGTATTTAGTTGCCGTTTTACTGTCGCCGATTATGGTTTTGATATTTTTTTCTTTTAAGACAGCAAAAGAGTATTTCTTCGGTTTATTGATCTTTACTGGCATAACGTTTGCGCTTGGCGGCGCGACAATGGGGATAATTTATCTTAGCGGACTGAAAATCACAAGCAGTATAGCGTACGGATTTACGGTTTTAGGATGTCTGTTTGTGACGTATTTTATAAAGCAAATGTTAAAACGCAGGTCGGGGCGAAGAATAGACAAAGTAACGCTGTATCTATACGGCGAAAAGTATGAACTGAAAGGACTTTACGACACGGGAAATTCGCTTAGCGACAAAACAACGCTTAAACCCGTTGTGGTTTTGTCCAAAAAACTCGGCGACAGGTTCGTTTCAAAAAGCGACAGAGAAATAACCGTGAAAACGGTCGGCGGAACGGCGTCGCTAAAACTGCTGACTCCCGAAAAAATCGAACTTGCGAAGGGAAAAGACGTGTCTGTCAAAAAGGATTTTTTGGTTGCGGTGTCAAAGGAAAACTATCACGGATACGACGTCGTTTTACATAATTCGTTTTGCTAAGTAGCTACCGACAAACGGAAAGATAAACAAGCCTAAAATAAAATGAAAATTAAACTTAAAACGAAAAGAAAAACAAGTCTAAAACGAAAAGAAGAACAAGTCTAAAACGAAAATGTAAATAAGTTTAAGACGGAAATATAAACAAATCTAAAAACCGAATCGTTTCAATAGATAAACAAGCCAAAATTTACGGCAAACGGAGGGGAATATGAAAATCTCGTTAAGAGAAAAAATCAAGAATTTGCTTAGAAAAGTGATAAACTTTTTCAATCTCGGTGACATAGATTTCGATACTATGTATATAAGTAGCGGAGAAGCATTGCCGTCGCCGCTCAACGCCGACGAAGAAAACGAAGCTATCGAAAAGTTTATGGGCGGTGACGAAAACGCAAGGAGCTTGCTTATAGAACGAAATTTGCGTCTTGTTGTCTACATAGCAAAAAGATTTGACAACACCGGCGTCGATATGGAAGATTTGATTTCTATCGGCACGATTGGACTGATAAAAGCGGTGAACAGCTTCAACAGCAACAAAAACATAAAACTTGCAACGTATGCTTCGAGATGCATCGAAAACGAAATTTTGATGCACCTTAGAAAGACGAGTAGACTGAAAGGCGAAATATCTTTGGACGAGCCGCTAAACGTCGATTGGGAAGGAAACACGCTGTTGTTGTCCGACGTTTTAGGCACGGACAGCGACGCGATTTATAACGACGTCGAAGCAGGCAGTGAAAAGGAAATGCTTAAAAAGACGTTTGAAAAACTACCTAAACGCGAGCGAGAAATTGTGGAAATGCGGTTCGGTTTGGGCGGAAAAGAAGAAAAGACGCAAAAAGAGATTGCGGAAATGATGGGGATAAGTCAATCGTATATTTCAAGACTTGAAAAGAAAATCGTTGCGAAACTAAAAAGAGAAATATCGAAACTTGAATGATTATCGTTATTTTTGTCAATGCTTAATTTGAACCGCCTTTTGTTTTTGCAGAATGGAAAGTATGATTTAAAAACAGAAAAAGTTTTGTGATTTATAAAATACAAATTGAATTAAAAAAGAATAAATAAAAAACGAATAAAAGTTTAAACTTAATAAATACTAAATTTTGGAAACTGCCGCAATACATAGGAGAAAATATGCATAAAGTTGAAATTTGCGGAATAGATACGGGTAGTTTGCCAAAACTAACGGCAAAAGAATGCGACGCTCTTTTAAAGCGAATAGAGCAAGGCGACGCTGTTGCCAGAGAAGAGTTTTTGACGGCGAATATGCGACTTGTTTTGTCCATTGTGGGCAGATTTTCTCGTTGCGGAGTGTGTAGCGACGATTTGTTTCAAGTGGGCTATGTCGGACTTTTAAAGGCGCTTGAAAACTTCGATTACAGTTTGGGCTTGAAATTTTCGACCTATGCCGTTCCGATGATTATCGGTGAAATAAAAAGATTTTTGCGTGACAGAACTTCGATAAAAGTTTCAAGAAACATCAGAGACGTTGCTTACAATGCGCTTAAAGTCAAGGAGCGTTTGCAAGAGAGTATCGACGGCGGCGAACCGTCGCTTTATGAAATTGCGAAAGAGCTTGACGTGTCCGAAAGGGATATCGCTTGCGCCTTAGACGCCGTTTCCGAGCCTGTGTCGATTTTCGATAGCGTGGGAAACGGAGAAGACAGCCTTATGATTATCGACCAAGTGGCTGACGTAAAATCGACAACCGAGAGCTGGACGGAAAATATAACGCTGGCTGACGCTTTGGAAACAATTCCGAAAAGAGAGAAACAAGTGCTTGCGCTACGTTATTTTTACGGGAAAACGCAAACCGAAATTTCTCAGACGACGGGAATTTCACAAGCGCAGGTATCACGACTCGAAAAAAACGCTATCGAGAAATTGAGAAAATTTATGACCGCATAGTTTGTTTGGGCTTGTTTAGCTTGGTTATGGAGAATAATTAAGTTTTACACAATTTAGCCGTTAGCAGACGAAGCTAATTATGTGGCTTAATCTAATAAGTTTTAACAAATAAAAATCGCTTGACCGTGGCTTGCACGGTCAAGTTTTTTTATTAAATTTGTGTCTTAAAATAGTTTTGCATATCACTAAAATGTTAATTGCAATATAATTATTATAATAAATTAAAAAACACTGTTTTTTCATAAGCAGCGGCTATGCGAAAAGTATAATAAAAATTTCATAGACTATGTTAAAATTACACAAAAATTGTCAATTTGTCATAGTTGTAAACCGAGTTATCCACCAAAATGTGGATAAATGTGGATAACTACGCATATTTATTCATTTATAAATTTTAAATTAGATTACGATAGAGCAGTTATAGGCGGTTTTATTGATATTATAATTTTGTGTTGCAAATTTTAAATTTTAGCTTTAAATTAGCTTTAAATCTATTATTTAATTTTAAAATAATAATTTAAAATCACTTATTATTTTTTTAAATTATTACTATATCGCTTATTTAGCTTAAAGTATAAAAATTGTTTATTAAAGTTGTAGTATAAGGATTGCTTATTAAATGTTAAATATTAAAACTGCTATTGAGTGATGTGTAAAATGTCAAATTAAATTTTTAAAAATGCTGATTTTTTTAACCGATTATAGTTTAAGTTATAATTGTTTTTATAACTAATTGTAATTTTGGCTATTAGGATTTTGGTTGCTCAAGGCTTGGGCATAATTCTCGTCGGAGGCGGTATTGCCGTCATAGCCGCTTGCCATAACCGACGGCCTAGATTGAAGCTCTACCAAAATTACGTCTTCGCCGACTTTTATTATGTTTTGCCAAGGTATGCACACGCAATCGTTGCAGTTAAATTTAAAAAACGTTCTTTTGCCCGGCGCAACGAAATAGTTCACTCTTCCCACGCAAGAAAAAACGATATCGCAAAGGTGACCGAGTTCACGACCGTCCGAAACGTTCACGATTCTTTTATTTCTGAGTTCGCTGAATGAATATTCTTTCATTTTTCACCTATTTATATATATGACTTTTTTTTACAAGATATGACAAAGAAAGAGTTATTTTTCAAGAAAAAGTTTACAAAAAAACCGAATTATAGTATACTCTATAAGAGGTAAAACTATGAAGTGTGTTTATTGTGGCTGTTTGGAAAGTCGCGTTATCGATTCCAGACAGAGCGAAGACGGAACTACCATACGCCGCAGACGTGAATGTGAAAGCTGCGGAAAAAGATTTACGACTTACGAAACGGTAGAATATTCTCCCGTTATGGTTGTAAAAAAAGACGGAAGTCGTCAACAATTCGATATCGATAAGGTTCGTAGAGGCATTATGAAAGCAATCGAAAAGCGAGCCGTATCTATGGCGGTTGTGGACAAATTGGTTTCCGAAGTCCAAAAAAGCGTGTTGAATTCTCTTGAACAAGAGGTTTCGAGCACGCATATAGGCGAATTGGTTATGGACGGATTAAAACAGGTAGACGAAGTTGCTTACGTCAGATACGCATCCGTACACCGTCAATTTAAGGACATAAATTCGCTTTTGAACGAAATCGAAGAGCTCGTAAAGCTCAAAGATTCGCTTAACAACAAAAAATAAGTTTTACGAAAGATACGCCTTCGACAAAAGAAATACGCAAGGTGCAACGGAAAACGCATCGTCGATGCTTAAATTTTCAAAAGAGTTTGATTGCAAAAGAACCGCACAAAAGATTGGCGTGGTTTACGAAATGGAAGAACTTTGATTTACGACAAAAAAGCTAAAATGCAACATAGCAGCGAAAATCCCAAAGAATTTAAGATTTGAAGATTTAATTTGATTAGTAAAACACCGCCTTAGTAGGCGGTGTTTTACTATGGGGAGATTTATATTGCCGACTATGCAACGCTTTTTCTTTTTGAGTTTAGTATCAATCGAAATAAAGTTCTTCTTTGTTAATTCTGTCCTTTATTTTGTCGAGAGCCTTTTTTTCGATTCTCGAAACGTAACTGCGCGAAATGTTTTGCTTTGCGGCAACCTCGCGTTGAGTGAGAGCCGCGCCGCCTTCTAATCCGTAACGAAGATTTATGATTTCGTATTCGCGCTTGTCAAGCACCTTTTTTGTCAGAGCTTTTAGCCTCTCCATCAAAATGTTGCTTTCAACGTCGTTTATAACGGTGTCCGCTTCGGTGGACAAAAGGTCGATTAAGGTAAGCTCGTTTCCGTCTCGGTCAACGCCGACTGGTTCGTACAGCGAAACGTTGCATTTATGTTTTTTGCCGCTTCTGAAAGTCATCAAAATTTCATTTTCGATGCATCTCGAAGCATAAGTCGCAAGTCCCGTGCCTTTATCTATCTGATAGCTGTTTATTGCCTTTATAAGACCTATCGAGCCTACCGAAATAAGTTCGTCGGTGTCGTTATAATTGCTGTATTTTTTTGCGATATGCGCGACGAGTCTTAAATTGTGTGAAATTAAAAGCTCTTTTGCTTTTTCATCGCCGTTTTTTGCGGCAATGAGGTATTCGCGTTCCTTTTCTTTTGAAAGAGGTTTCGGGAAAGAGTTCTTGCTGTCAACGTATGACGAAAATACCAATATATCTTTTAGCATCGAAAAGAAGCATTCAATCATATTTACCCCCTGAGCATTACAATATATGAGAGGTTTCGACATAAATTGACCTTTATACCCACAAATTGACAGAAAGAATTTATTTCTTAGCAAATATAAGGACGAATTAGTAAAAAAATAATGCTATGACAACATTAAAAAGCAATATATATAAGGTTTTAATAATTGTCGCAACGGTTCTATTGCTTATAACGCTTTTCGGTTTTTGCGGCGGTGTAGCAAAGGCGGATTCTTACGACAAAGTTATGCTCGGCGGCAAACCGATAGGCATTACCATAAAGGCGGACGGACTTGTCGTTCTGGAAACGACGGAAGTCATCACGAACGGCGGAAAGGAAAATCCGACCGGCGGAAAACTCAGACGCGGCGATATAATAACCGAAATTAACGGAAATAGAGTTTCGACGCTTGTCGATTTGATGAAACAAGTTAAAAGTGGCGAGTGCGAAATTAAAGCAGTCAGACAAGGAGATGAGTTTGTCGTAAAATGCAAACCGAGTGTGGACGCACTAAGCGGCTCATACAAACTCGGAATTTATGTCAAAGAAGACGTGAGCGGCATAGGAACGGTTACTTTTGTGACGGCTGACGGCGTTTATGGTGCTTTGGGACACCGTATCAGTGACGCTGAAAGCGGTTTGACTTTTGAATTTCAGAAAGGAAAGATATACGACGCTACCATAAGTGGCGCGGTTAAAGGGCAAAAAGGAAAAGCAGGCGAGCTTGTCGGGCGTTTTTCAAAAGCAGACGAAATAGGAACGATAACAAAAAATACGCCGTATGGCATATACGGAAAAATCAACGGATATGACGGCAAGTGGATAAACGTTGCAAAACTCGCCGAAATAAAGGTGGGGAAAGCACAGATTTATTCGGACGTTTTCGGAAAGCCTGACTATTACGACGTGGAAATAATAAAGACTTTTGCGCAGAACAGCGTTCAGGAAAAGAGTATGATAATTAAGGTGACGGACAGTCGCTTGATTGAAAAAACGGGCGGAATCGTGCAAGGTATGAGCGGAAGCCCAATCGTGCAAAACAACAAGCTCGTGGGAGCCGTGACGCACGTCTTTACGGGCGACCCGACAAAGGGCTACGGAATTTATGCTCCGTGGATGATAAAAAATGCGGAAAAAGAGAGCTAAACACTTTCTTTTTTTGATTGCAACGTTTAACGCATTGCGTTGTTTAATTTTCTACCAAATTCAAAATCAATTTGTAAATTACAAACGTAGTATGCGTTTAGTTATTGTAGTATGCGTTTAATTGGGCAAGATACAAAATCGGACAGTAAAAGATAAAGAATAACAAAAAGAGTTTTTTTTATTTTTCCCAAACGTTTTAAACTTGTGTTGTGGAAAAGAAAGTTAAAGAATATTTATTGTCGCTCGGCTTTTTGCCGAATAAATGCGGCTATCACTATTTGTATGATATTATCTGCGATGGTTTAAGCGGCGAAGAGCTTTTGCCGTTAAAATTTGTGGCATATTCAAGGCTCGCAAAAAAGTATAATAAGAGTGTGGATTCAATCGAAAAAGACGTGCAAAACGCAATCGGCAGTGCGTGGCTTGTCGGCGACGTAGATAGATTGTACGGCGAGTTCGGTGAAACAATAGATATGAAAAAAGGGAAGCCGAGCAATAAGCATTTTATTTTGACGGCGATTGAATCGTGTAGGTCGGTATGAGAGCGAAAATCAGCGCAAACAGATTTGAAGAATTCGGATTTGAAGCAAGACGATTTTTGTCCGAAAGCAAAAAGAAGCTGCTGTTTATTTGCGCTGTTTTTGTCATAGGGCTTATCATCGGCATCATTGTTGGTGCGACGTCAGGTGTAAATAATTGCAATTCTGAACTTTGCGTAGGAAGCGGAAAACTGTTTCTGCGCATATTTTTGGCAATGCTTGTCGTATACTTTTTTATCGTTTTTTCGTCGGTTAATTTTGTTTTTATCGTTTTAGCGGACGTTTCGTTAGGACTTATCGGCGTATATCTTGGCAGGGCTGTTTGCATTTTATCGGTTTATGGCGGTTTTGTCGGTGTTATGAACATAATATTTGTGTATATTCCCGTATTTTGCGGAAGTTTTGTTTTTATGATGATTGCGCTTGCGTATTCAATTTCAAATTTTCCTCTTGTCGGGTGCAAGGCGTGGAAGCTGTTCAGACCCGTTCTCGGCTCGGTCGGACTTATGTTTTTGATAAACGTAGTTTTTAATGCGGCGGTAATTTTTATTTTGGGATTGATATTGAACGTAATTGTGATATAATAAATTTATGAGAGCATTTATACTTGTAATTGACAGTTTCGGAATCGGCGGCGCAAAAGACGCTAACGTCTATGGCGACGAAGGTTCGGATACTTATAAGAGCATTTCAAAAGGAATTAAAATTCCGAATCTGATAAGTTTGGGTTTTAACAATATCGACGGCGTGTGGGCTATGCCTAAAGCCGAAAAGCCGCTTGCTTCGTTTGCAAGGCTTGTCGAATTGTCAAAGGGCAAAGACACGGTAACGGGGCATTTTGAAATTGCGGGCATTATATCTCCAAAACCTCAACCGACGTATCCAAACGGCTTCCCGAAAGACGTCATTGACGAACTTGAAAATGCGTTTGGTGTCAAAGTTTTGGGGAACGAAGTCGCAAGCGGAACGGAAATTGTTCAAAGGCTCGGCAGGCAATCGACAGACGAAAAAAGACCTATCGTCTATACGTCGGCTGACAGCGTTTTGCAAATTGCCGCAAACGAAAGCGTAATTCCGCTTGAAAGGCTCTATGAAATGTGCGAGATTGCGCGCAAGATTATGTGCGGTGAAAATGCTGTCGGAAGAATTATCGCAAGACCGTTTTTGGAGGGCGCAAACGGGTTTTATCGTACGGAGAACAGAAAAGATTATTCGTTGTTGCCGCCAAAAGATACCGTTATGGACAAGCTCAAAGCAAAAGGTTTTGAGTGTATCGGCGTAGCGAAAATCAGAGATATTTTTTCGGGCAGGGGACTTACCGAACACGTTGTCGCGCATACAAACGATGAAGTATGTGAAGCGACCTTAAAAGTTATGAAGCGTGATTTTTCTGGACTATGTTTTGTAAATTTAGTCGACACGGATATGCTTTACGGGCATCGCAATGACGTGGACGGGTACCGCGCCTGTGTAGAAAGATTTGACGCATATTTGCCGAAAATGTTTGAAAGATTAAATGACGACGATATGTTTATAATAACCGCCGACCACGGCTGTGACCCGTCGACGATTTCGACCGATCACTCTCGAGAAAACGTTCCGTATCTTTGTTTTGTCAAAAATAGAAACGGCGAAAATCTCGGAACTATCGAAGGTTTCGATTTTATCGCCAAAACGGTTTATAAGTATCTTACCGGCGAAGAGTTTAAAAATTGAATTATAAGTTTAGTAAATGAAGTATTTAATGAAAATCATATTTAAAAATGATAACAACTAAATGATAATAACTGATAAATCAGATAAATCATAAAGTTTAATAAAAGAATTATTTAATATAGATTTTGTTTAATAAATATAATATTTAATAAATGATAATATTTAAAAGTCAAAAATTTAAAGATGCGAAAATTTATTAAATGACTTAGTTAGAAACTTTACAATCGCTGTTTCCAAAATAAAAGCCACCGATTTCGGTGGCTTTTGCATTAAACGATAAAATATAATATTGTCAAATCATTAGTTCAAACCGTGAGTGCTTGCGCCGCAGCTAGGGCATTTGTCCATATCGTCGGTTATTCTCGAACCGCAATATTCGCAACGACGGAACGTTTTCGTTTTTGCGGACGAATTTGAGAACTCGCCGCCGAACACGTCGTCAGATTTTACGGTTGTGTCAGCCGCAACTGCGCTTGCCGTCTCATTTGCCATTTGAGCTTGGACTTCGTTGTCAAGGTCGGATCTGATTTTTTTGCTTTTAACGGAGTTCACGATTGCCGAAATCAAAAGAATTGCCGCAACGGCATAAAGGGCGATAGCGATAATCAATTTGGTTTTTTTGCCGTCGTTATATGTTACATTGAGATTGTCTGCGCCTTCTTTTTCAAGAATATCTGCAGGATCGTAGATGTTGTAACAAATTTCAACCGTTTTTCCGATAGTTTCGTCCTTGTCCCAACCGACACGGCTTTCCGTTTGATAGGTAGTCCCGTTTACGGTGTAACGATACGTTGAGAAATAATACTGTTTATAGTCGTAAGGTTCTTTTAAATCTCTATGATAATCGTTGCTTACGCAGGTACCGCTGATAACTTTATAATCGCTGTTTATCGCTCCGACGTAAGTTACTGCGCAAATGGTTGCAATGATAGCTAAAATTATAACACCGACAATAAGTCCGATAGTTTTTGAAGTCGCACTCGAATATCTTTTATAGCTCGGGCAAGCGAAAAAATTGAACGCCATAGGGACGTGATACAATCTTCTTGCTCTTGCTCCGTAATAAGCATTAGTAAATTGTCTGGTGAAATTAGACGCGCTCCTTCCGCTACCGCTGAAACCTCCTCGGCTTCCGCCACCGCCTGAAAAACCACCGCCGCTACAACCGCCTCTTCCCATTTTTTACTCCTTTAAACGTTTATACATTTTTATGATTTGATTATATATCATATTTACAAAATTAGCAAATTTTTTAAATAAATTTTTAAAACAATATTTGGTTTTCGGCATTTACATAATTGCGCAAACAGTGTGTAAACTTATGTGTAAATTGCGGCGTAAAATATACTAAAAATACGGCGAAAAACTGCTTGAAACAACGAACAAAAATTGATAAGAATAAGCTAAGAAAGCATTAAAAAATTAAGTTTTTGCGGAAATAACGTTAAAGGATAATATAGAAAGATTATAAAAGATAATAACAAAGACAAATTTAAAAAAACGAATTTGTTTGCTTTCCGAATTGTAGCTTATGAGTTGTTTGTCGATTTTGCAGTCGTTGCATAATATTTGCAAATATCCGCAAACTACGATAAGAGGTGTACAATGAAAAAATTTGTTTTAATTGTTATGCTTGCGCTTGCTCTGTCTGCGTTCGTATTCGGAACGGCGTTTGTCGGAAGTTCCGACGTCGCAATGGCGGATACCGAAGGTGTGACAGATAGCGCAAAAGCAAGTTATATGATTGACTATGCAACGGGAAGTGTTATTTCGGCTAAAAACGAAAACGAGCGTCTTCAAATTGCAAGTATGATGAAAATTATGACGGCTCTTCTTACGTTTGAAGAAATCGACGCAGGACGTCTTAGCTTTGACGACGACGTCGTTATAAGCGAAAATGCGCACAGCCAAGGCGGTTCGCAAGTGTTTCTCGATGCGGGCGCTACGCAAAAAGTCGGACAACTTTTAGAATCCGTCATCGTTGCAAGCGCGAACGACAGCTGTGTGGCTCTTGCCGAGCATATCGGCGGTAGTGTGGAAAACTTTGTTGCTAAAATGAATGCAAGAGCGGCGGAACTGAAAATGGAAAACACGCATTTTGCAAACTGTACGGGACTTCCTGCAAGCGAAAACTTTTCGTGCGCAAAGGACGTTGCTACCATGACGAGAGCGCTCGTTTCGCATCCTGAATATTTTAACTTTTCAGGCGTGTGGCTCAAAGATTTCGAACATCAATCGGGAAGAAAAACTACTATGACAAACACGAACAAACTTGTAAGATTTTACAAGGGTTGCGACGGCGGAAAAACCGGATTTACGAACGAAGCAGGTTTCTGCCTTTCTGCAACAGCAGAGCGTGACGGAATGAGATTGATTGCTGTCGTAATCGGCGAAAAGGACAGCAAAACGAGATTTAAAGACGCAAGCAATATGCTCAATTATGGTTTTGCCAATTTTGAAAATACCGTGTTTATGAATACGGAAACGGAAATCGAAAATAGCGTCGAAGTTAAAAAGGGTAAGTCTACGACTGCAAAACTCAAACTCGACGCGCCGCTTGTAAGTTTTGCAAAACGTGGAGAAACCGAAGGTTTTGAAGTGAAATACGAGTTGCCGAAAACCGTCAAAGCGCCTTTAAAAGTCGGCGATAAAGTCGGAAAGGCTTATCTTGTAAAAGACGGTGTGGTAATCGGCGAAGCAAACGTGGTTATTGCGCAAAACATCGAAAAATCTACTTTCATCGACGATTTGAGAAGAATTTTCGGTTTGCACAAGTAATTCGCAAAATTTATAGTAGCGAAAAATAACGTAGCGGCAAAATGCTGCTAAAAACTAATCGCATTGCGGTTAGTTTTTTTTTAGAGCAAAACGGCTTTATAGCTTTGACGATTGGAGATAATGTTTGCAAAACAGGCTATCGATTATATTGCCGTTTTTTAATATTTAATTTAGAATTAACCTTTTTCAACTATTTTTAAATATGTAAAGGGTAAAAATTGACTTTAAGCCTTTTATATGTTAATATTTTTTAGATTAAAACTAACGAGGCGAAAAATGAATTTAAGAGATACGCTTTGCATTAAAAACGGCAGACTCAATATCGGCGGTTGCGACACCGTAGAGCTTGCAAAAAAGTTCGGAACGCCGTTGTACGTTCTCGATGAAGCATACGTAAGAGAAGTTATGCGTGCATATAAAGACGGATTGTCCGATTACGGAAAATTTGCCGTAGCTTATGCGTCGAAAGCTCTCAGCTGTTTGGCAATGTATCAAATCGTAAACGAAGAAGGACTTTGGACGGACGTCGTGTCGGGCGGAGAGCTTTACGCTACGCAACAGGCAGGAGTTGACCCAAAGCATATAATAATGCACGGCAACAACAAAACGCCTAAAGAAATGAAAGAGGGCGTTTCTATAGGAGTAGGCCATATTGTCGTAGACGGCATTGACGAAATCGACAGACTCGACAAAATCGCAGGGGAGCTCGGCAAAAAAGCGACTGTTTTAATAAGAGTCAATCCGCTTGTCGAAGCGCATACGCACGCCGCCGTTCAAACGGCTCGTCCCGACAGTAAATTCGGCGTTATAATCGGCGAAGAGGCAAAGAACGCCATAAAGAGAATCGTTTCAAAAGAGAACTTGATTTTCGACGGATTGCATTGCCATATCGGTTCGCAAATTTTCGATTATTCCGCATTTGAACTTGCCGTTGACGCTATGATCGGTTTTATTGCCGATTTGAATAAGGAGAATATTAAGGTCAATACTTTAAACATGGGTGGCGGCTACGGAATTTATTATTCGGGCGACGACCCTTTGTTTACTCCGTCGCGTTATGCTCACACCGTAAGAAATCTTGCGTTGCTTGTTGAAAAGTCGACCAAAAAATTCGGAATCGAAAAACCGTTCCTTATTATCGAACCGGGTCGTTCGATAGTCGGCGAGGCAGGTATAACGCTTTATACAGTCGGAACTCTCAAAGAAATAAAGGGTATCAGAAAATACGTCGCAATAGACGGCGGTATGTTTGAAAACCCTCGCTTTGCGCTTTATGAAGCCAAGTATACGGCAATCAATGCGTCAAAAGCAGACAAGCCGTTTACACAAAAGGTTGCCATTTGCGGAAAGTGTTGCGAAAGCGGCGATATGATAGGTATTGACATTCCTTTGCAAGATACCGAAGTCGGAGATATAGTCGCCGTGTTCTCGACGGGCGCGTACAACTATTCTATGGCGTCGAACTATAATATGAACGCAATTCCGCCTATGGTTATGGTCAAAGACGGAAAAGCCGATTACATAATTAAACCGCAAACCTACGACGATTTGATAAGAAATAATACGTTGCCGACGTGGTTTAAAAAGTAAATCGAATTCGGGATAAAATAGTATGTTATCATTGCTAATAAAAAGCGAAGACGCTCTATATTCAACCGTTTCGGCATTGGCTTTGATTCTCGTTTCGCTTATGTCGATAACGTTTCACGAAGTGGCTCACGGACGAGTTGCGCTTTTGTGCGGCGACGACACGGCAAAACAGGCAGGCAGACTTGACTTGAATCCGTTTAAGCATTTCGATTTGGTCGGCATATTGCTCCTTTTGACCGTCGGTTTCGGTTGGGCAAAGCCTGTGCCTATAAATGCGAATAATTTCAAGAACAAGAAAAGAGACGTGTTTTTGGTTGCCGTTGCGGGAATTGCGACAAACCTTGCTTTGGCGCTCGTATTTTTCGCATTGCTTTGCTTGTGCGCGTTTTGGTTTTCTAAGGTTACCGTCATTGCAGGTTTCAGCTATTACGCGATGGTGTTTATATACACCTTTTGCCTTTACGGTTTGCTTATTAACGTTACGCTTGCGGCGTTCAATATTTTGCCTATATGTCCGCTTGACGGATATAGAGCAATCGAAGCGTTTGTTCCGGAAAGCGGTTTTTGCCGCTTTATGCGCAGATACGGAATGATAATTTTGCTTGTCGTTTTGCTCGTTGGCAGCACCTTGGGAAGATACTTCTGGTACCTTGACGTGGTAGGAATGTATCTTAACGTTATTCAAAAAAGCGTTTTGAATTTACTTGTCAAAACGTGGGGAGCATTTTTATGATAGAAGAGAACGGAGAAAAGAAAGTTACCAATTTGCTCGAACTTGCAGGCATCGAGCCTGAAGAAGAGCTTTTTGTTTCTCGTCCCGTAATTGTTTATAAACTCAGCGATTACGAAGGTCCGCTCGATTTGTTACTGACTCTTGTCAAGGCGGCAAAAATCGATATCGAGGACATTTTCGTGTCCGACGTTACAAGACAGTATATCGATATAATCAAAAATACGCCGAAAGAAGAATTCGATTTCGAGTATGCCGGTGAATTTATCATTATGGCGGCTGAGCTTGTTTACATAAAATCTTTAAGAGCGTTGCCTGTTGCCGAAGACGAAATAAGCGAAGAGGACGAAATCGAACTTAAAAAACAAAATCTCATATTAAAAATGAAAGAATATGCGATTTTAAAAGAGCAGTCCACAAAACTCGGCGCAATGGAAACCATCAATCGTTTTTCGAGAGAGCCGATTTTTACCGAAGATGATTACAGAGTTTCGCTTACCAATCTCAGTTTGTCGAAACTCGTTGAGGCGTATGCAAGGGTGCTTGCAAACAGCGATAAACTCAAACAGTCGGAAATGCCGAAAACCGTTATGCGTGAAAAGTTTTCGGTCAGCGACCAGATGAACAATATAAGGGAGCGACTTACGGTCGAAAAGAGCTTTTCTTTCTATTCGTTGTTTACTCCCGATTTCGATAAAAACGATATCGTTACTACGTTTCTTGCCGTGCTTGAACTTATGAAATATCAAAGGCTCAAAGCGGTGCAGGAAGAGAATTTCGGCGAAATTATGCTTTATGCGGTAGAGGGAGCGACTGACGCTCCGATAGTCTTTGAGGAGGACGACAATGGAGAATATTGAATCAATAATCGAGGCTATCGTTTTCGCTAGCGGAGAACCTATCGAAAAGGGCGAAATAGTTGACAAAATGCCCGAACTTACAATGGCAAAGCTCGACAAAGTAGTCGCAGAATTAAAAGAAAGATATTCGGGCGACAGCGGAATTGTACTTGTCGAGTTTAACGGAAAACTTCAATTTACGACCAATCCTAAGGTTGGAGATTTCGTTTGCGATATGCTTACGCCGCTTAGGGAAAAATCTCTCACGAAAGCGCTTATGGAAGTTCTTGCGACGATTGCCTATAAACAACCGATAACAAAGCTCGAAATAGACGAATTGAGGGGTGTAGGCAGCGAGTACGCAATTGCAGGACTTACCAAGGCAAATCTTATCGAAGTGGTCGGACGTCGCGACACGGTCGGCAGACCGCTTTTGTACGGCACCACCGATGAGTTTTTGAAAAAGTTCGAGCTTACGTCAATAGAAGAGCTTCCTGACCTTAGCGAAGTGCTTGAAAAAATCGACCTTATTTATGCTCCGCAACAAGAAACGCTTTTCCACAATCGTTCGTTCCTTGACGAAAACGGTGACGTTATTTCGGAGGAGGTCGTTGCCGAAAAGGAAAACAACATTATCAGTGCATTAAAGCAAGTCGAAGAAGAGCTTTCCGAAACCGTAAAACCTGACGATAAGGAAGTCGAAGAAATAAGCAAACTCGTTGCGGCAGACGACATCGATGACGACGAAATTCCTGATTTCTTGCGCGGTGAAAAGTTTGAAACGTACGAATAGTATTATCAACAAATTATTTGCAATAAACTTTGCGAAGTTTAAAAATGTTTTACATATTGAAATGCACAATCTAATTACAATTTAAAAGCGGCTACCCGAAAGGGTAGCTTTTTTTTGTAAAGATGCCGCTTTGCGTATAGTTTTTGTCAATTTAAAAATGCTAATTTCGGAGCTTTATGGAAATTTCGGTTGTGGCGAATTTAATAAAACTATTCGTTTTGTTCGGTATTTTGATTTTTGTTGCCGAGTACAAGTTTTCTTTATGTGTCAACGCCTCACTTGACCGTATGCAAGTTTCCGCATTTGTTAAGCTGTTCAAATGGCGAATATTGACTGTTCTATTCTCAAAAGAGCTGAAATTTAGAATACTTTCGTTCAAATTTCACGAAATCGGCGGCAAAAACCGTAAAAAAGCCTTAAAAAGTCAAAAGACAGATAAGAACGGTGACAGAATAAATAAGTCGAGAGATAAAGCTCATAAAAAAGGAAATAAGAACAATACTAACGTTGCATTGATTTTGGAATTGCTTTCCGCCGTTAAAGTTTTAAGCGTTTCGCAAGTCGGAAGTTTCGGAACTAACGACGCTGCTATAAGCGGAATGGGAAGCGGAGGGTTTTTCGGAATAATGACGCTTTTAGGTTTTTTGACAGACGGCTTCGAGAGTTTTATTCCTGCGTGGGAAGACGAGTTTTCCTTGTCGTCAGAAATAAAAATCGGCGTCAGACCGATAGATTTGGCGGCGCGATTCTTGCAATTCAAGAAAAAGGAAAAGAAAAAATCACGTCGCTTTGAAAGCGTAAAACCTTTAAAGAAACTACAAAACAACGTTTAGAGTTTTATAAAGTCCGCGCATTAAACGCCAGCGTAACTTCGCGCTATCTCATTATAATGACAAAAAGCAAGGCGTTAAGCGTGTCGGGTTTTGTGCGTGCAAATAAACATTAAGTGTTTGGGGAGAAATTATGGATAACATCGAAAATATTATGAACGCAACTTTGTCGCAACTAAAAGGCATCATCGATTCGGACAGCGTTATCGGAACTCCGATTACGTCGGAGGACGGAGTGACAATCATTCCGATATCGAAACTTACTTTTGGCTTCGTAACCGGCGGTGGCGAGTACAGCGAAACCGCGCCGAAAACGAAACTTACGTTTCCTTATGCGGGAGCAAGCGGCGGTGGCGTAACGATAAAACCGCTCGGTTTTTTGGTTGTCGGAAAAGACAAGAGTTTTATTACGGTTGACTCTAATTATGAAGAAAGCAAGTGGGTAAATCTTGCAAAGGGAATATTAGACAAATGCAAAAAGGGAGAATAATATGGTCAGTATCATTGCTTACGTTATTCGTATGCTTATTGCCATTATCGGTTAAGATTTTCGGGTCGGGTTGCTTTGCGAAAAAAGTAAATTTGTTTGACGAAAAACAAATCGATAAGGCATATCAAAGTTTCGACGCTTTTGAAAACGAAAACGACGAAGCCGAGTCTTCGGCGGTAAATCGGGAAAGCGGCGCCGTCGTTATCGAAGCAACGACAAAAAGAGTGCTTTATTCAAGCAATAAAGACGTAAAGCTTTTTCCTGCTTCGACAACGAAAGTCTTAACGGCTTTGACCGTTTTAAACAACGTTTCGGATATAGACGCGGAAATCGAAATTCCGTCTGTGGCTGTCGGAGTCGAGGGGTCGTCGATTTATCTTAAAAACGGCGACAAACGCACGATAAGGGAACTTTTATACGGTCTTATGCTAAGGAGCGGAAACGATGCCGCCGTGGCTTTGGCTGTAACAACGTCGGGAAGCGTCGAAGATTTCGTTTTAAAGATGAACGAAACGGCAAAACTTCTCGGTGCGGAAAACTCGAACTTTAAAAATCCGCACGGCTTGCACGACGACGAACATTATACTACGGCGTACGACCTTGCTTTGATTACGGCAGCCGCTTTCAAAAACGACACGTTCAAGCAAATTGTTGGAACGAAAAGTATTAAGTTCGATGACCGATACTATCAAAACAAAAATAAAATGCTGTGGAATTATGACGGCGCAAACGGTGTAAAAACAGGCTATACTAAAGCGTCGGGCAGATGTCTGGTTTCGTCGGCATTGAGAGACGATATGCAACTAATTTGCGTAGTTTTAAATCATTACGGCATGTGGGAAGACAGCAAAGCGTATATGGAAAAAGCGTTCAAAGAGTATAAAATGCGTCCGCTTTTCGAGCTTGAAAACGAAACGGTAAACGTTTTAAAGGGGAAATCGGATAGCGTGAAAGTTTATGCGGACAACTTGCTTTATCCTATGAAAGTCGGCGAAACCTTTGACGTGCGAATCAAAAAGAACGATTTGTCCGCACCGTTTAAAGAAAACACTAAGTGCGGCACAGTCAATGTTTATGACGGCAATCACTTGATTTTTAGCTCGAAATTGTATACTATATGCGGTGTAGAACGCAAATCGATTTTTGACAGAAAATAAAAGCTAAGCAAAGTGCTTGTTTAACGTCGAAATTCGATTTGGACTAAATTTGCATAAGGTGAAAAAATGATACGACTCAATAAGTACCTTGCCGACAGCGGCGTTTGTTCTCGCCGAAAAGCCGATGAGCTTATTGCCGAAGGCAGAGTTTTTATAAACGCGAAAAAAGTGACGGAACTCGGCACTATGGTGAACGAGGAAAACGACACTGTAACCGTTGATAAAAAGAAAGTAGCTCCCGTAAAGGAGCTTACTTACATAATGTTTAACAAGCCGAAAGGTTGCGTTACGACAGCGAGCGACGACCTCGGCAGAAAAACGGTTTTTGATTTTATCGATTTAAAGAAGCGTTTGTTTCCGGTCGGGAGATTGGACTATGACAGCGAAGGTTTGTTGCTGTTGACAAACGACGGAGAACTTACTCAAAAATTGACACATCCGTCAAGTGAAATTCCAAAAGTTTACGTTGTAAAAATCGAAGGCGAAATCGTTGAGAGCGATTTGGCGATAATAAGAAAGGGCGTCACGGTTGACGGCGAAAAATTCGGCAGAGCGAAAGTGAAAGTCACGGGCGTCGAAAACGGTTTGACACGTCTTGAAGTCACGATTTTTGAAGGAAAAAACCGCGAAGTCAGACGTATGTTTTCGGCTGTCGAAAAGAACGTCGTTTTCCTTAAACGCGTTGCGGTGGGCAATTTGCGTCTCGGAGGTTTAGGTCGCGGAAAATACCGCTTTTTGAACGATAATGAAATTGCGTATTTAAAATCACTTTAATTACAATCGGCAATCGATAACGGTTTGTTTATTGTCGGTTTAACGCTTCTTAGTTTATAAAAGGATAGATTATGAAAATTTTACTTACAAACGACGACGGATACAGAGCAAAAGGCATTCTGGAACTTGCAAAAGGCTTGGTGGCAGGCGGACACGAAGTCGTTATCGTTGCGCCCGAAACCGAAAAATCGGGAGCAGGACATTCGATAACGTTTGTAAACGACTTTGTGTACAAATCCCACGATTTAGTTGACGGAGCGAAAGTTTATTCGCTCAACGGCACGCCTATCGATTGCGTGCGGTTCGGATTGTTTGTGATTTATCCCGAAGCGGAAATAGTTTTGTCGGGCATAAACAACGTTCTTAACGTAGGAACCGACTATTTATATTCGGGAACGGCTAATGCGGCCATTGAAGGCACGATATGCAACAGAAAGTCCATTGCCGTTTCGACACACGAAAAAGACGGCGATTATGAGTTTTCCGTCAATTTCGTTTTGAAAAATCTCGAAAGACTTTTAAAGTACATAACAAAAGACGTTACTTTAAATATCAATATTCCGTTTAATCATAAAGAAAACAAGGGAATTGCCGTTTGCCCGATCGGAGTCAGAGAATATCACGACAGATATTTGCCGATAGGAAACTCGGGCGAGGGAGAAATTCACCGCTTGTGCGGCGAGTCTATATCGAAACTAAACAGCTCGGATTTTGACGACGTCAGTTTGTCAGACAAAGGCTATATAACGATTACGCCGATAAAAACTTATCAGACTGCCGATAGAGTTCTTAGCGAACTTGAAAAGGAGAAGTTCGAACTATGAAGATAGCTGTCATCGGCGGTGGTGCGTCCGGAATGATGAGCGCGATAACCGCAGCAAAAAACGGCGCGGAAGTCACTCTGATCGAAAAGAACGAAAAACTCGGCAAAAAGATTTACATTACGGGCAAAGGCCGTTGCAACGTTTTGAATTTTTGTTCTCCGGACGAATTTTTAAGCAACGTCGTAAACAACGAAAAGTTTATGTTTTCGGCAATAAACAAATTTTCGCCGTACGACGCATACGCATTTTTCGATAAATTACTTCCGCTTAAAATCGAACGCGGAAACAGAGTTTTCCCCGAATCCGACAAATCGAACGACGTAAACAAGGCTCTTGAAAGGGCGTTAAAAGATTGCGGCGTGAAAATCGTTTTAAACTGCAACGTTACGGCGATTTGCGACGATGAAAACGCCTACACGATTAAAACCGAAAAAGGCGAATTTTTTGCGGACAGGGTCATTGTTGCGACGGGCGGAAAAAGCTATCCGTCCACGGGGTCTACGGGCGACGGATATAAATTTGCAAAATCGTTCGGCTTAAACGTTATCGAACCTAAGCCTGCATTGTGCGCGATAATCACAAAGCAGTCTGTGAAGCAAATTGAGGGCATTACACTAAAAAACGTCGAGCTTAGTGCATATAAGGGAGATAAACGGATAAGGAGCGAGTTCGGCGAAATGCTGTTTACGTCAAACGGCGTTTCGGGACCTATTTCGCTAACTCTTTCGTCATATATAGGTAGGCTTTCGGGAGTTAGATTAAAACTCGATTTTAAACCGTCGCTGAGTGTCGAACAGCTCGATAACAGACTTTTGAGAGAACTTGCCGATACAAACAGAAAGGTTTTAAAATCGGTCGTAAGGTCGTTGCTTCCCGAAAGACTTGTTGCGTACGTTCTAAAAGAATGTAGTTTAAGCGGCGAAAAACCGCTTGCGCAAGTGACTAAGGAAGACAGACAAAAGCTCGTTTCGGTGTTGAAAGGGTTGACTTTCGACGTAAAAGAGCTTGCGCCGTTTGAACAGGCAATTATAACGAGCGGCGGCGTCGACGTAAAATGTCTTACTCCGCAAATGGAATGCAAAGATAAAAAAGGATTGTATTTTGTCGGCGAAACTATTGACGTAGATGCGCTGACGGGCGGATTTAATTTGCAAATCGCTTTTTCGACGGGCTACGTCGCAGGCGTAAAGGCAAGCTCGAAATAAGGTGTTTTGTAAACGTTTGACTATAACCGACAAATAACTTATAATCGTTTCAAACAGAACTACCTAAATATTCGTATATGCCGAATTATGCATATAACAATTTTTGTACGACATTAAGCGAAAAGGAGTAAAAATGATAAATATTGCGATAGACGGACCTGCCGGCGCAGGCAAAAGCACGATAGCAAAACTTATTGCCAAAGAAAAGGGATATATTTATCTCGATACGGGTGCTATGTACAGAGCGATTGCCGTTTGGTGCATTAAAGCAGGCGTTGACGTGAACGACGAAAATTCAGTTGCGGAAATTTTAAAAACCGTCGAAATGGATATAAAATACGAAGACGGAGTGCAACACATTATTGTTTGCGGCGTTGACGTAACGGGGCAGCTTCGCGAAAATCACGTAAGCAAAGCGGCAAGCGACGTTTCAAAGCACCCTTGCGTGCGTATAAAAATGGTTGAACTTCAAAGAGAGTTTGCAAAGTCGCACGACGTTGTTTTGGACGGAAGAGATATAGGTACGTTTGTTTTGCCTGATACGCCTTATAAATTCTTTTTGACAGCCACGCCTGAAGAGCGCGCGAAACGTCGTGTTCTCGACCTTAAAAATATGGGGCAGTCTGCGGAATTCGATAAGATTTTGGAGGAAATCAAACAGCGCGATTACAACGATTCGCACCGTGAATTTGCGCCGTTAAAACAAGCGGACGACGCTGTTTTAATCGACAGCTCGAATATGTCGATAGAAGAAGTGGCAAACTTCATTATCGAAAGAATTAAATAGAGTTTTAGTTAAATTCTATAAGTTAAATCATTATATAAGTTAAGTCGGTGCGCAGTCGGCAATTTCTATTCGGATAAAGTCGGTTGCTTATTGCTTAGCAAGGCTGATATGCTTAACAAAACTAATAGTTATGATAGCTATTTAAAAGGAGAAAATATGTTTTTTTATAGATGTATGCGCTTTTTCTTTGCTCCGATTACCTTTATTTATCCTACTAAGGTAGTCAACAAAGAAAATTTTAATAAAGTCGAAGGCGCGGTTTGCATTTGCAACCATTATGCCGTTCCCGATACGCTCATTCCTGCCGTTAAACTCTACAAAAAAGAATTGCACGTTTTGGCTAAGGCGGAAGCGTTTGAAAGCAAAATCGGAAACTGGTTTTTGAGAAAAGTCGGCGCGATTCCCGTTCATAGAGGAGAAGCCGACCTTGCGGCGTTCAAGGAAGTCTTGAAAGTTCTTAAAGCCAACAAAAAACTTGCGCTTTATCCCGAAGGTACCAGAAACAAAAAAGGTACGGAAGATATGGGCGATTTTAAGCAAGGTGCGGCAAGATTCGCAATCAAAGCCAAAGTGCCTATTTTGCCTATGATGTATTACAAAATGCACAAGGCGTTCAGCAGAAACTATCTTTATATCGGGGAGCCGATTTATCTCGACGAGTTCTACGGAACAAAGGATGCCGAAGATTATGAAAAGGCAACGCAAATCGTTTGGGAAGCAATGTTAAAGCTCCGCAGGGACCTTAACGCTTACGTCGAAGAGCATAATCCGCGACTTGCGAAAAAACACAAGGAGCAACTTGAAAAGCAAGCGGAAAAAGCCGCTTTAAAGAACTGACTAAGTTATGGTGATTAAGTTAGCAAAAAACGCAGGCTTTTGTTCAGGTGTTAAATCCGCCGTGGACAAAGCCCTTGAATGTTCTGTCGGGACGAAAGTTTTCGGGGAGATTATACACAACGAAAACGTTTGTAATTATCTTAAGAATCGCGGAATCGAGACCGTTTACGATTTAAGCGAGATAAAGCCTGACGATACGGTGCTTATAAGAACACACGGAATTACCGTTCAAAAACTCGAACAACTCAATGCAATCGGAGCGAATATCGTTGATTGTACTTGTCCTTTTGTAAAAAAAATACACGAAACTTTAAAACAGAAGACATCCGACGGCTATTTTGCCGTTATTATAGGCGATGAAATCCACGACGAGGTCATTTCGGAGCTTTCATATTGTCAAGGCAAGGGAATTGCCTTGTCCGACGCCGATAAAATTATCGAATTTCTAAATTTTTCCGATTTTAACAAGTTTATTGTCGTATGCCAAACCACATTTAAACAGTCCGCTTATGAAAATATTGTTGAAAAAATAAAAAAATGGGCAAAAGGTGGGCATAAAATAGTTGAGTTTTTTAATACAATTTGCTATACTACAAGCGCAAGACAAGTAGAGGCTTTTGAGCTTTCAAAGAATAACGACGCGGTTGTCGTCGTCGGAAGCAAAAAAAGCGCAAACACCGTGGGCTTGTTCGACATAGCAAAATCGGTGAATAAAAACGTCTTTTTTATATCGAGCTTAAACGATTTTTCGTTTAACATAAATCAATTTCGTAGCATAGCAGTTCTTGCGGGGGCGTCGACTCCACCTTGGCTGCTTTTGGAGGTAGTTAACGCTATGAGTGAAACTCAAAAAACCGCAGAAACCGCGGAAAAGAAATCTGTGAAATCAAAAGAGGCAACTTCACAGCCAAAAAAGGAAGCAAAAACCAAAAATACCGAAGAAAACCTTACGATGCAACAAGTCTTTGACGGCTTGGAAATGCCTCAGTATAAAGAAGGTAAAAGGGTAAAATGCACCGTCATCAGTGCTGATGAAAACGGAATTAAGGTTCAAATCGGTGGCAAGAAAGACGGCTTTATCGATAAGAACGAAGCCAGCTATGATAGTGAATATAATCCTGCCGATTATAAAGCAGGCGACGCTATAGAAGCAAAAATCCTTAAAAACGAAAAGGATGCCGTTTATCTTTCAAAGAAGCAAATCGATGCCGAACGTATCGAAGACGAAGAAGCCGAAAAGGCTTTGAACGCAGGCGTCTTTACTTTGGAAATGAACGAAGTAGTTAAAGGCGGTTTGAGAGGCAGAATGGGAAGCTATGTCGTTTTCGTTCCTGCATCGCAAATCACAACGAAATATGTTAAAAATCTTGAAGATTACAAGGGCAAAAAATTACGTCTTGTAGTTATGCCTCCTAAGGCTAAGGAAGAAGGCGCTGAAGAAGCAAAGAGTGTCGAAACCGATAAGCCGGCAAAAAAATCAAGATATATCTTCGCTTCACAAAGACTTGTTTTGGAGCGTGAGAAGAAAGAAAAAGAAGATGCATTCTGGGAGAGCATTCACGTCAACGATATCGTTACGGGAAAAGTTAAACGCTTTACCTCGTTCGGCGTTTTCGTAAACGTAAGAGGCTTTGATTGCCTTTGCCATATTACGGAAGTAAGCTGGAACAAAATCACCGATGCGTCAACGGTTTTGAAAGCAGGCGAGAGCTATGATTTCGTAGTCTTGAAGATGGACCGCGAAACAAACAAAATTTCGCTCGGCTACAAACAACTTCAAAAGAAACCTTATGAAATAGCCGCAGAAAAATATCCTGTCGGAACGATTATCAAAGGCAAAGTCGAAAGAATTTTCCCTTACGGTGCATTCGTTTCAATCGACGACGGCGTAGACGGACTCGTTCACGTTTCTCAAATTGCTCATTCGTGGATTAAAAACGCAAACGAAGCATTGAAGGAAGGACAAGAAGTCGAAGCTAAGATTATCGGTTTCGAGGACAATCGTATCACTCTTTCAATCAAAGAATTGTTGCCTGTACCTGAGGAAACCGAAGGCGCAGAAGGCGAAGACAAAAAGCCTAGAGCAAAGAAAGCAGACGGCGAAAAGAAAGAAAAGAAAGTCAAGAAAGCCGAAAAGCCTGACGAACTTCGTGAATGGCATTCAGATGACAGCGGAGCAACGCTCGGCGACCTTCTTAAAGCATTTGACTTTGGCGTAGAAGAGGAAGCTCCGGCGCCGAAGAAAAAGGCAGCTCCTAAGAAAAAGGCTGCAACACCTGCTGATGCCGAATAATTGATTTATAAATAAAAAACCTATCGCATTGCGATAGGTTTTTTAATAAATTCTATTAAAGTAAATTGTTATAAACTGCTTAATACATTTGTTTTACTTTTATTAGATTATTTATTCCTTTATAATCTATTAAATCATTTCTTGTAATTTTTCTGTTCGTTTTTTGTTTGTGAAAATTCGTTTTACGAGTGACAAATTAAATTAACGATGATAAATTAAATAAAGTGATGGTATTGAAAATTAGTGCTGTGTAAATAAATATTAAAATGAACGTTATGTGAACAAGTATTGGAAATCGGGAAGAAAAAAATAAGCATTAAAAAAACAAAGCAAACGCTTTGTTTTTTTAGAAGAAACCCACGAGCAACTTAATAGCCATACTTATTAAGTTTGTCGGGTCTTTAAGTGTTTAAATTTTAACATATCAAAAAATCAAAATCAATACTTTTTTTAAAAAAAATATAAATTTTTTATAAATTTATACATTTTAACTTTTATCGATTGGCTTGACGTCTTGAATAGCGCTTTGTTGCAGCCTGTCCTGTTGATATTTTAAACCGAAATGCGACAAGTAGAGTAGCTAACAGTTGCCGACAGGTTACTTGTTTTGGCTCGTTACAGTGTTGTGATTTATCTGAATCAGTTTGTTTTTATCTGTTATTCAGTCGAGCCATTAGTTGTAAAAATTTGCTGAGACTATTTAAAGTTATTACTAGCTAAGTCGTTTATCTGCTAAGTTATTGTTAGCTAAGTATTTTATCGGCTAAGTGATTGTTAATTAAATTGTTGTTAGCCGATATTCGTTTTTTGAATTTTAACAATTTCATTGCGAGCCAGCTCGTCGCAACGATTGTTAAATTGATTGTCCGAATGCCCTTTTACTTTAATAAACTTGACGTTGTGAACTTTTAATAAACTTAAAAGTTCGAGCCATAAATCTTTATTTTTGACAGGGGACTTGCTCGAAGTTTTCCAATCATTTTTTTGCCAGTTTTCAATCCAATTCTGATTGAATGCGTTTATGACGTACGCTGAATCGCTATATAATTCGACGTCGCAAGGCTTTGTGAGCGTTTTAAGACCACGTATCACGGCAAGAAGTTCCATACGATTGTTAGTCGTGTCTGTTTCGCCGCCGCTAAGTTCCTTTTTGTTTTGCCCGTGCATTAAAATAACGCCCCAACCGCCGGGACCCGGGTTTCCGCTACACGCGCCGTCTGTGTATATTGTAACAAAAGGATTAGCCACGACTAAGTTCCTCCGACCTTTTCTTGCATTTAGCGATGCCTTTTCTTATTATGCCGTTTAAGTCGTCGTTTCTATAAGAATTTACGGCTTCGATTGTCGTTCCGCCTTTTGAACATACGGCGTCGATAAGCTCGTCTATTTGTTTAGGGCTGGTTTCGACCATTTTGCAAGCGCCGATAATCGTTTGAAGAGTAAGTGTTTTTGCGGTTTCTGCAGTAAGTCCGCCGTCAATTCCACCGTCTATCATTGCTTTGATGAACATATAAACGTAGGCAGGTCCGCTTCCGCTGACCGACGTGACGGCATCGAAATGCTTTTCGTCGAGTTCTACGGCTTTGCCGAGACTGCCAAAAAGGTTCATTATAAAATCTTTATTTTCAAAATTGCCCTTGAACGCAAGCGCGCTCATGCCTTCGCCGAGCATAGCAGGGGTGTTTGGCATAACTCTGACAAAATTAAAACTTCCGAGATTTTTTTCAAGCGTGTCAATGTTTATTCCTGCCATAATGGAAATCACGGTCTTGGCTTCGATTTTTCCTTTTATATCTTCAAAAACGATAGGCGCAATTTGCGGTTTTACGGCAAACAACAAGTTTTCCGAATTTTTAACGACTTCGACGTTATCGGTCGTTACGGTGAAACCGAGTTTTTTGAAATTTTCAAGTTTTGTTTCGTCTTTGTCGCTAATTATAATTTCGTTAGGCTTTAAAAGTTTTTTAATCGCGCCGCTGACGATTGCGGTTGCCATATTGCCTGCGCCGATGACGCCCAATGTAAATTTTGTGTTCATTTTTTTCTCCAAATTAGTTTTATCGCAATTTGACGTTTTTTGTTTTGTCAATTTAGCGATTTATTTGTTTATAAAGCCGTTTTTCGTTTGACTTTATATTTGCGATATAATATAATATTAAGGCTTAGGGGAGTGGCTCAACGGTAGAGCAGCGGTCTCCAAAACCGCTGGTTGCGTGTTCGAATCGCGTCTCCCCTGCCAATAGCGTATTACGGTTTGTGATACGCTTTTTTTACGTCGTTATTTTAGCGTTTTACCAAATGTCGCAGATGATTGCCGCATTAAATTTTAGGTAAAGTATAGTTTTGTTGTAAGTCGAATGTTAGGCAATCGTCGTTACAAAATAAAATCGGCAAGCGCCGACTTTACTTTGTTTTATTGAATGTGATATTTTTTGCTGTTGTAAAGAAGTCCGTGATATATCGGCATGAACAACAAAGTCGTCAAAAGCGTTATCGGAACGACAATCGGGGCAATGACGCTTGTCGGATTCGATACGTCCGCGCCTACAATGAAGAAACCTATGAGCGCGACTATAACCGATAGTTCGATAAACAGCATTGCGGCGTTCAGCATTGCGTATTTAAAGCTGTATTTTGCCTTTGAACGCTTTTTAGGTTGTACGAAGTAAGTTATCAGCGGAATGAGATAAAGTCCGATTCCGACTGCAAGGGCGGATATGAATAAGTTTTGCGTAACTTTCATATAACACGTTCCCCATAAAATCGCAAGCAAAACGAGATATGTCGCAAGCGCGATAAGGTTGCTGTCTCGTCTTAATTTGTTTATGTAAACAAAATTGCCGTAATAATAGTTTTGCGTGTTCGCTTTTTCATAAGGTTTTAAGTTGTAACCTTTTGAATAAAGTCGGTTTTGCAGTACGGCGTCTTGATAAATCGGACGCTCTTCGGCGACTCTTTCGGGGGCAGGAGTAATTTCCGAGTGCGTCAATCCGTCGAAGAAATCGACGTAAGGCTCTTCGGAATTTTCAAACTCAAACTTGCCTTCGAGTTTAGGCGTAACGTAGCTAGTCGCATATTCGCGTTCGGGTTCGGTTTGTTCTTCAACTGGAGCGTTTTGTTGTTCAAGTTTTTTGCGCTCGTTTGCCGCTCTTTCTTTTTCTTCCAAAACTTCTTTTAGCGAACGGCTTCTTGTTTCGCTTACGAGAATTTCGTTTTCCGGTTTTGGCGGATTGTTTTTAAGCTCTTCGTAATGACGACCTTCCGCATCGTCGATAACGGAGAATATTTTGAGCATTCCCGTATGAGTAGGCGGTTCGACTTCGGCAGAGTTGCCGTTTAAAGCGTTTGCCATAGCCGCTTCTTTTCTTGCCTTAATCATATTGTCAAGACGCTCGTCGAACGTGTTTCCGAAAAACGCCATACGAGTATCGAATTGTTCTGGCTCTTGCGGAGCAATTTGTTCGGCTTGTTCGCCGCTTTGCAATTCCGACAAGTTTTGCCAACCTTGTCCGTTTGCCTCTCTTTCTTTTTCTTCAAAAACTTCTTGAAGAGTGCGTCTAGGTTTTGTAGGTTCGGTCTCGTAATTGTTTGTGACAGGGACGTCTGATGTCGTGCCCGAATTTGCCGAAGCAAAACCTTGATCTTCGGTATAACTGCCGTTTGCATTTTCGCTCGCTACGTTTTCGTTTGCAGTTTCCGCTTGTAAATTCTCGTTTGTGTTTTGAGAGCCTTGTTGTTCGGTGTTTGCAACGGATTGCTGTTCGGACTGTCCGATATTTTCGTTTTCGCCGCTCTGATAGATTTTTGAAGGATTCTTAATAGCCGATTCTTCCAAAAATTCAATTTCCTTGTCGCTCATATAAGCCCCGTCTTTTTCGGGAATGATGCAAGGTGAGTTAGGGCGGTCGATATATTTATAAACGACCTTCTCTTTATAGACGACCTTCTTTTCTTCTTTTTGTTTTGTGTATGGTCTAAGCTCGTCGGCGTTGAACGGAGCAGTGCGATTTTCAAAATCGAAGTCGTCGTTTGAAACGAGCTTGTCTAATATCGTGCGGGAATATTCGTATTCCTGTTTTTCTTTTTCGAGATACTTTTTGCCTTCGTCGGTAAGTCGATAATAGCGTCTTTGCCCACCGCCCGTGACGTCGGGGTCGCCTGCGTATGATGAAATAAGCCCGCTTTTTTCGAGCCTTTTAAGACAGCTGTAAAGCGTGGCTTGTTTAAGTTTGTATCTGCCTTCGCTTCGGTCTTCTATTTCTTTTAAGATGTCATAGCCGTATCTGTCACCGTCGGCGAGCGAGTTCAAAATAATCGTAGTAACGTTGCCGCGGATAAGGTCGCTATTTACTGAAGAAACATCCATATTTCACCTTATTATCTAATCTTATCAAACCATTCTAAAAAAGTCAATAATTTGCGGAAACTACCTTATAAATCACGCTTTTATGGAATACGTTCGTCAACAAATTTGAAAAAATCATAAAATACGCAAAAAAAAGTTATAGAACTAAATCTACAACATTTTGTGTCAATCGGCGGTTTATTCGGCTGATATTCGGAAGAATTAAAGTTCCGCAACTTATGCGGCATTAAAAACTATTCGTCGTCTTTTTTGAGTCTTATGATTTCGGCGGCTTGACGACGGTGGTCGTCGCTTATTGCCGCATAGTGTTTTTTTGTTGTGTTGACGTCGCGGTGTCCCAAAACGTCGGCTACCATATAAATATCGCGCGTTTCTCTGTAAAGATTCGTGCCGAAAGTGCTTCTGAGTTTATGCGGTGAAATCTTTTTAAGTGGCGCAATTATATGCGCATATTTTTTCACCAAAACCTCAACGGTTCTGACGCAAATTCGCTTTTTTTGCAAAGAAAGGAATAGGGCGTCGGGGTCTAAGGCGTCTTTAACGTTCAATCTTTCGTCGTAGACGTATTCGCCGAGAGCTTCTTCGACCTCTTTTCCGAAATATAAAATCGTTCTGCTTCCGCCTTTTCGCGTGACGGTGAAAGCGTGGTTGTTGAAATCGACGTCGTTTATGTTTAGTCCGACACACTCGCTGACACGAATTCCCGTGCCAAGCAAAAGCGTAACGATTGCCTTATCCCGAACTTTAGTTTTATCGTGGAAATCAAGACTTTTTTTCGTCAGTCCGTCGCCTGTTTCGGTTACGTTCAAAATATCTTCGACTTCATTACCTTCGAGTCTAATTATTTCTTTGTCGTGCAATTTCGGCATAGCGATTTTTGCCGCCGTGTTTGCAACGATATCGCCTTTGTTGAAAAAGTATTTAAACATTGCGCGCACGGTTGAAAGTTTTCTTGCCTTGCCCGTCGCTTCGTTTGTGTAGCATTTATCACCCATTTTGTAAGCGGTGAGCCATTCGAGATAGTTTTCGAGATCGTACGTCGTAATTGCTTCGAGATCTGCCTTGCAAAAGTCGAGCGGAGCGCGGTTTTTAAATCGTCTTGTGCCTACGGTCAAAAAATAAAAGAAAACTCTAAGGTCATAGGCGTAATTAAGCCTTGTAAGCTCGGACGTTTGCGTGGCAATGCCGACGAAAAACTCGTCGATAAATTCGGGCAATTCGTTTTTGACGTTATTAAGTTTTTCTAAAACGTCCGCTTTGCGGAGTTTGAAATAATCCGCCATATATGCTTAAATTTCCTTTAAAAACTTTTCGATACGATTTAAGGCTTCGTCGAGAGCTTTAATCGAATATGCATAGCTGATTCTTACATAATCTTTTCCGCAAGCTCCGAAAGCAGACCCCGGAACGACCGCTACTTTTTCTTTTTCGAGCAATTTGAGCGAAAATTCGTCGCCGTCGAGTCCCGTCGATTTGACGCAAGGGAAGACGTAAAACGCACCTTTTGGTTCAAAGCATTTAAGTCCCATTTCATTGAGCCTTGCAAGAATATATCTGCGTCGTTTGTCGTATTCGTCACGCATTGCGGCAACCGTTTGAAATCCGTCTTCGAGTCCTTCTTCGAGAGCGGCGATTGCGGCATATTGGCTTGCCGTCGGTGCGCACATTATCGTATATTGATGAATTTTATAAGCGGCATAAACGATTTCTTTCGGAGCGGCGAGATAACCGAGTCGCCAACCCGTCATGGCGAATGCCTTTGAAAAGCCGCTGACCAAAATCGTGCGTTCCCTCATTCCTTCGAGAGAAGCGATAGAGCAATGCGTCGAGCCGTAAGTAAGGTCGCCGTAGATTTCGTCAGACAAAACGACAAGATTGTGTTTTATGATTGTTTCGCGAATTGCTTCAAGCTGTTCTTTTGTCATAATTCCGCCCGTAGGGTTGTTCGGATACGGCAAAATAAGCACTTTGCTTTTAGGCGTTATGACTTTTTCAAGTTCTTCCTTAGTGACGATAAAACCGTTGTCTGCTGTGCATTTAATAGGAACGGGAACGGCTCCTGCAAGTTCTACGCAAGGGACGTAAGAAACGTATGACGGTTCGGGAATTAAAACTTCGTCGCCGCTGTCGAGTAAAGCTCTGAGCGATAAGTCGATAGCTTCGCTTGCGCCGACCGTGACGATAATTTCGTCCGTCGGATTGTACTTCAAATTCTGCGAACGCTTGAGATATTCGGCAATAAGCTCTCTCAGTTTCAAAATGCCTGCGTTCGAAGTGTATTGCGTGTAACCTTTTTGAATAGACTTTATCGCCTCGTTTCTCATCGACCAAGGCGTGATAAAATCAGGCTCGCCGACTCCGAGCGATATTGCGCCCTTAATTTCGCTCACGACGTCAAAAAACTTGCGAATTCCGCTAGGTTTTATGTCTTGAACGCGTTTAGTTAAAATTTTGCTGTAATCAATCATGCTCCGACTGCCATCCTGTGTTCGTCGTCGGAGTTAAGTTTAACTCCGTCAACCTTGTATTTTTTAAGTATAAAGTGCGTTGCAGTCGAAATGACGCCGTTTAAGGTCGATAAACGTTCCGAAACGAACATCGCAACTTCTCTTAACGATTTTCCTTTAAGTATGACGCAAAAGTCATAGCCGCCGCTCATAAGGCTTACCGAATCTACTTCGTCGTATGCCGAAATTTCCTCTGCGATTTTTTCAAAGCCTTTCGTGCGTTCAGGCGTGACTTTAACTTCGATAAGCGCTTGAACGTCGGAATCGTCTTCGCCGTAATTGACGATAGTGGTGTATTTAACGATAACACCGCTTTGTTCGAGTTCGGCTATTGCGTCCGTTATCTCGCTTTCGGTTTTGCCGAGCATTTGCGCTATTTTTTTTGCAGTTAATCTTGCGTCTTCGGTGAGAATACCGATAATATCTTTTTGAAGTTTGTCCATAGTTCCTCCTGATTAGCTTTAATAATAGCACACGACGGCTATAAAAACAAGTTTTTTAAACAATTCGCAAAAACCTTTTAAAAACGCTAACGGTTAAATAAAATCGGTGTTATAATAAAGGAAATTAAAGAGTAGTTCGCAAACAAACCGAGTAAGCGCCGCCTGATTAAACGAATTTTTTGAGGATTAAAGCGAAATTTTTTAAAAGGTCGATAAAATTAAAAAAATTTCATTTTAGTGCCGAAAAAAAGTTGACAATAGACATTTTATATTGTATATTTTAACAGTCGCTTTGAGTAGCGCGATGGGGTGTGGCTCAGTTTGGTAGAGCGTCTGCTTTGGGAGCAGAACGTCGCAGGTTCGAATCCTGTCACCCCAACCAAAAATTGCGTTTGGGCAGTTGCTCATTCGGGCCTTTAGCTCAGTTGGTTAGAGCGGTCGGCTCATAACCGATTGGTCCGCGGTTCGAGTCCGTGAAGGCCCACCAAAAATTGCATATTAAACGTGGTCCGGTAGTACAGTTGGTTAGTACGCCAGCCTGTCACGCTGGAGGTCGAGGGTTCGAGTCCCTTCCGGATCGCCAAATTTACGGCAACGACTTAGTCGTTGCCGTAAATAAGAAAAGCCATATTTGCCTCGGTAGCTCAGTTGGTAGAGCAAGGGACTGAAAATCCCTGTGTCGGTGGTTCAAGTCCGCCCCGAGGCACCAAAAAATCAGCGTTTGCTGGTGTAGCTCAACTGGCAGAGCAGCTGATTTGTAATCAGCAGGTTGTTGGTTCGATTCCGATCACCAGCTCCAATGGAGAGGTTCCCGAGTGGCCAAAGGGAGCAGACTGTAAATCTGTTGCTGTTAGCTTCGATGGTTCGAATCCATCCCTCTCCACCAAAAAAATACCCTTAACTTTGTTAAGGGTATTTTTTTGCTAGAGAGTGTAGCGGATGAACCTACGAGCATCATAAACGCTTTTTGAAATCAGTTGTGTGTAGTAGCATTGAAAAAGAAAAAATGCTTGTTGCTCGTCGGTTCGGTGAGCGGAGCGAACTTTCGCCCAAGGCGAACATCCATCCCATAGTTTGTATTTAA